>BBZU01000007.1 GCA_001304995.1 Clostridia bacterium UC5.1-1D10 | reverse complement strand
CTTTCTTTTTGTTTCGGCCGTTCTTGCGACCGCCTAAGTATATTATCATGGGAACTATCTCTTGTCAACATCTTTTTTACAATTTTTTAAGATTTTTTTGCAAAACAACAAAAAACCTGTAAAAACAGGGCTTTTTCGTCAAAAACTTTTTCATTTTACGCGCCTAACAGATGAAAAAATGCCGTCGCTGGAACACAATCACCAATGCCGGCAGCAGATTCGCCGCCCGCACCTCTTTGATTTTTGCAATATTCAGCCCCAAAATAAATGTCATCAAGCCACCTACGGCAATAAAATTCTGTATGGCAGCGGGATCAAGATAGGACATCATCCATTTTTCCGCGTAAAAACACAGGGACAATATCAAAAACTGTGGCAGTACAATCAGATTCATGCCGAATCCCAATGCCATAGCAAATATGGCCGCCGCGAAAATATCCATAACCGCCTTTGACATCAAAATGGTCATATCTCCCGTTGCCCCTTCCTGGAAGGCACCGAAAATATTTGTTCCGCTGGCGCAGAGGGTCACTGCCACCACCAGATAAAACCGCATATAAATTTCTTTATCCCCTTCAATTTTGAAATGCAAGTGATGCAGTCCATGCAAAAATCCCGTTTTGATTCTTCTGTCCAGATCAATCAGTTCTCCTATAATAGTTCCCAAAATCAGCGCCAAAAGCACCGCTGGCAAAGACTCCAGCTTTATCACGGAAACCATACCGATGGCAATGGCGCACATGCCGAATATCACCATCAGCGGCTCCTGAAGTTTTGCGGGAATTTTATTTCGCAGAAGTGTGCCTGCATTAGCTCCCATCAGTACACAACAACAATCCAGTATTACCTCTCTTGGAATCATGCCGTCGCCCCCTTTTCTGTATTTCCGGCAAAGGTCAGTGCAACCTCACCTGTGCCGCCATCTATTTGAATTTGCTTTTTCCCTTCTGTTTTCTGTTTGGGAACCGTAAAATCCTCGTCAAAGTCCATTTTCCAACTGTCCAAATCGCCGCCATTTTGTTCCACAGAAACTTCCGGCTCCAATGTTTTTCCGTTTACTGTGACATTTCTGGTGAAAAAAGAACCGGAAATATCATAATCCTCTGCTGTTTCCGGCATAGTCAGAGAAATCTTTCCTGTGCCGCCGTCCAGTAAAATTTTCTCCCCCAGACTGCCCGCAAAGTCCACATTTCCCATGCCGCCATGGATGGTCAGATTCTTTGCCACCTGCAAATGTTCTCCTTCTGCCAAGTCACCGCCGCATTCCAGCTCCAGATTCTCTGCCGTCACATGTTTCAGCATCATCTGCCCGGCACCTTGATGCAGAAATAAATCTTTTGCTTCTGCCCCATCCATATAGAAAGGGCCTGTCCCTGCTGTCAGCGCCGCTTTTTCCGGCATCCAATCTTCCGGTAAGGTTAGTGTCAAATGATGACTGTCCGTATCCATGCCCTCCACCGCTTTTTCGTCCGGCGGTATGTATGATACAGTCACAACGCCATTTTCCTCTGTCACTGTCAGCCACTGAGAAACAACATGTTCTGTTTTCAGCTCCGCTTTTTCTCCTTTCTGGATGAAAACGCTGCCAACATCCGCCGTAACTGTAAGTTCTTCGCAGTTCTGCGGAAGTTCATAGACTTCTGACGACATTTCCACCGTCTGTTTTTGTGTGCCACATGCGCACAAAAATAACAGAACCACTGGCAGCATAAGCCATTGCTTCCCTTTTCCTGTTGTTTGTTTCATGATTTTCCTCTTTCAATTTAGGTTTCTTTCGAAAGATGTGGCATTTTAACATATGGATTTCAAAAAAGCAACGGCTTTTCCCGTTTCTTGCCACAAAAAAATGACGGTTTTCACACCGTCATTTTTCTCGTCATTTCAAGCAAATATGGTCAATATAAAATACATCAATATGTTGTTTTCGTATAAAGCAATGCCACATGGGTCAAATTTAACGCGTCAAAGAAAAAATCAAAGGCGGAATTGCACTGGAAAAATGTCAGCACAAAACAAATGAGCCATGTTACGCACAATCCTTTCAGCAAACCCACCAAAAAACCACATACCCGGTTGAAGAAATTCAATACAGGCAATTTGCTGATGAGATTCAGCGCCTTCAGCACAAATTTCACTGCCAGCCATACTACAATAAACACCAGCAGTACACTGATGATATTGATGCAGATATTGGCCAAAAAGCCTGCAATATAAGACTGCAAGCTTTCTACATCCAGCAGATGATAAATCACCGGATTATTGTTTTCCACCAAACTTTCTTTCAGAAAATCCGGCAGATGCATACTCTGGATAATGTCTGTCTGGGCCTGCATAGCCGCATCCCCAATGGCATTTTCCAAATGAAGCCCATTGCCTACTGTATTTGTCAGGGCATCGAAAAAAGGTGTTTTCCGCAAAAGCTCACTGACCGTAGGCGTCAAAAACCTGGTTGCCGCCAATGCTGCCACCATTGGCAGGAAATTCAGCGCCGCCCGTACAAAACCCTTACGGTACGCCCGCACTGCCGTTCCTACCACCAGCACCAACGCCAGAATATCTAATATATAGGGCAAAAACGTCATCCTTCTGCCCACCTCCTACCGTTAAGACTCTGCGGGAACATCCCCCGATTCCGTATTCTCCGCAGGCTGAGTTGTTTCTGTTTTTTCTGTATCAGTTGCCGCTTCTGTTTTAGGTGTTTCTGTTTTCTGGGCACCGGAGGCATCCGTTTCTCCTTCTGTTCCGGATGTTTTCTCCTGACCTTCTGTTCCTTCTGCGCCAGCATCCTGCTGGGTAGCATCAGTATTTGTTTCTCCTTCTGTGGGCAGGGGTTCATCCGTCTGTACTTCCGGCGTGGTTTCCACTGCGTCTTCCGGTACATCCGGCAGTTCTCCTGTGTATTTGTCCATATCCAGAATCCGTGCCATATCCTGACCTACCACCAGTACACGTGAGAAACTTTCCATGGGGATCACGTCTGTCACATCCTGTGTTGCCTGATAAGTCCAAGCTTCCCGTCCTGTATGGCGAATGCCGATATAAGTGTGGTCAGTTCCCACCACAATACCGTCTTTCCAAGCACTCAGATATGTGATGTCTTTTCCGCTGACATAAGAAGCTTCTTCCGCTCCGTTAGCGCCAAGCCAGCAGATGGTACCTTCTTCCTTGCCTTCTTCTCCCGGCAAAGCGTCACCCAATGTCAGCACCACTCTGTCTTTTTGCTGGAAGGATACATAATCCACCACATTGGTCAAATGATAACTCCAAACTTCCTCGCTGTCCCGGAAACCATAAACGCCCTTATCGGAAACCGCCGCCAAAACACCATTGCTGCGATAACTGATGGTGCCGATGATCTCATCTGCCTTATCAGCGGCAGAAGCATACAAACTGTCTGTATAATTCTCGCTGTCTTCGGGATTGACATAGAAAAACAGCACACGCCCAATGGGGTACACATCGGTGGTATCCACATAGCTGACAGCAAAAGATTTGTTATCATCGGATACATCAGTGGAAATGGGGTATACCCCTGCGGTTTCTTCCACCCTGCCTTTGAGCAGTGTACCTTTGGAATTATAGATCTTTACTTCATAACCGCTGTCTTTCTTTTCCAGCAGAGAAAGGTATCCGTTTTGATTCAGGGCAAACTGACTGAGATTCCCTTCCAGCTGTACGTTATACAGCAGACCGCTTTCGTCATAGACCCGGACATTCTTGCCGCCCAGATCCCCCACAGCCATGAAGGAGCCTTCCTGTATCACCGTAGGCGTAGTCATGGTAAACGTATCATTCCATTTCTGGTCGCCTACACTGTTGTAGTACTTCGCACCGTCTTTTGTGCAGAGCAGGAATGCCTGATCGAATACGGCAAAAGATGTGGAACTGCCCGCATCCAGCGGAATTTCCGCCAGCACGCCTGCCGAAGGATTCCCTTTATTTTGCGTCACACTGGATTTGACGAACAGACTGCGGATTTTCCCGCTGCCATAAGCCGTATCCAGATATACCAGACCGCAGCCAATGCAAAGCACCAGCACCACAGCCAGACCGATTTTCATCTGCTTTGTAAAATGAAATTTTTTTGGGGTTTGTTTCTTCCATTAAAACCAGACCCTCCTTCTGTGCGTCTTTAGGCTTTCATCATACTACATTCACCGTTCTTTTGCAAACCATAGCGCAGCGGAAAGCCAAAATCTAACCAAAAAAGAAGTCAGAAACTTCCCATCAAAATTTCTGACTTCTTGTTTTTGTTTTCTGTATATGCGAAAAGGCTCATTCGCCGTCCCGCAGGCTTTCATACAGCTTGATATATTCTCTTGCGGAGCTTTCCCAGGAATAATTGGAAGCCATGGCGTTTTTCACCACATGCTGCCATTCGTCTTTGCCCTGGTTGTATACTGCCAGCGCCTGATCCAATGCCCAGATCAGCCCATTGCCATCGTATGTTTCAAAGAGGAAACCATTGCCCTCTTTTGTTTCTGTGCTGTACTGGAAGATAGTGTCTGCCAAACCGCCTGTTTTCCGCACAATAGGCACGGTACCATAACGCAGGGCAAACATCTGTCCCAGACCGCAGGGTTCAAACAGAGAAGGCATCAGGAACATATCAGAGCCTGCATAGATCTGCTGTGCCAGATTTTCATCGAAGAAAATATTGGCGCTGACTCTGCCGCGATAACGTTCTTCCATGCTGCGGAACAGGTATTCAAAACGATTTTCCCCTGTACCCAGCAGAACGAACTGCACATCTCTACGCATCATTTCATCAAATACATAGGAAAGAATATCCAGACCTTTCTGGTCTGCCAGTCTGGTAATCATGCCAATGATGGGCACATCTCTCTGTTCCAGCCCCAGTCTTTCCTGCAGCAGACGTTTATTTTCCGCCTTGCCTTCCAGATGATCCGCGTCAAAATGCACCTGAATGCGTTTATCCGTAGCGGGATCGTTCATCACATAGTCAATGCCGTTGATGATGCCGCTGAGGACATTTTTCCGGCTTTTCAAAATACCATCCATGCCATAGCCATACTGCCATGTCTGGATTTCCTTGGCATATGTCTGGCTGACAGTGCTGATACGGTCTGCATACATCAGCCCCATTTTCATGTAGCTGACATTGCCGTAAAATTCCACGTTGCCATTTTCATAACAGTAATAGGGCACACCCAGAAGTTCCATGGTGCTCTTGTCAAAATTCCCCTGATACTGCAAATTGTGGATGGTAAACAGTGTCTTGATGCGGGAATAATAAATCATCTTCCGATAGATTTCCTTCAAATACATACAGACAGGCCCTGTCTGCCAGTCATTGCAGTGGATCACATCAGGATAGAAGTCCAGCATTGCCATCATATCCATAACCGCTTTGCCAAAGAATGCAAAACGTTCGTTATCATCGCCATAGCCGTATAAACCGCCGCGACCGAAATAAAAATTATTTTCTATAAAATAAATGGGGATTTCACCGGGCTTTACCAAAACTTTCGCCTGCTGTGTCCGCCACAGCAGATGAACAGGAAATTCACCCAGATATTCCACACCATACATTTCTTTATCCTTAACTGTCATGTAACGGGGAATGACTACCCGTACATCGACACCCTGTGCCCGCAGTGCTTTGGGCAAAGAACCTGCCACATCGCCCAGACCGCCGCTTTTGATAAAGGGCGCAGCCTCAGAGGCCACCAGTAATACTTTCAAGCAATCTTTCATGCTACCTCACCTCAATAATCATCATACTATGAATTCTAACATTCAGCAAGAAAATATTCATCAATGCATTCATCTTTTGTATAGATTTTCCTGTTTTGTCGTCATATGCCTATAACTCCTTTTTATCCTTAGCTAAAAGTGGTATACTAAAAAAAGATTTCACGCAAAAAAGGGGCCTGCCCCCATGAAATCCCACAAAAGGGACGTTTCCCGTCTGACAAATCCAACAATATAGAAAGGATGATTCCATTTGAAACATACCTTACCGAAGCGGTGTGATGTTGCCGCCGCAGATAAATGGCACATCGAAGATTACTATGAAAATGATTCCCTCTGGGAAGAAGCTTATACCATGCTCATGGAAGAAATTCCGGAACTGGCTGCTTACAGCGGTCATCTGGGTGAAAGCGCAGCCACACTGCTGGCATGCCTGGAAAAAAATCAGGAACTGTCCCTGATTCTGGATCAGGTCTACACTTATGCCAACATGCGCATGCACGAAGACAGCGCCAACGCTTTCTATCAGGGTATGGCTTCCAGAGCGGAAATGCTGCTGATTCGTTATTCTGACGCCATTTCCTTCCTGACACCGGAAATTCTTTCCCTGCCGGAAGATGTGCTGGCGGATTTCCGTATGGAACGGGCAGAAGATTTCCACCTCTACGACCATTTCTTTGACAATCTCCTGCGTCAGAAAGCCCACACCCTTTCTCCCGCCGAAGAAAGCCTGCTGGCAAAAACTGCGGAACTGGGCGGCGCACCCCAGAACATTTTCACCATGCTCAACGACGCGGATATGCGTTTTGGGGACATCACTGACGCCGATGGGGACAAAGTGCCTCTGACCAAAGGCAGATATGTGACATTTTTGGAAAGCAGTGACCGCCGTGTTCGTAAAGAAGCTTTCCAGACATTATATGCTGCTTATCTGAAACAGAAAAACACACTGGCAGCAACCTACGCTTCTTCCGTTAAGAGCGATGTGTTCTTTGCTTCCGCCAGAAAATATGACTCTGCAAGAGCCATGGCATTATATGATGACAACATTCCTCTGTCTGTTTATGATAACCTCATTGAAACCGTCCATGCCAATCTGCATCTGATGCATCGTTATGTTGCCCTCAGAAAAAAACTGCTGGGACTGGATGAAGTCCACATGTACGATCTGTACGCACCATTGGTAGATGATGTGGACGCCAAAATCACTTTCGAAGAAGCAAAAGAAACCGTGGAAAAAGCCCTTGCTGTCATGGGCAAAGAATACACCGACGCCCTCCACTACGGCATGAACGCAGGCTGGATCGACGTTTACGAAAACGAAGGCAAACGCAGCGGCGCTTATTCCTGGGGCAGCTACGGCGTACACCCCTATGTGCTCCTGAACCACAACGACACCGTCAACAGCATGTTCACATTGGCACACGAAATGGGTCACGCCCTTCACAGCTATTTCACATGGGAAAAACAGCCTTATCTTTACAGCGGCCATAAAATCTTCGTGGCAGAAGTGGCTTCCACCTGCAATGAAGCTCTCCTTATGGAATATCTGCTGAAAACCACCGAGGACAAAAACATGCGGAAATATCTGGTGAACTACTTCCTGGAACAGTTCCGTGGTACTCTGTTCCGTCAGACCATGTTTGCGGAATTTGAAAAGATCACCCATGAAATGGCAGAAAAAGGCGAACCCCTGACATGGGAAGGCATGAACAAAATTTACCATGACCTGAACAGACTGTATTTCGGTGATGACATTGTCATTGATGAAGAAATCGACATCGAATGGGCAAGAATCCCCCATTTCTATAACGCTTTCTATGTATATCAGTATGCGACAGGTTACAGCGCAGCCATTGCCCTTTCCAGAAAAATCCTTTCTGAAGGACAGCCTGCTGTGGATGCATATCTGGACTTCCTTTCCAAAGGCGACAGCGAATATTCCATTGACCTGCTGAAAGGCGCAGGCGTGGATATGTCCAAGAAAGACGCTGTGGAAAACGCTATGGCTGTTTTCGAAAGCCTGCTGGATGAAATGGAAAAATTCTGATAAACCATCATAAACCAAAAAGGTACAAATCCTCACCATAGGATTGTACCTTTTTTTGTGCATAAATGCAGTTTTGCATATCTCCATCTTGTTGTATCGATTTCAATGCAACACAAATGTTATACTGATGAAACAAAGTTATGTACATTTGTAACAAGGAAAAGGAGGGCGTTTTTTATGAAAAAACAACTCAGAACCATCTTGGCGGCACTGGTCATCTCATCTATGATGGCAACCACCGCTTTCGGGGCAGAGATGGTTTATCTCAATGACTATGAGGGTTGGGAACCCAACGACTCTATCACAGCCGCCAATCAGGTCAGTGTCACCAGTGTGACCAAGACCGACAGCACCACATTCCCCAATCTGGGCACCACATATTATTGTGCGCTGCCTGTCATCATCACTACCGAAGATAATCTGCTGGTATTCCAGGTAGCGGAAGCCACCCAGAACGGCAGTAACTTTATGGAAGGCGACATTCTGATGCCCAATGGCTACACAGAAAGTACCTATCCTCCTGCTGACGGCGTTTATCCCAAAGACATGTCCTTCACACTGACAAAACCCGGCATCTATGTGGTGCGTGCGGGCTATGGTTTCCCCAGCGGTGGTGTGGAAAGTGTTCTTTTTGTAGGGGATGTAGATGTGCAGACACCACAGCAGCAGACAAAACCCCCTGTCACTGCCACAACCACCACAGCCAAATTTGCCAAAACCAGTGTTATCCTCAATGAAGACATCACAACCTTCAGCGGCTATAATATCAACGGCAACAACTATGTAAAACTCCGCGACTTTGCCCAGACACTGTCCAACACTTCCTGTCGCTTCGATGTTTCCTGGGATGCGGCAAATCAGAACATCAATCTCATCACCAAAACAAAATACTCTGGCCCTGCAACGGCTCCTGCCACCAGCGGTAGTGACCAGACAGCTTATGTCTATAACAAAGGCCTCCTGGTAAATGGCTATACCACAGATGTGGATGCCTATACCACAGATGTGGATGCCTATACCATCAACGGCAATACCTACTTTAAACTGCGTGATCTGGCGACCCTGGTGGACGCTTATGTTTACTATGACGCAGGCAGCAAAGAAATCTACGTTGTCACAGAAATGTAAATAAAAAATTCCGTCTGCTTTTCAAAAGCAGGCGGAATTTTTTTGTTCATACGAGAAATAATCCCTTTGCTTCCACTATTTTTTTCAGAAGACCAAGAGCAGCCCTATTTTCTTCTGTGATTTTTTTCAAAGTAACTATGAGATATACATCGTCCCGAAAATAGTGAAATGCCAGATCCAAAGAGGCAAACCAGAACGTCATTTCCCCATAAGTCTTTTGGAATACCCTGTCTACGAATTCCTCCAGATCATCAATGGATTCCAAAGGAAACTCCAACAGATACCCTTCCTGTTCTGGCGTTTTTTCTAAAAAATCCTCATCATCGGGCAAGGTCATACCGCTGACAAAAACACTTTCCAACGGATGATAACACATAAAATGCAGAATGATCTCCGTCCATTTTTCACAAAGCTTTCGGAACCGCTCCGGCTTTGCGTAATGTTTTTCCATCAGGGCAATGCCCTCATTCTCCCCATGCTGAAGCCCTCCCGGAACAACATCAATGACATATCCTTTTGCGTTATCTTGCGCGGCAAAAGAAAGCAATTTTTCCATATTATCGTCATAATGCCGCAGCTCAAATCCACTGAATCCATGGTTTTCAAAAATCTTTTTCATCTCTTCATGGCTCAATACCAATTCATATTCCCCCTGTTTCTTCTGATTAAAATACTTTTCTGCCCCGTCAGAATGCTTTCAGTATAAAATTTCCGTTTTTGGCAGTCAATGATTTCACGGGAAACATGCTATGGGAATTAAAATCTTTCCATACTTTATGGCATCACTTCATCCCTTGTCCAAATCAGCTGCGTCTGTGCTGCCATCTCTGCCTCTTTACCATAAAGAATGTCCAGCCCTTTGCTAAACCCACCATAATAAACTTTCGAGATACGCTCTACGGAGTCTATCTGATAGCGATACGGTTCCTCTTTTTCCGCATCCTCCAAAAGAGGCTCAATATAGGCAGACCATGGATTCTGTGTAAAGTATAAGAAAAATTCATCTTCTCCATCATAACCATAAGAACAGTTAATCCTTCCTTCCCCCGTATAATACACACAGACCTGCCCGTCCTCTACTGCCACAGAAAAATTCTCCGGCTCATAGGGAATCATCCATTGTGGAAAAGTCAGTGCCATATAGCTTCCCAAAATGACTACTGCCGTTACCGCAACTGAAATCACTGCGGTGCGCATCCTCCCTTTTTTCCATGTTTTCTTCATTTTCTGTAAAAAACTGGTTTCCGCCGCTGCCACCGTCTCATGGACAGGCAGCACCAATTCTTTTTCCATGTCCTCCGCCGCTTTTTTGCAGTCCGCACATTCTGCCAGATGTTCTTCCACCAGTTTTTTCGTGTCCTCGCTGACCGCCCCATCCACATATAACGGCAGCAAATCTCCAATGACATTACAATTAATCTTATTCATACTCCATCTCCTCCATATATGCCGTCACTTTCTGTTTTGCCCGGTAATAGGTCACCCTTGCCCAGCTTGCGCTTTTGCCGAAAAGCTGCCCAATCTTCTCAAAAGGCAGTTCCCCAAATACCCGCAGGGTAAACACCTCTTTGTATGGCTCGTCCATCTCATGCAAAAACGCATGTACCGCAAAAGCCGTTTCCGCGTCTGTCATTTTCTCCAGAAACAACGGTTCCGCCGCCTGTTCCTTTTCTTCTTCCAAGGGCTCCATCTTTTTCTGTTTCCGGCAATGGTCATAATAGGTATTCTTGCTGATGGCAAAGAGCCACGGGCGAATATCCCCCTGCCCGTCGAATCGGTCAATGCATTTCAGGGCTTTGAAAAAAGTTTCCTGAGCGATTTCCTCTGCCAGCACACGGTCACCGCACAGTCCCCAGACATAGAACAGCACATCCCGGAAAAACGCCCGATACACTTGGTCAAAGTCCATGTTTTTCTCCCCCTTTCACCCAATTCACGCATGAAAACAAAAAACGTTACAGCATTTCACAAATTTTTTCAATCGAAAAAAAGCCGGAAGTTTAGGGGCATCTTCATAAGAAAACAAAGAAAGCTGAAATCCTTGTCATACAGATGATTTCAGCTTTCTTAATTTTGCTAAGATTTTATTTGGTATGTTTTCTTCTGAAGACAGCCGTCGCAATTCCCCTTAAGAAATCCATCAAACAGAAAACCAATGTTTTCTTAAGGGGAAGTTGCTTTCTCCGACTTTGTATCATCCTATCTCAACAATTCCATTGGAGTTTTGCCGCCTGTTCATCCGGCGAAGTTTTTACCTGTTTCAAAGATGCCAAAATCTGTTCCAATTCCTTTGTGGCGAGCATATCATAGATTTCTTTGGTTTCTGCCGTACCTACCTGATAATAAGCCATGGCTGCTACCCCCATAAAAACAGAATCCCAAAGCATTGGTGGGCGTCTGCCATGTGCCACAGGCAGTGATAATGGCTCTTGCCGCCGCTTCCCGTACAGGCTCCTTTTCCGCTGCTGATACCTTTCTTGCATCAGAAAGCAGTCCCTTCCATTCTTTCATGGGCAGACTGCCAGCCATACAATCTGTTGTCTTTTCCAGCAGTTCTGAAAAAAGCGGCACTTCCGCCACCAAAGGCAGATACTTCTCCGTCACATAAGCCATTGCCCATGTTGTGAGGGTTTCTTTGGACTTTCCTTCCATACCTTCCATCAGCGCCACCACTGCCGGTTCCGTAGGGCTTCCCAGTGTTTTCCGCAGCTTTGCCATATCCTCGCCTCATTTCTTTTGATTCCTTATGGACATGGTATCATAGCCTTTCCCATCCATCAATACCCCATAAGGCAGATGGAAAGATTCAGATACCCGGCAAATGTGAGCCACAGCAAATAGGGCACCAGCAGATACCCCGCCCGTTTGTCAATGCTTTTAAACTGTTTCCACAGCCGAAACACCAGCACCCACAGCAGCACCAGCCATCCAAAAGCCAAACCGCAGAGTCTCAAGCCAAAAAACAGAACAGGCCAGATCACATTGACGATGAGCTGCACCCAAAAAGCCCTGAGCGCCTCCTGACTGTCCGGGTCATAGCTTTTTGCCACCAGACAAGCGGCAATGCCCATGAGGATATACAGAATTGTCCAAACCACCGGAAACACCCATCCCGGCGGTGACAAAGGCAGTTTTGCCATCTGCTCATAGGCCGCCATGCCGCTGCCGGAAATCATCCCCGCTGCCGCTCCTGCCACCAGCGGCACCAGAATATAAAACCAGCATTTCTTTTTCCCGTTTCTTTCCATATTTACGCCCCCTTCGTGTCAAAACAGCCACCCTGCTGCATATCATAAAGCAAGTACAAAACTTTATAGGAGGTTTCTTTCATTATGGGTATTACTGCTTCTTCTTATACACTTTTTCCAGACACCATTTCCTGCAGCGGCGAAGTAGAAGGTATTCTTTCTCTTTCCGCAGGGCCGGACATCGTTTCTAACCCGGCAGACATCGTCATGGTACTGGACTGCTCCGGCAGCATGGAGGGTGAGCCTTTCGCCGCCATGAAAGCCAGTGTCAAAACATTCATCGACATCATTGATGAGTCCACCGACGAAAATCAGGATGGCAATATCGGCGGCGGCAGCCAGATTGCCATTGTCAGCTTCGCCCGTACTGCCACCCAGCAAACAGGTTTCCTGACAAATACGGCAGACCTGAAAACAGCGGTCAATAACCTGACCATTGATGGGGGCACCAACCACGAGGATGCTTTCACCAAAGCATACAGCCTCTTTGACCCGGATACCACCCACCAGAAAATCATGGTCATGTTCACAGACGGTCAAAGCACTGCCGGCGGTTCCGCTGTGCCCATCACCACATTGGCAAAAGAAAACGGCGTTGTCATTTACTGCGTTGTGCTCAAAGGTCTGTTTGGCACCGATGTACCTGCCGCATCCCTCTGGGTATCTTCTCCCGCAACTTCTTTCCTTTCCATCGCTCCCACCACAGCGGAACTGGAAGAAATCTTTTCCGAACTGGCTGCCAACATCTCCAATCCTGGCGCCACGGAAATCCTCATGCAAGGACTGGTGGCTGACGACTTTATCCTGACAGAACTGCTGCCGCCGGATAAAGACGCAGCGCAACAGTTAGATGCTCATTCCTTCCGCTGGAGCATCGCAAAACTTGGGGCAACTGCCATCGAAGGGGCTTCGCTGCGCTTCCGTCTGAAGCACATCGCCACCACTTCCGGCGAAAAAGCCCCAATGAAAGAGATTCTGTATTCCGATGCGGAAAACAATGTGGTCATCTTCCCTGTGCGCAAGGTATTTACGGACTGCACCGAGGAAATCGACGTCACTCCCTGCCTGCCAGTAGTCACATTCTCCATGGACGATTGTCAGGATTTTCTGGAGTATGATCTGGGAAATTTTATCGGGGAGAATGCGGGCCGTATCTTGGAATGCAGCCTGACCCTGCGTCAGATCTGTCCTAACCGCTCCACCGCATTGGCGCTGATTCTGACCGAAATCAACGATGAAGGGGAAAGCCGTCCCCGTGGCTTCCAGACATTCACCATCCCTGCCCATCACGCCAACGGTTGCAGAGATATTCTGGTCAAATCCATCCGTTTCGTTCTGCCGGAGGACAGCGACACTTCCTGCCGCAGCTGCCGTCTGTGCAAAAAACGGCGGTTCAAAATGCAGGTCATTGCCCACGCCATCGAAAGCAATTTTGTTTGCAACGCAAAATAAAACATTTCTAAAGTAACGAAAAGAAAGTCTGGAATCCCAACTGCTGTTGTGGTTTCAGACTTTTTTTATGTATTGCGCCTCCCCTCTTTTTTCATATCATATGTTTGTGTTCCAGATCCTATTCTGCGAAAATACTCCGGTATCATACTGTTTCGTGGCAGTTTTCATATGCATTTTGTATTCTGTTTGTAATTTTAAAAACCATAAATGTATGATTGCCTTTCCCATGGCAATATGTTAAATTCAAAATAATATCATTTTATAAAATATTTTGTTATTTCAAAATACATAGACATATAATTCATAGTTTGCATATATAAATACTATTTGTTTGGCCTATATCATACCCAATCTTATTTTATCCAGACAAATTCACAAGAGGGTAAGTACATGAATCCACTTCAACATAAAACCAAAGCAAAACTTGTGGCGGCCATTTTGGTCTTTTATTTGCTTGCCTTTTTTACACTTTCTTTGGCTTATGAAGTAAAGGAAGCCCATCATCCCTGTCAGGGCGATCAATGCCCCATTTGTCATCAAATCCAGAATCTGGAACGCATCAAAGAACAATTTTCCTTTTCCTTAGGAAATGTATCTATTTTTTCTGGACTTTTCTGTCCATTCTCACAGTTACTCTGCAAAAAACAACTGACAATTTTACAAAAACACTGGTTCAGCTTCATGTGAGATTGAATCATTAATACCTCATTTTTCACATCTTTATCACTGTATTTCTTTTCAATACAGCCATTCCCAACATATTTTATTTCACAATTGTACATTTCAAATTTCATATTGGAGGTTGATTTATCATGAAACGTATTCTCATGTTATCATCTATGATTCTTGTGGTTTTATTTCTTGCGGCATGCGGCATTTCCGGACAGCCGGCAACCCTTTCCAGTGGCAATATAAAGATTGTAACCACGATCTTCCCGCCCTACGATTTCGCAAGGGAAATTGCCAAAGACAAGGCAGATATCACATTGCTGCTCAAGCCCGGCGCAGAAAGCCACTCCTTTGAGCCAACACCTCAGGATATCAAAACCATTGAGAATGCAGATCTGTTTATCTATACCGGCAGCGAAAATGATGTCTGGGTGGAAGACCTTTTGGCCTCTCTGGGCGATCGTGCGCCCCAGACCATGCGTCTGATAGATTGCGTACCAACTGTTACAGAAGAAGTGGTGGAAGGCATGGAACATGAACATGAAGAAGACCATCATGACGGTGTCTTTGAAGATGCCGACGTACAGGATCGTACCCTTGCAGACTGGCAGGGTGATTGGCAGTCCGTCTATCCTTACTTGCTGGATGGTACCCTTGACCCGGTTTTTGCCCATAAAGCGGCAGAAAAACAGGATAAGACCGAAGCGGAATACAAAGCGTATTATACCGCTGGTTATCAGACCGATATAGAGCGGATCACCATTGACGGTGACACCATTGCCTTTTTCGAAAACGGTAAACCAATCACGGCAAAATATATCTATGAAGGTTTCCGCATCCTCACCTACGAATCCGGGAAAAAAGGTGTCCGCTACCAGTTCCAGTCTGCTGACCCCGCTTCAGCCGCTCCAAAATACATCCAATTCAGCGATCATGAAATTGGCCCCGTAGACCATGCCGAACATTTCCATATCTTCATGGGAAATGATGGTTTCGATAAACTTTCCGAAGAAATGGAAAACTGGCCTACCTACTATGACAGCAGTCTGACAGGGGACGAAGTTCTGGACGAAATGCTTTCTCATGACCATGAAGAAGAAATTGATGAACACGTTTGGACTTCTCCTGCCAACGCCATGCAGATCGCAGAAAAGATCGCGGAGAAACTCATGGAGATCGATTCCGAAAACGCTCTTTTCTATTCCAAAAACGCGGTTATCTATACTGGCCAGCTGAAAGAACTGGATGCAAAATTTAAAAGCGTAGTGGCAAACAGCAAACGCAAGACCATCCTGTTCGGGGATCGTTTTCCCTTCCGCTATTTGTCTGACGCCTATGGACTTACTTATTATGCCGCCTTCACAGGCTGCTCCACAGAGACCGAAGCTGATCCGGCCACCATCGCCTTTCTCATCGATCAGGTGAAAAAAGAGGAGCTGCCTGTGGTATTTACCATAGAACTCTCCAACGGCAAAATTGCCGATGCCATCTGCGACGCCACACATGCGCAAAAAAGAATGCTGCACTCCTGCCATAACCTTTCTGCAAAAGAAATGGAAGAAGGCGCCACATATCTGTCTTTGATGGAACAGAATCTGGAAGTGCTGAAGGAGGCGTTAAACTGATATGCAATTGCTGCACTGCGAAAACCTCAGTTTTTCTTATGATGGAAAGGTGGCAGTCAAAGATGTCACATTTTCCATATCTTCCGGTGAGTATATCTGCATCGTTGGTGAAAACGGTTCTGGAAAAAGCACCCTTGTGAAAGGTCTCTTACAGCTGCATCCCCCTTCCGGCGGTACCCTCCGCCTGGGGGACTGCCTGAAAGGCGGTATCGGTTATCTGCCTCAGCAAAAGACCTCATGGAAGCATTTTCCGGCAAGTGTGTTGGAAGTTACGCTTTCGGGTTGTCTGAATCGCATGAAACTGCGCCCTTTTTATGGAAAAAAAGAAAAACAGCAAGCCATGGAAAATCTGGAACGTATGGGTATTGCCCATCTGCACCATCATTGCTTCCGGGAACTTTCCGGCGGTCAGCAGCAGCGAGTCTTACTGGCACGGGCCCTTTGCGCGGCAAAACATCTGCTGATTTTGGATGAGCCCATTGCCAGCCTAGACCCTATCGCCGCCAAAGAATTCTATGAACAAATCCAACGGCTTCATACAGAGCTGCACATGGCAGTGCTGATGGTATCTCATGATATGAAAAACGCCCTCTCTTACGGCAAGAAGATTCTTCACCTAGATACAAAACAGTTATTTTTCGGTACCACGGATGCCTATCTTGCCACAGGCGCAGGACAGCGTTTTGGAGAAAGGGGGCAGCAAATTTCATGCACCTGATACAAGAAATGTTCTCCTATCCATTTATGCAGCGGGCTTTTGTAGTTGGCATACTGGTTTCTTTGTGTGCCGCTCTTTTGGGGCCAAGCATGGTTCTCAAACGCTATGCCATGATCGGTGACGGACTTTCCCATGTGGGGTTCGGCACACTGGCAGCGGCAACAATGCTCCATACTGCGCCTTTGGCCATTTCTCTGCCGGTTGTCATCCTTGCGGCTTTTCTGCTTCTGCGTCTGAAAGAAAGCAGTTTTCTGCTGCCGGATGCTGCCATTGCCCTGATCTCCACCGCCTCTCTTGCCTTTGGCGTGATGGTAATCTCAATCAGCACCGGCATGAATACAGATGTCTGCAATTATCTCTTCGGCACCATACTGGGTGTCACACAAAAAGAACTTTGGCTCACTGTGTGCCTCTCTTTGTTTGTGATACTGGCATTTCTTTTCTGGTATCACCGTATTTTTTCCATCACCTTTGACGAAATCTTTGCCAGCGCCGTTGGCTGCTCTGCCAGCATCTCTCAAGGACTTCTTGCTTTGATGACCGCTCTGACCATCGTCCTTGGCATGCGCACCATGGGTGCCCTGCTTATTTCCAGCTTACTGGTAGTTCCAGCACTTACGTCCATGCAGGTCTTTGGCAGCTTCCGCGCTGTCATCCTTTGCAGCATACTTCTTTCTTTGATTTGTTTCTGCATTGGTCTGATGGTTTCTTATGTCTGCGCCACACCAACAGGCGCCAGCATTTCTTTGCTCCATATCATTTGCTTTATCTGCTTTTTTGCGTTTCGAAAAATCAAAGAAAGGATGTGATGTCATGAAACGATTTCTTTTTCCCTTATGCACTTTGATCTTTGCCTGCATGCTGAGCGGCTGTCAGGCAAAAGCCAAGGTTTCTATCTCAAAGATAGAGCCATCTGCCCAGCAGCTCCAGACTACATACACGCTGGAAGATATTCTGGAAAAAGACAGCGCTGCATCTCAACAGATCCCTGCCGTTCCAGAAAGACCTGTGGCAACAAGTAATTTAGAAAATGAAGATGTATTGGAAATCAGTGAAAAATGTATCTGACTCAGATTCATGACATCTTTTTGAATTTTTCAGATTATGAAAACAAAACCATCGTCGTCGAAGGCATGTACGGTCTGCTTTTCAATCCGGAAGGCATACAAAATGTGCCTGCGGTTTACCGCCGTGGCCCTGGCTGCTGCGGCAATGACGGCTGGGGTGGTTTCCTGCTCCATTACGATGGCACATTGCCTGACGAAAATGCCTGGATACGCGTCACTGGTACACCTGAAATTGTGGAAAACGGCTCCTTCCAGGATCTGTATCTCAATGTTTCGGAACTCCAAGTTCTGGAGACCAGAGGAGAAGAATTTGTCACCCAATGACTTTCTTCATGCTGCGTATCTATGCAGTCTCACATTTAGAAACAGGCAGTTCATTGGCACACCTTTTTTTCAGCCATCCTGACTGCTTTGTTCCCATTCGTCATATTACCGACCTTCCCTTTTCATAGGGTTTCCAACAGTCTTTCCTGATCGTAAAAACGCGGTAACAATGACATTGCATGCGTGTGAATCCGTACTCTCTCAACTGCGGTTTCACTGACCGGCATCTTTTATCTTTCCTGTATATTCTATACTTCTCTTTTGAATAACGCTCCCCTTAAAAACTTATCTTCTATACACTTTTCATTTCTTAGATGCCGGTCAACATACAAAAGCAGCCCATTTCTACATCATTATGGTAGAAATGGGCTGTTTTCTGTTATCTGTTACATTTTCTGCCATAAACTCCAATGGCCTTTTCTTCCCGCCAGACGGAAATATTTTGTCAGTTCACTGTCCATGGCAAGTACATATCCGCCCGGCAATAAACGCTCTGCCAAAATCTCTCCTGATAATCCGCTTTTTTCCGTCAGAATCAGAGAAAACCGCCGCTCCGCAAAGGCATTTGTCAAAGCCGCCGCCGTTCCTTCCACTGCCGTATGCCACCCCTGCACAAAGGGAAACACATCCCCTCTGTATCCTTCCACTTCTGATAATGCATAGGTCTGCACCTGTTTTCTCTGTTCTTTCAGGTAGTTCTGCACCTCAAAAATGCTGTCCCCAAAGCCGCAGTCCACTGCAAGGAAAGAAATGGATGTTTCCGGCAATTTCATTTCCAGCAATAATGCTATCATATCCTCACTGCGGCAAAATCCTTGCCCCCAGGCGTCCACGCCATGTTTCTGCAAAAACAGTTCCTGTCCAGCCGCCAATGTCTTTCCCCATGCCACACCGCCGGTAACACTGCCGAAATGATGGCAGTACACATCAGTGCAGAGAAACTGCTGAAAGCCCTTTCGTCTTGCCCGAAGGGAAACATCATCATCCCAGAATTCCATAGTCTGAAACCATCGGTCACCAAAGCCCATGGTGTCCAACTTTGCCACATCATAAACTCCGATAACAGGCATGATCCTTGCCCGATGACGCCAGTTCCCTTTCCGTTTTTCATGAAATTCCTTTGCAAAATCCTCCAATCCCTCCAAGGGACAAGGAGCAATCCCTTGGCAGTTCGATGTAAAAGGCGTCACCGGCGTTGCGCTGAGAGCTTTTTCCTCTCTTTCCAGACAATCCAGCAAATGAGAAAGCCAGCCTTCCGTCACAATGGTGTCGTTGCTGACAAAAGCCAGATACCGCCCGCAGCATGCTCGAAAGGCAACAGAAAACATGAGCATGCCCACATTCTCCCGAAACCGTATGACCTTTGTGTTGGGGATGGTGTGAAAATACGCCGCTGTTTCGTCTTGGGAACCATGGTCTAACAAAAGCAGTTCGCATGCCCTCAAATCCGTATGGCGCAGCACACTTTCCACGCACTGTTTTGTATAGTCCAAATGATTGCAGGCAGGTATGAAGATAGTGACTTTCTTTGGCTCTGTCCTTCTCGGATTCACTCGTCTGTGGTGAGAAACAAATTCCTCCTGCCAATATGCTTTCCGTTTTTGGGCATCTTCCGCCACACAACCCCAAAAATAGGTCTCCTCACGCAGTTCCCACAGAAAAGGCAGGAGGGTATATGCCGCCAATTCTGCCTTCTGGTCTGTCTGCGTCAAATCCAGAAGGGCAGAGCGTACATTCATCATTTGTCTGGCATAATGGCAGTTTTTCAGTTCTTCCACCGGGTCACAGACATGCTCGATCTGCCCCAGCAAATCCCCCATTTTCCCAAATCCCCATTTTCCCTGCCGCTATCCTTTCCGCTTCTTCCAGCAGGCAGGAAAAAAGAGGCATACACGTCCGAAACCACTCTGTTTGCCAGCAAAATGTCATTCCTTCCATATACTCCCCTGCCTTTCATAGACTGCCAATGTAGGTAGATTCTCGTCCCTTTGGGACACAATGGGGCGTATCCCCGCAGGCAGTCCCCAATCCACGCTCACGTCCACATCATCCCAGCGAATGCCTCCGTCCCCTTTCGGGTCATACTCCCCACTGCACAGATAACTCACCAGCGCAAAGTCCGACCGTACCAGAAATCCATGGGCAAATCCTTCCGGCAGGTACAGCCCCTGTCTGTTTTCGTGGCTCAGCACAAGGCCCTCCCACTGCCCATAAGTAGGCGAGCCTTGGCGCAAATCTACCCCCACATCGAAAATCTCCCCGTAAAGCACCGTCACCAGCTTTGCCTGTGGATTGGGACGCTGGATGTGCAGCCCCCGCAGGACATGACGCTTGGAAAAAGTCACGAAACTCTCCCAAATCTCCCCATCTATGCCTGCTCCCCGAAACGCCCCTTTTTCATAAATTTTCAAAAAATATCCCCGCAAATCCTCGGCGTAAAAAGGCGTTACCTTCTGCAATCCTTCCAGCCTCATAGGCGTAAATGTCAGTCCGCTCACAGCCGCCCCTCCTTTCGCCAGTGCCAAAGTCTGCCGATGCCCTCGGCAAAAGGCACCCGACAGCAAAATCCCGTATCCTGTTCCAGTTCACTGGTATCAAAGTCCGATTTTGTCAGGGAAACGCCGGAAAATGGGATTTCTCCAAAGTCCCCTCTCCCTCCTGTCACTTCCATGGCTTCTTCCAGCCAATTCCTCAGGGGATGGGGTTTCCCACTGCCGATGATATAGGTTTTGCCGTCCACGCCCTTTTCCCCCATAGCCACAAATGCCCTTGCCGCATCGGTCACGTAGAGAAAATCATACATCTGCGTCCCTGCTGTCAAAGGCGGCACTTCCCCTTTCTGCCATGCGTCCATGAGCCGACAAATAAGTCTATTGGATTTCTCCCCCACACCAAAGGTATTGGTGATGCGTCCCGTCACATGTCTGATGCCCCATTCCTTTGCCAAGGCACGGCTGAGGTTTCCGGCGGCAGTTTTCGCAAGGGCATAACAGTCCGTGCCTTTTGGCGGCAGACCAGCCTTTTTCGCCGCTTCCACTTCCTCCTCCATGATGCTTCCCGCAAAATGAAGGTGTGGCACTCCAGTTTTTTGCCAAAGCCAATGCTTCTAAGGTGTTGCGGATGTTTTCTGCTTGCAAAAACCCATCTTTCCGTCCCACTCCCGCACTGCCTGCCCATGCCAGATGATAAAAAACATCATATTTCCGCTCCGTATCCCCCTGCCACACGTTTAGCTGAAAATCCAGACCCTTTCGTTTTGGCAATGTTTTCTCTTTTTCCGGCAAATCTATGACCGTCACGGAAATTTCTTTTTCCAGCAATGCCCGCACCAACACCTGCCCCAGAAATCCGCAGCCGCCCGTCACCACAGCCCTCTCAAGCTTTCCGTATGACGTCATAGAGCACCTCCCCCTCATAAGCCAGTTGTTCCGCCGTCAGTCCCGGATAGACCCCCACCCAGAAGGTATCCCGCAAAATGCGGTCTGTCACAGGCAGCTCCCCAATCACACGATAATCCACGCCTTCCTCCAAGGTATCAAAGCAGGGATGCCGCAGGAGATTTCCCGCAAAAAGAGGACGTGTCTGGATGCCCTTTTCTTCCAGCTGGGAAACGATGTTTTCTCTGGAAATGCCTTCCCGGCAGGTCAGCAGGAATCCAAAAGGACTTGCCATGGCATTTTCCGACACTTCTGGTAAAATCACTTTCTCACCACTCTTTTCCAGCAGTGTCAGGAGATAATCAAAGTGATACCGCCGCTTTTTCACGAAATCCGACAGTTTTTCCAGCTGTGCCAGCCCGATTGCCCCCTGCATTTCCGTAGCTTTCAAGTTGAATCCCAAATGGGAATAAACGTATTTATGATCGTAGCCAAAGGGCAATTTGCCATACTGCCTGTCAAAGCGATGCTTACAGCGATTATCCTGCCCCGGCGCACAGGTGCAGTCCCGCCCCCAATCCCGGAGAGAAACCATAATTTTCCCCAGCAAATCATCATTGGTGCAGACAGCGCCCCCTTCTCCCATGGTCATATGGTGAGGCGGGTAAAAACTAACGGTTGATAAATGCCCAAATGTGCCTGTTTTCCGCCAATTCCCATCCAGACAATAAGCCGCCCCCACAGCGTCGCAGTTGTCCTCCACCAGCCATAAATCATGTTTTTGGCAGAAATCCACCACGGCTTTCACATCAAAAGGATTCCCTAGTGTATGGGCGATCATCACCGCCTTTGTTTTGGGAGAAAGGGCTTCTTCCAGCATGGAAACATCTATGTTGTACTGGGGCAAAGTCACATCCACAAAGACAGGTACCGCCCCATACTGCAAGATGGGTGCCACGGTGGTAGGAAACCCAGCCGCCACGGTAATAACTTCATCCCCTCGACAGATGCGCTTTTCCCCTAACAAAGGAGAAGTCAGAGTATGGAATGCCAGCAGATTGGCAGAGGAGCCGGAATTGACCAAGGCGCAATGTTTCACCCCTATGTATGCGGCAAAATTCCGCTCAAATGCCATGGCAAACCGTCCTGCCGTTAAACCAAAATCCAGCATGGCTTCGGTGAGATTCTCCATTTCCCTTTCGTTATAAACCCTGCCGCCATAGGACACATGCTTCCCGTCCCAGCGTTTCCCGTCATGGAAACAGTGGTAATATTCCCGTACCTTCTCCAAGATTTCCCGTCTTGCTTCCGCTTCCGTCATATCCATTCCCCTTTCTCATAAGCTGCCGCTTCTCTGCGCATTTCTTCTGTCAAATCGCCGCCTCTCTGCCAGACCTTCGTCCATGCCACCGTTGCAGAAACTGCCTGCTCCACATTCCAGCGAGGAACCCAGCCCAGTTTTTCCTGTATTTTCTCTCCGTTCAGCCGCAAAACCGTCTGTTCTCTGGGAAAGTCCGCTGGTTTCGCCTGCCATTTCATACCGTCCCCCCAATATTTGCAGAAAAGTCCAGCCAATTCCCCATTGGAAATATCCTCCCCTTTGGGTGCCACGTTGTAGCAGTCTGCCAGCTCCGGCGCACCCCACTGTTTCCACGCCGTCCAAAGGTATGCCGTCAAAGGCTCCAACACATGCTGATAAGGGCGTACTCCCTCGGGATGCCGCAAAATCACTGGTTTTCGTTCCACCGCTGTCCGGATGCAGTCTGGCAGGATACGATGTGCCGCAAAATCGCCGCCGCCAATGACGTTTCCTGCCCGCAGACGAGACAACGCCGCCTTTCCTTCAAAAAACACCGCCCATAACATGCCGCTGCCAATTCCGCACAAGATTTGCTGTTGGCATAAGGGTCAAAGCCACCTAAAGGGCTTTCCTCCCCTGCGGCCTCTTTCGTTTCTGCATAAACCTTATCTGTCGTCACCACCACCACAGACCGCAGGTTTTCTACTTTCCGCAACGCTTCCAGCAGATATACCGTTCCCATAAGGTTGGTTTCGTAGGTTTTCACTGGCTGGGCATATCCCACAGAAACCAAAGGCTGTGCAGCCAGATGGAAAATCACTTCCGGCTCCGCTTTTTTCACAAAAGCCCCCAGTTTTTGGGCTGGCGAATATCGCCGTAACAAGATACCAGCCCTTTTTCCCAGTCCAGCAAACCATACAGGCTTTCCCGTTCCGGCGCCAAGGCATAGCCGTAGACCTTTGCCCCCATATCCAGCAATAACCGACACAGCCACGCCCCTTTGAAGCCTGTGTGCCCCGTTACCAGCACCCGCTTGTCTTTGTAAAAGTTTTTCATTTCTCCCAAATCCGCCACGGCGCACCTTCTTTCCAGAGCTGTTCCAGTTTTTCTTTATCCCGCAAGGTATCCATGCACTGCCAGAACCCTCTGTGCTGGTATGCCGACAGTTCTCCTTCCGCCGCCAATGTGGACAAGGGTTCCTGTTCCAGCACCGTTTCGTCCCCTTTCAAATAGGGCAAAACAGAAGGCTCCAGCACCAGAAAACCGCCGTTGATCCAGCCGCTGTCACTGTCCGCTTTTTCCCGAAAAGCACGGACACAGCCTGCTTCAATTTCCGCCGTACCAAATCGTCCTGCTGGCTGTACTACGGTCATAGTGGCTTTCTTCCCCATTTTTTCATGAAATGCCAGCAGTTTGGCAATATTCACATCTGCCACACCATCGCCATAAGTAACAAAAAACCGTTCCTCCACCAAGTAAGGGGCTGCTCGTTTCACACGCCCTCCCGTCATGGTATGGAGGCCTGTATCCACCAAAGTCACCTGCCATGGTTCCGTCTGACGGTGATGGATGATCATTTCCGTCCCCTTGCGAAAATCGAATGTCACATCGCTGTGATGGAGGGCATAATGTGAAAAATATTCTTTGATATAATAACCCTTATACCCACAGCAAATGACAAAATCCGTCACGCCGTAAGCGCTGAAAATCTTCATAATATGCCACAAAATAGGCTTTCCGCCGATTTCGATCATGGGCTTGGGGCGCAGATGGGATTCCTCCGCAATCCGCGTGCCAAAGCCCCCTGCCAGTATGACTGCTTTCATGGAAGCCGCCTCCCCAAAACATTCTGCTTTTCAGTATATGGAAAAAGCAGCCTGCCCTATGCCTGTTTTTGGGCATAAAAAAAGTGCCATCCCTTTTAGGGGCATCTTCATAAGAAAACAAAGAAAGCCGGAATCCTTTATCATCATAAGGATTCCAGCTTTTTTAATATATTGAGATTTTATTTATATGTTTTCTTCTGAAGACAGCCGTCGCAATTCCCCTTAAGAAATCAAAAAAGCGAAAATCAATGTTTTCTTAAGGGGAAGTTGCTTTTTTGAGATGACACTTGATGATTATACCGCTTCTTTTGTTTTTACCTTTCGGCTCCGCCACATGAAAACCGCTGTCAAAAGGCAAGTAGCCCCTTCTGCCGCCGGAAATGCCAGCCAGATGCCCAGCATGCCAAACAGAGCGGAAAGGAGGAAGGCAAAAAACAGAATTGCCGCCACGCCTCTGGACATGGCAATAAAAAAGGATGGCATAGCCTGTTCCACAGCCCCCAGATACACCGCTGAAACGATGTTGATGCCCGCAAACAGGAATCCAATGAAATACAGCCGCAGGCCCTCTTCCGCCATAGTCTGCAACGCCTCGTTGCCTTCACCATTGAACACACTGACCAAAGGCTCCGTAAATCCCCATGCAATGCCAATCATCACCGCCCCCAGAAGAAGGGCTGTGGATATGGCAAAGCCATAGAGTTTTCTTGTGCTGTGATGATCCCGTTTGCCGTAATACTGACTTACCAAAGGCTGTGTGCCCTGGGAAAGCCCTGTATACACCGCCGTTCCCACCAAAGCGATATTGGCAATAACGCCGTAAGCCGCTACACCTGTGTTGCCACTGATGGACAAAATCAGCAGATTGAACACTGTCAGCACCACACCCGTAGCAAATTCATTGACAAAAGCGGAAATCCCCAATTTGCAGAACAGCAGGCCGCTTTTTGCCACTTCTTTCACCCGGCAGAAGACAAAGCCGTTTTTCTTCCGCCACACATGGAGGGACATAACGCACATGCTCACCGCCGGAGAAAAGCCCGTTGCCAGTGCCGCACCAAACAGCCCCATATCCAATGGGAAAATAAACACATAGTCCAGCACCACATTGGTGAGACTGCCGCAGATCATACCGATCATGGCAAGCCTTGGAGCGCCGTCGTTTCGCACAAAGGCCAGCATCATATCATTGGAAATGAAGAACACCCCAAAAAGGAGCATCATCCGCAGGTAATCCGCTGTCATGGGCAGGATGTGCCCTTCCGCTCCCAAAAGGGCTGCAAGGGGTGTTGCCAGAAAAATCCCCATGAGCAGATAAATAGCGGAGAAAAACCAGCCTGTGAGCATGGTTTTTGTGAATATCTCATGTGCCTGTTTTTTCTGTCCCTGAGACTGGGCAATGGTATACCGCACAGCGCCGCCCATGGCCACCATAAGCCCTGTGGCATTGACTAGAGAATACCCCGGAATGGCAATATTCAGCGCCGCCAGACCATCTGCCCCCAGCCTTGCCGCCACAAAATAGGTGTCCGCCAGAATATAAAAAGAAAGCCCCATCATCCCCAGTATATTGCTGGATACATATTTCAGATATTGTTTTCCTAACATGGTCATTTTCCTCCTAAACGTAAAAAATACCCCTACCCATTCCTGCTGCGACCTACCGGAATGGATACGGGTATTCTTGTTTTTCCACCCGGTGGCGGAAAAAACCCCTCATATGACACGATTGTACCTGCACCTTACTATTTTGTCAATAAAAAATTAAAAAGACGGCATGATTTCACGCCGCCTTTTTCTCTGCGGATAACAGGACTTGAACCTGCACGGTTGCCCGCTGGAACCTAAATCCAGTGCGTCTGCCAATTCCGCCATATCCGCATAACGATATTATTGTACCGATTCTGTTTCTGTCTGTCAAGAATCAAAAAAGAGCAAAAGCATAGCTTTTGCTCTTTTCAGTGAACCAGGAGGGATTCGAACCCCCGACCCACGGCTTAGAAGGCCGTTGCTCTATCCAGCTGAGCTACTGATTCATACCGAAGCGGGTGATGAGAATCGAACTCACGTGTTCAGCTTGGAAGGCTGACATTCTACCATTGAACTACACCCGCATACTGAACCAGGAGGGATTCGAACCCCCGACCCACGGCTTAGAAGGCCGTTGCTCTATCCAGCTGAGCTACTGATTCATTCATAATTCGGCAAGGGATATTATGCCATAAAAAACGGGTGCCGTCAAGGCTTTTTTCTGAAAAATCAGGAAAAAACTGTTTTTTTCTGTACTTTCCGAAATACAGCCTCAAAATCATTCAAGGCTGTATTTCGTTTTTCCATCATTTTATCTGCTGCTTACGCATCCATAGCGTTTACCAGTACCTTGCAGGAGCCCTCTGAGCCATCTTCTGTATTCAGATACAGCGTAAAATCTCCTTCCGGGCTGTGTTCATGACTTGTTGGGTCTAAATCTTCCTGTGCGAATGCTTCCTTCATCTGCAATGTACCGCTCATCCATTCACATCCGCAGGGATATTTCACCACATAATCAAAAGGAGTATTTCCGTCATTTTCCAGAGAAAACTGAAGCAATCCCCTTTCATAGCTGAAAACTGCTGTACCTTCCCCCTGAAACCGCAATGTCTCATCCATCAAAACAGCCGTTTCTGTTTCCGCGGAATCCACAGTTTCCTCTACGGAAATATCAGACGCTTCTTTCTGCGCCTGTTCTTCCGCGCCGCATGCGGAAAAAACGCTTGCCGCCATCAGAATAACTGCCAACAGTTTGCCGCCTTTTCTTTTCATAACAGCCCCTCCTGATTTATCTTAAAAAAACGTCGCTTACCCCTTCAGTCTGCAAAAAGGCATATCTCTGTGATATTCCATAATAGCGCCTTCCATTCTGCCATTTTCCTCAATGGTAAGAATGCCAAATGTGGGAGGGGTACCGCCTCGTGGCATGGAAATGCTGCCGGGATTAAACAGCATCACCCGTCCTCTATCATCGTAAACAGGACGATGGGTATGACCAAAGAGCACCGCATCCGCCCCCTGTTCCTCTGCCCAGTAGGAAATGCTGTCATAATTCCAGTACACCCGCTGTTTATGCCCATGGACAAGGAGCAATTTTTTTCCGCCTGCGAATACCATTTTCTTATCGGGCGTATCCCAAGAGTAATCGTTGTTCCCCAGCACATAATGGAACGGGAGAGATGGAAATTCCTTTTTCAGTTCCATGGCGTCTGTATCATGGTCGCCCAGATGCAGCACCATATCCATCTGCCCGCCAATGCGCCGCAGCACCTCTCTGGCATTGTCCAGATAATTATGGGTATCGCTGAAAACCAGTATCTTCATGGTTTACAGCTCCTTTTTCAGCAGTTCTTTCATCTTCCGCAGGGCTTTGCCTCTGTGGCTGATGGCGTTCTTTTCCTCGGAAGAAAGTTCTGCCATGTATTTTTTCAGTTCAGGCACATAGAAAATGGGGTCATAACCGAAACCATTTTCGCCGGTGGGTTCCCAGCCGATAATGCCTTCTACGGTATCCAAACTTACCAGACGTCTGCCGTCAGGGAAAGCCGCAACAATGCAGCTGACAAAACGTGCAGTTCTGTCTTTTTCTTCCACATCTTTGAGTTTTTCCAGAATGACTTTGAATTTTTCGGGATAAGGGGTGTCTTCTCCCAGGAAACGTGCGGAATAAATGCCAGGTGCTTTATCCAGATAGTCGATTTCCAGACCGGAATCGTCTGCCAGTGTGATCTTACCGGAGATTTCCATGACCTGTACCGCTTTTTTCATGGAATTTTCTTCAAAAGTCTTGCCATCTTCCACCACGTCGATGGTGATGCCTGCTTCTTCCATAGACACTACATTTACGTTCATATCCGCAAGGATTTCGTTGATCTCCCGAATTTTCCCTTTGTTTTTTGTTGCAAAAATAATGGTTTCCATCTCTTGCTTCCTCCTTTATTTACAGTTCCAGACCATCCAGCGCCTTTTTCTGTAATGCCTGCAATTCACGATTGCCTTTTTCACCCAATGCCAGCAGCTGGTGCAGCTGTTCCTGAGAAAATGTGCCGTGTTCGCCTGTGCCCTGCAATTCCACAAAACCGCCTGCGTCATTGACAACGATATTCATATCCACTTCTGCGGCGGAGTCTTCCACATAACACAAATCCAGCATAGGTTCACCGTCTACGATACCTACGCTGATGGCGGAAATATAGTGGCGCAGAGGTGTTTTTTCCAAAATGCCTTCTTCCACCAATCTCTGGCATGCCATAGCAAGGGCAACAAAACCGCCTGTGATGGATGCGGTACGAGTGCCGCCATCTGCCTGGATCACATCACAGTCCACAGTGATGCTTCTTTCACCCAAAGCTTCCAGATCCACTGCCGCACGAAGAGCACGACCGATCAAACGCTGGATTTCTGTTGCACGGGGATTCAGTTTCAGTTTGTTGATGTCACGTTTGTTCCGGCTGGCTGTTGCACGAGGCAGCATAGCATATTCCGCTGTTACCCAGCCGCTGCCACTTTCCCGCAGGAAAGGGGGTACATTTTCTTCTACGGTTGCGTTACAAATGACTTTTGTATCGCCAAATTCTATCAAAACAGAGCCTTCCGCATACTTTGTAAAATTCTTTGTGATACGGATGGGGCGCAGTTGGTTGTTTTCTCTGCCGTCATATCTGCTCACGTTGTTTCCTCCTTTATTTTCCAAAAAAATCTCTGTTTGGGGGCATCTTCATAAGAAAACAAGGAAAGCTGAGATTCTTGTCATATAGAGGATTTCAGCTTTCTTATTTTTACGAAGAATGGATTTGATATGTTTTCTTCTGAAGACAGCCGTCGCAATTCCCCTTAAGAAATCAAGAAAGCGAAAATCAAGGTTTTCTTAAGGGGAATTTGCTTTCATTATAGCCTGATTTTCCCCTTTTGAACAGCCCCACAGAAAAAAACAGGAAGATGTCACATCTTCCTGTTTTCGTATTTTATCTCAATTTGTATTTGTTCATTGCATAAACGATACCATCGCCAATGGCTTTTGCTGCCGCATCCTGATAAGTCGCCTGAGAAATTTTCAGAGCATCACCGGGATTGGACAGGAAGCATGTTTCAATGAGGATAGCAGGTACTGTTGTAGAATTGAGGATCAACAGGTCAGGACGGGATTTCACGCCACGGTTTGTTGTACTCAATGCTCCGGGCAGTCTGCTCTGTACTGCCTGTGCTGCCTGTAAGCTGGTCAATGTGCCGTTTCCGTCATTGCTGTGGGCGGCGTACAGTGTTTCTGTACCGCTGGCAGAAGCCGCACCTGCGTTCATATGGATGGAAACCATCAAGTCCGCAATCTGATTGGCTGCTTTCGCACGATCCGCGTTGGCAGGTCTGCTGTCATCATCTCTGGTAAGATATACCTTGATGTTGGAATTGTTTTCCACATAAGATTTTACTTTCAGTGCCATGGTCAGGTTCATGGTCTTTTCTGTAAGACCATTGCCGCTGGTACCGGGGTCATTGCCGCCGTGACCGGCATCCAGCAGAAGGACTTTGTCGTATACCTGCTGAGGGTTCTTTGCTGTGATCTCATAAGCGCTGCCTGTATCTTTGATGGTATAGGCGCTGATGATGTTCTGATTGAAGCGGATCACCGTATTACCGCCGGTGGTGGAAATGGTAAAGGACTTAATCTGGCTGGTATTCACATTCAAAGTGCCGTAACCATATACGTCAGAATAATCTCCGGGCAATGTCAATTCATAATAGCCATCCAGATAAGCATCTTTATGTTTGATGCTGCCAGTGTTGATGTTCTTCACTTTTTTCAATGTCAGTGTATTGGCACTGTCATTATAAGAAAGGTTTTCCAATGTGGATTTCTGGATAGTGACAATCAGTTTTCCATTTTCTTCTTTCCATGTCATCTGTGTCAGATCACTTGCTTCCACTACCACGCGGAATGTGGTGCCGTTCATCCAGCCTGTTCTGACTTCGCTGACATATTCCAGACCATCTGTATTAATGATTTCATCAATACCATCTGCCTTTACACCGGGCATATCAATAACAGTGCGGTAAGGGTCTTGCATAGTGGTCACCGTTGCCCCTGTCGCACCGCTGGCGTTGATGGTCACAGTTTCCGTATTGCCGCTGTGGCTGCTGGTGATGCTCTTGATCTCTACCTGTTCAAATGCCAGTGTCACCTGATTTTTGGCAGCGTTTGGCGTTACTTTGTATTCCATTTTGCCTGTCAGGTCAAATACCACACGGGTATATGTTTCCCCATTGTCCGCTGTATGCTGAGCAGTACGGATAGCAGTGACAAAAGGACTGTTGGTAGCAGAAATATTTGTAGACAATCCGTTTGTTGCGCCGTAGAAATCCAGTACTACTTTATTGTCGCTGACATAGACTTCTTCACATCTGTTGAATGTGCCAGTTGTTGTGATTACAAAATTCTGTGCTGCTGTTTTGGATGCAGGTACAGTCACTTTAGACACTTTTCCTGTGGTAGCGGTGCTGGTTCCAGTGTTGCTGCCTGTGCTGCCGCCTGTATTGGTTCCCGTATTTCCGCCGGTATTGGTTCCTGTATTGGAGCCAGTGCTGCCGCCTGTGCTGGGTGCTTCCCCGATATATACGGTTCTGTTGGGGTCATCCCATGTGACATCAATGTCCAGCGCTGTTGCCAGTGCACGAACAGGCAGCATGGTTCTGTCATTGACAATCATAGGCGCCACATCCATGGTGAAAGTTTCCCCATTTTTGTAGCCTGTTTTGCTGTCGATCTGGAATACCACCGTATGGGTATCGCTGACAGCATAGACCTGTTTTGCCGCTTCGTTCCATGTGACGGTACAACCAAGCTCCTCACAGATGCCACGCATAGGCAACATGGTTCTGCCGTCAATGCTCACCGCAGGCATATTGGGGTCTGTATATTTTTCTCCATCAATCACAATGGCGATCTCTTTGGCGTTATAAGCATGATGTGCGCCATTATAAAACAAGTCCATCTGGACATTGGCGGCAAATGCCGTCGTCGTGTATAACAATCCTGCTGCCAGTGTCGTCAGCAGCAGACGTTTTCCTTTGTACCACATATTTTCCGCTCCTTTGTTCTTCCTTCTTTTTATCACACAAAACAGTATATCAAATTTTGTCGGAATGAAAAGGAAAAAGTTCCATTTGCAATGGAATTTTAATAAATTCCCATGAATCCGCCATGAAAAGCAGATTTTTTGTCGTTTTTGCCCATGAAAAAAGAAGCCGAAAATACGGCTGCCCGCAAATTCCAGCTTCTTTTGAAATTTCTTATTCCCCTTCGGCGTATTTCCAGAAGGCTTTCAGTTTTGCCATGACTTTTCCATGGACACTGTCAGGAGGATATTCCCCATTTTCGTCTTTTTCTCCGGCAGGTGTGCTCATGAGGAGAGCAATACCTTCGTCAATGGTAGAGATGGGATAAATATGGAATACCCCTTCTTTCACAGCTTCCACTACTTCATCCTTCAGCACCAAATCACGGATATTGGAAACAGGAATGATAACACCCTGTTTGCCTGTGAGTCCACGTTTTTTGCACAGGTCAAAGAATCCTTCGATTTTGTATGTGACGCCGCCGATGGCCTGAATTTCCCCTTTCTGGTTGACAGAACCTGTCACCGCCAAATCCTGACGGATGGGCAGTTCTGCCAGAGAGGACAGGATGCAGTACAGTTCTGTACTGGAGGCGCTGTCCCCGTCGATGCCGTTGTAATTCTGCTCGAAGCAGACACGGCAGGACAGAGAAAGGGGGAATTTCTGGGCATAGGTCTGGCCCAGATACCCAGTGATGATCTGCACCCCTTTGTCATGGGTCTGACCGCTCATACGAGCTTCTTTTTCGATATTGACGATACCGGATTTCCCTACATAAGTGGTGGCTGTAATGCGGCTGGGATTGCCGAAGGCGTAGGAGCCCATATCCAGCACCGCCAGACCGTTGATCTGTCCCACTTCCGCGCCGTCCACGTCGATCATAATGACGTTTTCTTCCAGCATTTCATCCAGTTTTTCTTCATAAAGCCGCAGACGGTCTTCTTTTTCCACAATGGTTTTCTGCACATGCTTTGCCGTTACCATTTCCGCACCATCCAGTTTTGCCCATGCTGCCGCTTCCCCCAGAATTTCCGCCAGATGGTTGAATCTGGTGGACAGCTTGTTCTGTCGTTCCGCTGCACGAGAGGAATATTCCACCACAGCACAGACAGCGCTCACATCAAAGTCCACGGTTTTTTCCCGCATGGTAAAGCCCTTGATGAACTGGGCAATCTTCAGCATATTTTCCTGTGAACGAGGCATTTCGTAATCGAAATCCGCTCTGATTTTAAAGAATTTATCAAACTCCTCATCATAAGTGCTGAGCAGTTCATAGTAATAACTGCTTCCGATCATGATGATCTTGATATTGGCAGGGATGGGTTCCGGTTTCAGTGTAGGTGCCACCACTGTGCCCAATTGTTCCCGAATGGCATCCATGTTGATTTCTTTTGTCTTGATGACCCGGCGCAAAGCTTCCCACGCCTGGGGCGCAGACAAAATATCCTGTGCCTGCACGATGAGATAACCGCCGTTTGCCTTATGGAACAGACCGCTTTTGATTTTCATAAAGTCTGTGGTCAGGTTCCCAAATTCGCTGTCGTATTCCACTTCCCCCACCAGATTATAATAAGTGGGATTGAATGTAGTCACCACAGGGGCGCCTTTGGTTTCGCTGTTATCCACAATCAGGTTTACTTTATATTTCAGTGTCACATCTTCCGGCTGTTTTTTGGAAAGCATGGGCAGCAGAGATGCCAGACCTTCTTCCCCATCTTCCTCATCCTCAAAAAATTGACTGATGTTTTCCAGTACATCTTCTTTCACAGCGTTGATATATGCCACTGCTTTTTCGTTCTGTTCATATTTTTCCTGGACAGCGCTCACATGGTGACCGATAGCAAACATACCTACCTTATAATCCAGCTGGTCTACGCACCGTTTGGATTCCTTATCCAGTTCTCGGATGTCCCGCATGATGGCAGAAGCTTTTTCCTGAACGATCTGGGAATTTTTCTCAATGACATCTTTCACGTCTTCCGCAAGGTCGTCATATTCTTCCTCGCCAACAGGTTTCCCATCCACCACAGGCATAAAGTAAATGCCGGAATTGGTGGTTTTCACCTGAAAATCATTTTCCGCCGCTTCTTTGCTCATCTGATCCATGAGAGCATCCCGTTTTTCATCAAAACCGCGGAGCAGTTCTGTTTTCTGCTTTTCATAGTCCTCTGTACGGAATACTTTCTGCAATTCCGTCTGGAAAAGCTGTACCAGCTCACTCATATCATCCCGGAACTTTCTGCCTTCTCCTGCGGGAAAAGACAGTGCCAGAGGGCTTCTGGGGTTCTGGAAGTTATAAACATAGCACCAATCCAGAGGCACATCCTCTGTTGCCGCCAAACGCTCTGTGCTGGCTTTGGCATAGGTGGTTTTCCCTGTTCCGGAGGGCCCTGACATATAGATGTTATAGCCTTTGATCTTCACATGAAGCCCAAAATCAAAGGCTTTGACGGCTCTGTCCTGACCAATGATGCCTTCCAGTGGTTCCAGCTCCGCAGTGGAGCAGAAAGAGAAATCATCAGCGGAGCAGCCGTTTTTCAGCTCTGTATAAGAAAGTTCACGTTGCATATCCTTTCGCCTCCTTGCAAAAAATGCCGAAGAAAAGGGTTCTTCGGCATCTCAAAAATCAATCTTCCTGCCCTTCATAAAAAGGCGTATATTTCCACATAATGACTGCGTCCTCGTGGGTATCGGGGTAATAATTTTTCCGCAGACCTTCAGCACGGTAACCATGTTTATGGTACAGATGCTGGGCGGGAGCGTTGCTGATACGCACCTCCAGGGTAATGCCAATCATTTCTTTTTCCATGGCAACCTGTTCCAGCTGTGCCATAAGGGCGTCACCAATGCCCTGTTTCCGGTAATCTTCCAGCACCGCCACATTGGTGATATGGCCTTCGGTGATGACATGCCACATACCTGCATAGCCAACGATTTTCCCGTCTGCCACTGCCACATAATAAATGGCAAGGTTATTTTCTGTCATTTCCCATTCAAAGTCTTTCCGTGTCCAGGGAATAGAAAAAGTCGCTTCTTCCACAGCCAACACGCCGTCAATATGCTCCACTGTCATGGGGATGATTTCAAACATGTTCCGCTGCCTCCTTCTCCAGACGTTCTTCTCTTTCCCTCTCTGCCTGGGACTTCCGCAAATAGATCAGTTCCAGTTCGTTGCCGGAAATGGCTTTGCCTTCTTCCGCCATGACTTTGCCGTAAGCCGCCACTGCCGCCGCACGCTGCAAAGCACAGTGAGCAGGGGCAAAGTGGAAGTTCGGATTTTTCGCCAGTTTTTCTTTATGCACCGGCACGCCATCCCCCAGGAAAATCACATCCCGCAGAAAAGAAAGGGCTTTGTCGATGATGACATCAATGCTTTCTGCCATATATTCTGTCAGAGGCACCATTTTTTCTCCCTGCCATTCATAGAAGCAAGCATAAACCTGCTGCCGTCTAGCGTCCATAATGGGGCAGACGATAGCACCCGTCATAAACATATGATATGCCAGAGCATCCAAAGCGGGAACGGCAAGAAGGGGCTTGTTCAGTCCCAGACAAAGACCTTTTGCCGTTGCGGCGCCGATGCGCAGCCCTGTAAAAGAGCCGGGGCCAACAGCGCAGGCAATATAATCCACATCTTTGGGATCGGTATTTGTTTTTTCGCAGATTTCCGCCACCATAGGCAGAATGGTCTGGCTGTGTGTCAGTTTATCATTCTGGGTAAATTCCCCAATGAGTTTCTCATCTTCAATAAGGGCAGCGCTTGCAGTCTGTCCTGATGTATCGATTGCCAGTATTTTCATGCTTCCACCTCCTGCCGCAGGGTAATTCTGCGATAGTCCTCGCCTTTTGCAAAATCCTTTTCCACTGTCAGCCAGATGGCTTCCTTTGGAATCAGGTCGGGGAACAGTTCCGCCCATTCCACCAGGCAGACACCGTCGCCGAAAAAGTATTCTTCGTAGCCAATGTCGTCCATTTCTTCCTCACAGGAAAGACGGTACACATCAAAATGATAAAAAGGCAGGCGTCCGTCATGGTATTCATTGACAATGGTAAAGGTAGGGCTGGTGACGTGATCCGTCACCCCAAGCCCTGCCGCAAAACCTTTGGTAAACACCGTTTTTCCGGTGCCCAGATCCCCTGTCAGGCAGTAGATCTGTCCCCTTTGGGCGTTTTTGCCCATTTCTTCTCCCAGAGCCGCCGTTTCCGCCGGACTATGGGTTTCCCAGATTTTTTCCATAATAGCCCCCCAGTTTCTCTTTAGTACATGAAGATGGCTGTGATACCTGTGTCGATTTCCTTGGACTCCTTGCCATCGTAGTAGTACAGATCGCCTCTATTGGCTGTATAATCGTAGTTTTTCAGATAAGCCAGCTTACCGTTGTATTTGTACTGCATGCTGTAAACGCCGCTGTCGATGAGTGTATCTTCGCCGTTTGCCATCACATGCAGATCGCCGTTGCCATTCTGCTGGTCGATATTGTTGATATAGTATACAGCGTTCTGGTCAACAGCAAAGTGTACACCGCCAACGCTTTCCACTTCCACAGGATCACCGCCATTCCAAACACCCATGGTGCCCAGACCGTTTTCGTAATCCTTGAAGTACGCTACATCATGGGTAGTACCCAGGAAGTCTGCCGCTTCCACATTTTCCATGGTGAAGGAAGGTTCCGCACCCAATTTCGCAATATTCAGCATAGTTGCGCCAGTCAGTGTGTCTGTTTCGTAATAACCTACCATGGTACCGTCATCAGAGAGGAATACATTGGCAGGAGAAATGTTTTTGCCTTCCAGCTGCCAGCTGCCGCCGGTAGCATTAACCACCAAAATCTTTGGTTCTGTATACATCAATGTCATATAGTAGCCCTGTTCTGCGTCTTCCAGGCTTCCCAGCTGGGAAATAGGCATTTTTTCCATATCGCCAGCTGCGTAGCATACAGCATAAGGTCTGTCATTTTCCACGGAAACAGCAGAAATGGTGCCCGCAGCCACTTCTGTCAGCTTGCCATTGCTGTACATATATACTTTCTGGAGTACAGGTTCAAAGCCTTCGCCGCCTTCCATGGCTGTACGGATGGCATCACGCTGGAGTTTTGCCTGGTAAGCGTCGCCGTCTGCTTCTGTCAGCAGTGCGTCGCTTTCTTCCAGATCGTCTTCGATGATGGAGTCATATGTCACCAGACCTTCTGTGGGGCCCATGAGCAGTACGTCTTTGCCGTTGGGCATCACTTCCAGATAAGTCACTTCGTCCATGATCTTCACAGGTTCTGTGCCGTAAGCATAAACGAATGCCGCATAGCCTTCGCCTTCCGCCCCTGCGAAATAGATTTCGTCTGTATCGCTGGTCATCATGGCTGTTGCAGCGTTTTCATGAATGCATACAGCTTCTTCGCCTTCGGCTGTGCCTTTTGCGTAAAGAGCTGTGCCGTTGTCACCGCTCTTGCGGTACATGACAAAGCTGCCGTCATTGCTGATGGCATAAGAGCCGCTTTCAGGCAGGATATTGGATTCCACCAATGTGGAAGTGCCATTTACAAACTGATACAGATCAGCCGCGCCGTCTGCGGTTGTTTTTACAAAGATAGCAGCTGCGCCGTCTTTTGTGGGCATATAGTCCGCTACGGCTTCACCCACCAGAACCCCTTCGCTGTCGGCATTTACACCTTTGTAATACAGGTCAAATGTGCCGTCTGTCCGCACATTGGTGCTGTAATACAGACCGCTGCCGTCTTCATTGAATGTGGTACCCCATGCGGAATAGTACTGGTTGTACTGACCGCCAGCGGAAATGCCTTCCGCTGCCACATAAGTGTCGTTTTCCAGATCGTAAATATACAGGTTGTTGTCCTTTGCGTAGGCAATGCCTTTGTCTGCATGGACTTCGCCCACAGGGCCCACCATTTTCCAGCACAGTGCCAAAACACCGATGAATACCAGCAGACCCACAATGATGCCAACGATATTGCTGCCGGATTTTGTGGGAGCCGCTGTCTGCACAGGCGCTGTTTTCGCAGGCTCTGCCACGGGTTCCTCTGCTGTTTCCGCTTCTTCTGTCACTGTTTCTGCTTCCACTGTTTCTTCAGCGGCTGTTTCTTCCTGCTGTACTTCTGCTGCCGCTTCTTCTGCGCTCTGCACTTCTTCCGCTGCCTTTGTTTCCTCGGGCATCTGCTGTGCCTGATCCTCCGTCAGGGAAAGATCCTTCTTTTCTTCGTCCATATTTCAGGAACCTCCTTCAATTAAAAATATCTGTTTTTGACAGCCAACACTGTCCGCCCCAGCCGTTTCGTTCTTCGCATTGTCGGACTATTGACAGACCGACACAAAAAAACAGGCACGTCAACAACCAGCCGCTTTTTCTGCCGTTGTTTTCCCTGCCGTTTCTGTTTCCGTTTTCTGCCAAAAAACAGTCTCTTGCCCACGGAAAAAGCTCTGTGCAGCATTTTCCATGCAAAAAGACCGTCTTTGCCATATTTTTCTATCATTTTGAAATTCAGATTCATCATGATTCCCCTTCCCGAAACCGGTACTTTATTATACCACAGTTGTTTCTTCCTTACAAGAAAAGGGACTTTTTCCAAGGAAATTCTCATCTTCCTTGGAAAAAACAGTAAATTATTAAAAAATTATTAACAATCGTAAAAAATGCGTAACTTTTAGTTTACAAATTTTGGATTATTTAGTATACTAATTCAGGATAGAAAAGACAGAAAGGTGATCTCATGGAAGAAAATCAAAACTTCTCCAAAGATAACAATACAGAAAACATTCTGACAGAAAATACAGAAAACACACAGACAGAAGCAAAGGCGGACAAGCATCTGCTGACACTGCATCTGTCCCATAAAAACGGCTCCAAAACCCTGCACCTGAAAAAAGGCCATCTCATTGCCGCATCCGTAGCGGCTCTGATCGTGCTGGGCGGCGGCGCTTATGCGGGTGTTTCCTATTTGCAGACACAGAACCGTCTGACAAACTCTCAGCAGCAGCTGGCAGAAATGGAAAAAGAAAACCGCAAACTGACCCAGCGTACCGAAATGCTGGAAAATGAAAACGAAGAATACACCCAGCACATCAACGAAATCCAGATGAAAACAGAAGAACTGGAAAACAAAATGACTGAACTGGAAAATACAAAACAGAGCCTTGCGGAAGAAATCAACAACATGAGCGGCAGCACCACTTCCACCACAACTACCGAAAGTACGGAAGAAGCCGCTGCAAAGAGCAATGACACTGCTTCCACAGAAGCGGATCTTTCCACCGCATGCCTTTCCATTCTGGAAAACGGCAGTACATCTCAGTCCGGTGAAAAAACATTCACCACCATTGTCACAACTTCTTACAACAAAGCAACTTCCCTTTCCGCCCAGCTGGATAAAATGAATGTGATGCTGGATCTGACAGGCGCTTCCTTCGTGGATGTGGCAACAAACGTAACAGAAACACTGGCGCAGTACAGCAACGTACCCATGGGCTATCCACTGGAAGAATATGTGATTTCCACAGAATTCAATCCTGACGGCGATCCTTCCATCAGTGACGGCCGTGTCCATAAAGGCGTTGACCTTTCCACCAGAAGCCAGATCCTGCCCATCAGTGCAACGGCGGCAGGTACTGTTGTAGAAGCTGCCTTCCATAATGACTATGGTTATTATGTGAAAATCGACCACGGCAACGGTTTCACGACACTGTATGCCCATAACTCCGAAAATCTGGTAGAAGTTGGCGACACCGTGAAAAAAGGCGATGTCATTGCCATGACTGGTTCCACCGGCATGTCCACCGGCATCCACTGCCACTATGAAATTCAGCTCAACGGCATTTACCAGAATCCGAAAGATTACGAATAATCACTGGCTTGATAAAAAGGAACTCTCGCTGGAATCCTTCACAAAGGATTCCAGCTTTTTTATTTGATCAGGATTTTACGCTATTTTGGCATTGTTCCATTTTTTGTAAAAAATCCCTGCGCAAAATCCTACCTTTTCACTTTGTCATGTGGTAGAATAAGCATACAAAGGAGCGTATTCCTTTCATCTTAAAGCAATCTTAAAGATTTTTTCCCTGTTTTCTTAAAGGGAATATTGATACAATAAAAGCAGAACTTCGGAGGTGTATGAACCATGTATAATATCTTGATTTGTGACGACGAAAAGGACATTGTGTCCGCTTTATCCATTTACCTTTCTACGGAAAATTATAAAATCTTCACGGCTTTTACGGGAAAAGAAGCATTGGACGTTGTTGCCCATAACGACATCCATCTGGTACTCATGGATGTCATGATGCCCCAGATGGACGGTATTTCCGCCACAGCGAAACTGCGGGAGCAGTACAACATCCCCATCATTCTGCTGACAGCGAAAAGTGAGGACAGTGACAAGATCCTTGGGCTGAACATCGGCGCTGACGACTACATCACAAAGCCCTTCAATCCCATCGAGGTTTTGGCAAGGGTCAAATCCCATCTGCGCCGCTACACTTCTTTGGGCGGTATGGCCAAAAAAGCTTCCCATCTGGTCATCGGCGGCATTGATCTGGACGATGATTCCAAGACCGTTACCGTGGACGGAGAACCTGTTTCCCTGACACCCAGTGAATACAACATCCTGAAACTGCTCATGGAAAACCCCGGACGGGTATTCTCCTCCAATCAGATTTATGAACAAATCTGGAACGAGGACGCTTACGGCTCCGGCAGTGTCGTAGCCGTTCATATCCGTCACCTTCGTGAAAAAATCGAAATCAACCCCTCTGAACCCCGTTACTTGAAAGTGGTTTGGGGCTTAGGCTATAAAATGGAGAAGGAGGCGAAGGAATGACAAAAGTGACCCACAATCTGGGAATCAAAGTGACATGCATCTTTCTGGTGATGATCACAGGCATAACCGCCTTTTTCAGCATTGTCGGGATATTGTTCGCCGGAGAAAGCGGCATTTTCAGCGATCAGAAAAAATCCTATTATGATACGCCTTGGTGCGAAAATACCACATACAGTTATTCCGATAACGTGGTGCGCTGGTATATAGACGGCGCGGAACCAGAAGAAATTGCCAGCATCTTTTCCAACGGCAAAACCAATTTTGCCTTTGAGCTATATGACTACAATGGCAATCTGATTATAACCAGCGAAATGCCGGAAAAAATCGGTCTGACTACATCTTATTCCTTCTATTACAATGACGCGCGAGATATCAACGGCGAATATATTTATTTTGACAATCCCGTTGCCTATACAGTGGTTGGCTATGTGGCAGACCCGCTCTCCGCGCCGGATAACTACTGGCTCACCTATCGGCTCTATAATCTAACCATGTCATTGGGTTACTGGCTGTTCCTCATTGCCCTGGTGAGTCTGCTCATACTGGCGGCATCCTTCATTTACCTGCTTTGTGCCGCAGGTCATCGAGGCGAAAGTGAAGAAATCATCTTAAACGTACAGGATCGCATTCCGCTGGATATTTACCTTCTGCTATGGTTTGGCATCACATCCTTGACCATGGGCATCCTTTCCGGCGGCGCTTATTACGGCAATCTGGATGTTTCCCGTATGATGTCCGTCTTTTTTGGATTTTTCATACTGGAAGCCATGTTGCTGGCATTGATTATGACCATGTCCACCCGTCTGAAAAAAGGCGGCTGGTGGCGGAACGCTCTGGCCTATTATGTGGTAAAATTCATCTGGCAGGTGTGCAAAGCCATTCTCAGCACCATTGGTGATGCCATTCACGCTTTGCCCAGCACATGGAAGGTTGCAGTAGGCTGGCTGGTGGTATCCTCCATCTATCTTACCAGCACCTATGCGGCAGGCGTTGTGATGATCCTGAATTTTGTCCTGCTCATTGTGTTCTGTTCCATTGCGGCGCAGTGGCAGAAACTGAGCCGAGCCAGCAAACAGCTTTCCGCCGGCAATCTGGAATATAAAGTAGATACACGCCGCATGTTCCGTTCCTTCCGCCAGCATGGGGAAGATTTGAACAATATTTCTGAAGGCATTGCTATTGCTTTGAATCAGAAAATGAAAAGTGAACGTCTGCGGACAGAGCTCATTACCAACGTATCCCACGACATCAAAACACCACTGACCTCCATCATCAACTATGTGGATCTGCTGAAAAAAGAAGAACTGACCGGGCAGGCTTCCGCTTATGTGGAAGTGCTGGATCGTCAGTCCCGCCGTCTGAAAAAACTGACGGAAGACCTTGTGGAAGCCTCCAAAGCATCCACTGGCAACATCCACTGTTCTCTGGCCTGCACAGACATTGTGGAACTGGTACAGCAGGCTGTGGGGGAATACGAAGAAAAACTGGCGGCATCCCAACTGGAAGCCATCATCAGCGCACCGGAAAACGAAATCGTTTATGGTCTGGTGGACGGCAATCTCATGTGGCGTGTCATGAGCAATCTGCTGAGCAATGCCTGCAAATATTCCCAGCCCAATACCCGCGTTTATATACAGGTAAAACAAAATGCGGATCAGGTATTTGTTACCGTTAAGAACATCTCTCGGGATCAGCTGAACATCGACCCGGACGAACTGATGGAACGTTTTGTCCGCGGTGACAGCTCCCGTTCCACAGAAGGCAGCGGTCTGGGACTGAACATCGCCCGTTCCCTGGTGGATCTGCAGAAAGGGAAGTTCTCCCTTTCCATCGACGGCGATCTGTTCAAGGCGCAGGTGCGTTTCGCACGAGCGTCACTGCCGGAAGCGCAGCCCCAACCCGCTCCCGAAGAAATAACAGCAGAAAATTAACATTGCAAAAAAGATAACAATTTCATCCCCTGGCAACAGAACAGACAAGAGATGCTTTCCATTCTTTCGTCTGTTCTGTTTTTCTTTGCCTTCCTTCCCGTTCTTTTCAGAAATTCCCCTTTTTTATCTCTTTGGAACACTCCCCCACAGTTGCCTCTAAACTTTGATGTTTTCCCGTTTTTTTGCACACAAAATATTGATTGTTCGTTTTTTCGTACTTTTTATTTGATAAAAAATATACGATCTTTTCGGCTTTCCCAAGGCGCTCCACTTGGAGAAAATGCGGAAAAAGTCCTGTTTCTTCCTGTTCCTGCTGATTTTTCCCTCACTTTTTATGGTTTTGCATTCAAAAATGTACTTCCTGCCATGTTGCCGTATTCAGAAAAAATCAACAGTAAAACAGCTTTTCTTTCCTCAACAATATTTCCATATTTGATGAACTCCTTTTCATTACTTATGGTGTAAACTTAATAAAAACCGTCTCCCATATCGTTTTCTTGCCAAAAGTATACGAAATAATACACAAATTTACCCCACTTTGTAGAAATTTTCACAGTGCTACTTGCTTTTCCTGCCAAAAGTGATATACTATTATTGCAAGCAGAAGCGAAACCAAGTCCTTTCTATCGTGAAAATGGACAGATGATGAACTTTTGTTCATTCACTGAAAGGAATTCGCTTTCTCACAGGCAAAGAAATGATTTATTGTAAAAAATATCAATAAAAAGGAGAAGTGAAAGACATGAGAATTTCCGACAGAGTGCAGGCAATGCAGAACTCCCCTATTAGAAAATTCAACCCTCTGGCTGACGCTGCAAAAGCAGAAGGCGTAAAAATTTACCACCTGAACATCGGTCAGCCCGATATCGAAACACCTTCCGTATTCTGGGAAGCAGTAAAAGGCTTTGACCAGAAAGTACTGGCTTACGCTGGTTCCTGGGGTCTGCCTGAACTGCAGGACGCTATCGTTGAATACTTCAAGAGATTCGATATGAATCTGGAAAGAAACGACGTTCTGATCACAAGCGGCGGTTCCGAAGCACTGACACTGGCTTTCCTGTCCATCATCAACCCCGGCGATGAAGTTATCGTTGCTGAACCTTACTACACAAACTACCTGACATTCATTCAGGCTGCTGACGGTGTTGTAAAACCCGTTACAACATACGCTGAAGAAGGTTACAAATATGCTATCAGAGAAAGACTGGAAGCTGTTGTAACAGACAAAACAAAAATGATCTCCATCGTTAACCCTGGTAACCCCACAGGCTGCATCCTGTCCAGAGAAGACATGAGAGTTATCGCTGACTTCGCAAAAGAACATGATCTGTGGATCCTGGCTGACGAAGTTTACAGAGAATTCGCTTATGACGGCAGAGAAATGACATCCTTCGGTCAGATCCCTGACATCGAAGACAGAGTTATCATCATTGACTCCGTTTCCAAGAGATTCTCCGCTTGCGGCGCTCGTATCGGTTGCATGGTATGTAAAAACAAAGAATACATGGCTCAGGTATTCAAGATTGCTATGGGTCGTCTGTGCGTACCTACACTGGACATGGTTGGCGCTACTGCAATGTACAAACTGCCTGCTGACTTCTTCAACAGCGTAAGAGCTGAATATGAACACAGAAGAGACGTTACATTTGAAGCTCTGAAGAAAATCCCCGGCGTTGTTTGCGAAAAACCCGGCGGTGCTTTCTACATCACATGCAAACTGCCCGTTGAAAACACAGAAGATCTGCTGCTGTTCCTGCTGAAAGAATTCAGAGAAAACAACGAAACAGTTATGTATGCTCCCGCTGAAGGCTTCTACGCTACACCCGGTCTGGGCAAAAACGAACTGCGTATCGCTTACATCCTGAACGCAGACGATATGGCTAGAGGTATCGAACTGCTGGGCAAAGGTATCGAAGCTTACAAAGCAGCTGGCAACAAATAATTCAGCTGCAAAATCAGCCATTTGATTATGGCATTGCCTACACAAAAAACAAACAGAGAGAAACGCAAGTTTCTCTCTGTTTTTCTTTTATAGAAACGCCGCAAAAAAAGAACGAAATGCACAAAGCAACTTCCCCTTAAGCAAACATTGTTTTTTCTTTTCCTTGATTTCTTAAGGGGAATTGCGACGGCTGTCTTCATAAGAAAACATAACAAAAAATCTTAATAAAAAATAAGAAAGCTAAAATCCTTTGTTATGATAAGGATTTTAGCTTTCTTTGTTTTCTTATGAAGATGCCCCTAAGATTTCGTTCTCTTTTTTTCTTCTGAAAATTATTCTTTTGGTTTGGCTTCTGCCCATGTATGACGGTGCAGCTCCCCTTCCTGGAGCATGCCGGGAAATCCCTGCTGACGCAGAGCCTCATAAATGATGATGGCTACGGAATTGGACAGATTCAGGCTTCTTGCCGCTTCCAGCATGGGAATACGGATGGCGGTATCCGGATATTGCAGCAGGATTTCCTCAGGGATGCCTGCACTTTCCTTTCCAAACATCAGATAGTCATTTTCCCCAAAAGACACATCTGTATAAACATGTTTCGCCTTTGTGGTTGCCATCCAGATTTTCGCATTAGGGTTTTTATCCAGAAAGTCCTGAAAATTCTCATAATACCGAATGTCCAACAGCTTCCAGTAATCCAGCCCAGCCCGTTTCAAATATTTATCCTCTACGGAAAATCCCAGAGGCTTAATCAGATGCAGTACCGTATTGGTCACGGCACATGTTCTGGCGATGTTGCCTGCGTTCTGAGGAATTTCCGGTTCTAATAACACAATATGCACGTTTTGCCCTCTTTTCTGTCGATTTTGCCTCTCATTTTAGCATAAAATTGAAGTTTTTTCAATATTTCCACTTTCTGGTACTTGACGTATTCCTTTTTATCCTTTATTATTATATAAGAATAATTATTAGTTAGGAGGGTTGCCTATGAAAGAAACAGCACAAGTGCTGCGAGAAAAAGGGCTCAAGGTAACACCCCAGAGAATCGCTGTCTATAATATGCTGCTGCATTCGACAGAACATCCCAATGCGGAAACCATTTACCGCACATTGGAAGCCACCAATCCTACCATGAGCTTGGCTACTGTATATAAAACTCTGGACTTTTTCAAGCACCTTAGACTGGTACAGGAATTAAATGTGGGGGAAGGAAGCGCCCGCTATGATGCGCAGGTTCACTGCCATCCCCATACGGTCTGCACCGTTTGCGGCTGCGTTTCAGACTTATACAACGAAGAATTGACAGACCTCCACAAAAAGCTTTCCAAGCCACTGGATTTTGAAGTGACATGTGAACAGTTGATTCTTTACGGAAAATGCGCTGCCTGCAAAAAGGCAGAGGAAGAAGCATAAACTTTTTCATACAGCATCCAAACATAACAGGAAGGTACAAAGCAAAATTTTGTACCTTCCTGCTTTTTTATTTTCGCATTTTCTGCGTGTCCTGTAAATACAGCACAGATTCTGACAAGTATTCTTCATAATATGTATAGAAGTTCTGTATCCGTCGCTGTGTCTGCTCATTTTGGATAACATCGGGATTCTGCCGGAAATATGCCTGCAAATAACCTTTCCAATCTCCATAGACATAACCGCTGACATCATAAGCCACATATTTTTCGTCCTCGAATACTTTTCTCTCTTCCAAATCTTCAAATAACACCGTCTGACCATGAATAAAGGCACAGGCATCATCTTTTTGGGTTTCTTCCCTGTCGTAAACCATGACATAAAACAACGGCAATTCCCTGGTGCCGTCCACATAGTCCTTCAAGGGTACCAGCACAGACAGCACCATGGCATATTCTCCTTTCGCGCCAATAAGTCTGCCAAAACTATCATAAGTGCTCCAATTCAGCCCCATCAGTTCATACTGTTTTTCAGAAGGGATCGTTTCATCCCATATCACACCTTTGGGCAGGTCTTGCACCGTCAAACATATTTCTGTCTGAATACGGTTTCCTGGCAACACTGGTGATACTGATGATACAACTTGTCCTTTTTGGAATTCCGGCAGATTTTCATAAGCTTGCTGGTAGGCTTCCTCCAATGCCGTCTGCTGGTATTTTTCCTGGGCAGACTTCTGGAAATAAAATGCCAGACTTTCTTCTACTTCCTCTCCTTGCAAATCTGCTTCCGGTTTCGGATATTCCATGACTTCTGCCGCAACAGACATACCCGAAAAATCTATACTGCATTTCCAATCCTGACCGAACACAAAACCGTTATTGGTCAATATCAATTCATACCAGTCATTTTCCAGCGGCTCCTCCAACTGCGACAGATCATAAGCATCTGACAAATCTATGGTCATGGTACCCTGGGAATAAGCGGCAATGTCTGTATACTGAAATGTAACCTGTCCGTCGCCTTTTCGAGGAATTTCCATGCCCGTTTTATACCGCATGAGCCGCAGATCTGGCTGGAAAGAAATGTTCCGATCCGACTCATTTTCCACCCACACAGAAACAATGCCCTTCCCTTCATATGTTCCTCGCAGCCGCGCTTCATCTCCCTTTAAAGAAGAAAATTTTGCCACAGCAAAGCCTGTCACCATCAAAAACAGAGAAGCGCCGCTGCCAAGATCACAGCTTTCCGCAAGCCCATCTGCCGCTTTTTCTGCTCTGGAAAATGTACCCCCGTTTTTGAGAAAATATCCCCTGAATATGTTCCAGATTTTCCTGCTGGAATTTCTGCATCCTCATCCCTCCTGTTCCATTCGCTTCCGCATTTTTGCCTTAATACGGTAAAGCCGATTTTCTATCTGTTTGACAGACAACGCCAATGCCACCGCCATTTCCTTGGGCTTTTGCTGGTAAACATACCGCCGCAGCAGGATTTCCCTCTCTTCTTCCGTCAACCCTTCCAAAGCTGCCCGAAGCCCCTCTCTTTTTTCCATTTCCGGCTCCACACCCATTTCTTGCGCCAAAACCGTTTCCTCCAAAGGAATGGTCTGTATCTTTGTTTTTGGCGATAGCGGTCAATGGCTTTGTTTCTGGCAATGACAGACAGCCATGCTTTCAGATTGCCCCGGCTTTCATCATATTTCTGGGGATGTTCCCATAAATCAATGAATACATCCGCCACACATTCCTCCATATCCTCAGTAGTCCCCACCTGACTGAGCACCGCTCCCACAATAGACCACAACAGCCGACTATAACGGCAGATGATCTTCTGCATTTCCTGTTCATCTCCAGACTTGATGGCATCCATGATATTCTTCTCCTGCAATCCACACCCTCCTTTCTGAAACTGCCTTCTCTTATAGTACGAAAAAAACAGAAAATCACTTCCCAAAATCAATATTTCTTCTCCCTGTTCTTCATTGACGTTCAAATGTCCGTCATGTTATAATATCGATAGACGATATCGACACACGATATACAGATGCTTTACAAAGGAAGTGATGGCTTTGGCAAAAAAATCACTGGAAATCTTAACAGAAACCATGTTTTATGTCCTGATGGCATTTTTGAAAACAGATATGTGCGGCACTGACGTTGCCGCTTTCATCGACCGGAAAACAAAAGGCCGTATCCAGATGGGCCCCGGCACCCTGTACACCATACTGGCGAAATTCCAGTCAGAAGGTCTTTTGGAGGAAACGGAAATCCAGGGACGAAAACGTACCTACCGTATCACCCATCGGGGACGGCGCATCTACGCCGAGGAAGTGGAACGGCTCCGCCGCTGTCTGCTGGATGCGGAGGAGGAGGCGCACACAGAGTTGTAAACAAAAGGAGGAGCTTTCTATGAAACATCATTTGTTTTTACCAACTTTCCTGCCAGTTTCCTTTCCTGATGCCATGGAAACCTTTCTGGAGGACATGGCGAAAAAAGGTTGGTTCCTGAAAAAAGTAGGCTATTTCCTGTCTTTCTGTCAGTTTGAAAAAGGCACTCCTGCCCCTGTTCGCTATCGGCTGGAACCCGTTCCCGATACTGTACGGACACCTTCTGCGGAAATGGTACAATTCTATGAAGATTTCGGCTGGAAATATCTCACGACGTTTTCCCATTTCTTCTTCATATTCGTTGCGGAAAATCCCGATACACCGGAAATCCACTGTGACCCGCTGGTACAGGCAAAAGGCTACAAACGGATGTGCCGAAATTTCAGCGTATTTGGATTGGCTTCCCTTGCTTTGCTGGCAATCTTTCTGGGAATCCCCCTGTATCATCCAGCGTTTTTATTGGAGTGTCCACGTTTTTCTGCTTTTGCTCTGGTGACGCTGTTGGCCTTTGCTGTTTTGATTCTCTGGTCTGTGCTGCGGCTTTGGAAAATTTACAGAAATCTTTCTCAGGGAAAACCCCTCAGTCACCGCAAAGGATACCTGCACATCTTTTCTTTGCAGACCATTATACTTGTGTTGTTGGTTTTGTTCCTGCTGCCTTTCAGTGATAAACTGGTGGAATGGGATGAAAACGACCAAATCACTCAAGCATTGACGGCTGTGGAAGAACCCCTGCCCTATGTACCTTTGGCGGAAATGGGCATTTCTCCCGACTGGGTGCAGACCCCTTACGACCCTATTACCATTGGTGGCAAGAACAGCGATTCCAATTATGTACGCAGCCGCTCGAATGTTCTCGCACCTGCCACATTCCAAATCAGTCAGACGGCTTATCACACAGACCCCAACATGCCAGCCGTTGCCACATCCATGACTTCTTATTACGGGGAAATGGCAAATTCTTTTCTAGCAAAAATCGTCGGCATGGATTTTGCAAATCTCTATGCAGATACCCCCGGCATATCGGGCTATAAAATGGAAAAAGAACCCCTTTCCCTGTCTGGTTTTTCGGAAGCCTATTATGGCGATCTCCTTGGCAATGCGCAGCTTCTTCTTCTGCGGCAGGACAACCGGGTGCTGATAGTCCATTACGCTGGTGATGCTTCCCTAAAAGACCATGTGGAGGATTTTGCGAAACTCTTTACACAATCATACACACCTTTATAAGAAAGGAGGGCATAACATGGCATATATTCGTCGCTTGATTCCCTGTGCCCCTTATGAAATCAAGACTTTTGAAGCTTGGCTGGAAGAACTGGCGCAAGAAGAAGGGCTATTTCTGGTTTCCTGCCGCCGCGCCTTTGCCAAGTTTGAGAAAGGCACACCAAAGCCCATGCGCTATCGAGTAGACGCAGACCCAGACCGCTGCTGGGACCCCAGTCGGGAACGACAACAGCTTTACGAAGAATTTGGCTGGAAATACATTGACAACCGTTCGGAACATCTAGTGGTCTATGGCACCGATGATTTTTCTCTGCCGGAACTGCACACAGATGCGGAACTGCAATTGGAGACCCTTGGGAAGCTTCAGAAAAAATGTCTGCGGAGGGCGCTCCTTGTGTTCTGCCTTTTCCCCCTATGGCTGCTTTTACATATTTCCGCCGGCAACTGGCTTTACTGGCTGCACCATTCCGCTTTGATCTCAGCTTTTGTCCTGCTTCTGTTTTTTTATTTTCTTGATACAACGAAGGAAATTCGACAGCTGCAAAAACTGAAAAAGCAGATCTTTGAGGAAACAGACGTGACCGAAACAGAGGATTTCCACAAAGTAAAAAGAAAACTACTCCTTCGGACATGTTGCCGCATCACCGCAGAAGTTTTCCTCTTTCTGTTCCTTCTGTCTCCTTTTTGGATACAAAACTGGAACGAACGCATTCCCTTGTCTGCGCAGAACAGCACAGAGCTCCCTACGCTCTCCCCTGCCGCTTTTGGAAGCCATAAAAATCTATCGGATAGCAGCTATTTTTCCTACTACACCTCATTTCTGGCTCCTGTACAGTATGAAATTTTTCAAATCAGTGACGATTTTTATTTGGATACCCAGTATTTCCAATGTCAATCAGAATTTCTGTCCGAAAGCCTCGGCAAAACTTATCTGATGACAGAAGCCGGCAACAACCTGAACAAAACGGAAACACAAACTCTCGCCGATGGTACCAAACTGGAGTACCGAGCAAAAGACTTTCAAAACTATCTTGTCATCCAAAAGGGTTCCCGTATCTTGCTTCTCAAATCTTATACCGAAATCGATCTTTGGGAAAATCGCGAAAAGTTTCTTCCTCTTTTGGACAAAACCTACTCTTTGCCGGAAGAAACCTGATTTTTTTTGCAGAAAAAAAAGACCAGACATTAGGGGCATCTTCATAAGAAAACAAATAAAGCCAAAATCCGTATGATTACAAAGGATTTTGGCTTTATGATTTTGTTCAGATTGTATTTGTTATGTTTTCTTATGAAGACAGCCGTCACAATTCCCCTTAAGAAATCAAGGAAAAGAAAAATCAATGTTTTCTTAAGGGGAAGTTGCTTTTGTCTGGTCTTTTGTATTTTCTTACTTTGTTTCTTTGTTGCGAACAGCACGCAGAATGAATTCTGTGTGATATTTTACATGGCCCTGTGCCATAGTTGTACCTTCTTCCACATCGTGGTTTTCGATGGCACGGATAATGCCTTTGTGATGTGCCACGATAGCAGGGATAGAAGAATCCAGTTTCAGGTGTGCCATACGATAACGGTACAGCTGAATCTGCAGGTTATTGAAAATCTGAATCAGTTTGTCATTGTCTGTGGAAGCAAAGATCACATTGTGGAACTGTTCGTCGATTTCGGCGATTTCTTCCAGTGCTTTGTCTGCAATGGCTTTTTCAAAGCGTTCTTCCAGACCTTTCAGTTCTGCCAGGCCTTCTGCGCTCATTTTTTTACAAGCCAGACCAGTTGCCAGACCTTCCAGAACACCTCTGACTTCCAGAATGTTGATGATGTCTTTTTCGCTCATATCCAGAACCTGCGCGCCTTTTCTGGGCACCAGTTCTACCAGGTTTTCCAGTTCCAGCATACGCAGCGCTTCTCTGACGGGTGTACGGCTTACGCCCAGTTTTTCCGCCAGCTGGTTTTCCATCAGTCTTTCACCGGGAACCAGTTTGCCTGTCAAAATCGCGTCTCTCAGTGTATTGAATACAACATCCCGCAGGGGAAGATATTCGTTAGAATTGATATTAAATCTTGTGTCTGCCATCAGTCGTTCTCCTTTCCTTCTTGCCATGGGGCACATGGTAAATCTGTGTCACAAATACATCTCTCATGGCGAACTGCTTCCGCAGGATCTTCGCCGCTTCCTTCGCCCTTTCCTGTTTGGTAAACAAACCGAAAACGGTGGGGCCGCTGCCGCTCATGAGGGCGCCTTCCGCTCCGTTTTCCAACATACTTTCCTTGATATCAGCGATTTTCGGATACATGGGAATGGTGACTGTTTCCAGCACATTTCCCAAAAGCCGTCCCATGGCAGGCACATCGCCTTTTGCCATAGCCGCCAACATACCTTTGGTATCAGGGTGGTGTTCTACCTGATCCCATTTCAGGCTCTGGTAGACCTTCGCTGTGGATACGCTTACAGGCAGTTTTGCCAGTACCACATAGCAGAATGGACAGGGTGGCTCGATATTGGTCAGCACTTCACCCACGCCTTCTGCCAGCACCGTTCCCCGGCGCACACAGTAAGGGATATCCGTTCCCATGGTCAAAGCCAGTTCTTCCAGCTTTTTTGCGGGCAATTTCAGTGAAAACAGCTTATTCATGCCCACCAGCACTGCCGCGCAGTCTGCGCTGCCGCCAGCCAGTCCTGCCGCCACAGGAATCCGTTTGTCAATCTGAATCAAAACGCCTTCCTTGATGTCGTAGGTGCTGCGCATGAGTTCTGCCGCACGCCAAGCCAGATTGCGGTTATCCGCAGGCAGCCAGCTCACATTGGATTCCAGACGGATTTCATTCTCCGGAATTTTCCGCAGAACGATTTCGTCATAGAGCCCTACGGTCTGCATAATCATCTGCAATTCGTGATAGCCGTTGTCCCGCTTGCCTGTTACATCCAGTGTTAAGTTGATTTTTGCCCGTGCTTTTAATCTGATTTCTTCCACGTCGTTCCCTCGTTTTTTCTATACTGTATACAAGTCTTGTACCTATTGTACATGAACTTAGACAAAGAAACAAGCGGCATGTTATACAAAAAACCAAAAAATCTTCTGGCAGATACTACCCAAAAAAACGCCAAAACAATGCTTTTTCCACCAAAAAACGCAAATGCGGCCCCTTCCTTTGCAAAACACTTTCCGCCATTTGTCGTCTGTTATGTACGACAAGACCATGACACAAAAAACAGCTGGAATCCTCAGATTCCAGCTGATCTCATCAGGAATGCTTCATCGAAACATTCCGTTTTTTATTCTGGTTTTATAAAAAATCAGTCTTTTCTCATATTTACAGATGCGATTTTGAATTTATCGTGTACAGCGATCATCGCTTCGTCAATATCCTTTCTGGGGATCAGCAGTGTGATCTTGATTTCGGATGTAGAGATCATTTCGATGTTTACGCCTGCATCATACATTGCTTCAAAGAACATGGCTGCAACACCGGGGTTTGTTGCCATACCTGCGCCAACGATGGACAGTTTTGCAACGTTTTCGTCGTGAGCGATTTCCTGTGCTGTCAGTCTTTCTTTGTTTTCTTCCAGAGCCTTCAGGGCAATGTCCAGATCTTCCTGACCAATGGTGAAGGAAATATCCTGTCTGCCGTCATGTCCGTTAGACTGCAGAATAATATCTACACTTACCTTTTCTCTTGCCATCAGATCGAATATTTCAAAAGCCTTACCGGGCTCGTCTTTTACACCTAAAACTGAAATACGGGATACATTTTTATCCGCAGCTACACCGCTTACCAGCATTCTTTCCATCTTGCATTCCTCCTTCACTTCTGTACCGGGCGCGTCAGACATACTGGAGCGCACCACCAGTTTCACATTGTACTTCTTCGCCACTTCCACAGAACGGCAGTGAAGCACTTTCGCACCCAAAGACGCCAATTCCAGCATTTCATCATAGCTGATTTCATCCAGCTTTCTGGCATCTTTTACCACGCGGGGGTCTGCTGTGTAAACACCTTCTACGTCTGTGTAGATTTCACAAAGATCTGCGTTGAGGGCTGCTGCCAGCGCCACTGCGGAAGTATCGGAACCGCCGCGGCCCAGTGTGGTCATATCCCCCAGCATATTTACGCCCTGGAAGCCTGTCACCAGTACGATGTTGCCCTGTTCCAGTTCGTTTTCAATGCGTTCGGAATGAATTTTACGAATACGTGCATTGCTGTAAGTATTTGTGGTTTCAATCCCTACCTGTACGGCATTGAGGGAAACGGCTCTGCCGCCCAAAGCGTTGATCGCCATTGCCATCAGTGCTACGGACTGCTGTTCCCCGGTCACAAGCAGCATATCCATTTCTCTGCGGCTTGCCTTGGGATTGATTTCTTTTGCTTTGGCAATCAGTCCGTCTGTTGTCTTGCCCTGTGCGGACAGAACAACTACAACGTCATTGCCTTCTTTCTGTGTTGCCAGAATCCGCTTGGCAACATTGAACACTCTTTCTGCATTGGCGACGGAGCTGCCGCCGTATTTCTGCACAATTAACATTATTCTACTTCCTCCTGTGATTCAGTCACTACTACAGCACCTTCCAGATCCGGCTTCAGCAGCGTCAGCTGCCAGTTGTTGGGCAGTGCTGCAAAGTAGGCGGACATTTGATTCCTGAATGTTTCAGCCTTGTCTTTTGTTACCATCGCCATCAAGGTAGAACCTGCGCCGCTCAAATAGCATGCCGTGGCACCGCTTTCCTTGGCTTTTGCAAATATATCCTCCATGTGAGGGATCAGTTCTTTTCTGTACGGCTGGTGGATTTTATCCTCCATGGCCATCTCCAGGTTTTCGAATTTCCCTGTCATCAAAGACGCTACCAATAATGCCGCCCGGGACACGTTAAATACAACATCGCTCCGGGAATAAGCCGTTGGCAGCACGCTTCTTGACCGCTCCGTAGAAACGGGAAAATCCGGCACCATTATAGCAAAAATAAGTCGTCGGGCAACTCCAAACGTACATGTTTCATATTTTTTTCTCCCAGAGCCCCTACCACCATGCTGCCGAAAAAAGCAGGGTTAGAATTATCCGGGTGACCTTCCATCTGAGCTGCCATTTCCGCCAGTTCTTCCTTGGTGCAAGGTCCGCCTGCCAGCTCATTTGCCGCCATCAGCCCCCCAACAATACAAGCCGCGCTGCTGCCCAGTCCGCGCACCATAGGAATGTCGTCAGACTGGATCAGACGCACACCTGGCATTTTCAGACCCTTTGCGTCGTAAAGCTTGCGCATGGTCTGATAAATGAGGTTGCTTTCGTCTGTGGGAATGGCAATGGGCTGTTCTTTGCGGATCTCGATCTCCACCCCTTCCGGGATTTCCTCTACCCACAAATGGTTATACAACTGCAGTGCTACACCGATGCTGTCAAAGCCAGGGCCCATATTGGCAGATGTTGCAGGTACCCGTATATGAATCATAACAGAAGCCTCCTTTTTTCGTTTTTCCCCTGAATCGCCGATTTTTGCGGTCAAAAACAAGACCCGCCTCATCCGCAGACGATGCGGGTCGATTTCCTTGCCATTTTATTTGCTTTCTCTTATATTTATTCTCTGCCGATGATCTTGATGGACTGCATGCCCTGCAAGTTTTCCAGCTGGGTCATGAGTCTGCCGAATTCACCCTGCATTTCATTCGTTTCAATGGTGATGGTCACGTTTGCGATACCATTGATGGGAATGGTCTGGTTGATGGTCAGGATATTTGCGCCTTCTGTGGCAATGCTGTTGAGCACTGCGGAAAGGAGCCCCGGTGTATCATCCAGATTGGCTGCGATGGTGACGGTTTTTCCTCTTGTGTTTTCGTAGAGCGGATGGACAGCGTCACGGTACTTATAAAAAGCACTGCGGCTGATGCCGACACGGTTCACCGCATCCTGTACTGTTTTTTCCTTCTTGCTTTCCAGCAGGTTTTTGACTTCCATAACCTTCAGAAAAATTTCAGGCAGTACGCTTTTGTCCACGATGAAAAAATTCTTATCTTCTTTCAATATTTGTTCTCCCCTTTTTGTATCTCCGATACATACATTTGTTTCTACTACAAGGAATATAGCACATTCTGTCCACAGTTTCAATAAAATAGGAGGGTTTTTTTGAAACAATCCACTTTCTGTCTTTTGCACAAAAACGTTTGCCTCTTTTGCCATTCCTTTTGAAGAATTGCCCATGTTTTTTCGACACCATCCTTCCCAATGCCCGCTTTTTCTGCTAAAATGGAAAGTGGCTGTTTCTGCCCCAAGGGACAGAAACCCGAAACAGATGAAAAAGGAGTTCTTCATGAATAATCATACAGATCAGCTGCGGCACGAAGATCTGCTTCAGCTTTTTACAACGGAATACGAAAAGTATGCCAGCCGTATGGACCCGGAAGCCATGGACGGTCTTTGGGACATTGCGCCTATGGTTTTTTCCAAATGGTATTATACAGCACTGACGGGAGAAACCATACTGACCCCTGCCAACATCATCCACTGCGACGAAGAAGATCCAAAGGTGGAAAAGGCTTACGTCCTTCATGTGGACAAAAAAGCCGCTGGCATGGAAAAATACAGCTTCCATCCCGTTTCCTACACATTGGAAAACCACCCCATACTGCGGGATATGCAGACCATACTGAATGCCTGCCTGCCGGACTGCACCGTTGACGAAAACGGCTTTTTCCTGCCGGAGGACAGAGAGGAACTGCTGAAAAAACTCACATTGCCTGATGGCTTTTATCTGGAATATCTGACCCGCCTGTGTCAGCAGATGGGCTTTTTCCAGAAAGTTCCCGCCATCCATATCCATAAAGTGACCAAAAGCCAGAAAGCCGACGCTTTCTTTGCAAAAGAACCCATAGAAGCGCTGGATACCCTCCTTTGGGAAGGCTGCGCACTGGCGGCGGAACGTCTCCAATACACCATGGACTTAGAACCGGGCATGGTCAGCAGCAGCTTTTCTATCAATATCTGGAAAACCACATTGACATTGATCAGGTCTTTGTAGACTTTTATAAACGGGTGGACATTGATCTGGAAAGCATCTGGAAAACGCCCCCCAATGAACTGACGGAAGAAGAACAGTCCATTGTATCCTCCTTCCTCTTTGCGGGCATTATGATGGACAAATGGGTATTCACACCCTTTGGACACTTTTTCCATGTGGTGCGCCCCATTTCCTTTACAGCCTTCCGTTTTTATCAGAACATCAATAATCTGGCGGCACTGTTCCTCATGCACCACAACCCCGGTGCGGAACTGTTCACACCGCCCTCTTATTGCAGTCTGACCGCCATCGGAATGGAACTGACGGCAAAAGAAAAACTTTCTGTCAACAAACAGAAAATGCCCAAAAATATTTCCTTTGAGCGCATTATGGAAGCCATCACACCAGAACTGGAACTGCGGTATTACGAAGAAATGCTGCGTTTTGAACTGGTGACAGATGTGGTCTCTCTCCGTGCCACATTGCAGAAGGACGAAAACCTCTGGAAAGAAGCGGAACTGTCCACAGAAAATCTGCTCCATGATTTCTGCTGTGACATCTTCGCCGCTTTTGCCATGGAGGACACACGGGAATACGTTCTGTCCATCCCCGATGACAACGGCTTCCCTATGGAATACGCGCCTGCCGCTTCTAAGCGCGCCATCAACAAAACAGACGGCCTGACACTGGGTGATCTGCCCTTACATATCGGCGATGTATGGACACTGACACCGCCTTCCGGCAAAGCCGGCGCCCTGACCATTGAGGTACTGGAGAAAAAGGCAAGCAATCCTTACCTTATGTATCCACGCATCCGCAGACAAAGCGAAAAGATCACCGAAATGGAACAGATCGACGAAATTTATTAAACAAGCATTACCATATAAAGAAGGGACTTTAGATAAATCATGGAAACAAAACCTCTGATGCATCAGCATGGCGGCGATTTGGACGCCATCGAAAGAAAATACGGCATCCCCAAAGCAGAAATTCTGGATTTCAGCGGCAACATCAACCCTCTGGGCTTTCCCGAATCTGTGAAAACAGCACTTGCCCAGAATCTGGACATCATTTCCACTTATCCAGACAAACATTACACCGCTCTGCGGGAAGCCATCGGCGCATATACCGGTGCAAATCCCGAGCATATTGTGGTGGGCAACGGCTCCACTGAGCTAATCGGTACATTCATCAAGACTGTCAACGCGAAAAAAAGCCTTATCATGGGCCCTGCTTATAGCGAATACGAACGGGAAGTTTCCCTCACCGGCGGTACATTCGATTATTTCCCTCTGAAAGCAGAGGAGGACTTTGTCATTGATTTGGATGCCCTGCTGGCGGCATTGACACCGGAAATCGGCATGTTCGTTGCCTGCAACCCCAACAACCCCACAGGCTCCGCTTTGACCGTATCCCAGCTGCGCACCATCCTGACCCACTGCAAAGAAACAGGGGCTTCCGTGATGATTGACGAAACCTATCTGGAATTTGCCGATAATCTGGATGAAATCTGCGCCATTCCTCTGGCTGCGGAATTTGACAACCTGTTTGTTATTCGTGGTACATCTAAATTCTTTGCGGCACCCGGTATCCGTCTGGGCTATGGCGTATCTTCCAACGAAGCTTTCCGTAACCGCCTCCAGACCAACCAAGACCCTTGGAGCGTGAACTCTCTGGCTGCTTTTGCCGGCGAACGCCTTTTCACAGATAAAGAATTCCATGATACCACAAAGAAACTCATTCTGACGAACGGAAAAAAGCATTGGAGGAACTTTCCACATGGAAGAACATCAAGGCATATCCTTCCTCTGCCAACTTCATTCTGCTGAAGCTGCTGACAGACAAAATCACTGCCGCTGAGCTTTTTGAAAAACTGATCGTGAAAAAATGCTCATCCGTGACGCTTCCAGCTTCGCGTTTCTGGATGAAAGCTTCCTGCGTTTCTGCATCCTCCGTCCCGAGGACAACGCCATGCTGCTTTCCGAATTGAAAAAACTGGTAGAAGAAGCGTAAAAAACTGACAATATAAATCTTTCAAAACCACATATCCTACGGAAGAAATACAAAATTTTTTCGGAGGATATTGGCAATGGAAACCCATGAAATCATAAGCCGCAAAACTCTTTGCGGCTGTTTCTCTCTGCTGCGGCAAAGTCTGACGAACTGGCAGGCAGGCAATCTGTATTTTCTCAACAGCCACGCCTTGTATCAGCACCTTTCCGCCCTGCCCTGCGGCAATGATACCATCGGCGGCATACTGACCCAAATGGAAAGCTGCATCCCCATGGCGCTGACCACAGACAGTCTGGAAAAATTCCTGCTGGCAAAAAGTCCCGCAGAAGCGGAGGATTTTCTGGAAAGCACCAAAACGGATTTTCTCTTTCTGCTGCTGGCGGCAGGCAAAGACGATGTACTTTGGCAGCATATCCTAGATGTATGCGAAAACCTGCGGCAGAAACAATTTGACAAACCAAAAGAAAGGCGGTTTTGTTATGGACGAAAAACCTTATCGTGACCTAAATACCTATTACCGAAACCTGTTCGGCGGCAAAACTGCCAAAATCTCACTGGACGGCGGTTTCACCTGCCCCAACCGTGACGGCACCATCGGCATCGGCGGCTGTCTGTTCTGTTCCGCAGGCGGCTCCGGTGATTTTGCCGAAAGCGCCGCCCTTTCCATCAGGGAGCAAATCGCAAAGGGGAAATCCCAGACTTCCGCCAAATGGGAGCATCCCCGGTACATCGCCTATTTTCAGGCCTTCACCAATACATACGCCCCTGTGAATACCCTGCGGCAGAAATACGAAGAAGCCCTGTCCCAGCCGGACATTGTGGGGCTTTCCATTGCCACACGCCCGGACTGTCTGGAAGAAGGTGTGGTGGAACTGCTGGCGGAACTGAACGGCAAAACAAAACTTTGGGTGGAATTAGGACTGCAAACGGCAAAAGAAACATCCGCCCATTTCATCCGGCGGGGATATGACAACGCCGTTTTCACCGACGCTGTGAAACGCCTTGCCGCCCATGATATTTCTGTGGTGGCTCATGTCATTGTGGGATTGCCGGGAGAAACAGAAGAAGATTTGCTGAAAACCATGGATTACATCAATAGCCTGCCCATTGAAGGGGTGAAGCTGCAATTACTTCATGTTTTAGAACATACGGACTTAGCGCAACTGTATCGCAGCGGACAGTATACACCCTTGACACTGGAGGAGTATATCGACCTGCTCTGCGCCTGCATCGCCCGTCTGCGCCCGGATATTGTCCTGCATCGACTTACTGGCGACGGAGATAAAAACATCCTGCTGGCGCCTTTGTGGAGCCTGAATAAGCGCCATGTTCTCAACACCATCCACAAGACCCTACGGCAGCGAAACATCCGTCAGGGTATGGACTTTGGGGAAAAATAAGCAAAAACCGCTGTTTTTTCGATTTTTTTCGTATTTTATGTTTTTCTTTTCACAAAAATATGTTATGATTAGGGTTAGCAATACAGAAAGGAGGGGGTTCCATGTCCGAAGAATCCATTCGGCAGTTAGCGGAGCATAAGCTGATTATCCTGCATCTTTTGCAGAAAATGGGCATTGCTTTGTCAAACAGTGAGATTTGCCAGTTTTTGCTGGAAAAAAATTATATGGACTATTTTTCCATCCAGCAGTACCTGACAGAACTGGTGGACGCCGGCTGGCTGGAAAAATCATGGGAGCAGAACAACACACGCTATACCCTCACTGACGAAGGCGACGAAATCGTCAATTACTTTCTGAACCACATTTCCGAACACGCCAAAAACGAAATCAATACTTATGTGCAGGAAAACAGCAAGCGCATTCGTGCAGAATACGCCGTTACCGCCAATTATTTCCCGGAAATCAACGATGATTTTCTGGTAAAATGCGGACTGAACGACGATGACGGCAACGTCCTTATGGAAATTAGCGTTTCCGTTGTTTCCAAACAGCAGGCGCTGGCCATCTGCCGGAACTGGCGGAAAAACGTGAGCCATCTTTATGGGACCATCCTCACTTCTCTGGTGAAAAACACCGAAGCGGAAGGTGGCGGCTTCAAAGCCAAGGAACAGAATTTCCCCGCCCCCGTGGAAGAAGATACAGAAGAAGCCTAAACCGAAAATGCAAAGCCGAGAATCTGAAAAAGATTTTCGGCTTTTTTTGTTGTCTTTGATTGTACCCATACATTTATATCACATTGTATCCATACATTTTCCATTGTGCCTCGCCATTCTATGGTTTCTTCTTCCAGTTTCTGGTATCCTCTTGCACAGAAACACATACAAGAAGGGACGGGATATTTTGCGAACGAAAGAACTGACAAAAACCGCCGTCATGGCGGCATTGGTATTTGTGGCTATTTATGTGCTGAAAATACCGGGGCCAAACGGTTACAGCCATCTGGGGGACTGTATGATTCTCATCAGTGTATTGCTTTTGGGAGGTAAAAAAGGCGCATGGGCTGGGGGCATCGGCGCCGCACTGGCTGACCTGCTGGGGGGATATATGCAGTGGGTACTGCCCACCTTCCTCATCAAAGCCGTCATGGCACTCATCATGGGCTATGTCATTGACAAATGGCATCATTCCTTGAATTGGCTGGCTGGGGCAGTGCTGGGGGCATTTTCCAGATCATCGGCTACACAGCCGTGAAGATTTTCTATTACGGCTTCGCCACCGCCATGGTTATGACACCAGGGCTTCTGGTGCAGACAGCTTTTGGTCTTGTATTAACTTCCATATTCGTGGGTGTTCTGGGCACCACAGGCATTTTAAAGAAAGTAAAGGAGATGTAGAGATATGAAAAAATTAGACGCACATGCCCATGTGGGCACCTTCGGCGGCTGGGCAAATGTAGCCATCACCGCAGAAGAACTGGTACAACAGATGGACGACTGTGAAATCGAAAAAACCGTTCTTTGCAGTACGGGAAGTGATGACAACTTCCGCACAAGAGAAGCCATGGAAGCATATCCCAATCGTTTCTGGGCTTTGGTATACGCCAATCCTTTGGAGGGAGAAAAGTCTGTTCATGAAATTTATGATCTGGTGCAGAACAAAGGTTTTTCCGGCATCAAACTGAATCCCCTTCGCCATGCTTATGTGGCAGACGCGGAATGTCTTGACCCCATCATGGAAGCCGCCAGAGAACTGCATATCCCCGTTTTCATTCACAGCGGTCACGCACCTTATGCCCTGCCTTGGAGCATTGCTCTGCTGGCGGAACGGTTCCCTGATGTAAATATTGTGATGATTCACATGGGCCATGGTCATGGTGTCTATATTGATGCCGCTTTGAAAATGGCAAGACGCTATTCCAACCTCTATCTGGAAATGTCCGGCATGCCTATGAATTCCAAAATCAAAGAAGCCTACAAAACCGTAGGCAATGACCGGATTTTCTTCGGCACTGACGCCCCTTTCCATCACCCCACTATCGAAATGCAGAAAGTCCTCACCAGCGGACTGACGGAAAAAGAAATGGAAGATGTGTTCTACAATAACCTGCAAAAATTCATGGCGCAGTACGAAAAATGATACGATAAAAAAGAGGAAGATTTCAAAAAAGAAATCTTCCTCTTTTTCAATACCCTTCGGGCTTTTCCATGCCTACATAGCGAAATCTGGGCACTTCTTTTCCTTCCACTGTGACATTTTCCAGAAACATGTCCAGTGGGCGCACCCATAAGCCGCCTTCTCCGTACTGTGGTTCATAAACCACCATTTCTTCCAGTGTTTCCGAATGTTTCGCCACGCCAATGGCACGATACAGTTTATTTTTATAATGGAGATAATATCCGCCTTGGTGAATCATTCCATCACGTCCCTTTCTTCTAATAGTTCACTGCCCTTTGGCAACACAAAGGAAAGTCCGCCTTTTTCCACTGTCACTTCCAAATGGGTAAAAGGCACGATCTCCCCGTCCATGCTCAGCTTCTGGGTTTCTTTTGCGTGAATATGTACCCGTGTGCAGCAGTCCTGAAATACCAGTTTTTCCGCCGCAGGTTCCTGCAAATAAGTCCCCTTGCGGAAGGCTCCTACCAAGTGGAGGAAACGCCATCTGGATACTTTCCGCACTGCTACCAGCTCCAGTTTGCCGTCGTTGATTTTCGCCATAGGTGCAGGACAAAATCCGCCGCCGTAAAACTTGCCGTTGGCAAGGGCAGTCAGCAAAAATTTTCCCTTGGCTTCCTTGCCATTATCCGTACGGAAAGAAAGGTCTTTCCCCATGGGACGGCAGAACAGCACCGCCACCGCCAGCACATAAGCCAAAGGCCCCGCAACAAAAGGGATTTTCTTCAGCTTTGCCGCCTGTGCCACCACAGCGCTGTCAAAGCCCGTATTTGTCATGTTTACCACACGTCTGCCGTTTACCTGCAATACATCTATGGCAACGGCTTTCCCTGCCACCTGTGCAGCAATATCCTGAAAGTTTTCCATATTGGTAAAATTCCGCAGAAAATCGTTGCCTGTTCCCGCAGGAATCAGCGCAACTTCGCATTCCGGAAATTTTTTCAGCCCATTGACTACCTCATTAAGGGTACCATCCCCGCCGCAGGCATAAAACCGGGCAGGCCCTTTCTTTGCCATATACCGCACATAAGCCATGGCATCTCCCACGCCTTTTGTCTGATAGATGGTAAAAGGCAGTCCTTCCCCTTCCATATATTCCCGGATGGCAGGCACCAGCTTGGCCGCTTTCCCCTGACCTGCTGCCGGATTGATGATAAAGTAATGATGCATCGCGCACCTCCTGTCTTGTCTTACAGAGTACCACATTTCCAAAAGGCTGGCAACGCATAAAAAGGAACCCTTTCCAAGCTGTTTTCCGCAAAAAACCTTGTAAAATCCCCATAAAAATACAATAGCTGAAATCCTTTTGGTTTCAAGGATTTCAGCTATCTTTGCTTTCTTGCGGAATAGAAAATATTTTTTTCTCAAGATTCCATCTGTTTGCCCAAAAATCCTGCGGCAGTCTGTGCCAGTTTCCCTTCCACTTCACCCATTTTCTGCTCTTTGGAAAGAAACAGCACTGCCCCCAGCGCATCACCTTCGGCAATGATGGGTACCATCAACTGATAAGGGTATTCGCTGCCGTCACCGTCATGGAGCACCGGTACAAACTGTCCGTCCCCAGCTTCTGCCGCAAAAGGTGTGCGCTTGTTGATGCATTCTTCCATTTCCGGGCTGATGCGTTTTTCCAGAAATCTTTTTTCGCCCCGCCGGAGACGGCAATGATCCGGTCTTTATCCACGATACAGGTCACATGTCCCGCTGTCTGGGCAAGGCTTTCGGCGTATTCCTTAGCGAATGCCCCCAGTTCCCCAATGGGAGAATATTTCTTCAAAATGATTTCGCCTTCTCTATCTGTGAAAATTTCCAAAGGGTCGCCTTCCCGAATTCTGAGTGTGCGGCGGATTTCCTTTGGAATGACTACTCTTCCCAAGTCATCGATTCTTCTGACAATGCCAGTTGCTCTCATGTTGTTTGTCCTCCTCTGTGTCCAACCTCCGTCGGTCGGTTGTTCGGAGTTATTATGAACCAAAGAACGCACATTTATGTAAAAATAAGATTTCTTTCCGCAGATGGAGATTTTTTCCGTTTTTTCATTTTCTTCGTAATTTCCACAAAAACGCCCAGGAAATTTCTTCCCTGAGCGCTTTTCGTATCTGTTGCCGCAAAAAATTGTTTCTTCTCTTCGTAGATTACAGGAAATCACTTTCCTCCGGATCGGAAAAGTTAGAAACAGATTCTGCAATCATTTTTTCAATGGCAACTGCTTCTTCAGCTGCTTTTTCTTTCTCCATTGCTTCTGTTTCCGCCTCCACAGCCGGTTTTGTCAGAAGGTTTTCTTCTGCCGCAGGACTATCTGCCTTCAAAATTTCCGCAAAGTCCTTAAATTTCTCCACTTGCTCCGGTGACAGGGATGCCTGCCGCAGATTCGATGTGCCTTTGGGTGTGCCGTTGACAGTGCCCCGGAAGGTACGTCCATCCAGTTTCGGGCTGCCCATCAGAATTAGTTCCAATTCTTTTGCGCTGCCTTTGTTCTGTTCACCAAGGAATTCAGAAAGAGATGCCTGATCTTCCACAGTAACCGTCACTTTGCCATCCACGGTGCTGTTCATATATGCGCCGGCAACTTCCGCTTCTGCTGTGCCTTTGACTCTGATTTCCACATTGCCTTTCAAGGTTGTGCCTCCGCTGCAGCTGCCATAAAGGACAAATTTACCGCTTTCTACGGAAATCACAGGATTCGCCGTAATTTCTTTTTCTTCAGCATCATAAGCAACCCCCGCAAAATAGAACGTTTCATGAAACTGAAAGTAGTTTCCACATCTGTGCCAATGGTAACGGAATATCCATTGCCGTAAATGCGTCTGACATCGTACACAACGTTTTCGAATGCAATATCAGCCTTTGCTTCCATCACGCCGCCTTTGATTTTGCACTTGCGCTCATCCCCGGAACGGATGGTGCAGGAAACAGAAGGAAATTCGTCTTTTTCCTGCAATTCCACATCATCCCGCAGAATGATCTCACCGCTGACGGCTTTCTCAAGGGCACTGACGGCTTCTTTCCATGTGCCGTATTTGCTGCCATTTACTTCAAAAGCTTCTTTTCCCACTGCTTTCACAAATGGCAGATCTTTTCTTGCCGTAGGAGACCAATTCTTTTGTCCTGTCTTTGCCGCTGCACGGATATACAGCGTGCCGCCTTGAGGATTTTCTATGGTCAGTGTCAGGGGTTTTTCGTAAAGAACTTTATGTTTTTCAAAGTCCGACAATCTGCCCCCAGTGATGTCATTGCTGTTATCTACCACATAATAGATTTCCGCTTCTTCAGTGGCACATGTGATTTCCACATTCACTTTGTCATCATTGCTGTAATTGCCCTGTTTTGGGGTTATGGTAATGACAGGTTCCGCCGCCACAAAGCCTTCATGCAATGCCGCCTGAACAGCAGCAATGACTTTTCGGCTTTCTTCCTCATGGCCGGAAATAGGTGTCACACCTTTCACACCCTGTTTCAGATAAATCTGGCTGAACAGTTCCGGCAAAAAGGCTGCATATGTCTTTTCGCTCACATCGTCCAGACGGATCTTCGTCAAATAATATTTCTGGTCGAAATTCGGGCTTTCAAACTCCACTCTTGCCGTAATGCCCTCTGCCTTTCCGCTGAACTGTCCAAGCTCATAGGAATGTTTCGGATTTGGATTGGCAAAGACATATCTGCCTGTCACTGTTTCCGAGCGTTTTCCATCCTGAAAAGCTGCTGCTTTGAGCAAAATCACTCTGCCATCAGGATATGTTTCACTTCCGGCCCGCAAATCCGCGCCGAAATCCTCGTGGAAAATGGGGTCTTGGGATGGTGTAGGGCTATCCTCCGTAGGTTCACTGCCGTCTGTGGTATAGTGGATGACTGTCCCTTCCGGCGCTTTCATGGTGACAAAAATGTGATTGATCTTTCCATTGGGTGCCACCTGTCTGCTGCTCTTGAAAGTAGGCGGCGCAATTTCTCCCGTGCCTTTTTGCAAAGGCTCGCTGCGCAGGGCGTCAATGACTGCATATTTTACTGCATCGCTGGACAGGGTCGCACCGCTGATGGCATCCACCTTTTCTTCCTCCTTATCTGAAGGCGTGGTGCGTGCTTTCAGCACTTCCTCCCAGGTCTTTCCCTTCAGTTTTTTCGGCATGCCCTCTGCACCCATGACATCACCGCCCAGCCAGAAAGATTCGTCAATATAACCAGGAATCTCCGTGCCGTTATCTTCCAGCAGGGCGATCCTGCCATTTACCGTAGTCACTCGTACCTTTACCGTATAAGGCTTGCCTTCATTGCCCTTGCATTCCGCCTGTCCTTCATATACCTTTGTACCTGCCCCCAAAGGCGGGATTTTCACAAAAGTCAGAGGGATTTCCGCCACCTTTGACCACTTCCCGTCTTTCTGGGCTGCCAGCTTCAAAGAAATGGTTTCGTCGGCATCAGTCCCATTCCCCTTCAAGGACAGGCTCGGCTGACTCAGTTTTTTTAATTCATTTTCCCCTTTTGGGTCACTGCCGTCTGTGGTATAGAAAACATCTGCGCCTTCCGGTGCGGAAATATTCAGCAGGGCGTTTTCTGTTGCCGCAAACAATAAATTGGTACGCAAATCTGCCGCTGTTACTTTTGGTTCGCTGACTTCGCCGGACTTGGAAGAAAGCGCTTCTTTCACAGCACCTTTGATAGCTTCACTGGAAACGGTAGCACTTGCAATGGCATCAATGCTATCAATATCTTTTGCTGTTTTGCCTTTGAATTTCTCGAACATTGCCGCAGCTTTCTCCCAGAAGGAATCATTGCTGCCTGCTTCTGTTCCGTTATCTGTAACAGATACGATTTCTCCAGTCTCTTTATTAAATACAACGGACACTTTGGCATCATAACCGAAGGGACTTACAGTTTTGCTGCCTTCCGCAGTTTCTGTTGCTTCCGCGGTACCTGTTTCCTCTGTTTCTTCCCCAAGGGCTTTTTTCACTGCTTCTTTGATGGCGTCACTAGAAACGGTAGCACTTGCAATGGCATCAATGCTATCAATATCTTTTGCTGTTTTGCCTTTGAATTTCTCAAACATCGCCGCCGCTTTCTGCCAGAAAGAATCGTTGCCGCCTGCTTCTGTTCCGTTATCTGTGACAGATACGATTTCTTTTGTCTTTTTGTTATAAGTCACAGTCACTTTGGCATCGTATCCAAAGCTGCCTACTTTCGCACTGCCTTCCCCAGTGGCATTGGGGTCTTCTGTGGGGCCTTCCGTTGTTTTCTGAAAGGAGAAATACATCTTCAGATAGCCGCCTTCTCCGTAATATTCCTGATAGTGGGGGAAATCAATTTCCAAAGCTTCTTTATAATAATCCTGTCCTACTTTGTAGACTTCGTCTTTGATAATCTCATTTTCTCTGTTATATACTTTGACTTTGAATGTAGCCACATTCCAAGTTTTGTATGTATCCGGCAGTTCAATGCCTGTCTTTGTGACACAGCCTTTGTCTTTTTTCCATTCCCGATCTTCTACGGTGATGGTCTTGAGCAATGTGTCCTTGGCGCTGTCATAAAGTTCCACTTTCGCAGGAATCTGGGAAGCGTAATCTTTCACTTCCACCTGGAATGTCTGCTGGTGATCTTCCACAGAAATGGTGATGGTCTGTTTGCCCGCTTCTTTCGCTGTAAAGCGGTGACCATTTTCCACAGATGCGGCAAAACCTCTGTTGCGGCATTCCGCCCATCCGTTCAGACGCTGGGAACTGCCTTTTTCTGTTTTTAGGGAAATATTCAGATTATCCAGCTGTAAAGCTTCGCCAACGGCATACTGCTTCGGCACCAGGCTGGCATCCAGTGTAAAGGATGCCACGGCGGATGTATCAGCAGATGTATCCAGGTCTACAAAATAATTTTCGAATTTCCAGCCTGTATAGTCATCTCCGACAGCAACGCCTTTCAATGCAAATTTCCAGGAATTATAGCCATCTTCAAAAAACGCCGTCTGCCAGTTTATTGTCATTGTCATAAATGGCCATGGCTTTGATAGAGCCTTCTGTTTCCAGACGATAACGGAATTTATTTTCCTCCAGCTGAATCTTCTGGGTTTTATCGTCCTCCATGGTCACCAGAATATGTGTAGGAGATTTCTGTTTCACTTCATCAAAGAAAGCAATGCTTACAGGGATGGTGGTTTGAGAAAGTTCATGGGTGAATTTCACCAGCAATGTGCCATTTTTCATGCCTTCTGTCTGCTTGGTGATGGTATCGCCGTTTTGATAATTTGTAACGATATCGTATTCCTGCAGCTGGTTGAAAGGTACTGTTTTCTCCTTGCCATCTGTCATATGCAGTGTCAGTTCTGTCTGACTCAGATCCAGAGGCATATTAAATTTCGCAGTCAAAGCAGGTTTTACCTTAAATTCCATCCATGCGATCTGCTGGTCTTTCTGATCCAGACTATACTGTTTTGCCTTTGCCAAAGCGTTTTCCATGGCGCTGAGATGGCCTTTTGCCGTTTCTGTGGCACCGCTGACCGCGTCAAAAGCATCGCCTTTTTTCTCTGTCAGCGCTTTGGAAAGACTGGACAAATCAGACAGACCTACGGCTTTTTTCAGGATATTTTCCCCGCCTGTGTAAAGGTATTTGGTATCATCTGTATACTTGATGGATTCCGCACCAGTGATGACGCCGTCTTTTACTGTCACTTTCACCACGTTGGGACCTCTGTCAGGGTAATAGCGTCCCCATGTGGCTGTACCGTACCATTCAGCGATTTCCCCTTCTGGCTGTGCCGGCTCTGTCTTATCGGAGAAATCAAAGAGCAGACGTACATAACCGCCATAGGAATCGTATTCTGTGTAGTGAGGGAATGCGATTTCCAATGCTTTGCCGTCAATGGCTTTTTCCACTGTGTAATCAGAAAGGGCTTCCCCTGCGGCATTATATACCTTGATAGTGAAGGTGTCTTTTTCCCATTTCTGATATGTTTCCGGCATTTTCACATTGTAGAGGGAATACATACCCTGGGCATTTTTCCATTTTTCACCAGGAATGGTGATAGTCTGGATGGGTTCTCCTGTTTTAGAGGACAACTCGATTTTTGCAGGAATCTGTTTTTCGTAATCAATGACCTGCACATCGAAGGACTGTGTCACACCATTATTCTTAATCTGGATGGTCTTTGTTCCCTTCTGGGCATCTTCTTTGGTGAAGATATAATCCTGATCGGGTTCTGCTGTAAAGCCTTTTGCTTTGCAGGCATCCCAGCCTTCTTTCCGCTGTTTGCTGCCTTTTTCCGTTACCAGATTGATATTCAGCAGACTCAGATCCAGCTTGTATCCCACGCCATATACGGTCTGGAGCAGTTCTGTATCCAGCGTAAAGGATGCCACGGCAGAATCGTCTGTCTGGTTGTCGATGGAAATATAGTAGGTATTGTATTTCCATCCTGTAAAGCCTTCACCGGGAGAAACTTCCCCAAGGAACGCTTCCCAGTCGTTATATTCCTCATGATAAACAGCCGCTGTCAGCAGGCGGTCATTGTCATAAACCTTGATATCCTTGATCTTGCCTTCGGCTTTGATGCTGTAATTGAATTCGTTTTCATCCAGCTCCATCTTCTGTGTTTTGCCGTCGGCAAATGTAATCAGCAGATGGGTAGGCAATTTTCTCGTGGTCTTTTTGGAGGCCACCACTTTGGCAGGCATCACAATCAAGCCATCATTCTGGCGGAACTGTACCTGCAAGGCGCCATACTGGTTGACACCCGGTGTATCTTTCGTAATGACCGTACCATTTTCAATATTGGTGGTAATGCCATATTCGGAAATCTTGTCAAAGGGTACGGATTTTGTCTGTCCGTCCGCAAGATGTACTTTCAGCACAGTACCGGTCAAATCCAGTTTTTCACCAAAGTTCATGTTCGCCTTGGGCTTTTTCTCAAAATCGAACCACTGCACATTCTGTTTCACCTGATCGGAACTGTATTTTTCCGCACGAAGGACAGCGTTTTTCAGTGCGCTCAAGTGGCCTTTGGCTGTTTCCGTGGCGCCGGATACCGCGTCGTAAGCCGCCCCTGTTTTCTGGCGGAGCTGCGCTTCCAGCTTATCCACATCTTCTGCGGTTCGAATGCCCTTTACATGGTTCAGCACATTCTGTCCTCTTTCGAAGCTTTCGTCCTCAATGTGCTTTTCGCTGTATGCCGCAGAAACCTGTCCATCTTTCACAACAACGCGGACAATGTCTGGCCCTTTCGCCTGGTAATACAAGCTGTCTGTACCAGTGCCATACCATACGCCATCCGCCAGAACACCGCTCTGCTTTTTCTCAGAAGAACTGCCGGAACTGCCAGAACCACCAGAACTGCCAGAGGAATGTTTCTTTTTTCTCACGGGAATTTCTTCTTCCGCATTTTTCCCATCTGTTGTCACAGTGGTTTTGGGCTTGACTTCTTTTCTTCCCGCCTGAACGCCGGAAACATTGTCCCCAGTGGTGACTTTTGTATTTTCCGTAAAAACCTGCACTTGGTCTCCGCCGGCATGGACTTCGCCTACACTGCCTGCACCGCTGATTTGGGTTCCTTTGGCCTTGGCTTCCACCTTGGATACCGTTCCATCTTTTTCCACCTGGATTTTGGCGTTTTCCGCACCAGATTCCACCTGCACAGCGCCGATTTTCCCTTTTTCCACCGTCAGGGACAAAGGCTTGGAAATCTGCACTTTATCAAAATCACCAGATAACTTGGTGTCACTGGAAAGGGTCACGTCTCCCAAAGAACTGTCTGCCGCAGTGAAATTGGTCTGGGTGGGATGCACTGCCAGAACCCCTTTTCCGGCAGTGGTTTTGGAAAATTCCACGCCATCGGCGCCGCCGCGGACAAGGATTCTGCCTTCCACTTTCACATTATCCAATTTCACACGATGTGCGCCGTCGGCAATGACCAAATCCCCTTTGACGGTCACATTGCACAAAGAGGCATCATCTTTCCGTACAATGAGATTGCCTTCCAGATTGGCATCTGCCGTTTTTCCATCTTCAGCGATGTTTCCTGCCAACTGGTAAAGAACCTGTGAAAATTCCGCTCTAGTAATGGGCGCAAGGGGGCTGAGCTTCCCTTCATTGCCATGGATATATCCAGCCTGAACCATGGCTGCCACAGCACCTTTGGCCCAAGGCGCAATCTGGCTGTTGTCTGCATACTGCTGCAAAACATCGGTATTGGACTGATCCAGGCAATAAAATCTCGCCAGCACCGCAAAAACTTCCTGTCTGGTGATAGGCGCTTCCGGCCGCAGCATGCCGCCATCCCCCGCAAATGTGCCCATCTGCACTGCTTTTGCCATATCGTCATAGTACCAAGCTGTGGCGGGCACGTCTGTATAGCCGGTAAGTGAAGCCCCTTTCACTGCACCGGCAAGACGATTGAGAATTGCCGCCATTTCTGCCCGTTTCAATGTGTCATTGGCACGAATCTTTCCGCTGTCGCCACTCAGTAAGCCATTGCTAACCGCATAGGACAAAGCATTGGTTGCCCAGTTGTTTGGGAAATCCGAAAAGTCCCCCGGCGAAGCCGCCAGCACCGGTGTCGGTATAGCAATGGATGCCGCCATCAGTGCCGCAAGGACTCTTTTCTGGTGTTCTTTTCCCATGTTTGTATCACTCCTCTTCTCCTCTTATACATAAACTATGCTGTTTTCCCCATTCATCCTCGTTTGGGAAAACGATTTTCGCCCTCTTGTTAGCATAAGCTAACCAGTGAATTCAATATGCCATGTCAGACATTTCTTGTCAACAACAGATTTCCCCACAGCCAAAAAACGGCGTTGGAAACCGCTTCATATGAAAACAAAAATAGCCGGCACCTTCGCATAAAAGGATGCCGACTATCTTCTTTTTATCTGCATTGTTCGGGGATTCTTTTCAAATTCTTATGTCCATAAGACCATGGGGTCTGCTGTTTTGGGTGTATACATATCCCGCAAACCTTTTGTCATCAATATTTTTCCGTCGTCTGTCATCATAACCGCGTCAAACAAGTCTTTATGTTCCTTCCAGAATGCTTCCGCTTTTTCCGGCCCCATAATAAAAAGCGCCGTATAAAGAGCATCTGCCAGCGTGCCATCCTCACTGACAATGGTTACAGAAATAAAGCCGTTTTCCGCTGGATAACCGGTTCTTGGGTCGATGATATGATGATACAGTTTGCCGTTTTCCGTAAAATTCCGCTGATATCCGCCGGAAGTGATGACCGCTTTGTTTTCCACATCCAAAATACCGAAATAATCCTCGGAATTTCTAGGGTCTTCCAAAGCCACCCGCCAAAGGCTGCCATCTGGCTTTCTTCCTAAGGTCTGCACATTTCCGCCCAGAGAAACAATGCCGGAAGTAACATCATTTTCCCGATAAACTTCCATAATCCGCTGAGAGGTATAGCCCTTGGCGATTGCTCCCAGATCCACAGTCACGCCATCCAGCAGTGTTACCGTATTGCCTTCGATACGCACCTTAGACCCATCTACTTTTGCCAGCTGTTCCGCCAATTCCTCCGGTGACGGCACACGGAAATTACCATCACGGAACCCCCATAACTTCATGACCGGCGTAATGGTACAGCCAAAAAGTCCATCTGTTTCCTTGGATACATCCACCGCTCTGGAAATAACGGCAAGGGTATCAGCCTCCACCTGTCTTTGCCCCAACTGGTTCAGCTGGTACACATCGCCGCTTTCACCGGTAACAGACAGCAGTTCATCCAGCCGCTGGATTTCCGCGCTTGCCGCCTCCACAGCCGTGCTTGCATTATCCCCATAAGCGGTGATGTCCATGAATGTATCCATGGCAAATATCTCCTCTTTGTAGGGCGTCAGTCCCGATTTGGCTTCATATCTGTCACCGCAGCCCCCCAGCAATGCGGCACAACAGCAGACTGCCAACACCATTTTTTCATAATTTCTTTCCACCTCCGTTTTGTTAGCAACCGCCAATCTTGTAAGACATCATATCATTTCCCCATTTTCCTGTCAATATCCTTGTCAGACAACAAAAAGGATATGCGCCGCAGTTTCATTCAGAAAACGAGAAAAGATTTTCTGAATAACCGCTTTTACAGCGCATATCTTTCTGATTATCAAAAAGTGGAAAAGGGGTGTTTTAATGATTTATCAGCAGGAAACCAGTTCCAGAACGCCTCTGATGTCCTGTACCACATAGTCAGCACCAGCCGCGAAATAAGTTTCTGCTGCTTTTTTGTTTGCTGCTTCTTTTTCTTCTTTGGACAACCCTTCGTATTCAGCCTGTGTCAGGCCCAGCACGGAGCTGCCTTCGATGATGCCTACGGACACCATGCCAGCGTTTTTGCCTTCTTTGATGTCAGATACGGTATCGCCTACCTTCATGACTCTGGAAACATCCTGCAGTTTCAGGGCTTCCATGTTTTTGAAGATCATGTAAGGGTAAGGTCTGCCGCATTTGCCTACTGCGTCAGGGCTGAACCAGCAATCAGGTTCATAACCTTTTGCTTTCGCACCGGGAACCACCACTGCCATCATTTCATCGGTATAGCCTGTGGTGGAGCCAATTTTCAGACCCATTTCACGCAGTTTCTGGATGGTTTCTACCACATAGGGCTTGGGTTCCGCAAAACGGCTAAGGATTTCCATGATCTTCTTTTCGAAGATTTCATAAACATGCTGCACATCTTCCTCTGTCCAATCTCTGCCCTGTTTTTCTTTCCACAGATCATGGATTCTGTCCATGGAAAGCATGGTGCGGATGTGGTCAATTTTCAGCATACCCATAGGTTTGCGTACTTCTTCCAGTGTGGGTGTGATGCCAAATGCTTCAAATGCTTCCACAAATGCCTGCACAGGTGCAAAGCTGCCATAGTCTACGGTTGTTCCAGCCCAGTCAAAAATAATTCCGTCGAATTTCATGCCTTTTTCTCCTCCACATAACTTCTGAAAATTTCACACAGTTTTTCCATGTCTTCCTCATAGATTTCACCGATATGACCGATACGGAATGTTTCCGCATCTGTGAGCTTGCCGGGATAGATGGCATAGCCGCGGTCTTTGATGTACTGATACATTTCCCCGAAATCGTAATGGGTATTTTCAGGATAATAGAATGTGGTGATGATGGGGCCCTGCGCTTCCCCTTCGATGAAAGGTTTGAAGCCCATTTCTCCCATGTGTTTTACCAGATAATCCTTGTTGTTTTTATAGCGTGCGTGTCTTGCGGGAATGCCGCCTTCCGCATCCAGTTCTTTCAGTGCCTGCCAGAATGCCAGCACCACATGAGTGGGAGAAGTGAAACGCCATTTGCCGTCTTTGTGCATGGTTTCCCACTGGTCATACAGATCCAGAGAAAGGCTTCTTGCTTTGCCTTTGCTTTCCATGAGTTTGTCTGTGCGGCAGATGATGAAGGAGAAACCGGGTACACCCTGAATGCATTTATTGGCGCTGCTGATGATGAAGTCAATGCCCCATTCCCCTACGGGGATGTCTACGCCGCCAAAGCTGCTCATGGCGTCTACGATCATGGTCTTGCCTGCTGCCTTCACAACTTTTGCCACAGAAGCGATGTCATTGAGGATACCGGAAGTGGTTTCGCTGTGTACCATGGAAACGTGTGTCACCTGAGGGTTTTCTTCCAGCAGTTTTGCCACTTTTTCTGCAGAAGGCATCTGGTCATAAGGTTCATCGTACATGATGTAGGAACTGCCTGCGTGTTTTGCAATGTCGCCCATACGTTTGCCGTATGCACCGTTGGCACAGATCAGCAGTACATCGTCTTTGCCGATGACGCTGGTCAGTACGGATTCTACACCGAATGTGCCGCTGCCCTGCATAAGAACAGTGGTGTATTCCGGTTCGGAAACATGTGCCAGTTCCAGCAGTTTTTCACGGATGGCACGGGTGATTTTCTTATAGTCTTCATCCCATGTGCAGTGGTCGTCCATCATCTGCTGTTTTACGGTTGCGGTTGTGGTCAAAGGGCCGGGTGTCAGTAATTTATAATGTAACATGTCTATACTCCTTCAAAATTCTTTCTTTTATCAACTTTCTAGCTACTTATTTGCAGCTTTCAGACAGTGCCTGATGGCTTTCCAGCAGTTCTACGGTCAGAGGTTCCGCAAATGTCTTAGGATATGCGGATGCGTTTTCGGAAGATGTTGTTTCACCTTCATACAGTGCTTTAGGGTAATATTTCTGCAGTTCGCTTCTGCCTTTTCCAATGATGCACTGTGCCATTTCCTGTGCCAGAGGGTTTGTTGCATCGCCTTTATCTACCACTGCAACAGATTCTGTCAGAGAGAAGTTGCCTTCCGTAGGATCGACATAATCGATGGGCAGGCCTTCTGCTTTGTCCGCAACTGCCTGCTGACGCAGACCGAAACCGATGGCAACTTCACCGGCACGTACTTTTTTCAGTGGTGCAGAACCGGAGCTTTCGATATGAGGGCCAGCGTTTTCATAGATGCCTGTCAGCACTTCTTTTGCGCCTTCTTCACCATATTCGCTTACCAACGCCTGAATCAGCAGCCATGCTGTGGAAGAGCTCTTGATGTCTGTTACAGAGATCATGTCTTTGTAAACGGGATTTGTCAGGTCTTTCAGGCAAGTAGGCATAGGCAGGTTGTTTTCTGCCAGCATTTCTGTGTTGACGATGATGGCGCCTTCCTAAGATGTGATGGGTGCGCAGTATGTTTTTTCACTGCCGTCCAGCAGTTTGTAAGTGAAATTCAAATCCTGGAACATGTTCTGCTGTTCCTGTGCGCTGTCTACATAAAATGTGCTCAGTGTGATCAGGTCTGCTTCGATGTTGGTGCCTTCTGCCAGCACTTTGCCGCCCAGTTCGGATGTACCGAATGTCTGGAACATATACTGATTGGCATAACCATTTGCGTCCAGTGTTGCTTTCATGGCTTCCACAGCCTCGTCATCCGCGTTGGAATAAATGATGACCTGTTCGCCGGAAGCTGCGCCGCCTTCTGCGGTTTTTTCTGTGCCGCCGCCGCAGCCAGTCATTGCCAGTGCGGAAAGGGTCATAACCCCTGTCAACAGTAATGCCAAAGTTCTTTTCTGTTTCATTGTTCTTTCTCCTTTTTCTTGTTTTCTCTTTTTATTGCATAACCCAGAATACCCTTCACAATCAAATTGGTTCCCAGGATAAACAGAGATAATACAAAGACTTCGTTGAATTTTGTGTAATACTGCAATTCCTTGATTTTTGTAGTCAGCACCATGGTTCTTGCGCCTGCGATAAAGATGACCGCGCTGACAGTTACCATGGCGTTTACGAAGTAGTAACTGAATACTTCCAGAATGGTGGATTTCATATTGGGCGTTACGATTCGCACAATGGTCTTCATCCAGGTGTCACCCATAAGAGATGCAGTGGTTTCCCAAGAGCTGTTCAGTTTTTCCAGGGAGTTTTTCATCATCAGATAAGGTGTGGAGAAGAAGTGTACCACGTTGCAGAGAATCATCAGCCAGAATGTGTTCTGCAAAGGTGTGCCGGAAAAAATCAGCATATAAGCAATACCAATGACCATACCGGGAATGGTGTTTGTGATGAGGGCAATGCTGGTGATGATGCCTTTCCAACGATGCTTCATGCTGCTTCGTGCCGTTACCAGCGCCGCGCCGTAAGTGATGATCAATCCCAGCACCGCTGTCAGTACCGCCACGAAAATGGAGTTTCTGTATACCATAGTCAGGTTGTTGTCATTGAGGACTGCCTGCAAATGTTCCAGTGTAAAAGATGTCTGGTAGGGCCATTCTTCCACAAAAGGCACCACGAAGATGACCAGGAAGATGGATACCAGCACCAGCAGGATGATGCCGGAGACGATGCCGCAGAACCAATCTCGCAGGGGATTTTTCTGCAGTTCAATGGCAGAGATCTTGTTGTAGCGGATGTTATACCGTTCCAGATACCGCAGAAGAACGATACTGATGATGGAAGGCACCAGCATCAGCATGGCTACCACAGCCCCCTGCTGGAAATCCGGGATACTGCCCAGCATTTCGTTGTAAAGCACCGTTGCCACCACTTCATATTTACCCCCTACGGAAGCGGGAATACCGTAATCCGTAAAGCAGAGGAAGAAACACTGTACAATGGATGCCGCCAGTGTACCCAGCAGCGGACGGAACACTGTCTGGAAAAAGGTGGTGATGCTGTTGTCCCCCATGACCCTGGAAACCACCATGAATTTCTTGTCGATATACCCCATGGTGTTGAGGATCAGCAGGAAGGAAATGGGCAGTGTGTAAATCACATAGCCAAAAATCAGACTGCCGAAACCGTAAATATCAAACAGCTGTGTGCCGATGAGCTTTGTCAAAAGCCCTTGTTTCCCGAAGGAGTAAATGATGGCAAAGCCGTATGTAATGGTAGGCAGCAGCATGGGCAGCACTGCCAGCAGGCGGATGAGCTTTTTATATTTCGCGCCTAAGTTCGTATATTGGATGCTGTACGCCAGGAAAAACGCCAGTACTGTGGAAATGACCGCACTGGTCAGGGAAATGATGATGCTGTTGCCGAAGGCTTCTGCAAATCCTTTTCCTGTCAGCACAGCGGTATAATTTTCCATGCCCCATCCTGTGTCCAGCACAAAGGATTCTCCCAACAGGCGGATGATGGGAACCGCTAAAAACGCCGCAAACAGTAAGATGGTCACGGCATAAATGACTTTGATTTCTTTTTCTTTCCGTACTACCATGATTTATACCGCCTGTGCCATGATTTCCTGATGGAACAATGCAAAAATGTTATTGCGTTTGATTTCCAGCTGATTCAGGATAAATTCTTTAATGAATGCGTTCTGAGGTGTTGTGATGATTTCTTCAGGTGCGCCATACTGAGAGATGGAACCATCGTTAACGATGAGCACTTTATCGGACAGTGTCAGCGCTTCTTCTGGATCGTGGGTAACGATAATGGTTGTCAGATGGTAATCTCTGACAATCTGTTTGATTTTTTCTTTGATGGATTCTTTGATGACACCGTCCAAAGCGCTGAGGGGTTCGTCCAGCAGCAGGATCTTCGGTTTCATCACCATGGTTCTTGCCAGAGCCACTCTCTGTTTCTGACCGCCGGAAAGCTGGTCGATTTTTTTGTTCAGATGAGGTTTCAGACCCAGCAGTTCGATCAGTTCGTTTACTTCTTCCTGTGTGGAAATGTTGGGTGTATTTTTCAAGCCGTAAGTAATGTTCTGCATGACATTGAGATTGGGAAACAAGGCATAATCCTGAAATACAATGTTGAAGCCGCGTTTTTCCATGGGCACGTTTGTGATATCCTGTCCGTCAAAAATGATCTTGCCGCTGTCCGCGTCTGTCAGACCCAGAATCAGGTTCAGCAATGTGGTCTTGCCGCAGCCGGAAGGGCCTAAAATGGAAACGATCTCACCATCGGAAATGGTCAAATCAATATTTTTCAGTACTGTTACGCCGTCATAAGACTTTTTGATGTTTTTCAGTTCTAACATTCTTTTATCTCTCCTTCTGTCATATCTCATTGTTCAACATTAAAACATACAGAAGAATTTTCATCTTGCTTTTGTAATTTTTATGTGAAATCTTCATGAAATACCAAAAAGACCTTTTTCTGTGACGCCAATCTTATTTTTGACTATCTTTTTTCTGTGATTTTTCCGTGAAATTTTTATAAAACATCCCTTCTTTTCATTTTCATAAAAAAAAGCCCATGTTTCCATGGGCTTTTTGATAAAATCCTGATAAAAATACGATGGCTGGAACCCTTTGTGTTATAAGGATTCCAGCCATCTTTCATTTCTTATACAGCGGCTTCTTATGCGGTACCGCTTTTTTCCTTCTATTTAGTTCAGTTTCAGATACTGCGCCCAGTCACGAGCAGGCAAAACGTCTGTCCATGTTTCATAAACGCCATCTTTGTCCTTTTTGTATTCATGGCTGTTGGTCGCTTCCTGGATTGCCAGATAGTACCATGCGTTGGTGTCCGCATTGTCCACAAATACTTTCATATCTTCGTGCAGCGCGTCTTTATCTTTGGGCATACGATTCAGTACACGGTTAATCATAGTCACCGCTTCTGCGCGGGTGATGTAACGATTGGGGCCGAATGTACCGTCAGGATAGCCTGTGATCCAGCCTTTTTCTGCCGCACGACTGATCTGGTCTGCTGCCCAGTGGCCTTCGATGTCTGTAAACAGGTCGTCGCCGCTGTAACTGCCGCTGTCAAAACGTGCCGCAATGGCTGCGAATTCCGCACGGGTGATATATGCGTCGGGATCGAACTGATAATCTGTTCTGCCGAATACAATATCCATATCGGACATGGTGGATACAGCCACATTGTACCAAGCGTCTGCGGATACATCTGTAAATGTATTCTGATCTGTCAGATTTTCACTTCTCACATCGTCTTTGAGCAAACGGAAGAAGATGGAAGCCACTTCCGCACGAGTGATGTTGCGTTCGGGATGCACTCTGCCGTCCGCGTCACCAACGATATAATCGAAATGATCTTCACCGTTCAAAGCATCTGGTGTTTTTGCGGGTGTTTTGTCTTTGTCGTCGTCTTTGTCATGGCTGCCGCCACCACCGCCGCCGCTGCTCTTTTTCTCAAAGATGACTTTCAAAACAGGGCCTTCCAGCATTACATCGTCTTTCAAAACGTAAGAATCCACATCGCCGACACTCTTGCCGTCTACCAAAACATCATCAACTTTCCAGCCGTCCGCAGGTTCCATTGTGAATTTCACACTGTTTTCAACATCGGGAATGATGATAACTTCTGTTTCGTTAGAGCCAACAGTACCGCAGTCTTCCGCTTTGACTTTCCCTTTGCCGTCTACGATAACGGTTACATAGTAATCATTTGTATGGCCGCCGCCTTCTTTTTCGAAAACAGCTGCGATAGACGCATAGCCTACATTAGAACCTTCTGCAAAGTAGCACAGGCCGGGTACACCGAATGTGCTTGCGTTTGCATCCCATTCGATCACATCTGCACCCTGACCTTTCCAGCCTACAAATTTGTAGCCTTTTTTGGCTGTTACTTTGGGTACTTCGAACTGCTGGGTAGATTCCGCATCAATGTTTTTGAATGTTACAGGGCCTTTGCCATATTCTGTGAAAGAGCCGTATTCGGGATTTACTGTGAATGTTACTTCTACTGTTTTTCCGCTTACGGGTACTTCTTCAAATACTGCTTCGATAGATGCATAACCTACATCAGAGCCTTCGGGGAAATAGCACAGGCCAGGTACACCAAATGTGCTTGCGTCTGCTCCCCATTCGATGACGTCCGCACCCTGACCTTTCCAGCCTACAAATTTGTAGCCTTTTTTTGGCTGTTACTTTGGGTACTTCGAACTGCTGGGTAGATTCCGCGTCAATGTTTTTGAATGTTACAGGGCCTTTGCCATATTCTGTGAATGTACCGTAATCAGGATTTACCGTAAATGTTACTTCTACTGTTTTTCCGCTTACGGGTACTTCTTCGAACACTGCTTCGATAGATGCATAACCTACATCGGAGCCTTCGGGGAAATAGCACAGGCCGGGTACACCGAATGTGCTTGCGTTTGCATCCCATTCGATGACGTCCGCACCCTGACCTTTCCAGCCTACGAATTTGTAGCCTGCGTTTGCTGTTACTTTGGGTACTTCAAACTGCTGGGTAGATTCCGCGTCAATGTTTTTGAATGTTACAGGGCCTTTGCCATATTCTGTGAAAGAGCCGTATTCGGGATTTACTGTGAATGTTACTTCTACTGTTTTTCCGCTTACGGGTACTTCTTCAAATACTGCTTCAATAGATGCATAACCTACATCAGAGCCTTCGGGGAAATAGCACAGGCCAGGTACACCGAATGTGCTTGCGTCTGCTCCCCATTCGATGACGTCCGCACCCTGACCTTTCCAGCCTACAAATTTGTAACCAGCGTTTGCTGTTACTTTGGGTACTTCGAACTGCTGGGTAGATTCCGCGTCAATGTTTTTGAATGTTACAGGGCCTTCACCATATTCTGTGAATGTACCGTAATCAGGATTTACCGTAAATGTTACTTCTACTGTTTTTCCGCTTACGGGTACTTCTTCGAACACTGCTTCAATAGATGCATAACCTACATCAGAGCCTTCGGGGAAATAGCACAGGCCGGGTACACCGAATGTGCTTGCGTTTGCATCCCATTCGATGACGTCCGCACCCTGACCTTTCCAGCCTACGAATTTGTAGCCAGCATTTGCTGTTACTTTGGGTACAGAATACTGTTCAGTAGAATTTTCCGGAAGACCTTTGAATGTAACAGGGCCTTTGCCGTAGTCTGTGAAAGAGCCATACTCAGAATTTACTGTGAATGTTACTTCCACAGTTCTGTCTGTATCATTGGATGTGTATGTAACATATGCATTTGTCCAGCCATTGACTTTTGTATCTTCCGCATATTTGTTGCCATACCAGTCCCAATTGTACCATTTGTCAACGTTATATCCTTCTTTTTCAGGAACTGTTACGTTCTGATCCAAAAAGGCAATCAGATCTGTACCTTTCAATGCTGTACCAGTATAAATTTCTTCCGCATTATCTTTATCACCATCGGTCACGGCAAAAACATATACAGGTTCCCAATCAGTTACCATACAGATCACATTTGTCCAGCCATTGATGGTGATTTCACCCTGCAAAGGTGCTGGATTCTGGCCGTTTTTATATTCATTCCATTTGCCGTCGTTGAACCAGCCAGTTGTTTCAAAACCATAGTCGCTGTTGTAGTAATCACTGATATTCAGGGAATCAACATTAAATGGAGCGCCTTTTTCATAAGAACCAATGGTTTTTGTTACAACAGGTGTTTCTGTGTTGCCATTCTGGTAAACAACAACCTGCACGGGATATGTTTCAGGTACTTGCGCGGTTTCGTAAGCCCATACCGCATAGACAGTTACAGGTTCTGTTACATTCTCCAATGTTGTTTTGATGAGATCTGTCGTTACTGCATCTGGTTCATAAATGGTTTCAGTTTGTGTTGTGCTCCAACCTTTGAATACAACCGCTCTGTCGCCTACTGGATCATGGGTAGGATTTTGCACATCATCCAAAGCAACTGTACCCTTAGGCACTTTTACAGTAACATTTTCGCCTGTGCCGCCATTCATGTCATATGTCAATTGAACGGCTTCTTCCACAGGTTCATTTTTTGTAATGTCAATTCTCAAATAAGAATAAGAAATCCAGTCAACCTTATCTGTGCCTTCGGTAACTGTTACAGTGTAGTCACCGCTTTCTTTGATGGGAATTTCAATTTTACTGCTGGGTTCAAAAGCTTTATCTTTTGCCAATACGATTTTGGAAATGTCATTTGCAGTTACACCTCTACTATTGGTGGTGTACCAGAAATCATTAATGGGTTCATATCCACACAAACGATATCCATCTGTAAGATATTTCTCGCTGTAAAGACGAACCTGTTTGGCAAGATTTCCTTCTAATGCATCGAAATCCGCTTTTGTTTCTTCATCCATGTACACACGGATCGTACCATATACGGTATTCCATACATCATCTTTGCCTTCAAATGTCCAAACACCAGTCAGGGTAACATCACTTGTAACAGTAATGGTTGCGCCAACTTTATCTTTGCCATTGTACCAGCCATCAAATGTATAGGTTCCTTCATCAGTTGTTACATTTTGAGGCACATCAGCCACTGTATGAATATCGCCTTCGTTTACTGTTACCGCATCAGGAATCTCATAACCCGCAGGGAATTCACCGAATACCTCATAAGTAACAGTGAATTTACCGGGTTCGGGTTTCACTTTGAATGTTACATCAATGGTGTGAGGCTCAATGACATTTTCAAAGGTATATGTATAAGATTCTTCGTTTTTGCCTTCCGCAACTTCTTGACCATCTACTGTAATGGTTTCAATAACATATCCATCGTTTGCTGTGATTGTAAATGCCTGATCGTCACCATAAGTTACTTCCACCTGGTTTCCAGCATCAGAAATAGTGCCGTTGGCACCTGCGGTTGCTGTGATGGTGGGGTTGAAATCCGCATAGACTTTATAAGAAAGTGGCTTCCATTTTGTTTCCCCTGCTGTTAACAACCGATTGACAGAAATGGTTGCATTCTCTTCTGTATAAGAATCATGCCAATTATCACCTGAATTGGTAAAAGAATATTTCTTTCCCAATCCGTAATCATAACGATTTCCTAAATCTTTACCTTCGTGCCACTGTTCGTACGCCCATGTATCAAATACCCATCCTTCTTTTGCAGTCGCTTTATACTGTCTGAAACCGCTCCCTTGCGGGAAAGTATTTTCAATGAGATTGGTATCTGTCAATTCAATTGTACCAGCGTCTTTTGTAGTAAATACTTCTAGTGTCGCATCATCAATCAAGGTATCAAAACCAAGATCCGGCAATTTTTCGTAGCGCTCCGATGGCTCCTTAGCCAATGCCATGGCAGGCAGCAAGCTGCACAGCATGACGAATGTCAACAAGAAGCTCAGCGTCCGCTTCACTTTGTTTCTCATTCTCTCACTCCTCCTTCATTTATGGTGCAGCAATAATTCTGCACTCACGCCCTGCGTCTATGCACAGGATTCTGCAAACTCTGCTCCATCTTGGCAGATCGTCTGCCAAACATCTTTCTTCTCGTTTCTCTCCTCCTCTCTCCATGAAAACAAGCGCCCCTTCCCCACAATTTTTTTTCGTATTGCCGATTGTTTCAGAGTCGCTTCATGGCTTCCTTGCATATTTGTTGTCATTGGTACTGGCTTTCCTTTTATCAAGGAAACCCTTTATCAGATAGGAGCCGCCGACAACACTGTTCAACGAAACTTATCAGCAGTTCCTGATCTTACCTCACTGACCAGCGGCAGACTTTTCCTCCGTAGATATGGGATCTTCATTTGTTTCCCAGCCTGTCATCATTTCCTCTGCCTCCAAAAGCTTGTCATAGTACTGCATCAGCAGCATGGACACGTTGTCCTGCAACTGGTTCTGCGTCTGTTCATAGAGCCGCAAAAGACATCTGGGATTCACCTTTTCCGGCGCCACATCTGCCATCTGGCACAGCTGCTTCATGGCTGCGTTGATGGTAATGCGATGAATATTTGTACCTCTTTGGGAACGGAAAATAGCACCGCTTTCCATATTGTTGTGCTTGCAGTAGTCCACCAATTCCCGCTGGAACGACCGTGGTATGACAACCTTTCTTTCCTGTTCATTGCCGCAGAAAACGCCGCTGCCTGCCTTTACAAAATCCACTGTCATTTGGGGCAATTCCCAAATATGCAGCCCCAAAGTGCAGATAGATTTGATGATGAAATAAAGCTGCTCTTTTTTCTGTTGTTTTGCCGCTTGCAGCAGCCGGATATATTCTCCCCGCTGCAAAACCGTCTGTGCCGTATCGCTCAACGGCATACAGGATACCTGCCAGTTTCTTTCTCCCATGAAATGCAGATACTGGTTCACCACCGCCAGTCTGCGGTTGATGGTGCGCACCGCCAGTTTTCCTTCCTGCTGCATGGTGTTTTTCCATTGCTGCAAGGTGTTTTCCCGCAGCACTTCCTCCGGCAAAAGTTCTTTTTGAAACTTCTGCAAAATCCGGCGATATTCCGCAATGGTTTCCGGTTTATTGCCGGACTTCATTTTTTCCTGCAAAAATGCTTCGATTGTTTCCTTCGTAAACTTGATTTCTTCCATTTTTCTCACTCGTTATAACGAAATTCCCCTTCTGTCATATTTTTTTGGCCGAAAACGGAAATTGTCAGACAAAACGGCCACCCCCTCCTTTCTTTTTTGCCAAAAATGAAAAAACATCAAAACAAAACCGAAAATACGCTTTTTTTATAAAAACGTCAGATTCGGTTTTATTTTGATGTCATGACTTGCTATCATATGTAAAAAGTGTTATATTGGAAATGTATTACTTTCGATTTTACACGTGATATAATCTAATTTTTATGACAGAAGGGGAATTCCGTTACAACACAAGTCGCATTCGTTCCAGTTTCTGTCGATGGATTCGTCCGCTTTCCATAATATAGATCCTTGTGGTTTCAATATTGCTGTGTCCCAGCATATCTGCCAGTTTTGCGATGTCTTTATCCAAGCTGTAAAAAATCCGAGCAAACAAATGCCGCAGATTGTGAGGGAACACTTTCTCAGGACTGACCTCTGCATCTTTGCAGAGTTTTTTCATTTCTGCCCAAATATTCCCACGGTGCAAGGGGCGTCCGCTTTTTGCCGCAAATATAACCCCTTCTGAAATGCCCTTCTTGGCTGCATAAGCTTTGAGCTTTTTCTGCAAACGCGCAGGCAAAAAGATCACTCGTCGCTTTCCTTTACAATTGACCTCTGCTCTGCCACGTTTGACAGCCTCAACGGTGATAAATTCCAGTTCAGAAACACGAATGCCTGTGGCGCAGATGGTCTGTATCAACAAGGAAAGCCGTTCTTTTCCCTTTCTTTCCGCCGTGCGCACCAGCCTGCCGTATTCCGCCCTAGTCAATTCTTTTTCTTCTCTCATGAAGATCTCTTTTTGAATCTTCAATAATTTCAGCCGCAGATCATACCTGCCAAAAAAGGAAAAAAATCCATTGGCGGCTACCAATCTGCCATTGACGCCTGCGGGGCTATATCTTTTCTCCAGTTCCTCTTTCCACACCACCAAATCTTCTCTGGTGACTTTTTTCCCTGCCAGATACTTTGCCAGATCCAGCAATTCTCTTTGATATTTTTCCAGTGTTCCTTTGCTTTTTTCCTGTATTTTCAAAAACTGCAAATAGGTTGTGACAGCTGCTTTTGTTACAACGAGTTCTTTCATGTGCAGACCTCCCTTTCTGTTCTATTTCTATTTGGGAATCTTCCCGAAAAAATACTCTGCTATTCTATCAAAAAATCATTTCTCTTTTTTCACAGAAAAATTTTACGATTTTTCCCGTAAAATGAAAAACGGAGTTTGACGCCACCCTTTTACATCGCGCAAACTCCGCTTGATTATCTATTATTCTTTTTGGTCGCCCTGCCTTTCGGCATGACAAAATCCCCTGTATATCAAAAATGCAGTCGCTTCTGCATCTCCTCATGGAACAATTCCCACCGGAAAATCACCAGTGCCGCCAATGCAGCACCGCAGCAAACCACGCAGACCAGTGCCGGCAGAATGAACTGAATCACATGGGTCAGCAGTAAAATCCATACCACAAGACCATATACAATCTCCATGAGCATATAAATGACATATTCCCGCAGCTGCAAATGCAAAAACCTTGCCATGACTACCATCATACCGATGGACACCGTACAAAGGATGGGCAGGATAAAGTCTACCGACCAGCCATGCCAGCCCGTTCCCATATCCCATGCCGCCGCAAGAATGGAAATAACCGTCATTTCCCATAAAATTCCTTTGGGGATATTCCGTTTCTTTTTCCACGCCGCATACAGGCTGATCCAGAAGGAAACCACCCCTGCCAGAACAAACATAGACCAGAACAAATCCGGTACAAAGACCCGATTTGCCGCCAGACAAACCATCACGGCAATGACGGACAAAAACAGGAAAATACGCATGATCTTCCGATACATATGGTCATACATCTGCAATCTGGGAAATACATTTTCTTCTTTCTCTCCCCGCAGTTTTGCGCCGCAGAGTGGACAGCGATCCATATTTCCCCGCACATGCACATGACAGGCGTCACAGATCCGCATGGACTTTCCCTCCTTCCTGCACATTTGCCGTCAGTTCCACATCAATGCCCATTTCCGTCAGCTGTCTGAAAAAATGACGCTGTACGGAGGTATCCACGAAAGGCGCGGAAAATCCCATGGTAAGCCGATCTCCATAGGAGCAGAGGCATACCTGCATCCGCTTGGTGCTGACAAATACGCCGAACTGCCGCAGATAAGGCGCCATTTCTTCCGGCATATCCACACGGCCAATATTGGAAAAGCCATAGTGATTTCCCTTGCCGCTATCCGATGGGCGATGTTCAGACTGATGTCCTTCAAAAACAAAGGCACCATACGAGTCAACAGGTTATGCTCCAAAGCACAGAGGTCATTGAGCCTGCCCTTGACTTTTTCCTCCGTCAGTTCTTTGGCAAAGCCTTCTTTGACGGCGGCAATAACAGAAGCGAAATCATCTGGATTCTTCCCGAAATCATAGCCCACCGTAATGACAGAGAAAAAGTTTCTGGCGGATTCCGACGGGAAATAATTCCGAAGGTTTACCGGCACCGACAGATTTACGGGATATTTCTCCGCCCGTTTTGGCATCTGGGCATGGATAGCCCTGAGCAGCACACTGCAAAGAAATATGCTGGCTGTGGTGCCGTATTCGTGGGATTTTTGTAATATCTGGGATGCTGACGCTGTCCCTTCAATGACACGAATCTGATGATCCGGCAGACGAATGCCGGAAATCCGATAAGCCCGTTTGACTTTCTGTTTCTCATATTTTTTCTTCCCTGTGTAATACCGGGCGAAACTGTCGCTCATGCGCTCCGGCACAGGCACCGCGTTACGAAGTGCCTCATGGGAAAGAACGCCTTCCCCATATACCTGCTTGATGTAGTGGATGGTCAACATCCGCAGAAACGCCAATGCTCCCGTCCCATCTGTCAGGGAATGGTATACCTCCAGATTGATGCGGCACCGATAATAGGTCACGGAAAAGAGCAGTCCATGGCGGTCAGGATGGTACAGCTTACTGCATGGGGGCAGATGTTCCTGCCGCACCACTGGCTTTTCCCGACTTTCTTCATAAAAATACCAGAACAGCCCCCGTCGCAGGGAATAGCGGTAAAAAGGGAAAAATTCCAGTGTTTCTTCCAATGCTGCCTGCAAGGGTGCTTCCTGCACCATTTCCGTCAGTTCACAGGTGAAACGGAAAACCTTTGTATCTTCTCTGCTTGTGGTGGACGGAAATATCTTTGCAGCGTTTTCCAGCCTGCTCCACTTTGCATCACTCACAAAGGCTCTCCTCCTTTCAGGAATTGCTGTATCCAGCGATAGCTTTCCTGCACCGCTTCAAACCGCGGCGGCAGTGAAAAATATCCATGGAGCCCATCGGCAATACGCACCACTGTCACGTCGTTTCCCGCCCGCTGCAATTCCGCACCATAGGCTTCCCCTTCATCCCTGAGGGGGTCAAATTCCGCCGTCAGAATAAGGGTACGGGGCTGATTGGTAAAGTCCTCCGCCAAAAGGGGCGCAAAATAAGGATTTTGCCGATCTGCCGGAGAGGACTCATACAATTCCATATAGTCGCAGACCCGTTTGGAGGTCAAAAGATAATCTGTACCGTTTTCCACCACAGAAGGGAAAGGCGATGCAGGCGTATGGTCATTGAATGTGGCAGGATACAGCAAAATCTGCTGTTTTACCTCAAATTCTCCCCGGTCTCTTGCCATTTGAGATACCACTGCCGCCAGATTGCCGCCGGCAGAATCGCCCATAAGGGTGATTTCCTCCGGTTTCGCCGGAAAAGGAAAACCATCACAGAACAACGTTTTTGCCACATGATAGCAATCCTCCGGCGCTGCCGGGAATTTATGCTCCGGCGCCAGACGATAATCCACAGAAATGACCACCGATTCCAATATCTGCGCCATGGAAGCGCATACCTTCGTATAGCTGTTGATGTCCCCAACGACCCAGCCGCCGCCGTGGAAAAAGAGAATCACAGGGGGCTCCAGCACTTCTTTGTCATTGGGAAAAAACAGCCGCACAGGCACACTGGTCTTGCCAAAAGGCACCCGCCAGTCTTGAAAAAGATTTTTCTCCGGTGAAAGCTGGGCGGAACGAATCCCCTCCAGCCGCCGTTTGATCTTATATGTTTTTTCACATCCAAGTCCGGATAAGACAGCGCTTTCAGCGCCGCATGCATCACTTTATTGATTTCCAAAGGTTTCTCCCCCCTTAGCTTCCCCAAATACCTTTTATGATAAATACCACAAGGGCTATAATACCAGCCGCACGATATGCCATAAGCATGGCATACTTTGGCTCTGCATTTTCGCTGAAATTACCGTAAAATATATCCCAAATCTTTTTTGGGAAAAAGACCATGACTGCCGCAAAAACGACGTATACAATCTTCATCACCAAAAGCATTTTCCTTCCCCCTTAAATTTTCCCTTTCCGATAAGCGCTTGGTGTAATGGAAAAATATTTGCGGAAGGTCTGGGCAAAATGGCTGGGGCTGTCAAAACCGCAGCGCATGCCCACTTCCGCCACCGGCAGATTGGTTTCCCGCAGCAAAAGAGCCGCCTGAGAAATACGATACCGCAAAAGATACTGCAAAGGGGAAATGCCGATGGTGCGATGGAAGCACCGCAGACATTCCCGCTCCCCGATGTTTGCCGCTTTGGCAATCTGTGCCAAATCCAAAGGTTCGTTATATTCTTTCTGAATCAGTTCCAGCATGCTCTTCAGCCGCTGGGCATCCATGGTTTTCCGGCTGTTTCCGCCTTCCACAGGCTTTGTATGGGCATAGAGATTCCGCCACAAGCGTCCCAGCGTATCCCGCACATCCCATTCATAGCCTTCTTCTTTTTTCTCCAGAAAGCGGACAATTTCCTTGATTTCCGCCAGCATTTCTTTCTGCCATTCTTCCGCTCCTGTCAAAGGCAGCCCTTTGATGCCGCCATAAGCCAGCAGAGGAGCAATATATTTTTTCTGAAAACCGTATCCTGTCCGCCGCTGATGAGCCGGGTATGGAATACAGCAGAGCGGATTTTGCCGCCCTCGCCTGCCGCCAGTATGCTATGAAGCACATTGGCATGGATAAAAGCCCCTTCGCCTTTGGAAAGAGTCCAGCGCATGTCAGGTAGGAATACTTCCACACTACCTTCCGTTACATATAGTATTTCCGTTTCTTCATGCCAATGCCAGGCAACGCCGCCTTTTTCACCGATGCGAATTTGGGTATCATAGCCGCCGCAGGGAAAATCCGCCGTGCCATGGGGACGCAGTTCCATTTGTCTGGGATTGACGTTTACATCACAGGCATCCAATGACATACTACCCCTCCTGTCCGTTTTTTTATAGTATACGTCTATATATTGATTGCATCAAGCCTTTTCCGGCGGTATTTTAATAGAGTACGTATTTTTGCAGACTGTTTTTGCGAAAAAAGACAGACTGCTTACTTTTTGGAGGTATTTTTATGTTTTCATTGCTTCTGGCACTAATTTATGTATCGTTTATTTCACTGGGACTGCCGGATTCCCTGCTGGGTTCCGCATGGCCCCAAATGCAGGAAAGTCTAGGGGTTTCCCTCTCTCTGGGCGGTGTCATTTCCTTTCTCATTACCGCCAGTACCATCCTATCCAGCCTTATGAGCCATCGGGTCATCCAGCGGTTCGGTACAGGCGGCGTCACCATGTGCAGTGTTGCCATGACCGCCCTTGCCCTTCTGGGCTTCTCCCTTTCCGATAGTTTCCTTGTCCTTTGTCTTTGGGCAATTCCCTACGGTCTGGGGGCTGGCTCCGTAGACGCTGCTCTGAACAACTTCGTTGCCCTCCACTGCAAAGCAAAGCATATGAGCTGGCTCCACTGCTTTTGGGGCATTGGTGCCACAGGCGGACCTTACATCATGGGTTTATGTCTGAGCCGCGGCATGGGCTGGCAGGCAGGCTACCGCACCATTTCCTTCCTGCAAATGGCATTGACCCTCATCCTGCTTCTGTCCCTGCCTTTGTGGAAAAAACAGGAACTGCCCCTTTCCGGCGGCGAAACTGTCCGTCCACAGACGCCCCAGTGGAGAAAACTGCTGAAACGTCCCGGCGTCAAAGCGGCTCTGACGGCATTTTTCTTCTATTCCGCACTAGAACTGACCACAGGTCTTTGGGGCAGCAGTTATATGGTGGCTGTCCGGGGCATTTCCCCTGAAACTGCCGCAAAATGGATTTCCCTGTTTTATCTGGGCATCACTGCCGGACGGTTCTTCAGCGGTTTTCTCACCCTGCGGTTTTCCGATGACACCATGGTGCGTCTGGGGGAAGGTACTGCCATTGTGGGCATTATCCTGCTGCTCCTGCCTCTGCATAATCTGTTCCTTTGTGTGGGATTGATTCTCACAGGGCTGGGCTGCGCCCCCATTTATCCCAGCCTGCTCCACGCCACACCCCAACGGTTTGGAAAATCCCTATCCCAATCCCTCATGGGCACCCAAATGGCAATTTCTTATCTGGGCAGCACCACCATGCCTCCTGTATCCGGCTTTCTGTCGGAAAAAATCTCCATGGGGCTGTATCCTGTGCTGCTTCTGGTCTTTGCCCTGTGCATGACCATCCTGACGGAAAAAGGCAGACACTGCACTGCGGAATAAGGCAAAAATCTACATCAAAAAAGCCAGAACCCTTACTATGGATTCTGGCTTTCTTTTTTCTTATGAAGATGCCCGAAAAAGGACATTTTTGTATGTAATTTATTCGGACTTGCCTTCTCTTGTCATCAATTCCAGTACGGCTGTCTGGGTATCTTTCCCATGGAACAGCACGTCATTGATGGCCTGTGTGATAGGCAGGTCAACATGGTATTTTTCTGCCAGATGACAAGCCGCCTGTACGGTGTTGACACCTTCTACAACCATTTTGACTTCTGCCAGTGTTTCTTCCAGACTCTTGCCCTGTCCCAGCAGAATGCCTGCCCGGCGGTTACGGGAGTGCATACTGGTACAAGTAACAATCAGGTCACCGATGCCGGAAAGACCAGCAAATGTTTCCGCTTTGCCGCCCATGGCAATGCCCAGACGTTTCATTTCCGCAATGCCTCTTGTCATGAGAGCCGCTTTGCTGTTGTCCCCAAAGCCCAGACCGTCATTCATACCTGCCGCCAGTGCCATAACGTTTTTCAGAGCCGCGCCTATTTCCACGCCAATGACATCTGCACTGGTGTAAATGCGGAATTTGGGATTCATGAATTCTTTCTGCACCATTTTTGCCACTTCTTCGTTTTCAGAAGCAATGAGGCATGTGGTGGGGATTTCTCTTGCCACCTCTTCCGCATGGCTGGGGCCGGACAGCACGCATACTTCGCACTGGGGCACACATTCCTGGATGACCTGAGAAAGACGCAGCAGACTGCCGTCCTCCAGACCTTTTGCCACATTGACGATAACAGTGCCTGGTTTGAAATAGGGCGCAAAATCTGTCATGGTCTGGCGCACCGCACGGGAAGGCACAGCGGAAATGACGATTTCCGCACCCTCCAGAGCCGCTGTACGGTCTGTGGTGGCTGTCAGTGTTTCCGGCAATGTAACGCCGGGAAGATATTTTTCGTTGGTGTGTTTGCTATTGATTTCGTCCACAGCTGCCTGACTTCTTGCCCAAATCTTCACCTGATGGTCATACTTAGTCAGAATGATGGCGAGGGCTGTGCCCCAGCTGCCGGAACCGATTACCGCTACATTTTTCATAACAAACTCCCCTTCCTCAGACTTTCTTTGTCAAAGTAAACTTGTTTTCATTGCCTGCACGCAGTCTTCCGATATTTGCCCGATGTTTCCACAGCGCCAAAATGGTCAGCGCTGTCAGCACCAGCGCCCCTTCCAGTGGAAGCTGGAAGAAAAAGGCACAGACAGGAATGGCAATGGAAAAGAGCATGGAGCCCAGAGAAATATAACCGGACAATGCCACTGCCACAATACCGATGATAAAGGAAATGAGCATCAGCGGCATGGATTCTGTAAAACCGATGCACAGCACCAAGCCGATGGTGGCAGCAATGCCTTTCCCGCCTTTGAAATGCAGGTAAAAAGGAAAATCATGTCCTAAGATCGTACCGGCGCAGGCATAAATCCCTGCCAGAATTCCCATATCTGGGAACAGCCATCTGGCAATGATGAAACTTACGACCCCTTTTAAAATATCCCCGATGAATGTAACCGCTCCTGCTTTAAAACCCAGCACACGCAGGGCATTGGTGGTACCCAGATTGCCACTGCCTTTTTTGCTCAGGTCTGTTTTGCAGAGCTTGCCCATGATGAACGCCGTCTGGATACAGCCGATGCAGTACCCGATGGCAATACAAATCAGTCGAAACATATCAATCCTTATCCCCTTTTTCTCTTACGATAAAATGAATGGGTGTGCCCACAAAACCGAAGGCTTCCCGCAGCTGGTTTTCGATATATCTGCGGTAAGAGAAGTGGAACAGTTCCCGTTCGTTGACGAAAATGACAAAGGTAGGGGGTTTTACGGATACCTGTGTCATGTAGTACAGACGCAGCTGACGGCCTTTGTCCGCAGGGGGCTGTTGCATAGCTGTTGCTTCAATCAGAACTTCGTTCAGAACACCGGTGCTGATACGCAGGGCGTGGTTTTCGTTTACGGTCTTAATCAGTTCCAGCAGACGATTTACACGCTGGCCTGTATGAGCGGAAATGAACACTCTGGGTGCATAAGGCATGTACGCCAGCTCATTGCCGATGTCCTTCAGATATTTATTCATGGTCTTATCATCTTTTTCGATGGAATCCCATTTGTTTACAGCAACAATAGCCGCTTTCCCTCTTTCGTGGGCAATACCGGCAATCTTTGTATCCTGATCGGTGATGCCTTCGTTGGCGTCAATAACCAGAATGGCAACGTCACAGCGTTCTACGGCAGCAACGGCACGGATGATGCTGAAACGTTCGATTTCTTCTTTGATCTTGCTTTTCCGGCGCATACCTGCTGTGTCGATGAACACATATTTCTGACCATCCACTTCAATTGGAGAGTCGATGGCGTCACGGGTGGTACCGGGAATGTTGCTGACGATAAGTCTGTCCTCTCCCAGAATCTTATTAATCAGGGAGGATTTACCTACGTTAGGTTTGCCGATGATAGCAACTTTGATTGCGTCGTCTTCTTCCTGTGCGTCGCTGTCTTCAGGGAAGTGTGCCACCACCTGATCCAGCATATCCCCCAGACCCAGTGCCTGACCTGCGGAAATGGGCATGGGATCGCCGATGGCAAGTTCATAAAATTCGTAAATATCCATGGTATCACGCTTTACGCTGTCTACTTTGTTGACAGCCAGCACAACGGGTTTTTGGTGCGGCGCAGTTTGTTTGCTACCTGACGGTCGTCGTCGGTAACGCCTGCTTTTACGTCTGTCACAAACAGAATCACGTCAGCAGTTTCAATGGCGATTTCCGCCTGCTGCAAAATCTGTTTCTGGATAATTTCTTCAGAACCGATTTCCATACCGCCGGTGTCGATGAGTGTAAATTTGTGATTCAGCCATTCTACGTCTGCATAGATTCTGTCACGGGTTACGCCGGGGGGTATCCTGTACGATGGAAATGCGTTCGCCCGCCAGCCTGTTGAAAAGGGTGGACTTGCCCACGTTGGGACGTCCCACCACTGCTACGATGGGTTTGCTCATTTGTTTTCCTCCAACTCTATCTTCATTGTTTTTCATTTTCATACAGAAGGGGGCATACGCCCCCACTTTCACATTCTATGTATTATAGCATAAAAAAGGCGGTACATACAATACTTTCCCACATTTCCGGGCTTTTTCACAAAATTTTTTACGCAAAAAAAGCTCCCTTGTCCACGCCGGAACAACAAAAACCGCCTCAAATACCCTTATAAAAAAAGAAAAAGGCGCAAAATCCAAAGATTTCACGCCCCGCACCGAATGATTTTTTCAGTGTTTTGAGACCGCAGAAGGGATTGGGGAACGAAGGGTTCCCCAACCGGAATCCGCAGCCGGAATTTATTTCCGGTAAGGAAAAACCGAAGTTTCAAAGCTGTTAAGCTGATGGAACTTCGGCTTTTGACTTCTGTCTACTCGTCAAAGGCTTGAATGAAATGAGCCTTTGACGACAGGGTGTCAACCTTCGACACCCTGAATCGCAAAATCCAAAGATTTCACGCCCTTCTGTCTTTTTACAGCAGTGTCATAACCCCAGCCATAACGCCGCGATTTTCCCGCATTTTCCGATGGGAGTAGAACCGTTCTGTGTCACACATGGTGCAAAGACCGGAAATCTCAATGTTTTCCACGCCCATTTCCGCCAGCAGTCTGCGGTTGGTTTCCCACAGGTCGATTTTGTATTTGCCTTCTTCTGTGGGGTCATCAAAAATGATGTCCTCTGCAAAGGCAATCTGTTTCCGGAACAGATTTACCACAGGGTCATCCACCTGGAAACAGCATTTCCCAATAGAAGGGCCAATGGCTGCCACAATATCCTTGGGGTTTGTGCCATAAGCCGCCATCATTTCCTGTACAAATTTTTCTGCCATACGGTCGGCAGTGCCTTTCCAGCCGCAGTGTGCCAGACCAATGGCTTTGTTTTTGGTATCCAGCAGGAATACGGGCACGCAGTCTGCCCCGAAAATCACCAGATTGATGCCTGTTTCATTTGTCATCAAACCGTCGATGTCGTGATAGGTTCTGTCCTTTGTGACGCCGCATCCTTTGTCTTTGGCTGTCACTTTCAGTACGTTTGTGGTATGGGTCTGCTGGGTTGCCACAAAGGCGTTTTCGTCCAGCTCCAGCGCCCTTGCCAAAATGCGGTAATTTTCCGCCACAGGGGCTCTGTCTTCCCCTCTGGAAAATCCCATGTTCATGGTGCCGTAATAGCCTGTGCTGACGCCGCCGTGACGGGTGGTGAAGCCATGTTTCACCATGCCTGTCTGGGTCAGATTATCGAATGTGATCAGTTCCACATCACCTTTTTTTACAATCTGCAAGTTTCTTCCTCCTTTATGCCTCAAAGGCGTTTTCGATATATCGGAAATATTTCATTCCATCTTCTTCCAAAATTTCTGCCACATCAAAACGGCAGTCCCTGTCTGCGTCCCCGGTTTCCGCCAGATAAGCCAGTGCCGTTTCGATGATGTGCGCCTGCTTCCGGCGGTCTACGGCTTCCGCAGGAGTGCCGTAAGCGGTACTGGTTCTTGTTTTTACCTCTGTAAATACCAGTATACCATCTTTCTGGGCAATGATGTCAATTTCTCCGCTGGGTTTGCGGTAATTCTGAGCAAGAATTTCATAGCCCATTTTCTTCATTTCCCTTGCGGCAAGGAGTTCGCCCCGGTTGCCTGTTGCCTTAGGTGTGGCATCTTCTTTGAGAAAATTCTTCACGAATGTCCGGCGATGGATGGGGCAGATGCCATACTGGGCAATGCCTGCCAGATGTTTCTGGGAGCCGTAACCTTTATTGGAAGCAAAATCGTAATGGGGATAGATTTCCGCCATGGCTTCCATCATGGCATCTCTGGTGACCTTTGCCACAATGCTGGCGGCACCGATGGAAATGCTCTTAGCATCCCCTTTGATGATGCCTTTCTGAGGTGTGGATACCTTGGGAATGGTCACTGCGTCCGCAAGAATAAAGTCCGGCTGTACTTCCAATTTGGAAAGGGCTTCCCGCATAGCTTCATAAGTTGCCTGCAAAATATTGATTTCGTCAATGCGTTCGTTGGAAACCACACCCACAGCCCAAGCCACTGCCTGTTCTTTGATGATTTCGCAAAGCTCCTCCCGTTTCTGGGCAGAGAGTTTTTTGGAGTCATTGACACCAGCAATCTTGCAGTTTTTGGGCAGAATCACCGCCGCTGCCACCACAGGGCCGGCAAGGGGGCCTCTGCCCACTTCGTCAATGCCTGCCACCAGTTCAAAGCCATTGGCATAACATTCCCGCTCATAGGTCAGCAATGTTTCCAGCCGTTCCAACTCCGCCAAATATGCGTCGTATTTCTTCTGGAAACGGGTCACAAGGCTCTGGACGCCTTTGCGGCTGTCGGCGGCAAATTCCGGCAAAACTTCCGGCAGTTTTTCCACGGGACAGCTGCTTAATATTTCTTTGATTTCCCCAACGGACTGCATGGTTCTTCTCTCCTTTTGAAAAAAAAAGCCCCCGACTGGAAACCAATCGGGGGTCTTGTGTTTAATTAAAATTCATGATCATTTCGTTTGTAGTTACGTCATCCCAATCGTCATGGTTATATACACGGAATACTACACTAATATTATAGATCTTGTCAATACCAGCACGTTTCAAATCGCTGTCCTCAATGGTCAAACGGTCTGTTTCTTCTCTGTCACCCAAAACATTTGCATAGAGATAACCTTCCACTTCTTTGTTATTCACCTCTAAGCTGTCCAGCACGACAGTCTGTTCCAAGTCACTGTTATTGGTGAACTTGAAATCCACTTCAATACCGTCGATATATCCGGCGGATTCTCTAACACCGGTACACTGGATTTTCATATTATTGACATTGGTGCTGGGTTTGCTGGCAAGTTCCCCCAGTCTGCTGTCATCGTCAGAAGCGGTTTCTTCCGGCTGTTCCGGTTCTTTTTGTTCTGTTTCTGTTTGCTCTGTTTCTTTTTGTTCTGTTTCCCCTAAAATAACGGTTTTGGAAGCAGCATCCCATGTAACGTTTTTCCCTACGGCTTCCCCAACGGCACGGACAGGCAGATATGTAGTCCCTTCATAGATAAAAGGTTCTTTGTCTGTTTTCAGTTCTTTCCCGTCTACAACGATTTTAATGTTGTTAAACATAACAGGAATGTCCATGTTTGCCACCTTAGCGTAAGCGGCAGGCGCTGCACCCATAACAAGAGCAGCCACCGTTGCCCCTAAACATACATCTTTGATTCTTTGGAATTTCATGTCAAAAGCCCCCTTTTGATGGTTTTTATTTTTATGATATCTTAAAAATACCACAATTCTCCCCTATTTTAGGGGAAATTCCAAAATATTCCTGTGCTATTCTAAATAAAACCTATTTGTCCTCCTCATCGGGAAAAAAGAAAGCAACCGGTACCCCCAATATCCCGGCGATTTTGATTAATTCATAATCCGCGATGAAACGCTCGCCTTTTTCCATACGGCAAATGGAATAGCGGTCAATGGTGATGCCTTCCAACTGCAAAGCCCGGGACAATGCTGCCTGTGATACCTTCTTTTCCATACGAATTTTTCGGATTTGTTCCCCACAGATATTTTTCTTCCCGTCATATTCGTATATTTTCATGGCGCACAGTCCCCCTCATTTTTTCTTGACATTACCATGTGTTTTGTCTTATGATGTTGCTAAAGATGCAACATTATGTATTTCATATCAAAAAGGAGAGGAAATCTATGGAAACACCAAAAGCAAAGAAATGTAAATTCTGTCAGAGTGAAATTCCCCAAAAGGCGTCTGTATGCCCACAGTGCGGCAAAAAACAAGGCGGCAAGGCAAAATGGATCATTGCGGTCATTGTTGTCCTTCTGATTTTTTCCGCCCTTGTAGGCGGCGAGGAAAAACCGACATCTTCTGGAGAAAATCCCCCTGTTGCGGAAAACAGCACACCATCAGATACTGGCAAAACAGAAGAAACCGCACCTGTGGAAATCATGGAAATTTCTCCTGCGGATCTGCTTTCCTCCTATGAAGCAAACGAAGTCAAAGGGGATGCCCTTTATGAAGGAAAAACCATGCGGCTCAGCGGCACCGTCGGTTCCATCGGCAAAGATGTTATGGAAGAAGTTTACATCACCTTTGCCGGAGAAGAATTTGCCATCACCTCTGTACAGTGTTATTTCTCTGATGAAGCACAGATTGAAAAAGTCATGGAATTGCAGGAAGGGGATGCCATCACATTGGTTGGTGTCTGTGACGGCAAATTTGGCAATGTGCTCATCAAAGACTGTGTATTTGAATAATCACAAAAGTCGGAAATTCTTTGGGACATTTTCATAAGAAAACAAAGAAAGCTGAAATCCTTTTTCATAACAAGGATTTCAGCTTTCTTATTTTTATGATCTTGTCGACGTATTTTCTTCTGAAGACTGCCGTCGCAGTTTCTCTTAAGAATTCAGAAAAAACGATGTTTTCTTAAGGGAAATCTGCTTTTCAGAATTTCCGACTTTTTTATTTCTTTAAACTTCCATGATGATAGGCAGAATCATGGGACTTCTTTTTGTTTTCTGCCAAATATAGTTTTTCAAAGTATCTTTGATGAGGTTTTTGATATAGTTCCAGCTGGTGATGTTCTTTTCTTCGCATTCCTGCAGGGCTTTCACGACAACTTCTCTTGCGCCGTCCATGAGGCTTCGGATTCACGAACATAAACAAAACCACGGGAAATGATATCGGGGCCTGCCACAATCTGACCGGTTTCTTCTTCCATGGAAACCACCACAACCATGAGGCCGTCCTCGGACAGGTGCTTTCTGTCGCGAAGTACGATGTTCCCAACGTCACCAACGCCCAGACCGTCTACCATAACCTGACCGGTAGGTACGGTGCCTGTGACTTTGGCTTCGTTTTTGGACAGTTCCAGCACATCCCCCAGTTTATTGACGAAGATGTTTTTCTTATCCATGCCCATGCTGATGGCAAGATCTCTATGGCTGGACAGGTGCATATATTCCCCATGAACAGGCATAAAGAATTTAGGTTTTGTCAGAGCAAGCATGAGCTTCAGCTCTTCCTGACGGGCGTGACCGGAAACGTGAATGTCTTCGATGCCGCCGTATACCACATCTGCGCCTTTTTTCAGCAGTTCATTTACCACGCGGATCACGTTCTTTTCGTTGCCGGGAATAGCAGATGCGCTGATAATGATTTTATCATCGGGCTTGACGCTGACCTGTTTATGCTCACTGTTGGCAATACGGGACAGAGCAGACATGGTTTCGCCCTGGCTGCCTGTGGTGATGATAACCAGCTGTTCATCCCGATAGTTCTTGATTTCGTTGATGTCAATGAGGGTACGGGGCGGAACCCACAGATAATCCAGTTCAGATGCTGTTTTTACGGCGTTTACCATACTTCTGCCGATGATGGCAACTTTTCTGCCGTACATATACGCTGCATTGATGATCTGCTGGATACGGTGGATATTAGAGGAGAATGTAGCAACCATGATACGGTTTCTGGGGGTTTCCTCGAAAATCCGTTCAAATACCTTGCCTACATTCTTTTCCGACATGGTAAAGCCTTTGCGTTCTGCGTTGGTACTGTCGCTCATGAGGAGCAGTACGCCCTGACTGCCCAGTTCCGCAAAACGCTGCAAGTCGATGATATCCCCGTCGATGGGTGTATAGTCCACCTTAAAGTCCCCGGTATGGATCACCATACCCACAGGGGTCTGGATTGCCAGTGCCACAGAGTCAGCGATGGAATGGTTTGTATGGATGAATTCCACCACCATTTCCCCCAGTTTTACTTTTTCGCCGGGCACAACAGTATGCAGTGTGGTTTTATCCAGCATTTTATGCTCTCTGAGCTTATTTTCCAACAGACCCAGTGTCAGCAGTGTGCCGAATACAGGCACTTTCAATTGTTTCAGTACATAAGGCAGTGCGCCGATGTGGTCTTCGTGACCGTGAGTCAGCACGATGCCTCTGATTTTTTCTACGTTCTTTGCCAAATAGGTAATATCCGGAATAACCAGGTCAATGCCCAGCATATCGTCCTCGGGGAACGCCAGGCCACAGTCGATGATGATGATATCGTTGCCGTATTCCAGTACGGTCATATTCTTCCCGATCTCTTCCAGACCGCCCAAAGCGATAACTTTCAGCCTTGTTTTGGGCTTCGATCTTCTGTTTGCCAAAAACACACCTCCTTTTTATCGTTTTATGTAATCCATTTCTAAAAGCTAGTATGGCGTAAAAAAGTCTGCTTTAAACACAAAAACAAAACCTGTCCAGTTTTCCCTTTTTCAGACAAGCACAAAAAGAGCAGGCAATCCTGTCCTTCCCCGAAAAACAATTCACGTCCCATTTTTCTCCAAAGTCAGTTTTCTGCTTTTTCGTTTCTGTTCGCTTTTTTATCCGCACATATATTGAAAAGGGTGCCAGAGAGCCTTTCACCCTGTCCATTCTAAATCAGTCGTCGATGGAAACTTCGTAATCTTCACCTTTCTGAGCAAAGAGTTCTGCCACACGGTCAAATTCCGCGTCGTCTTCCACCATTTCGTATGTGATGTCGTTGGCGTCGATTGCCACTTCTTTGAGGATCAAAGCCTGTGTTTCATCCTCGTCCATTTTTTCTGTTTCTACCACCAGCAGGTAACGGTCTGTGCCGCTGGCTACATTATCAATAATGGAAAATTCCACATCTGTGCCATCCTCGTCGGTCATGGTCACGATTTCAAATTCCAGTTCTTCTGCTTCTTCAAAAATATCGCTCATGTTCTTCTCCGTTTCTTTCTGGGGGCTTACTGCTTGCTGTCCAGATACCCCTGCAAAATGTGTACTGCCGCCATTTTGTCAATGACGCTCTTTCTTTTATCGTGGCTCAGGTCTGCCATGCGCAGGGCACGCTCCGCCGCAATGGTGCTGAAACGCTCGTCCCAGAGCACCACAGGGATTTTGGGGTATCTGCCTTTGATTTTCGCCTCAAAGACCTTTGTTTTCTCGCACCGTTCCCCTTCGGAGTTATCCAGATTTTTGGGATAGCCCAAAACGATGGTATCCACCTGATACTGTTCGATGATTTCTGCCAGACGGCGCATGCATTTTTTGAATTCCTGGGGGTTATCCCGCTTGATGATTTCCACGCCCTGTGCTGTCCAGCCCAGGGGATCGCTTACTGCCACGCCGATGGTCTTATCACCGAAGTCCAAACCTAATATACGCAAATCGATGCCTCTTTCTTACTCGTTTCTGTCCAGATAATCTTTTACCAATTCTTCCAGCAGTTCATCACGTTCCAGTTTACGAATCATGGCTCTGGCGTTGAGATAGCTGGTGATATAAGTGGGGTCACCGGAAAGGATATAGCCCACAATCTGGTTGACAGGGTTGTAGCCCTTCTCCCGCAGTGCCGTGCTGACGGAAATCAGGATTCTTTTTGCTTCATTTTCGGGTTCCTTGCCCGTTCTGCCGAAATATTGTGTTTCATTGATGTTATTGCTCATGTGTATCACGCTCCGTTCCACAGCACATGCTTGCTGCCTACAAACAAATTCTATTCTTCCATGATAATATAAACCAGAACGGATTGCAACCGTTCTTTCCTTACATAAATATTACAAAAAATGGGATTTATGCCTCCACTTCGCCAAAAGCCATTTCTTCCGCCACAGAGAGGATTTTTGTATCCGCAATGACGTTAGACAGGTCTTTTGTACTTCTTGCGTGGACTTTCATATAGTTTGTGGTATGTCCTTCATAGACATCGTCCCCAACGCACCGTTCAAAGAGAACAGGCATTACCTTGCCCACATGCTTCTGCAAAAAGGCGTCTGTCATACGGTCGCTGACGGTAATCAGGTCGTGGCTTCGTTCCTGTTTCACAGCGTTTTGCAGCTGATCTTTTCTTGCCGCCGCGGGAGTGCCTTTTTTAGGGGAATAAGGGAATACATGGATTTTGGAAAAACCGATTTCTTCCGCAAAAGCACGGCTTGCCTGATAATCTTCTTCTGTTTCCCCGGGGAGCCCACGATGATGTCTGTGGTGATTGCCACATCCGGCAGATATTTTCGCAGGAGGGCCGCCGCCTGACGATATTTTTCTGTATCGTATTTGCGGTTCATTTCCTTCAAAGTCTTGTCACAGCCGCTCTGGAGGGACAAATGGAAATGGTCACAAACCTTAGGCAATTCCGCCATAGCCGCCGCAAATTCCTCTGTCACCACGTTGGGCTCAATGGAACTGAAACGGATGCGTTCAATACCTTCCACTTCATGTACCTGACGGATGATGTCTGTCAGGGTAATGGTTTTCAAATCCTTGCCGTAACTTGCCACATGGATGCCTGTGAGCACCACTTCTTTGAAGCCATTTTCCGCCAGACGTTTTACTTCTGCGATAACGTCTTCAGGCTGACGGCTGCGGATGGGGCCGCGGGCATAAGGAATGATACAGTAGGAACAGAACTGGCTGCATCCATCCTGAATTTTCAGATAAGCTCTGGTGCGGTTTGCCAGTTTCTTGATTTCCAGTGGTTCAAAAACACGTTCGTGCATAATGTCTGTCACATAATTCTGCACGCCCTGTTCTGCCTGATAGTCTTCCACCAATTCCACGATTTTACTCTTATCCTTGGTGCCGATGACCAGATTCACACCATGCACCGCTGCCAGTTCTTCCGGCGCAGTCTGGGCATAACAGCCCACAACGGCAACAATGGCGTTTTCATTCTGGCGTTTCACCTTACGGATGAGCTGACGGGATTTCTTATCCCCGAAATTTGTCACCGTACAGGTGTTGATGATATACACATCCGCCGCATCGTCTACGGAAACCACTTCATAGCCCTTTTCCGCAAAGAGTTCGGCGATGGCTTCGCTTTCGTACTGATTGACTTTACACCCTAAGGCGTAGCTTGCTATCTTTTTCATAGTTCTCCTTCTATGGTCAGACCCGTCAGTCGGCAAATGGTGTCGACAACGGCGCCGTTGTTATTATTTCCTGCCACAAAACGGGCTCTTTCTTTCACGCCGTCCGTAGCATTTTCCATGGCATAGCTGTAATAAGCCTGATCGAACATTTCCACGTCATTGAACTGGTCACCGAACACCAGTGTTTCTTCCGGCGAAATGCCCCACATTTCCTGTAAGGCTGCCAATGCGCTGCCTTTTGTGACCCCTTTGATACCCGTATCCAGACAAGCGTCACCGGAAATAACCAACGTCATTTCCTCCGGCATCTGGGGATGCATAGCGTCATAACAGGACTGTGTGGTGCTGTTTCCGTAAACCATCAGGGAAACCTTTGTGACGCCATCTGTCATTTTGTACAGGTCGTCCACCAATTCACAGTCATAATGGAATTTGGGGCTGGCAAGGAGGCCATATACCTCCTGACTTGTTGTATAACAGCAGTATTTCGCACAGACCAGCCCTTCTGTTTCCGGTAATGTTTCTATAATATCCAGACTATGGGCAATTTGTTTCTCGTTCATGCCTTTGAAATACAGTTCTTTTCCATCCTGCACCACAAAGGCGCCGTTTTCCGCAATGACGGTGATTTCCGGCAAATGCTCTTGAAAATCCCTTGCCAATGAGGGATACTGTCTGCCGCTTGCCACCACAAAGCGGATGCCTTCCTCCCGCATTTTGGGCAAAAGGTCATAAATGCGTTTATCTATCTGTTTCTCGTCGTTCAATAACGTACCGTCCATATCGGACACAATGAGTTTGATCATACTTCCTGCCTCTTTGTGATAATATCGTTAATGCGGAAAAACAGGGGCAGAATCTCCATGGCTACATCGGCTTCTTTGCCGGAAACCCAGATGAGGTATTCCCTGAGGGATTCCCACTTTTTGCTTCTGGGAACCACTTGGGCACAAATTTCTTCCATTTCGTCCAGCTTCATCATGATTTCTTCTTTTTCCCTTGCAGGCAGGTTCGCCATGCCAAGAGAGATGCGGACAGAGGTAAAGTCCGCGCTGTAATCGATGTCTTTCTGCTCCTTACGGATATAGTATTCCATGAGTCCTTCGTTGGAATAGCCGTTATCCCGAAAGGCCTCCAGCCGTTCCATAAGATGCCGGATATTCTTCCGGTAGACTTCCGCCATATCGGCACAGTCTTCCCGATCCTGAATGACCCATAGATCTTCATCAAAACCGTCTATTTCCCCGTCATAGTGTTGCAGCAGCAGTTGAAACAATTCTCCCAGTTTTTCCTTGTCATGAGAATAGGATTCCCAAATTTCCTGACTATGCCGCAGATCTTCTTCGATCAGCATGCGCATATCTTTCTCCTCGTTCATACTGCCACCGCCCTTCTTACAAAAAACAATATGCTTCCAGTATTCAGTATAACAAATGGCGAAAGCCTTTGCAAGCAAGGGCTCTGCCAAAAAATCCTACGGTTTTCCTATTTTTTCTCGCAAATTGCCCTTAAAAAATCCACCAGCAAAAGAAAAACCGGAAATCCCCCTTTGTAACAGGGAAATTCCGGTTTTGCTTTTCAGACTTACTCTTCGTCTTCGTCGTCATCGTCGATGATAACAACCATGCCGCCCATACGTTTGTTCAGTTCTTTTCTTGTGATCTTGATGATGTTGGGTACAACACCGTCGGGCTGTTCGTCGATGTAGTAAGGACCTTCTTTATCGCAGTCGTTTTCATCCATCCAACCGCTGAAGAAGGAGATAATGGAGCGCATAATTTCTACGCTGTGACCCCAGTAATCCAGATCCAGGAAGATCAGACGTTTCTTTTCGCCTGTCTTGGAGAATTTACGGCTCTTGTAGATCATGGAGAACAGACGTCTTTCCTCGCCCTTATAAGTGAAGTAAACAGCCATTTCGTTGCTTTCACCGAAACGGTTTTCATAACGGTTTACCTTTGCTTCGGGATCGAAATATTTCAGGATAAAACGGTAAATCTGTTCCAGTTCGATTTCTTTTGTGATGTAACCATGTGTCTTTGCTGTCATGGAAATGCCACCCTTTCTTTTCGCTGTTTATCTAAAATTTGTTTGTATACAAAATATTTCCTTTCCCTTGCATTATACATAACTCCCAGCCCCCTGACAATAGGTATACATCCAGAAATAACATAGAAATTCTTCCCTGTTTTTTGTTCAATTTTGAAGGGTTTGTCCCATTGTACGGACAGAAAAACAAAAAGGAGAGATCCAAAAGAAAGACCTCTCCCAATTTCTTCATATAGATTCAGTTTTTCATGGCTGCGATCATGGTTTCTGTCAGCAGACTGCTGCGCTGTGCCGCCATAACGCAGAATTCATCGAAGGACATACCAGCATCCTCATTGGCGCTGTCAGAAATGGCGCGGATGATGAGGAAAGGAATGCGGTTCAGCCAGCAGGCATGGGCAATGGCAGCCCCTTCCATTTCCGCACAGTCCCCTTTGACGGTTTTGCGGATTTTATCTTTGGCTTCCTGGGTAGCGATGAACTGGTCGCCGCTTGCCACACGTCCGGTGATGATACGGCAGTCCAGACCGCATGTTTTTGCCGCTTCCTGTGCCAGTTCCACAAGGGCTTCATCGGCTTTGAAATAGCTTTCCGCCATACGGGGGATGACGCCGATGGGATCACCGAAAGCAGATGTATCCATATCATGCTGTACCGCGTCTACGGAAATGAGGATGTCCCCCACATGCAGTTCGGGAGAAAGACCGCCTGCAACGCCGGTATTGATGATATAGTCCACGCCGAAATGGTCGATCATTGCCTGTGTGCAGACTGCGGCGTTGACTTTGCCGATGCCGCTTTTGACCAGTACCACGTTATTCCCTTCGTAACGTCCCACATAATAAGTCAAACCAACCACGCTTTTGGTGGTGACGATATCCATTTTTTCCCGCAGGAAAGAAATTTCTTCTTCCATAGCACCAATGATGCCGATTGTTCTCATGTATATTCACTCCTATTCTGATTTTCTTACCAAATCATAGACATTTTTTTCATCATACCATATATTTCCGACATAATTCAAGAACTCCCCTTTCATCCCTTTGACTTTTTTTGCTTTTTTCTGACAAGTTTTTCTGATACTTCTGTCGGTTGCAAAACACGCCCGCCTTTTGTATACTGTAAAAGAACAGAGAAAGGGTGTGACATGATGAAAAACCCATTATCGGCATTACGCCGGACTATTCCTATGAAAAAACAAGATTCAAAATCAGTGAAGACTATACCAATGCGCTGCTGAAAGCCGGCGGCATTCCTGTGCTGCTGTTCCCTGGAGAGGAATTCCCGGACTTTGTGGACGGCATCCTCTTTACTGGCGGCGGAGATATTGACCCCCTGCGCTTTGGGGAAGAACCCATTCGCCAGAATGGACAGATTTCGCCCCTGCGGGACGAATATGAACTTTCCCTCTGCAAAGAAGCCATGAAGCGGGATCTGCCTCTTTTCGGCGTTTGCCGGGGCATGCAGATCATGAACATCGCCGCAGGCGGCGGTATTTATCAGGATATTGAGGTACAGACGGGCACTACCCTCAAGCACAGCCAGCAGGCACCCCGTCCCTACGCCACCCACAGCATTGCCGTACTTCCCGGCAGTCAGCTGGAAAAACTCTGGCGAACCTCGAAAATCGCCGTCAATTCCCTGCACCATCAGGCGGTATCTTTTCTGGGAAAGGGTTTCCACGCCTGTGCCCGCAGCGCCGACGGCTTGACCGAAGCCATGGAAATGCCGGAAAAAGATTTTGTGCTGGGTGTCCAGTGGCATCCGGAATCTATGCATACAAAAGAGCAGGAAGCCCTTTTCAGCCACTTTGTCCAGGCGGCTTCCCGTTACCATGAAAGGAGGACTGCACCATGATTTCACGTCTTCCTTCCATCCTGCTCCAGGCAGCCACAGTGACAGATACAGTGGATCTGGAAGAACAGGTGGAAAAAACTCTGACAGCCACAGAAAAATTACTGGAAGCAGCCACAGAGATTGGCTTCGTTCTCTTAAAAGTTGTCGCTACATTTGTGATCTGCTGGTTCCTCATCCGCTTTATTAACCATCTCATGCGGAAATTCTTTGCGGCACAGACCAAAAACAGCGTCTTGCCATGACCCAGCGGAAAGCAAAAACACTGAACTCCATCACATCCAGTGTAGTAAAATATGTGATTTACTTCATCGGCATTTTCACCGCCCTTACATTCATTGGCGTAGACCCCAAATCCATGCTGGTAGTTGCCAGTGCCGGTTCTGTTGCCATTGGTCTGGGCGCCCAAAGTGTGGTAACGGATATGCTGGAAGGGTTCTTCATCCTCTTTGAAGACCATTACGCTGTGGGGGACGTTGTCACCATCCAGAACATCACTGGTACCGTGGAAAGCGTTACTCTGCGCTCCACCAAAATCCGTGACCCTCAGGGCAGTGTCCATATCATCCCCAATGGCTCCGTGGGCACCGTTACCAACATGTGCCGGGATTTCATCAACGCCGTTGTCACCGTAGGCGTTTCTTATGACGCCAGCATCGACCATGTGCTGGATGTCCTGCGGGACGAAATGGAACAGACAAAAGACATCCCGGATATTCTGGAAACACCCGTCATTGTAGGTGTGACCGGGCTGGATGATTCCGCCGTTACCGTAAAAATCGTGGCAAAATGCCATGTGAAAACAAACATTTCCGTAGAAGCAGAGCTGCGCCGCCGCATCAAAAACCGGCTGGACAAAGAAGGCATCGAAATCCCCTTCCCTCAGCGCACCCTGCATATCGTACAGCAAAAGGAGGGATAAACCATGCAGTTTTCTGTTGGCGATATCGTACAAATGAAAAAAGACCATCCCTGTGGCTCCAACCAGTGGGAAATCCTGCGGACGGGCATTGATTTCCGCATCAAATGCTGCGGATGCGGACATATGGTCATGCTTCCCCGTGTGAAGTTTGAAAAAAATGTGAAAAAGGTCATCACCCCCGCAAAGCCGGAGGAATAAAAAAGACAGCTTTCTGTTTGCACAGAAGGCTGTCTTTTTTTGCGGAAAACCCCTGTTTTCCGCCATATTCCGACACCGGGAAATGAAACCGTTACATTCTGTCACAGACTGTTCTTTTTCTTCCAAAAACTGTATTTTTATTTAATAAAAATGTAAGGATTCTTTTCGGGTAATGTAAAAATTGGAGCATATACTGTTTACACAAAACAGATTTTTGAGGTGACATAATATGAAAAATATGAAATTATATATGCTCTGTGGTGTACTGGTTCTGGGGCTTGCCGCCTGTCAGGCACAAAAAGAACCCGTCACCCCTCTGCCCACGGGAGAAGCCGCTGTTGAAGCCCAGGCATCCGTTTTTCAATCTCTGCGCATGGCAAATGGAAACGCCCTTGCCGTCAGTCTGGAAGCCACTCCCACAGAAACAGAAACACCCTTTTTCTACATAGAAGCCGCAAGGGATACGGAAGTGACTTTGTACTATAACTTCACCAAAGAAGCAGGCGACGCTCAGATCGGCTGTTATGCGGATGGCAGCAAAGAAAAAATGTCCGTTCCTTTGGATTCCTCCGCCGTAACGGAAGAAGTCAACAACGAAATGACCATTTCCCTTCAAAAAGGCATGAATGTGTTCTACATCACCGGTGACGGCTGTTCCTGCAATGTAAGCTGTGAAATCAGCGGGTTGGACGAAAAAGACATTTATTACGCTGATACAAAACCGAAAGATATTGCCCCCTGATGATGAAAAAAGCGGGAATCTTTTTATGAAAGATTCCCGCTTTTGTTTTATTTCTTCCGCATAGCATTGAAGATCGCCAGCACTGCAACCCCTACGTCAGCAAAGACTGCCATCCACATGGTAGCCATACCCAATGCGCTGAGGAGAAGTACCAGAATTTTGATACCCAACGCAAAAACGATATTCTGCATAACAATTTTTCGAGTGTTCTTCGCGATACGCAGACCCACAGAGATTTTCCGCAGATCATCGTCCATAAGCACCACATCCGCCGCTTCCATGGCAGCATCGGAGCCCATAGCACCCATGGCAATGCCCACATCTGCCCCTGCCAGTACAGGTGCGTCGTTGATGCCGTCCCCTACGAAAGCCGTTTTAGCGTCCGCCTCCATTTCCGGCAGGTTTTCCAGAATATGCAGCTTATCTGCCGGCAGCAGTTCCGCATAGATGCGATGGATGCTCAGGGTCTTGCCCACCTTTTCCGCCGCTGCTTTGCCGTCACCAGTGAGCATGACTGTTTCTGTAACGCCATAAGGTGTCAGCGCCGCAAGAGCATCTGCCGCACCGTCTTTGATGGTATCATCCACCACCACATAGCCCTGATAGATGCCATCTTTTGCCACATAGACCACAGAACCGCTTCCTGCTGCTTCTGGACAGGCAACGCCTTCTTTTTCCATCAAACGGCGGTTCCCCAAAGCCAGACGGGCGCCTTTCCACTGACAGGTAATGCCCATACCGCCCTGTTCCGCGTAATCTGTTACCCCTTCGGGCTGTCTGCCTGTTTCCGTTTCAAAGTGTTTCGCAATGGCACGGGCAACGGGATGATTGGAAAGGCTTTCCCCTGCCGCCGCCATTTCCAGCAATGCTGCCGGGTTTTCGCCTTCGATTTTTGTTACGGTAAACTGCCCTTTTGTAAGGGTACCTGTTTTATCAAATACAATACGTTTTGTATGACACAGGGTATCCAGCACATTGCCGCCTTTGATGAGGATGCCGTTTTTGGATGCGGCACCAATGCCCGCGAAATAGCTCAAAGGCACAGACAATACCAACGCACAAGGACAGGATACAACTAGGAAGATCAGCGCACGCCCAATCCATTGAGAAAAAGCGCCCTGTCCCAGAATAGGCGGCACCACTGCCAAAAGCACTGCCAAACCAACCACCGCAGGTGTGTATACCCTTGCAAAACGTGTGATGAATTTTTCTGTCTTGGATTTCCGTCCGGCGGCGTTTTCCACCAGTTCCAGAATCTTCATGACCGTGGATTCTCCGAAGGGTTTTGTCACTTCCACACGAAGCAGGCCATCTCGGTTGATACATCCGCTGAGAACGGCGCTGCCTGCTTCCACTTCTCTGGGCAGAGATTCCCCGGTGAGGGCTGCCGTATCCAGCAGGGCACTGCCTTCTACCACTGTACCGTCCAGGGGGATTTTCTCCCCGGCTTTTACTACAATCACATCACCGATTGCCACCTGTTCCGGCGATACCTTCCGCAGGCTGCCGTCAGCTGTCAGCACATGAGCAAAATCCGGTCGGATGTCCATGAGTGCCGTAATGGAGCGGCGGGAACGACGGACAGCGTAGTCCTGGAAGGCTTCCCCCACCTGATAAAAGAGCATAACAAACACGGCTTCGCTCATTTCACCAATGACCATAGCACCTACCGTAGAAAGGGACATCAAGAAGTTTTCATCAAAAACTTGCCCTTTGAAAATATTCTTTAATGCCTGCAAAATGACATCATAACCAAAGATTGCGTAAGAAATCAAAAACAGTGCTGTCTGCCCCTGTTTCTGCCAAAGACAAGCCGCCACAAAAAACGCCAGTCCCACACCAAAACGGATAATCAGCTTTTTCCCTGTGGCTTCTTCCTGTGCATGTGTATGCCCGCAGCAATCCCCATCACAATGTCCATGAGAAATCCCGCAGCTCTGTCCCTGTTCTGCCAAAGACACTTCCACATCTTTTTCGTACTTGTGTACCGTTTCCGTTACTTTTTCCAGCAGTTTTGTCTGGTCTGCTTCTGCCGCAGGCACCAGTCGCATTTCCTGCTTCAGCAGATTGATTTCCGCTTCTTTTGTTTCCGGCATTTCTCCCACGGCTTTTTTCGATTTTTCCCGCGCAGTTGGCACAGGTCAGCCCTTTCAGGGAAATGGTCATTTCTCCTTGAGGCTTCTTCTTTTCCACAAGGGATACTTCCACATCTTTTTCGTACTTGTGTACCGTTTCCGTTACTTTTTCCAGCAGTTTTGTCTGGTCTGCTTCTGCCGCAGGCACCAGTCGCATTTCCTGCTTCAGCAGATTGATTTCCGCTTCTTTTGTTTCCGGCATTTCTCCCACGGCTTTTTCGATTTTTCCCGCGCAGTTGGCACAAGTCAATCCCTTCAGAGAAATGGTCATTTCTCCTTGAGGCTTTTTCTTTTCCACAAGGGATACTTCCACATCACTTTCGTATTTGTGTACGGTTTCTGTTACTTTTTCCAGCAGTTTTGTCTGGTCTGCTTCTGCCGCGGGCACCAGTCGCATTTCCTGCTTCAGCAGATTGATTTCCGCTTCTTTTGTTTCCGGCATTTCTCCCACGGCTTTTTCGATTTTTCCCGCGCAATTGGCACAGGTCAGCCCTTTCAGGGAAATGTTCATTTCTTTCATGCTTCACACCTCTGATCCTATTATATTTGATTATATGAGTAGTTATTCATGTATTGCCTAAAAATTTTTGCGGACGAAAGCGATCTTCCGCCGCAAATTTAATCTTCTTCATAGCCATATTTATGGCGAATATGGGTGGTACCCTGTTCCAGAACTGTACGTACATGGTCGTCGTCCAAAGAATAATAAACGGTTTTCCCTTCCTTCCGATACCGCACCAGACAATTCTGCCGCAGTACCCGCAGCTGATGGGATACTGCCGACTGGGTCATATCCAGCGCGTCCGCCAGTTCCCCCACATTCTGCTCCTGATCCATCAAAAGACGCAGGATGCGAATACGGGTGGCATCGCCAAAGACTTTGAAAAATTCCGCCAGATCCTTGACAAAATCATTGTCCAGCTCCCGAATCATATCCACTTCTTCTCTATGCTGTTCCATGGAGCTTCGCCCCCTTCATTTGAATATCTGCTCATATATTAACATTTTTGATTTCCATTTGTCAACGTCATTTTCAGGCAGTCCAATAAGTTCCACAAACCCCCGGAGTGCATGGGGCATAGCAACTTCCTTCAGCCGCACCATGCCAATCTGACGTTTTGGAACCGGCGGCACTAATGGGATTTCATAAAGTCCCTCTGACGAGAGGGCTTCTTCCGTAAATTCCCGAATGACAAAAGTCAGCCCCAGATTGATTTTCGCAAAACTTACCAACAGATCACTGCTGCCAAGTTCCAAAATGGGATTCAGTTCCACGCCGTTTTCTCTGGCATATTTATCCAGGCAGCGGCGGGAATTGCTCAAGTCCTCCAACAGCAGCAGAGGATACTTGGGCAGACTGCGCGCATCCAGTCCCACCTGTGCCAAAGGGCGATACCGCTCGCCGCCAATCAGCACATCCTGAATGTCTATACAAGGGGTCACATCCAGATCCCCATCCCCTTCAATGGGCAGATTCACAAAACACACATCCACACTGCCGTTTCGCAGCAGGCGCAGAGATTCGTAAGTGGTCTTATTGGTGACTTTGATGCTGATATCAGGAAAACGCTTATGGTACTGCTCCAGATAAGGCAGCAAAAAATGAGCGATAACGGAATCACTGGCACCTATCTTCAATTCCCCTGTTTCCATGTGGAGCATCTGAAAATACTTATCCTCTGCCGCCTGGATAAGCCCCATGGCCTGGGACAGATAGGTATAGAGCGTTTTTCCTTCCGCAGTGGGATAGACGCCCCGCGCCGTCCGCACCAGCAATTCTCCTCCCATGCGTTCCTCCAGCTGCCGCACCGCCATGCTCACTGCCGGCTGGGAAATATAAAGCTCCTTTGCCGCCCGGGACATGTTCCCTGTCCGCACCACAGCACAGAAAATACGGTATAGATCCAGTGAAATATCTGCCCTCATCATTCCATTCCTCTCTGCCTTTGACATTTTTCCTATGATAACCATTTCGCCGGAAAAATGTTTTTTCCTGCAAACAAACACAGAAAAAGAAAAAAGTGCGAAATCCCTTGTAAAAAGAGATTCCGCACTTATGATGTTATTGACCTGCGGGCACCAGCGTCGGCTGCTCTGTGGCAAATCTATCATCTTGCACCAAAACATCAGCAGACTGCTTCGCAAAGAGGCTCATGCCGCCGCCTTCTTCTTTGGCTGTTTCGTAATACATATCGCCATTCTGAAGGGTGTACATTTCCACCGCATCCATGCCATTCTTTTTGCAGCGGTAAAGTTCTTCGCCATAGTTCACCACATCTTCCCCAATCAAATTTGTCACCACATGACCCTTGATGGCATCCATCACTTCCGGAATTTTTTTCAGATAAGCTGGGTTACATTTCTGGCGAAGCAATTCCAGCAAAAAGGTCTGCTGTACTTCAATGCGCTTTAAATCCCCTTCCGGATAACCTCTCCGATACCGCAGCAGCCCCACAGCGTCTTTCCCGGACAAGGTCTGTTCTCCCGCCTTCAGATGGATGGAAAGATCCTGATAGAAATCGTCATAGTCCATATCCTGCGGCACCGTAAAGGTGACACCGCCCAGAGTGTCCATGACCGCTTCCAAGGCCGTCAAGTCCATCCGCACATAATCCTTTACAGGTCGTCCTGTGATTTCCGAAACCGCCTGAATGAGCTTTTCATCCCCATTTTCCTGAATCAGCAAAGCGGCAATCTTCATGTTGTCTGTAATGAAAGTATCTCTGGGTATGGAAAGGATGGTTGCCTTTCCTTCTTCCGACATTTCATAGGTGAAAATGGTATCAGGCACACCGCGATCGTCTACGCCTACAAACAGCAGACTGCCTTCCTCTGCCAGACCGCCGATTTCATAAGCTGTTTCCACCTTCTGTTCTTTTGTCACATAAGTTTCCCTGAGGGTACAGCCTGTCAGCCACGCTGCCCCCAAAAGTGCTGTCCCCACACAGACACTCAGCAGTAATTTTTTCATCCCCACAGGTTTTTGATTGCGAATCATGGTAAACCTCCTTTGTAATTGTTTCTTCTCACTTGCCATTTGTGTGGTCAAAATCTGCTTTTTGGTCATTGCCTCCGCCAATAGCTCCAGAATCACCCGCATGTAGTCATCCCGTTTTGCCTGCTCCATAGACCGTACCACACACCAGTCACAGGAAATTTCGCAGGCTTCCTGCATCTGCGCCGCCGCCACATATACCATGGGATTGAACCAATGGATAGACGTTGCCAGAACTGCCAGCCACCGCCAAATAATATCCCCACGGCGGTAATGCACCAGTTCATGACGCAGCACATAAGGCAAACGGCTTTCTGTCAGGGCTGTTTCCGGCAGAATCAGCGTCGGTCTGAAAATCCCCATGACCATAGGCGAAACTGCCGCTGTTGTTTCACAGACCCGCAGGCCTTTCGGCACCCCGTCCAGTTCCATAGGCTCTCCTGTTCGACAAATGTTCCTGCTAAATCGAAAATAGCCTGTCAGACGGTATCCAAGGCTCCCCAAAGCCCCTAATACCCAAATGACCGCCAACACATCCCACCAGGGAATGGACGGCAAAGCCGTTTCTTCCATAACAGGCAGGATTTCCTCCGCAGGTGCTTCAACAGTATCCATGGGAGCGGACTGTTCTGTTACAGTCAGTTCCGCTGCCGTAAGCGGTATCCTCTGCACCATCTGTTTTTCCTGCATAGGCTGCACAAGGGAAGGCACTTTTACGGAAACAGGCACCACCATCACCAGCAGAACACCTACCCACAGCACATACTGCCATGTAGGTGAAAACTGCTTTCCTGCCCATTTCTTCAGCGCCAGCAAAATGCCCGCAAGCAGACTGCCTGCCACAGAAAGCACCAAAAAAGTCTGAAACCATTCCGTCACCTTCATTCCCTCCTTTCTTCGGAAACATCACAGGTCAAACATTTTCCGAATGTCCTCCAAATCCTCTTTGGTCATGTTCCCCCCTTGGAACAGGGACACTGCCAGTTCTTTAGCAGAGCCGTGATACAGTCTATCAATGAGTGTTTCCGTCTGTTCCTTCTGATAAGCTTCCCGTTCCCAAACTGGGCGATAGTAAATGATACGGTTTTTCTTTTCCGATACAACCGCGCCTTTTTCCGCCATGCGCAGAAGCAGTGTGCCTACGGTGTTGTACTTCCATTTCTTATTTTCCAAACGGTCGCAGACATCCTGTATTTTCAAGGGCTCCTCTGCCTCCCAAAGCACCTGCAATACTTCCAGTTCCGCTTCACTGATTTTCATTTTTCCTCCATATGGGTTTCGCCTCCTCTCTCTTACGTTTGTAGTTTAATTATAACTTACAACTGTAAGAGTGATTTGTCAACCTGTTTTCCAAACTTTCGAAAAATGTAAGAATTTCAGGCACAAAAAAAAGAGCCTAGAACAGACTCTTTTTGAAGATACTTCTTTACGCTTTTTTGATAAAAGCAATGCCAACAATACCGGGGCCGGCATGGGTGCCTACCACACAGCCAATGTCCCCATAGAGCTGGGTTCTGCCGGCAATGAGATCACCGCAGACTTCTTTGAATTTTTCATAGTTTTCCATGGACTGGGCATGGCCAAGGAGCACAGGATAAGCATCGTCAATGCCTTCCTCCTCCACCATCTGCTTCAACTGGGCATACATCTTTTTATTGCCTCTGGCTTTGCCCAGCATGAGTACTTTCCCATCCAGAATGCCCATCAGAGGACGGATATTCAGCATGGTACCAAGCGCCGCCGCTGTGCCGGAAAGTCTGCCGCCTTTTTTCAGGTATTCCAATGTTTCGATACCAGCGCAGATGCGTACACGGCTAGTAAGACCTTCCATCTCTGCCATGATTTCTGCCGCTGTTTTGCCTTCATTGGCTCTCTGGGCAGCGATTTCCACCAGCAGCCCCAGAGAAAGGCAGGTGGTGCGTGAATCCAAAATATGGATTTCGTCCCGTTCCAATGTATTCTTGGCAATATTGGCAGACTGCACCGTGCCACTCAAATCTGAAGAAATCAGCAGGCACACCACTTCGTCAGCTTCTTCCAGCGCCGCCGTAAACACTTCCTCAAAAGTGTGGGGTGTGGGCTGTGCTGTGGTGGGGAAAGATTTTTCCGTCCGCAGTTTTTCATAAAATTCTGTTTTGCTTAAGTTTACGCCATCCAAATAGATGTCATCACCGATGTGCACCGTCAAAGGCACACAAATGACGCCAAGCTCCTCCATGCGTTCCTTTGTCAGGTCGCAGGTGCTGTCTGTAATGATTTTTACCATGGGGATTTCCCTCCTCATCTATATACAAAACCAGTTTTTTACACCATTCAAAAATATATCTAACTCTAATTATAATAGTTTCGAAAACCACGTCAATAGATTCTCCAAAAATACAGAGAATCTTTCTAGGATTTTCAAAGAAATGTAAGATTTTGCGCAAAAACGTAGTTTCTATAAAAAAGATAGCCGAAAACCCTTTTATCCTAAGGATTCCGGCTATCTTCGTTTTTTATATTTTACCAGTTCAAATATCCCAATGACTCCCACGCTTCCAGTGTAAACTGAGCTGCCGCCATCATCATGGCAAAAAGTCCAAGGAGAATCATCATCACAATTGCGCCTTTGTCATAGACCCATTTGGTTTCCGACTGCCGCAGGCTCAGAAGTGTTTCCGCTCCCAGAGAGATCAGCAGCAACGGCCAGAACCGCAGGATCAGCCCATAGGACAGGCCATCCCAGAAGGTATGCACCAGAAAGAGGATGCCGAATACCACCAGAGAGCCGCCCAAAGTCACAGAACCAATCCGACGTGTTGCCATTTCTTACACCTCCTCGTCTTCGTCCTCGTCCTCCACATCCTCTTTTTCACAGGAGTTCCGCGCAGCATCCGCACACCAGCGTAAAGAATCAGAACCGCAATAGCCAAACGAGGCAGCAGGTTTTGCAGACTCCACAAAATCTCTCTGAAGAAGTCCGGCAAAATCCAGCCAAACAAATCCAGCATACTGTTCCACAGCAGAATGACACCAACCACTACCAGCACCACCGCAATGGCTTTTTGCGGTTTTCTGTCAATGTGCCCAGCTGAAAATCACGGTCATCGAAGAACAGGATCTTATCTTCCAGTGCATGAAATTCTTCCGGCGGCAGGCTCCGCAGGTGATGCACATGGAAAAAACTATAAAACCAAATCAAAGGCAGCAAAATCATCAGTTCTTCTATGCCCAGAAAAGAGGCTACAATACTGACAACCGCACACAGCCCCATAAGGCTCAAGCCCTGCTTGAAAAAGCCCATATACATTTCCCCTGCGCCGGGGATCAATGAAAATATGAATGTCCAAAATCCGTTTTTCTTATTTGCCATAATCAAATACCTCCGTAATATGTTTCATTGCGAAATCGGAAAAGCCCGTCACACCATCGCTGAGGATTTTCGTTCCCTGCTGCATATAGTCCAGCAGGCTTTCCTTTTCTTCTTCCTCCTGTACCATCTGCTGTGCCTTGCCGTAAGGAGATTCCTCGTAGGAGCCATGACCCATAGGCAGTGCCAACAGCACCAAAGACGCTGCCATTGCCGCGCCGATTTTCAATTGATAAAAAATCCGTTTCGTTTTAGAAGAAAACCGGATATCCGCCTGATTTTCTTCCTCCAGTCTGGCGATTTTCTCCATAACGCCCCGTTCCAATGACGGCGGCGCTTGCAGCAGACCGCCCTGCTCCAGTTGCATAATCATTTGTTCTAATTGTTCCTCTGTGAAACGCTGTCCCATGGCATCTGCTCCTTTCCGTATATTTTCTGTAATCTGGCACGGGCACGGTAAATCTGTGTCTGCACCGTTTTGATGTTTTTGTTCTGCTCTGTGGCAATCTCCTCGGGACTTTTCTCCTGACAGAAATACGCCACGGCAATGTCCCGGTAAGGCGGCTTCAGACTTTCACAGGCTCGCCACAGCTCTGCCTGCACTTCCTCCGCCAGCACTTTGTTTTCCACATTTTCCCCGTCTGCCAGTTCCAAAAAGACATTTTTCGTCCTGGGGGATAGCGCCCCGACGGTTCTTTCTCTGGAAATCCAGGCATTTATTCATGGCAATGCGGCATAGCCACGCCTTTTCGTGCTGGCCGTCAAAAGAGTCCAGATGCTCATAGGCCGCCACGAATGTTTCCTGTGCCAGATCCTCCGCTTCAAAATAATTCTGCGTCATTTGATAGCAGAGGGAAAAGATCAAATTTTGATAATCGCTGAGCAGTATGGCGATTTGTTTTGCCCTGTCGATACGCTCACCCCCTTTTTCTTCTGTTTCATTTCTTTTCATCATCTAAAACGAAGGTGATTTCATTTTTTCTTCAACTTTTTGCAACCTTAAACAAATCTTAAAAGACTGGTGAAAAACGGCTGAAAAAAAGGACGATCCTATCCTCAGGGGCTTCTTCATCAGAAAACAAAGAAAGCTGAAATCTTTATAGTACAAAGGATTCCAGCTTTCTTATTTTTACAGAATTTAATTGGGTATGTTTTCTTCTGAAGACAGCCGTTGCAGCTCCCCTTAAGAAATGAAGGAAAAAGAAAAACAATGTTTTCTTAAGAGGAGGCTGCTTTCGAATGGTCGTCCTTTTCCATTTTTCATTTAATCTAAAAACCGTTCGATTTCCGCCCAAAGTTCCTGTACGCCTGTTTTCTTTTCGCCGCTGAAAGGAATCAGCACATCGTCAGGGCCCAGACCCAATGTTTTCCGGATCACAGAAAGATGTTTCTGGATCTGGCTGCGGTTGATCTTATCGGATTTGGTAGCGGCAATGATGATGTCATAGCCATAGTGTTTCAGCCAGTCATACATCATGATGTCGTTTTTGCCGGGCTCATGGCGGATGTCGATAAGGAGGATGATGGCACGGAGTTCTTCCCGTTTCTGGAGATATTCCTCGATCATCATGCCCCATTTGGCGATTTCCGTCTTAGGCGCCTTTGCATAGCCATAGCCGGGCAAGTCTACCACATACATGCAGTCGTTGACGTCATAAAAATTGATGGTTCTTGTTTTGCCGGGCTGGGAGCTGGTACGGGCCAGGGCTTTTCTGCCCAGCATGGCATTAATGAGCGTAGATTTGCCTACGTTGGATTTGCCCGCAAAGGCAATTTCCACTTTACCGTCGGTAGGATACTGGGAGAATTTCGTTCCCACTGCCGCCAGTGATGACTGTTTTACTTCCATACGCTTTCCCCTTTCGCCAGTGCGTGTTTCAGCACATCGTCCATTTCTTTTGCCAGAACAAATTCCAGCCCTTCTTTGATTTCATCGGAAATTTCCTGCAAATCTTTTTCGTTCTGTTTCGGCAGAATCACTGTTTTTACGCCGGCTTTTTTCGCCGCCAGCACTTTTTCCTGCAAACCGCCGATGGCAAGAACGCGTCCGCGGATGGTCACTTCACCGGTCATTGCCACATCATTTCTGACTTTCGCCCCTGTCAAAGCGGAGAGCATAGCAGTGGTCATGGTGATACCGGCAGAAGGGCCGTCCTTGGGTGTTGCCCCTTCGGGAATGTGGATATGCAGGTCTTGCTTTTTATAGAAATCCGGTTCCACTTTGAAACGGTCGCTCTGAGAGCGGATGTAGCTGATGGCCGCTTCCGCGGATTCCTTCATGACTTTCCCCAGATTACCTGTCAGACGGAATTTGCCGTCACCAGGCATGTTGTTTACTTCCACGGAAAGGGTGGTGCCGCCTACGGCTGTCCACGCCAGTCCACGAACGATACCCACCTGAGGTTCATCGTAAATACGGTCTTCTGTGAATCTGGGTTTGCCCAAAATTTCTTCCAGATTTTTCGCTGTCACGGTCATGGATTTCTTTTCGCCGCTGATGATGGCTTTGACAGCCTTGCGGCATACCTGACCGATGGTACGTTCCAGCTGACGAACGCCTGCTTCTCTAGTGTAGCCGTCAATAATCATTTCCACGGCTTCGGGGCGAATCTTCAGCTGACTGCCCTTGAGCCCATGGCGTTTCATCTGTTTTTTCACCAGATGTTCTGTGGCGATATGCTGTTTTTCTGTTGCTGTATAACTGCCCAGCTCAATGATTTCCATTCTGTCACGGAGAGGGCCTGGAATGGGTTCCAGACTATTTGCTGTACACATAAACAGTACCTTGGACAGGTCATAAGGCATTTCCACATAGTGGTCGCGGAATGTAAAATTCTGTTCCCCATCCAGCACTTCCAACAGTGCCGCCGCAGGGTCACCGTTATAGGATACCCCCAGCTTGTCCACTTCATCCAGCAGCATCAAAGGATTGATGGTGCCCACCTGTTTCATGGCATTCATGATACGGCCGGGCATGGCGCCGATGTATGTTCTGCGGTGGCCGCGGATTTCCGCTTCGTCTTTCACGCCGCCCAAAGACATACGCACATATTTCCGGTTCAATGCCTTTGCCACAGAACGGGCAATGGATGTTTTGCCGACACCGGGAGGGCCCACCAAACAAAGGATGGTGGCTTTTCCTCTGGGGCGTTTTTCCGCACCGCCAGATATTCCAAAATACGTTCTTTTACTTTTTCCAAACCGTAATGATCTTCATCCAGAATTTCCGCTGCCTGTTTCAGATCGAAAGTTTCTTCGGTCATTTCATTCCAAGGCAGGTTCAAAAGGGTGTCGATATAACTGCGGGACACGTTGGATTCGGGAGAAGTTACAGGAATCTTCATCATACGGTCGATTTCCTTCTCTACGGTTTTCCGCACTTCTTCGGGAGGGTTCTTTTCCTCCAGACGACGGCGGAATTCCGCAGCGTCAGCGCCGATGCCGTCTTTATCCCCCAGTTCTTCCTGAATGACCTTCAGTTCTTCTCTGAGGAAATATTCCCGCTGGTTTTTGTCGATGGCATCCTTTGTTTTCGCTTCGATTTCCCGTTTCACTCGCAGCACCTGCTGTTCGTAGCGCATGATTTCCATGACTGCCTGCAAACGGTCATAAGGATTCAGAATTTCCAGAATCCGCTGTTTCCGGTCAAAGGAAATTTCCAGTCCTGCCGCAATGACGTCTGCCAGTTTGCCGGGCTTTCCTGATGCCAGCACATTGGGCAGCAAATCCACTGCTGTGGTATTGGGCACGAACTTTGCGTACTCTTCATACAAATCCTGAGCAATACGCATTTCCGCCGCTGTATGTACCTCCGGCAGTTCCGGGAAATCCTGGGCAATGGTGGTGATTTCCGCATAATCACATTTGCGTTTATGCTGCACTGTTTCCAGTCTGCCGCGGATGACACCTTCTACAATGACATGGGTCATGTTGCCAGGGAGTTTCAAAATCTGTTTGATGGTAGCCACGGTACCGAATTCGTACAGGCCCATCTGTTCGGGACTTGCGTCTTCGGGGTCACGCTGCGCCACCAGGAAAATACGCTTGTCGCCTTCATCTGCCACTTCCAGCGCATCCAGAGATTTCTGTCTGCCTACGGGGAAGCTGATTGCCATATTGGGAAATACCGTCAGGCCTCTCAAGGCCATCATAGGTAATTGTATTCTCTCTTTTGTTTCTATCATCTATTTCACCTCTATCTCATAGGCTTTTACACACAGGCTTTTTGCCTAATCAAGTTATTATACAACAGAACTGGCTTTCGGTCAATTCCCACCAATACACAAGGTTATATTTTTTCTGGAAAATATGGCTTTTCTTTGACCGTTCATACATTGACAATCCCTTTTATTCCATACTAAAATAAAACCGATTCATTACAAAAGAAAAAATGCATTTTAAGGAGGAAATACAAATGATTGGATTAGGAACACTCATCAATGTCGGCGGCATATTATTGGGCGGCCTTCTGGGCGCCCTTTTCGGCAAAGCCATAAACGTCAGAATACAGGAAACCATCATGAAAGCCACTGGGCTTTGTGTCATTTTTCTGGGCATCGGCGGTGCCATTGAAAAAATGATGACGGTCACAGAATCAGGACTCACCAGCGGCGGCACCATGATGATTATTGGTTCTTTTGCCATTGGTTCCCTCATCGGGGAAATATTGAACATTGAGAAACATCTGGAACACTTCGGCGAATGGCTGAAGGAAAAGACCAAAAACGACCGTGATACAAAATTTGTAGACGGCTTTGTGAACACTTCCCTGACGGTATGCATCGGCGCCATGGCAGTGGTCGGCGCCATTCAGGACGGCATTGCCGGGGATTACTCCATATTGGCGGCAAAAGCGGTCTTAGACCTAATCATCGTCATCATCATGACCACATCCATGGGAAAGGGCTGTATCTTCTCTGCCATTCCTGTGGCAATCTTTTAGGGATGCATCACCATACTGTCCCGTTTCATTGAGCCTTGGATGACAGAACAGGCACTGGCCAACCTGTCCCTTACTGGCTCCATGCTGATCTTCTGCGTAGGCGTCAATCTGATCTGGGAGAAAAAATTCAAAGTTGCCAATATGCTCCCCACCATCGTCATTGCAGTCATTTGGGCACTGCTTCCCTTAGGGGCATAACAGAATATACAAAACGCGTGAAATACCAAGATTTTACGCGTTTTTTTTATTGGAAAAACAGCTTTTCTAATAAATTCTTACGTTTGGGACATCTGCCTTGTCTTTCCGCTTTCGCCATCTTAAAATGTTCTTATAAAGAAACATGCAAATTCCTGTGGAGAAACAAAAAGGGGGCATTTTTATGGAACTGCTGCGAGAAGAATACAAAAAACTGTCCAAGTTCGTAGTGCTCTTTGTCATTCCATGGCTGATTCTTTTCAATCTGCTTTTATGCTGGCTGGATATGACTTTCCCGAAATTCCCATTGCCATTGTTTTTGCTGCTGTATGCTCTCATAATCGCTGCCTTATTTTCTCTGGGATATGTCTGCGGCAAAAGGCGCTGCCCTGTTCTGGCTCTGGCTGTGGGCTGTCTGCAATATCTCCTCTACAATCTGCTTTCCTTCCTGCCTGTTTCCTTAGGGTTGGAACATTCCTGGCAATGGAGTGATGTCACGATGCTTCTGTCTCCCCTGATACTGCCTTTGGTTCTGCTCCTTTTTATGGGCATGGGGTATCTGAGCGGACGGTCTGCTGCTCCAAAAACAGATGATGTCAAAAAAAGCCTTTCCCCGCTTTTTTCGAAAGCATATCTGCTTTATCTGATGCCGTGGATGATGCCTCTGATTTATTGCTTTGAAGGAACAAGGGTGCAGAACCTCCCCTTCTTTGTCATACCTCTTTTGCTCTGCGGCATCTTTGTGGCGCTGTTCCTCATTTCTCTGGGATGCAAAAAGAAAGCTCTGCTCTTTGGCATGGGATTACAACTCTGTTACCTGATTCTTGAGGGATTGCATCTGGATATCCCAGGCATATTTTTCTCTCTGTTTTTCCTGCCTTGTATCTCTCCTTTTTTCGTCGTACAAATCATGGGCTACCGTCTTGGGAAAACAACTAACTGACATAAAATCTTCATAAGAAAACAAAAGGAAGCCGAAATCCTGCTGATACAGAGGATTTCGGCTTAGGGGCAGCTTCATAAGAAAACAAAGAAAGCCAAAACCCTTATGATTACAAAGGATTTTGGCTTTTTTATTTTTTGAAGATTTCATTGTTATGTTTTCTTAAGGGGGATTTGCTTTCCTTATTTTTGCAGCCCTTCTGCTGTCAAAATGCCTCTTTGTGGCATACCTGCCTGTTTTTCTTCTTTCTTTGTAAAGACCATTTCCAGCAGTTCACTGATTTCCTCCACGGGAACCGCTTCCAATCCTAACCGCTCATACCTTCCCTGCCAATTTGCCTTAGGGATATAAGCACGAGTTACGCTGGCTTCTTCTGCCGCCTGCAATTTCTCCGTGACACCGCCCACAGGCAGTATGTTTCCTGTCAGGGAAATTTCTCCTGTCAGTGCCACATCTCCCGGCACTGCCGCTCCCGTAAAAGCGGAATAGGCCGCCAGAAACATAGCTGTGCCTGCCGAAGGGCCATCCACAGGCATACCTCCGGGGAAATTGATATGAACGGCATACTGGCTCCGGTCAAAGCCGTATCCTTCCAGCACCGTCAGCACATTTTCCGCGGAACTGCGGGCATTGCTTTTTCTTTTGCTGACACCATGGGGACTGCGGATTTCCTCTTCCTCCACAATGCCCGTTACCTGCAAATATGGTGCTGTACTTTTGAGCATCTTCACTTCCACCGTCAGCACGGCACCGCCCATACCGCCTGTGACAGCCAGACCGTTCACCACGCCCACACGGGGCACAGCCGTCACTTTCTGGCGGGGATAAGGCTGATAATGGCCTGCTTCTGCCACCCATTCCAAGTCGGCACTGCCTACCCAGTTGCGCCCCTTCATTTCCGCCAGAGAGGCTAAGGACTGCACCAGACGCACCGTATCCCTGCCGCCGCCGGCATAGAGGGCAATTTTTCCGCATAGACCATCTTCGTATTGCAGTCCCACTCGTTCCATACTGTCGGCGGCAATCTGCTCCACAGCTTCGGGACGCAGACCGTCAAAGAAAATCTCTGTACAACGGGAACGCAGTGCTGCCGGCAATTCCGAAGGATTTCTGGTGGTTGCTCCGATCAGGCGAAAATCCGCTGGCAGTCCTTTCTGGAAAATCTCGTGGATATAGGGAGGAATCCGCTTATTTTCTCGGCTGTAATAACTGCTCTGGAACTTCGCCACACGGTCTTCCAGCACCTTCAGCAGGCGGTTCATCTGAATCGGATGGAGCTCCCCGATTTCGTCAATGAACAGCACGCCCCCATTGGCTTCACTAACAGCGCCGGGCTGGGGACGTGGAATCCCCATCTGTCCGAAAGCCCCTGCCCCCTGATAAATGGGGTCATGGACAGAGCCCAAAAGAGGATCTGCAATGCTTCGCTCGTCAAACTGCAATGTGGTGGCGTCCACCTCCACAAATTTCGCGTTAGGAGAAAAAGGGGAATTCCGTCGTCCTTTGGCTTCCTCCAGCACCAGTCTTGCCGCCGCCGTTTTGCCTACACCGGGTGGGCCATAAATGATGATATGCTGGGGATTGGGGCCGCAAAGAGCCGCTCTGAGGGCACGAATGCCCCGCTCCTGCCCCACGATCTCGCCCAAGGACTTGGGACGAGTTTGTTCCGTCAATGGCTCTGTCAGTCCCACCTGCCGCATGGCATCCAGCTTTTCCATCTCCCGCTCGTTCTCCTCCATGGAAATGCCGTCCCGTCCGCCTTTCCGCCGAGAACCGCTCCGCAGGAAATACCACGCCCCCAGCAGGAAAAATAACATCTGTGCAAAAATAAAAACCATCCGCTCACATCCACGCCTCCTTTTTATAGAGGTAGTATGTGCCGAATGGTTTTCTTTCATACGTTTGAAATGGTAATGCCGTACAGTTCCACATCTTCCGCAGGCGCGTTGCCTTCGGTGATGGAATACATGAAATCGTCTGTGCTGTCCGGCGTATATACATACTCATCATAGTATTCCCAGTCATTCATATAAGGATTGCCATAATGGTCATATCTGCGATACTGCTGATACTGCACCGCATTGGCGAAAATACCAACGAAAAACAGTACCGCACTGATGGACAGTACAATGCCGATGGCAATATAAACTAGGGCTGCCCGTGAGAAATTCCGGCGGTTCACATTGCCGTTTTTCCCAAATGCCCACAAAAGCAGCACCACCAGATTCACCACTGGAATACACATAATCAGAAACATAATCAGATAGCCGCCCACAGTAATGGGTTCTGTATCCAGATGGGGTTCCTCTTTCTTTTGACTTTCCGCATGGGATGCTTTGGACTGTTCCGCTCCATCCCCTGCTGTGATGGGCTTGCCGCAGACAGTACAGAACCGATCTTCCTCGTCCACAGAAGCGCCGCAATGGTTACAGAATTTTGACATATTCTTTTCCCCCTTCCCTTTTCCTGGATTTTTTTATAGTATATCACATTTTTACTGCCGCAATCTTTCATTTTTTCTTACAAAACTTTTTTTATTTTTGATTGTAAACCATTTTAATTCTAATTAGTTGACTTTCAAAAACAAAAAGCGTATCCTCCTTACAGAAAGAAAAGGAGGCCTCTGCCATGACCAAAACACGCACACTGACCATGACCGCGCTGATGACAGCCGTCATTTGCATATTCGCACCCATATCTATTCCCATCCCCATCAGTCCTGTCGCTTTGACGCTGGGTACATTCGCCATGTATCTGACAGCCTATGTGCTGCCGCTAAGACAAGCTCTGGCTGCCATTGGGCTGTATCTGCTTCTAGGCGCCGCTGGGCTGCCTGTTTTTTCCGGCTACACAGCAGGACTTTCCCGTTTTGCCGCTCCCGGCGGCGGGTATCTCATTGGATTTCTGTTCCTGACGGGTATCAGCAGCCTGTTTGTTTCCCGTTTTCCCAGGAACATTCCGGCACAAATGGGCGGTTTGTTTCTAGCAACCATCATCAATTATATTCTTGGCACCGCATGGATGGCATACCTGACAAACACCACGTTTTTACAATCCCTGCCCATGGGGGCGCTGGTGTTCCTGCCCTTGGATATTGTTAAAATCATCATCGCCTGCCTGCTGGGCAACCGCATCCGCGCTTATCTGCATATGTAAATAAAAAAGAGAGAATTCCGAAACTGAAGGAGTTCTCTCTTTTTTTACAATACAAGCCACTGTGCCACATTGAAGAAAATCACCAGCGCCACCGCGTCCACCACCGTGGTAATGAGGGGGCCGGCCATGATGGCAGGGTCTAATTTACAAACTTTTGCGCCAATGGGCAGGACGCAGCCCATGGCTTTTGCCACAACCACTACAAAGCCCATGCTGACAGAAACGGTCAGATCCACCATAATATCCGTGGAAGGGCTGAAAATGGTCTGTTTCACGAAGTTCAGTGCCGCCAGAAGGACACCGCAGATCATACCTACCTGGATTTCTTTCCCCATGACCCGCAAAATATCTCTGGGGCGGATGTCCCCCAAGGACATCCCACGAATGATGGTAGCAGAGGTCTGGGAACCGGCATTGCCGCCGGTACCTGTCAGAACAGGGATGAATGCCGCCAACTGAACCGCCTGGCTGAGGATGGCGTCATAGCCGGAAATGATAGCACTGCTGAGGGTACCAGAAATCATCAGTACACACAGCCACACAATACGGTTTCGTGCCAGTTTTGTCACAGGTGTTTTCAGATATTCCTCATCGGAAGGCAGCAACGCCGCCATTTTTTCCATATCTTCCGTGGTTTCTTCGTCGATAACGTCCACGATATCGTCTACGGTGATGATGCCTACCAGACGGTTTTCCCCGTCTACAACAGGCAGGGAAATGAAGCTGTATTTTCGAAACAGATTTGCCGCTTCTTCCTGGTCGTCCAAAGTGGCAATGGAGATGACATCTTCCTCCATAAGTTCTTCTACCAATTTATCTTCATCGGCGAAAAGCAGTGTTCTGAGGGGCAATACCCCCACCAGATGCTTTTTGTCGTCAATAACATAACAGGTGTAAATGGTTTCCTTATCCAGACCGTTTTTGCGGATAATCTCCATGGCGCGCTTTGCTGTCATGGTTTTGGAAAGGTGCACAAACTCTACGGTCATCAAACTTCCGGCGGAGTTTTCGGGATAATGCAGGAAACGGTTGATGAGAGCACGGGTTTCCCTGTCTGTATTTCGCAGGACTTTGCTTACCAGATTGGCAGGGGCTTCCTCCAGAAAGTCGATGGTATCGTCCAGATACATATTATCTACGATGTTCCGTACTTCCGTATCCGTAATGGATGTGACCAGCATTTCCTGGGTGTCATTGTCCAGGAAAGAGAAGGCTTCTGCCGCCATATCCTTGGACAGCAGACGGAAGAGGAACAATTGCTTATCCGCCGGCAGTTCTTCCAGAAATTCCGCCACGTTGGCAGGGTTTTCTTCATTCAGTTCTTCTCGCAGCAGGATATACTGTCCTTTTTCAATAAGTTCCTGCCACTTTTCCACCGTTTTATTCCATTCTTCCATGTCACACCTCCTTCGGAATATCGTTTCTCATGCTCTTACAGCAACAACATGGTTGCGATGCTGAAATAAATAATCAATGCCACAGCGTCCACCAGTGTGGAAATCAAAGGGCCTGCCATCATGGCCGGGTCTACCTTCAAAATCTTTGCCAGAATAGGCAAAGTACAGCCGATGGTCTTAGACAGCACTACAACGGCCGCCATACTGATGGAAACGGTAAAGTCTACCAAAAAGCCCGTACTTGGGCTGAAAAATGTCATACGTACCATATTGACTGCCCCCAGGGCAATGCCGCAGAGCGCGCCAACCCGGACTTCTTTCCAGACAACCCGGAGTACATCTTTCACTTCGATTTCTCCCAGTGCCATACCACGAATGATCATGGTGGAAGCCTGAGAGCCTGCGTTCCCCCCGGTACCTGTGATGATGGTGATGAAGCTGGAAAGGGCCATAACCGTTGCCAATAAGGTTTCATAATGGCTGATAACCAGGGAGCTGAGGGTACCGGATACCATCAGTACGCACAGCCACACAATACGGTTTCGTGCCAGCTTCAGCACAGGGGTTTTCAGATATTCTTCGTCGGAAGGCAGCAATGCTGCCATTTTTCCATATCTTCCGTGGTTTCCTGTTCGATAACGTCCACGATATCGTCCACGGTGATGATGCCTACCAAGCGGTTTTCCAAGTCCGTAACAGGCAGCGCCATCCAGTTATATTTCTTGAAGATCTGTGCAACTTCTTCCTGGTCGTCGGTGGTGTGTACAGATACCACGTCTTCTTCCATCAAGTCCTGCACCAGTTCTTCATCCTTGGCACAAATCAGCGTCCGCAAAGGGACAACGCCAATAAGCTTTCGCTGACCGTCGATAACATAACAGGTATAGATAGTTTCCTTATCCATGCCTGTCCGTTTGATCTGCTTCATGGCCACATCTACGGTCATACCGCCTCTGAGTTTCACAAACTCGATGGTCATCAAGCTGCCGGCTGAATTTTCCGGGTAGTTCAAAAAGCGGTTGATGAGTGCCCGGGTTTCCGCGTCCGTATTCCGCAGCACCTTTTTTACCAGATTGGCAGGTGCTTCCTCCAGAAAGTCCACCGTATCGTCCAGGAACATTTCGTCTACGATGTTGCGCACTTCTTTATCTGTAATGGAATGAACGATATGTTCCTGGGTGTCACTGTCCATATAGGAAAATACTTCCGCCGCCATGTCCTTGGTCAGCAGTCGGAAAATGAAAAGCTGTTTTTCCGCAGACAGTTCTTCGAAGTATTCCGCCAAGTCGGCGGCGTTTTCCTCGTTCAATTCCTGTTTTAACTGTATATATGCCCCTTTGTCCATAAGTTCATTGAAATGGTCAAAGAGCGTCTGCATTTCCTCCACTGTTTTTCACCTCGTTTTTCAGACAATAAAAAAACACCATTGTCTTTGCAAAAGTGTCAGCAGAAAATGTCGTCATACAATTTTCCTAAAAACGCGCACAGGAAAGTAAGCCCCTATTTCACCATAGGAAAAAAGGAACCAAAAGGATACGACATCTCCGCTGTGATATTCAAATACCATCGCTCAGGCCCCAAAGGGATACTCTCGCTACTGCCGTCCATTCGGTTCACCTCCGTTAATGCTTTCTTGCCTGTCATTTTACTCCATATTTAGTATATGCTTTCCCAAAATCAACGTCAACCCCAACTTCTCCAATCCATAGAAAAAATTACAAAACAATGAGAAAACCCCCGGAATGACTGGAAAATCTTTCCACACAAACCGGGGTTAATGCGTTCTTTTTTTAGAATTTTTTCAGGAAATTGCCAAATTTGGTATATTGTCCCATCCAGGTCAGGTCGACAGTACCTGTCGGGCCGTTACGCTGTTTGGCAATGATCAGTTCCGCCTGATTTTTCTTTTCCGTATCGGGGAAATAATACTCATCACGATAGAGGAAAGCCACCACATCGGCATCCTGCTCGATGGCGCCGGATTCTCTCAGGTCGGAGAGCATCGGTCTATGGTCTGCACGCTGTTCGCAGGCACGGGACAGCTGAGAAAGAGCAATAACCGGCGCTTCCATCTCTCTGGCAATGGCCTTCAGCGCACGGGAAATTTCGGAAATTTCCTGCTGTCTGGAATCATTTCGGCTGTTGCCGCTCATAAGCTGCAAATAGTCGATGACGATGAGCCCAAGTCCTTTTTCCACCTTCAGACGGCGGCATTTGGAGCGCACCTCCATGGGAGTTACCCCGGGAGTATCGTCAATGTAGATAGGCGCCTGAGAAAGAGGCCCCATGGCCTGGATCAGGTCTGCCCAGTCGCTGTCTGTCAGTTCCCCTGTACGGAGCCTTTGAGCGTCCAGCATAGCTTCGGAACAAAGCATACGGTTTACCAGCTGTTCCCGGCTCATTTCCAGAGAGAATACCGCTGTGGGCACATTGCTGCGAATGGCGGCATTCTGGATGATGTTCAGAGCAAACGCCGTTTTCCCCATGGAAGGACGGGCTGCCAGCAAAATCAAGTCAGATTTCTGCAATCCTGCTGTTTTCTGGTCGAAGTCCACAAAACCCGTAGGTACGCCAGTCAGTTTCCCTTTGGAACGGTAGATATCCTCGATTTTCTCGATGGAATCCACGGCAATGTCCCGGATATGGTGGAACTGGTCGGAATGGCGGTTCTGCATGATGTCAAAAATGCCTTTTTCCGCCGTATCCATAATGGCGTTTACGTCGGTTTTACCTTCGTAACTCATCTGGGAAATATTATTTGCCGTACGGATGAGTCGACGCAATACGGATTTTTCCTCCACAATGGCAGCGTAATGGCGCATATTTGCGGAGCTGCCCACAGAGGTGGAGATATTGGCAAGGAAAGGCAGGCCGCCGATCTGTTCAAAGACCTGCTTTTCCTCCAGTTTATTTTTCACGGTAATCATGTCGATGGGCACGCCGCTATGGTAAAGCTCCTCTGCCGCTTCAAAGACCTGTCTATGGTCGGGGCGGTAGAAATCCTCTCCTGTCAGCATTTCCAATGCCAAAGACGCCGCTTCCCGATCCAGAAACATGGCGCCCAGCACTGCCAGCTCTGCCGCATCGTCATGGGGCGGTACATTCTGGAAGATTTCCGCCTGTGGGGCTGTATTTTGTTGTTCCATATTTCCCGCCTCCTTTGTTTCTTTCATTGATTAGGCTTCTACGATTTTTACAGTCACTTCTGCTGTTACCTTAGGGTGCAGTTTGATAACTGCTGTTCTTTCGCCCAGCATTTTGATGGAATCACCGATGGATACTTTCTTTTTATCCAGATCCATACCTGTCTGTTTGATGATTTCTTCTGCAACTTCTTTGTTTGTTACAGAGCCGAACAGTTTGCCGTTGCTGCCTGTTTTTACTTTGATGACAACCACTTTTTCATCCAGCTGTTTTTTCATTTCCTGTGCTTTTTCCAGCTCTTCCTGTTTGCGTTTTGCTTCTGCTTTCTGTTTCAGTTCATAGTCGTTCAGGTTGGATTTTGTAGCTTCTACTGCCAGTTTTTTGGGCAGCAGGAAATTTTTTGCATAGCCTTCGCTAGCATTGATCAGGTCGCCTTTTTTGCCGACACTTTTTACATCCTGTAATAAAATCAGTTTCATTATGCTTCCTCCTCCAAATATTCTTCAATGGCTGCACGGACTTTTTCTTTGGCTTCCTCAACGGTGCAGTCTGTAAGCTGCGCACCGGAAACCGTCAGATGACCGCCGCCACCCAGTTTTTCCATAACTCTCTGCACATTGATCTCCCCAAAGCTGCGGGCGGAAATATAGACTGTATCATCCACCTTACAACAGACAAAAGATGCCTGGATGCCTGTGACGTTCATCAAGTCGTCTGCCGCCTGTGCCGCTGTGAGTGTGGAATTTTCCACATCGGAAGGGCAGACGGAAATGGCGATATGATCCCGGAACAGTTCCGCATCCCGGACAGCTGTGGCTTTCGCCTTGTAAGCGTCCATGTCGTTTTGGAACAGCAGCCGTACCCGAATACTGTCAGCACCGTTTCTGCGGAGGAATGCCGCAGACTCAAAGGTCATGGCGCCTGTTTTCACGCAGAAGTTTTTGGTGTCTACGGTGATACCTGCCAGCAGGGCATCGGCTTCAATCTGATGCAGTTTTACTTTTTTGTCCATATGCTGAATCATTTCTGTAATGAGTTCAGATGTGGACGAAGCGTAAGGCTCATGATAAATGAGCACCGCCTGTTCGATGAAATCGGTACTCTTGCGGTGGTGGTCGAAAACGACGATTTTCTTCGCCGCCATAAGCACCTGTCTGCTGTCTACCATGGATTCTCTGTGGGTATCCACAATGACCAGCAGTGTTTTGTCATTGACCATGCGCATGGCGTCTACGCCGTCCACAATGACACCGCCGAATTTGCCGCTTTCATCCATTTTATCGCAAAGGCGTTTGACGCCTACGCTGACTTTGTCCATGACGATATTGCATTTCTTGCCAATGCTCTTTGCCATGGCACAAATACCGATACAAGCGCCTAAGCTGTCCAGATCGGCATTCTTATGCCCCATGACCAGAATGTCAGAAGCATCCCCCATGAGCTCCATAAGGCGTCCGCTTTGACACGGGCACGGATACGGGCATTGCGGTGGATTTCGCCGCTCTTGCCACCGAAGAACAGGTATTTTTCCCCGTCTTTGATGAGCACCTGATCGCCGCCTCGCCCCAGAGCCAAGTCCATAGCCGCTTTTGCGTTTGCCATGGCATCCTCCAGAGAGCCGCCGCCAATACCGATACCCATGCTGAGGGTCACAGGAATGTGTTCCCCTACGGAGATTTCCTTGATCTCGTTAAAAGGCTCGAATTTCTTTTCTTTCAGCCGCTCCAGACTGCCCTTAGAGAGCAGAAAAATATAGCGGTCTTTCTCCAGTTTTTTGATAACGGCGTCTGCCGCCTGCGCCAGCTGATTGAACTTTCTGTCAATAAGCGCGGAAAGGATGGGCAGTCTGTTTTCGTCGATGCTGTCCAACACATCGTCGTAGTTATCCAGCAGGATCATACCCACAACGGTTTCCTGTTCCTCCAGTTCTTTTTCAAGCTGACAGGTTTTGGTGATGTCCACCATAATGAGGGTCAAAACTGCCCCCACAGCGCCGCTTTTGTCCACCACATCGCAGTGGTTCAGGGCGGCTTTGTAAGAACGGTCGCCTACGGTAACTCTCTGAGGTTCTCCGGCGCCGCTGGTTTTCCGCAGCACTTCAATGACGGGTTTTGCGTCCTCACTATTGGGGAACACTGCCGCGAAAGGCTCATTATACATCATGACCCTGCCACGAATATCCAGCACAGCGTAAGGAATGGGCAGATTTTGGGGAATGGAGAAATTTTCCCGAAGCACTGCCGTATCCAGAAAGCGGTTTTCCTCTGGCTCTTCCTGAGGCTCATCGGCAAAGAGGTCTTTGAGCATGGGGCGCAGGAAACTGCCTGCCACAATCCCCACCAATGCCCCTACGCCAAGGCGTACATCCAGCATCAGGCAAAGGATCACCACCAGCACAGCCACTGCCATGCCGACCACCAGCCGTCCTTCCGTTCCTTTCTTTGTTTCTTCTTTTCTTTCTTCCATATTGCAGCCTCCAAGCTGTTTGGCTTTTTCAAAAGCCTTTCTGTGACTGTTTATGTTTCTTCCAGTTCATGCAAAACGGTCAGCAGATCACTTTTCCATGCAGATACATCTTCCTGCACCAACGTCGCCTTCAGGGTCATAGCTGCCTTTCTGCTCAGTCCATCCTGAGAAATGCCCAGCCGTCCTGCCAAAAGGCGCAGACTAATTTCCAGCTTTGCCAGAAGCTCTGTCTGTTCCGCTTTTGAGGCATTGTTGTGCATGGCTGTAAACAGATCCGCCACCTGAGCGAGCATTTGACATTGCAGCTCCTGGGTCATGCGGATATTTCTTGCCACATCGAATGATTTTTCCGGCACAGTATCGCCTTCCTTTCTGCCTGTTTTCTGTTTATGCAGTAATATAGTATACCACAGAACCATGATTTTCTCAACTGTTATCTGCATTTGGCCCCCCTTGACAAAGGGAAAGACCCCTGCTAGAATAGTTAGGTAATCTTAATTATTAGGTAATCTTAACTATTTTTATCATAGGAGGCGGTAACAGATGGGCATTGGAGAAGCCATCACAAAATTTTTCACGACATGGGCATTTTAGAGCTGCGTATCCGCAACGAACACCCAGCCTATGCCAAACTGAGCTACAACAGCAGTCTGTATCTGGACATCATATCCGCTCATCAGGGAGAATATACCCCTTCCAAACTGGCAGATATGCTCCACATCGCAAGACCTTCTGTCACCCAGAAGATCAATGTGCTGGAAAAGGCCGGATATGTGACCCGGAAACAAAATCCTGCCGACAAACGGGAATATTTCCTGTATTTCAATGCAGATTCTTTTGACGCGGATACCCAGTCTATTTACACAAAACTCACCAAACAGATCAGTGAATCTATGGAACAACGCTATTCGAAGGAGGAAATCGAGAAATTCTCCGAAATGCTTTCCTACATCGGGGAAATTTGTCTTGATGAACGCTTATGAACGAAGTACAATTTGCAACACTGCCTACAAGAAAGATATTTTTCCGCTGTGCTCTGCCAGGACTTTTAGCCATGGTGGTATCGTCCATCTATATGATGATCGACGGCATTTTCGTGGGACGATACATCGGCAGCCACGCACTGGCGGCGGTAAACTTAGCCTTTCCCGTCATTATGATTCTCTTTGCCGTAGGGGATATGGTGGCGGTAGGCTCCTCTGTCAAAATCGCCCTTTTATTGGGCCAAGGAAAAAATAAAGAAGCCAACGGACTATTTTCCGCGGCTTTCTGCATGATTCTGGGCATTGGTGTACTTTTCTCCCTTGTGGGATTTTTTGCAGCACCAAAGCTTATCACCCTTTTAATCAAAGATACGACTCTGGCGAACGTGGCATGGGACTACGCGCGGATATTCCTTTATTTCATGCCTGCCATCATGCCTCTGTTCGCCGTTGACAACTACCTGCGCATCTGCGGCAAAGCTAATTTCAGTATGTGGATGAACATTTCCGTGGCAGTGCTGAACATCTTTCTGGACTGGTTCTTTCTGGCGTATCTGCGGCTGGACATCCGTTTTGCCGCCCTTGCCACATCCGTCAGCATGACCTTAGGGGTACTCATTGCCATGACACCTATTTTTCTGAGAAAACTGACACTGCGTTTCACCCGCCCGCGGATTTCCCTTTCCACCACACTGGGCATTTTCCATAACGGCAGTTCGGAATTTTTCAACAACATTTCCGGCTCCTTCATGTCCACAGTGGTCAATGCTTTCCTGCTCCATCTGGGCGGCGGTACAGCCGTTGCCGCTTACGGTATCGTCATGTATCTAGACAGTCTGCTCCTTATGGCACTCTATGGGATTCTGGACTCCCTCCAGCCCCCTGTCAGCTACAACATCGGTGCAGGCAATCACCAGAAAGCACGGGAATTTTTCCGTTTGAGCTGTAAAGTCACAGCTGCCATTTCTCTGGCATGTCTGCTGGCCATGGTATGTTTTCCTCGGGAACTGGCATCCCTGTTCTTACAGGAAAATTCCGCGGAAGTGCTGGAAATGACCGTCACTGCCCTGCGGCTGTATGCACCAGCCTATCTATTCCTGTGGCTGAATATGGTCATCAGTTCCTTCCTCACCGCCATGGACAGAGCAAAGGATTCCCTGACCATCATGCTGTTTCGGGCATTGATTTTCCCCTCACTTTCTCTGGCAATCTTTCCCCAGATTTTGGATGTCACAGGGATTTTCATCACCCCTGCCATCTCCGGCGCGCTGACGGTAATCATTTCCACTACCATCTGGCGCAGGCTTGGCAAACAACAGCCTCAAGAAGCATAAAAAAGAGGAGATTCTTTGAAGAATCTCCTCTTTTTTGTTATCCAAATAATTCTGTCAGAACTTTGATGAAGAAAATCACCAATACCGCCAGTATAAAAGGTTTCACGAATTTTGTGCCTTTTTCCGTGAAAATCCGTGTGCCTACATAGTTTCCGGCAATGCTGAACACACCAGCTACAATGCCCAAAGGCAGCATCACTACCCCATTGAGCAGAAACACCACCAATGCGGAAATATTGGTGCTCAGGTTAATGACCTTTGTGGTGCCTGCCGCTTCTGTCAGACCGATATGCGCCAATCCCGTCAGCAGCAGCAAAAGGAATGTTCCTGTGCCGGGACCGTAAAAGCCATCATAAATACCGATACAGAAGGAAATGAGCACGCTAAGCAAAACCGTTCTGCCGTAGCTGTAAGGCACCCGTTCCGCGTCCAGACTGCGGCCTCTCAGCACGTACAGGGCTGTCACTGGCAGAATAAACAGCATGAGAATCTGAATAACTCTTTCAGACAGCAGCAGAGAAATCTTTGCGCCCATATAAGAGCCGCCCAAAGCGAATACCACGCAGGGCAGGGCACGCTTCCAGTGAATGAAACCACTTTTTCCATAACGATAAGTCGCAACCACAGTCCCCATGGCCGCACTCATTTTATTGGTGGCAATGGCGCCATGAACAGGCACGCCGGCAATCATATAAGCCGGCAAAGAAATCAGTCCGCCGCCGCCAGCCACTGCGTCTATGAGCCCCGCCATAAAAACCATGGGGCATACGATCAAATAAGCCAAAAACGTATCCACAACTGCTCCTTTTCTTTTGTTCATACTTCTTTTCCAAAACTCGTTCCATTATAGCCGTTTTTCTTTGAAGGCGCAACATAGATTTTGATAAAACTTATGACACAAAAAAGCCGAAAACTTCTATCATAGAAATTTTCGGCTCAATCTCAATCTGTCACACCTGCAATATGACGGATAACTTCTCCCGCAAGCAGCAATCCAGCCACCGGCGGCACAAAGGAAAGGCTCCCGGGAATCTGGCGTTTGCCTGTTTCCGGGGATTCCGCAGGTTTTTGGGGTTCTTCTTTGGAATAAACCACTTTCACGTTTTTGATGCCCCGTACTTTCAGCTCTTTCCGCATGACTTTTGCCAAAGGACATACGGAAGTTTTGGAAATGTCCGTCACTTCAAAGCGTTCGGGATGGAATTTATTCCCCGTTCCCATGCAGCTGATGACAGGAACGCCGGCTTTTTTGGCTTCTTCAATGAGAATCAGCTTGCTGGTGACAGTATCAATGGCGTCAATGACGTAATCATATGTAGAAAAATCCAGCAAATCCCGATTTTCCGCCCCATAGACTACTGGGTAAGTTTCCACTTCTGTTTCCGGTGAAATATCAGCGATACGCTCCGCCATGACTGCGGTCTTTTCTTTTCCCACAGTGGAATGAAGGGCAATCAATTGGCGGTTGATGTTGGTGATGCTCACGGTATCCCCGTCCACCAAAGTGATATGTCCCACACCGCCTCTTGCCAGGGCTTCCGCCGCGAAAGAGCCTACGCCGCCAATGCCAAAGAGTGCCACACGGGCAGAACGGAGTTATGCAATGCTTCTTCCCCCAGCAGCAGTTCCGCTCGGGAAAATATATTCAAATCCTGTGTCATTTCTTCTGTTCTCCTTTTTCTTTTCTGCGTCTGGGTGGAATTTTCTCCCAAGGCAGTGGTTCATACAAATGCAAAATTGTCCGTACCACACTGTCCCCATGGTGTCCTCTGAGCTGATAATCGGCAACGGCCTTCGCTTCCGGCGTTGCGTCTGCGGTAGCATAAGACAAGTCTGCCCAGTTCATGAGAGAAATATCGTTTTTGGTGCTGCCGAAAGCAACAATTTTTCGGTTACCCATGCCGCTGACGCTTTCCAGCAATCGACGCACCATATATTCTTTGGTGGCGTTTTTGTGATAAATTTTCAAATGGCAGTAATCCGGCGGTGTTTCTGAGCGGTCACGCAAAAACAGCAGTTCTTCTGCCCCTTCCATCTGTCGCAGTTCTCTTTCCGCCAAATCAATGTCCTCATTTTTCAGCACCAGCAGGAAATAAACGGGAATCCCTTCTTCCGGCACATCACCGTAAACGTAATTGCGGTGCGGGGATTTTCTTGCCCGTTCATAGAGTTTCCGTTCCTCTTCATTATGGAAATCCCGGTAATAAATGAGGAGTACATCTTGCAACACCACATTGAGGAAATAATGGAAATTCTTTCCCTGCAAATAATCGCAGATTTTCCTTGTCATTTCCTTAGACAGACCGTTGCAGGCCAAATACCGCTTTTCGTTGAGGTCATAAAGCACCGCTCCGTCCATGGCAATGACAGGCAGTTTCAGATGCAGACCACCGATTTCTGACATAAGAGTCGCGGGGGTACGTTCTGTCGCAATGGTGAATTTGATGCCGTCATTAAGCAGCTGATTCAATTCAAAGACGCTGTATGGCGTCAAATGACGTTTTTCATCATAAAGGGCACCGTCAAAGCCTGTCACAAAGAAAAATTCCTCTCGTTTTTGTCTGGGCAGATGGATCACATTGACCCCCAGAGAAACCAGAATCCCAACAATGGTTTCAAAAGAGCGATTGAAGGCGTCTACCACCGGCGGATAATTCCCGGTGGAAAGGGTTACCCCCAAGAGTACCACCCCAGCCATGGCAGAAGCACCAGTCTTTTTCAAAAGCACTGTGATATACATGGCAGGAATGACAGCTGCGGAAATCACCAGATATTGCAAAAATTCATATTTCGGCGGAATCCACTGGGTCAGATAAACCACCACAAGGCCCATGACCGCCCCTGTCAATGTACCAATGATACGGTTAAAGGCAACAGTCTTACTATTTTCCACATAAGGCTGCATACAGATCATGGCTGCAATGGTGGAGAATACAGGCACGCCCTGTTTCCCACGCAGCAGATAGATCAGCAGACAAATGGCAACGGCAATGGATGTTTTGATCATACGCATTCCGATTTTGGGCAACGCGCCTCACCTCCTCTGGTTCCATTCCCATTTCTTTTCATTTCAAAAATGTATAGACAGTATAGTTTCTGCATGGGATTCTGTCAAGATATCCATATGTTCTTGTCAGACTTTCTTCCGCAATTTCAGTTCCACACCACAGGTCTTCGCTTCTTTCTGCAAAAGTGGAACAATGAGATTTTCCCGCATTTTCGGGGACATTTCTGCCCAGTCTTCATATGTCTGCCCTTGTTCCAGTATTTCACGGATCACAGACAGTGGCAGCAGATTCACTGCCAGAAAATAGAATGTTTTTTCCTGCCGCCGTTGCATTCTGCCAGCAATGTTTCCAGCAGCTTTCTTTTTTCTATTATTTCTGTTGTGTAGGTTTCTTCTCCCAGTTCCAACAGGCGACACATCTCTTTTTCTCTATTCTGATGGGTAATAAAAGAATCCCACTGGTCAAAATCCTTATATTTTTCACAGGGATAGTCAGAACACTCCACACAATATGCGAAATTCCCCCGTTCCATGCTGCACTTTGCCATGGCACAGGACTGATTGCCTCCCCCTCCGCCGCAGCCTGGACAATATCCACCCATTTTCATAGAGCAAAGACCGCAGGAAAGCCCGCAAAGACCAACGTTCTGATTTGCTCGCACAAAGCCTTTCATCTTATCTTCCTTTCCGAAAAAAGAAAAAACGGCAGGGGAAAAATTTCCCCCGCCGTGCATAATGGCTTAAGTCAGATTATGCTTCTTTTTTCTTGTTGTATTCTTCCAGTTCCAGGATAGCAGCTTTGATCATGTCCTGAGTGATCTTGTAAGGAGAGTAGTCCAGGTCATATTTCTTAACAGCTTCGTCCAGAACGGGGCCCAGTTCGTCAACGGATACTTCGATGTCAGCCAGTTTTGTAGGCAGTTTCATTTCTTTGTAGAAATCGAAGAATCTGTCCAGTTTGTCGTACTGTTTGTCCATTGTCAGCAGAACCAATGTGCCGTAGGAAACAACTTCGCCGTGACGATGTCTTTCTTCTACCTGAGGCAGGATTGTCATACTGTTGAACAGAGCGTGTGCCAGGTTGGTGTTGTATTTGTGAGAGTCAACCATGTTGGAAACCATACCTGTGTTGATGAAGATATCCAGTGCAACCATTTCGATTGCTTTGGAAGCGCGGTTGTTTCTGCAGTCTTCCATAGCCTGAACACCATATTTCAGCAGGGGTTCTGTGCAGCAGCCGCTCAGAGCTACACCAGCCTGTTCGGACAGTGTCAGTTCGTCTTCTTTGCCTCTTGCGGAGAATTTAACTTCGATTTCTTTACTCATACCGTCGCCGATACCAGCCCACAGGAAGGATGCAGGTGCTTCTGCGATAACCTTTGTGGAAATGAAGATGTGTACGGGGGGTCTGTCTACACGGAAGAATGTACGGAATACATGGTTCGGATAATAGTAGATACCCAGTGCGGAGTTACATGCGCATGTGGAAGCGATTGTAGGGAATGTGAAGTAAGGTTTTTCAGGTTGTGAGCAACCAGTTTACCTGTATCGATTGCTTTACCGCCGCCCAGGCAGAAGATCATGTCTGCGTTCTTTACAACATCCTGCTGCTGCAGTTCTTCTGCATATTCGAATGCAGATTCACCGGGGAACAGAACATATTCGATGCTGAAATCTGTGCCTGCGATTGCTTCATCCAGATATTTTTTTGTAGCGTTGATGGAAATTTCATCACTGATTACAACTGCTTTTTTGCCGTAAGGGCTGCAAACAGTTGTGATTTCTTTGTAAGCGTCTTCGCCAGCGCTATAACCCGGGAAAAATACAGAATAGTTATCCATTTTCATTCTCCTCCTGTTTGATTAAAAAATTGGTTTATATTTTGATGATTACATCTTCAG
>BBZU01000006.1 GCA_001304995.1 Clostridia bacterium UC5.1-1D10 | reverse complement strand
AAAAAGCTGGAATCCTTATTATGCAGAGGATTCCAGCTTTCTTATTTTTACTGAGATTTTATTTGGTATGTTTTCTTAAGTAGAAGTTGCTTTTCATACCTTCTTTTTAATTTCTTACAAAATTTTTGCCTCAGGCACCGCAAGCGCCTTCCACTTCATCCTCTGCCACCAATTTGGTTGCCATAGGACGATATTTGCCGCTTTCCCAGCGATGGTTCTGGCTGTGAATCCACAGGTAACATGCTGCTGTAAAGATTGCACCCACAATGAAAGAAGTCAAACCTTCATTAATCATAGGCACAAAAGGCGCTACCACAAAGTAGCCCAGCACCAGACCAAGAACCAGACCTACAAAAGGAATGCCATACATGATCAAAACCGCGTGCATGAATGCATTATCCTGCAATTCCAGTTCTACCCAGTCGCCCACTTCCGCTTCACAGAGATTCTGGGCTTCGATGTCCATATCATTTTCCATCATACCGCTCAGGCACGCGCGGCATTCGCCGCATGCTTCTTTACGAACGATATGAACTGTTACAAATCTGCCTTTGGTTTCTGTAACCAAACCTTTCATATCTATTCCACCTTTCTGTATCCAACCCCGTATCTACGGGTTATTTTATTTCGTGACTCAAGATATTGTACCATAGGCACATCATAAAGAAAAGTGATTTTTGCACAGAAAAATTAAATTTCCCTTTGTTTTGTGGCTTTTTCTTCGTACAAACGGAAAAAGAAATTCTTCAGCAGCGCCCCCAGGGGCACTGCGAACAAAAAGGCCCCAAAATCCAAAGAATCCACCAAAAACAGCCAATGATAATAACACCAAAACCGGATGAAGTTCCACGCGGCTTCCAACCACACGCGGCACAATGACCGCACTGTCCAACTGCTGCAACAGCAAAATAACAATGGCTGCATACACTGCCCGCATAGGATCTGTGCTGAATAATCCGGACAACACAGCCAGCAAAAACGCCACTGCCGCACCAAAATAAGGAATGAGGTTGGAAAAACCGGAAAAGATGCCAATGATCACACCATAGGGAATCCCTATAAACCAGAACGTAACGGCAAAAAGCGCCCCCATAATAGCCGCATCCAGCAATTGTCCGCACAAATACCCTATGACTACCTGATAGACTTCTGTAAAAAATCCAGCAATTTTCCCCGTTCTGCGCTGTCCTAAAAACACATTGCCTACCTGTCTCAGAAAAAACTGTACATTTTCTTTTTCCGACAAAAAATAAAATGCTGCCGCAAAACCAATGGCTGCGTTGAGGATCTGACCGCCTGCTTCCGGCAAGATGCCTGCTGCCCGCAGAACACCATTTTCTATGGCTGTGCTGATTTCTGTAACAGCTGTGGTAAGAATGCCCTCAGCATTTTGCAGCAGCCCGTATTCCGCCAGCTTCAACTGGAACAACACAAGCCAATCTCCTGCCTGTCTGGTAAAATCCCCTGCCTGCTCAGCCAGACTTTCCAGATCTGCCGTTCCCAAACCATGGACAATTCCATAGAGCAGCACAGCAATAACGCCAAATACCAGCAAATAAGTAATGCCTGTACCTACCCGCCTATTTTTCACCCGCATCTTCTGCTTATCACTCAATTGTTTTTCATAAACTCTCTGCCAGAATGCTGTCAGCGGTTCCAGCACTACCGCAATGCCCACAGACCAAAAAAAGGCGCAAAAACGGCGAGGACATGCCTCGCCGTTTCCAATATGACATTTTTCGCAGCGGAAAGGTGAAAGACAACCGCTCCCAGCAATACCAAAACACCTGCTGTCAGAATCACATGAAATCCGATTTCCAGATATTTTCTGTTCCATGGCAGCCGCAATTGTCATTCTCCCTTTCAGCCTTTATTTTTTATTTCATCTGTTTCAGTGCTTCTTTCAGGAAATCCCATGTACGCATGGTGGAAGAAATGGAAAGACGTTCTTCCGGTGTGTGTACGTCAAACATGTCGGGGCCCAGAGATACCATATCCAGCCAAGGCATTTTTTCTGCAAACAGACCACATTCTACACCAGCGTGGATGGCTGTCAGTTTGGGTTCTCTGCCTGTTGCTTTGCGGTAAGCATCCTGCAGCAGCACCAGCAGTTTGGAATCATCGCTGTATACCCAGCCAGGGTAGTCGTTGCTGCTTTCTACGGCAGCGCCGCACAGCTGTGCAATGGTTTCAATTTTTCTGCAAAGCACTTCTTTTCTGGATGCAACAGCGCTGCGGACAGCACTGTCAAAGTGAACGCCTTTTTCATCTGTGCATACAACACCGATGTTGCTGGAGCTTTCTACCAGACCTTCGATATCCATACTCATGGTTTCCACACCATAAGGGATCAGCAGCAGGATAGAGATCACATGACTTTTTGTTGCTTCTGTCATAACTTCTGTCACTGCTTCAGTTGCTTTTTCCCATGTGATAATCATATCCGTTTCTACACGGTGATATTCCTGTTTGAATTCTTTTTCCAGTTCTGCAACGATTTTTTCTGCTTCTTTCGCAGCGTCTGCTGTCATAGTCAGAACAGCGTCTGCTTCTCTGCAGATAGCATTGTCCATTTTACCGCCGTCTACACGCACCAGAGAGTATGCTACTTTGCTCTGGAGAGCATCCAGCAGTCTGCCCATGAGCTTGTTTGCACTTGCACGCTGCAAATGGATGTCGCCGCCGGAATGGCCGCCTTTCAGACCTCTGATCTGCAGTGTATATGCTTCTTCGCCAGCTTTCACAACTTCTTTTTCCACAGGCAGTGTTACCTGTACTCTTCTGCCGCCGCAGCAGCTTACCAGGAATTCGCCTTCTTCTTCAGAGTCCATATTGATGAAATAAGTACCCTTCAGATCAGAAACATCCAGTGCTTTTGCGCCATCCATACCTGTTTCTTCATTTGTGGTGAACACAGCTTCCACAAAAGGATGTTCCAGTGTTGTGCTGTCCAGCACTGCCAGCATGAATGCAACAGCAATACCGTTATCAGCGCCCAGAGTTGTACCTTTTGCGCGGATCATATCACCATCAATTTCCAGCTGAAGAGGGTCTTTTGTGAAATCATGTTCCACACTGCCCAGTTTTTCACATACCATATCGATATGTCCCTGGAAAATTACGCCAGGAGCCTGTTCATAGCCAGGTGTCGCAGCTTTCTTAATAACCACATTGTCCGCTTCATCTCTGCGGCATTCCAGTCCTCTTTCTTTGGCAAAGTCCATGATATACTGTGCCAGTGCAGCTTCGTTGCCGCTGCCATGAGGGATTTTTGTGATTTCCTCAAAATAATAAAATACTTTGTCTGTTCCCAAAGCATCTAAAACGCCCATTGTTCGTTCCTCCTTACTTACTTTCTTTGTCTTTGTCAAACAACTCTTTTATGGTATCACTCTTTTGCCATTCTGTCCACCATTGCCGTCTTTCCTTTTACCTATAAAAAAAGAAAACCACAAAAGACCCCTTGCTTTCGTAGTTTTCCAGCTTCTGATTGTTTTTAATCTGAAACATCATATTTTCTGATGAATGTTTCCAAGTCCTCAAAATCTGCCATGCGCCCTTTGATCTGCTCATGAGACCATTCCCACCAGCGAATCCGTTCCAATGCAGCAATAATATCATCGGAAAAGCGCATACGAATTTTCTTTGCCGGTACACCTGCTACTACGGTATACGGCGGTACATCGTGGGTCACAACGGCACCACTGCCAACCACTGCTCCATTACCGATGGTCACCCCCGGCATAACCGTCACGCCATGTCCCAACCACACATCATTCCCGATGTGTACACGGGATTCCTTCCGCCATGCGAAAAATGCCTCATCGTCTTCTCCAAACCAAACTGTTTTCGACGATAGGTGAAATGATGCTGTGCCGGACGAGTATAGGTAGGATGATTGCCAGGATTGATGCGTACAAAACTTGCGATGGAGCAGAATTTCCCAATATCCGCCGCAAAAATCTGATTATATCCTGCACAATAGGTATAATCCCCAAAGGTCACATCCTCCAGTTCACTATGGGCCTGCACCTGTGTATAACGCCCCAACTCGGTGTCAATGAGCACCACGTCATCTTCTATATTGTCGTATTCTTTCAGCACAAAGCCTCTACCCCGCTTTCTTCCGCCAGATATGTTCCCAGATCCGGCGCTGCTTTTTCGTATGCTCCATGAAAATCACTGCCGCCTGTCAAAAACAGACCGTACTCATCCGCATATCTGCGAATCTTTTCACGGGCCTCTGCGTTATTGGCAGGATGGTTCAGTTCCAGACCTTTCAAACCCGCTTCTACCAGTTTTGGAATCAGGCAAAAATTCTGCTGCTGCCCGCTGTGGGCAAGGACTGCTTTTCCTCTTGCCGCCGTAATGACCCGAACAGCTTCGTAAGGGTCAAGATATTTGATATCAAAATGGCAGATACCGTTATTTTTGAACACGCGCTGATAAAACTCACCAAACATATCCGGTGCCTGTCCTGTCTGTACCAAGTATTCCATGATATGTTGTTTATAAATATATTTGCCATCTGCACGATAGATTTTATCCAAATCCACATGATAACCATGTTCCTGCAAAACGGCAATCTGCTTCATGGAATTTTCATGTCTGGCTTTCAAAAGAGGATGTACAAAATCCTCTACCAATTCCACATCCTGTATGCCATATCCCAGAACATGCACCCGTTTATCCACTGTATAGTCATAGGCGGAAATCTCAATGCCTGGAATCACTTTCACAGGCAGCCCCTTAGGAATCTGAGAAACGTGAGAAAGCGTATCATGGTCAGTCACCGCAATGACATCCAGACCATTTTTCGATGCCAGCTCTGCCAGTTCCCCAATGGTATAACTTCCGTCAGAAACACGGGAATGCATATGTAAATCTGCTTTCATCATTGGAACGTCCCCTCCGAAATATTGAATACCTTATCACACAATCCATCCATGAATTCCAGGTCATGGAAAATGCCGATCATGCTGGTGCCCTTTTCTTTCAGCTGCATAAGCATATCTTTTACCAGAATCTTTGTTTTGTTATCCAAAGACGCTGTGGGTTCGTCCAGCAGCATCAGTCTGGGCTGTTTTACCATGGTATGGGCAAGATTCAAACGCAGGCGTTCCCCACCGGAGAATGTATTGGGATACAAATCCCACAGAGGTTCCGGCAGACGGAAATACCGCAGCATGGCTTCTGCTTTTTCTTTTGCTTCCGCCGCATCCACGCCTCTTTCCAGCAACGCATTCATAACATGTTCTCTGGCTGTGGTACGGGGCATTACATTCAGGAACTGAGAAACATAACCGATCTCATTTTTCCGCAGGAACAAAATCTGTCTTTCCGGCGCTGTGGTCAGCTCTACTTCCCCAAAGGCTTCACTCTGATAAGTGATCTTGCCTGTGGATGCCAGATAAGTACGATGGATACATTTTAATATAGTAGATTTTCCGGCACCGGACAGCCCTACAATCCCGATAAACTGTCCCTGTTCCAAAGTAAAGTTAATATTCTGACAGGAATGGATTTCTTTCTTTGCGTTATGCAGATAAAAATTCTTTGCCAGATTTTCGATTTTCAGAATTTCCATAATTACCTCCTGTATTCCACCCGAGATGTGGTACGTCCATCTACCAGCACATGGGTGATGACGGGATAGCCGTCCAAAATATCAATGATGAGCAAATCCGCTTTTTTTCCGGGAGCGATGGAGCCATAGTCCTCTGCCAGCCCTACTGCCTTTGCAGGATTCAGTGTTGCCTTCTGAATCATCTGGGGAAGGTCAATGCCTGCTTTTTCATGCATCTTAAATACCCCATGGAGAATTGCCGGCGGATAGTAATCGGAGCAAAGAACATCGGCACAGCCTGACTTAATGGCTTCTGCTGCGGACATATTGCCGGAATGGCTGCCGCCCAACAGGATATTGGGCGCACCTACAACGGTATAGAATCCAAGCTGACGGGCTTCTTTGGCTGTTTCGATGTTGATAGGGAATTCGCTGATGTCTACGCCTATCTTTTCATTAATCTGTAATTTTTCTTTTGTATCATCGTCGTGGGAAGCCACAGCAATGCCATTGGCATGAGCCAGCTCGCAAAGTTCTTTCATCTGTCCAAAGGAAAGTACGTCTTTGTGGTTCTGTTTTTCCAGCAGTTCCGCGAATTCTTCTTCCTTGATTTCTCGGTTCTGGTATTTTTCCAGCACTTTATAGTACAAATCCAGATTGCGGTACTGTCCCTGTCCGGGAGAATGATCCATAAAGGAAATCTCATCGATCATTTTCTTTTCGATCATCTCCTTGGCAATGCCGTAAGCGCCAATATTATCAATTTCCAGACGCAGATGGAAACGATGGTGGATCAGATGATTTCTTTCGTGGATGTCGCGAATGAGGTTGGCAATCTTCCGCACATTTTCTTGAGTACGCAGAGGAGATTTACCAAACATTTCATCTTTATATAAAGAAAGGGAATGATAAATGGTAGTAATACCCAAGTGAAGCAGTTCCCTTTCGCATTCTTTCAACGCCAATTCAAAATCAAATTTTGCCGTAGGTCTGGGCAAAATAAACTGTTCAATCTTATCAGAATGGATATCGATAAAGCCGGGTGTCACATAACGCCCATGAGCATCAATGACACGTTCTGCCTCGGGCACTTCATCGGAAAAGCCCCAAATGCGGTCTCCTTCAATGAGCAGCACCTTTCCTTCCAAAATGGAATCTTCCAGCACAATTCTGCCGTTTTTAATTGCAATCACGATGTTTGTTACCTCCTTACAACAATGAGTGAACCAGCTGCTGTGTATAAGCATGCTGAGGGTCTTCCAGAATCTGGTCTGTCAGTCCGCTTTCGATAATTTTCCCATCCAGCATCACAATGGTGCGGTCTGCCAGCATACGGATAACCGCCAGGTCATGAGAAACCAACAAAATGGAAATGCCATATTTCGCTTTGATTTTACGGATCAAATCCAGTACACGGGCCTGTACGGATAAGTCCAGACCTGTGGTAACTTCGTCCAGCAGGAGCAAAGAAGGATTGTTTGCCAGTGCTTTTGAAATCTGCACACGCTGCTGCATGCCACCAGAGAAATTTTTCGGCGCTTCCTTCATACGGGAAGTGAGGATTTCCACTGCTTCCAGCAGCTCTTCCGCTCTGGCTGTCATTTGCCCTGCGTTTCTGCTGCCGGCAGCAATGATTTTTTCCGCAATGTTAGATGCGGCAGAATAGTCCATCCGCAGCCCTCTGACAGGATTCTGGTATACCATACCCATGATATTGTTGCGGATTTTTCTTTTTTCCAAAGGACTTGCGTCCCAGATATTCTTTTTGCCTTCGCCGTAATTCTGCAAATATGCCTTGCCTTCTGTGGGAATCAGGTCAAAATACAGACTCTGCATCAATGTAGATTTACCGGAGCCGCTTTCCCCAACGATACCCAGCACTTCCCCGGGATAAACCTCCAGAGAAATATCATTTGCCGCCCAAACAGTGCCGCAAACGGTGCAGCGATTTTTTTCCAGATGATCTTTGCAATGGGGACAGCCTTCTCCATAGCGCATAGTCAGGTGTTCCACCTGCAAAACGGGTGTTTCTGCCATTATCCTCGTACCTCCTTACAATAAGATGTGTCGGAGCACTGATAATATCTTTCCCCCGTCACAGCGTCATAAATTTCGTCCAGATAAGTGTCTGTACTGCCGCACAGACGGCATTTTTTGCCTTTGAAGTTTTTCTTTTTCAAAGGGCACATCGTCAAATGCCAGAGAAACCACTTTTGTATGAGGTGGAATGGCATAAATCTTCTTTTCACGTCCTGCCCCAAACAGATACAGGCATTCTGCTTCATGGAGTTTTGGATTGTCAAACTTGGGAATGGGGCTGGGATTCATGATATAGCGGTCTTCCACCATACAGGGATATTCTGTACTGATGGTAACTTTGCCGTATTTCACCAGACTTTCGTACAACTGGAGCCAGATGGGCGCATAGTCCAGTTCTGCATGCATCCGTTTTGTTACTTCTTCTTTGGGTTCCACAATACGCAGCGGTTCGGGAATGGGTACCTGCAATACCAAAATCTGGTCATTGCGCATAGGTACTTCCGGTACACGGTGACGGGTCTGCACAATGGTGGCATCCTGTGTCCGTGTGGTACAAGGCACGTTGGTACACATCTTCACAAATTTCTTGATATTTACCGCGTTAACACTTTCGTCACTGCCCTGGTCGATAACTTTCAAAGTGTCATCCGGGCCAATGAGTGATAATGTCAGCTGAATACCGCCGGTACCCCAACCTCTGCCGATGGGCAGTTCCCGGGAAGCAAAGGGCACCTGATAACCGGGAATGGCTACTGCTTTCAATATGGAGCGGCGGATTTCCCGTTTAGAGCCTTCATCCAGAAAGGCGTAATTATAACTGTCAATCATGATTGTTTTCCCTCCGTGTTTTTCTGACTGCATCCAATTTGGACTGGAATGTGACATAGTGCGGCAGTTTCAAGTGAGAAATGAAGCCGTTCATTTCCAAGCTGTCCCCATGCATCAGTACAAATTCTTCGTCCTGTGTAGGATAATCGCCGCCGGCATCCAGTTCCCTGTCGATGACTGCCATGGCAATGGCTTTGTTTTCATTTCTGCCGAAAACAGCACCATAACCGCAAGCCAGCTTCAGAGCATCTTTATCTTCTGCTTCATTGAATACTTCCACTTCTGTCAGCATCACTTCCCCAATCCACAGAGTTTCGCCTTCCTGTTGAAGATAAGGGATTTCCAGTTCCACATATCCGGTACGCAGTTCCCCAACAGTAGGATGTACCTGACCAAAACCACGAAGTACGGAATAAGCCAAACCGGAAATAAAGCCTGCATCAGCTCTTGTCAGTGTCTGCAATCTGGCACTGCGGCTGGCGGGAAATTCCAGCAGATTTTCCGTTACATCATAGGGAGGTTCTTCATTGATGGGGAAACGCTCGATGAGCCCTTCTGTTTTCAGTTCGTCGGATACACGACCGCAGGGTTCCATGGGAACAGGTTCCTGTCCTTCCACCATTTCTTCCATGCGTTCATGCAGTTTTGCTGCATCCTCATTTTTCAGGTCAAAATGCATCAAGCGGTGGGTATAGTCATAAGTGGCACCCAAAATCTGACCGCCCTGTATATCTTTAAACGCGGCAGAGATCCGGCGCACAATGCGCATGTTTTTCGTATCTGCCACATAAGTGTCGTAAGAACGTTTCAGTGTGGAACGGTAAGCACGCAGCAGAAATACTGCTTCTTCCACGGAGCCTTCGCACTGTTTCAGTGCCAATGCCGCATATTCTTTGGCATACAGACCGGCTTCACTCATGACACGGTCTACCAACAGGCTCATTTTTTCCTGAATCACTTCCAGTTCCACATCTTTTTCTGTTTTGCTGCGGTAAAAATCCAACAGCGCAATGCTGGCTGCGATGGCTTCCTCGCCGCCGGATACTGCTACATAAGCCATATTATTGTTCCTCCTTCTTGACCATTCTGGGAATGCAGAACAGTTCCCCTTCCGGGGATACAAAGATCATGTCTACCCCCTGAGGGTATTCATATGCCTGTTCTGCCCGCAAACGAAAGGCTTCTTCCAGCACCGCTGGGCTCTGGAATGTTGCCACACCATCCACACCAGGGCCGGAAATGCTGCAAGACACATTTCTTTTTCCGCTGCATCCAATGATGAGTGTTGCAGAAGTATGTGGATTTTCCAAAGTACCTCTTTTTGCCTTTGCAAAGGCTTCTGGCAGATGTTCTTCTTCCGTTACGAAAACATAATCCGCTTCTTCCAGTGTCTTTTTTTCCGCATGGGTCAGCAAAAGGATCTGTTCATCCAGCTCTGTATGTCCAAAGGTATAAAAGCCTGTGTTTTTATCCAAAAGTGTCATGGCAAGGGTCAGCATTTCCCGTTTGCTGCCATACAGTTTTTCTGCGCCTTCCTGGATGGAAACTACACGGGAAGGGTTTGCCATGGCGTCCAGCAGCAAACGGAATGTTTTTGTGTATCAAATATATCGTCAAATGTATGTAACTGTTTCATCATCAAGCCTCCGGTGTCATGGTTGTAAAGTTGACCATTGTCTGCATAAACATGGCATTTTCTTTTTCCACTCTGGTCTGCTGTGCTTTTTCCAGTTCTACCAGCAGTCCTTCGTCTGTAAAGACGCCTTTGTTGCATGCCGCATCAATGATTGCCATATCCAGTACCTTCTCAAAATCATCTCCCATGATAACTGCCATTCCTTTTATGCCATCCAGACACACAATGGCTTCGCAGACGATGACTTCCCCCAGAAAGAACAGGGTTTCTTTCACGGGATCACGCATCTTAATCATGGTCAGTGATTTTTCCGGCGCTTTGATCACAGTCACCTCATATTGTTTTCTGATTTTTTCCGCCATTTGCCGCACTTGGGCAGCATCGGCTTTCGCCAATATTTTGGATAATCTCCGTTTTTCCATTTTGATGTTTCCTTTCTTATTTCACATACGCTTTGATGCGTGTAGATACCATTTCCAGCAGAACAACGGCAATGACAACGATGTATGTCAGCATGCCCATTTCCTGTAAGTCAAAGTAGAAACTGCCTGCCATAAACAGATTGAAGCCAATGCCGCCTGCACCAGCAGCCGCCCCCATGGCAACAGCATTGGTGAAATTGATTTCAAACCGCATAAATGTCCATGCCACCATGGAAGTGATGGTAGAAGGCACGATTGCCTGGAATACGATCTGCCAGTAACTTGCCCCGTTTGCTTTCAGAGCTTCGATGATGCCGGGCTCGATTTCTTCAATGGATTCCGCATAAGCCTTTGTCAAATAGGCAAAGCTGTGGAATGTCAAACCTACCACTGCCGCCACAGAACCAAGGCCAGCAGATACAGCAAAGATCAATACCCACAGAACTGTTGGCACCGCGCGTACCACCGCGATAAAGCTTTTGATGCCATTGACCATACGGGAGCTTGCGATGTTTCTTGCACAGAGCAATGAGCAGAAAAACGCAAAAAACGCGCCGATGATGGTCGAAAGAATCCCCAGACAAAATGTCACTAAGAGCTGGTATAAAACGCTTGTGAGCGTATCTCTTGTCAGTTCCGGTTCCAGAAATACGGTCTGGATGTTTTGCAAAGTAGCCTGCACGGCTTCCGCAAAGTCAATATTCTGATAATCAAATGTCGCAAAAGCCACCACTGTCAGCCCCAGCAGTGTTACCATAAGGGCCTGAAGGGCATAGCGGCTTTTATTTTTTGCCTTGATCTTGATTTTTCCTTTTCCGGTGCGTTCCATGATCTTCTCCAGATCTAAGGAAATGGTCGTGCCCGGCTGCAATACTTTTTCAGACATTACAAAATCACCTTCCTAATTTTGTTGGATACGCCTTCAATGACGAGTACCAGCACCACAATGGAAAGTACCACCAGACTGGCAGAAGAAAAATCCAACCGTTTATAATACAAATCAAAAAGATAACCAATCCCTGTGGCTGTCAAAATGCCGATGAGGGTGGAACTTCTGATATTGGTTTCGATCATATACAATACCCAGGTAATGACACTTGGCAGAGAGGATGGCAAAATCCCCTGAAATACCACATGGATGAATCTGCCGCCGGTAGCTTCCAGCGCCTCCACACAATTGGAGCTGACCTCATCAATGGTTTCGATAAACGCACGGGTCAACAGGCCGAATGTAGTAAAGAATAATGCAAAAAATCCTGTCAGGATGTTCTGCCCAAAGGAGAACATCAGCAGCATCGCCCATACAACATCGGGTACATTTCGGAAAAATGCCGCTACGATACGCACCAGACGATTGATGCTCCAATGGATTTTTGTGATACCCGAGCCGAGCAGACTGAAGAAAAACGCGCAGATGCCTGCCAAAACCGTTACGGCTACGGACAACAATGCTGTTTCCACCAGTTTATCCAGAATTTTCGGCAGACGTTCCATTGCCGTTTCATCGGGAATCAGATTAGAAAAAATCCAATGCAATGCCGCCGGGAAAGATTGGATACCTTCTGCCAAATGAAACTGGGTCACCAGAGATGCGCCGCAGAAAATCAAAATCAGGCTTAAAAAAAACGAGAGTATATGTAATTTTTCTTTTTTGGAAAATGTCCATGGTTTTTTCCATTATGCTCACCTCTGTAAATCCATAATCAAATCATTGGCAGAGGACTGATAAATCTGCTGAATGATTTCTTTTGTCAAATGTTCGGCAGGGCCATCATATACGATTTTCCCGCCGGAAACCCCGATGATTCTCTCGGAATACTTGATTGCCACATCCACCTGATGCAGGTTCACCAGACAAGTAATGCCTTTTGTCTGATTGATTTCCTTAAGCTGATCCATAATAACTTTAGACGCTTTGGGGTCTAAGGATGCGATGGGTTCATCACAAAGAATCATTTTGGGTTTCTGCATAATGGCTCTGGCGATGCCTACGCGCTGTTTCTGTCCGCCAGAAAGTTCGTCGCAGCGCTTATATACCTGATCGGAAAGTCCCATTTCCTGAATGATACGAAATGCTTCCTTTTTCTCTTCTTCTGTATAGTGTCCTGCCATACCGCTGATGGCAGATTTTTTCCCTAGACAGCCGTGGAGCACGTTTTCGATGACGCTCAGTCGTTCCACCAGGTTGTAATGCTGGAAGATCATACCGATTTTCGCCCGCATCTGGCGCATCTCTGCCTTGCCTGCCTTTCGTACATCATGTCCATCAAAAACAATGGTCCCTTCAGACGCATCAACCAGACGGTTGATGCATCTGAGCAGCGTGGATTTCCCTGCGCCGGAAGGGCCGATGATGGATACGAATTCGCCTTTTTCTATGGAAAACGTAATGTCACTCAATGCCTTTGTTACATTGTCATAGGATTTGCTTACGTTTTGAAATTCCAGTAATGCCATGCTTTTCTCCTCCATCGTTTGCTGTTTTTTATTCACCCAGGTCACGGATGGGGTCGAACCAGGAATCGTCTACCATGACAAATCTTTCATTTTCAGATTTTTCAAACATACCTACGTTTTCGGAATCTTCGGGAACAAAGATTACTTCATTGTTAGTCACTTCGTCAGATGTGAACAGATCCTGGATAGCTTTTACATCTGCGGGATCCAGTGCATCGGAGTTGTAAGCGAAAGGCCCATTCAGTACAGGTGTGGACTGGATGACTACAAATTCCTTGCCTGTTACAGTATCAAAAGGTGCGCTAGCGTCGCTGTTGATGGTGTAAACAGAACCAGTTGTGTTTGCTTCGCCTTCTGTACAAGCTGCGTAAGGCGCGATTTCTGTGTCACAGAATGCCGCTACATCTGCTTTGCCGGAAAGCAGGTTGAATGCAGAACCCTGATGAGAACCACCGAAAAGTACCTGAGAGAACAGTTTGCCTTCGCCGCCTTCAATCAGGTCGTCTTCTGTCAGATTCTGATCTGCGAAGTGAGAGATGATAGAGCTGGTAGGTACTTTGAAACCAGATGTAGAGCTGTTGGAAACGAAGGACATGCGTTTGCCTGCGATATTGTCAATGCTGTAACTGTCGCCGTCTGCGTATTCACCTTCATCGCCTTTATTGACTGCCAGGAAGCTGTAATATTTTGCATCATCCAATGTGCCAGATGCACCGGAGTTTACAAACAGGGGCTCAATGGCATCGTTGGCGTTTTTGGCTTCGATGTAGCCCTGCGCACCCATGAAACAGATCTGTGCGGTACCGTTTGCCAAAGATTCAATGGCAATGGCATAGTCTGTTGTCAGTTTCTGTTCTACTTTCTTGCCAGTTGCTTCTTCAATCAGGCGTGCATATTCGCTGCGGGCAACGTCATAATCTTCCGCGGATTCATTGGGATACCATACCAGTGTGATGGTGTCCGCATATTCGCCTGTGCTTTCCGATGTCTGAGCAGTTTCTGTGCTTTCTTCCGCTGGTGCGCCGCAGCCTGCAAACGCAGAAACCGCCAGAGCAGCAGCCATTGCTGTGGTCAAAAATTTCTTAAATTTCATACCTCATTCTCCTTTTTGATTGTTTGCTTTTTTATGATGAGAGCTGATCTCTCATACACTGACAGTATAAAATCTCACCAAAAGTGCTACCATCTGGCTCCTGTTATTTTTTCTTAAAGAAATGCCACAGAAATTCCGTTCTTTGTTAAAGGTTATTTTTCAATTCCCAACTGGAAAAATATTTGTCCACCCTTTCGTTTTTCCCTGTTTTCTCCTGTTTTCGAAATCAAAAAGCCAACTTGCAGTGACATTCATTCTTAAAATCTTTGTATAAACTGAAAAAAATCTATATAAAATTCCAAATTTTCTCTCCCTTGATTCCCGGCAAAAGAAAAACCCCCTTTTGGAAAGATCATCTTTCAAAAGGGGCTCTTTTTGCGAATGCTTTATGCCGGAATGCTTAGCTGTTTTTCTTTTCAGCCATCATTTTTTCCTGAGCTTCGATCATTTTCTTTACCATATAGCCGCCTACATAGCCGTTCTGTGCGGATGTCAGGTCGCCGTTATAACCTTTTTTCAGAGGCACGCCGATTTCATTTGCCACTTCGTATTTGAACTGTTCCAAAGCGGCTCTTGCCTCAGGTACGTTTACTTTGTTGCTTGTAGAAGATGTGTTGCTCATGGTTAAAAACCTCCTTCAAAAAACTGTTTGTTTGGTGTTGCAATGTTAGTATGACACGGATGCATTTTATTATGTCAGGTACATATTGGTACAAAAATTGTATAAATTTTCAAAGAAAATCTTGCGCAGCCGTTTCGTATCTTTTATATGCTTTCAAACCAATGACAAAATACCCAGCCGTTTTTTGTCCAGTTCATATAATACAGACAATTGTCCACCCCTTATCATAACCTCACAGGACGGACACATCACATAGAAATTCCTCCCACAAAACACACAAAGAAAATAATGAACAAAAATTTTCCTTTTTCTATATGTATTATGTATAAATTACAAAACGTCATTAACCGGTATACCGGTATTCAATATAATGAGTGTATAAAAACGACTTGATTCTACGATAAAACAAACGCAACACAAACAAAGGAGAGATGCGATTATGAAAGCTGGATTTATCGGACTTGGCATCATGGGCAAACCCATGGCGAAAAACTTATTGAAAGCCGGATGTGAACTGTATGTAAACGACCTGAACAAAGATGCCGTTGCAGAACTGGTTGCTGGCGGCGCAAAAGAAGGCGATTACGAAACCATCGGGAAAGAATGTGACATCGTTCTGATGATTCTGCCTAACGGCGCCATCGTTCAGGATGTGCTCTTTGGTGAAAACGGTCTGACAGGCTATCTGAAACCCGGTACTGTTGTATGTGACATGAGCTCTGTAACACCTACTGAATCCTGCACATGCGCAGAAAAACTGGCTGAAATGCAGATCGGCTTTGTAGACTCTCCTGTCAGCGGCGGCGAACCCAAAGCAATCGACGGTACACTGGCATTCATGGCAGGCGGCAACGAAGCTGATTTTGAAAAACTGAAACCTTATTTTGACGCTATGGGCGCTTCCGCACTGCTCATCGGCAAAAGCGGCAGCGGTTCCGTTACCAAACTGACAAACCAGGTTATCGTAAACCTGACCATCGCTGCTGTTTCTGAAGCATTTGTACTGTGCAGCAAAGCTGGCGCTGATCCCGAAAAAGTATATCAGGCAATCCGCGGCGGTCTGGCTGGCAGCGTTATTCTGGACGCAAAAGTGCCCATGATGATCGAACGCAACTTCAAACCCGGCGGCAAAATCTCTATCAACCACAAAGACATCAAAAACGTTATGGCAACAGCTCACTCCATCGACGTTCCCATGCCTTTGACCAGCCAGCTCTTCGAAATCATGCAGTACCTGAAAGTAGATGGTCACTTTGATGAAGACCATGCAGGCATCGTTCAGTACTTCGAAAAACTGGCAGGCGTGGAAGTGAAAAAAGTCAATGCTTAAGGAGGTCTGTCATGAAATACGGATGTGGCACCACCATTGACAATTACAGCATTTTGCAGGATCTGGGCTTTGATTACATCGAACTGCCCGGCAACCAGATCTCCAAAATGACAGATGAAGAATTCGACGCACTGAAAACTGTTCTGGAAAACGGCAGTGTGAAATGCTGCGGCTTCAATGCGGCTCTGACACCTGACATCGTCATCACCGGCGAAGGTTACGACCTGGAAAAAGCCAAAGCCTATGCAGAACTTCTCTGCAAACGCGGCAGCCAATTACATATTTCCGCCATTGGCATCGGCTCCCCCAAATCCAGGAAATTTCAGGAAGGCGATGATCTGGAAAAAGCATGGAAAGAAACAGAAGCATTCATGACCATGTTTGCAGATGTGGCAGCACCCTATGGCATCATCGTCATGTATGAATCTCTGAATCATACAGAAAGTGTATTTGGTCTGAGAATTCGGGAAGGTGCAGATTTAGTAAAGAAAATCAACCGTCCCAATTTGAAAATCGTATTCGATATTTACCATATGGCTATGGAACAGGAAGATATTCAGGAACTGGAATACGCTCTGCCCTATGTACATCACATCCACATTGCGGAACGTGTGGGCGCAGAACGCAGATACCCTTCCGATGCGCTTTATGACTATTACAAAAAACTGCTGACACCTGTCATCCGCAGCGGTTATCAGGGTGCTATCTGCACAGAAGCTTTTGACGGCGATGTCCGCGAAGGCGCAGAACGCTCCATTGACCTGCTGAAAAAGATTGTCGCAGAAATCGAACAGGAGGGATGATATGAAACAGGATATTTTGATCGGCTGTGTTGCCGATGACTTCACCGGCTCCAGTGACGCTGCCTCTTTCCTCATGAGCAAAGGTATGAAAACCATTTTGTTCAACGGAAAACCCGATGGGGAAATCCCCCCTGCCAGGCAGTTGTCATTGCTCTGAAGAGCAGAACACAGGAAACAAAAAGCGCTGTTGCAGACAGCATGGCTGCTTTTACCTGGCTGAAAGAACAAGGCGCACAACATTTGTATTTCAAATACTGCTCCACATTTGACTCCACAAAAGAAGGCAATATCGGCCCTGTTGTGGATGCTATGCTGGAAACTTTTGGAGAAAAATACACCATTTTGTGCCCCGCTCTTCCCGTCAATAAACGGACTGTGGAAAACGGTATCCTTTATGTAGACGGTGTGCCTCTGAGCGAAACACACATGAAAAACCATCCTCTGACACCCATGTGGGAATCTGAAATCGCAAAACTCATGGATCCTCAGGGAAAATATCAGATATTGAACGTAAACACCGAACTGCTGACAAAGAGCTAAGAAGAAATTCTGACTGTTGTGGATGAGTTCGGCAAAGATAAAGAACATTTCTACATCGTACCCGACTATGTCAACGACGAAAACGGCACCAAAATCGCTGAAGTTTTCGGTGACCTGACTGTTCTGACAGGCGGCAGCGGTATTCTGGCACCTTTGGCTGCGAAATATCAGCAGACACAGGCTGCCAAAGACAGCATGACAAACGGTGTGGACGGAAAAGGCATCGTTTTGGCTGGCAGCTGCTCCAAAGCAACATTGGAACAGATCGCTGACTTTCAGACAAAAGGATATGCTTCTTATAAAATCGATCCCATGGCTGTATTGTCTGGTACAGAAACCGTAGACACTGTATGGGATTTTGTAAAAGCACACACAGACGAAGAAGTGCTGCTGTATAGCTCCGATCAGGCAGAAAATGTAGCAGAAATCCAGAAAGTGGGCAAAGATAAAATTGCTGCTCTGCTGGAAGGTCTGACTGCTGCCGTTGCGGAACGTGCCGTTGCAAACGGATATACAAGAATCATCGTTGCTGGCGGGGAAACCTCCAGTGCCGTTGCGAAAAAATTGGGCTATCATTGCTTTGAAATTGGGGAAAGCATCGCGCCGGGTGTGCCGATCATGGCGCCACTGTCCAATGAAAACATCCGCATTGTTCTCAAATCCGGTAACTTTGGCCAGACAGATTTCTTTGCCCGTGCATTACAAATGACAAGGAAGTGAACAAATGGAAAATCTGAAAACCGCAGTATGGATTGCACACAGCTTGTTTGAAAGAGGAAAAGCCTCCGGCTCCTCTGCCAACATGAGCTTTAAAGAGAAGGATCTTATTTATATCACCGGCAGCGGAACCTGTTTTGGTACTTTGAAAGAAGAAGATTTCTCCGTACTTTCTCTGGATGGAGAATGGATTTCCGGGCCAAAGCCCAGCAAAGAATTTCCGCTGCACCAAATGATGTATGAAAAAAGTGAGGAGATCCAAGCTGTCATTCATACACATAGCTTTTACGCAACCCTTTGGTCTTGTGCCGTACATAAAAACCGCACAGACTGCATTCCCCAGTACACCCCTTACCTGAAAATGAAACTGGGTACAGTGGGACTGGTTCCCTACGGAAAGCCCGGCTCTGAAGAACTGTTTTCCGCTTTCCGCCAGTGTGTTTCCGGCAGCGATGGATTCTTGCTGGAAAACCACGGGCCCATTGTGGGGGCAAAAATCTGCTGGATGCCTTCTACTGCCTGGAAGAACTGGAAGAAAGCGCAAGAATGGCTTGGGAAATCGAATCCAAGCAAGGGCCTCTTTCTTTCCGCAAAATCTAATATACAAAAGAAAATCAACTGACAGAAGTCATGTCAAGGAAAGGAGATTCCCATGCCACAATGTGTTGTAATCGCAGATGACTTAACCGGCGGAAATGCCACCGGCGTTCTTTTGAAAAAAATGAATTATCAGGCCTATACGGTCATGAATACGGAAAGCATGGATTTGCAGGCATTGGAAGACTGTGACTGTGTGATCTATCCCACCGACAGCGTGGTGTTGCTCCGGAAGTTGCCTATCAGCGGGTATACGATATATGCAGCCTTCTGAAAGACGATGCTGTAAAAGTATATTCCAACCGCATCGACAGCACATTACGGGGCAATCTGGGCAGCGAAACCGATGCCATGCTGGATTGTCTGGGAGAGGATTACGTCGCCATCGTTGCACCCTGCTTCCCTGCTTCCGGCAGAATCGTCATTGACGGCTATATGCTGGTCAATGGCCTGCCCCTTCATAAAACAGATATTGCCATCGACCCGAAAACACCTGTTAAGGTGTCCGAAGTGGAAGTACTCTTTCATGAGCAGAGCAAATATAAAACAGCATCCATTCTCATGAAAGACCTGATGCATGGCAAACACTATCTGGCAGATGTGATGAAAGCCCATGTAGCGGAAGGCTGCCGGATTTTGGTAGTTGACTGTGTCACTCAGGAAGATCTGGATTTGATTGCCGATGCCTCTATCACCAGCAAGCTGAAAATCGTAGCTGTTGACCCCGGTGTTTTCACGGCAACATTATCCAGAAAGCTCATCACACCCACACAGAAAAAAGAGAAAACCGGATTCTGGCTGTTGTCGGCAGCGTGAATCCCAATACAAAAGCACAGATGGAAGAACTGTGGCTGTCCCAGCGCATCCATAACGCCTTTGTGAAAACAAGAGAACTTTTGGAAAGCGAAGAACAGCGCAGCGCGGAAATTCAGCGGGTGATCCACGAAATTCTGGAAGTCAGTCACCTCAATACAGTTTCTACTGTAACGGGTGACGGCATCTATCCCGAAAACCGCATTGATTTCCAGCCTTATATGGAAAAATATCATTGCTCCATGGATGATGTAACCGATAAGATCAATTCCGCCTTCGCGGAAATCGCTTACGGCATCTTTCAGGCACAGCCGGAATACAAAGGTCTGTATACCAGCGGCGGCGATGTGACCGTAGCTGTCTGCAAAAAATTCCAGACCGCCGGATTATCTCTGTCTGACGAAGTATTGCCTTTGGCTGCCTACGGTCAATTCCTGACCGGCGATTTTGCAGGCATCCATATCATCACAAAAGGCGGCAGTCAGGGTGAACGGGATGCCATCAACCGCTGCATTACCTATCTGAAAGAAAAACTTTATATTTAAAAAAAATAAACGGAAAGAGAGGAATTTCCATGAATAAAAAACCTAGAATCGCAATCCCCCTTGGAGATCCTGCGGGCGTTGGCCCCGAAATTGTTGTAAAATCTATCGCATCTCAGGAAGTTTTCGATGCCGCTGAATGTGTTGTGATCGGTGACAAAAAGATCATCGACAAAGCCATCGAAATCACTGGCGTAGATATTACCGTTCATGTGATTGCAGAACCTGAATACGGCGATTTCCGTCCCGGCGTTCTGAACCTCATTGACCTGGACAACGTAGATATGGCACAGTTTGCTTATGGCAAAGTCAACGGCATGTGCGGTCAGGCAGCCTTTGCTTACATTGAAAAATCTATCGCCCTTGCCAATGCAGGCAGAGTGGATGCAGTTGCCACAACCCCCATCAACAAAGAATCTCTGAGATCCGGAAACATCAACTTTATCGGTCACACAGAAATTTTCGGCGCATTGACAAACACAGAAGATCCTTTGACCATGTTCGAAACAAACGGCATGCATGTTTTCTTCCTGACCAGACACGTTTCCTGCGGGATATGCTGGACATGATCAAAAAAGACAGAATCAAAGACTATGTAAAACGCTGCCTGGAAGCTCTGCGGAAACTGGGCGTACAAGATGGCACTATGGCCATTGCCGAACTGAACCCTCACAGCGGGGAACATGGTCTGTTCGGTTGGGAAGAAGTGAACGAAATCATCCCTGCCGTAGAAGAATTGCAGGCAGAAGGCTACCCTGTTGTAGGCCCCATTGGCGCGGACTCTGTATTCCATCAGGCTGCCATCGGCAAATACAACAGCGTATTATCCCTCTACCACGACCAGGGACACATCGCTACCAAAACTTTGGACTTTGAAAAAACCATTGCCATCACAAACGGCATGCCCATCCTGCGTACTTCCGTAGACCATGGCACAGCCTTTGATATTGCCGGCACTGGGAAAGTAAGCGCAGTCAGCATGATCGAAGCCATCCTGCTGGCAGCAAAATATGCACCTTATTTCACCAAATAATCACATGTTTACTTAAGGGAGGTTATGACAATGATCGGCGGATTAAGCGGCGACAGAATGTTAATCGGTCTTGCCATTGGTATTATCGTACTGATTTTCTTGGTACTGAAAACAAAAGTACAGGCATTTTTGGCACTGATCATCTCTACCATCATCGTTGGTGTTGTAGGCGGCATGCCTTTGACAAACATCACTTTGGACGACGGAAAAACATTTGGCATCATCAATTCCATCACCACCGGCTTTGGCGGTACACTGGGCAGCATTGGTATCATCATCGGCTTCGGTGTTATGATGGGGCAAATATTTGAAGTAACAGGGGCTGCCAAGCGAATGGCCTTCACCTTCCTGAAACTCTTTGGCAAAAAGAGAGAAGAAGAAGCCCTGGCGCTGACTGGCTTTTTGGTATCCATCCCCATTTTCTGTGACTCCGGGTTTGTGGTACTTTCCCCCATCGCAAAAGCAATTTCCAAAGCAACAAAAAATCTGTCATCGGCTTGGGTGTTGCGCTGGCAGCAGGTCTGGTAATCACCCACTCTATGGTTCCTCCTACTCCCGGCCCTCTGGGTGTATGCGGTATCTTCGGTGTTGACGTTGGTAAATTCATTCTGATGACTATCGTATTGGCAATTCCCATGGCAATCGCATGTATTGCTTACGCTAGATTGTACCTGAGCAAAAAATATTACCAGATTCCCAATGAAAACGGTGAATTCGTATCCATGCCTTATCAGGAACCTACATACGAAAACACATTCAAAATGGAAGAAGAAGGTCTACCCAGCACATTGCAGTCCTTCCTGCCTCTGATCGTTCCTATCGTGCTGATTCTGATCAACACCATCGCTTCCGCACTGGGTAAAACAACAGGCCCTATGGAAATCCTCATCTTCCTGGGTCAGCCCATCGTAGCTGTTGGTCTGGGCTTAGTAGTTGCTATTTTCGGTCTGGGCAAAAACCTGGATCGTCACACAGCACTGTCTGAAATGGAAAAAGGTATGATGTCTGCTGGTATCATTATGCTGGTTACCGGCGGCGGCGGTGCCCTGGGTCAGATCATCAAAGACTCCGGTCTGGGCACATATATTGCGGAAGGTCTGTCTCAGACAGCTATCCCCATCATCATCCTGCCTCTGATCATCTCCACACTGATGCGTTTCATTCAGGGTTCCGGTACAGTAGCTATGACAACAGCTGCAAGTATCTCCGCTCCTATCATCGTTGCTTCCGGTGTCATCCCTCCGCTGGGCAGCATCGCCTGCTGCGTAGGCTCCCTGTTCTTCGGTTACTTCAACGATAGTTATTTCTGGGTTGTAAACCGTACATTGGGCGTAAAAGAAGCAAAAGATCAGCTGATCACATGGGCTGTAACCTCAACCATCGCATGGGCTGTGGGTGTTGTGGAAGTCCTTGTATTGAGCTTCTTCATGTAATTATTTTCTGTTTAAAACATCTCTTCTATATAAATAAAAAAGCAGGTATTCCCAAAAGGGAATACCTGCTTTTTTAATCTTCGTCTATACTGATATCTCTGGGGCTCTCCATATGATATACAATGCTTTCATAAGTCTGAATCATATCCCCCTGTTTCATATTCTCAAAAATCTCCAAATGTTCCTGATAAGCCTTTTCCATACGCCCTGGTACATACAGAGAATGCAGCGCCAGATTACGCATACGATACATATACGTTCCAAACAGATTATTCAGCTCCCCATTGGCAATATGGCTGACCAATTGGATGTGGAACTGCATATCCGCTTCAAAAAACCCAGTCACAGATTCCTGTTCCAAGGCTTCTTTCTGCTGCTTCAAAAAAGATTCCAACAGATCAAACGTTTTCCTTTGTTTCTTCCAAATCTGCTTTCTGGGCGATTTCTCTGCCGCAGTACCCTTCAATGGCCGTACGGATCTGGTTGGTATCCACAAAGTCCTGTATGCCCATTTTATGCAGACAAAATCCCTTATTCGGCAAAATGTCAATGTATTTCTCCTGGGAAAGATACTGTATGGCATCTCTGACGGGTGTACGGGAAATCCCAATTTCTTTAGCGATCTTGGTTTCCGAATAAATTTCACCGTACTCCATTTTACCTTCCAAAACCATATTCTTGATGTGTTCATACGCCAATACATGCAGCGCTTTTTTCTGATTCATAGCCACTCTCTCCCAAAGTCATCCTCTTTTGCTTTTCCTTGTGTCATTAACCTGTATACCGGTATACCGTATAAAATAAAAACAATCCTTTTAATTATTTTACCATAGACTTTCATTGGAAGCAGACTTTCATTGGAAGCAATGAAACATCTACTATATCCATAGGAAAATTTCCATAAAAACAGGGATTTTCGGGCAAATAAAAAGGTATGGCATCAAACCATACCTTTTTCCTGCCGCTTTCATTGGCAAAGCCATTGACCATACTGATGCAGCTCTTCACAATCCTTCAAGTCATATTTCTTTCCATCCATCTCAATGACGCCTCGTACAACGCCGCTTTCTTCATAGGTCATAACATGATCCGCTTTCCCGTTTATCATGAAAACTACAAACGGCTGACCCATTCCCCCTGACTTTGGTTCTTTGGCAATGCGTCATATTCACATTGGCTCAGCAATTTCCAAAATGTATCTGTTTCCCGTATATTGTTTCGATTTGTATCGTGCACATAGTCTAAAACGGAAATGGATACTGTTTCTTCTGAGCCTCTGGGATTTTGAAGATAATTGGTACAACGGATTCTGTGATATGCAAAATAGGAAAGAACCAATGCGAAAATCAGTACACCTGCTCCAACATAAATTCTGTACTTTCTCATTTACATCTCACCTTCCTCCATTTGCCGTTTTTTCTTCATGATACCATGTGGTATTATTTCTGCAAAAGCGGATTTTTCACAACGCCCCATTGATCCTGCACTTGTACCACTGCATATCCATCTTTAAAATCTCTCGCTTCACGGAACATAGGTGAAATGACCATTTCCCCTGTTTTATCTACAAAGCCGTATTTTTGTGTCTTTTCATCCAGTACACTGCAAAGCCCTTCAGAAAGTCTAAAAAGCAGTTTGCCCTGTTCCATAGAGATTTCTCCGTTCTTATCATAATAATGGTCTACATTTTTCTCTGCACCGGAAGGCAGCACTACATCCTGAGATATGCGCAAACAATATGCATTGCTCTCATAAGAATCTCCGGGCTGGTCTGCCATCTTTTTGACTTTCTCGCCCTTTGTATTGATAAGCCAAACAGGGCCATTTTGTTCTTCCAGTACATATGCTGTGCCGTCATAAAAATCAGATGCCCATACATACTGAGGTGCAATGACTTCTTCTCCCTGTTTGTTGATATAGCCATATCCCTGTTCTGTCTGTACTAAAGACATACCATCTTGAAAACTTTTACAAGACTTGTACTTGGGCTCTACAACATAGTTTCCTTTCTTATCGATCACACCGCATTTCCTTGTTTCCAAATCGCGAACCACTGCCCGTTCTTCAGAAAAGTATCCGCCATCGGCAAATTGCAGAGGAATCTGCAGCGTTCCCTTTGCATCAACATAGCCTTCCACTTTCTGACCGTCCTTTTCGTCACTTACGCATGCCAGCCCTTCATGAAAATCACCTATGGAATCATAAGCCACATCGAACTGTTTCTGTCCATTTTCATCCATAACGTATTCCTGTTGCCATCTCTCTGTGTATACACAGAACATTCCTTCTCCCAAATATTCCATCCTGAAGATTTCCCCTGGTGCGAAATGACTTTTTAATTTTCCGTTGCTGTCCAAAATATCGTAAGCATATTTGTAATATCCTTCTGTATCATCGATCCCAAGGAAATATCCATCTCCCAGATTTTGTATGCCACTGTATGTAGCGGTCAGTGCCACCGCATAGAGCGGTGCCTGTCCTTCGCCGGAAATGACAGGTGTTTTCAGATTTTCTTCAAAAATAATCTGGTTTTCCCGGACGGTTACAGTCACTTCCTGTTTGGTACTGTCCCAATGGAGATCCGCATCTGTCAACTGATATCCGCATTGATTCAATATGGTAAGCCAGTTTCGCAGTGGAATGAACAACCGACCGTTTTTCACTTCCATTTTTCCCACCACAGGCTGTTCTTCGCGATTGACAACGATCTTATTTTCCTTCACATACAAAAATATAGAACTTTCTCCCAGAAGTACCCCTGCCTGCTGGTCTACGCTATTCCAATAGATTTGCGCATCAGGATTGATGGATGTAAAAAATGTCCGCAAGGGCAGCATCACATAGCCGTCTTTCAAATAAATTTCCGCATCCGAAGACTGCAAGACATCGTCCCTATAAAAATTTGTCGTACCAACTATCCCACGATACTCATGAGGCTCCAGCAACAAGCGTTCCTCTTTTGCCCATGTTGGTACTGTCCCTGTCAAAAGCAAAGCACTGCTCAGCAAAATACAAAACCCTTTTTTCATGTAAAATTCCTCCCTTATGTATTACCTCATCAAAGGATTTTTGATAACCCCTACTTTTACGGTCCTTATACCGTTTTCATTTGGAATGATCTGTTTCACCACAGCATATCCATCCTGAAATCTCTCCGCATAGTCAAACGTCGGAGAAATGACCATGTTCCCTTTCTCATCAGCATAGCCGTATTTTCCTGTTTCTTTGTCAAGCACAGCAGAAAGCCCTTCCGAAAAACCGGACTGAAGTTCATATGTTTCTCTGGAGATTTCTCCATTTTTGTCATAATAACGATAAATTCCCTGATATCCCAACGGGTATTCTACTTCCAGCAAATCCCAGGATGGCGTATAGAAATAAGATGTTTCTTTCGGTAATTCCAGTAACTTTCTGACTTCTTCCCCATTTTTATCAATAACAATGATCTGCCGATCTTTTGTAACGGCAAAAGCGGTACCATTTTGGAAATCACTGACAAAACCATACTGGGGCGGAACCACTTCTTCTCCCTGATGGTTGATGAAGCCTTCCCCGGAAATGGCTTGCACATGTGCCAGTCCTTCCCGGAAAGGATCCGCGGAGCGATACTTTGGCTCAATGACCACATTCCCTTTTGTGTCAATGAAGCCATACTGCCCGATACCGGATTCACTCATGGACACAGGTGCCACACCTTCTGAAAAAGATCTTGCCGAACCATACTGCATGGGAATCTGCAAATTTCCTTCTGTATCTATATATCCATACCGATAGCCATTTTCCGTTTTTTCCCGAACCAATGCCAATCCTTGGGCATACGGCCAAATCTGGTCATAGTCTGCGGAAAACAACCTGTTTCCTTTTGCATCCACGACATATGCCGGGCGTTCTTTCTCTTCATAATCATAGACACAGAAACGATCTTCTCCCAAATATCCAACATGATGCGCTGTTCCGGGCGCAAATGTGGCAAGCCTCTTTCCAGTACTGTCAAAAATGATCTGGTCATTCTCATCGCTATAATTTTCTGCAATGAAATAACCATCTCCTGCATTCCAGATAAAATCATATTGTTCTGTTGGCTCCACCAGATAAACGGGTTTCTGTCCTTCCCCTGTGATTTCTGTTTTTGTCAATTCCTCATCCCTATTAATGACATGTTCACCAACATTAACAATGGCTTCACCTTTTTCGCTGTCCCAGACAATGCTGTTCTCATCCATTTCATAGTTGCAGCGTGTCAGGATTTTCTGCCAGTTTCGCAGAGGTACAAACAAACGACCATCTTTCACTTCCAGTTTGCCTGATACGTTTACATTGCCATATTCTACCTGTATCTTATTTTTCGGTACATCCAGCAGGATACGGTATTCCCCCATCCATACCGTTGCCACCTGTTTTTCCCGATCCCATAGAATCTGAGCATTTTCATCCACTGCCGTAAAGAACGTCCGCACTGGCAGCATCACATAACCATCTTTCAGATAGATTTCCGTATCCAAAGTCTGCAAAACATCGTCTTCGTAGAAATTCTTCGTGCCAACTTCCGCCCGGTAGGTGTGCGTTACCTGTTCCACTTCAGCCATATCCCCATATACAGGTACTGTCCCCATCAGCAAAGCACTGCTGAGCAAAATACAAATTCCCTTTTTCATACAAGGCCCCCCCTAATCATTTCATCAACGGATTTGCGATGATCCCCCATTCTTCGTCACGGGAGCCATCTGATTTCTCCACCAAATGTTTTACCACGGCATAACCATCCTTGAAGGATTCTGCCTTCGTAAAAGATGGCGTAACAATTATTTTTCCCGTTTCGTCAGCATAGCCCACCATTTTCCGTGTATTGTCATACGCTGGCGCAAGCCCCTCTGACAGTTCTTTTTCCAAACGGAAAACATCATCGGAAATGGCTCCATTTTTATCATAATTTTGAATCACATGGGTATGGTCTGTGCCAGCAACTCCCTCTACAATATATTCCACTTGCATCAATTGGTCATTTCCTTCTGCGGATGCACTGCCTCCTTTCACTTCTGTAATTTTCCGCAATTTCTTTCCAGCATCGTCAATGATCCAGACCTCATTATCTTCTCCTGTAACGGCAAATGCTGTTCCGTTGACAAAATTACTTGCTGATTTATATACCGGCGAAATCACAAATTCCCCCCAATGATTTATAAATCCTACACCTTCAGAAGTCCGCACCATTGCCAATCCTTCCAGGAAACTACCACAAGCATTATAAATCGGTTCCACAACAAATTTTCCATTTTTGTCAACAAATCCCCATTTTTTCTGCTCCAATTTTCCCTGACTGACTGCTGCAACACCTTCTGAAAATGGTTCTGCCTTTGTAAATTGCAGAGGAATTTGGAGATTTCCTTTTACATCCACATAACCATACAGGTATTCCCCATTGACCATATCACCAACAACTGCCATTCCTTCGGAATAATCCAGAATTCTGTCATAAGGCAGGGTAAACACGGTCTTGCCTGTCTGGTCTACCACATATTTCTCACGAAGATCTGCGCTGGTCACATAAAACAGATTTTCTCCCAGATATTCCAACTGGAAAACACTATGCGCCGGAAAATCGATCAATACCTTTCCTGTGCTGTCGATTACATCATAATCGCATTCCTGCCCTGCGGTGATAACACCTACCGGAACATCTTTTCCATATTTCAGCGCAATAAAATATCCATCACCTGCATTCTCAATAAAATCATACTGTTCTGTCATTTCCATGGCATAGCTTGGTGCCTGTCCTTCCCCAGACAGTACCAATTCCCGCACATCTTTCTGTTCTGTAACTTTGCTTTCCTTGATTTTGACAACTGCTTCCTGCTCTGCGCTGTTCCAGACAATGTCTTCATCTGTTAATGGATAATTACAAGCGTTGAGGATATGTCTCCAATTCCGCAGAGGCACAAACAAACGCCCATCTTTTGTTTCCATTTTCCCTGATACAGGAAGCACTTTTCCATTGACTTGGATTTCATTTTGATCCACATTCATGGTAATGATATTGGGCCCCTGCATAACAGAAGCGATTCGTTTTTCCCTGTTCCAATCAATGATGGTCTGATCCCCCATGGCTGCAAAAAACGCTCGCACCGGCAGCATCACATAACCATCTTTCAGATAGATTTCCGTATCCAAAGTCTGCAATACATCATCCTTATAGAAATTCTTCGTGCCAACTTCCGCACGATAGGTATGTGTCACCTGTTCCACTTCAGGCACATTCCCATATACAGGTGCTGTTCCCATAAGCATGGCACTGCTCAGCAAAATACATAACCCTTTTTTCATACAAAATCCCCCTTTTTTGCCCTGTCTATTTACTTCTAAACTCAGTATAGCAGAAACCCATTTTTTGTCTGCTGTTTTAAGAAATCTGTACACATTTTGATACATTCGTGTAACATTTGTGATCTGTTTACAACAAAAGAAGAATGGAGAAAAGCAACTTCCCCTTAAGAAATCACTAATTTTTCTTTTCCTTCATTTCTTAAGGGGAATTGCGGCGGCCGTCTTCAGAAGAAAACATTTCAAATAAAATTTCAGTGAAAATAAGAAAGCTGAAATCCTCTATATGACAAGGATTTCAGCTTTCTTTGTTTTCTTATGAAGATGCCCCTAAGCTCCATTCTTTTTAATACATATTATTTAAGCATACTGACGGAACAGTTTTGCCATCTTATACAGGTAAACCAGCTGCACAATGGCAATCACAAAAGTACCAATGGCAAATACCAAAATGAGGAGTGCTGCCAACAAGAAGGAAATCAAGACAACCAAAGCACTCACAATCATCCCCGCAATGACCACACAATACCATTTCCACAGTGTCAGCCACTTTTGAGAGAACTCCAGATCAAAGTCCCGCAGCACTGCCGCATGGCTATGGAATTCATAATATTTCGCTACCAGTCCCAAAATCAGTGTCGGCAGACCAATAACAAGAACCATCAATGGATTTTCCACCTGAACGACTTCCAATGCCATGGATAACACCGCAGCTAAAATGCTGAAGATACCCGCCATACGATATTTTTCTTCCACCTCTTTCATGGGCATCAGGATCACGCCATACAAAATCCCTACAACCATGGACAAGATGGTTCCAAAAATATAAACACCTGACTCCTTGCCAAAGAGATTTTCATTCCCCAAAATGCCTGCGATGGCGCTGGGAATGATGAGCCAGAACAAAATCCACAGCCATTTCCCCAGAATTTCCGCATGCTCTTTCTTCTCAGATTCCTTTGCCAGAATATTTCCATCCTTTAGAATATCCGGCATTTGCTCATTGTTTGTCCAGGTACCCTGATTCTTTTCATCATATCTTTCGTCCATAAATATCCCCCTTTTCATCTATGCCTGTTCCAATAACAAACTGCTGATTGTATTCCAGCCCCTTTCTGATTTTGGTTTTCTATATTCTACAATAGATTCCATTTTTTGTATATAGCATACAATTCCTTTTTGGTTTTCTTAAAAAAATAGTAACATTTTGTTCTTTTGTTGTTTTTCCTATCAAAAGGTGCTAAACTTTACTGTAATCATAACGTGAAATCGAAAGCATATGGGAAGGGGGCATCTCTTTGCGTTTATTAAACAAAGGCGGTCTTTTGGTTGTTCTTCTTGTAGGTGTGATTTACTTATTTTTAAAGTCCAGCCAGCCTGATATGATTTGGAAAGAACTTTCAGATACAGACAGGCAGGAAGTAACCAGCCTTTTGGCAGAAACCAAACCGGAAGAAATGTATTTTCCCACCACCATGCCGGAAGAAATGAATCTGGATCACGCAGAAGCCAGAACGGAAAATGACACTGTTACGGTAGAATGCTATTTTCAAAAATTTATTTCTGGACGAAACAAAAGACATGACTTCTCTCCACCAAAAATAGAGACGGAATCCCTTTGGTTCCTTCAGTCCAATGATGCCGCATACATTGCAAAACAAAGTGGTATGGAAGAAGGACAGACCTTACAGGAAGGCACTTACCAATTCCAGAAAAGCCAGCTTGGAAACACATTATGCTGGAAACAGGGAAACCTGACCTGTATCCTTCGTGGAGAGATGCAGGAACAAGATATGAAAAAGATTGCCGAATCTATGCAGCCAGTATAAATGCAAAGGCTTTTCAGAAAACAAAGATAGCCGGAATCCTTACAAAGGATTCCGGCTTTTTTATCCTAGATTATTTGTTTTGCATTATGCCAGCTGTAAAAACTGGCGCAGTTCCTGCTGCAAATCTTCTGTTTTATACCCCATATCATAAACCATGTAAGAGGTATCTGTCAGATTCATATACTGAATCAAATTGTCATAGAGCAAACGTGTCATATCGTCACTGTCGAAATCAATCATTTTCTGCGCCACTGCTTTATTGGGTGCCATTTCCTCAATGGATGATGTATAACCACTGCCATCTTTTGCCCAATGGATTTCTTCCAGCTTCCATTCTCCCTGTTCTTTCACAAAATCCAGACGAGCAGGCACCCGGGAACCACCTTCATTGAGCAGGCAATATCCCTGGTTTCCTACACGGTTCATGCGGTATCTGTCATCGCCTACCACACAGCATACCTGCAACGTATCCTCTGTTTCCGCTACATCCAGAATCAGCGGCGCAAATACTACCAATTCATGTCCGTTCAATGTATCTTCTTTCTTATAAGCAGAGAGGGCTTTATATACTGCCTGCACTGCCGTTTCTTTGGATGTTACCCGAGAACGGGCTGCTTCTTTGGATAAAGACAGGTATTCCGCTTCTGGCATCTCAGCATATTCCTGTTCCAAACCTTTATAAAAAGGCACTGTATACTGAGAATCCAGCGCACAGTAAACCTGATACCATTCTTCCGGCGTTTCATCAAAACTTACGCCATCTCTTCTGCTGCCACAAGCCAATTCATCTGCCGCCAGCATCGTGACATAGCTTTCTGTATCTGTACCACCGGGCATTTGCATCAAGCAGTAGATTAGCGCATCATCTTTCAATGCCACAAGCTGTGCAAACGCTTCTGACTGCCGTATCTGATCTGCCCATGCTGCAAAATCCCCCTGTAAAGGCATCTCTGCGCTGATGTTCTGCACCAGCTCCATGGCTGTCTGATAATTTTCCACCCAATTTTCGCGACCTGCTGTTTCCAGCGTTTCTGTAAATGGGCAGTCAAAAAGGATATTCAGTTCTTCCACAAAGGCAGCAAATGTATCAAAATCCGATGTAAGGGAGCGGAGGTCTATATCACCATAATATTTTTCCGCCATCTGTCTGTCAAAATGGAACGTCACGCTTTCCGTTGTAGGGGTATCGTGTATTTTATATTCCAGAAAGTCCGCATTATCCACCAACGCTAAGAACAGATAGGCATTTCGTTCCAGCTGATCTGTATTAGAAAGCAAAGCCTGTTTTTCCGCTTCCGTAGTGGCTTCTGTAAACATCAAATGCTGTTTGGCGCCAAAAGGACTGCCTTCGTCTGTAAAAAGTTCCATGCCCTCTTCATGATATGTCAACCCATTGGGCAATGGCAACAGCCCCAGTATTTTTCCTACATCAGAGGCACCGCCGATGTAAGGCGTTCTAGCATCATACAATTCCCGTGTCAAATCCGTCTGCACGGCTTCTGTGGTCTGCTGCGATTCCACAGGCGTACAACCCACAAAGGTAAAACAGAATATCACCGCTGCTGTTACCAAAAAAGACATCATTCGTCCTTTCTTCTTTTGCTGCATATCCACAATCGCCTCCAATCTTTTTTCCAGTGTTTTTCGGTTCTCCACAAAAGCCGTGGACAGTCTGGCTCTTTTCCGATTTCCTTCTCGAATACTGTTTAAAATGGCCATACTGTACGCCTTGCGTGCCTGCAAATCCGCTCCATCCACCACTTTTGCATCACATTCCAGCTCTGTGCTCCATTCCAGTTGGTCAATAAGCCAATACATGAGGGGATTAAACCAGTGCATTGCCTGTACCACCAGAAAAACCCATCTACCCAACATATCACCATTATCGCAATGGTACAGCTCATGACGCAGTACCCATTTCATTTCTTCCAGATCTCTATCTTGGGTATCCACATATATGGTCTTGCGGAACAATCCCACACAAATGGAACTGGGCAGACCTCTATGGCAGTAAATCCGCGGCTTTCGAATCAGAATGGGCATTTCTTTATGGAGCTGCTGATAACTCTCCAGCAATGCGGGATCGGTAATCTTTTCCCGACCTTTGTGGAGATACCACTGCATCCGCCCATACTGCACCAAATGAAACAACAGGAACAACGCCATACCCACTGCCCAAATCTGATACAATTCCGGAAGTGTCTGTTTCTCCGGCTTTGCTGTTGGCACCGGTGTTTCTGTTGTCTGCTGCTGGCTTTGTGTCTGCATGACAAGACTTTCCTGCCCTTGGGCAAGATTTTCTCCTGACGCAGGTGCTTCAGCAGGCATCTCTTCCCTTGGCGCTGAGCTCACCTCTACTTCATGGGAAAGTAATACATCCGGCCCAGGAATCTGCCAGTAAGCGTTGCCGCTGTATGCAGTCATGGACATAATCAGAAGCCCCATCATGATTCTCATACAATTCAGATAGCATTTCACACTGTATCGCCGCAGGAGAAAAGGACGCAGCAACATCAGGAGCAAAATGGTGATGATCCAAGGCAGTGTCACCTGCCAGACAGCGTCAAAACATCTACGCAGCACCACAGGTGCCCATTGTATCATGGTTTCCCACAACATACTCAAGCACCTCCTGTTTTCTCCTCAATAAACTTCGCCAAGTCATCTAAATCCGCATCGGAAATGGTGTGACTGCGATACAAAGACGCCACCAGTTTTGTCAAAGAGTTGGCATTGACTTTCCGCAAAAACAAACTGTTTTCAAAAGCCAGATAGTCCTCTTCTTTCACAGTGATTTCGTAATAGCGATTTTTTCCTTCTTTATAACTGGAAAGAAATCCACGGTCAATGAGCCGATTCAAAAGTGTCTGAAGGGCCGACACATTCCAAGGGCGGCTCAAGTCCAACTTTTCTTTGATTTCCGAAGTGGAAAGAACTCTGTTTTCCTGCCAGATCACCTGCATGATCTCCAATTCCGTATCGGGAAGTTTTTGCATAAGACTCCCTCCTTTCAACTCCTACACTTGTATGTTTTACTATATCATACACTTGTAGGAATTGAGTGTCAAGTCCTTTTCCCCTCAGAAAAACCAATTTTCCAGATTCCTTTTTCCCTCTTACAACGCCTCAAAGGGGAGATTTTTCCGCAAAGGACGCCCCATCCCTTGACAAATCCGCCGTTTATGATATGCTGAATAGGTATGAAATATCAAGGAGAAATGAGGGGTTTTCATGAGTAAAACATATATTCCTGCAGGCTATCAGTCTGTACTTACTTTATATGAAACACAAAACGCAATCGGTCTGATCCACCAGACTTTTGAAGAACATCTGTCTCAGACACTGAATCTGAAACGCGTATCCGCGCCTTTGTTCGTTGATCCTTCCACAGGACTGAACGACAACCTCAACGGCGTAGAACGTCCCGTAAGCTTTGAAGTGCCTGCTACCGGCGTAACTGCTGAAGTAGTACACTCTCTGGCAAAATGGAAAAGAATGGCTCTTTACCGCTACGACTTCCGTCCCGGCAAAGGTCTGTATACCAATATGAATGCGATTCGCCGTGATGAAACCCTGGATAATCTCCATTCTATTTATGTTGACCAGTGGGATTGGGAAAAAGTCATCACACCGGAAAAACGCAATATTCAGGAATTGAAATTCACTGTACAGGGCATTGTGATCTGCATCTGCGACACACTGGAAGTGCTGAAGAAAAAATATCCTCGCATCAAAACAGAGCTGTGCAGAGAAGTTACATTTATCACTTCTCAGGAACTGGAAGACAGATATCCTGACCTGACACCAAAGGAAAGAGAAAACGCCATTGTAAAAGAATACAAAACTGTATTCATCATGCAGATTGGCGATATACTTCGTTCCGGCGAACGCCATGACGGTCGTGCGCCTGACTATGACGACTGGCAGCTCAACGGCGATCTGCTGTTCTACAACCCTGTACTGGACAACGCACTGGAAATTTCCTCTATGGGTATTCGTGTAGACGCTGCATCTCTGGACAGACAGCTGACAAAAGCTGGCTGTGACGACAGACGTGCCCTGACATATCACAAAATGCTGCTGGAAGGCAAACTGCCCTGCACCATCGGCGGCGGTATCGGTCAGTCCCGTCTGTGCATGCTGCTGCTGGGTAAAGCCCACATCGGTGAAGTACAGTCCTCTATCTGGGATCAGGAAACATTTGATGTCTGCAACGCAGCCGGCGTAACACTGCTGTAAGGCAAATTTTATGAAAATCAAAATGGCACTGCCGCAAAAAGGCAGTGCCATTTTTTATGTTTTGGATACTTTTGCAAAATATGCCCGATTATATGCCACAGCGCCGTCCTCCGGCTTGAATACTGCCGCCATTTCGTTATAGGAAACGGCTTTTTCCCGCCGTCCCAAGCGGTCATAGCAGACACAGAGCTGGATACAGGGCAGATACCCATAACAATCCTCTCGGATAAATCCGCCGCCATTTTTCCGTTTTTCCACCCGCAAAGCCGTTTCATACCAGAAAATTGCCTCTCTCCACGCCTGTCTGTCGAAATAATATCGCCCCAGATCACAGCATGTTTCCGCCCGAGGCAAATCCAGTGTAAAACTGTAAAACAATGCTTCCAGCTGCTCCTGTGGTTTTTGCAGATGTCCATAGCAAATGGCCATCTGCCGACAAGCTTCCAGTTTATTTTCCAGCCATGCCCCTTCCCTGCCCATGAACACACGAAATTCGTCTATGGCCTCTCCATATCGTCCATGATAATATAATTCTCTGGCATAATAAAATTGCTCTCTGGGACTGAATACACAGCCTTCTGCACGCATCTTTTCGTAAATCAGCAAATTGCGGTCTGTGTCATATGCTTTTTCCTTTCGATGTTCCACATGAATGTCCTCGTGGATGATATTTCCATAAGGGGTAATGACTTCATGTACCCGTCCTTCCCATAAAGGACGTCCTATGTTTTTCACAATCCTCTCCCGAAAATAAGAAAACGTGGCCTTTCCGCCTGCGTCAAAAGCCACATCATAAGGCATCATCACCACGTCGGCTTTCGTTTCCTCCAATTTTTCTTTCAGCGCTACGATTTTTTTCTGTTCCGACTCCGGCACCACATCATCCGCATCCAGCCACATACAATAATCCTTCGTGGCTTTGGAAAAGGAAAAATTTCTCGCTGCCGCAAAGTCAGCACACCACTGAAAATCACAAACCACATCCGCATATTTTTCCGCAATTTCTTTTGTCCTGTCCACAGAGCCCGTATCTACCACAACGATTTCATCGGCAAAACCTTTTGCGCATTGCATACATCGCTCCAAGGTCAATTCTTCGTCTTTTACAATCATACATAGGCTAATGGTTGCCATCCAATCCCTCCACAAACCAACCTGATTCATGTTATGCCATTGGGACAGCAAATTTGCCTGTATCACCAATAAAAAAAAGTGGGGATGGATTAGGGGCATCTTCATAAGAAAACAAAGAAAGCTAAAATCCTTATCATGACAAAGGATTTTAGCTTTCTTATTTTATGAAAATTTTTATTTGTTATGTTTTCTTGTGAAGACAGCCGTCGCAATTCCCCTTAAGAAATCAAGGAAAAGAAAAATCAATGTTTTCTTAAGGTGAAGTTGCTTTTCCATGCCCACTTTCTTGTTAATCTCGTGTCTGCATCACAAACAGATACCCTTTTCGGATTTTCACTTTCGCTTCAGTGCCTGTCATGACGTTGCTGACAGCCACCAATTTATCATCCAGTGCCAGATCATAGTCTACCAGCGGATATTCCAGACCTTCCAGTGTCACACCTTCCACCTGCATACTCAAAGGAATGGTAGATACCAAATCTCCTGCTTTGCCATAGAGGGTGACTTCTTTATCAATGAGTTCCACACAGTTTTTCTCATTGACCAGAATCCCACGTACGCCTTTTTTCAGCAGATACAGCAGCAGATGAGCATTGGCAAGGGTATGGTCGAAACGGTCGCCAATACCGCCAATGAGCACCAATTCTGTTGCCCCCAGCTCTAAGGCCAAAAGCATGCCAAGCTGCATATCTGTTTCATTTTTGTGGGTAGGAAACTGACGAATGGAAATGCCCATATTACGATATTCTTCCAGCACTTCCGGACGCACAGAGTCAAAATCTCCCACGATGTAATCCGGTGTAATCCCAAGGGCTTTTGCATGGTGCATGCCGCCGTCACAGCAGATGATGCAATCTGCATCCTGCAAATACTTCTCACAAAAACTGTAATCCGTTATGGCTGCCCCTGCAAACAATACTGCTTTCATTCTGCCTCATACTCCTTGAAAATTTCCATAAAACCCTTCGCTGCACCGGCAATATCTTCTTTGCCAAACACAGCGGAGCCTGCAACAATGACATTGGCGCCTGCATCCAACACTTCTCTCACGTTATCCAGCGTGATGCCGCCGTCAACTTCAATGTCATAGGAAAGGCCCAATTCTTTTTTCCATGCTGCCAGCTGGGCAATCTTAGGCACCTGATCTGCCATAAATTTCTGGCCGCCAAAACCGGGTTCTACGGTCATAACCAATACCATATCCACATCTTTCAGGAAAGGTTTGATGGTTTCCACAGGTGTTTTGGGTTTGATGGTGATACCCACTTTCGCGCCTGTTTCTTTGATCTTCGCAATACAGCCCGCAGGTCTTTGGTCGCTTCCACATGGAAATTGATGATGTCAGCACCCGCTTTGCGGAACTGTTCCACATAACGCTCCGGGTCTACGATCATCAGATGGGCGTCAAAAACCATATTGCTGGCTTTGCGAATCCCCTGAATCACAGGAATCCCAAAAGAAATATTGGGTACAAACACACCATCCATTACATCCAGATGGATGTAAGGTACCCCTGCCTGTTCCACAATCGCCAGCTGTTCGCCTACCTTTGTGAAATCAATGGACAGCATAGAAGGGGACAAATAAATAGCCATTTCAGTTTCTCCTTTCGTTTTCCAGTTCCTCATAAAGCATTTTGTATCTTTCATATCTGCGGCTGTCAATGGCATCGCCGATCTGTTCCTTTACGGCGCAGTCCGGCTCATTGATATGCACGCAGCCGTTGTAATAGCATTTGTGCAGAAAAGGCTGAAATTCCCGGAAATAATACTGCAGTTTATCTGACGGGATATGGTTCAGGAACAGAGAGGTAAAACCGGGAGAATCCACGATATAACTCTGTTCTGTAATACGAATCAGCTCAGCGTGACGGGTGGTATGACGACCACGCTGTATTTTCTCACTGATTTCCCCTGTATTCAGCTCTAAACCGGGGAAAGCGGCGTTGATGAGGCTGCTTTTTCCTACGCCGGAAGGGCCTGCGAATACGGAAATTTTGTTTTCCAATGCTTTCCGCAGTTCCTCGATGCCAATGCCCTTTTCCGCACTGGTGCAGAAGACAGGATAGCCTGCCGCTCTATAAAGAGCAGCAGCATCCTCATATTTGTTTTGTTTATCTCTGTCGATCTTGTTGATGACGATGACAATATCCAATTCCTGTTCTTCTGCCAGCAGCAAAAATCTGTCCAGCAGATCCAGATTCATATTAGGGCTTTTTGCCGCAAAGACAATGACCGCCTGATCGATATTGGAAACTCTGGGACGGATCAGCTCATTTCTTCTGGGCAGGATCACATCCAGACTTCCCTTTTTGTTGGCTTCATCCAGCACGGAAATCTGTACAGAATCTCCAACGGTGGGGCGAATGCCTTCCTTACGGAAAATCCCTCTGGCACGGCATTCATAGATGCCTTCCACGGTATCGATATAATAGAATCCGCCGATTCCTTTCAAAATCACTCCATCCAGCATATTTTACTCCTTATTCTCAGAAGGTTACATTTTCAGACAATGTTGTCTGTCCATCCACTGTACCGGTGACTGTACCGCTGCCAGTACCTGTTACGGCAATACTGAAGGGGAAGTCAGACAAATTTCTGGTTTCATCGATGACCGTTGTTGTTCCATCAGCATCTGTTTTCACTACTTTGACATGAACCGTATCACCAGCACCTTCCGGTGCTGTAATGGTGAAGTACTGGGTGCTGGTGCTGTTGGAATCAGCAGGTTGACCGCTGCCGCCTTCTCTGGGTGGTTCTTCTTCCTGCGGTTCTTCCTGCACAGGCGCGCCTTTACTGATAGCCAGATTTACAACGCTGCCGCTGGGTACTTCAGAGTTTGGTGTCAATGTCTGGGTGATAACTCTGCCTTCTGCTACTGTATCGCTTTCCAGATAAGAAATTTTGCCTACTGTCAGACCAACTGCTTCCAGACTCTGTACCGCACTGCTTTCTGTATCGCCCTGTACATCAGGTACCACTACATTGCCGCCTTCTTCGGGCTTGCAGACAGTCAGTGTGATATGGGTATGGGCATCAATCTTTGTGCCTTCTTCCGGATTCTGAGAAATAACATGACCGGGTTTTACATCTTCGCTTTCTTCATAAACAATATCCGGTGAAGTGCCAACCAGTTTGGTGATGGCTTTGATCGCATCACTTTCAGACTTGTTCAACACATCCGGCATTTCCTGTTCTTTCAAACCAAGGCTGACTTTGACACCAATCTTCGTATTGCCTGCTACCATGGTTTCAGGGTCTACATTCTGCCAGAAGATCATACCTTCATCATAATAATTGCTGTAATCCTCGCCTTCTTTTACCAGTTTCAGACCAAGTTTTTTCGCTTCTGCTTCTGCTTCTTCATAAGTCATACCGATAAACTGAGGTGTTTCGATATTCTTTTCGCCGCTGCCGAAGCCCTTGAAGCCGCCCAGCACGCGCAGACCAACAGAACTGATAATCACAATCAGCACAATGGCTGTAACGATGGCTGCCGCGATAACACGACGTTCTGCCTTACGATCCCGTTCATTGTCGTATTCCTCTTCTTTCCGTGGATTACGGCGTTTCCGTTCGGGACGCCTGCTTTTCTTCACTTCTTCCACCGCCATGTATTCGCCTTCGTAATTATCGTCTTTGGAAATTTTCAGGCGTTTGCCATATTTTTCAAAGCTTACCAGCGGTGTGTTCACATCGCCTTCTACCTGAGGTTCTTCTGCCGCCGGTGCTTCTTCATTCTTCCTGAAACGAATCAGATCAATTTCGCTCTCATCCGCTTTCCGTGTCGCATCTTCTACGTTTTCCATGGCAGGGATATTTTCCCGGAAATGAGAACCGCTTTCTGCCCGTCTATGAACCAGAGGACTTTCCGCTGTGACAGCTTCATCCTCCATTTTGCGGATTCTAGCGCGTTCTGCTTCTGCTCTTTCCTTGGCTTCCCGCAGTTCTTTTGTCGCTTCTGCCCGTCTGCTCATACGGATACCTGTGGCAGCTCCAGCAGCTGCGCCTGCCGCACCTGCCACTGCTGCGTGGCTTCTTTCTTTGGCTTCTGCCTGACGTTCCTGTTCCGCATGAACAGCCACTTCTGTTCTGGCACGCATCAAGTCTGCCAACATCAGATCAATGCTCGCATAACGTTCATCGGCTTTTTTCATAGTCGCTTTTTTTGATGATGCCTTCCAAGGAAGGTGTGCAGTTGGGGTTATACTGACGGATGTCCGGCAGTTCCTCATTGATATGTTTCAGCGCAATGGAAACGGAATTGTTTCCCTGGAAAGGCAGTACACCTGTAATCATTTCAAACATGGTAATGCCCAGAGAGTAAATGTCACTCTTTTCATCCACATAGCCGCCTCTGGCTTGTTCTGGAGAAAAATAATGTACAGATCCTGCTGCATTGGCTGTGGTTGTCATGGTTGTGGCACGGGCAGCACGGGCAATGCCGAAGTCTGTTACCTTTACCACACCGTCTGTCCCCACCAGAATGTTCTGGGGCTTGATGTCCCTATGTACGATATGGGCTTTGTGTGCCTGAGAAAGGGCAGACGCAATCTGAATGGCTACATTAATAGTGGAACGGGAATCGAAAGGCGCTTTCTTCCGAATGGCTGTTTTCAGCGTATCCCCATGAATGTATTCCATAACGATATAGTTGATCTCCCCATCCTCGCCAACATCATACACACGGACAATGTTGGGGTGAGAAAGTCTTGCGGCAGAACACGCTTCCGAACGGAACCGTTCGATAAATTCCTCGTCACCGATAAATTCTTCCCGCAAAACCTTAATGGTCACATAACGATCCAGTTTTTTATCTTTGCCGCGGTAAACCACCGCCATGCCCCCTGAACCGATTTTCTCTATGATTTCGTATCTGTCCCCAAGGACAGAACCCGGATTCAATAACATCAGTCGTTACCTCCTAAATTTCTATCAAAATGAGGGATATATTGTCATAACCGCCTCGCAGATTTGCTGTTTCCACTAATTTTTCAGCTTTCCTTTTCACGGATTCTTTCTGCCGCAGCATCTGAGCCATCTCCTCATCAGAAAGCATGCCCGAAAGACCGTCTGTGCAGAGCAGGAGCAAATCTCCTTTCTCCACAGGCACGATGGTCATATCCGTTTCTACTGTGTCTTTGATACCGACAGCCTGGTGATGATATTGCGCTTTGGATGCACCGCTGCTTCTTCTTTGGTGATGGTTCCTAATTTCACCAGTTCCATCACATAAGAATGGTCAGTGGTCAGAGGATTCAAAATCTCTTTCTGCATCAAATACGCGCGGCTGTCACCAACATGGGCTACATAGACTTTTCCGTTATCCACTACGGCTGCAACCATAGTGGTTCCCATTTCCGCAAATTCCAGGGCGGAATTGGACTGATCGAATACGGATTTGTTAGCCGCCTGAAAAGCGCCTGTGAGCAAATCCGGAATTTCCTGTATTTCTTTATGTTCCGCCACATAATCCACGAAGGCTTCAATGGCGCCATTGCTCGCTACTTCGCCGGCATTGCATCCCCCCATACCGTCTGCGACGATATACAAATGCTGCAGCGGTGCATCTTCTTCCGCTAAATAATAAGCATCTTCGTTATTTTTACGGCATCTTCCGATGTCGCTGATTCCGACTGCCTTCACGTTTTCCACCTCCTAAGGCTTTTTCCCCGTCTAAAGCCGTCTGATTTTTTATTTCTGCATATATCTTCTTCTCAGCTGTCCACAGGCTGCGTCAATATCGCTGCCCAATCTTCTGCGAATGGTGGTTTCCACACCATTTTCCTGAAGCAAATGAGCAAAACGCTGCACACGGTCTGCGGAACTCTTTGTAAATTTTCGTTCTTTTACCGGATTCATGGGAATCAGGTTCACATGACAAAGGGTATGGCGCAGTTTGTCCGCCAATTCTCTGGCACAGGCATCGCTGTCATTAACCCCCTGCATCATGGCATACTCAAATGTGATCCGCCGTTTTGTGTGGTTTGCGTAATCCACGCATGCGGCAAGGAGTTTTTCCATGGGATTCGCCTTTGCCACAGGCATGATTTCTCTGCGGATTTCATCATTGGGCGCATGAAGGGAAACTGCCAATGTGATCTGTAAGTTTTCCTCTGCCAAACGATACATTTTTTCAATAAGTCCGCAGGTAGAAAGGGTGATATGACGCTGCCCCATATTCTGCCCTGCCGGGTCATTCAGCAAATGAATGAACCGCAGCACATTATCATAGTTATCCAGCGGTTCGCCGCTGCCCATGAGCACCACGCCGGAAATCCGCTGCCCCAAATCTTTCTGAATGGTATAGACCTGAGAAAGCATTTCCGCAGGTGTCAGGCTTCTTTCTACGCCGTCCAGTGTGGAAGCGCAGAATTTGCACCCCATTCGGCATCCTGCCTGTGTGGAAACACAAACAGTATTCCCATAATCATACTGCATCAAAACGCTTTCGATGATGGAGCCATTTTCCAACGCAAACAGGTATTTTCTGGTGCCATCTTCTTTGGAAAGGAGTCGTTCCACCATTTCCACACCGCCGATTTTTGCTTCCTGTTCTAATCTTTCCCGCAGTTTCTGAGAAAGATTCGTCATTTCGGCAAAAGTATCCACCTGTTTTTGATGGAGCCAGTCAAAAATCTGTTTGGCACGGAATTTCGGTTCACCCAATTCCCCCATGAACAGCTGCAATTCTTCCAGCGTCATGGATTTCACATCTGTTTTTGCCATAATTACATTCCTTTCTTCCGCAGGCGGGCGATGAAAAACCCGTCTGTATGATGGGACTGAGGGAAAAGGGTAATATAACCTTTTTCACCTTCCGCCGCCAGAGTTTCTGGCAAATACTGTCCCAAATCTTCTAATATATAGGATTCATGGTTCTGCAAAAACCATTCCACATTTTTTCATTTTCCTTGCGGCTCAAAGTACAGGTGCTGTAAACCAGCACACCGCCGTCTTTGACGTATTTTGCCGCCTGTTCCAGAATCTGACGCTGGATGCCCACCAGTACGTCAATCTCACTGCCGTCTTTTTTCAAACGAATGTCCGGTTTCTTCCTCAGAAGTCCCAAACCGGAACAAGGCACATCTGCCAGCACGCGGTCATAAGCTCCAATGGCCGAAGTGTCTTCCACAGAAGCATCTCTAACGGATGTTTTCACAATGGAAATGCCAAGACGATGGGCACCATCAGCAATGAGTTCTGCTTTGTGTTCATAAATATCGCCGGCATGGATTTCGCCGCTGTTTTCCATGCGTTCCGCCATGGTGAATGTTTTCCCGCCGGGTGCCGCACAAAGGTCTAAAATCTTTTCGCCTTTCTGGGGGTCTAATACTGCCACTGCTGTCTGGGAGCTTTCATCCTGCACATGGAACAGACCTTCCTGAAATTCTGCCAGCCGTCCCAAATCTGCCGTTCTGCTCAAATGCAGCGCGTCTTTCCACAGACTGCCCTGCCGTACAGTGATGCCTTTTTCCTCCAGCTGTTTTGCCAGTGTTTCGGCATCTGTTTTCAGAGTATTGACCCGAATGGTCACATCAGGTGCTTCATTATCTGCCTGACAGAGTGCTTCTGTCTTTTCGTAGCCATAATACGCTACCCACATTTTCACCAGCCACAGGGGATGGGAATACACAACGCTGAGATATTCTGCCGTTCCTTTTTCTGGCAGTTTGATTTCTGTTTTTCCTCTGCCGATGGCACGAAGAACGCCATTGACAAAACCGCTGAGGGATTTGTACCCTCTCGCCGTTGCCAGCTTCACCGCTTCATTACATGCCGCGTTATCAGGCACATCCATAAAAAGCATCTGATACACTGCTGTCCGCAGCACCGCCAACAGCCAAGGCTTGATTTTATTTAATTTTGTATTGGAAAACTGGTCGATGACATAGTCCACATAATAAATATTCCGCAGTGTGCCATTGACGATTTCTGTCACAAAAGCCCTGTCCTGCTGGGACATAGCTCCATTTTGCCGCAGTAGACGCCGCAGCGCCGTATTATTATATGCGCCTTCCGCCAAAATCTGTACCATAGCTTCCGCCGCAACTTCTCTGGGATTGATTTGGATCATTGGATTTCAAATTCCCTTCTGTCTTTTTTCCGTTGGTTTATCAACTTATTATTATACGGGATTTTTCGCCATACATCAATATTTTTCGCCATTTTTCACGGTTTGTGCCGAAAAACCCGCAAAAAATACAAAACGGATAAAACCCCGATAACCTGGATTTTATCCGTTTTTCTCATTTGTTATTATTCATCCCGTCTGCCGCCAAAAATGGCAATCAAACGAAGGAGCTGCAAAATTGCCACAGCTGCCGCCGCTACATAAGTCATGGCTGCTGCAGAAAGAACTTTTCTTGCGCCGCCAATTTCATCGGCATCCAGGAAATACTGGTCTTCCAGCATATGCAGTGCTCTGGAAGATGCATTAAATTCCACAGGCAGTGTCACAACGGTAAACAATACCGCCAGAGCATAAAACAAAATCCCCAATGTGATGAACATATTGGATGAACTGCCTCCAAAAAGCAGGCCAATGAGAATCAAAGGCCAAGCCAATGTAGAACCCAGATTGGACAAAGGTACCAGTGTGCTGCGCAGCACCAGGAACACATAACCTGTGTCATGCTGGATGGCATGCCCTGTTTCATGGGCAGCAATGCCAAGTGCCGCTACGCTTCTGCCGTCATAAACACCGGAAGAAAGACGCAGGGTCTTTGTTCTGGGGTCATAATGGTCTGTCAGATGACCTGCCACACGTTCAATACGTACATCGTGAATACCAGCCTGTATGAGCATCTGTGCCGCAACCTGTTCCCCAGTCAGCCCACGTCTGTTGGGCACACGGGAATATTTGTTATAGGTAGACGATACTTTTGCCTGTGCCAGACCGGCTAAGATCATGGCAATGATTAATAAAAAACATATTCCATGTTATATCCATAAAAAAACATATGGTGCCATTCCTCCTTTTTCAGTTCCTAGAATCTAAAAATCTTACTGTAAAAGGATGCCCTCTTTCATTGCGTGTCCTCTCAGATATGCGTCTGTCATCATGCGTTTGCCGCCGCGTGCCTGCACTTCTGTAATCAGCAGACAACCGTCGCCGCATTTGACAACAAAGCCTTTTTTCACCACAGCCACAATTTCCCCATTGGCTGCGCTGTTGGCCTGCACATCAGAAAGGGATGCGCCGAAAATCTTCAAAACCTCTTCCTCATAAATGGTATATGCCGCCGGAACCGGATTCAATCCCCGAATGAGATTGATGATGTCCTGTCTGTTTTTGCTCCAGTCAATATGACCGGTTTCTTTTGTAATCATAGGTGCATATGTTGCCGCATCGTGATCCTGTGGAATCCGTTCCAGAGTACCGGCTTCCAGCTGATCCAGTGTATCCAGCAGCAGATTTGCGCCTGTCACTGCCATTTTGTCATGGATGGTAGCAAAAGTATCTTCGTCTGTGATTTCCACTTCCGCTTTCAGCAGCATATCGCCGCTGTCCAGACCTTTTGCCATATACATGGTGGTGATGCCTGTCACCTTTTCCCCATCAATGATAGACCACTGCATAGGTGCCGCACCACGGTACTTAGGCAGCAGAGAACCATGAACATTGATACAGCCGTATTTCGGCATTTCCAGAATGGGTTCAGACAGAATCTGTCCAAAAGCTGTTACAGCGATCAGATCCGGTTCATAAGAACGGAGCTGTTCCACAAATTCTGGTTCTTTCACTTTTTCTGGCTGCAAAACAGGAATACCATGTTCCAGCGCACAAGCTTTTACCGGTGTGGGCACCATCTTTTTCCCTCTGCCCTTGGGCTTATCGGGCTGTGTCACCACCAGCACCACTTCATGCTTTGTCAGCAGCGCTTCCAGGGAAGGCACCGCAAAATCGGGAGTCCCCATAAAAATTACGCGCATGCAATTCCTCCTTATGCTTCGTCTTCGTCGGGCAGAGCCTTATCAATATATAATATCCCATCCAGGTGATCTAATTCATGACACAGAGCAACTGCCATCAATTCTTCCCCTTCCACGATGATTTTTTCACCGTCACGGTTCAGAGCTTCTACTTTTACATAAGCGGGACGATCCACACGTGCGCTTGCGCCGGGAACGCTCAGGCAGCCTTCGTAGTCGATCTGAGAACCTGTTGCTTCTACGATGACAGGGTTGATCAGTTCTACCAGACCATCGCCGATGTCGATCACAACAATGCGTTTCAGAACGCCTACCTGAGGCGCAGCCAAACCAACGCCGTTTGCGTCGTACATGGTTTCTGCCATGTCGTCCAGCAGTGTCAATGTATTGGGTGTGATTTCTTTGACAGGTTTGCAGATTTTACGCAAAACCTCGTCTGTACTGATTCTGATTTGTCTTTTTGCCATTTTTTATCCTCCTAAAAAGGCGCCTTGCGCCACCGATGTTCTATTGTTGTCTGCGAAACGATTCGCATTAGAGTATTTTATCATATTTCCTACCAAGTTACAAGATTTCACGCAAGGAAAGCAAGATGAAAGCGGATTTCCCGGCTCACATCTTTTTTCGTTTGCTCCACAGTATACAGGACAAATGCTTTCAGCCGCTCCGCATCTGTTCCTTTGGCAAAAATCTGCCAGCGGAATTCTCCTCTGAACTTAGGCAAAGGTGCAGGCGCAGGGCCGACTACCGTACAGCCTGCCCGTTCGGCATAGTGATTCATGAAAGCTCCTAATCGCTGGGCAGCCAGTATCACTTCCTGCTCCATTTCTCCTGTGATGAGTACAGAAAAAATGTGAGAAAAAGGTGGATACTCCATTGCCTGCCGCAGGAGGATTTCCTCCTGATAAAATCCTTCATAATCCTGTGCCGCCGCCATACGGATGGCATGATTTTCCGGCTGATAAGTCTGAATAAATACCTGCCCTGGCAATTCTCCCCGTCCGGCTCTGCCAGCCGCCTGAGTAATAAGCTGGAAACAGTTCTCCGCAGCCTGATAGGTACCTAAATTCAAAGAAAGGTCTGCCGCTAGAATCCCCACCAATGTCACATTGGGAAAATCATGGCCTTTGGCAATCATTTGAGTACCAATGAGAATGTCCGCTTTTCCTTTTCCAAACAATTCTAAGATACGGGCGTGTCCATTTTTCCCTGTGGTGGTGTCCGCATCCATACGCAGAACACTTGCTTCCGGAAACAGCCGCCGGGTTTCCTCCTCAATTTTCTGGGTTCCTGTACCAAAGTAGCGAATATAATGGGAACCACAGGAGGGACATGTTTTGGGCACCGGCACTTCTTTGCCACAGTAGTGGCAGACCAATGCCTTATCCGATGCATGATAAGTATAAGAAACGTTACAGGAAGGACAGGTCAAAACTCCCCCGCATTTTCGGCAGGAAACAAATGTGGAATATCCCCGTCGGTTCAGGAACAGCATGGTCTGCTGTCCCTTTTCCAGATTTTCCCGGATTGCCTGCTGCAAGGGCAGTCCAAAGGCGGAACGATTGCCATCCTCCAGTTCCTTCCGCATATCTGTCACAAATACCTCTGGCAATCTGCTGCCCTTTGTTCGTTCTTTCAATTGCAGCAGCAAAAATTCTCCTGTCACTGCCCGATGATAACTGTCTATGTCAGGGGTGGCACTGCCCATGACCAGCAATGCTCCTGTCAATTCCGATAATTTTCTTGCCACTTCACGGGTATGATACTTGGGTGTTACATCGGAAATGTAACTACTTTCGTGACATTCATCCATGACAATAACTCCAAGGTTAGAGAAAGGCATGAACAACGCGGATCTCGGCCCAATGATGATAGAAATCTCTCCATCCCTCGCTTTCCGCCATTGATCTAATCGTTCTCCTAAAGAAAGGCGGCTATGGGTCACGGAAACTCGCTTGCCAAAACGGGAAATGAACCGCTCCATAATCTGCGGTGTCAGCGAAATTTCTGGCACCAGTACAATGGCCTGCTTTCCCTCCATGACGACATGCTCAATAAGCTGCATATAGATTTCTGTCTTGCCACTCCCTGTGACTCCATGAAGCAGTATGGGACGTTTCCCTTCCTTCTGTTCTTCTTCTCGCAAAAGGGCCAATGCCTGCGCCTGTTCCGGCGTGGGATAAAAAGGCTGGGTAGGTGTGTAATCCTCCAATTGAAACACATCCCGTTTTTCCTGTCTGCGCCGTTCCACCAAAACGCCCTTTTGCAAAAGGGTATGGATAGGAGAATCTGTCACAGAAGCTTTTTCCTTCAATTCTTCCACAGAAATGCTTTCTCCCGGGCAAATGGCGGAAAACACACGCAACTGACCAGCCAGACGCTTATCTTTTGCCGCTTTTTCTTTTGCTTCTGTGAGCAGTTCTATATTTTCTGTCAGGGAAACATATCGTTTTTCTTTTTTATAGGTACTGCGCGTGGTTTTCTGACGCAGACGTACAACCTTTTTTTCCTGTAAGCAGCGCAGGATATATTCCGTACGATTGCCGAAAACCTGCTCCAGTTCTCGCAGCGGAGCCGCGCCGCCCTGCTCTGTCAGCACATCTGCCACCTGCTGTTCTTTTTCCGAAAGCTCTGCTGTCTGTTCCGTCAGTTCCACATACCAGACACTTTTGGTGCGGATGCCCGCCGGCATCACTGCCTGCAAACACTGGTTCAGCGTACAGAAATACTCTTTTTTCATCCATTTTGCCAATTCCAGTATGGGCGGCGTCAGGATGGGTCTGCCTTCATCCAGAATTTCCGCAATTTCTTTGATCTTTCCGGCAGGCACTTCCGTTGTCTCCGTCAAGGCAATGACATAGCCTTCCCGTTTGGTATTGCGCTGCCCAAAGGGCACCATGACCCGCAGCCCCACACAGACTGCTTCTTCCCACTGCGCAGGCACTCTGTAATCAAAAACACGGTCTACCTCCGCATGATTGGCATCAATGATGACCTGTGCGTACATCTCGCACCTCCTTTCCATAAATGTCAGAAAAGCCGGAGATTTCGCTGTTCCTTTCGGCAACTTTATGAACCTCCGGCTTTTTTCTTTGATGATTATACTTCTGTTTCTTCTGTTACAACAGTTTCTTCCACTGCTTCTTCTTCCGCAGGAACAACTTCTTCAGGATGTCCCTGACATACTTTGATTTTACCCTGATACAGTTCGTTGACTGCGATGGATACAGGTTTGTCAACTTTTGTGTTGCTTACCAGGGGATCTGCGTGGTCAACCAGCTGTCTAGCGCGTTTTGCCGCTGCAATAACGATAGTATAACGGCTGCCCAGTGTGATATCGTCTGTTTCCTGACTGATAACGTCCAATAAGTCTGTATAAGATGGTCTTAACATAATCAAATCTCTCCTTTGAATACCTTTTTGATCTCTTTATTTCTGCTGCATTTCATGGATTCTGCATGGACAATGTCCAAAATATCCTGTGTTGCCTGGGGAACGGTGTCATTGATGACTACATAATCATAGTCCTGTACAAATTCCATTTCTTCCAGTGCGCGGTGGATACGGCGGTTGATGGTTTCTTTATCCTCTGTGCCGCGGTTTGTCAGGCGTCTGCCCAGTTCTTCCAGATTAGGAGGAACCAGGAAAATCAATACCCCTTCGGGATACAATTTCTTCACCTGCAACGCACCCTGCACTTCGATTTCCAGAATCACGTTCTGGCCTTTTTGCAGCTGTTCTGTTACATATGCTCTCGGTGTGCCATAGCAGTTGCCGCAGAATTCTGCCCATTCCAGCAACTCCTGATTGGCAATCATTCTTTCAAATTCTTCCCTTGTGCGGAAGAAATAATGCACACCGTCCTGTTCATACTCTCTTGGGGCACGAGTGGTAGCGGAAATGGAAAGGGCAAAATCATCCTTTGCTTTCAGCTGTTCCACGATGGTGCCTTTGCCGGAACCGGATGGTCCCGATAAAATCAGCAATAATCCCTGTTTTTTCATGTTACACTCCCCTTTTGTTCTGCCGCAAGGCGTCCGCCAATGGTTTCGGGCATATTGGGCGAAAGCACCACATGTCCGTTATCCATGACAATGACGCATCTTGTTTTTCTGCCGTAAGTGGCGTCGATCAGATTCCCTTTTTCTTTTGCCTCCTGGATAATCCGCTTCACAGGGGCGGAATCGGGGCTGATGATGGCAATGACACGATTTGCGGAAACCACATTGCCATAGCCAATATTCAAAAACTGAATCCGTTCCATATGATCACTCCAGATTCTGAATCTGTTCTCTGATTTTTTCGATTTCGCTCTTGAGGGCGATGGTTGCCTTCACAATGCGAATATCATTTGCTTTGGAAGCGATGGTATTGGATTCTCTGTTCATTTCCTGTACCAGGAAATCCAGCTTTCTGCCTACCTGACCGCCGTTTTCCAGAATTTCTCTCAGCTGGATCAGATGGCTGTCCAGTCTGGTCAATTCTTCGTCGATGCAGCCTTTATCCGCGAAAATAGCCACTTCCATAGCCACACGCTGAGGATCTACATCTACGTTGTCCAGCAGTTCTTTCAGACGGTTATTGAGTTTTTCCCGATATTCCACTACCACCTGAGGAGCGTATACCTTTACTTCTTCCACCAGTTTGGCAATGTATTCGCCTTTTTTCAGGATGTCCTGTTTCAGGTTTTCCCCTTCCACACTACGCATGGCAACAAAGTTTGTTACTGCCGCATCCAGTGCGGGAGAGAGGGCTGCCCAGATTACATCTTCTTCCTTCTGTGCTTTTTCCACGGTGATAACATCGGGGAATTTAGCTGTCAGAGAAAGCAGGTCTGCGCCGTTGACACCCAGCAGGTTTTCCAGTTCACGCAGTTTTTCCGCATAAGCAGTTGCCAAGCCTGTGTTGAGCTTTACTTCCACATCGTCTGCGGAAAATGTTTCAAAACTGATGAACACATCGGTTTTGCCGCGGAACACATCCTGCATTACCCGTTTTTGATCTTATCTTCCAGACTTGCCAGAGAACGGGGCAATTTGATAGTCATATCGTTATAACGGTGGTTGACAGATTTCATTTCCACCACAAATTTCCGGTCTTCTGCAATATGCTCGCCTCTGCCGTAGCCTGTCATGCTTCTTACATTCGCACTCATGTCTGTTCCTTTCTTTCTAATCTCATGTTTTCCGAACCATTTTGAACTGTTTCATTATACCCATTGTCAGGCAAAAGCGCAACAAAAAACGGGAATTGTATCCACTATTTTTAATCAAATTTTAATTTTTCTTTTCAAAAGCACGCCCTTTCCCACTTTTATCAAATATGATATACTTAGTTGTTGACAAAACAAAAAGGAGGGATTGCTATGGCACTGGACGGTATCACCACCGCAGCCATCGTCACCGAACTGAAAGAGAAACTCATCGGCGGCAGAATCGACAAGGTACATCAGCCCCTTGCCGACGAAATCCGCTTTTCCGTGCGCGCCATCGGCGCCAATTATAAAGTGCTGGCTTCTGCCAATTCCGGTCATCCCCGGATGCACATCACCGAAAACACCAGAGAAAACCCCATGACAGCACCACTGTTCTGCATGGTACTGCGCAAACACATTGCCGGCGGCAAAATCATCGACATCTGCCAGCCAAACTTTGAGCGTATCATCATCATCAAAGTGGAGTCTGCCAACGAAATGGGCGACATGACTGTGAAAAACCTGATTCTGGAAATCATGGGCAAACACAGTAACCTGATTCTTACGGACGAAAACAACAAGATTCTGGATTCTATCAAGCGTGTTTCCCACGACAAAAGTTCTGTCCGGGAAGTTCTGCCGGGAAAAACCTATGTGTTCCCCCCTTCTCAGGATAAGAAAAACCCCATGGAACTGGAAGAAAGCAGCTTTTCCTCTCTGCTTCATGTGCAGGAAGGTCAGAAGATACAGGACTTCCTTTATAAGACCTATACCGGCATCAGCCCCATTATGGCGGCGGAAATCTGCCACGAAGCAAAACTAGATGCTTCCGATGCCTGCGAGCAGATGACAGCAGAAAAAGAACATGCCCTCTTTACCGCCTTTTCCAACACCATGGAACAGGTAAAAGCAGGCACTTTCTCCCCTGCCGTTTACTATCAGAAACCCGGCGGCAAAATTCTGGATTTTGGCGTACTGCCCATGACACAGTTTGACGGATTGTATGCGAAAGCATATCCCACAGTATCCGCCCTGCTGGAAGGGTTCTACACCGAACGTGACAACGCGGCGCATATCCGCCAGAAAGCACACGATACTCGCAGACTGGTCATGACCAACATCGAAAGATGTGTGAAAAAGAAAGATATCCAGCTGAAAACTGCGGGATGTAGCGGGCAAGGATAAATGGAAACTGAAAGGCGAACTCATCACCGCCAATATTTACGCCATTCCTCCTAACGCTACTACATTCAAAACCGTGAATTTCTATGACGAAAATATGGCAGAAATTGAAATTGCTCTGGATCCAACCAAAACACCGGCGGAAAATGCACAGAAATATTTCAACAAATACAACAAAGCCAAACGTACACTGGCTGCCATGGAAATCCAGCAGAAACAGAATGACGAAGAACTGGCTTATCTGGAAAGTGTCCTGAACGCATTGGACACCGCCAAGGACGATGCCGATCTGGCGGAAATCCGCACAGAACTGGCAGAAAGCGGCTTCATCCGCAGACAGCCCCAGAAAAAAGGTCAGTCCAAGCCAAAGAAAGCAAAACCCATGCGCTACATTTCTTCTGATGGCTACGAAATTCTGGTGGGCAAAAGCAATCTGCAAAACGATGAACTGACACTGCGGACAGCAGAACCCACAGACATCTGGATGCACACCAAAGAAATCCCCGGCTCCCACGTCATCATCCGCACCAACGGCAAAGGCGAAGTTCCCATTCCCACACTGGAAGAAGCGGCAAATCTTGCTGCCTTTTACAGCAAAGCCAAAAACGGCAGTATGGTTCCTGTGGACTATACCCTGCGGAAAAACGTGAAAAAGCCCAATGGCGCAAAACCGGGCATGGTCATTTATCTGACCAACAAAACCATTTATATTACACCAGAAGAAGAAAAAGTCAACCAGATGACAACTGAATAAAAATAGGCAAACGCTCCCCAAAAAGAGGAGTGTTTGCCTTTGTTTTGAAAATTATAGGTATACAGTATTTTTATAGTGAGGTCATATTATGCAAAACGACATTTCCAAAGAATTTTCCCTTGGCGGATTGCTCCGTTTTACATTTCCCACCATCATTATGATGATGTGTGTGGCAACCTATATCATCGCAGACGGTATTTTCGTTTCCCGTTTTGTGGGGACGGCAGCCCTTTCCGCTATCAATATCGTGTATCCCCTCATCAATGTCATGTTGGGTGTGGGTATCATGCTGGGCACCGGCGGCAGTGCCATCATCGGCAGAGAACTGGGAGCAGGCAAAGAAGATCTGGCAAGACGGCATTTTACACTGCTGACACTCTTTGCTATCGCCATGGGGCTGATCCTTTCTCTGCTCTGCTTTGTATTCATCGAGCCCCTTTCCATTTTTCTGGGAGCTGACGAAGCCCTATTGCCCTACTGCATCGACTACGGCAGAATCATGATGGCGTTCTATTCCATCTCCGTGGTACAGGTGCTCTTTCAGGTATTCTTTGTCACCGCAGGCAAACCGAAATTGGGACTCGTTCTCAACGTTGCCAGCGGCATCAGTAACATCGTTTTCGACTATGTATTCATCGTTTTGATGGATATGGGCATCAAAGGGGCTGCTTGGGGTACTGTCACCAGCTTCCTCATCGGTGGTATTCCGCCTCTGATCTATTTCCTGAAACCACGGGCTGTGCTGTACTTTGTAAAACCGGAATGGAACACACAGGTACTGCTCCATAGCATGAGCAACGGCGTCTCTGAACTGATTACCAATATTTCCTCTGGTGTCACCACATACCTGTTCAACAAAGTCATGATGCAGATGATGGGACAAGATGGCGTTGCGGCAATCACCATCATCCTTTACGCAAAGTTCCTCTTTGCATCCGCCTATATGGGTTTTTCCAATGGTGTGGCGCCGGTATTTAGTTACCAGTACGGCAGACGGAACCATGTCCAGCTGAAACGACTGTTCAAAATGTCCATGGGCATCATACTGGTTTCTTCAGCAGTCATCAGCGTGCTTTCGTTCCTGCTGGCAGAGCCAACCATACTGGTATTTACCCCCAGAGAAAGCTCCACATTCACCCTTACATTAGATGGGTATAAAATCTGCGCATGGAACTTCCTGTTCTGCGGCGTGAATATCTTCGCTTCGGCATTTTTCACTGCCCTTTCCAACGGGGTGCTTTCCGCACTGATTTCCTCCCTGCGCACCTTCGTTTGTGTCAGTGGATGTATCCTGTTCCTGCCCAAGTATCTTGACTTGCTGGGTGTATGGCTTGCCATTCCCGTGGCAGAAGTGCTGACCATTGTGGTAGCAATCATTCTGTTTGTAGGCGCAAGAAAAAAATATCAATACGCATAAAAAAGGGCTGTCTTCAGAAGAAAACAGATCTCGTAAAATCTATATAAAAAATAGCCGGAATCCTTAAAAATATAAAGGATTCCGGCTATTTTTGTTTTCTGATGGAGATGCCATTATCAATCCATCCTATTTTTTATGCCTGATAGTCCTGATAAATTTTACCGAAAAAGTCATCCAATGCCTGTTTCATTTCCGCAAAGCCTTCAGGGTGTTTGGAATGCCCCATGGCATGAATTTCTTCGCCTTCTTTGCCATAAGCATGGAACACCCAGCTATCTCCGGCACAGATACATGTTTCGATGTCATAAAATCCATCCCATGCCGCTGCGTTCTGTTCTTCCAGCAGCTTTGCCAGTTCCACAGCCAATTCCTGGGCAGGTTCACAGCGCAGGCTGCGTTCTTCCCCATCGTAGAGGTCAATGCCTACGTTTACGCCTTTTTCATTGTCCATACGATACCAAGCCATGTATCCGTCATTTCTGCCATAGCGAAAAGAAAATGATTTGATTTCTTTCATTGCGCTTCCTCCTCCATGTAAAAAGAAAGGGCATCTCGTTTGGAGATACCCTCTTTTGGTTTATTTTGCGTATTCTACTGCTCTTGTTTCTCGAATCAAATTTACTTTGATCTGTCCCGGATATTCCAGTTCTTCCTCGATCTTCTTAGCAATGTCTCTTGCCAACAAGGTCATGCCGTCATCACTGACATCTTCCGGAACTATAACAATCCGCAATTCACGACCAGCCTGAATTGCGAAAGATTTTTCAACGCCTTTGAAATTATCCGCAATTTCTTCCAGCTTCTGCAAACGTTTGATGTAAGATTCCAGAGTTTCTCTTCTTGCACCGGGTCTTGCCGCAGAAATCGCATCTGCCGCCTGTACCAGTACTGCAATGATGCTCTGAGGTTCCACGTCGCCATGATGGGCTTCCACCGCATTGATGACTGTGTGGTTTTCCTTGTAGCGTTTCAGCAGACCTACACCGATGCTGACATGAGAACCTTCCATTTCGTGATCCACACTCTTGCCGATATCGTGGAGCAGACCAGCGCGTTTTGCCATATTCACATCAACGCCCAGTTCCGCAGCCATGAGCCCAGCCAGATGGGATACTTCGATGGAGTGTTTCAATACGTTCTGACCGTAGCTGGTTCTGTATTTGAGTTTGCCCAGCAGGCGAACCAGTTCGGGATGCAGCCCGTTGACACCTGTATCAAATGTTGCAGCTTCGCCTTCCTCACGAATGGTGACTTCCACTTCTTTCTTGGCTTTTTCCACCATTTCTTCAATACGGGAAGGATGCACACGCCCGTCCACAATGAGTTTTTCCAGTGCGATTCTGGCAATCTCTCTGCGGATAGGGTCGAAACCGGAAAGAATAACCGCTTCTGGTGTATCGTCAATGATCAGGTCAATGCCTGTCAGTGTTTCCAGCGCGCGGATGTTTCTGCCTTCACGACCGATGATACGGCCTTTCATTTCATCATTAGGCAACTGTACCACAGATACTGTGGTTTCTGCCACATGATCCACAGCACATCTCTGGATGGCATTGGCAACGATTTCTCTGGAGCGTTTGTCCGCTTCCATTTTTGCCTTGCTTTCGATTTCCTTGATCATCAGTGTCGCTTCATGCTTCACATCTGTTTCCACCATAGCCAGAATGTAATTCTTTGCTTCTTCGGTGGTCAGACCGGAAATACGTTCCAGCTCCTGCAGCTGTTTTTCACGCAGTTCTTTCGCTTCTTCTTTCTGTCTTTCCAGATCCTCCAGTTTTCTGGACATCTGTTCTTCCTTGCGTTCCAAAGACTCTGTCTTTCTGTCCAGAGCTTCTTCTTTCTGGAACAAACGTCTTTCATTTCTCTGCAGTTCGTTTCTTCTGTCACGAACTTCTTTTTCCAGTTCATTTTTTGTTCTGATACTGTCTTCTTTGGCCTCCAAGAGGATTTCTTTCTTTCTTGCCTCTGCATCTTTTACGGCCTCGTCCACGATTTTATTGGCACGGTCTTCCGCCACGCCTACCTTCGCTTCCGCGATACGCTTTCTGTAAAAAATTCCGACAATCATCCCCAGAAGGAGTCCGATCACAGCACAGATAATACTTATCGGTTCTATGAAAAACACCTCCTTATTCAATTTTCAAAGTACATTTATGATTTCACATAGCCATAAGCAGTGCATAATACACCTTTTTTATTTTATAGCTTTTTTGCATATGTGTCAAGACAGTTTTCGTCTTTTTGCCGATGGTCTCTCGTGAAAAAAGCCGAAAAACGCAGGTTTTTCCTTTTATTTCTTGCCAGAATTGCATGAAAAATCACGAATTTTGTTCATGCTTTGTTTCCATCCGCAGTATTTCATATTCACCAAAAGCGGCGTGGTCAACACTTTCTGTCAGCACTTCCCCGCCGTAAATGCGCGCCATTTCCTCTGCAAAACCATTGGAAAGGTACACCTGAAGCAGTCTGGCATCGGCTTTTACCAAAACCTTCCGACAGATGGTTCCCGCAAAAATGGTTTTTGTTTCCCTGCGCATCTTCGCCGCCGTCCAATCCACGGAAAATACCCGTCCACTGCCTTCACAGCTGCGGCAATTGGTGGTGGTTTGCTTCAACAGAGAAGGCTTTGTTTTCTTTCTGGTGACCTGCATTAAGCCCAGCTCTGTCATACCAACCACAACGTTTTTCACCCGGTCTTTTTCCACAGCAGCTTTCAATGTTTTGGTTAAAACATTCCGGCTTTCTTCCTGCACCATATCAATGAAGTCAATGATGATGATGCCGGACAAGTTCCGCAGGCGCATTTGTTTTGCCACTTCTTCCGCCGCTTCCAGATTGGTTTTCAGTATCATTTTTTCCAGATCGCCCCGTCCTGCGGCCTTGGCAGAATTGACATCAATGACCACACAGGCTTCCGTTTCCTCGATGACCAGATAGCCGCCGCTTTTGAGCCATACTTTCTGGGACAATGCTTTTTCCAGTTTGCTTTCTGCATAAAAAGAAGAAAACAAGGGGGTTTTTTCTTCATATAATTCCAGTTTCGGCTGTCCTTCCCCAGAAAAATCTCCCGTTGCCACCAACAGGTCATAAGTTTCTTTATCATTGACCACAACGCTATCCAAATCGGCACTGTAAAAATCCCTTGCGGCCTTCAAAACAGGGATATTTTCCTGCCACAGCAATGCAGGCGCTTTCCGATATTCTGCCTGTTTCACGCTCTGCCATTTCTGCAAAAGACTTTCCAGTTCCTTTTGAAATTCTCCTTTGCTTCTTCCCGCCCCATTGGTGCGGACAATGGCGCCGCAGTCAGAAGGCAGCAGTTCTTCCATGATTTCCTGCATTCTTCTACGTTCCGCTTCATTGGTAATTTTTCGAGAAACACCGATTTCGCCGCCTTCATTTGGCAGGAGTGCCAGAAACTTCCCTGCAAAGGAAATATTTCTGGTGAGGACTGCTCCCTTTGTTCCTACGGCATCTTTCTCCACCTGCACCACAAGAGTATCCCCTGCTTTAGGACGATTTTCCTTTTCCGCGCCAGACGCCGCTCTTGCGTTTCCGTAATAGAGATAACCATTTTTGCCTGTGCCGATGTCCACAAAAGCCGCCTGCAAATTGGGCACCACTGTTTCCACTCTGCCTGCATAGACATTTCCCACCAGACTTTCCGTCTGTTTCCGTTCCACATAAAATTCCACAGGCTCTCCATTTTCCAGAAGTGCCAGCCGGAATAAATTGGTATCTATATCCATCAATACTCGTTTCATTGTGTTCATCCTTTCGCATTTTCCTTATCTATCATACAGGAAAATGCCGTCCATTGCACGCATATCTTTCCTCTATTCCAAATCTTCTCCCCTTGCTGCGTACTCTGCCGTCACTTCTGCTGTGTACGGCAAATCTACATACTCCATAGGGTCAAGCAAAATGCCGTCTTTCCACAGACTATAATGGAGGTGCGGCCCTGTGGAAAGCCCGGTGTTCCCTGATTTTGCCACAGCCTGTCCCTGCCGTACCTTCTCTCCTTCTTTCACTAATGTTTTCTGCAAATGGGCATACTGCACCCGAAAGCCGTCGTTGGTTTCATATTCCAGCACCAGACCATATGTATCTGACTCCCGTATTTTCGTGACCACACCGCTTTTCACCGCCGCTACTTCTGTACCTTCTGCCATGGCAATATCCAGACCATTATGAAACTCTGTTTTCTCCAAAAGAGGATTTTCCCGTTCTCCGCAGGAAGAAGTGACAATCCCCTCTGCCGGATTGCAGAACCCTTCCGTTTTTGGCGCAAAGACCACCTGTGCCACTGGACTAGGGTCCTTCTGTTTCGGGGCCATATGTATCTTCTTTCAATGCAGGCAGTGCTACATCTTTTTCCTGCAAAAATACCGTCAGGCGTTCTCCTGCCGCTTGAATTTTTTCCAAGGGCATTTCATATGCAATGGTTTCCTTTACCTGCTGGGTAAGTTTTTCCGCCGTTTCCGAATGAAACAAAGAAACCAAAAGCACGCCCCCTGCCAAAATCACTGTCACATACAGCCGAAACAGAAACAGTTCTTTGCTCTTTGGGGTACTTTTGGGCTTTGCGGACATACTTCCCCCCATATATTGCCGCAGTTCTTCCCTGCGTTTTCTCCAATCTTTTTCCCTCATGCAAAATCCCCTCCCGTACCAAAATTATATGGCCGAGAGGGGACAAATATGTGTTTCCTTTTATTTGATTTTACCGTTCTTACCTATTTCTTTTTTTACTTCCGGTTCTGCCCACAAAGGGAAACGGTCGATAAATGTAGCGCCTTCTCCACGTTTGCTTTCCACCAAAATGGCACCGTCATGGCTGCTGACAATCCATTTTGCAATGGAAAGTCCCAGACCAGTACCGGAAATCTCCTTATTTCTGGACTTGTCTTCCCGGTAGAAACGGTCAAAGATCTTAGACTGTTCTTCTTCCGCAATGCCCATGCCATCGTCAGCAACGGAAACATAAGCATATTTTTTATCTTTCCAGACTTTGATATGAATTTTGCCGCCGTTTGTGGTGTATTTGAGGGCATTTTCCCCATGAATCCACAAAAGCTGTTTAATGAGGTCACTATCGCCGTTGATTTCCACCTGCTCCGCTTCCTCATATGTGATCTGACGATCCTGCTGAAGCAAATCCAGTTCTTTGACGATTTCCTGTGCCACATCATTCAGACACATCCGTGACCGTTTGGCATGCATACGGTTCTGGTCGCTTTTTGCCAAAAACAGCAGATTATTGATGAGCTCTTTCATATGCTCTGTTTCACCCAGAATGGAATCAATGGATTCCTGCAATACATCTGGGTTGCTCTTTCCCCAACGGTTAATGAGGCTTGCATAGCCCTGGATGACGGAAATGGGTGTCCGCAGTTCATGAGAAGCGTCAGACACAAACTGATTCTGTCTGTGGAACGCCTTCTCTAGTCGGTCAATCATGGAGTTGAAGGTGATGGTCAATTCCTTCATTTCGTCATCTGGCCCATCTAAGTCGATACGCTGGGTCAGGTCTTCAATACTGATCCGTTCCGCTGTTGTGCGAATCTGTTCCACCGGCTTCAGCACCCGTCGACTGATATAGCGCCCCGCAAGGAAGGCACAGAAAATGCCGATGAAATCCGCAATGATCATTTTCCATAAAAAGGATTGTATAAAGTACTGATTGCCATTGAGCTGTTTGAATGCCTGAATCTGATACTTGTCCCCATCTTTTTTGTATTGAGTGGACAACAGCATAAATTTCTGATTTCCCGGCCCTTCTAATATAAATTCCTGACGGTTCACACCCAATTCTTTCAAAGAACGGATATGATACTCCGTCTTTGGCAATTCTTCTATCATTTCTTCCTTATTCAAGATTCCATCCCATAAGGAATTTGATCCGTTATTTTCATTCATCAGCTGGGGAGGCTGTTTGATGAATGCCGGAATTTCACCTACATGGCTGTTAAAGCCTTCATTTTCTGAATAACTGAATACACTGACTTCCACGTATTTGTTATCCAGCAGATTTTTTAGCGATTCATCTGTGAGAGTACCGCCATTATCCAAGAAACGCTCAATGTTGACAATGGTAGTCTCCAGCTGTTTCCGCACGCTGTTCTGCTCCAGAATCGTGGTATTCACAAAGAAAAATCCACTCAGCAGCAGCAAGGAAAAAGAAAATATCCCGCCATAAATCAGGGTAATTCTCTTTGCAATGGCAAGATTTTGAAATCTGCCAAATAATGATTTCTTATTCGTCTTTGACATAGTACCCTACTCCTCGAATGGTATGAATATATTTTATGCCAAACGCCTCATCAATTTTAGAGCGCAGATAACGGATGTACACATCCACCACATTGGTTTCTCCAATGTAGCTGTAACCCCATACTTCATTGAGGATCTGCTCTCTGGAAAGGACAATATTCTTATTCTGCACAAGGTACAGCAGCAGTTCGTATTCCTTCTTTGTCAGGTCTACCACGGTTCCGTTGACTGTGACCATACGCTTGTCCGTATCGATTTCCAGCCCCTGTACTTCCAGAATGACTTTCTTGGCACCGCCTGCATGGGCATGTTTGAAAGCCACACGCATACGCGCCAGCAGTTCTTCAATGGCAAAAGGCTTTGTCAGATAGTCATCTGCGCCGCTGTCCAGCCCCGCAACTTTATCCATGGTTTCGTCTTTCGCAGTCAGCATGATAATGGGCACATTAGAAAATTTTCGCACACGACGACAAATTTCGATACCTGTCAGTCCCGGCAGCATCAAATCCAGCAGGATCATGTCATAATTTCCATCTGTCACCATTTGCAGCCCTTCTCTGCCATCATGGCAGACTGTCACATCATATCCTTCATAACGCAGTTCCAGCTCCACAAAACGTGCCAGCTTGACCTCGTCTTCTATCAAAATGACTTTTTTCCTTTCCATAAACGCCCTCCGTTCTAAACTATACCATATTTACATTATACCAATAGAATTGTTTTTTGTCTTAAAAAACTATTGTATATGTTACTTCTTAAATAACCCCTGTATCCGCATTAAAATATCATTAAATTCCAATGATGCGAAAAAACACCTTTCCCTTTCCGCCAAAAGTCTGGTATAATAATAAAATAGAAAAGGGCGGCGGTAGATTCTACCGCCTTCTTTTGCGAACATGCAGCATCATAATCAAACAGGAGGTTTTTTATCCCATGAAAAAAGCATTTGCCCTTCTGCTCTGTGCGGTACTGTCCCTTTCCATGCTCAGTGCCTGCGGCGGCAGCACACAAAACACTTCAGATGAAACTGCAGAAACAGAAATCCGACTGGATGCCTGCGGATTGGCATACACCATTCCCCAGAGCTGGACAACAGAAGAAAACGTCAATCTGATTCCCACATCCTATGCACAGCCGGAAGACAGTGTTTACGCCGTTGTCCGTTATGATTATGCGCCGGATGAAAACATGGATGCGCTCAATGACATGTCCTCCACTGTTCCCGTAGACGAATTGATGGCACCTCTGGTGGAATTTCTGGTGGTTCGTGACGGGCAGGAAACAGCCGATTCCGCTGTGGCAGAATTCAACAAATTCAATTCCAAACAGGAACTGCCCAAACAGGACGGCTTCCGCTTCTATTTCCTGACAGATCCCTCAACAGGCATTGACCATCTTTCCAAAGAAGCTCAGGATGTTTACAAATCTCTGACAGAAGACCTTCCCGCACTTTACAAAAGCGTAGAAACATTCCAGCCCGATGAAGCAGCTGTTGCGGAACAGGCTGCCCAGCAGGGAGAACTGTTCGGCTTTATCTCCACTGATCTGGAAGGAAACGCCATTGACAGCAGTATCTTTGCTGACTATGACCTGACAGCCGTAAACTTCTATGCTTCTTACAGCTATCCCGACATCAACGAGCTGAAAGAACTGGAAAGCTACTATCAGACACTTCAGGCAGAATATCCTAATGTAAACTTTGTACAGGTTATCATTGATACACCTGGAAATGAAGCAGAGTCCAAAATCCTGGCAGCTTATGAAGAAAACGGCGTAACTTTCACAGGTATTATGCCCGACAAAGCCATGGCAAGCTGGATTGTGGATAATCTGAAAGGTCTGCCTACAACCATTTTCATTGACAAAGACGGTCGTATCCAGGGAGATCGCATCGAAGGCAAACAGACTGCTGACAAATATCTGGAAGCCACAAAAGAAGTGCTGGATAGCCTTTGATAAAAAAATGTGACTGTCCCTTCAGAAAAATATAATAGCTGGAATCCTTACAATACGAAGGATTCCAGCTATTTTTTTAGATTTTTTGTCCATAAAAAAACAGCAGTGCCTTTCCTGCTCCGAAAACACTGCCTGTTTTGTTATTCTTCCGTATCTGTTTCTTCTTCCGTGTGGGGTATTTTATAAATACGCAGTTTGCCGATACGATTCTTTTCCATATCTTCTACCACAATACGCAAACCGTCTGTTTCGATTTCCTCGCCGTCTTTCGGGAAGTTGCCCAGCACCAGCAATACATAACCGGCAATGGTATCCACTTCCTCGCTGATGAGTTCGCAGCCGATCATTTCATTCAAATCTTCCAGACGGGTACTGCCGTCCACCACAAATTCATCCTCTTTGACAACTTCGATATCTTCTTCTTCGTCGTCAAATTCGTCTTCGATTTCCCCAACGATTTCTTCTACAACGTCTTCCATGGTCAGCAGACCTGCTGTACCGCCGTATTCATCCAGTACAATGGCAACCGCCAGATGGTCGTCCCGCATCTGGGCAAAAAGCTGTGCAAGAGGTTTGCTTTCATAAGTGAAGAAAGGTTCTCTCATATATTTTGCCGGTGTAAAGTCCTCCTGATCCGCCAGGAACACATCTTTGACATACAGAACACCGACAATATTGTCCAAATCTTCTTCGTATACAGGTACACGGGAAAAACCTTCCTCTCGTACCACTTCTACAAATTCCGCATAAGTCGCTTCTGTGCTTACAGCCAGGATATCTGTTCTGGGTGTCATGGCATCCCTTGCTTTGGCATCGCCGAAGTTTACCACGTTATCCATCATGGTACGTTCTTCCTGTTCCAACACACCTTCTTCATGACTCACATTCAGAATGGTACGCAGTTCCGCCTCTGTAATCAGCGGCGCTCTTTCATTGGAATCACAGCCCAAAATCTTGGCAAATGTACCTGTAACCACATTCAGAACCGCAACTACTGGTGTGAAAATGAAGTCAAAGAACGCAATGAGATTGACAACGATCAATGCCACTTTTTCCGCTTTCTGAGCGGCAATGGTCTTAGGCGTGATTTCACCAAAGATCAAAATGATAATGGTAATCACAGCCGTCGCTACCCCGGCACCGCTGCCGGCGTCACCGTTAAAAATCTGAATGGCCAATGCTGTTGTCAGTGCAGATGCACCGTTGTTTACCAGGTTATTGCCGACCAGAATGGAGCTTAAGAGCTTGCTGGGGTTGTCCAGCAGTCTTTGAATCTTATCTGCGTTTTTGATTTTTTCATCCACCATATTCCGCAGCCGAATCCTGCTCAATGAAGTCAAAGCCGTTTCAGACGCCGAAAAAAACGCCGAACCGCATATCAGCAATATCAAAATCCCGATCAACACCGGACTGCCTCCGTCCACAAAAATCACTCTCCTAAAAAATACATATCTTTTTCTTTTTTACAACTTAATATCTTATTATAACAGAAAAACCCGATTCTTTGCAAGTTACGCCATTTCCTGACGGTTTTTCTCAATTTCCTCTGCCAGTTCGCTCAGTTCCATCCAGCGTTCCATTCTCTCTTCCAGCTTTTCTTCTGTGGCTGTTTTTTCATCGGAAAGCTCCTGCAAACGCATGTAATCTGTGGTACACGCTGCCATTTCTGACTCCAGTGCCGCGATTTTGTCTTCCAAAGCGGCAATTTCCTCCCCAATGGAATCGTATTCCCGCTGGTCTTTATAGGACATTTTCAGCAGTTTCTTTTCCGCTTTCCGTTCCGCAGGCACTTCCTTCTTCACAGAAACACTCTGGCTTTCCACTGGCTGTTCTTTCAGATAAGCGTTTCTGAAATCAGTGTAACCGCCTTCGTACTGCTTGATGCGTCCATTGCCAAGGAAAGCAAAAATTCTGCCCATGGTCTTATCCAGGAAATAACGGTCATGGGATACAGCTACCACTGCCCCCTGGAAATGATCCAGATAATCTTCCAGAATCATCAAAGTTTCGATATCCAAATCGTTGGTAGGTTCGTCCAGGAACAGAATGTTGGGCGCTTCCATGAGGACTTTCGCCAGATACAGCCGCCGTTTTTCCCCGCCGGAAAGCATGGAAATAGGCCCTCTCTGCATGGGAATGGGGAACAGGAATTTTTCCAACAGCTGAGAAGCGGAAAGTCTGCCGTCTACCGTAGGCACATATTCCGCCACATCACGGATATAATCCAATACCCGCTGATTTTCATCCCATTCTTCGTTCTCCTGAGCAAACACACCAATTTTTACCGTTTCCCCTCTTGTGACTGTGCCGCTGTCGGGCTGAAGCTGGCCTGTCATCATTTTCAGCAGTGTAGTTTTGCCGCAGCCGTTATTCCCGGTGATGCCCACACGGTCGTTCCGCAGGATAATATAGCTGAAATCATGGATGTATTCCACTCCGTTATATCCTTTGCAGACATGTTCCAGTTCAATGGTCTTTTTCCCCAATCGGCTGTTGACGGAAGAAATATCCACACTCTGCTTTTCTTCCGGCGCCCGAATGGCAGACACTTCCTCAAACCGCTGGAGACGAGCTTTCTGTTTGGTAGAACGCGCCTGTGCTCCGCGACGCACCCATTCCAGTTCGTTCCGCAGGAAATTCTGACGCTTTTTCTCTTCAGAAAGAAGCCGTTCTTCCCGTTCCGCTTTCATTTCCAGATATTTTGTAAAGTTCGCCTGATAGGTATAAATCTTCCCTTTTTCCAGCTCCAGCATACGGTTTGCTACGCGATCCAGGAAATAACGGTCATGGGTTACCATCAAAAGGGCTTTAGAGTATTTTTCCAGATGTTTTTCCAGCCATTCCACAGTGTCGTTGTCAATGTGGTTGGTAGGTTCATCCAGAATCAGCAAATCCACCGGCGCAATCAGTGCTGCCGCTAATGCCACACGTTTCCGCTGCCCACCGGAAAGAGTTTCTACGGGCTGGGAAAAATCAGAAATCCCCAGACGAGTCAAAATGTTTTTGGCTTCGCTTTCCAAAGACCAAGCTTCTGCCTTATCCATTTTTTCGGAAAGCTGTGCCGCCTGTTTTGTCAGTTTTTCATCAGTAGGGTTTGTTTCCAGAGCCTTCATGGTGCTTTCGTATTCCCGCACCAATGCCATCACTGGATTATCCCCATAAAAGACCTGTTCCAGCACAGTGGTTCCGGGACGGAACACCGGAGACTGGGGCAGATAACCCATACGCATGCCGTTCATGGTGATGATCTCCCCACTGTCTGCCTGATTCACACCTGCAACAATTTTCAACAGGGTAGACTTCCCTGTACCATTGACACCTACTACACCAATCTTATCTCCTTCGTGGATGCTGAAGGAAATATCGTCGAAAATCACTCTTGTACCATAACTTTTACGGATATTCTCCGCTGTCAGTAAAACCATGTTATTCCCTCTTTCTATGTACAGGCTCCCTCTCGGGAACCACTATGCAAAAAACGGGCAGACCATCTTTTTGACGCGGTCTGTCCCGTTTACAATCATTCTTCCTTTTGTTCGGTTTCCGCTTTTGCCCCTTCGGTGACAGGCACCGCCGCGGCTTTCTTTTTGCAGTAAACATACAGCACCACAGAGGCGATAATCAGTACTGCGGACAAGGCCTGAGAAACAGGCACATTACCAATGCAAAGCTGGTCTGTGCGCAGACCTTCGATCCATACACGCCCTAAGGCATAGCCAAAGAAATACGTTGCGCAGACCTGCCCATTGAATTTCTTTTTCCGCTGCAAAATCAGCAGAATGATGAATACACACAGGCTCCACATGGATTCATATAAAAACGTGGGGTGTACCTGAATATAATCCACACCGTTGACGGTTACCAGATTTTGCAGAATATCTGGTGTGACATCAGAAGCCCGTACCTGAGAAAGCTGATACCGCATGGCAAATAGGTTGTCTGTAAATCCGCCGAAAGCTTCTTTATTGAAGAAGTTACCCCAACGTCCCAGCATCTGCCCCAAAATCAAAGATGGTGCCATGGTATCTGCCATAACCCAGAAATTTTTCTTTTTCACACGACTGTATACAATGGCTGTGAGAACACCACCAATGATGCCGCCGTAGATGGCAAGGCCGCCTTCCCGGATGGCAAATATTTTTTCCGGATGCTGGCTGTAAAAATCCCAGGAAAAAATCACATAATACAGTCTTGCACCAATGATGGCAATGATCATGGCGTAAATGATGAAATCCAGATAGGTATCCGGGTTTTGACCCGTGCGTTTGGCTTCATGGAGCGCCAGCAGCACACCAAGAATCACACCAAGGCCAATAAAAATACCATACCAGTAAATATCCTGTCCAAATACCGTAAACGCCGTACGGCTCAAATGGTCGATTTCGATTCCCAGATTGGGAAACCAAATTTCAGGCATAACATCCCTTCTTTCTATCGCATTACCGATAGAACCATTTTATCCTGCGCAATGGTATTTTGCAACAATTTTTCCAAATCCTTTTTGTGCAATTCTTTCGTCAGGCGGAAAAGATCGCTCAAATCTGCGTCAAAAGGTGTCAATTCGATCTGGGTCAATCCAATGGCAGAAATAGACTGGAACAGCCGCAGCGTCTGCCCTACTGCCTTTTTCTGCAATCTGCGGAAATGATTTTCGTCGATGCCGTTCTGCTTCAGCCGCTTCCAGTGGGTCAAAAGCAGTTCTGCCGTTTCTTCTGCCTGTTCACCACTGCCCATAAAGGCGCAGAAGGCAAAACCGTTTCCACAGCTGTACATCCGCTCCAACGGCACGTCCAGCAAATCTTTTTCATAAGCTTCCAGAAAAACGGACTGCTTTCTCCTGCCCATAAATCCATCAAAAGCTCCATGGCAAGTTTCTCCCGCAGATTTCTTTCCCTAGGCTCCAATTTAAAGCCAACTTGAAACACTGGACGGCGCAGTCCCATGGCAATTTCCCGATATTGCTCTTGAATGGTATCCGGTTCTTTGCAGTATACAATCTTTCCGGTAGTTTCTTTCTCTTGCACCAGTGCCGTTGCTTCCATAATCTGGTGGTCATCTACATCACCGGCACAAATCAGCCAAAACTTTTGAGGCAGATAACAGGCATCATAGACTTTCTGCATCTTTTCTGCTGTGGTGTTTTTCACACTTTCTTCTGTTCCCGCAACAGGAAAACGCACAGGATGCTTCTGATACATCAAGTCCACCATGGTTTCATAAGCCGCCCGGTTTGCATCATCTTTCCCCATGCGGATTTCACTGCGGATGATGCTTTTTTCCTTTTCCACATCCTCTTCCTGAAAACAGGGGTGCTGTACAAAATCCAGTAATAACCGGAGATTTTCCATAAAGTTTTCGCGGCAGGAAAAATAGTAAACTGTTTTTTCTCCATCCGTAAAGGCATTGGCTGCCGCCCCCTGTTTACCAAACTGAAAAAGGGCATCTCCCCAGCTTTGCTGAAATAGCTTATGCTCAATGAAATGGGCAACGCCCAAAGGGAATCGGATAGGTTTTTCGCTGTGATTTTCCTGCCAGCATACATCGTTGGAACCAAAAGGCACCACTACTGCCGCAAATTTTTCTCCAAACTGTTTTTTAGGATAAATACTGCAGCGCATGCCTGCCGCCGCTCTCTCCCGCAATATGGTTTCTCCCGCACCATGGCGCATCAATCCCATGAAAATTCCTCCTCTCCTGTCAGGGCATACATTGTCCGCAATGAAAGCTTCTGTGCCGCTTTTACCACATCTTCTGCGGTCACATCCGCCAGTCTGCGAAGCATTTGCTGAGAATCCAGATTTGTGCCAATGATTTCCTGTTCCGCCACATAGTCCATAATTTTCCATTGAGAATCAGAAATATCGGATATTTTTCGCCGTATTTGCTCCACTGCATCTTGAAAATCATCATTTTTGATGCCATTATCCGCCACATTCTGCAAAATTCGACAAATTTCTGATGCTGTATGTTTGGCATCTTTCCCTGCAACGCCTGTCTGAACAAAGGCCAACCCTGTCATAGTGTCGCATGTCATGGAAATATCGTAGCACAATCCCTGTTTTTCCCGAATTTCCTGAAACAACAGCCCATTGCCGCCGCCCAGCACCTCACAAAGCACCCTGAGAGAAAGAAAGGCTCTGTCCCACGGATGGATACCGGAATCAAAAGCCAGCACCAGCCGGGTCTGTCCCATATTGGCTTTTTCGGCGATTTTCCGGCAAGAAGCCTGTTTCCGGCAAGTCTGACCAAATTCCCATAAGTCTTTTCCCTGTAAAGAAAGTTCCCCTTTCCATTTTTTAACATTTGTCTGCCGTCGCTGTCACCACAGACATAGAGACACACCGGGGCATGCGCCAGCACTTCTTCATAAAAACTGCTGATGTCTGCCGCAGTGAGTTTTTCCAAATCTTCCAGATACCCGTCAGCGCAAATGCCTGCCCCTTCACCTTCCGCCGCTAATTCTCTGGCACGCTTTGCAGCAAAGGCGATTTTGTCATCTCCTTTGGCTTCTAATCGCCGTCTTAAAATAGCTTTGCATCGCTCCACTGTTTCCGCTGGGAATAGATTCTCTGTCCGTTTCGGATGCTTCATCAATTGGAGCAGAAAATCCAGCACTTCTTTCTCTGACACATGCTTGGAAACTTCCATGGAGAAAGACAGCCATGCTTCTCCATCTTTTTTGATAATCTGCACCTGCCATAGAGCACCATAACACTCCTCTGCCGCTGCCGCCACCGCTGTCACAGAAGGATATTTCTCTGTTCCTTTTTGGAGCACCTCTGCCAGTAAGGCCAGCTTTGTGGCGTTTTCCCGACGCAAAGGCACACGGAAAAAGCCCAGCAGGGCGTTCGTCTTAAATTTCTTTCCATCTACGAAAAACATCCGGCATTGTTCCGCTTTCTTTGCCGTTGTATTTCCCATATGATCACCCCATTTTGGTTTCTTTCCCCCTATTCTTTCCCGAAAGAGGAGAAAAAATCCAAAAAAACAGCAGAGCCTGCTTTCCAGACTCCGCTGTGTGTGATTCTATGTTATTTCATCCATTCCATCCAGCAAATCTTTTGCGTCTCTTGTCAGAGGGAAAATATCGCTTCTGTCGATGTATTCCAGAGAGAATTTTCGATTCAGTGCGGCAAAATGTTTCAGACCAAAGGCAATCCGATTCAAGTAAGAATAAACGCCGATAGCGCCAGTAGAGAAGTTATTGGCTTCTTCGCCATAAATATTCCGCAGTTCTCTCAAATCTGGGAACAATTCATCCACTGTGGAACCAAACCGCTGAAGTTCTGTGGGGATATTTCCTGCTTCCATGAGTTCTCCCACCTTTTTGGCACTCATTGCCGCAGCCATGGATGCCCGGCAAATGCCGATGGCGCTGACATAAGGCGCACCAAATGCCAATGCTTTATAAACCTGATCTTCCATGACAAAACCGCCTGTAATGGCAATATGGGGCAGACTCAAGCCTTCTTTTTCCATACGGGACATAATCTGCACCAGTTCACTTTCCATTGCCACTGTGGGCAGGCACCATTCGTTCATCATTTTGCAAGGGCTGTAACCAGAGCCTCCGCCTGCGCCGTCGAATGTAACCATATCTACCTGTGCCATAGACGCAATGCGCAGTACCCGTTCCAGATCAGCCGGATCGTAGCCAGCCATTTTGAAATATACATTCTTCAATCCAATGGCAAGAAGTTCTTCAATGCGTTTGCAAAGGGATTCTTCATCCCACATGGGCAGTCTGCCATAAGAACGGAAGTTTTCTCCAAATCCTGCTTTGTAACGTTCCTGCACCTGCGGACCCGAAGGATCAGGAATCACCAGCAGACCATTCTGCTGTGCCTTCAAAGCGTCCTCCAGTGTTTCCAGACGGTTCACAGGCTGTGTACCTTTTGCGGACTGACCGAACTTAAATTCAATGGCTTCACAGCCGCATTCCTTGATGGCGTATTCCGGCACACCAATGCGGTCATCGTCAATGTTTACCTGCAAAATAATCTGCCCATATCCACGGTAATATTTTCGGAAAGCATCCAGAAATTCTTTCAGCTTCGGGCAATGTACCACTTTTGCCGTTTTCCAGACGCAAAGTAGGATCTTTGGTTACCGCACCTTCGCCGATGACGGTCAGTACACCAGCCATAGCCGCACCACCAAAATAATCCTGCCAGTTCAGCTTGATGAGAGCCGGCAGAATGATGGGCAATTTCAATTTCACAGGATGCAGTGTGCCGATTTCTGTTTCCAGATTCACGTCATGAATGGTTGCCTTGTCGGAATCCGCTTCTGCACCCATGGCACCAAACACCCGCCCATTGATGTTAAAATGGGAATAATCAATGGGATACCGTTTTTCCGATGCCACCTGATTATCCCCGGTGGTGGTAGGATACACAGCATCTGCCCCACGAACGGCAGACAAACCGATTTCACAAGTACCCACGCAATCCGCTGTGCACATGGAACACATACCGGAAAATGTGCAGGGATGTGCAGCATCTCTCAGTTTTGTTCTGTTGAAGGCAGAACCAAGCAAAGGACTATATGACATAACCAAGACCTCCTTATCCGTACCGCAATTTATTATAAAACAATGGTAACATTAAGGATAATTATTGTCATTTTTAACAATCCCTATATTCTTACAGGAAATTATTTATATGATTATATTTTAATTTTACAATTTATATATGTTTATATAGCATAATTTCATCTATAAAAATGCATATATTCATTTTTCCCATTTCAGTGCAAAATCCACAAAGGGCTGCCATGTCTTCCGGAACAAGCTATTTTGCAGATAAACAAAAATTCAATTCCCGAAAAATTTCAAAATTCAAAAATTTCCAGAGGAAAGAGCCGTTTTTCTTCCAATTCCTGTTTGACCACTGGTTCATACAAAAATGTAATGCCAAGGCCAGCTTCCGTCATTGCTTTTATAGCTTGAAAATTACTGATCTCCTGAACAGCGGCATAACTATGTACCGTAAAATTATTCTCTTTCAGCAGCTCCTCTAGAATATCCCGGGTACCTGACCCAGATTCCCGCAGGATCAGCGGTTCCCCATGGGTTTCCCACAAAGAAATGGTTTTTCCTCGCAAAGGACAATTCTTTCCGCAGACTCCCAAAAACCGTTCCCGTTTATAAAGGGTAAAGTCATATTTTTCTTTATCAAAAAAGCCTTCCACGATGGCAAAATCAATCTTTCCTTCTTCCATCATGTGCAGCAGTTTTCCTGTGTTATCCACGGTCAAATGCAGGCGATACTGCGGATGTTCCTGTAAAAAATCCACCATAATGGGCGGCAGCATATAATCTCCAATGGTTTTTGTGGCACCAATCCGCAAATGGATTTCCGTGTTCTCTTCCCGTTCCATCTCTTGCAGAATTCCCTGGGCATTGGCTGTCATCTGCTGAGCAAGGCGCCGCAGGGTTTCCCCTTTTTCTGTCAGGCGCAGAACTTTCCCTTGGTAGGAAAACAGCCGGCAGCCATAATATTCCTCCAACCAGCGAATCTGCTGAGTAACAGCCGGCTGGGTGATATGCAGCGTTTCTGCCGTTTTGGTATAATTCATAATTTCACAGAGGGCCAGAAACGTTTCCACACGATTGTCCAGCATGATGTTCTCCCCTTTCAAAACTTTTCCTCCATCATACCATATTTCTGCCCATGAAAAAGCAGAGAGATTTTTTGGTCTCTCTGCTTCAAATTCATTTTTATGCTGCTGCCAATGCTTCCGCAGGTACTTCAAAGTCAGGTACTGCATCAAAGTTGCTGCATGTCATGTGTACCAGAGTTTTGGAAATGGTAATGGGATTTTCTTCCCCTGCGCTCATAACGTCCAGAATACCCTGCATCATTGCTGTCATATCCAGTTCGTACTGCATCACATAGCCATCTTCGCTGATCCACAGTTTGACGGGCATGCCTTCTACGCTGTCCATCAGTGTAACCAGATCTTCTGTGGAAATACCCAGACCTGCGGTTGTAGATTCAATACCGGAGTTTTTCAGGGCTTCTTCCATGGAGTCGCCTGTCAACAGACCTTCAACTACTGTTGTCTTGTTACCGTTGATTTCTTCTGTACCTGTTACCTTGAAGGCCTCAATGTTTTTCAGATACAGATCCATGTTCTGTTTTGCGTCGTACTGAGAAACATCTGTGCTTGCCATAGGCTGATGGATCCATTCTCCGTCCACCTGCATATATGCATCCACGGTATCACCGTTCTGTACTGCATACATTTCATATGTCTGCAACGCTTCGTCGTTCAATGTCATGCTGATGGTCATATTGGTTTTGAAAGGATCCATAATCAAATCCATATCAGATTTTACCACAGACTTCATGGATTCTTCTTCATAAGCCATATCCATCTGTACTTCCATCTGGGCAGACATGCTTGTCACCTGCGCCATTGTGTCGTTTGCTTTCTGCAGCAATGCTTCTACATCTGTTGACTGCTTCGCACCGCAGCCTGCTGCTGTGGCTGCCATTGCCAGCGCCATAGCCAATGCAAAAATTCTCTTTTTCATTTACCCGTCCTCCCTTTGGTTGGTCTTGATTCATTTTTCTGCATCATACCATAAACGACAGAGGTTTGTCCGCAAATTCTCTTTTCGGTAAGAAATTCTTAAAAGAACATTAGGAATTTTTCACTGCTATCTAATATTATGCATCATTTTCAAAACAATCCATATAAAAACAGTATGTATTACATCATTTCCTGCCAAAATTCCTCAAATTCCACTGCTCCTGACGTAATTTCTTTCGGTATTTCAAAATCAGATATCTCATTGAAATTACTGCATGTCACCCGCAACTTTGTTTTTACGATTGTCTGGAAGTTTTCTTCTGTTCCACTGAGATTGTCCAGAGCTGCCTGCATCCTGTCTGTAATATCAAACTCATAACAGATCAAATAACCATCGGGACTAATCCAAAGGCTGACAGGCAATTCCTCCATGGCTTCCAGTTCAGTATCCAATTCGTCTAAACTCCAGCCCAAACCACCGAATACCAAATCAATACCCGAGGTTTCCAGAACTTTTTCCATAGCTTCTCCAGTCAGTACACCGGAAATTTTTGTCGTCTGTATCCCATTGATTTCCTCTGCGCCATCCACTACAAAAGAACTGAGATAATTTAGAAACAAATCCTTCTGCGTCCAGATGTCGTACTGGGAAATATCTGCTATGGTTCCTGCTTCATGAACCCATTTCCCTTCCATTTCCAAATACGTGTCTATCCCCTCGCCGCTTTCCACAGCATAGGTGCCATATCTCTGTGCCACTTCACCATTGCGTATAACAACAACATCCACATTTGCTTTAAAAGGCTTCGCTATGGTATCTATATCCGATTGTATGATAGTACTGGTGATTTCTCCATCAAAGGCAACATCCATCTGCCGTTCCGTCATCACAGACATACTTTCTACCTGTAACATGGTTCCATTTGCCTTTTGCAGCAATGCCCCCGTGTCTGGCGTTGGCGTTCCATTGCCTGCTGCCATAACTGCCGCTGTCAAAATGCCTGTAATGATTTTTCCGCTGATTAGCATGAATTTTTCCTCCCCGTTTGTATCATAAATCGCGCCTATATGTATCATATCCCAAAAACATTTGTCTATCCAATGGAAGTGGCATTTTTCTGCACATATAAAAACAGAGCAATCCATTCCAGATTGCTCTGCCTAAAATCATTCCATTTTTATGCTGCTTCCAGCACTTCTGCCGGGATTTCAAAATCCAGCACTGCGTTGAAATCTCCATAGGTCATCTGTTCTACATACTCCCCATAAGACCAATCATCCACCGGTTCTGCCTCAGGATCCGCACCTGAACGCATCCCATTCATCAGCGCCGTTGCATCTATTTCATGCCGCAGTACATAGCCATCTTCCGTGATCCAAAGTTTGATGGAATCATCCGCATCCACTTTGCCTTCCCGGATATCTGCCCATTCTTCACCGCTGTCCGCCATATCTTTGCCATCCAGAATGCCAGTCACTACCGTTGCAGAAACACCATTGATTTCCTCTGTACCAACGGTCTGTGCAGACTGAAGTTTTGTCAAATATAAATCCAAATCCGCAAGAGCCTGCTCTCCAATAAATTCCTCAGTTGTATATGAATCAGCAAAAACATAACCTGCTGTTACCGAATAGGTATGAACCATACCATCCCGTTCTTCCGCATATTGTTCTTCTGTGTCCACAACCTCTGAGCCTTCTCCCAGCATGACCTTTGTTTTGTAATGCATTTTAAAGGGATTCATAAAAAGGTCTTGATTCCGCCAAATCATCATTGTTCCTGATTCAGAACCATTTTCCATGACAATTTTCGTTTCTGAATCCACGGATAAACTTTCCAATTTTGACATAGTGTTCTGTGCTTTTTACAAAATGGCAGTTGTATCATCCTGTTTTTCAGTGCCGCAGCCTGCTACTCCAACAGCCAGAATCACACCTGCTGCCATTGCCATAATCTTTTTCCCATACCTAATTTCTTCCTCCCTTCAAACGAAGCCCCTGTTTTTTATCATCATATCACAAAAAAACATCACCACTGGCTTTATTTGAATTTGTTAAGAAATATGTAACAATCTTTTAGGACTTTTTCTTCTGCAATGCCTGACCGCCTGTACAGTAAGGGAACAGAAAACATTCCGCGCACTTCGGTCTGCGGGCAATGCAGATTTTTCTGCCATGGGCAATCATTTGGGTGTTAATGTCAATCCATTTGTCCTTCGGAACGATTTTCATCAGATCGAATTCGATTTTCACAGGGTCTTGATTTTTGGTCAAGCCCAGCAGATTAGACACCCGCTTCACATGAGTATCTACTACAATACTTGGAATGCCATACCAGTTGCCCCTTACCACATTGGCTGTCTTTCTGCCAACACCCGCAAGAGAAGTGAGTGCATCCAAATCAGAAGGCACTTCCCCGCCAAACTCTGTCAGCAGTTTCTGGCAGCAGGCAATGATATTCTTTGCCTTATTGTGATAAAAGCCAATGGAATGGATGTCCTGTTCCAATTCGGCTTGATTTGCCTCCGCAAAAGCCTGAATGGATGTATATTTCTGGAACAGGTCTTTTGTAACCAGATTCACTCTGTCATCTGTGCACTGGGCAGACATGATGGTAGCAATGAGCAGCTGCCAAGGATTTTCGTGATTCAGATAACACTTCGTCGGGCCGTAATGCTCCCGCAATAAATCCAATATGATGGTAACCTTTTCTTTTTTTGTCATAATCTTTTGCTCCTTCCCGAAAAAGAAATATTTCCCGCAAACAAGCAGGATTTCCCGAGAAATATTTCCCAAAGTCTTTTTATTTTCATGGTTTCTGTCTTTTTGTCAGTAAAAAAGATGTTGGATTTTATTATACCATAGATTTTCGGTTCATGAAAACATCAATTATGCATACCGTATACACAAATAAAGCATCGTGCATTTTCAGTATTTGCATTGACTTTGCACATTTTCTCAGTATAATGAGATTCATTCATATTAATTTTTCATTTATTTTTATTCATTAAAGAGGTGGTATTATGGCAACAAGCAACAAAGACTTCCGCACCTCTGGGGCACTGAAAATACTGCTTCCCGGCATTGTTTTGCAGTCTGTCCTCATGGGCGGCGGATACGCAACAGGGCGTGAAATCATTGAATACGGCGGCAAGTTCGGCGCTTATGGCTGGGTATCTGGTGTGTTTACATTTTTTACCTTTGCAGTTATCGCTGTTCTGACTTTTGAACTGGCGCGCATCTATCGTATTTATGATTATAAATCCATCTTGAAACAAATCATTGGCAAGGCATGGCCAATTTATGATATTTTATACGTTATTCTGCTGTTTTTGATCATCTCCATCATGGCTTCTGCCACCGGGGAAATCTTACAGCAAACCATCGGTTTGAATTATATGGTGGGTGTTGTCATCCTGATTTTGATCGTTGCATTCCTGAACTTCTTCGGCAGTGCATTCATCGCCAAGTTTGAAACATACGGCACCATCGCCCTTTATGCGGCATACATCATTTTCACCATTATGGTTATCACAGCCAACAAAGACAACATCGCCACTGTTATGGCAACACAGGACACCAGCTATGTGGAAAACGCGACACTGCCCATGGCAATGGTGACAGGGATCATTTATGCATCTTATAACCTTTCTGCGATTCCCGCTGGTCTGTTCACACTGCGTGCCCAGACAAAACGGAGCGAATCCATCATTTCCGGTATCATCGGTGCATTGCTCATGACAATCCCCTGGTTCCTGACATACTTCGCAGTTATGGGATACTATCCCGATGACAGCGTCATCGGCGCATCTGTTCCCTGGTTGGTAATGCTCCAATCTGTTTCCGACAGCAATATCCCCGTTTTGGTATTCGGTGTTGTAGCTGGCTGGACATTGATCGAAACAGCTACTGGCATGATCCATGCTTTATTGGAACGTCTGGATCACAGCCTGGAAGAAAAAAATCAGGAACCGCTTTCTCCCAAGAAACGCGGTATCATTACAGCAGCGATTCTGGTTGTAGCGATTTTCTTCTCTAAAATCGGTATCATCAATCTGATCAGCATGGGCTATTCCGCTCTTGCTTACGGCTTCATCTTGTTCTACCTGCTGCCTCTGGTGACAGTTGGCTTGTACAAAGTCATCAAGAACGGCAAGGTACCCAAAAAAGACTGATTTTGCTTCCAAAACACGACATTCTCTCGGATGTCGTGTTTTTCATAAAGTTTGATTATTCGGATATTTGACCATATTTAGGAGGTTTTTCATATGAATTTGAGAATCAATCGCAGCATCGCAGAGCAGACAAAAGTCAGCTATGCCATTGAATCTGCCGGCCCATTGCCCTATGACATTGACTGCGGCGAAGGCATCAACACCGTTATGGTGCCTCCTGCGGCAAAAGCAGCGTTCAAAGAACTGGATTTCGAAATGATGCGTCCATATCCCCATTCTGTGGATGTAAAAGACAGCATCATCCAGTACTGGAAGGGCTACTGCCCGCTGAACTACAAACGAATCGTTCTTTGTGACGGCTCTGTCAGCGGATTATATCTGATCAATCGTCTGTTCCTGGAAAGAGGCGACGCTGTACTGGGCATTGCCCCTCAGTCTCCGAATATGTAACAGACGCGAAAATGTACGGCACCCATTTCACCTGCGTACCTCTGAAAAAAGAAAACAACTATCGTTTCTCCGTAGAAGATCTTCTGGCAGCTCTGACACCTGACCATAAGCTGATCTACATTGATAACCCAAATAACCCTACTGGTCAGGCAATCCCTCTTGCTGACATTGAAACCATTTTGGCTGCTGCCAATAAAAACGGAACCGCTGTCGTCATCGACGAAGCTTACGGCGAATACATTCCCAAGAAAAACTCCGCCGTTTCTCTGTTAGATAAATACGAAAATCTCATTGTTGCAAGAACATTCTCCAAAGGCTTCGGTCTGGCTGGCCTTCGTGCCGGCTATCTGCTGATTCCTGAATGTCTGGCTCCTTACATTGCCAATATCACAAACCCTTACTGCATGACAGAATTCGCCAGAAGCGTTGCAGCAAAAACCATTCTGGATGAATCCTTCCTGGAAATCCTCCAGAGCAAAACAGCGGAAATGAAAAAACAGATGTACCGCCCTTGGAAAAACCTTTCCATCGCTCACACCTGCGATACCGTTTCCATCAGCATGGTCACCCATCAGAACCCTGAAATTGATCTGGCGGCAGAATTTGCCAAACGGAGAATTCTGGTCATCTCCGGCAACGATTTCGAAAACATCGGTCAAAACTCCGTTCGTCTGCGTGTTCCCGAAGAAAAGGACATGCCCGCTGTTTTAAAAGCCATGGAAGAAATTGACCAGCTGTAACAGAAAGTTTTCCAACTCTGCGTTGACAAAGATTTTTTCCTATACTATGATGGACAGAGGAAAGGATTGGTGTATGGAAATGTCACAGAGCATATTAAAAAACGCAGATTTGAAATCCACAAAAAAGCGCTGTCTGCTGCTTTCGATTCTCCAGACAGAAGACCGCTCCATGACAGCTGAAGAACTGTTGGAAAAAGCCACGCCCATTCTGCCCATGAACGCTTCTACGGTATATCGTACCTTGAATACATTGACAGAAAAAGGAGTCCTGAGCAAGAGCCTGCGCAAAGACGGAAAATCCTATTTTTCACTGGAAAAACACGATCACCATCATCGTTTGGTCTGCACCGTCTGCCGCAAAGTCATTCCCGTTGACTCCTGTCCTCTGAAAGAACTGGAAGAAGATCTGGAAGCAAAAACAGGCTTCCGCATCACTGGACATACCCTGGAATTCAGCGGTATCTGTCCAGAATGCAGAAAGTCAAATGGGCTTTAAACAAACGCAAATAGAAACAGCCAGTATTAGGGGCATCTTCATAAGAAAACAAAGAAAGCTGAAATCCTCATCAGACAAAGGATTCCAGCTTTCTTATTTTACTGAGATTTTATTCGGTATATTTTCTTCTGAAGACAGCAGTCGCACTTCCCCTTAAGAAATCAATAAAACAGAAAACCAATGTTTTCTTAAGGGGAAGTTGCTTTTTCTACTGGCTGTTTTTTATTTACAGCATTTCTTTACGATCCAGAATCATAAAGATTCGAATCATATCTTCTGACAAATTCAGATTTCCATTTTCATCTCCGCTGAGAACACCTTCATCCACCAGCTTTTTGATGATTTTCTTGCCATAGGGCAGATCCTCGATTTTCTGATACCGTTTCACTTCCTCATCCCCTTCTGTTTCCTCTTTATAGGCAACGCCGAAATAACTGCATACACCTTTGCAAATGCCTTCCGCACATTGCTTCCGATAGTCTTCCGAAAGGAGCAGCTTTGCTTCCTCCCGATTGGTCATAAAGCCCCCTTCAATGAGAACTGCCGGCATTTTTGTTGCCCGCAGTACATAGAGATCTGCGCTTTTTTTCAGTCCTCTGTTTTTTCTACCGCAGGCTTTTACCAATGCTTCATGAACTTTTCCCCCAAAGTCCAAGGTCTTGGCATCCGCCTTTTCATAAATCCAGCTTTCTACACCGTTTGCGTCATTCCAATCACTGCCAAAGGCATTGGCATGGATACTGATATACGCATCCGCTTTTGCGTCATTTGCCCGTTTGACGCGGGTCTGCAAAGATATGTCCTCATCCCCCGGTGCTACCGCTACGACACGAAAACCGCATCTTTTCAGTGCGTCCATTAAATAAGACGCTACTGCCCGGTTATAGGCATTTTCCGGCATATAACTGCCGTCGGGAAATAATGGTGTGCGCTTACCAGCCGTTTTCATACCATGACCGTCATCTACTGCCACACAAAACATTTCATCTGCTCCTTTCTATTGATTTTTCTTTTCATCAGAAATCCCTTTGGTAGTCGGGTCTGTCAGTACCCCCAGCACTGCCAGAAATGCCGTTGCCAGCAGATAAGGATTGGCAAAGAGTGCTTTCACCTCATCACATAACACCTGCCAGCTGGTAAACATTTCGGGATTCGCTCCCGTCGCTGTCAGCACAACGCCAACCATCCCCACCCAAAACCAAGGGTTTGTCAGTCGTTTCTTCCATTCCAGTTTCATTTGTATTCCCCCCTTTCATACTATGCGTACTCGTCCAAACGGTGATGGGCAGATTTTGCGCTGCTTTCTACGGCGGATAAACGGCCTTCATGGTCTTTCAAAGACGCTTTGATGCCTTCCAGATCTTTCTGCATACCAAGGATCATATCCAGTTTCGCATCCACACCGCCTCTCCATGCGGCGTCTTTCTCTACGGATTTATCCCGGCTCTGGACAAAACTAAGAACGCCTAGCAAGCCGCCCAGCACCGACAACGCCAGCCCAATTTCCAATTCCATATTCTCCCTCCTTCCCCGGACAAAAGGAGCATAACGGAAAAAAAAGTCCCGCTGCGTCCCAACTTTTCTGCAAAAAAAAGTCCCTGTGGGAAATCCCACAAGGACATAACATACAAATATTATTTTTCGCTGTAAACGCCCAGTTTGCGGAAACGTTCATAGCGTTTTTCAGACAGGACACGACCAGAATACTGTTCCAGTTCCTGTACGTCAGAAAGCAAACGCGCTTTCAGGTCTTCGCACATGACATCGAAGGAATCGAAGTTTTCTTCAATGACATCTTCTGCCACACCGAAGCGTTTCATATCTTCTGCTGTAATCTTCAGGCATTCTGCCGCGTCAGCCGCTTTGCTTGCGTCTTCCCACAGGATAGATGCGCAGCCTTCGGGAGAAATAACGGAAAATACCGCATTTTCCAGCATATACACACGGTTTGCCACAGACAGACCCAGTGCGCCGCCGCTGCCGCCTTCCCCAATGACGATGGTAATAATGGGTGTTTCCAGACCCATCATCTGCATGAGGTTGTCAGCAATGGCCTGACCCTGACCACGTTCTTCCGCTTCTTCTCCGCAGTATGCACCGGAGGTATCCACGAAACAAATGACAGGACGATGGAATTTCTCCGCCTGTTTCATAAGGCGCAGCGCTTTCCGATAGCCTTCGGGCATCGGGCAGCCGAAGTTGCAGCGGATTCTTTCCTGCAAATCGCGACCACGTTCAATGCCGATGAATGTGACAGGAATATCCCCCAGATAACCGATACCGCCAATGATAGCAGGGTCATCTGCGTATTTTCTGTCACCATGAAGTTCTGTTCTTTCTGTGAACAGATTTTCGATATAGGCACGGGAAGTGGGACGATCCTGGGCTCTTGCAGCCTGTAATCTTTCATAAGCTGTCATCATGCCTCATCCCTCCTTCTGCTGTGCTGTTTCAAAAGACGTTCCAGTGTTGCCCGCAGTTCTGTACGAGGCACAATGGCATCTACAAAACCGCAGTCCTGCAGAAATTCTGCACGCTGGAAATCTTCCGGCAATTTTTTTCTTTGTAGTCTGTTCAATGACACGACGGCCTGCAAAGCCAATGAGCGCATTGGGTTCGGACAGGATGATATCCCCCAGCATAGCAAAGCTTGCCGTTACCCCGCCAGTAGTGGGGTCTGTCAGAACAGTGATATACAATCCGCCTTTGTCGCTGTGGAAATGAACAGCGCCGCTGGTTTTCGCCATCTGCATGAGGGACAGAATCCCTTCCTGCATTCTGGCACCGCCGGAGGCTGTAAAGCCTACCACAGGCAGATCATGTTCTGTTGCGTATTCAAAAAGCCGTGTGATCTTTTCCCCTACCACAGAACCCATACTGCCCATCATGAACTGAGGGTCCATAACGAACACAGCACAAGGCTGACGGCGGATGGTAGCAGTACCACATACCACGCCTTCCATCTGACCAGATGCCGCACGAGCGGATTCGATCTTATTGGCATAGCCAGGGAAGTTCAAAGGGTTTTCTGTCTGGATATTCATTTCCAGTTCCTGAAAACTGCCTTTGTCACAAATGGCTTTGATTCTCGTTCTGGCATTGATACGGTAATGATAGCCGCAGGAAGGGCATACCATTTTGTTCTTTGCCACAGAACGTTTTGTATCAATGGCTTTACAAATGGGGCAGCGGATCTTTTCTTCCACGGTAGGTGTGATACCGCCGCTTTCCAGCACATTTCTTGATTTTCGGAACATGCCAACAATATTATTCAAGTTCTGTGCCTCCTTCCGCCAACAATTCCGGCAGAATCAGTGTGTCATAATCCCCTTTCTGGAACCGGGGGTTACGCACCAGCCGCAGTTGGTCTTCAATATTGGTATGAATCCCATGGATAACCATTTCGCAAAGAGCCGCTTCCATTTTACGGATGGCATCTTCTCTGGTCTTAGCGTAAACAATGAGTTTACCAATCATGGAATCATAAAAAGGTACAATCAGGCAATCCTGTACCAATGCTGTATCAAAGTGTACCCGGGAACCGCCGGGGATATGCAAAAAGTCCACCTGACCGGTGCTTCTTGCGTTGATGCGGCATTCCATGGAATGACCATGCAAGTGAATATCTTCCTGAGTGAAATCCAGAGGAATCTGGCAGGCAATACGAATCTGCCACTTTACGATGTCCACATCGCTGATTTCTTCTGTAATGGGATGTTCTACCTGCAAACGGGTATTCATTTCAATGAAGTAGAAATTCCCGTCAGGTGCCAGCAGAAACTCTACGGTACCTGCGTTTACATAGTTGGCAGCTTTTGCCGCTTTCACAGCTGCATCCATCATTCTTTTGCGGATGTCTTCTGTCATAACAGGGCAAGGTGTTTCTTCCAGCACCTTCTGCTTGTTCAGCTGAAGGGAACAGTCACGTTCCCCCAGACAAACGATGTTGCCGAAAGCATCTGCCAGCACCTGCATTTCCACATGGCGTACGGAAGTCAGATATTTTTCCAGGAACACATCACCGTTGCCAAAAGCGCTTTTGGCTTCTTCAGATGCTGCCAAGAAGGCATGTTCCAGATCTTCTTCTCTTTCCACCACGCGGATGCCCTTGCCGCCGCCGCCAGCGGTAGCTTTTACCAGAATGGGATAGCCGATTTCCGCAGCCAGACGTTTTGCTTCCGCAGGGTCGTGAAGGATTTCTGTACCGGGTACCACAGGTACACCGATTTCCTTCATAAGCTGGCGGGAATTGTCCTTGTCACCCATGGCGCGAAGCACATTGCTGTCAGGACCGATGAAAATGATGCCCTTTTCTTCACAAAGTGCCGCAAACTCAGGATTTTCGGACAAAAAGCCATAGCCGGGATGGATGGCTTCCGCATTGGATGCCAAAGCCGCACTGATGATATTTTTCTGGTTCAGATAGCTGTCTGCCGCTGCGTTGGAACCGATACAGATTCTTTCGTCTGCCAGTGCTACGGGCAGAGAATTCTGGTCTGCTTCGGAATATACCGCTACGGTTTCGATGCCCATTTCCTTACAGGCACGAATGATGCGGACAGCTACCTCCCCTCTGTTTGCAATGAGAATTTTTGAAAACATATCCTCTTACTCCTTTATCAGAGCGAAAGAAAATTCCGCACTGACGCATAATTTTCCGTTCACAAAGCCTTTGCCGCTTGCCCAGTAGAAAGGACCTTTGTGTTTGATCAAAGTGCATTCTGTTTCCAAAACATCACCGGGACGCACGCTGTTTTTGAAACGTACTTTGTCCAGACCTGTGAAATAAGGTGTTGCGCCTTCCTGTTCACCGGAAAGAAGCACACAGGTGGACTGTCCCAGAATTTCGCACAGGATAACGCCCGGCACTACGGGGTTGCCGGGGAAATGTCCCTGCAAAAACCACTCATCGGGGCGGATGGTCTTTTTGCCGTAAGCAACGCCATCTCTCAGTTCTGCTTCGTCAACCAGCAGCATATTGTCCCGATGGGGCAGTATTTTCTTCAGTTCTTCCTGATTCATAGGTTTTCGCCTTCTTCCTATCAGTCTTCACGGATACGGAACAGAACCTGACCGTATTCCACGATCTGACCGTTATTGATGCAGATTTCTTCAATGGTACCGCTGCATTCTGCTGCGATTTCATTGAACATCTTCATGGATTCTACGATACATACAGTATCGCCGGCTGCCACATGATCCCCTACGGACACATAAGGTGCTGCACCAGCCTGAGGCGCTACATAAACAGTACCTACCAGAGGTGTTTTCTGTTCATACAGATCTTCTTCAGGGGCAGCGGGAGCTTCGGGAGCTTCGGGAGCTGCCGCAGGTGCTTCAGCCGCCGCAACAGGAACAGCTTCCACAGGAACTGCCGCAGGCATTACCACAGCAGGTGCCACAGGAGCAGAAACCGCTTCCAGCACCAGTCTGTTGTCGCCTTCTGTCAAATCCAGTTTGGTCAAACCGTTATCTTTCAAAATTTTTGCTAATTCGGCAATCTTTGTTGTTTCCATCTATCTCACCCTTTGAATTTTCTAAATGCGATGCAGGCATTGTGACCGCCAAAGCCCAGAGAAGTGGACAGAACTGCTTCCAGTTCCGCTTCCTCCGCTACATTGGGTGTATAGTGCAGATCACAAACTTCATCCTGTTCCTGCAGGTTGATGGTGGGAGGTACCAGAGAGTTGTTCATGGCACAGATTGCAGCGATAGCTTCTGCTGCACCTGCTGCACCCAGCATATGACCTGTCATGGATTTTGTAGAGCTGATATGTACTTTCTGCGCGTCTTCTTCGCCCAGAGCCTTACGGATGGCATTTGTTTCTGTTTTATCGTTCAAGGCTGTACCTGTACCATGGGCATTGATGTAGATTTTTTCTGCGGGAACGCCTTCCAGTTCAGCCATAGCTTCTTTGATCGCTCTTGCGCTGGCTACTGCTGTTTCATCGGGAGCTGTTACATGATGTGCGTCACAGGTGGAACCATAGCCGCATACTTCCGCATAAATCTTCGCGCCTCTTGCTTTTGCGTGTTCATATTCTTCCAGGATCAGTGTGCCTGCGCCTTCGCCCATGACAAAACCGCCGCGGCGTTTGTCGAAAGGCAGAGATGCTGCATTGGGATCTTCAGAAGGGCTTAGTGCCATACATGCGCCAAAGCCTGCCACTGCCAAATTGGTGATGGCTGCTTCACTGCCGCCGCAGATAGCCGCTGTTGTGTAACCGTGACGGATCGCACGATATGCTTCGCCGATACATGTAGTACCGGTAGCACATGCGGTTGTCATGGAAACACAGGGACCCTGTGCATGATATTTGATGGCAATGTTGCCAGCTGCGATATTGCTGATCATTTTAGGGATGAACAGAGGAGAAACACGTCTGGGGCCTTTTTCTTCCAGCGCTTTATAGGATTCTCCAAATGTTTCAAAGCCACCGATACCGCTGCCAAAGTATACGCCCAGTTCTTCAGGGGCGATTTTGCCTTCCAGTTCGCTGTCAGCCATGGCTTCTGCCGCAGATGCCAACGCATACTGTGTAAAACGGTCCAACTTCTTTGCGGACAGTTTATCCATGCAGCACAGAGGATCGAAATCCTTTACTTCTGCTGCCAGTTTATATTTGGATTCGGATACGTCAAAACGGGTGATCATACCGATGCCGTTTTTGCCTGTTTTCAGACCTTCCCAGAAATCAGCCACATTGTTGCCGATGGGGGTTACCGCACCCAAACCTGTTACTACGACTCTTTTCATAAAGTACCTCCTACATGGCCAGACCGCCGTCGATGCGGATCACTTCGCCAGTGATATAATCGGACTGGTCGCTTGCCAAAAACAGCGCAAGGTTTGCAATGTCTTCGGGCTGCGCAAATCTTTTCATTGGAATATGATCGACTAATGCGTTGTTTTCAGACAGATTTTCTGTCATATCTGTTGCTACAAAACCGGGTGCAATTGCATTGCAGTTCACATTGCGGCTAGCCAGTTCTTTTGCAACAGATTTTGTCAGCCCAATAAGCCCCGCCTTGGAAGCGGAGTAGTTTGTCTGACCGGGGTTACCCATCAGACCAGATACAGAGCTGATATTGATAATCTTGCCGCTTTTCTGTTTCATGAAAACAGGGTAAAGCTGCTTGATCATATAGAAAGCGCCTTTCAGATTGGTATCCACAACGCTGTCGAAGTCGGGAACCTTCATCATAGGCACCAGTTTGTCCTTGGTAATACCGGCATTGTTTACCAGAATATCGGCGCCGCCGAAATCTTTGATGATCTGTTTGCAGACTGCGGCAACCTGTTCCGCGTCCGCCACGTTGCACTGGTAAGCTTCTGCCTTTACACCCATTTCCTGCAGAGCTGCTTTTGTTTCTTCTGCTTTCTGGGTATTGCCTGCATACAGCAGCGCGATGTTCGCACCCTGTTCTGCGAATCTTTTACAAATGGCCGCACCGATACCACGGGAACCGCCTGTAACAATGGCTGTTTTTCCTTTCAACATATCTTAGCGTACCTCCTCTGCTACCTGGCGAGCTTCTTCCATGTTGGAAACAGCATACACTTTGCTGTCAGGAAGAATGCGGCTGATGAGTTTCTTCAGTGTGGTGCCAACGCCCACTTCAATGAAAGTATCAAAGCCGTCTGCCGCCATATTTTCAATACTTTCCTGCCAACGCAGGGAATGGTTGATCTGTTTTTCCATCAGATCCCTTACTTCTGCTGTGTAAGGTTTTGTTGTGTAGTTGGAATATACAGTCATTTCGGGCTGTTTTACATCCACAGCCTTCAGTGCTTCTGCAAATTCCTTAGATGCTTCATCCATAAAAGGAGAATGGAAACCGCCGCCTACGGCTACGGGCAGACATCTGCCGCCAGCTTCCTTTACATCTTTTCCGAAACTGTCGAGTTCATCTTTTTTCCCGGCAACAACCAGCTGACCGGGGCCGTTGTAGTTTACAGGGAACACATTGGGGTATTTTTCCGCCAGTGCTTCCACCTGTTCATTTTCCATTTTCATCACCGCTACCATAGATGCGGGATGTTCTTTTGCGGCTTTCCCCATGGCTGCCCCTCTCGCGCAAGCCAAACGGAACCCATCTTCAGGGCTGTATGCGCCTGCAAAAGCCAATGCGGGGATTTCCCCCAAAGAAAAACCTGCCACAGCCTCAGGCACAATGCCTTCTTCCCGCAGAGCCATTGCTGCTGCAATGTCTGCCAGATACAGGCAGGGCTGTGTATTTTCTGTGATCTTCAATTCTTCGGCTGTACCTTCAAAGCACTGCTGCAAAGTGCCGGGGCGGATTTCCTCCGCCCGAGCAAACAGTTCTTTTACGCTTGCGTTGTTTTCGTAAAAGTCCTTGCCCATACCGGCCTTCTGCGCGCCCTGCCCTGAAAAGACAAAGGCTATTTTACCCATTTTGCAGCTCCTTTCAGCAGTTCTTCCGCTTCGGTCGCGATTTCTTTCACGATTTCCGCTGCGGGCTGTTCTTTTTCACCATACCGGAAATCTGACCTGCCAGGAAGCAGCCGGCTTTTGTATCGCCTTCTACGGCTGCTTTACGCAGTGCGCCAACCCCCAGCTCTGCCACATCTTCCGCTGTTGTTTCGGGTGCAAATTCCACTTTCAGGAATTCACGGCTGAAAGGATTTTTCAGACAACGGCAAGTGTTGCCGCCAAAACGTCTGCCTGTGGTAACGGTGGAGATGTCAGTTGCTTTGAGAACCATGTCTTTGTAGTTCTGATGCACACCGCATTCTTCCGCCAGCAGGAAACGAGTCCCCATCTGTACGCCTACTGCGCCCAGCATGAAAGCCGCTGCCATACCGCGTCCGTCACCGATGCCGCCTGCTGCCAGTACAGGAATGTTCACAGCGTCGCATACCTGAGGCACCAGAGGCATTGTTGTCATTTCCCCGATATGCCCACCGGATTCGCCACCTTCTGCGATAACAGCGGAAGCCCCTGCTTTTTCCATCATTTTTGCTGCTGCAACAGATGCAACAACAGGAATCACAGTGATGTTTGCTTCCTTCCACATTCCCATGTATTTTTTAGGCATGCCCGCGCCTGTGGTAACGACCGCTACCTTTTCTTCAGCCACGATTTTTGCCACTTCATCCACATGAGGGCTCATCAGCATGATATTCACGCCAAAAGGTTTGTCTGTCAGTTCTCTGGCAATACGAATCTGTTCACGCAGGTAGTCGCCGCCTGCGTTCATGGCAGAGATAATGCCCAGACCGCCGCCATTGGAAACGGCTGCTGCCAGTTTACCATCTGCAATCCAAGCCATGCCCCCCTGGAAGATGGGGTATTCAATGCCTATCATTTCGCAAATCGGTGAAACAATCATTTCTTTCCCTCCAATTAGTTCTGTTTGCTTTCGATCATTGCTACCAGATCAGCAACAGTTTCTACTTTGTTGTCGCCCATTTCGATTTCTGTGCCCAGTTCTTCTTCCAGGCTCATGAGCAGTTCCATAACGTCCAGAGAGTCGATCCCCAGATCAGCAAATTTTGTTTCCATTGTGATTGTGGAAACTTCACATTCCAATTTTTCTGCCAACAGTGCTGCGATTTTTTCAAATACCATGATGCATTCTCCTTTTCTTCTTTAAAAAAATGATTTCGTCTTGTTCAGGGCAGCAAGCTGTCCCCAATATTTCCGCATGATGCGGACTTGTATATGATGCCTTTTTGGCTCATTACCATCTTACAATGCAGGCTGCACTTGCCAGACCGCCGCCAAATGCAGGCAGCAGCAACAGATCGCCTTTCTGCAGCATACCCTTGCGATTCATTTCATCCAGCGCAATGGGGATACTTGCAGAGGAAGTATTGCCATAACGGTCAATATTCACATAAAATTTCTCCTTAGGCACTTTCAGCATCACACTTGCAAAGTCAATGATACGCTGATTTGCCTGATGTGGTACGATGTACTTAATGTCCTCAAATGTCAGACCATTCTGCTTGAGCAGATGTTTTGTGTCATGACAGATGGCGTTTACAGCAAACTTGAATGTATCCTGTCCACGCATATGGATATAAGGTTTTTTCTGTTCTCCTTCATAGAAAGGAGATTTCCCGATGAGCTGCGGAATGTCAATGACATTATCGCCGCCCTTTACATGGAATACAGAGTCAAGGTAATTGTCACCTTCACCCAGAACCACTGCCCCTGCGCCGTCACCAAAAATAACACAGGTGCTTCTGTCTTCCCAGTCCACAATACGGCTCAATCTTTCTGCGCCAATGACAAGGACTTTTTTCACCTTGCCTCTGGCAAAAAATCCTGCAGCTGTTTCCAGTGTGAAAACAAAAGCGGAGCATGCCGCGTTGATGTCCATGGTCATACAGTCCAGACCCAAAATATTCTGAATCATACAGGAAACAGAAGGAGAAATGGATTCCCCGCTGACACTGGCTGCCAGGATCAGATCGATTTCCTCTTTTTCACACCACTGTTTTCCAGTGCTGCCAGTGCTGCTTTGGCGCCCATGTCTGCCGCCGTTTCATTTGTGCTGACGTGACGTTCTCTTACGCCCACGCGCTGCATGATCCATTCATCGTTTGTATCTACGATTTTAGACATATCATCATTGGTTACCACTCTGGGAGGCACATACATGCCCGTTCCCAATATCGAAAAACTCATTCTTCTTTCCTCCTGCTTTACGCATTCTTTTGTGCTTACGATATTTAGTCCCCGTTTCGGCAAAAAGGTTACAGGAAATTGATATTTTTTTGCACTTTTTTTCCAAACAAAAAGGAAACTGACTTTTCTATCGTAGTAAAAAGCCCCTTTGTTCCCCCGTCAGCCTCTTTTTCTCATCCGCATCCACAGCATCACCAACAGGCACCAGGAAGCACATACATAGGAAAAAAATCCAATACCAATGAGCATTCTTCTATGGCGCATTTTTTCCGCCAGTCGGCAAAACTCCTGTTCTGCTGCATTTTCCGAAGGATCTGTCCCAAATTGGAGGGTCTTTGAGAAAATCTGTGATACTGCTTGTAATACTGGCGGCAATCGGGACAAGTCCGCAAATGCGCCGCTACACTGCTTTTTGTCACAGGATTTGCCAGCCCATCCTGATACAGGGCTACCAAGTCCATGACGATTTCACACGGCAAATTCATCTTTCAACACCTCCATCATTTTTTTCTTCGCACGGAAAAAATCACCTTTGCGGAATTTTCACTGATCTTCAGCGCCAGAGCGATCTGAGAAAAGGGCAGTTCCGCATAGATCCGCAGCAGCACCACATCCCGGTATTTCTTCGGAATTTCCTTTACCATGGCGCGGACTGCTTTTTCCACATATTTCTTATGGACATATTCTTCCGGGTCTGCATTCTGCATATAATAGGTATGAACTACCAGATCCAGATTAGCAGAGTCCAGATGCAGTTTGTTGCGTTTGAGATATTTGAAATAAACATGCTTTCCGATGGATGCCAGCCAGGTAAAAACTTCGCACTCTCCGCGAAAACGGTGAAAGGACGTATATGCCTGCAAAAATGTTTCCTGAGCCAGGTCTTCCGCCAAGGCGCGATCCCCGCACAGACGGTGCAAAAAGCATATACTCTGTCATAATATGCCATATAGAGCATTTCAAATGAGTTCACCTGCTCACCCCCGTTCGCCTGTTTCGCATTACAGTATACCATAAGAAACATGGAAAATCCAGTAACTTTCTATGGTTTCTTTCGCAAATGGGCAGTAAAAAGGACAGATTTCGCTTTCTGGGGCAAAAAAATTTATTTTCATCTTGACAATTTTATAAAAATAGCGCAAAATATTAGTGTTGTGTATCGGTGTGTGGCTCAGTTTGGTAGAGCGCTACGTTCGGGACGTAGAGGCCGCAGGTTCAAATCCTGTCACACCGATAGACCCGCCGCAGACATCTGGTTTGCGGCATTTTTATTGCAAAAAACCCCTGATTCCAAAGATTGGACAGGGGTTTTTCTTTTTGCCGTTTTTTCTCAGCGGCGCATATACAAAAGGGGGTACGGATTCCCCTGCTCATCCAAATCAGTTCTTTTGTAAACAGAAAATCCCATATGCTCATAAAAACCAATGGCCTGTGGATTTTGCTCATTGACTGTTACCCGTTCTACCTTTTCATCACGCTCAGCCCGTTCCAACAATTGTTTTCCCAATCCTTTTCCGCGTTCCGCAGACGCAATGAAAAGCATTTCCAAAGACCCGTTTTCTGTTCCCATAAACGCCACAGGCTGTCCTGCTTCTGTTGCCATATACAAACGCGCCACCTCTTCTATGGCCTGCGGCACATAAGGCTTAATGCTGCTTATTTCCTCATCGGACAAAAACAAATGGGTTGCTCTGACAGAATCCTCCCACACTGCCAGCAGCTGTTCTATCAGCATGGGCGTTCTTTCCTGCACTTCCATGATTTTCATATCTTCCTCCGCGTTTTCACACCATGAAAAAAGGAACCTTGGAACGGTTCCCTTTTCATCTTTTTATCATTCTTTTTCTGCCGCTTCAAAAATTTCTTCTGCGGATTTTTTGTAATATCCTGTGCTGTCTTCCGCAACAGTTGCCGCGATCTTTGTGCCATAGTACAGACGACATGCTTCCGCAGCGTCCATACGGTGTGCCTTTGCGATCCGACCGATGACATCAATGAGCAGTTCTGTTCTTTCTTCATAATGCCCATAAGTATCTTCTTCCGCATCTCTTTCCAGCGCCATCATCCCGTCGATCATGCCGATGTAAAAAGAGGTATCCATTTCCGGGAACTGGTTTCTGGTATCCTGCAACAGCTGGATCACGCCATTTTTGTCAAAGGCTTCAAAAACCTTGTTGCCGGGAATGTTTTTTGCATAACTGTAATATTCGATGCAGGAAACGATCATTCTCAATTCATCCATTTCTGCACGCTCCTTTCCTTCTGTATCATACCTGTTTTTTGTCAAAATTTCAACAGCCGTTTTCGTTTTTGCTTGACAAGTGACGAAAGAAAATGCAGTATGTTGTTATAAAAAGAAAAAGGAGCGATATGACATGATTTCTGTTACCATAGACGAAAGCATCAAAGAACGTTGTCCCGAAGCGGTACTGGGGCTTTTGCAGTGCAAAGTTTCTGTTCATCCCGATGATGAAGAATTTCTTGCGCTGCTCAACAGTAAGATTGCGGAATTATCTGAAGTAGAACTGTCTCAGGCAAACAAACGGGACTATATTCAGTCCACCCGCAAAGCATACAAGGCTCTGGGCAAAGAACCCAACCGCTACCGCAATTCCTGCGAAGCCATGTGCCGCAGAATTGCCAAAGAACGTGGACTTTACTACATCAATAACGTGGTGGACATCAATAACTACCTTTCTATATTGTCCGGCTATTCCATGGGGACTTATGATCTGGCACATGTTACTGGCGGCATCACCTGGAAACGTGCCCCCGAAGGCACCGCTTACCAGGGCATCGGCAAAGATGTGCTGAATATTGAATTCCTTCCTGCCCTCTTCGATGAAGTAGGCCCCTTCGGCAATCCCACCAGCGACAACACTCGTGCCATGATTACCGACGACACCAAAGAAATCCTGCTGGTGTACTACACTTTCAATGGTGGTCAGGAATTGGAATCTCTGCTGGAACTATCCAAAGAACTGCTGGAAAAGCACGCGGCAGGCACAGACTTTGAAATTCAGATTTTGAAGTAAGAAATAAAAAGATGGCAGACTTTTATGTCTGCCATCTTTTTATATGTCATGCTTTTTCAAATATGTACCATTCTTCATCAATCTGCACCATGATAGTTTCTTCCCCTATGGTGTAGGCATTCCCTACACAACCAAAGTTGGATTGTCCATTTTCCGTTGGTACAGCGCCTTCGGATGTTTCTGACATGATTTCTCCCGCAACCGCTTCAGAATCCCCCATAGGGCCTGTCTGGTCTGTGCCATAGTATAAGGTATCATTCACCATAAGCAATCGATTTTTATAGGGATTTTCCGCACTCCATGGACTTTCTTGCTCCATGACATCCGACAAAGCTTCTGCTGTTGCAAACACAAACCATTCTTCCCCAATTTGTACCATGATGGTTTCTTTCCCTATGGTGTAAGCATTCCCCACACAGCAAAAGTTGGATTGTCCATTTTCCGTTGGTACAGCGCCTTCGCTTGTTTCCGATGTGATTTCTCCTCCAACCGCTTCGGAATCCCCCATAGGGCCTGTCTGGTCTGTACCATAATATAAGGTATCATTCACCATAAGCAATCGGTTTTCATAAGCCATTGCCAAGGTATTTTCATCCACTTGTGGCGTTTCCTGTCCACAGGCTGTCAGCCCTAAAAGCAGCCCGAACAGCAGTAATCCCTTTCTTTTCATACAAATTCCCCTTTTCCAAAGGTTCTTTATGCCTCTACCGCAAAAGATTTCAGTCTGTTTGCCGCTTCCTCATCCACGTAAACCTCCAGCAATACCCCTTCTGCTGTATGTTCTTCCCGAATGATTTCACATCTGCCATGTACCCAACCTGTCAAAGCACCTTCTGTGTAAGGCAGCAGCACCGTCATAGACTTACGGAAGCTTTTCAGCAGTTTTTCGATGGTTGCCAGCATCTGTTCCAGCCCCATCTGTTTTCCTGCGGAAATCTGTACGATTTCCCTTGCCATTCTGTCCATAGGCAAAGGCAGTTCCACTTCTCTGTCCATTTTGTTATAAACAGTAATGACAGGTGTATCTTCGCATCCCAGACCTCTCAGGGTGTCATATACCACACGCATCTGTTCTTCTCTGTTTGGATTGGACGCATCCACCACATGCAGGAGAATATCCGCATATTTCAATTCTTCCAGTGTGGCACGGAATGCCTGAATCAGATGGTGAGGCAGTTTCTGGATGAAACCTACCGTATCTGTCAGCAAAATTTCAGAACCCCCTGGCAGTTCTACTTTTCTTGTGGTAGTATCCAGTGTGGCAAAAAGTTTATCCTCCGCCAATACGCCTGCCTGTGTCAGTACATTCAATGTAGTAGATTTTCCCGCATTGGTATAACCTACCAGAGAAACCACGGGCGTACCTTTTTTGCTGCGCTGACTGCGGAGCAGTTCCCGATGAGTCTGGATTTCTTTCAAATCCCGATTCAGTTCCGCAATCCGTTCTTTAATATGACGGCGGTCTGTTTCCAGCTTCTTTTCCCCAGGGCCTCTGGTACCGATACCGCCACCCAGACGGGACATGGATGCACCCATACCAGTCAGACGGGACATGCGGTATTTCAGCTGTGCCAATTCTACCTGAATTTTACCTTCGCCAGAAATAGCCCGTCCGGCAAAAATATCCAGAATAACGATGGTTCTATCCATAACCTTCGTTTCCAGCATTTTTTCCAGATTTTTCAGTTGTGCCGGAGAAAGTTCATCGTCGCAGACAATGCCTGTGGCATCGTATGTATGAATCATCATTTTCAGTTCTTCGATTTTGCCTTTTCCCAGATAATGGGCAGGATGTACCTTTTCTCTCCGCTGGATGGTACGGGCAACAGCTGTTGCCCCTGCTGTATTTACCAGTTCTTCCAGCTCATCCAGACAAGCTTCCACTGCCATAGCGGAAGGACTGTCCTTGTCCTCCAGCTCAATGCCTACCAATATCAATCTTTCTTCCGTATCTTTATTTTCATGCAATTCTTTTGCCATGTCTTACTCCTCTCTGCTTTCTTACCGCAGCCATACGCCGTCAAAAGAGAATCTGGCGGGACCTGTCATATAAACATGGTTGTCGGATTCTCTCCATTCGATTTCCAAAGTGCCACCCAAAAGCTGGATACGCACTTTTCTGTCACACAATCCGTTGAGCACCGCTGCCACCAGTGTCGCAGATGCCCCTGTACCGCAAGCCATTGTTTCGCCGCTGCCTCTCTCCCAAACACGCATACTCATGTGGGTGCGGTCAATGACATGGGCAAACTCGATATTTGCCTTTTTGGGGAACATGGGATGGACTTCTGCCACTTTGCCGTATTTTTCCACTTCAAAATGTTCTGTATCATCTACAAAAATAACCCCATGAGGATTTCCCATGGAAACGCAGGTCACATCAAAGGTCTTGTCCAAAATCTGCAATTTTTCCCCGATAACAGGCATTTTGTCGCTGATAACAGGAATCTGTGCTGCTTCCAGAATGGGTTCCCCCATATCTGCTGTGACAGCAATGACGATGTCGTTCTGAATATGTAACTGCAATGTTTTGATGCCGCCCAATGTTTCCAGTGTGATAACGTTCTTTGTGGTCATTCCCCGTTCATAAACATATTTGCCGATGCAGCGGACAGCGTTGCCGCACATTTCCCCTTCGGAACCGTCCATATTGAACATCCGCATACGGAAGTCCGCCACTTCAGAAGGCAGAATCAATACCAGCCCGTCGGCACCTACACCGAAATGACGCTCGCTCATAGCCACCGCCAGCATATCGGGATATTTCACTTCTTCCTCAAAACCGTTGATATAAATATAATCGTTGCCGCAGCCTTCCATTTTTGTAAAACGCATGCTGTATCCTCCTTGTTATGTAATGGCGGTAGAAAATACCGCCTGTGTTCTTAGTGCTGTCCATGGGTCGTCGGTACCATTTCCCGTTCCTGCGCCACTGCGCTGTAAAGCCGCAGAGACCAAAGCCCTGCCAGACCTACCAGCGCGAAGATCACACGCGCCAGCCAGAACATGGAACCGCCGAAAATAGTCGTTACCAAATCGAATCCGAAAAATCCGATGAGGCCCCAGTTCAGCGCACCGATGATGACAAGTGTCAAAGCAATATAATTCCCTGTTTTCATGCTTTTGACCTCCTAATGGTATGATCAACAGATATATCTGTATCCATAGTATCCCTTGTCTTTTCAATTTTATGAAAAAAGTTTTTCAACTGTATTGGCAAAATCTACCCCTTTGAGATTTCCCACAGCGGAATAGCTCATTTGGGGCTTTGCAAAAACCAGTTCCGCAACATCTGCCAAATCTTTCTGCGTCACCGCTTCTATTTTTCAATGACTTCTTCCATTTCCTGCACTTTGCCCCGCAAAAGCATGGCGGAACCTGCCGCTGTCATACGGTTCAATGTGCTTTCAGAACCGATGATGAAATTGCTGATCATCTGTTCTTTTGTCACATTCAGTATTTTTTCGGAAATACCTTCTTTCCGTACTGCCGCAATTTCTGCCGCAATGCCTTTATATACCGCCTCTGCCTGAGAGGGGTTCATGCTGGCGTAAATGGAAAAAAAGTCCCGTATCCGCAAAAGCAGTGGTATAGCTGTAAATGGAATAAGTCAATCCCTGTTCCTCACGGATTTTCTGGAATAGACGGGAACTCATGCCGCCGCCAAAAACTGTATTGAAAATTGCCATGGCGTATTTCAGGGGATGTTCCCGTTCCAGCCCTTCAAAGGCGATACAAGTATGGAGCTGTTCCACATCTTTTTTCTTCTGAATCCATGACTGGTGATAAGAAGCCTTTGTTTCCAAAGGACAATACGGCGCCTTTGCCTGCCATCTGCCAAAGTAATGGTTCAAAAGTACCAGCATTTCTTCCCGTTTGAAGTTTCCTGCCACAGAAAGCACCATATTTTCTGTATGATAATTCTTTTCATAATAAGCGCGGATTTTTGCCGCATCCAGATTGGCAATGGTTTCTTCTGTTCCCAGTATGGGCATGCCTAAACTGCTTTCTCTCCAAATGCTGTCCTGCAAACAGTCGTGAACCAGTTCCTCAGGCGCATCATCATACATATAGATTTCTTCTGTAATGACGTTTCGTTCCTTATCCACTTCTTCCTGCGAAAAAGCCGGATGAAGGAGCATATCGCTCATAACTTCCATGGCCTGTTTCACATGCTTGTCCAGCACACGGGTATGATAACAAGTATATTCTTTTGTGGTATAAGCGTTGATCTGTCCGCCAAGTGCGTCCATTTCCTCTGCAATCTGCCTTGCAGAGCGGTTTTCCGTTCCCTTGAACATCATATGTTCAATATAATGGGAAATGCCGTTTTCCTCGGGGCGCTCGTTTCTCGTTCCGTTTTTTACCCAGATACCAAAGGAAATGCTGCGGACATAGCCAATTTCCTCCAGCACCACTTGTATTCCGTTTTCCAATTTTTCTATGGTCAGCATCATTCTTCTCCTGCCTGTTTTTCTCATTAGGGTATTCCATTTTCAGAATACCATACATGTTTCTATCTTTATAGCATAGCAAAATCGGCTTTCCTGTGCAATCTTCTTGGCAATTTTTTCTGCGAATTCGTCTATTGTTCCCACAAACCCTCTGTTTTTTCGTAATGATGGACATTGTTGTCTGATTCTAAATCTGCTACCATGAAACTATACAACTGCGGCATAGAACATCTTACAAATGGGGGGATGATGATGATTAAAAAAATTTTATTGGCAGTCATTGCGGTGCTTTTTGTCTATGGAATCTATCATCTATACAAAACACCTGAGCCTCTGATTACTGGCACTTATTCCTGCCATACAGAAAAAGGAGAATATTATTTTGCGGCAAGAGAAGAAAGCGGAGTATTCTACCTCTACGAAAACGAATCTGTCTTCCGAGATACGGATACCGGCGATTATGACATGGACAGAGGGATATATGAATCCGGCACCTACACACTGAAAACCTATGGACATTATCTTCTGGAAAGCGAAACATTAGGGCAACAGGAAATCACCATAAAAAACGGTACATTTTCTCTGGTCATTTCCGGTGAAACATATCTGTTTGAAAAAATGCTGGATTCGCCTACACTCAATGGCAATCTTCATGACATCTATTTGATCGAACATCCAGATGCTCCCGACTTCATTTGATCCCGCAACATACGAATCTTTTCAAAAAAATGGATAAAACAGAGATTCTCTGCTTTATCCATTTTTATTTTTATGTTATTGCAAATTAATATCTTTCCAGAACGCTTTTTTCAGAATCAGGAGTTTCGTCCTGTACCAGAGCGTCTTTCATGGAGAAGTTCAGTCTGCCCTGTTTGTCGATTTCTGTCAGTTTTACCATAACTTCATCGCCAGGTGCTACAACGTCTTCTACTTTTGCAACTCTCTTGTTTGCCATCTTGGAGATGTGAACCAGACCTTCTTTGCCAGGTGCGATTTCTACGAAAGCGCCAAATGTCATCAGTCTTGTGATGGTGCCTTTGTAGATCTTACCGGGTTCGGGATCGCTGACAATGGCGTTGATCATATCCATAGCACGCTGCATGTCTGCGGGATCTGTACCTTTGATGAAGATCTTGCCATCATCTTCTGTATCGATTTCACAATTTGTTTCTTCGATAATCTTTTTGATAACTTTGCCTCTTGTACCGATAACTTCCGCAATCTTATCCACGTCGATCTGCATAGTTGCGATCTTAGGTGCATATTTGGACAGTTCTTTTCTGGGTTCTGCAATAGCTTTCAGCATAACTTCGTTGAGGATATATTCTCTTGCTCTGCCTGTCTGTGCAAAAGCCTGTTCGATCATTTCGAATGTCAGACCTTTGATCTTCATATCCATCTGGATGGCTGTGATACCTTCGGAAGTACCAGCTACTTTAAAGTCCATATCACCGAAGAAGTCTTCTACACCCTGGATGTCTGTGATTTCGATAAAGTCATCATCTGTGTCGCCTGTTACCAGACCAACGGAAATACCAGCAACGGGACGTTTGATAGGTACGCCTGCTGCCATCAGGGACAGTGTGGAACCGCAGATGGAAGCCTGAGATGTGGAACCGTTGGAGCTCAGGATATCGGAAACCAGACGGATTGCATAAGGGAATTCTTCTTCGCTGGGGATAACGGGCAACAGTGCTCTTTCACCCAGTGCGCCGTGGCCGATTTCACGTCTGCCGGGGCCTCTGGAAGTTTTTGCTTCACCTACGGAGAAACCGGGGAAGTTATAGTGGTGAATGTAGCGTTTGCCTGTTTCGTTTGCATCCAGACCATCCAGACGCTGACCTTCGCTGATAGCGCCCAGTGTGGTTACTGTCAGAGCCTGTGTCTGTCCTCTGGAGAACAGAGCGGAACCATGAACGCGAGGCAGTACGTCTACTTCTGCGCTCAGAGGTCTGATTTCTTCGATACCACGGCCGTCGGGACGTTTGTGTTCTCTCAGAATCATTCTTCTAACAGTCATTTTTTCGAATTTGTAGATGATTTCGTCTACCAGAGCCGCAATGTCTGTATCTTCTTCGGAAATTTCTGTCAGAGCTTCTGTCAGCTGTTCCAGAACTTCTTCTGTGATGACTTTGATCTTTGCGTCACGGTCCTGTTTCAGTTCTGCAAAAACAGCTTCTTCCATTCTTGCGTCTGTGATATATTCTGTTACCAGTTTGTAAGCATCTTCGGGAATCACATGTTCTGTGTAAGGAGCTTTTTCCTTACCTTCTTTTGCTGTGATTTCCTGAATGAATTTCACTACTTCCAGGTTGGTGTCGAATGCCAGATGGATGGCTTCCATCATCAGTGCGTCAGGGATTTCGTCTGCGCCTGCTTCGATCATCATAACTTTATCTTCTTTGGAAGATACTGTCAGTGTCAGTCTTGTTTTTTCTCTCTGTTCTGCTGTGGGGTTTACCACCAGTTCGCCATCCACATAACCGATGCTTACGGAAGAAACGGGATCTGTGAAAGGAATATCGGAAATGTTCAGCGCCAGAGATGCGCCGATCATCGCTACAACTTCAGGAGAGCAGTCCTGATCTACGGACATTACTGTTGCAACGATAGCTACGTCGTTTCTGTAATCCTTAGGGAACAGAGGACGCAGAGGTCTATCGATACATCTTGCTGTCAGGATTGCTTTTTCGGAAGGTCTGCCTTCTCTTTTGATGAAACCGCCAGGGATTTTACCTACGGAATACAGTCTTTCTTCGTAATCAATGCTCAGAGGGAAGAAGTCGATACCGTCTCTGGGCTTTTCAGATGCAGTTGCGGTAACCAGTACAGTGGTTTCGCCGTAACGCAGCAGTACTGCGCCGTTGGCCTGTTCCGCTACTCTGCCGATTTCAGCAGTCAGTGTTCTGCCTGCCAGTTCCATGGAATAGGTTCTAAACATGTTCATTCTCCTTTTCTGTCTGTTTTTCTCCTGCACCATAGATCTTCAACTTCAAAAACATGGTCGGCCATATTTGCAAAGTTGGAAATCTATAGTGCAACCTTCTTTGTTTTTGTTTGATAGAAGAAAAGAGAGGAAAAATGTCCTCTCTTTTCCTGATCTTTTGGTTTGTGTCTTACTTTCTCAGACCCAGTTCTGCAATGATTGTACGATATCTTTCGATATCCAGTTCTTTCAGGTAGTTCAGCAGACCTCTTCTCTGACCAACCATTTTCAGCAGACCACGTCTGGAGTGGTGATCTTTCTTGTGGCTTTTCAGGTGGTCTGTCAGCAGAGTGATTCTTGCTGTCAGCAGAGCGATCTGTACTTCGGGAGAACCTGTGTCGTTAGGTGTTCTGCCGTATTTTGCGATAATTTCCTGTTTGTTGATTGTTGCCATGATTTTTGGCCTCCTTAAAAATATTTTTTCTTGCAACCCCGAGAACTAAGTGAAGGTCGGAGCGTCCTGTCACTGAGTCCTGGTTTTACAGCGTTCTCATTTTATCATACTATATGGCCCTTTGCAAGAGCAAAGGCTTGATTTCTTGCGATTTTTTTCGTTTTTTTCAGCTGGTTTGAGCTGATTTTTCCGTCTTTTTCTTTGGTTCATAACGGAACTGTGACATCAGCACCGCTACAAACACCACCGCAAAGCCCACTGCCATTCTGGGTGTTACTTCTTCATGGTACAGCAGTACAGAGAAAATAACCCCGAAAACGGATTCCAGGCTCAACAAGATGGTACCCACTGCCGCGTCTGTATGCTTCAAGCCATAAGCCTGAAGGAACAGGCAAAGGGCTGTGGAAAGCAGTGCCAGATACATGACATTTCCCATGGCGCCCATGGAAACTGCCTCCGGCATGCCGTTTGTCAGGATCGTACCAATCCAGCCAATCACCGCAGAGAATGTAATCTGCATGGTGGTCAGCAGAATGGGATCTCTTCCCTTGGAAAACCACGCCACTGCTGTCAAGTCACAAGCGTAAATGACGCCGCAGACCAGTGTCACCACATCCCCCGGCAGCATGGACATATCCCCATTGAGGGAAATCAGGCCGATCCCCGCCAGACAAATGACTGCCGCAATGACATGATTGCGCTGGGGACGTTCCTTGGAAACGAACCAATAGAAAAATGGTACAATCACGCAGTAAACTGCCGTCAAAAAGGCACTTTTTCCCGGTGTGGTACCCATAGTCAAGGCAACGGTCTGTACAGCCGTAGCTGTCCCCATTGTTAAGCCTGTGATGATACCGCCAAGCAAATACCCCTTATCCAGTCTGCCCCATTTTTTGTAGGTAATGACCCAAAGCACCACTGCCGCAATGGTAAATCTTGCCGCTGTGATAAACCAGCCAGAAAGTTCCTCTGTGGCAAATTTCTGAAAAACGAAGGCGCTCCCCCAAATGATGGCTGTCAGAAGCAGCAGCAGATGGGCCCGTGTTCTTTTATTCTCTAACATGATGTTACCTCATATCATTTTATCTGCCCGTATGTGATTATTTTTCTTCTTCCGCTTTCCAGTGTTCATATTCCGCAGAAGCAAAATATGCTCTGGTCTGTTCCGCATTTACGGCGATCTGCGCCTGCAATTCGTCTACGCTTTCAAATTTCTTTTCACTACGCAGGAATTTATAGAAGAAAATCTGCAGTTCTTCGCCATAGATCATTTTGTTGAAGTCAAACAGATAGGTTTCCACAATCTTCTGTGTTCCATTTACCGTAGGGTTTTTACCGATATTGGTAACACCGTAATAATACTTGCCTTCATACAGTGTTTTTGTGGCATACACCCCATTGGGAGGGAACAGCTTCAAGGGATGGGCTTCGATATTCACAGTAGGGAAACCGATGGTGCGGCCCAGTTTTTTCCCTTCTTTCACAGTACCCAGAATGAAATAAGGCACTGTCAGCATGCTATTGGCGCTTTCCAGATCCTTATCAATGAGGCACTGACGGATACGGGAACTGCTGACCCGTTCGCCTTCGTACTGCACAGAAGGCACCGCAATGACTTTCACGCCGTGTTCTTCCCCCAAACGACGCAGCATTTCATAATTGCCTGCCCGATTGCTGCCGAAATGATAGTTTTCCCCTACCACCAGCACTTTGCATTTCATGCGCTCAAAAAGCAGCTTTACAGCAAAGTCATTGGCAGACATGGAAGCGAATTCCTCGTCAAAAGGATATTCGATATAAGTATCCACGCCCATCTGCTCCATGGTAAACAGCTTTTCAGAGGGCGCCATAATCAGTGCAAAATCCTCTTTTTTCTTGAATACCAGCATGGGATGAGGAGAAAAGGAAAATACCACGCTTTCCAGATTTTCCTCTGCCGCAAATTCTTTTGTCAGTTGAATCAGGGCACGGTGACCCAGATGCAGACCGTCAAAGTTCCCCAAAGTAATGGCTGTGGGTCTGCTGCGGTCTACCTGCCCGTCTGTAATATGTTCCATTTCGATACTCCTTTAAATCAACATCTTAAATGGTTTGATATAAAAGCCTTCTTCGTCCCGTACTTCATACAGTCCCACCAGATGGTGTTCACTGTCAAAGACAGCAGCAATGTCACCTGCTGTCAGTTCTTTTTCTGCCTCATAAAACTTGGCGTAAACTCTGCCGCCGTTATACAGCATCTTTGTGGACTTAGGAGAAACGATGATTTTCGGGAAATCGGACAATGCCGCTTCCATGGACAGGAATGCTTCTTCCTGCCGTCCTTCATCTGCCATTGTCTGCAATTCACCCAGCGTGATGGCATCTTCCAGCGCAAAACTGCCGGTACGGGTACGGGTCAGTTCTGCCATATGGGCACCACAGCCCAAAGCCTTGCCAATATCGCTGCAAAGGGTACGGATATAAGTCCCTTTGGAGCAGTCCACATCTATTTCAAAACGGTCAGGAGGCAGAAATCTTACGATATTGATGGCAAAAATCGTAATGGTTCTTGCCTTGCGCTCGATTTCCTTGCCTTCCCGCGCCAATTCATACAATTTCTTGCCGTTGACTTTGATAGCAGAATACATAGGCGGAATTTGTTTCTGTTCCCCCACAAATCCGGCTACTGCCTGTCTGATTTTTTCCTCATCAAAATCCACTTTTCTTTCTTCCAGCACTTCTCCTGCCGCATCTTCCGTTGTGGTGGTGATGCCCAGCCGCACCATGGCACGGTAACGTTTTTTTCCATCCATGATGATGTCCGCCAGTTTTGTGGCTTTGCCTACACAAACAGGCAGTACGCCTTCTGCGTCAGGGTCTAAGGTGCCTGTATGGCCTACTTTCTTTGTATGGAGAATACGGCGTACCACAGCCACTACGTCATGGGAGGTAAATCCCTTTTCCTTTCGGATATTCAAAATACCGTCCAAGTGATTCCCTCCTTACAGCATTTTTTCGATTTCCGCCAGCACCATTTCTTTTGCCTTGTCAATGGATGCCGCAATGGTACAGCCTGCCGCTTTCACATGACCGCCGCCGCCAAATTTCTGTGCCAATGCACAGACATCTCTGCCATCAGCGCCACGGAAGCTTGCTTTGACTTCTGTTTCTGTCTTTTCATAAAGGAAACATGCCACTTCTGCCCCCTGCACGCCTTTGAGGTAATTGATGATGGCGTCCAGTTCCTTATTGGTGCCGTTGCAGGCAGCAATTTCGGCGGAAGTGATGGTAGCGCATACCACTTTGCCGTCAAAATACAGCTTGGCATTTTCCAGAGCCTGTCCCATGATTTTCATTTCGGAAAAACTGCGGCTGTCGAAAAAGCGGTTATAAATATCTGTAAAAGGAATGCCTGTTTCCATTAAAGCCCCTGCCACGCGCATGGTGTTGGGGGATGTGGAAGAATGACGGAAGCCGCCAGTATCATAAATAAGACCAGCATAAAGCCCTGCCGCCATATTCTGATCCACAGGGTAATTTCCTTCCAGAAAACCGTATACGATTTCAGATGTGGAAGAAGATGCACCTTCCACATAATTATACTGACCGTAATAAGTATTGCTGCTGTGGTGGTCAATATTGATGGTCACATCTGCCTGTTGGAACCAATCCGCCGCAGCTCCCAGACGACCTTCGTCGCCGCAGTCCAGTGCCAGAAACAGGTCAGCTTTTGCCACTGCTTCTTTCACCAGATGCTTACCGGGAATCACATCATACTTGGGTGCATAATGCTCCAGCAGTACAGTTACATCTTTGCCGGCTTTTTCCAATGCCAGCCCGAAAGCAAGGCAAGCCCCAATGGCATCGCCGTCGGGATTGGTATGCCCTGCAATCTGAATGGTCTTTGCCTGTGCAATTTTTTCCAGAATTTCCTGTTTTGTATTATTCTGCATCCTTCTGCACTTCTCTTTCCTCACGGTCTTTGGCAATCTGCGCCATGAGCTGTTCCATACGAACGGCATATTCCGCAGATTCGTCCAGTTTGAAAATCAGTTCCGGTGTCAGACGCAGATTTACACGTTCTGCCACCAGATGGCGGATGAAACCGGAAGCGTTTTTCAGACCTTTCATCACGCTTGCTTTCTGGTTTTCATCCCCCAGCACAGATACATATACTTTGCAGTATTTCAAATCCTGCGTGGTATCCACACGCACCACGCTGGTCATAGCGCCGATGCGGGGGTCTTTCAATTCTCCTCGTACAATCTGAGAAACTTCCTTGAAGATTTCGTCATTGATACGGGAAATTCTTGTATTGTTCTTCATATATTTCTCACCTGCTTATCTAGGTACTTCTACCATGGTATAGGCTTCGATCCAGTCGCCTTCTTTCACGTCGTTGAACTTCTTGAATACCAGACCGCATTCATAGCCCGCAGCAACTTCTTTTACGTCGTCTTTGAAACGTTTCAAGCTTTCCAGATCGCCTTCGTAAACAACGATACCGTCACGGATGATACGAACCTGGCAGTTTCTTACGAACTTACCGTCTTTTACATAGCTGCCGGCGATAGTACCAACACCGGACGCTTTGAACAGCTGACGTACTTCTGCATGACCCAGTACCTGTTCTTCGAATACGGGATCCAGCAGACCTTTCATAGCAGCTGTGATGTCTTCGATAGCGTTATAGATGACACGGTACAGACGAACGTCAACTTTTTCTTCATCCGCAAATGCTTTTGCAGCGGGTTCGGGACGTACGTTAAAGCCGATGATGATGGCGTTGGATGCGGAAGCCAGCATAACGTCGCTTTCTGTGATAGCGCCAACACCGCCGTGGATGATGCGTACACGTACTTCCTCGTTGGACAGTCTTTCCAGACTCTGACGAACGGCTTCTACGGAGCCCTGTACGTCTGCTTTTACAACGATGTTCAGTTCTTTCATATTACCGCTCTGAATCTGAGAGAACAGGTCGTCCAGAGATACTTTCTGTGGTGTTTCTTTGATCATGTTTTCTCTGTTCTTCGCGATGATGCTTTCAGCAACCTGTCTTGCCTGTTTATCATTTTCTGCTACATAGAAGCTGTCACCAGCGGAAGGTACTTCAGACAGACCCAGGATTTCCACGGGAGTGGAAGGGCCAGCTTTTTTCACGCGTCTGCCCTTATCGTCGGTCATCGCACGAATCTTACCATAAGCCGCACCAGCAACGATGGGGTCACCTACCTGCAAAGTACCGTTCTGTACCAGTACAGTTGCAACGGGGCCTCTGCCTTTATCCAGCTGTGCTTCTACGATAGCGCCTCTTGCGTTTTTGTTGGGGTTTGCTTTCAGTTCTTTCATTTCTGCTACCAGAATGATCATTTCCAGCAGAGAATCCAGACCGTCTTTTGTCACTGCGGAAACAGGTACACAGATAGTCTGACCGCCCCAGTCTTCCGCTACCAGACCATATTCTACCAATTCCTGTTTTACACGGTCAGGGTTTGCAGAGGGTTTATCCATTTTGTTGATAGCAACGATGATTTCAACGCCTGCTGCTTTAGCATGGTTGATGGCTTCTACTGTCTGAGGCATAACACCGTCGTCTGCCGCTACAACCAGGATTGCAATATCTGTGATCTGTGCGCCACGCATACGCATTGCTGTAAATGCTTCGTGACCGGGTGTATCCAGGAATGTGATGGGCTTGCCGTCGATCTGTACAGTGTAAGCACCGATGTGCTGTGTGATACCGCCGGCTTCGCCTTTTGTTACGTTGCTGTGACGGATAGCATCCAGAAGGGATGTTTTACCATGGTCAACGTGACCCATAACAACGACAACAGGAGGTCTTTCTTTCAGATCTTTTTCGTCGTCTTCTTCCTCTGCGAAAACTGTTTCCAGAATATCTTTTTCTTCTTCCTGTTCCAGAATGACATTATAGTCTTCCGCAATGGCAGCAGCTGTGTCAAAGTCCAGTGTTGCGTTGATGTTCAGCATCTGACCTTTTTTCATCAGCGCCATTACCAGATCAGAGCCTTTTTTGCCCAGCACTTCTGCCAGTTCTTTCACGCTGATGGAAGCAGGAATGGATTTGATTACAGGTTCTGCTGCTTTTTCAGCTGCTTCCAGCGCTTCCAGTTCTGCCAAGAGCGCCGCTTCTTCTTCCATTTCACGTCTTCTGCGTTCCAGAGGGTTTTCTCTGGGTTTCTGGTCTTTTTTGCCTTTGCCTTTTTTGTCTTTTTTGCCCTGATTCTGATTGTTCTGGGCGTTGTTGTTCTGGTTTTTATTCTGGTTGTTGTTTTTGTTCTGATTGTTATTATTCTGCAGGTTCTTGCCGTCCTGCGCTTTTTTGTTTTCGCCCTTGTTTCTGTTATCCTGTTTGGGAGCTTCTTTCTGCTGATTTCCCTTATGCTGTTCTTTCACTTCCTGCTTAGGAGCTTCTTTTTTGGGTTCTTCCGCTTTCTGTGCAGGCTGATACAGCTTTCTGATCTTGTCCGCGTCGCTTTCCTCGATCATGCTCATATGGCTGTTTGCTTCCATACCTACACTCTTCATTTTTTCCATCAGTTCTTTATTGGCTACGCCCAACTGCTTTGCCAGTTCATAAATTCGCATTTTTGACATTCGCCGCACCTCTTCTTTCTCTTACATCTATTCCAAATCCTTTACTCTGCGTTTTCTGCTGTCTGTGCAAGCTGCTGCAGTTTTGCCGCAAATCCCGCTTCTGTCACAACCAGTACCGCGCGGATCTCCTCGCCGACAGCTCTGCCTAAATCTGCCTTTGTTCCCAGTTCCAAAATCGGAACTTCATAAAACGATGCAGAGTTATGAAATTTTTCTTTGTATTTGCCGATGCATCTCCTGCCACAATGACAAGACATGCCTTTTTGCCGCGTATGGCTTCCTCTGCCGCCACTTCGCCGCCTGCCACTTTATTGGCCCGCTTGCAAAGTCCCAGCAGGGAATAAAATTTACGCATGATTTTCTTCTCCTTCCAGCTGTGCCAGCAGGGCTTCATATACGTCCTTTGGCACAGGTGCCTTGAAGGAGCGTTCCAGACCTTTGGACTTCTGCGCCTTTGCCAAGCATTCCGTATTGGGGCAAATATATGCGCCCCGGCCCGGTTTCTTGCCTGTACGGTCCAGAGAAAATTCGCCTGCATCGTTGCGCACGATGCGGATCAATTCCCGTTTGTCCTTCATTTCCTGACAGCCGGTACATTTTCTGAGGGGGACTTTCCGTTGTTTCATCATGCTGCCACCTCCTCTATGTTTACGCTTCTTCCTGTGTTTCTTCCACAGCGATTTCTTCTGCTGCTTCTGTTTCCACAGCTTCTGCGCCATCTTCCATGATTTCTGTCATTTCTTCAGCTGCATCTTCTGTTTCTTCTACTGGATCTTCAGCCAGGAAGTTTGTTTCTCTTGCCTGTGTTTCGCTCTTGATGTCGATTCTCCAGCCTGTCAGTTTTGCAGACAGTCTCGCGTTCTGACCTTCTTTACCGATAGCCAGGGACAGCTGATGGTCAGGCACAACGATCTTTGCGCTCTGTTCTGCTTCGTTGATGGCAACTGCCAGAACTTTGGAAGGGCTCAGAGCAGCAGCGATGAATTCCTTGGGATCTTCGCTCCAGTTGATTACGTCGATCTTTTCGCCGCCCAGTTCGTTTACGATAACATTTACACGATAGCCGTTCTGACCAACACATGCGCCCAGAGCGTCCACGTTTTCGTCTTTGGAGTAAACAGCAATTTTGTTCTGCTGCCTGCTTCTCTGGCAATGCTCTTGATTTCTACGGTACCGTCATGTACTTCAGGCACTTCCTGTTCAAAGAGACGTTTTACCAGTTCGGGATGTGTTCTGGAAACATAGATCTGAGGGCCCTTTGGTGTCTGTTTCACTTCCAGCACATATACTTTGATACGATCCATGAAATTATACTGTTCGCCGGGAATCTGTTCGTTGGCAGCCAGCACCGCATCAATTTTGCCCATCTGTACAATGATGTTTCTTCTTTCTTTTCTCTGTACAATAGCGGTCACTACTTCACGTTCTTTTGTGATGTACTGATTGTAGAGGATTTCTCTTTCCGCTTCTCTGAATTTCTGTACAACTACCTGTTTTGCTGTCTGCGCAGCCACACGGCCGAAGTCTCTGGGTGTTACTTCCAGATCCACAGTGTCACCAATCTGATAGCTGGGGTTCAGGATTCTTGCTGCCATCAGGTCGATTTCGTTCTGTTCGTCCATAACTTCTTCCACAACTTCACGCTGTGCGTAACAAGCAACGTTACCTGTTTCTCTATCAATGACAACTTTGATGTTCTGGTTAGAACCAAAGTTCTTTTTGCATGCGGAAACCAGAGATGCTTCAATGGCTTCAAAAATGATTTCCTTGTCGATGCCTTTTTCTTTTTCAATCAAATGCAGTGCTTCGATAAATTCTGATCTATCCATTTTCCTATTCCTCCCTTATCCTCAGAAAATAACAGCCAACCGCACATCAGCGGTATCTTTTTGTACAAATTCGCGAACGGTACCGTCTTCTTCTTCCAAAGAGATGACACCGTCATTGAGTCCCAGCAGTTTACCCTGGAACTGTTTCTGTCCGTCCACAGCCTTATAGAGCTTTACATCAATGATTTCTCCCTGGAATCTGATGAAGTCCGCATCCTTTTTCAGGGGGCGATCAATACCGGGAGAGCTTACTTCCAGCACATAAGCCTGTTCGATGGGGTCTTTTTCATCCAGCTTTGCTTCCAGCGCACGGCTGACAGCTTCGCAGTCATCAATGGAAACGCCGCCTTCTTTGTCGATATACACACGCAGATACCAGTTAGCGCCTTCCTTTACAAATTCCAAATCCACCAGTTCCAGACCTCTTTCTGCCACAATGGGTTCCAGAAGAGGCAGTACTTTCTTTTCCGTATTGCTCTTTGCCATTTTTTCACCTCGTATATATTTTTGCCTAAGCAACAACAAAGAGTGGGCTTTCACCCACTCTTTTCTCTGCCATTTCCGCTTGTTACTGTTGTTAGTATACCATTTTTTCGTACCTTATGCAAGCATTTTTCCTTTATTTCCCGAAAAATCAAGGAATTTGGCTATGATAGAAAAAACATTCTCTATTGTTTCTCTGCCGCTTGCTGTGATATGATAGAAGGGCAAAAAGGAGGGTTCATTTTTGAAGAGACATGATATTTTCACCATACACGCAGCGCCTTTTTACGCTTACCGCAAACAGGTCATCCTGCGTCAGGCACAGAAATTGAAACAGGTTTTTCCTGATTTTGAAATATTATATTCCATCAAAACCAATCCATTCTTCCCCATTTTGCAGACCGTTTCCGAATTCGGTCTGGGGGCTGACGCCGCTTCTGCCAAAGAGGTGTCAGAAAGCCGCCGGGCAGGGATTCCTTCCGAGCGAATCTATTTTTCCGCTCCCGGCAAAACACGGGACGAATTGGAGGACGTCATTGGACGCTGTCACATCATTGCCGACAGCTTTCACGAACTTGACCTGTGCAACCGTCTTGCACAGGAAAAACATGCTGTTCTGCCCATCGGCATTCGTGTCAATCCGGCATTTTCCATGGAAGGAACAGAAGGAGGGCCTTCCCAATTCGGCATTGACGAGGAACAGCTCCTCTCTTCCCATGCGTTCGACGATTTTCCTGCCCTGCGTCCTACGGGCATTCATGTACATATCCAGTCACAGATTCTGGATGCAGACCAGCTGACAGCCTACTATGCCCATGTGCTGACATTGGCGCTGCGGCTGGAGCACCTTTGGGACACCAAACTTTCCTACATCAATTTCGGCAGCGGTTTAGGCATCGTCTACGATCCCGACACCCAAAAGCCCTTGGATTTGGATGCTCTGCAAAAAAAGGTGTCTACGGTCTTTGATGCTTTCCGTCCTCGTTTGCAGGCAAAATTCCTGCTGGAAAGCGGACGTTTTCTGGTGGGAGAAAGCGGCGTTTATGTCACAGAGATCATGGACATCAAAATTTCCCGAGGCAAGACATACTACATTGTCAAAAACGGTGCCAACGGCTTTTTCCGCCCTGTCATGAAAGAATTGATGACAAAAGACCAGCACAACCCTTCTCCGGCAGAACCTTTCTACACCTGCTCCAACATCTCACAGGTGACACTGCTGGCTGATCGGGAAGGTACAGAAACCGTGGATATTGTAGGCGGTCTGTGCAGCCGTTATGACCTGCTGGCATCCAATGTAACACTGCCTCGAGCAGAAGTAGGCGACCGTCTGCTGTTCACAAATGCCGGCAGTTATGGTTATACCCTGTCCCCTTTACTTTTCGGCTCCCAAACACCGCCGGATCAGCTCTGGCTGGAACATGAAACCGAAATCTGAATAAGTCAATCTGGAAACTTCATTCAAAAAAAGTATAGCTGGAATCCTGAAACATCAAGGACTCCAGCTATTTTTTTGTCATAATTCTTATCAGGATAACGTTGGTGGTTTTCCTTAATTCTCCTAAAGAAAGCCCACTTCTCTGTCGTTGTCCTTTTTATTTTCTTAACATCCGCAAAAACAAAAAGCAGAGAGAACTTTGCAAAATCCTCTCTGCCTTATTTGCTTTATACTGCTTTTTTGTATTTATGTGGTTAGCCTTACGAATCGTTCTTACAGTACTTTGTTCAAGAAATCCTGTGTTCTCTTGTTTTGTGGATTGCCGAAAACTTCTTCCGGTGTTCCTTCTTCTACGATGTAACCGCCGTCCATAAATACGACACGGTCTGCCACTTCGCGGGCAAACCCCATTTCGTGGGTTACAACCACCATGGTCATGCCTTCTGCCGCCAATTGTTTCATAACTTCCAGTACTTCCCCTACCATTTCAGGGTCAAGCGCGGAAGTGGGTTCGTCAAAAAGCATGATATCCGGTTCCATTGCCAGCGCACGTGCAATTGCTACACGCTGCTGCTGACCGCCGGAAAGGCTTGCGGGGTATACATCTGCTTTTTCCAGCAGACCTACCCGATCCAGCAGTTTTTTTAGCTTTTTCTTCCGCCTGTTCCTTTGTCATACGTTTTCTGTCAACAGGTGCCAGCATGATATTCTGCAACACAGACAGATGAGGGAACAGATTGAACTGCTGGAACACCATACCAATATTCTCACGAATTTTATTGATATCGGATGTTTTTGCCATCAGATCGTAATCGTCTACGATGATTACGCCGCCAGTAGGTTCCTCCAATTTATTCAGACAGCGCAGGAATGTACTCTTCCCGGAGCCGGAAGGCCCGATGAGACAAACTACTTCGCCTTCTTTGACTTCCATATTGATGTCCTTGAGAACCTCCAGACTGCCAAAGCTTTTTTTCAGGTTTTCAACTTTTTACCTTAATCAATTTGCCAGCCTCCTCTCAAGCAGTTTGAACAGTTTTGTCAAAATGATAACCAGTACATAGTACCATACCGCAACGATTGCGTATGTTTCAAATGCACGGAAGTTGTTTGCGATGAGCTGCTGGCTCTGACGCATCATTTCCGCCACACCGATAACAGACAGGATAGACGTATCTTTCAGTGTGATGATGAACTGGTTTGTTACAGAAGGAATAACGATACGGAATGCCTGAGGCAGGATGATCTTCCGCATTGCTACGCCGTGGGGCAGACCCAGGCTGCGTGCCGCTTCCATCTGACCTTTATTGATGGCACTGATACCACTTCTGAAGATTTCAGACAGGTATGCACCGGAGTTCAGCATCAGTACGATGATGGACGCTGTAAATGAAGTAATTGGCATATTCAGCGCCGCACTCAGACCGAAGTAAATGAATGTCGCCTGTACCATCAGTGGTGTACCACGAATGATGCTCAGGTAAGCTCCGGAGAGCTTATTCAAAATGAAAGATTTGGAGATGGAACAGAAGCAGGACAGCAAACCTACCAAAATCCCCAGAATCAAAGAACAAACTGTCATAGCAATAGTCATTTTCAGCCCTTCGAACAGACGAGGGGAAATGCTCACTGCATATTCAAAAAAGTTTGAAGAACCGCCCACAGCCAGTGCAAAATGACCTGTCTGAGGGAACATGTTCGTCATTGCTGTTACAAAAATCTCACCCATAAGGCACTACTCCCAACTAAAATACAAAAAATTTCCTTTCGGATCAAAAATCCTTCGGCAAAGGATTATTCCTGAATATATGTGTTCAGGATTTCGTCATATTTACCGCTTTCTTTCAGGTTCGCAAGACCAGCGTTGAACATTTCCAGCAGTTCTGCGTTTTCACCTTTGTTTACAGCGAAACCATAGGAGCTGCCCTGTTCTTTTTCTGTTACCATTTTCAGGCCGGAACCCTGAGAGATTGCATAACCCATTACAGGATAGTCTTCGAAGCAAGCAACGGAGTTGCCGGATTTAACATCCAGATACATGGAGTTGGAATCGTCAAATACAACTGTTGTGAAACCATACTTATCTTTGATGGATTCAGCGAATGTCTGACCTTCTGTACCGATCTTAACAGCTACTTTTTTGCCTGCCAGATCTTCATAGCTCTTGATGTCTTCGTTGTCTTCTTTTACGCCCATAACAACGCCGCTGTCGAAGTAAGGTTCAGAGAAGTCGAATTTTTCCTGTCTTTCAGGTGTGATGCTCATACCAGCGATAACGCCGTCAACCTGACCAGCTTCCAGAGCCTGAACAGCTGCATTGAAGCCCAGAGACTGCAGTTCGATTTCAAAGCCCTGATCTTCTGCGATTGCGTTCAGCAGGTCAATGTCGATACCTACGAATTCACCAGCGTCGTTCTGGAATTCAAAAGGTGCAAATGTTGTATCTGTACCGATTTTGTAAACTTTGCCAGTTGTAGCAGCATCGCCGCCATCTTCTGTTGTTGCAGTATCGCTGGAGCCACCGCAAGCTGCCAAGCTGAATACCATTGTCAGTGCCAATGTTGTTGCTGCAAATTTCTTGAATAAACTCATTGTAATTCCTCCCTTTTCTCTTTTTAACATATTTATGGTATGCCGTACGCCATCAGCGCACCAGCGCATATCAGTCCTTTTGATCCAGCATGGCTACCAGCGAACTGGTTCCCAGACGCTCTGCGCCAAGTTCCAGAAATTTCTCCGCGTCAGCAACACTTTTGATGCCGCCTGCCGCTTTGATCTTGGTACCAGGCTGTACATGCTTCGCGAACAGTTCCACATCCGCAAATGTAGCACCGCCGCCGGCAAATCCTGTGCTTGTCTTGATGTATTCTGCCTCAGAACGGCTGACTACATCGCACATACGGATTTTTTCTTCTTCTGTCAGCAGACAGGTTTCTACAATTACTTTCAGAATTCTGCCCTGACATGCTTCTTTCACGGCATTGATCTCTTCCAAAACCTTCTGATCTTTTCCGTCTTTGACCCAGCCGATATTGATGACCATATCAATTTCATCTGCGCCCTTTGCGATGGCATCTTTTGTTTCTGCCACTTTCACCGCTGTGGTCTGATACCCATGGGGAAAGCCAATGACGGTACAAACCGCCAAACGCCCCTTCAGATATGCCGCTGCATCCGCAACGTAAGAAGGCGGGATACAAACAGAGGCTGTTTTATGGGACAATCCCTCGTCACAAATCCGCTGGATATCTGCCCATGTGGCACCCTGCTTCAGCATGGTATGGTCTACATGTGAAAGAATGAAATCCTTTTGCATATATACATCCTCTTTTCATCTGTTATACATACTCAGCCATTATAACACAAAATGAAACACACAACAATACAGAAAAATTTATCAATTTCCAAAACTTTTTTCTATGGATTCGCGATTATTATTAAAATTTCACATATTTTTATATCCCCTTCGGTTTTGACCGAAAATTTCATCCTTTTTACAAATGCACAAATGTCAATACTTTGAAAATCTTAACGTTTTGTTGATGCAAAAAATTTATGAATTCGCCGTTTTTTTCCAAATTTCTCAATACTTTTGCATATAAACGTAAATTTATGAATAAAAATACATTTTTGTTTTCCAGAACCACCGCTTGCGTCCATTACATAAAAAAAGTGAAGAAAACATCTCTTTTAAATAAGGATATTTCTTCACTTTTTTCATTCTTTACATCTTATATTCTGTTGTCTGCAAATACTTATCTGGCATTCTGCATTTCCTGTGCCATCTGTGCCATGGCGTCTTCTCCTAGATTGCAGTTATCGGCTGTCATACTGTAAAACTGATCACCGTCTTTCCAGGAATAGATTTCCATAACACTTTCCAACACTTCATCTGTGCCATAAGAAATAATCAGTTCGCCACTCATTTCTCTTTCTTTATCTTCCGCTGTCAATTCATAGCCTTCTGGCACAAATTTATATAGATGGCTGCTGTAGCCTTCCTGCAATTCTTCCCCTGCATCAGTAAAAGGATTGCCGTCTTGTGCAGTCACCACCACTGTTTTTCCTTCTTTTTCATAAGACAGTGTCATCAGCGCATATGGGTCACCTACGTTATTTCCGTTTTCATCCTGCCCGTACATTTCGCCGGTGCCGCCATTGACAAATGTAAATCCATTAGTAAAGGCTTCTACGGTTTTCATATCAAATCCCACTTTTTCTTCCGCCTTTTCAAGCTGCGCATAGCTTGTAACATCAATGGTCGTCCGTGACTCTACGCCGCTGAAATGGACTGCCGCATAACAGGTAACAGACGCGAAGCATACAATAGCAGCAACTGCAATTCTTTTTGGTGTAAATAATTTCATGGAAATTCTCTCCTTCCGCTCTCTTGACGCCGCTTCTCTTTTGATGCGTTCCAGCATCATAGGATCCGTATTCAGATGCTCTGTCCGTTTTTCCATGGCATACTGAATCATTGCGTCCAATTCATCTCTTTTCATAAACCAGTTCCCCCTTCCGCTGTGTGTGTTCCTCCGCCAAAGCCTTCCGCAGACGGCTTTTTGCCGCAAACAGTCTGGATTTTACCGTTGTTTCCAAGGATGATGTGATCTGTGCGATCTCCTTGATAGAAAAATCATTGAAATAGTATAAGATCAACGTGGTTCGCTGCTTCTGCCCCAGACTGTCGATGGCAGCGTAAAGCTTTTCGTACATGGCCTGCTGTTCACTGGGATAACTGTCAAATACCGGCGGCAGACCTTGTGCCCCTTCCGCCAGAATTTCTTCCGCAGGCATCAGTTTTTGTTTCTTTTTCGTCTGCTTCCAGGCACATCTGATCAGGGTCTTAAAAAACCAGGATGAAAAGCAATATGGATTTTGCAGCTTTTCGATTTGCAGCAGACAAGTCACAAAAGCCTCCTGGGCAATATCCTCTGCCAGAGGAACCTCCCCACAGATCAGGGCAGCAGTGCGCACCGCTTTTTGCTCATAAGCAGCGAAGATTTCGTCAAAGGCGTCCGTGTTTCCCGCCTGCATCTGACGAACCAGAGCTGCCGTTTCTTCTATGGTCAAAGCCAATGCCTCCTTTTTTCTTTCGTTTGACGCGTCTACTTTATAGAGCAAATTTGTAAGAGAAAAGTTTGCTGTTTTTCCAAAAAAATTTAAAAATTCAGTTTTTTTCGGAAAAAGCTGTATGCCATCACTCCTAACACACCGCTTCCGCCAATAAACAGCAAACGACTGATCTTCATCACATCCGCCAAGGGCCCAAATATAAGCATCCCCAGTGGAAATGCCATGGACATGGCGATCTGCAAGAAGCCGAATACCCTGCCATGATATTCCTGAGGCACTCTATTCTGCAAAAAAGCAGTTATAGGCGCATTATAACAGGGTGACGCAATGCCAATGAGGGTATTGCAAAGCAAATAAATCCCAAATGTCGGAGCAAGACCAATTCCAAACATGAGTATTCCATACCATGTACCTGTCAAAAGAGTTGCTTTGGCACGCCGTGGATACCCTTTCCATACAGCCAACAGCAATCCCCCTAGAATCATGCCCAAGCTATAAGTCATCTCACTACATGTTAGCCGCCAAACTTCCTTTCCAAAAGAACGGGACACCAAAAGAGGTGTCAAGAAGGCTGACGGCGTTACAAAAAACAATGTCATGAATTCGAATATCAGCAAATAGCGCACATCCTGTTTTCTTCGAATATATGCAATACCTTCCGCCATCTGTACCCATGAAGAAACCTCTGTTTTCCGCTTCAATTTGGGAATCATAACCGTTGCCGTAATGGAAATTCCAATCATTGCTGTGATTACATCCAAAAACAATGTCGCTTCTATACCAAGGATGCCCAAAACAGCCCCGCTGGCTACCGGGCCTAAAAAATTGGTAATGGCAGAGCTGGTGCTTTGTATGCCATTGACCTGTACCAACGCTTCTTTGGGTACCAGTTGGGGAATGACTGCCTGTACTGCCGGTGTTTGTATGCCAGAACCAACGGAACGTATTGCAAGCACCACAATAACGCTCGCCGTTGTAGCTGTTCCCATCAAAAAACTGATTCCTAAAATTCCTGTTACAAAAGCAATCACCCCATCAGAAATCATCATCAGTTTTTTTCTGTCATATCGATCCAGCCATGTGCCCGCAAAAAGAGAAATCAAAACCTGCGGCAAAAATCCGCAGATAGTAGAAAGTGTCAATACCTTCCCAGATCCTGTATGCAATGTCAGATACCATACCATAGCGTACTGCACCAATACCGAACCAAAAAGAGAAATGGTCTGTGCAGTCAAGAACTTACCTGTTTGTATTTTCCAGTTTTCATACATATCAAATCGTCCTTCCTTTTTAAAAAAGGGCGCAAAAAATCCACGGCTGCCCTTCTGCTGTCTGCAAAAAGGCTTTCCGCGGATATTCTTTCTTTTCGGCACGCAAACAAAACATAGTTTCCTATGTTTTCATGCCGATCTTATGTAAAAGAATCTCCGCCCCATACAATCTCGATCGGTCTTATTGTACAGAGCTGATTTTCCTTGTGAAAACACAAACTTTATCCGGTTTCATAGACGTTCATCTCCTATTTGCATCATACCACGGTTTATTTTCATTGTCAAAAAAACTCCCGTGCCAAAGCGACACGGGAGCAAGGTATTTTTTATTTCCAATATTCCACTGCGGATTTGAACAGTTTCATATCAAATTCGCCGGGTACGTTCTGATACAGACGGTCAGCGATACGTTCGGAGTGACCCATCTTACCCAGTACACGACCATCGGGAGAAAGTAGACCTTCGATAGCGAAGGCAGAGCCGTTGGGGTTGTACTGAATGTCGTTTGTAGGGTTGCCGTTCTGATCTACATACTGTGTGAGGATCTGACCATTTTCTGCCAACTGACGCAGCAGCGCTTCATCTGCCAGCAGACGGCCTTCGCCGTGAGAAATAGGCACGGTGAAGATATCGCCAGGCTGTACGTTAGACAGCCAAGGAGATTTGTTGGAAGCCACACGAGTGCGAACCAGTTTGGACTGGTGTCTGTGGATGGTGTTATAAGTCAGTGTCGGGCAGTTTTCATCGGTGTCGATGATCTTACCGTAAGGCACCAGACCCAGTTTGATGAGCGCCTGGAAACCATTACAAATACCACAAATCAGACCATCTCTGTCTTCCAGCAGTTTTGTTACAGCTTCTTTTACTTCAGGGTTTCTGAAGAATGCTGTGATGAATTTACCGGAGCCATCAGGTTCGTCACCGCCAGAGAAACCACCGGGGATGAAGATCATCTGGCTGTCGTTCAGTTTCTTCGCGAATGTTTCTACGGAGTTTGCGATACCAGCTGCGGAAAGGTTGTTGATGACAAAGATTTCCGCTTCTGCACCTGCACGTTCCATAGCTTTTGCGGAATCATATTCGCAGTTTGTGCCAGGGAATACAGGAATCAGAACCTTAGGTTTCGCGAACTGCAAACGAGGTTTTGCGAAACTTTCCGCACGATAGTTAAATGTAGGCAGTTCTTTTGCTTCTGTTTCGATGTTGCAAGAATAAATGGGTTCCAGTTTGCCTTCGTAAACATCGTACAGGTCAGCCAGGGCGATGGAAACGCCGTCTTTTGCGATGGCATTGCCGCCGGTTCTCCCCAGCAATGTGCCAACTTCGTCTTCGCTGCTCAGTTCCAGCACAAATGCGCCGTAAGCATAACCGAAGATATCTTCTTTGGTCAAGCCATCTGCGTATGTGAAACCGATGTCGTTACCCATTGCCATTTTCAGCACTGCTTCTGCTACGCCGCCATATGTGGGGGTGTAAGCTGCGCAAACCTTGCCAGCACGCATCAGGTCATTCACCTGTGCGAACAGAGCTTTCAGGCTGTCAGCGGTAGGCAGACCGTTTTCATCGTAAACGGGTTTCAGCAGTACCACTTTATGATTTTCTCCTTTGAATTCGGGAGAAATGATATTTGCTACATTTTCTGTTGTCACAGCGAAAGAAACCAGTGTAGGAGGTACGTCGATATGTTCAAAAGTACCGCTCATGGAGTCTTTACCACCGATGGCAGCGATTTCCAGACCTTTCTGAGCCATAAACGCACCCAGCAGAGCTGCCATGGGTTTGCCCCAACGTTTTAGGGTCTTTCATGGGTTTTTCGAAGTATTCCTGGAAGGACAGGTATACATCTTCAAATTTCGCGCCTGTTGCGATCAGTTTCGCGACGGATTCCACAACTGCCAGATAAGCGCTGTGGTAAGGGCTCTTTTCCGCGATGAACGGATTGTAGCCCCAAGCCATCAAAGAGCATGTCTTAGCGTCTGCTTTTTCCATAGAAACTTTGTTTACCATGGCCTGAATAGGTGTTCTCTGGTTTTTGCCGCCGAAAGGCATCAGGACTGTGCCTGCGCCGATGGTGGAGTCAAAGCGTTCAGACAGACCACGTTTGGAACAAACGTTCAGGTCGCCAGCCAGATCCATGTAAGCATCTTTGAAATCGTCTTTGATTTCTTTATCATAGCTTTCGGGAGCCGCAGGTGTGATATCGATATGTTTTTCCGCACCGTTGGAGTTCAGGAATTCACGGGAAATGTTAACGATCTTCTTATCGTTCCAGTACATTACCAGATAAGGATTTGCCTTTACTTCCGCTACAACAGTAGCTTCCAGATTTTCTGCGTAAGCCAGTTCTTTGAAGCGTTCCACATCTTCTGCCGCAACAACAACTGCCATACGTTCCTGAGATTCACTGATTGCCAGTTCTGTGCCGTCCAGACCTTCATATTTCTTAGGAACAGCGTTCAGGTTGATTTCCAGACCATCTGCCAGTTCCCCGATGGCAACGGATACACCGCCGGCACCGAAGTCATTACAACGTTTGATGAGGCGAGATGCTTCCGCATTACGGAACAATCTCTGCAGTTTTCTTTCTTCGGGAGCATTACCTTTCTGTACTTCCGCGCCGCAGTTTTCCAGAGATTCCAGTGTATGGGATTTGGAGGAGCCTGTTGCACCGCCGCAGCCGTCACGACCAGTTCTGCCGCCCAGCAGGATAACGATATCGCCATCTTCGGGACGTTCTCTGCGTACATTTTCCGCAGGAGCCGCACCGATAACAGCACCGATTTCCATTCTCTTAGCCACATAGCCGTCGTGGTAGATTTCGTCTACCTGACCTGTTGCCAGACCGATCTGGTTGCCGTAAGAGCTGTAACCAGCAGCAGCTGTGGTAACGATCTTTCTCTGAGGCAGTTTGCCCTGGAGTGTTTCGGAAACGGGTGTCAGAGGATTGCCTGCACCTGTCACACGCATTGCTGCGTATACATAGGAACGACCGCTCAGAGGGTCACGGATGGCACCGCCTACGCAGGTTGCAGCGCCGCCGAAAGGTTCGATTTCTGTGGGATGGTTGTGTGTTTCGTTTTTGAACAGCAGCAGCCATTTTTCCACTCTGTCTTCCACTTCCACGTCAATTTTCACAGTACAAGCGTTGATTTCTTCGGATTCATCCAGTTTATCCAGTTTGCCCTGCTGTTTCAGGAATTTTGCCACGATGGTGCCCATATCCATCAGATTGATGGGTTTTGTTCTGCCGATAGCTTCTCTTGTTTTCAGATATTCGTCATAAGCGCTCTGAAGCAGTGCGTCTTCAAATTTCACGCTGTCGATGGTTGTCAGGAATGTGGTATGACGGCAGTGATCAGACCAGTATGTATCGATCATTTTGATTTCTGTAATGGTAGGATCTCTGTGTTCGCTCTGGAAATAAGCCTGACATACTTTGATGTCGTCCAGATCCATTGCCAGACCCTGATCCGCTACGAACTGCGCCAGTGCAGCTTCGTCCATTTCGCAGAAACCGTCCAGTGTTGCCACGGAAGTAGGAATGTCATATACCATTTCCAGTGTATCTGCTTCTGCCAGAGCTGCTTCTCTGGATTCCACAGGGTTGATGACATATTTCTTGATGGCTTCCACATCAGCGTCGCTCAGATCACCGTACAGCAGGTAAACTTTCGCGCTCTTTACCAGAGGTCTGTCCTGTTTGGAAATGATCTGGATACATTCTGCTGCGGAGTTTGCTCTCTGGTCAAACTGACCGGGCAAAAATTCCACTGCGAATACTTTCGCGCCGTCCTGAGGGATTTCTGTCAGCAGATCATCCAGCTGAGGTTCGGAAAATACCGTTGTTTTGCAGTTTTCAAACAATTCTTTATCAATGTGTTCTACGTCGTAACGATTCAAAAGGCGCAGACCTGTCAGACCTTTGATGCCCAGCAGGTTCACCAGATCGGCTCTCAAGCCGTCTGCTTCTGTCTGCAAACCCTGTTTTTTCTCCACATAAATTCTATAAACCATAGATGTTACACCTCCGCCGCAAGGGCTTTTTTACCAATATCTTTCCGATAATATGCGTTTGCAAAACTTACGGTTTTTACCGTTTCATATGCTTTATCCACAGCTTCTGCCAATGTGTCAGCCACTTCTGTTACGCCCAGTACACGGCCGCCGCCGGTTACCAGTTTGCCGTCTTTGATTTTCGCGCCAGCCACGAAGATTCTGCTGGAATCTGCGGGCAGTGTAATTTCATAGCCGGTTTCATATTTGCCAGGATAGCCTTCGGATGCCATGATGACACAGCAAGCCGCTTTGTTGCTGAATTTTACTTCAGCCTCTGCCAGTGTACCGTTGGCGATATGCTGCATGATGCTCAGCAGGTCGCTTTCCAGCAAAGGCAGAACTACCTGTGTTTCGGGGTCACCGAAACGGCAGTTGTATTCGATGACTTTCGGGCCATTGGGTGTCAGCATCAGACCAAAGTACAGGCAGCCTTTGAATGTTCTGCCTTCTTTGTTCATAGCTTCCATGGTAGGCAGGAAAATGGTTTTCATACATTCTTCCGCAACAGCTTCTGTATAGTAAGGGTTAGGAGCGACGGTACCCATACCGCCTGTGTTCAGACCTTTATCACCATCCAGCGCACGTTTATGGTCCATGGAAGAAACCATGGGGATCATGGTTTTGCCGTCTGTGAATGCCAGAACGGAAACTTCGGGGCCTGTCAGGAATTCTTCCACAACAATGTGGTCACCGCTGGCACCGAATACTTTATCTTCCATGATGGTTTTTACGCCGGCTTTTGCCTGTTCTCTTGTTTCCGCAATGATAACGCCTTTGCCCAGCGCCAGACCGTCTGCTTTGATAACAGTGGGAATGGGTGCTGTTTCCAGATAAGCCAGAGCGTCTTCAGCGTTGTCAAACACTTCGTAAGCCGCTGTGGGGATGTTATATTTCTTCATAAGATTTTTGGAGAACACTTTGCTGCCTTCCAAAATCGCCGCATTTTTGTTGGGGCCGAAGCAAGGTACGCCGATGGCTTCCAGTGCGTCAACTGCGCCCAGTACCAGAGGATCATCAGGAGCTACCACTGCGAAATCGATAGCTTTTTCCTGTGCGAATGCCACAATACCGTCAATGTCCTTTGCGCCAATATCCACACAGACTGCATCCTGTGCGATACCGCCGTTGCCGGGCAGTGCGTACAGTTCTGTCACATCTTTGTTTTCCTTGATCTTCTTCACGATGGTATGTTCTCTGCCACCGCCGCCTACAACCATAACTTTCATATATTGATTCCTCCCGTTTTCTCTCTTAGTGATGGAACAGTCTCATGCCGGTAAATGCCATAACCATGCCGAATTTGTTGCAGGTTTCGATGACATTGTCGTCACGGATGGAACCACCGGGTTCCGCAATATAAGTTACGCCGCTCTTAGCCGCACGTTCGATGTTGTCACCGAAGGGGAAGAACGCGTCACTGCCCAAAGCCACACCTTTGATGGAATCCAGATATGCTCTCTTTTCTTCTTTTGTAAGAGGTTCTGGTTTTTCGGAGAAGAATTTCTGCCATGTACCTTCTGCCAGAACGTCTTCATAGTCGTCAGAGATATAAACGTCGATGGTGTTATCTCTGTCAGGTCTGCCAACAGTAGGCAGGAAAGGCAGGTTCAGCACTTTTTTCATGCTGACGCAGATGCCATACGTCCGCTTTGCTGCCAGCCAGTCTGGTACAGTGGATTCTGGACTGCTGACCTGCACCAACGCCGATTGCCTGACCGTCTTTGGCAAAGCATACGGAGTTGGACTGTGTATATTTCAGTGTGATCAGGGCGATGATCAGGTCGCGTTTTGCTGCATCAGGCAGTTCTTTGTTTTCTGTCACAATATTGTTCAGCAGTTCTTCGTCGATTTTGAAATCGTTTCTGCCCTGTTCAAATGTGATGCCGTAAACCTGTTTTCTTTCCTGTTTTTCAGGTACATAGTTGGGGTCGATTTTTACGATGTTGTAGCTGCCTTTGCGTTTGCTTTTCAGGATTTCCAGTGCTTCGGGTGTGTAGCCGGGAGCGATGATACCGTCAGAAACTTCTCTTTTCAGCAGGCGAGCAGTTACTTCGTCACAAACATCGCTGAGGGCAACCCAGTCACCAAAGGAGCACATTCTGTCTGTGCCTCTTGCTCTTGCGTAAGCCAGAGCGATGGGAGAATCATCCAGACCTTCAATATCATCTACAAAGCAAGCTTTTTTCAGTTCCGCGCTCATAGGTACGCCTACTGCTGCGGAAGTGGGGCTTACATGTTTAAAGGAGGTTGCCGCAGGCATGCCCAGGGCTTCCTTCAGTTCTTTCACCAGCTGCCAGCTGTTGAACGCGTCCAAAAAGTTGATATAACCCGGTTTGCCGTTGAGAATTTCAATGGGCAAATCACTGCCGTCCGCCATAAAGATTTTTGCCGGTTTCTGGTTGGGGTTACAACCATATTTCAATTCAAATTCTTTCATACCGCTTCTCTCCTTCTAAATTTTCAAACCTTCAATTCTGCCTGGATTTCGCCGTCATGCCACCGCTGCAAAATGGGCTGGATGGTATAAGCCACCAGTTCTTCCACCTGAGAGGCACATCTGCCGATATAACGCTTGGGGTCCAGTTCCGCATAGATTTCCTCTTCTGTCAGAGGGAATGCAGGGTCGTCCACAATGCGCTGAATCAGGTCGTTGGCGCCGCCTTCCAGTTTCACTTTTGCCGCTGCCCCATGGGAATGGGTTCGCAGACGTTCGTGAAGTTCCTGTCTGTTGCCGCCTTTTTTTACAGACTGCATCAGGATATTTTCTGTCGCCATAAAAGGCAGTTTTTCCATGACACGGCGGTTTACAACCTTATCATAGACCACAATGCCGCCAGTCACGTTGATATAGATATTTAAAATGGCATCTACTGCCAGAAACGCTTCCGCAATGGAAATACGTTTATTGGCTGAGTCATCCAGAGTACGTTCAAACCACTGGGTTCCTGCTGTCAGTGCCGGATTCAGAGAATCTACAATGACATATCTTGCCAGTGCGGAAATACGCTCACTGCGCATGGGATTGCGCTTGTAAGGCATTGCGGAAGAACCAATCTGATTCTTTTCAAAAGGCTCCTCCATTTCCTCAAAGGACTGCAAAATACGCATGTCATTGGAGAATTTATAAGCGCTCTGGGCAAAGCCGGACAGAACAGAAAGGAAATAAGCGTCTACTTTTCTGGAATAAGTCTGACCGGAAACGGGAACCACGCCGGGGAATCCCATTTCATCGGCAATCATGGTTTCCATTTTCTTGATTTTTTCCTCATCACCGTCAAAAAGCTCCATAAAGCTTGCCTGTGTGCCTGTGGTGCCTTTGGAACCCAAAAGCAGCAGCTTGTCCAAACGATGCTCCAGTTCCACCACGTCCTGAGAAAGTTCATACATCCACAGAGCCACACGTTTGCCCACGGTAGTCAGCTGTGCAGGCTGCAAATGGGTATAAGCAAGACAGGGCATGTCCTTATATTCCATGGCGAAATCAGACAGGTTTTTCAGCACCTGCGCCGCTTTCTTCAGAATGATTTCGGAAGCCTTCCGCAGGATAATGATGTCTGTATTATCCCCTACATAACAGCTTGTTGCGCCCAGATGGATGATGGGTTCTGCCGCAGGACACTGTTTCCCAAAAGCGTATACATGGCTCATCACGTCATGGCGAACGATACGTTCTCTTTCTTCCGCCACTTCGTAATTGACGTCGTCTTTGAAAGCCTCCATCTGTACAATCTGTTCATCTGTAATATCCAAACCCAATGCTTTTTCCGCCCGTGCCAATGCAATCCAAAGTCTGCGCCATGTGCGGAATTTAAACTGTTCAGAAAATACTTCCTGCATTTCCTTGCTGGCATAACGGGTAGAAAAAGGTGAAATATAAATTTCCTTGTTTTCGTGCATCCTGTACTCCTCTTTTGATTTATTTGTTTTTGTTGATCATTCTGTTTTCCACAGCGCCTGTTTCCAGATCGATGTAGCGAACATAAATGGAGATTTTGTTCTGTTCATTCAGGTTTTCCCAGATTTCATTCAGGAATGTGTCGATGTCATCGGGAATTGCCACACGTTCGGGTTCACCCTGGAATGTAGGCAGGGGATTGCCGTCGCAAGCATAAGTATGGATGAAGTGACCCAGACCTGCTGTTGCAGCGTAGGAGAAGGTGTAGCGGTTGCATGCGCTGCCTTCTGCGTCTGCGCTTTTCAGGATACTCATTTTGTATGCGAAATCTTTTTCCCCGAATGTGAGCATACCACTGATTCTAGGGGTAAAGTTAGGTGCGTCAGGTTCAAATTCTCTTGTTTCCAGAGCTTCTTCGAATGTTTTGCCGTCTTTGATGAAGTCATAAACGGTGTCTGTCTGGTCGCCGTTTGTCACGATCAGTTTGTTTTCCCATTTTTTGATGGGGGAATAAATGATCAGGGAAGGATCTTCCACTTTGGAAACATCAAAGGGTTCGATGATGACTTCATCGCCTTTTTCGATAAACACACGGTTACGGCTGTTTTCGCTGCGACCCATGATGAAGTAAGCCACTGCAGCTTTTTTGGCATCTGCTGTTTTGCCGATGACAATGCCTCTGCCCACATAAGCGTTATCTTTTACCAGTGTAGCCATAGAATCTTTTCTGTAAATATCCATGAAAATTATCTTCCTTTCTGCAATTCTTTGGAAACCTGCTCTGTGGCACGAGGCAGCAGAATCCATTCCGCTTCCTCCATGACACGGCGCTGGAGCACTTCCGGTGTATCTCCATCTTTGACCTCAACGGCTTTCTGCATGAGAATTTCGCCGCCGTCAGGGATTTCATTGACATAATGCACCGTTGCCCCTGTCACTTTCACCCCATAAGCCAAAGCCGCTTCGTGGACTTTCAGGCCATAATACCCTTTTCCGCAGAAAGAAGGGATCAAAGAGGGGTGGATATTGATGATCCGCTTAGGGAAAGCGGAAGTAAAGTTTTCACTCAGAATGGACATGAAGCCTGCCAAAACGATGAGCTCGATGCCATATTCTTTCAGAACTTCTTTGACCTTTTCTTCATAAGCCAGCTGGGAATCAAATTCCTTTCTGACAACCACAGCGGAAGGAATGTTGTTTTCCGCCGCTCTTGTCAGGGCATAAGCCTTATGGTTGCTGGCAAGAACCAGGGCGATTTCGCCGCTTTGCAGGATGCCGCTTTTCTGGGCATCGATCAATGCCTGCAAATTGGTGCCGCCGCCGGAAACAAAAACTGCGATTTTTGTTTTCAGCATATCACCACGCCCTCCTCGGAAGGAATGATTTCGCCCATGATATAAGCGTCTTCACCGTTTGCTTTCAGGATTTCCAGTGCTTTTTCAGCGTCTGCTTTGGCAACCACGACACTCATACCAACGCCCATGTTAAATGTGTTGAACATGTCACGTTCGGGGATGTTGCCTTTTTCCGCCAACAGTTTGAAGATGGGAGAAATACGCAGTGCGCTCTTGTCGATTTTCGCACCGAAGCCTTTGGGGATGCTTCTGGGAATGTTTTCATAGAAGCCGCCGCCTGTGATATGAGAAACTGCTTTTACTTTCACTTCTTCGAACAGTGCCAGCATAGGTTTTACATAGATTTTTGTAGGTGCCAGCAGTGTTTCGCCCAGGGATTTGCCGCCCAGTTCTTCCATAGGTGTTTTGATGTCTGCATTTTCCACATCAAATACACGACGAACCAGAGAGAAACCGTTGGAATGTACGCCGCTGGAAGGCAGTGCGATGACAACGTCGCCAGCTTCCATGGTTTTGTTGTCCAGGATTTTGTCTTTGTCTACAACGCCTACTGCAAAACCAGCCAGATCGTATTCATCTTCTGGATAGAAACCGGGCATTTCTGCTGTTTCACCGCCGATGAGAGCAGCGCCGGACTGTACACAGCCTTCTGCTACGCCGGAAACGATGGCAGCTACTTTTTCAGGGAAGTTTTTGCCTACGGCAATATAGTCCAGAAAGAACAGAGGTTTTGCGCCGCAGCAAATGATGTCGTTGACACACATAGCTACACAGTCGATACCTACTGTGTCATGTTTGTCCATCAAAAACGCCAGTTTCAGTTTTGTACCAACGCCGTCAGTACCGCTTACCAGTACGGGTTTTGTGATGCCTGTCAGATCCATTTCAAACAGACCGCCGAAACCGCCGATATCGGACATTGCACCTGCTGTTACGGTTCTTGCAATGTGTTTTTTCATCAGTTCCACTGCCTGATACCCAGCGGTAATATCCACACCTGCTGCTTTATAGCTTTCACTTTGACTTTTCATGATTGTTGCTCCTTTCGCTCAGCTTGCCTTCAAATCTGTTCTTGCACGTTTCTTTTGGAACTTCTGTGGGATAATTCCCATCAAAGCAGGCGGCGCAGTATCCGCAGCCCTTGGGAGTGCCCATGAGCATGCCCAGATGGTCCAGATTCAGATAGCCGATGCTGTCCGCACCGATGATATCCCGAATCTCGTCCATGGTATGATTCACCGCAATGAGGTTTTCCTGGGAATCCACATCTGTTCCGTAATAACAAGGGAATAAAAACGGTGGTGCGGAAGAACGGACATGGACTTCTTTTGCCCCTGCTTCCCGCAGCAGTTTAACGATCCTTGCAGAGGTGGTGCCTCTAACAATGGAGTCGTCCACCATAACCACGCGTTTTCCCCTGATGGTTTCTGATATTACATTCAACTTGATCTTTACTTTATCCTCCCTGGCCTTCTGTCCCGGCGCGATAAAGGTACGACCGATATATTTGTTCTTGATAAATCCCATGCCGTAAGGAATGCCGGACTGTCTGGCATATCCAATGGCTGCGTCGATACCGGAATCCGGCACACCAATGACAACATCCGCCTGTACGGGATGTTCCATGGCAAGACAGGCACCTGCCGTTACTCTGGCATGATGTACGCTGACGCCGTCGATTCTGGAATCGGGTCTAGAAAAATAAATATGCTCAAAAATACACAAATGCTTCTCTGCTTCGCCCATATGGTCGGAAATGGTACGGATTTCATCGCCGTCAAAGACCACGATTTCACCGGGTTCTACATCCCGCACAAAGGCTGCGCTGACTGCATCCAGCGCGCATGTTTCCGAAGCAATGACGTAAGTCCCTTCTTTTGTGACACCATAGCAGAGAGGATGGAATCCATGAGGATCTCTTGCCGCAATCATCTTGGTTGCAGACATGACCACCAGAGAGTAAGCCCCCTTGATGCGATACATTGCCTGATTGACCGCCTCCTCGATGGAAGGTGCTTTCAGCCTTTCCTTGGTGATGATGTAGGAAATGACTTCTGTATCGCTGGTGGTGTGGAAAATGGAACCTTCCAGCTCCAGTTCCCGCCGCAGTTCAAAGGAATTGACCAGATTGCCGTTATGTGCCAGAGCCATTGCTCCTTTCACATGGTTCACAACAATGGGCTGGGCATTGATTCTGCCTCCGCCGCCGGTTGTGCCATAGCGCACATGACCCACTGCCATGTTCCCTTCCCCCAGATGCTCCATCACTGCCGGGGTAAACACATCATTGACCAGACCGCCGTCCTTATGATATGTGAACACGCCCTCGTCGTTGACTACAATCCCACAGCTTTCCTGTCCCCGATGCTGCAAGGCAAACAAACCGTAATATGCCGTAGATGCAACCGAGGTTTTCTCCTTGGCATATACACCAAAAACGCCGCATTCTTCATGGATCTTATTCATTTTTCCAGCTCCTTGTTCCGCCTGTCTTTTCTGACAGGGGTTCTTTTGTATCTGTGTTTATTTCGTATGTATCTGAATCAGTGGTTGTATTTTGCTTCCACTGCTTTGTTCTTTTCCAATACTTTTGCTGCTGCTTCCGCTCTGGCCGCATCCAGTTTTGCTGCCAGTTCCGCATCAGATGCACCCAGTACCTGGATTGCCAGCAGAGCCGCGTTTTCTGCGCCGTCAATGGCTACTGTTGCAACAGGAATGCCGCCGGGCATCTGTACGGTAGAAAGCAGTGCATCCAGACCGTCCAGTGTAGAGGATTTTACAGGAATGCCGATTACAGGCAGTGTTGTGTTGGCTGCAATGGCGCCTGCCAGATGAGCTGCCTTGCCTGCTGCCGCGATGATGGCACCAAAGCCGTTGGCTCTTGCCTGCTGTGCAAACTCTTTCGCTTCTACGGGAGTTCTGTGTGCAGAATATACATGCACTTCATAAGGCACACCAAATTTGTCCAGTGTTGTCATTGCCTTTTCCAATACAGGAAGATCACTGTCGCTGCCCATTACAATACCGATTTTTTTCATGGATAAACCTCCTCAAAAATAATACAAATTCCATTTGCAGACGCAAAAAAGGACAGTCTGATTCCTTGGCGGAAACAGAACTGCCCAGACGGTCGACAAAAAGCAGCACGCTTTCCTTCTTTTCTCCTCATTGACAGCAAAAAGCGATATTTCCATTCATCAAAAACACCGCCGACCACCATCACATAGAAGAAACAGACCGAAGAAATTCCGTTAAGCCCGGCAATTATAAAAATATCCGCCAGGCAGTACTGCACTGCTTAGAAAAAATTCCAATTTTCTGCTCCCCTGTGGTCTCCCACCAATCCGTCAGTTACAGAAAACCGCTTTATTTGACAAGTTCAGTCTAACACATTTTCCAATTTCCTGTCAATGAAGGGGGAAGAATTTTCTCGGAAAGAAATGCTTGACAGAGCCAAATCCCTATGATATACTACTGACAATTTGTAAAGAAATACATAACAACCATGCAGACAGAAGAAAGGAGAGAAATACATTGAACTACATTTTATCCAATGCAAACGTATTTATGCAGGGCGAATTTGTAAAATCCAACGTATTTGTCAACAATGGTATCATTACCGATATTTCTTCCGCCGCACCCACAAAAGGCAGCGTTGTTTTCGATTTGGAAGGTTTCGCTATCTTTCCCGGTTTCATTGATGTCCATACACATCTGAGAGAACCGGGATTTTTTATAAAGAGACCATCCGTACCGGTACACAGGCGGCAGCACACGGCGGTTACACCACCATTTGCGCTATGCCAAACCTGAATCCAGTGCCCGATTGTGCCGAAACACTGGCACCTCAGCTGGAAGCCATCGAAAAAACCGCTTTGATCGAAGTCCTGCCTTATGGTGCCATCACCTATGGTGAAAAAGGCGAAGCTCTTGCGGATTTTGATGCACTGGCACCTCATGTTTGTGCCTTTTCCGATGATGGACGAGGTGTACAAAGTGACGAAATGATGCGCCAGGCTATGAAAAAAATCAAACAACTTGACAAAATGGTAGCCGCACACTGCGAAGTCAACGAACTGCTCAATGGCGGCTATATTCATGCAGGCGAATATTGTGCGCAGCACGGACACAAAGGTATCTGCTCCGAAAGTGAATGGAAGCAGATCGAACGTGACATCGCCCTGGTGAGAGAAACAGGATGTGACTATCACGTCTGCCACATCTCCACCAAAGAAGGTGTTGAGCTCATCCGTCAGGCGAAAAAGGAAGGGCTTCCCGTTTCCTGCGAAACAGGCCCTCATTATCTGGTATTGACCGATATGGACTTGCAGGAGGACGGCAGATTCAAAATGAATCCCCCTCTGCGCAGCAAGGCGGATCAGGATGCCCTCATCGCAGGCATTCTGGACGGCACCATCGACATGATCGCCACCGACCATGCCCCTCACTCTGCTGAGGAAAAAAGCAAAGGTCTGGCAAAGAGCATGATGGGTATTGTAGGACTGGAAACAGCCTTCCCCATTTTGTATACCAATCTGGTGAAAAAAGGAGTTCTTACCTTAAATATGCTCATTGATCTGATGCACACAAATCCGTCCAAACGTTTCGGCATCGGCACACCTCTTGCTGTTGGCATGCCTGCCAACCTGACCGTGTACGATCTGAACGAAACATACACCATTGACCCTGCGGAGTTCTGCTCCATGGGCAAAAGCACACCTTTCACCGGCTGGGAAGTATCCGGCAGATGTAAACTGACCATGTACAAAGGTATTCCTGTATGGGAAGAAAATCTGGACAGCCGGAAAACAACCATATTATAATAAATTCAGGTAACTAGGAAATTTTATATATATAATTTTTAAGGAGGAATTACAATATGCCAAAGAGAACTGACCTCAAAAAAATTCTGATTATCGGCTCCGGCCCCATCGTGATCGGACAGGCTGCCGAATTTGACTATGCAGGCACACAGGCTTGCCTTGCGCTGAAAGAAGAAGGCTATGAAGTAGTACTGGTAAACTCCAACCCTGCTACCATCATGACAGACACAACCATTGCAGACAAGGTTTACATGGAACCCCTGACACTGGAATATGTTGCAAAAATCCTGCGTTATGAACGTCCCGACGCTATCGTTCCCGGTATCGGCGGTCAGACAGGTCTGAATCTGGCAATGCAGCTGGAAAAGAAAGGTGTTCTGAGAGAATGCCAGGTAGAACTGCTGGGCACAAGCTGCGACAGTATCGAACGCGCTGAAGACAGAGAACTGTTCAAAGAACTCTGCCAGGAAATCGGCGAACCCGTAATTCCTTCCATCATCACATACTCCGTTGAAGAAGCTATCGACGCTGCAAAAGAAATCGGCTACCCCGTTGTACTGCGTCCCGCATTCACACTGGGCGGCACAGGCGGCGGTTTTGCAAACAACGAAACCGAACTGGTAGAAATCATGGAAAACGCGCTGAAACTTTCTCCCGTACACCAGGTACTGGTAGAAAAGAGCGTAAAAGGCTACAAAGAAATCGAATTCGAAGTTATGCGTGACGGCACAGACCACGCAATCACCATCTGCGGTATGGAAAACATCGACCCCGTTGGTGTACACACAGGTGACTCCATCGTTGTGGCTCCTATCCTGACACTGAGCGATGCAGACTTCAACATGCTGCGTGACAGTGCTCTGAAAATCATCCGCGCACTGAAAATCGAAGGTGGTTGCAACGTACAGTTCGCACTGGATCCTAACTCCTCCAAGTACTACCTGATCGAAGTTAACCCTCGTGTATCTCGTTCCTCCGCTCTGGCATCCAAAGCAAGCGGTTACCCCATCGCCCGTGTAACAGCTAAGATCGCTGTTGGTATGACACTGGACGAAATTAAGATCTCCGAAACAAACGCAAACTTCGAACCTGCTCTGGACTATATCGTAGCGAAAATGCCTCGTTTCCCCTTCGACAAATTCGCAACAGCAGCAAACACACTGGGCACACAGATGAAAGCTACCGGCGAAGTTATGGGTATCGGCAGAACCATCGAAGAATGTCTGCTGAAATCTATCCGCTCTCTGGAAATCGGTGTTTGCCACCTGTACATGGACAAATTTGACAACACACCCAACGAAGAACTGCTGGACTACATCGCTAAGAGCCCCGATGACAGAATCTATGCCATCGCACAGCTGATCCGCAACGGTGTATCTCTGGATGACATCTTCGAAGCAACCAAGATCACAAAATACTTCCTGGAAGTAATGAAAAACATCGTTGACTACGAAACAGTACTGGCTGAAAACGTTGGCAACGTTGAAATCCTGAAAACAGCGAAGAAAATGGGCTTCTCCGATAAATTCATCGCAAAACTGTGGAACTGGAAAGAAGTTGAAGTATTCAACCTGAGAAAAGAACAGAAAATGTTCCCTGTTTACAAAATGATCGAAACAAGCGGCTGCGGCGGCTATATCCCTTACTTCTACTCCACATACGAAGAAGGCAATGAATCCCGCCTGAGCGACAAGAAGAAAATCATCGTACTGGGTTCCGGCCCTATCCGTATCGGTCAGGGTGTCGAATTCGACTACTCCACAGTACATGCTGTAACAACCATCAAACAGTATGGTTATGAATCCATCATCATCAACAACAACCCTGAAACTGTATCCACAGACTACACAACCAGCGACAAGCTGTACTTCGAACCTCTGACAACAGAAGACGTTATGAACATCGTAGAAATGGAACAGCCTCTGGGCGTTATCGCTTCCCTGGGCGGTCAGACAGCTATTAACCTGGCACAGCCTCTGATGGAACGCGGCGTAAAAATCATCGGCACAGACGTTGCTGCTATTGAAAGAGCGGAAAACAGAGATTCCTTCGAAAAGATCATGGAAGAACTGCACATTCCTCAGCCTAAGGGCCAGGCAGTTACAAACATCGAAGACGGCGTAAAAGCAGCAGAAGAAATCGGCTATCCCGTACTGGTTCGCCCCAGCTACGTTCTGGGCGGTCGTGCAATGCAGATCGTTGCGAACGAAGAATCCCTGCGTTCTTACCTGAAAACAGCCGTTAAGATCAACGAAGATCAGCCCGTACTGGTTGACAAATATATCCAGGGCAAAGAACTGGAAGTAGACGCAGTATGCGACGGTTACGACGTATTTGTTCCCGGTATCATGGAACACGTAGAAAGAACCGGCGTACACTCTGGTGACTCCATCAGCGTATACCCTACATTCAGCGTATCCGCAAAAGCAAAAGGCACCATCCTGGAATACACCAAGAAACTGGGTCTGGGCATCGGCATCCGCGGTCTGTTCAACATCCAGTTCATCGTGGACAAGAACGATGATGTATACGTAATCGAAGTAAACCCTCGTTCCTCCAGAACTGTACCTTTCCTGTCCAAAGCAACAGGTTACTCTCTGGCAGACATCGCGACACTGGTAATCCTGGGCAAGACTCTGAAAGAACAGGGCATCTTCGGTATCTACCCCGACGAAAAGAACAGATGGTATGTAAAAGTTCCCGCATTCTCCTTCTCCAAACTGCACGGTATGGACACTTACCTGTCCCCCGAAATGAAATCCACAGGGGAAGCAATCGGTTACGACAACAAACTGAACCGCGCACTGTATAAAGCGCTTCAGGCTTCTGGCATGAACATCCTGAACTATGGTACAGTATTTGCTACCATCGCAGACAAAGATAAAGAAGAAGCACTGCCTCTGATCCGTCGTTTCTACGAACTGGGCTTCAACATCGAAGCAACCAAAGGCACAGCTGAATTCCTGAAAGAACATGGCATCCGCACAAGAGTAAGAGCGAAAATCAGCGACGGCAGCGATGAAATCATCGAATCCATCCGTCACGGCTATGTAAGCTATGTAATCAACACCAGAGACATCAACGACATGCAGAACAGCGATGGCTGGGAAATCCGTCAGTGCGCCGTAGAAAACAACGTAACCATGTTCACAGCACTGGATACTGTTCGTGTTCTGCTGGATGTTCTGGAAGAAACAACACTTTGCATCTCTACCATCGACGCATAATCTAGGAGGTACGTCGTGAAGCAGTCTATCTTTACTGTAAAAAGCAATCAGCATCTGACCGACACAGTATTGAAAATGGTTTTGGCAGGGGATACCTCTGCCATCACCGCTTCCGGTCAGTTCGTGAATATCAAACTGGATGGTTTTTTCCTGCGTCGTCCCATTTCTGTATGTGACTACAACGAAAAAACCCTGACCATCCTTTACAAAGTGGTTGGCAAAGGCACACAGTACCTTTCCACACTGGCAGCCGGCAAACAGCTGGACATCCTGGCAGGTCTTGGCAACGGCTATGACACCAGCAAAAGCGGTATGCGTCCCCTGCTCATCGGCGGCGGCGTAGGGGTTCCTCCCATGTACCGTCTGGCAAAAAATCTGCTGGAAGAAGGCAAAAAGCCTGAAGTGATCCTGGGCTTCAACACCAAAGCGGAAGCCTTTTATGTAGATGAATTCCGTGCCCTGGGCGTACCCGTTCATGTAGCAACGGCAGACGGCTCTCTGGGTACAAAAGGCTTTGTCACCGATGTGGTGAAAACACTGAAAGACTACACTTATTTCTACACCTGCGGCCCCGAACCCATGCTGAAGGCTCTTTCCGATGTGACAGAAACCAGCGGCCAGCTCAGCTTTGAAGAACGCATGGGCTGCGGCTTCGGCGCATGCATGGGATGCAGCTGTGAAACAAAATACGGCAACAAACGTATCTGCAAAGACGGCCCTGTACTGGAAAAGGAGGAAATCAAGTGGTAAACACAAAAGTAACACTCAGCGGTATTACGCTGGATAACCCCGTGATTCCCGCCAGCGGTACTTTCGGCTATGGCTACGAATTTGCGGAACTGTATGATATCAACATTCTGGGTTCCTTCTCTTTCAAAGGGACTACCAGAGAACCCCGTTTCGGCAACCCTACACCCCGTATTGCGGAATGCACCGCAGGGCTCATCAATTCCGTAGGGCTCCAGAACCCCGGCATTGACAAAGTTATTTCCGAAGAACTGCCCAAAATGCGCAAGTGCTTCCATAAACCTGTCATTGCCAACATCAGCGGTTTCTCCGTTGACGAATACGCTTACTGCTGCGAACGCATCGACAAAGAAGATCAGGTTGGCATCATCGAAGTCAATGTAAGCTGTCCTAATGTACATCATGGCGGCATGGCATTCGGAACCAGCCCCGAAGCAGCGGCAGAAGTAACCAGAGCCGTAAAGGCAGTAACCACAAAACCCGTTTACATCAAACTGAGCCCCAATGTAACAGACATTGCGGCTGTTGCAAAAGCATGTGAAGAAGCAGGCGCAGACGGCATCAGCCTCATCAACACCATGATGGGCATGCGCATCAATCTGAAAACAAAACGCCCTGTAATCGCCAACAAAATGGGCGGTTTCTCCGGCAGTGCCATCTTCCCTGTGGCTGTTCGCATGGTATATCAGGTAGCGGAAGCCATAAACATCCCCATCATCGGTATGGGCGGTGTTTCCTCCGCAGAAGATGTCATCGAAATGATGCTGGCAGGCGCTACTGCCGTACAGGTAGGCGCAGCCAATCTGGTAGACCCCTTCGCATGCAAAAACATCATCGAAGACCTGCCCCGCGTCATGGAGCAGTATGGTATCAAAGATCTGAATGAAATCATTGGAGGTGCTCACAAATGAACAGAGATGTCATCATCGCTTGTGACTTCAACAGCAAGGAAGAACTCTACACCTTCCTGGATCGCTTCACAGAAGAAAAACCCTTCCTGAAAATCGGTATGGAACTGTTCTATGCGGAAGGTCCCGAAATCGTAAGAGAAATCAAGGCAAGAGGCCATAAGATCTTCCTGGATCTGAAGCTGCACGATATTCCCAACACTGTAAAAAAAAGCTATGGCAGTCCTGTCCCGTCTGGATGTTGACATGTGCAACGTACATGCCGGCGGCACCATCGCTATGATGGAAGCAGGTCTGGAAGGCCTGACCCGCCCCGATGGCACACGTCCTCTGCTGATTGCTGTTACACAGCTCACATCCACCAGTGAAGAACGTATGCAGAACGATCTGCTCATCGACAGACCTCTGGATGAAGTTGTTATGCACTATGCGGCAAACACAAAAATCGCAGGTCTGGACGGCGTTGTTTGCTCCCCTCTGGAAGCAGGCAAAGTAAAAGACGTCTGCGGCAAAGACTTTTTGACAGTAACCCCCGGCGTGCGTTTTGCCGATGGGGATAAAGGGGATCAGGTAAGAATCACCACCCCTGCAAAAGCAAGAGAAATCGGTTCTGACTACATCGTTGTAGGCAGACCTATCACACAGGCAGACGATCCCGTCGCTGCTTATAGAAGATGTGTTTCTGAATTTTTAGGAGGCGAAAAGTAATATGACAAATATGAAAAAACAGATTGCAAAAGACCTGTTATCCATCGGCGCTGTTTTCCTGCGTCCCGAAGAACCTTTCACATGGGCAAGCGGCATCAAAAGCCCCATTTACTGCGATAACCGTCTGACACTGACAGCACCTGAAGTGCGTACTCGCGTGGAAAACGCACTGGCAGAAACCATCAAAGCAGAATACCCTGACTGTGAAGTCCTGATGGGCACAAGCACAGCAGGTATCGCTCACGCTGCTATCGTTGGTCACCTGATGGGCCTGCCCATGGGTTATGTACGTTCCGGTCACAAAGACCACGGCAGACACAACCAGATCGAAGGCAGACTGGAAAAAGGCCAGAAAGTTGTTGTTGTGGAAGACCTGATCTCCACAGCAGGCAGCGCCATCGAAGTTGTAAACGTACTGCGTGAAGCAGGCGCAGACGTACTGGGTATCGTAAGCATCTTCACTTACGGCATGCAGAAAGGTCTGGATCGTCTGGCAGAAGCTAATGTGAAAAATGTCAGCCTGTCCAACTTCGACGCTGTTGCTGAAGTAGCTGCTGAAGAAGGCTACATCAAAGAATCTGACATCGCTAGACTCATTGCTTTCCGCAACAACCCCAGTGATGAAAGCTGGAGGACTGATGTGAAATGAGAAATCTGATTGATATTACAGACCTGACTATCCAGGAAATTGACGAACTGATTGCCACCGCTTGTGACATCATCGCCAATCCCGATAAATACTGCGACGCATGCCGCAGAAAAAAACTGGCTACCCTCTTTTTGAACCCTCTACCAGAACCCGCCTGAGCTTTGAAGCGGCTATGCTGGAACTGGGCGGCAGTGTGCTGGGCTTTTCCGAAGCAAACAGCAGCTCTGCATCCAAAGGGGAAAGCGTTGCGGATACTGTACGCGTGGTAGGCTGCTATGCAGACATCATCGCCATGCGTCATCCCAAAGAAGGGGCGCCTATGGTTGCTTCCATGCACTCTCCCGTGCCCATCATCAATGCCGGTGACGGCGGTCATAACCACCCCACACAGACATTGACTGACCTGCTGACCATCCACAGAGAAAAAGGTCATTTTGATAACCTGACCGTTGGTCTGTGCGGTGACCTGAAATTCGGCCGTACCGTACATTCCCTGATTCATGCGCTGTCTCGTTACACAGGCATCCACTTTGTGCTGATTTCTCCCGAAGAACTGAGCCTGCCTTCTTACATCATTCACGATGTACTGGAGAAAAAAGGCATGTCCTACGAAGAAACACAGGATCTGGAAGCAGTTATGCCCAAACTGGACATCCTGTACATGACAAGGGTACAGCGGGAACGTTTCTTCAACGAAGCGGACTACATTCGTCTGAAAGACAGCTATATCCTGACACTGGACAAGCTGAAAGATGCCAAAGAAGATCTTTGCATCCTGCATCCCCTGCCCCGTGTCAACGAAATCGCCACCAGTGTGGATAACGACAGCCGTGCATGCTACTTCAAGCAGGCACACAACGGCAAATATATCCGTATGGCACTGATTCTGAAATTACTGGGGGTGGAAGTGTAATGCATATCGACGAAATCCAAAACGGCATTGTCATTGACCATATCAAAGCTGGCAAAGGCATGGAACTGTATCATTTCCTGCATCTGGATGAACTGGACTGCTCCGTTGCCATCCTGCGCAATGTAAACAGCCAAAAAATGGGCAAGAAAGACATCATCAAGATCGACAGCGTGCTGAACATGGATCTGGGCGTACTGGGCTACATGGACCCCGACATGACAATCAGCATCATTCAGGACGGCAAACAAGTGAAGAAATTCCATCCTGAACTGCCCGAACAGATCACAAACGTCATTTTCTGCAAAAATCCCCGCTGTATCACCACAGTGGAACAGGAAATCGACCATATCTTTAAGCTGACAGACAGAGAAAAAGGCGTTTACCGCTGCCTGTACTGTGAAAGCGAAGCAAAAAATAAGATGCCCTTGGCATCCCATAGAAAAACAGCCAGAACATTAGGGGCTTCTTCATAAGAAAACAAAGAAAGCTGAAACTTTTGTAAAGCAAAAGATTTCAGCTTTCTTATTTATCAAGATTTCATTGGACTTATTTTCTTCTGAAGGCAGCTGTTGCAATTCCCCTTAAGAGATCAAAGAAAAGAAAAACAATGTTTTCTTAAGGAGAAATTGCTTCATTCTGGCTGTTTTTTATTTCTGTTCAATACAAAGCAATTTTGTATACACCATGCAATTTCCTTTGTAAGCCTTTCTGTGACTTTTTTCTTTTCTAAAGATCAAATTCCTCACAGTTTATAAAAAATCCGTTTCTAGCCCTAAAAATAGGAAAATACAGGCATATTCTCTTTACTTTGCCAATTTCAGTGTGAAAAGGAATGTACTTCCCTCTCCCAGCTTACTTTTCACTGCCACAGTTTCTCCATGGGCCTGGATGAATTCCCGCACAATGGAAAGCCCCAGACCAGCACCGGTCTTATCTTCATTTCTGGTGGCGTCTGCTTTATAGAACCGATCAAAGATATATTTCTGATCTTCCTCACTGATACCAGCACCGTGGTCTTTCACAGAAATCAGAATTTTATTCTTTCCGGAAAATGTGGTTTCTACCTCAATGATGCTGCCTTCTTTGGAGAACTTCACGGCGTTATTCATGAGGTTATGAAGCACACGGGAAATCTTATCCTGATCCGCATGCACCATCGTTTCTTTGGCTGCAAAGGAAACTTCGATGCGCATGCCCTTTTCTTCCATCTGAGGTTCCAACACCGCACAATTTTCCCGAATGATCTCATTGAGGTCGAAGTCCGTTTCTTCCAGCACAATTTTACTGTCTTGGGCACGGCTCATATCCACAATGCCTTCCGCCAGTCTGCTGAGCCGCTGGCTTTCTTCCAGCACGATCCGCAGATAACGCTCCTGTTTTTCCGGCGGAATGGTACCATCCAGCATAGCTGTCAAAAATCCCTGAATGCTGGTCAGTGGAGAGCGAAGATCATGGGAAACATTGGCAATGAATGCCCGTCTGGACTTTTCAATATTCTCCAAGCTTTCTGCCATATGGTTGAAGCTTTCCGCCAGCTGTCCCATCTCATCGTCACTTTTGATCTCTACTCGTTTTTCAAAATTCCCGCCAGCAATTTCTTTTGCCGCCCGGTTCATATCCATCAATGGTTCTGTCATTTTCCGGGATGTCACCAGACTCACTAACGCTGTCAGCAGAAATGCCAGAAGCAGGCAGAATACACCGGCTCGATACATCTCATTCAAAGAAACTTTAATCTCTGGCATGGAGCGGCACATGAAAATGCCGGAAAGCTGCCCTTCGGAAAGGGGATAACCCACAATCAGCATGGGCGTGCCGAAAATAGAGGAAGAACCCGTTTCCAGAGAAACCACATTCCCCTCCTGAATGCCTTTCACCAATTCATCATATGCCAGCACATGCCCCAGCAGACTGCTGTCCATACCAGGGGATGCCAGAACGATGACGCCTTCTTTGTTAACCAGCAGGACGCCCGCTCCCATATAATCCTCCAGCACCTGCATTTCATATGCCAGATTATTGATATTCCCCGTATTATATGCCTTATTGATGGCACCGGCGATCTTTTCTCCCTGTTCGATCAATTCCTGTTTTGTTTCCGACATATAATGGGTGGTATAGATTACAGAAAGCATCCCGCCCATCAATATGACACAAAAACTGATGGTTGCCATGTATAACAAAAATTGCTTGATTACAATAGATTTTTTAAACATAAGCATTCCTCCGAAAAGAAAAAACAGAAAAACATTCCAAAGAATAAAATTCATGTTATAATAAAATAGGAATGTTTTCATAAAAAACTTCCTCATTATGAAGAAAGGAGTGGCAGATGTTTCTGCCGTATGTACCATGAACAATCAAAGACCCAATCCGCCCAGAAAGAAAATCAAACCGACAGACCTTATTCTGTTTGCTGTTGCCATCTTTCTGCTCTTTATGACACCCTGGGGCAACACAAACAGCTATCATCGTCTGATGTTGTTCTTATATTTCCTTTGTGTTCTGCTTCGTTTCAGCAATATCCGCAAGCAGAAAATGCGGGAATTTGAGCATAAACGCAAAATGGAAGAACGTGCCGCTATGCAGCAGGCCACTGAAGCACTTCCTGCTGACACTGCCGAAGCCGCTCCCACAGAAGCTCTGCCTGCGCAGTCTTGTGAAAACACTTCTGAGGAAGTTCAGACAGAACCCAAAAATGAATAAAATACTGGATATGTAAGGAATCAGCCGCCTGAAAAGCGGCTGATTTTTCTATGTATCTCTTTATTTTGGACCAAATTTATAACCAACACTCCAAACGGTGCGAATGCCCCATTCATCGTCCTGATTGAGCTTTTCACGGATTCGTTTTACATGAACATCCACGGTACGGGTATCTCCGGCGTATTCATAACCCCAGATACGATCTAACAGCTGTTCTCTGGTAAATACCCGTTTGGGATTGGATGCCAGAAAATGAAGGAGTTCAAATTCCTTAGGCGGGAAATCCACACTCTTGCCATGGTACATCACTGTATAGTTGGAAAGATTGATTTCCAGATCAGGATAACGCAGTACCTGACCATCTTCTTCCTCACCTTTTGCACTGCCGGCTTCATAGCGGCGGAGCACCGCCTTCACTCTTGCCACCAGTTCTTTGGCATCAAAGGGTTTGACAATATAATCATCTGCCCCCAATTCCAGCCCCAGCACTTTATCAAATGTTTCCCCTTTTGCTGTCAGCATAATGATAGGGACTTTGCTTGTTTTCCGCACTTCCGCGCAGACCTGATATCCATCCATGCCCGGCAGCATCAGATCCAGCAAAATCAAATCCGGCTGGTAAGTAGTCACTGCCTCCAACGCCTTTTTGCCGTCGTAAACCTCCTGTGTATCATAACCATCTTTCATCAGATACAGAGAAATCAACTCTGCAATATGCTGATCGTCGTCTACTACCAGAATTTTCTGTTTCTCACTCACGGCATTCATCTCCTTTATACCCTCGCCTTTTACTTCAGTTCTACAACCGTTACGCCGGCATCCCCTTCGCCAAAAGTACCGGGGCGCTGGCTTTTTACATGAGGATTGGTACGCAGATATTTCTGCACGCCGGCACGGAGAGCGCCGGTGCCTTTCCCATGGATAATGATAATCTGTTTCAAACCAGACAGATACGCATCATCGATATATTTATCAATATTCACAATGGCTTCATCTACCAGCTGACCGCGGCAGTCGATTTCCGCAGAAATAAACTGGCTCTTTTTCGCTTTTGCCCGCACATTGGTCTGTCTGGGCTTTTGTTCTTTTGGCTGTGGTGTATCATCCAGCATCAGTTCTGCCAAAGGCACTTTCACCTTCATGATACCCATCTGTACCATAACGTCTTTATTCTTATCCGGCGCAGAAAGAGCCACGCCATTCTGGTCAAAGGAAATAACATAAACTCTGTCCCCTGCCTGCAATTTTTCAGGCGGCTTGTGGGTAGGTTTCACCTTTTTGGACTTGAGGAAGTCTTCCTGCACGGAGGAAAGCTTTTCTTTCAGCTTTGCTCTGTTTTCCAGTGCCTTCTGCTGGTTTTTCTGCTTTGCTTCCCGGTTCATTTCCTTGATGATCTGGTCGGCTTCTTCTTTCGCCTGGGCATAAATCTGTTTTGCTTCTTCTCTTGCCTTCTGAAGGATCTTTTCTTTCTGTTCTCTTGTTTTCTCCTTCTGGCGTTCCACTTCTTTTTTCAGGCTTTCCGCTTCTCTGCGGTACTGTTCCGCACGTTCCTGCTCGAAAGCCACGCTTTTCTTGCTGATTTCCAGGTCTGTGATGACATCTTCAAAACGTGCTTCGTCATGGGAAATGAATTCTCTTGCGCTATCGATGATGTAATCCTGCAAGCCCAGACGTTTGGAAATGGCAAAAGCGTTACTTTTCCCGGGAATCCCGATGAGCAGACGATAAGTGGGACGGAGTGTTTCCACATCGAATTCACAGCAGGCATTTTCCACCCCTTCTGTGGAAAGGGCGTATACCTTCAATTCGCTGTAATGGGTGGTAACAGCAGTACGGATTTTCCGGTCATGGAGATAAGAAATAATAGCCATAGCCAATGCCGCACCTTCCGTAGGGTCTGTACCTGCACCCAATTCGTCGAACAGCACCAGAGAATGGTCTGTCACATCTTCCAGAATCTTGACGATATTTGTCATATGAGCGGAGAAAGTACTCAGACTCTGCTCAATACTCTGTTCATCACCAATATCCGCGAAAACTTCATCAAACACTGCCAGCTGGGAATGGTCGTTGGCAGGGATATGCAGACCTGCCTGCCCCATCAAAGAGAACAAGCCCAATGTTTTCAATGCAACGGTCTTACCACCTGTGTTAGGCCCTGTGATGAGCAGTGTGGTAAACTCTTTCCCCAGATAAATATTGATAGGTACGACAGTTTTCTTATCCAACAGAGGATGTCTGCCCTTCTGGATATTCACATAGCCTTTTGTATTAAACAGAGGCTGTGTGCCGTCCATGGACAGAGAAAGCTGTGCTTTTGCGAAAATAAAGTCCAGCTGTGTCAGCAATTCCAGGTTTGCGCTGAGCTGTGCTTCATTCTGAATGACCATAATAGACAGGCTAGTAAGGATTTTTTCGATTTCCTCCCGTTCTTTCGCCTGCAATTCCTTAATTTTGTTGTTCAGCTGTACCACGCTCAAAGGTTCCATGAACACAGTAGAACCAGTATTGGACTGGTCATGTACCATACCGGGGAACACACTGCGGTATTCGCTCTTGACAGGCACACAGTATCTGTCATTTCGGATGGTGATGACAAAATCCTGAAGCATATTCCGATATGCGGAAGAAGAAATAACCCCATTCAGATGGTCTTTCACCCTGTCATTGGAAATCTTAATTTCCTTGCGGACGCTTTTCAATCCTGAACTAGCATCGTCTGCAATTTCTGTTTCAGACACAATACATCTGGTGATTTCATTTTCCAGATTGGGAATCAATGTGAGCAGTTCGAAATATTCGTCCAGACGTTCATAAGTTTCCGCCTTATTTTCATTTTTCGCGTAATTCTTCGCCTTGCGGCAAACATAGAGAAATTCTCCAATGTGCATCAATTCGGGAATGGACAGAGTCCCGCCCATTTCCGCCCGTTTCAGCTGGGGACGGATTTCCCGAAAGCCGCCGAAGGAAGGGCTGCCTTTGCGCAGCACCATGCTGACCGCTTCAGAGGTTTCCTGCTGACGCAGCACGATTTCCGACATGGAAACAGAAGGCTGCAAATGATGCGCCATTTCCTTTGCCATAGGAGAAACGGCAAATCCCGCCAGCATATTTATGATTTTATCGTATTCCAAAATACGCAATGCTTTTTCGTTCATTCCATTACCTCAATCTATACTATGCCCCTCATGGGACTGTTTTCTGACATACAAATAAGGCAGCTTACCGCCGCTTATTTTGTTATTATACCATCGGATCAGCCAAAATACATCGGCTTTTCCGAGAAATTCACAGAAATGTTACATTTCCGCCGAAACAAAAACGGAAGAATCCACCGCTTTGGCAGAATCAGGGGCATCTTCATAAGAAAACAAAGAAAGCGGAAATCCTTGTCACCCAGAGAATTTCCACTTTCTTATTTTCACTAATATTTTATTAAGCGGAAGTTGCTTCTTCCATTCGTTTTTCTTTTTTTGGGGAATTATTTCCAGAATTCGAATTCCATATCGTAAATCCGAACGGTATCGCCTTCCTGAATACCTTTTTCCTCCAAAGCTTCGATGATGCCTTTTTCTTTCAGATAACGCTGGAAGAAAGCGAAGCCCTTTTCTGTATCGATATTGGTGTAACCGATCATCTTTTCGACGCCGACACCTCTTACCACATAAACTTCGTCCTCGATTTCGATGGTGAAAGGTTCCTGATCCACTGCCACTTCGTCGTATTCTTCATATTCTTCTTCAAATACGATATCTTCAGGATAGTTTTTCAGGATTTCCGCTACTTTTGTCAGCAGTTCATCCAGACCTTTGTTGGTTGCCGCAGAAATGGGGAATACTTCGAAACCCTCTTTTTCATAAGCTTCTTTCAGTCGTTCCACATTTTCTTCGGAACCGGGAATGTCTGTTTTGTTTGCCGCGATAACCTGAGGGCGTTTCATCAGTTCGGGATTGTATGCTTCCAGTTCCTGATTGATCTTACGCACGTTTTCCACAGGGTCGTCACCTTCTACGCCGGCAGCGTCTACCACATGGATAAACACTTTGGTACGTTCTACATGACGCAGGAATGCATGTCCCAGACCAACGCCTTCGCTGGCGCCTTCTACCAGACCGGGAATATCAGCCAGTACGAAGGAATCGCCGTATCTGCCTTCTACCACGCCCAGATTGGGAGCCAGTGTGGTAAAGTGATAGTTTGCGATTTTAGGGTTCGCGTTTGTTACCATGGACAGCAGTGTGGATTTGCCAACATTGGGGAAACCAATCAAACCAACGTCTGCGATAAGTTTCAGTTCCAGAATGACGTCATATTCTTTTGCCACTCTGCCGGGTTCCGCATAACGGGGTGCCTGTCTGGTGGGTGTTGCGAAGTGCTGATTGCCCTTGCCGCCTTTACCGCCGTGAATCAGGATTTTTTCTTCCCCGTGTTTGGTAATATCCGCCATGATCTTGCCGCTTTCCGCTTCACGGATAACAGTACCAACAGGCACTTTGATGACAACGCTTTCGCCGTCTTTACCAAAACAGTTGCGTTTGCCGCCGTCCTGACCGTTGCCAGCCTTGAACATTCTCTTATAACGGAAGTCCATAAGGGTACCCATGCTTTCGTCCCCTACAAAAATAACGTCGCCGCCTCTGCCGCCGTCGCCGCCATCCGGGCCGCCGTGGGTAATATATTTCGCACGGAAGAAAGAAACCATACCATTGCCGCCGTTGCCGCCTTTTACATGAATCTTGACTCTATCTACAAACATATTCTCACCTCGTATCCTTTCTCTTTCTTTCAAAACCTCTTTCGTCAGAAGCAAACTGTTTTGCTTTTCACGAAAAAGGCTTCAAATGATATCATTTGAAGCCTTCAACATTCTTATTCAGCGATTTCAACAGGGTATACGGAAACCTGTTTTTTATCTCTGCCTTTTCTTTCATATTTTACACGACCGTCAACCAAAGCGAACAGTGTATCGTTGCCGCCTTTGCCTACGTTCACACCGGGATGGATTTTAGTACCACGCTGTGTGTATAAAATATTGCCTGCCAGTACAAACTGACCGTCTGCACGTTTTGCACCCAATCTCTTAGCGTTGGAGTCACGACCGTTCTTTGTGGAACCGCCGCCTTTGTGGTGCGCGAAGAACTGAAGGTTCAATCTGAACATACTTACACCTCCTCAATTTTCAAAGTAAGATACTTGTTATATTCCGTTTCAATGCCGGACAACCCGAGCCATAATGTCTGCAAAAGCAGCTGTACCCGTTCGTCCTCCATTCCCTCTAAAGGGAACACGACTTTGAGATAACCGCCTTTTTTCTCATCGGCTTCTGCCTGAAAGGGCACGTCCGTAAACTGCTCTATGGCATTGACCGTATTGAGAGAAAGTATGGTAACTGCCGCACAGACGATGTCTTCCCCATGGGGCGCATAGCCTGCGTGACCGGAAATCTCAAATGCACAGATTTTATTCTCTTTCTGATAAAGCTTTGCTTGAATCATAATTAGATGGATTTAATCTGCAGTTTTGTGAAAGGCTGTCTGTGGCCGTTTTTCTTGTGGAAACCTTTTTTGGGTTTGTATTTGTAAACGACTACTTTTTTCGCTTTGCCGTCACCGATTACGGATGCTGTAACTGCTGCGCCTTCAACGTAGGGAGCGCCAACTTTTACATCGCCGTCTTTCGCCAGTACCAGAACTTTGTCGAATGTATATTCCTGACCTGCTTCAACACCCAGTTTTTCTACTGTGATGATATCGCCTTCTGCTACTTTGTACTGCTTACCACCAGTTTCAATAATTGCGTACATGTGAACACCTCCTCGCAATTTACTCGCTGGATACGGTAACCGAAGCCTTTCTTCGGTTTTCCAGAACCTCTCCATGCGGCTGACATACTTCATTATAGTATCACAGGGTTTTGTACCTGTCAACACTTTTATTCCAATTTTTTGCCTTGTTTTACAGCAAAATACCGCTGTTCCTGCCCCAGTTTCCGCAGCACGGACAAAAGTGCGGCAAGACCATCTCTGGTCAGGCATTTTTTGCCGTTTCTTGTCATTTCATAGGCGATGGAAAGGCAGTCCTCCGCCCGTTCTAGACTGCCGTTGGCGGCATACATCCGTCCGATGCGGTCGCAAAGCTTGCCATAAGCTTCTGTATCCCTGCCTTTGGCTGTTCCCAACAGCAAAGCGCGATCCAAAAGAGTCACCGCTTCTTTCTGATTTCCCTGGGCAATGTGAGAAGCCGCTGTTTTCAGAAGCAAACGGGCAAAATTTTCTGTTTCCCCTTCCATCATACGGGTTGCCAGTGCCAATTCACTGAAACATTCCGCCGCATCTTTATGGCGTCCGCTGTCTGCCAGCAGTCTGCCTGTGCGCTCCAATCTGCGCTGATACTGTTTTCCTCTGGGCAGCTGGAGTTCACGGAACAGCCGTATATAAGGCAAATACATACCCACCGCTTTTTCCTTTTCACCCATGGCAAAATAGCAGTCGCCGATTTCCGCCAGCAGTTCGCAGTAGTCTTTTGTTTTCACACTGTCATATTCTTCGATGTAATTCTTGGCATTGGTAAGCTTTTGCAGACCTTTTAGATATTCTCCCGCTGTCAGGTACCATTCGCCTAATCTGCGACAAGCCTGTGCATATTCCATGCCTTCTGCCGCCTGTTCTGCCGCCTGATACCAGAAAAATGCCTGTTCCCGATTGCCTGTACGCATCTGCAAATCTCCCAGAGAAATGGCATTGCGCACCGCTTCTTTATCCAAAGACTGTGCCTGCTCTCCCCGCTGTGCCAGCATTTCCGTAAAAAGGTCTTTGGCCTTCTGGAGCCGCCGTCTTTCTTCCATTCTCGCCTGACGTTCCGCTCCGGCATAAGGCAATTTTCCTTTGTTTGCCAGCATGTCATACTGCTGATGGCGTTTTGCGAATTTCTCTGTCAGTCCGCCGCCGGCACGGCTAAGTTTTTCCACAGCTTCTTTCCGATAAGCCTCCGCCTTCTTCTCATTTCCCATGGCAAGATAACAAACGGCAACAGCCAGCAACGTTTCCGCCGCCCGCTGTTTTTCTTCCGCCGTTTCCTCATAGTTTGCGTCATTGATGGCCAGATAATGCTGGACTGCCACGGTGTAATCGCCTTTACGCACACAAACTTCTGCCAGATATTCCAGTGTTTTCAAATATCTCGGATTGTCCTCATCCAGCATTTCTTTCTGGATAGCGGCGCTTTCTGTCAAAATCTGAATGGCTTCGTCATACTGCTTCTCTCTTGCCAGAATCTCACCCAGCTTTGCCAGACCGATGGCATACTCAGGATGGTTTTTGCTGAAATGCTTTTCCAGAAGTTCTATGGCTTCCCGGCAAAGGCTGCCGCCGCCTGACCCTCTCCCGCTTTTTGCTTCACATCCGCCAAAAGCTGCAAACCGCCTACCAAATCACGGTCTGTGCCTGTTTCCGCCTCTCTACGGATGTACAGGGCTTCCTGCAAGTATTCCGCTGCCGCTTCATATGCGCCTTTGGCTGTAAAAAAGTCCTGCAATCTGTTCCAGTGTATCGGCATACAAAGGGTCCATTCTGCCTACGGTATCCCGACGAATGAGCAGGGCTTTTTCGTAAGCCGCAAGGGCGTCTGTGTCCCGTCCCATTTTTTCATAAAGTCTGCCTCTGCTCATGTAGCATACAGCTACCTGTGCGTGGGACTCTCCCAAAGCCGCTTCTTTCCGACGCAAAGCTTCCGCATTGGCTTCCAGCGCCTTTTCCATCTGCCCCATGCCACTGTAATCAGCACTCATGTTGTTGAGGGTATCTGCGTAAAACAAGTGATCGCCGCCCAATACTTCCCGTACCAGTTTCAGCACTTCCTCATGACACTGCAAGGACTTTTCAAACATCCCTGCCTTACAGCACAATATGCCCAAACTGTTCAGACTATTGATGTAATCCAGATGGCTGTCCTGCATCATCTTCCGGCGCATCTGCACCGCTTTTTCACAGTATTCCACCGCCAATTCATTCCAGCCAGCTTTTTCGCAGACCTCCGCCAGAGATAATGTCCAGATCATATAGCAGAAGCTTTCCTCTACCCCTGCTTTTTCCATAAAGTCCAATGCCTTTTCATAAGAAGAAATGGAACGTCTGTAATTGCCGCCGCCATCATAGGCTGACCCCAGAGAGGCAAAAATGTCCGCCATATCTTCTTTGGAAAAATCCGTGGAACGTCTTGCCCGCTCCAAAGCCTGCTGGTGGTATTCCACGGCTTTTTCGTACTGCTGGAGATCTTCTTCCGTATTGCCCAGGTGGAATAGGCTGTAAATGGTATCAGGATGGTCTTTTCCCAGTTTCGCTTCCCGAATCTTCAGCACCTCTCCATGGAATCTGCGGGCTTTTTCCCCTTCTCCCATGTTGTTGTAAGCAATGGCAAGGTTATTCACCGTATCCGCATAGGAAAGGCTTTCTCCGGAACAGTCCCGTTTCAGCACTGCCGCTTTTTTGTAATACTCCACCGCCTTTTGGTACATACCCATGGTGTCGAAAATAACCCCCAGATTGTGCATATCTGACGCATACTCCATGGTGTTGGCGTCGTCATTTTCCATATATTTCTGTAAAATATTTTTCCCCAATATCAATGCTTTTTTATATTCACCGGCTCCATAGGCCGCCTGCAGTTCCCGCCGCAGTTTGCGGACTTCCGCAAAATAAAATCCCATTTTCATACCTCCCCTGCTTCCACAAGCGCCATAGCTTCCCGAATGGTATCCCATCGGTAGCCTTTCCGCTGCAAGAAGCCGTAAAGCCGTTGTTTTTCTTTCTCATCCAATTCCAGATTGCCCCGCGTTTTTTCAGTATCCAGCGGGCAGCATCTTCTGCTTCGTTCAGATCTGTTTCTGCCAGCACTTCTTCGGCAATTTTCTCGGAAATGCCTTTCTGCCGCAGTTCCATTTTCAGAGCATAAGCCCCCTTTGGTTTCAGCCGCAGACGTTCTTTCACAAAGCTTTTGGCATAGGCCTTGTCGTCACAGTATCCATAACGGCAAAGAAAGTCCATGACCTTTTCAATGACCTGAGGCGCAAATTCCTTTTCTGTCAGCTTCCGCCGCAATTCCGCCTCTGTTCGCATCTTATAGCCCAGATAATGCAGAGCTGTATCCTGTGCCTGTATATAAATCAAATTATCCTGAATGATGTCAAAGGTTTCCTGTGGAATGGGCTCTCCTTCCCGCAGTTTAAAATACAGCACATCCTGTGCAATGAGGGAAAAAGCAAATTCCCCATCAATAAAAATATTTCGTTTCGCAGGATCTTTTTTCTGCGGAATGATAGCCGTCACCAGCATGGCGTCCTCTCCTTGCTCTGATTTCATATCTTATTAGTATACTACAAATAACAGGAAAATGCCAAGGTGTTCCGCCCATAAAAAAAAGCCCTCTGTTTTCACAGAAGGCTTTGATATATTCTTATACAAAAAGATATTTCAATACAAATGCAATTGCCAGTACATACATGAGCCAGTGTACTTTCTTTTCTCTTACTTTGCCAGAAACAATCTGGATCAGCACATAAGAAATTACACCCAGGGCAATGCCTTCGGAAATGGAATACATGAAAGGCATCACGATCATGGCAACGAAAGCAGGAATGGCTTCGCTCATATCATCGAAATCGATGCGGAACACAGTTGTGATCATCATAAACCCAACGACTACCAGCGCAGGCGCTGTCGCGAAAGAAGGAATCGCCAGGAAAATGGGAGAAAGGAACAGTGCAACCGCAAACAGCAGACCGGTTACAACGGAAGTCAGACCAGTTCTGCCCCCAGCCATAACGCCGGAGGAGCTTTCTACGTAGGTGCTGACAGTAGATGTACCCAGAACCGCACCCAAGCTTGTACCAACCGCGTCGGCCATCAATGCGCCACGGATACGAGGCAGTCTGCCTTGTTCATCCAGCATATCCGCTTTGGAAGCAACACCGATGAGGGTTCCCATGGTATCAAACAGGTCAACAAACAGGAAAGAGAGCATAACTGTGATGAAATTCAAGCCAAGCAAGCCGGAGAAATCCATCTGCATCAATGTAGGTTTCAGAGAAGGGATGCCAAAACCGCCGGAAAAATCAGGCAGTACAGAGTACATTCCCAGTTCTGGATTAGGCTGATAAATACCAGCTACCTGCAAAAGGATGCCCAGCAGCCATGTGCACAGAATGCCCAGCAAAATACCGCCAGGTACTTTTTTAATCATAAAAGCAACAGTCAGTATAATCCCAACGAATGCCAGCAATGCACCAATGCCTTCAGACCAGAATCTGCCATCAGCCAGCGCCGCTTTGAAGGGATAAATCGCAACCAGTGTGGAGCCGTCCACCACCAGTTTGGAATTCTGGAAACCGATGAAAGCGATAAATAGACCAATACCGCAGGTGATACCGGCTTTCAGAGACATGGGGATACAGTTAAAGATTGCTTCTCGCACATTTGTCAAGGAAAGCACGATGAATATGATCCCTTCCACAAATACTGCTGCCAGTGCAACATGCCAGGTGAAGCCCATCTGCCCTACAACTGTATAAGCAAAAAAAGCGTTCAAGCCCATGCCGGGTGCCAATGCAAAGGGATAGTTGGAAAATGCAGCCATCATCAGTGTTGCCAAACAGGATGCCAGCGCTGTTGCCGTAAATACCGCGCCGCTGTCCATTCCCGCAGATGACAGGATAGACGGGTTTACCGCAAGGATGTAAGCCATTGTCATAAATGTGGTGATCCCTGCCAAAACTTCCGTTTTTACATTGGTATGGTTCTTCGAAAGATGAAACGTTCTCTCCAGCAGACCATTCATTGGTAAAATCCTCCTTTTTCTTCATAACATTTTTTTATTATTGGCATTATCAGCGTATTAAATTTTTCTAATCCTGTCAATGTTTTTCTTAACGGCATCTTAACATTTTCCAAAAAATACAATTTTCTGCCTATATGGGCTCCAGTTGCCCCCCTCTCCGGCTTTTCCTCTTGCTATACCGACAAAGTTCCTTGACAAAAAAATCCGCCCATTCTAAGATAAAAATAAAAAACCATAGGAGGTCAAGATGCAGAAAAAACAAACAAGACTTGCCGGCATAATTCTGGCGATTTGCTGTATTCTGGCAGTGATCGTTTTCTTCCAGACCAGACCAGATACTACTGTCGGCGAAAAAAGATCACCATTTCTGTCATTCATAGTGACAGCAGTAAAAGCACATTTTCCTATGACACGGACGCGGAATATCTGGGAGAAGCATTGACAGAGCAAGGTCTTGCAGAGGGTACTGACGGGCCTTACGGCATGTTCATCACCACCGTTGACGGCGAAACCGCAGACGAAAGCAAAGAACAGTGGTGGTGTATTACTAAATCAGGTGAAATGGTCAACACAGGCGCTGACCAGACTCCTATACAGGATCAGGATATCTTTGAGCTGACTCTGAAAGAAGGCTATTGATTTGGCAAAGCAGAATATCCGCCAATTGACAATTCTTGGCCTTTTGACCGCCATACTGTTTCTGGGACAAGTCTTTCTGGCAATCCTGCCCAATATCGAAGTGGTGAGCCTGCTCATCATCCTCTATACCCTGACATGCAGAAAAAAAGTATTCCTCATCATATACGCCTTTGTGCTGCTTGAGGGATTCTGTTATGGCTTCGGGATGTGGTGGTTCAGCTATCTCTATATCTGGAGTATTCTGGCACTGGTGGTTTTCCTTTTCCGGCAAAATCGCTCTGTTCTTTTCTGGAGCATTCTCTCCGGATTCTTTGGACTGGCTTTCGGCGCCCTTTGTGCCCTGCCTTATCTTATTGCCGGCGGCATCGGTGCCGCTTTGGCTTACTGGACATCCGGACTTCTCTTTGATGTGATTCACTGCATCGGCAATTTCGTTGTTTGTCTGGTGCTGTTCCAACCTTTACATCGTCTGCTGGAATGGCTGTATGGCGAACATCCCACATCATTATAAAAAGACCGTCTGGTACACACAGATGGTCTTTTTTTTATAACACGATTTTTTCCGGAAAAGCTTCCCGCCGCAGGATGCCCCACATTTTGTCGATATAGGCAAGGGTATAGAAATTCTCATAATAATGGTAATAAAATGCGCCTTTCAGCGTCATTTGATATATGCCATGTTCCTCTGTCACAAATCCCAATACTTTTGCCATTGTCATTTCCCAGCCATATGCTTTTTTCAACGGAACACCAAAAAATCTTTCAAATGCAGCTGCATCCACCCTTGTACTATATGCTGTCCAGAACAGATAATACACCATCCGCTGATGCAGAGAAAATCGAATGGTCAAAGAAGTGGGTAAATTTCCTTCATCAATCCTTTTGCAGTATTCCTCTGTGGAAAATGTATTGATCTTAAACTGATCCTTGAGCAATGTGGTTGCCGAGCATCCAAACCCCAGAAAATGATTTCTTGTCATGGAGGAATACTTTGCTTCTTTTTCACTGGAGAATGTCCAGATGGAACTGCGGTCATATCCTTTCTCCATGCAATAACGGGTGATTTCATCCAAAAGCACCCGTTTTTCTTTTTGGGCATCGTTCTTACATTACTGGATGTAAATGTAAAATCAATAAAGGGGTAAATTGCCACATGATTGGCTCCCATTAGGAAAGCGGTATCTATATCTGCTTTCAGATCAGCAAACGTCTGTGTCGGCAAAGCAAAAATGAAATCCATGGAAACAGTTTCAAAAGGAACTTCTGACAATGCAGCCTGTAAAGAAGCCATATCCACCTGTTCTCTACCCAAAATACTTTGAAATTTTTCCTGAAAAGACTGAATGCCTATGCTGATCTTCGTCACACCTGCATTTTTCAAAATCCGTAACACAGAAGGCGTTACATTATCAGGATGAAGCTCTACGCCAATGCCTTCCGTAATGATAAAATGTTCCTGAAGAGCGTCTATGATTTCCTTCAGACAATCCGCCACAAGTGCCGGTGTGCCGCCGCCAAAATATAGACTGGTGGCCGTTTTTCTGCCTTCCCGCTGGCTGCCTACCAGATGGATTTCACGAATCAATGCGTCAATGTAGCGGTCACACTGTTCTTTTTCATATTTTACCTTGCAGTAAGGACAGAAATGGCAGATGCTTTTACAGAATGGAATATGCACATAAAGTCCCAGACCATCACATTCCGCAAAAGGCAGCTCCTGGTCGTATTCATTTTTAAAGATAAATGGTTTTGCTGAACGAGTCAGCCACATCCGGGTCAAGTTCGTTATAATCCCCATAATACTCCTAAATATATTTCAAATATGTCCTTAACATTTCTATGATGATCTTGGGATTCCCCCTAAATAACAGGGTGTATTCCGCCACAAAGAAGTAACCACAGGCTTCACAAAGCCCCGGAACTTCAATGCATCGTCCGCAGGTAGAAAGCTTTCCGTTTTCCATAACCACACATTGATGGCAGGGAGTAGGAAACGTATTGTTGATGAGATATGGAAAAGCACTGCGCAAATTGAATACAGGAACCCCTGCCTTCATCATTTCCGTAATGACATCACAGCATCTTTCCTTTTCTTCTCTGGAAAGCGCCAATTCCTTTGTATCGGGATATGGTGTATGAAAATTGAAGGACACCGCGCACACATTTTTCATATCCCGTGCAGTGAGGCAGACATGCTGTACAGCATCTTTATTGATCTGATTGATGGCCATATAAAAACAGATATTGTCAGCCGTGGCGTTTTTAATATTTTCCATAATGGTATCGTATGTATCACCACGGATGGCATTATGCCGCTCCCTGTCACCATCCAAACTCAGCAAAATCAAATCTGCCTCTGGCAAATCAATGGGAAATGTGCCATTCGTCACTACATTGACAATAAGAAATCCCATTTCTTTCGCTTCTTTTACCAGATCCCGCAACGTACGCCCTTCATCTTTCCAAAGGAATGTCTCTCCCCCGCAGAAAAACAGAATCCGTATCCCCATATCATAAAGCTGCTGCATTTCATTTCTGATCTGCGCATAAGGATGTATCACGCCCGTGATGTTGTTGACAGAACAGTGTTTGCATTGCAGATTGCATTTATCTGTCACAATAATAGTGCCTAAAATGGGTTCTTTATTGCGAAATAAAATTGTTTGCATGCCAAAACGGGCAAAGTGAATAAAGGAAGAAAATTTCATGTGATTTCTCGCTTTCTATGGATGGTCGTAAATGGATTCTAATCTTATTGTATCATGTTTGGATATCATCTTCTACCACGGATTCTATCTGTTACAACACTTCTGCATTTTCTTCGAAAATCAGCAACACACAAAACATCCCCTCTAATGGTCTGTACATGTCTTTTCATTGCGCTTTTGCAATCTACGCCAAATCTGAAAGCAATAAAAAACGACATCAATTTTTATGATATATCGTATCTAGGTTTTTCTTCGTATTTCGCCACAAAAGCATATCCTTATAAATATCCAGGATAAACAAGTATACCCTGCTATTCTTCCAAATCTATAAAAAGAAATTATCCTTTCACATACTACGCTACTCCAACTTCCCAGTTTTGTCCTGCATTTTAGATTATAAATAGCATAGACTGAAGCTCCCTCTTTCTGATGCAATATCTTCACCAATGGCAATACCTTTCCTTCCATGAAAATACATGATAAATCAATCAAAATTAATCTGTGTTTATATACCATGGGATCGAAATATAGAATTTGTCGATACATATTGCTTTACAGATACATTTTAAATAAATATCAGAAACACTATTTGAGAAAGAAACAACACAGAATCATATTGGTTTATATATATTCATTTCTATGTAATACTCCACTTATTGCAGATAACTTGTTTTCCTGTCACGCCACTTGCACATTGATCAGGATACCTGCTCTCTTGCTGGCAAACAGACTGATATTTCCATTGATTCTCTCCTTTGCATTTCTCTGAAAACAAAAAGGCAGTAAGATTCTTTCTCTTGCTGCCTTACGCCTTTTCTTGTTCCACTATTATCTGCCCCACAGTTATAATCACTGGACAATGTGGTTCCTCTCTATGCCTCTTAATCTTGATTTCTGAGTAATAAGTAAACCATACCTCTAATGTAATCCTGAATTGAATGCTTCTTGCTATTCTTTTTCTTCTATAAATTAATAAGCTCTTTGTTGGCATCAGTAATATGGAAATATACATTTGAAAATAAATGATACGTCTACTCTCATAATCTATGAAGGATATCAATTTTCCAGCATATTGGGGTAAACTTTTAATAAAGCACATAGAGGAATTTATCCATGGCAGTACAAAATAATATACATTCTTTATACATTCTTTCCTCATACCGCTTGGAATGTAGTACTTTCTCAAATAAGCAATCCCTATCTTACCAAAACAACAATAGCCTAGCTTATTAATAACTTCCATATATTATTTTTTGAAGAGCCGCGACATGTCTTATTTTTCCATCAAATTGTTAATATCATATCGAGAGTCATATATATTAAGTATATCTCTAGCGAAATTATCAAACCTAAAGTTGCATATTCTATTTCAAAAGAACTTGAGATTACTCCTGCTCTTTTTAATTCATCGCTACTACGGAATAACCTAGGCTGTGGCTTACTGAAGTCCACAACCAAAAGCGTACATCTTTCGTACATATACGCAGGATCATCTAAGTTTCTACCATTGATAGAATTAAAAAAGCTTATGTATTTCTCAACATCTGTCTGATGCTTTTTAAAAGCAACCTGATTTTTTTAACCGCTTCATCATCGTACTCATGAATAGGGATCAAATATGCTTCTCCAAGAACCATATGTGAATATCTCATATGGAGATTCTGCGCTTCAGCAAAAGTTCTCTCAAACAAGGTATCAGAATTTTTTGCCAAGCTACTCATTTGACTTCTGACATTAATTACCAATGTATTATTTGAATACTCATATCCATATGGATCCCTTTTTCTTTGAAAAGCCATCGGCCCCCAGTCTATGATCAATGGCTGCTTACGAACATTTGAGGGAACAACACAGACATCCTGATCTTTCTGTTTCAGAAATCCAGCAAGCTTTATCTCTGGTTTTTTATCCCCAAATCTTGGAAAAATCTGATTTCTGGCAACACCAAGTTGAATAAGTTCATATTTAACTGCATCATGTATAAGGTTAATCAGCTGTGAGGAACGAATCATTGATTCTTTCCCTTTTACTCCTCCAGTTTTGATGGACTCTTCTATCATGTTTTTAAATATGACCAACTGATTATCAATAAATGCCATAATAACCACACCTCCCCTGTATGTTGTAAACAAATTGTGATGTGTATATTATATCAAAAATAGACAAAAATGTACAACTAAAATATTATATCGCATGAAGAATTGTCTTATAATGTAAAAAGCTGTGTATATGGGGTTCAGATAATGATAACATCATCAATCAAAACTTTTCTGCTGTTAAAATCATATCGCCACCAGACATTCCATTTCATGATGAATATTCAAAGATAAACTATGAAAACAGGTTGTGTGATTTCACAGGTTTTGGAAAAACAATCTAATTTTAAAACCTATTATTCAAAGCAACTTCCCCTTAAGAAAACATTGATTTTCCTTTTCCTTAATTTCTTAAGGGGAATTGCGACGGCTATCTTCAGAAGAAAACATAACAAATAAAATCTTAAATAAAAAATAAGAAAGCCAAAATTCTTTGTAATGATAAGGATTTTGGCTTTCTTTTGTTTTCTTCTGAGATGCCTCTAAGATAGGAT
>BBZU01000005.1 GCA_001304995.1 Clostridia bacterium UC5.1-1D10 | reverse complement strand
ATAGCCTGTTGCATTTGGTGCAGGGAAAGCAATATTCAGACCATTAGCTTTTTCTGTTACGTTATAGAAAACAACAGAAGCATCTGTAAGTGCATTGCCTGTTTCATCTGTTGCCACAACTGCCGCATAAACCGGCATGGAATCTACAATTCCCGAAGGTTTGCTCATAAGCAGTTCCACTGAACCACTTGCATCCTGACACCACAAAGAAGCTAATTCTGTACTACTCCATCCATTGATATCAGAAGCATCCAGCAGAGTCTGGATGACTTTAGAGCTTGCATTACCAAACTTGACATCGATATCAGCAGGGTTTTTCAGTACAACATTGTATTTTTCCAGATAGATGTCTGGGTTGCCAATTTTCATGCTGTCACTGATGGACATGTTGCGGTCGATGTGACTAAAACTTTGTTTATTATACTCAGTTTCATTATTAGTACCAACAGCAATATCATTGGAAGTACCATCTTTTGCCGTAAAAGTAAAATTATCTTCGTCTATCTCAATGGTTGCGTTCATGTAGTTATTTTGAATAGTACCCCCACGCAACTCAACTCTAGGAATTTCTGCATCAGTCCAACCTTTAGTAGAAGTAAATACAACGCCGCCGCCAATGCCTGACGTACTGTTATTTTCAATTATACCATTATTCATAACAAAGATGCCACCAGTACTTACACTAACACCGCTACCGCCATTATTAGAAATGCTACCGCCTTCCATTGTCAAAGTGCCGCGGGCAACATTGATGCCTCCATCAAGATTATACTCAACTTTAGCATTTTTGTGCATTGTGATAGAATGGCCTCCATAGTTAGCGTACATTTTAATACCTTGGGTATTGTGATGTACATTCCCATCCATATCAATATGAATTCCAGTACCTTGAATATATAATACACCGTTTGCTGTTGTATTATGATGAATATTGGCATTAGAACCAATTTCAAGTTCTAAATCATTGCTATTTGGCAAACGAATCGCTGCCCAACCATGTACGTTTGTAATCTCCCCATCAACACTTAAGTCAAAATTATCACGATATGTTTCATCGTTTTTGGCTGCTTCAGCGTTACCAAAAGCAATAATACCTGCACCATCAATATCAGAAATAACAGCACCATTCCACATTTTAAAATCAACATTATGATCCATTATGGTAACAGCTCCGTGATAGTTAACCTCTGCAGTTCTAATACTATTAATCGCAGCATGTTCGCCCAGGACTAAACTTCTTATTTTTTCATCCGGGTTCGCTGAATCGTATGGATTTCTCATATAAACTGCTCGACCTTCTGTGCTGTTCCACATATCCTTATCGCCAGCAATATTTGAGATAATACCGTCAACAGTAACATCACTACCTTCCGCATAGATGGCACGACCATACAAATGTTCGATACAAGATTTTTGTTCCATTGTTATATGGGTTCCTTGTACCCAAACTGCACCTGCAGGACCAAAACTGCCAATTTTGCCTTTTTCTCTGTCGGTAACAACTTCATCGTAGATTATGGAATCTCCTTTCATAGTCAATGTTGCACCACCTGTGACACGAACAGCAGACATACCTCCAAAGTCTTTCAAAACAGCACCTTTGCCAAGAACAATCTCCGCATTAGGCTGTTCTACATTTGTACCATAAGCCGCTACAATGGCATCCTGAACGATGTTTGTATTCGGAACCTCTATTTCTTTATTTATCCCTTGTTCTTTATAGCTCAGCGTAGTCTTTCCAGACCAATCTGTCGATGGCTGTGCAAAATATTCACCACATTTTTTCCTGCATCATCTAAAATGATATTTTCTAAAGTTAAAGACGCACTACTCGTTCCAGCTGGTACTGTAACTTCAATCATGGCAGGATTATACCACCCTCTGCCATCATTTTTAGTACCCATACTTTCACCACGTGTTAAAGTAACCCGATTGCTTTCTTCAGACTGAATCTTAATACTTTTGCCTTCTACAGTAATAGGCTCTTCAATTGTCATATCCTCCAATACAACAATTGTAGTTCTATCTGCTGCTTCTTTTACTGCTTTTGCTAAAGAAGTATACGGATTTTCCTTACTGCCAATATTCCCAGAAGTGCCCGCAGTATTGGCAACATAAATCGTTCCCGCTGCAAGTGGTGCCTTTACTAGCATTTCTTCTACTTCACATTCACCCTCATGATCGGAAGGCAGAATACAGCCATCTACATGTACTCTTGCCGGCTGTTGTTCTGTATTTTCTGCAGATTCTGTCATGCAGTCACCTTCATGATCGGGAGCCAGTTTACAACCTTCTTCATGTACTCTTTCTGTCGGTTCTTCTGTATTTTCCACTGGTTCTGTCACACAATCTCCTTCATGGTCAGAAGGCAGTGTGCAGCCATTTTCATGTACTCTTGCCGATACTTCTTCTGTAATCGCATTTTCTGACGTTTCATTTCCTTCTGTTTCTGCTGCATATACCCCTTAGCAGCTGCAACCAAAAAGGCAAATGCCCGCCGTTTCCATAGTCCTTTTTTCATACTTCTCCTCCTATTCTTTTCTTGAATCTCTTCTAAAAAACCTTTTCTCATAAACCACGCCCTTCCCAAGCTGCCGTTACATCATCAGCTTCCAGCAGCTTCTCATAATACTGAAAAAGTAAAACGGAAATGTTTTCTTGCAATTCCTGCTGCGTTTGTTCATACAACTCACGCAAACAGCTTGGTGTTGCTTTTTCCGGATTTACGCCTGCTAACTGACACAACTGTTTCATGGCGGAGTTTACAACAACGCGGTGCAGATCTCCCCCTCTTTGCGCAAGAAAAATGGGACCCTTACGAATCCCATTACGCGCACAATATGCCAACAGCTCTTTTTGCAGACCTGATGGTACCACAATCTTCCTGACATTTTCCCCTGTTATAAATTCCCCTCTGCCCTTTTTGATAAAACCAACGGTGACCTGAGGAAATTCTCGCAAAGAAACGCCTAGAACACAAATGGTCTTCATAATAAAATAAATCTGTTCTTTATGCATCTGTCTTGCAGCCTGAAGCAATCGAATATATTCACTCCGATTTAAAACTGCTTTTTCGCCTTCTTCCAAGCGGATACAGGATACTTGCCAGTTCCGCTCTCCTGCAAAATCCAAAAACTGGTTGACCACCGTCAGCCTTCGGTTAATGGTTCTTACCGCCAAAATACCTTCTGACTGCATATATATCTTCCATTGCTGCAATGTTTCCTTTTGCAATGCAGTATCTGGCAGCATCCATTTTCGCAAAGCCAGTAAGATGCGTCGATATTCTGTAATGGTTTCCGGTTTATTCCCAGCTTCTGTTTTCTTTTGTAAAAATGTATTGATGCTTTCGGCTGTTAATCTAATCTCTTTCATTCATTCTCACTTGTTAAAAACAAAATTTCCCTTCTGTAATTTATTGTTTTTTCGCTTTACGTGAAAATTGTCAAAATTTCTTAACATATCGCGAAAAATCGGAACTGATTATTTCTAAAAATAAAAAAAGGCACAAAAACAAAAACTGATATAATTTTTTCTGAAAATTATGCAATCGGTCTTATTTTTATGTCTAATACTTGCCAATATATGTAAAAAGTGTTATATTTTAAGTATGTAACTGCACATCAAACTGTATCATTTGATATTTTTTATAACAGAAGGGAAATTCTGTTATATAACTAGCCTCATCTTTTCTAATTTTTTCTTGGTGTTCCCGTCCACTTTCCATAATATAAATTCTTGTGGTTTCGATATTGCTGTGTCCCAGCAGATCCGCCAATTTTGCAATATCCTTTTCCAAACTGTAAAAAGTACGTGCAAATAAATGGCGCAATTATGCGGAAATACCTTCTGTGGATTCACTCGCGCATCCCTACACAATTTTTTCATGTCTGACCATATATTACAACGATTCAACGGACATCCCGTTCTCGTACAAAATATCACGCCTGTCGAAATTCCTTTTTCTTTCGCATAATTCTTTAGTTTTCGCAGTAAGTCCATAGGCAGAAAAATCACCCGCCGCTTTCCTTTGCAATTTACTTCCGCTCTCCCCTTTTTCAAAGATTCCACCGTGATATACTGCAATTCGGATACGCGAATCCCCGTAGCACAAATGGTCTGAATCACCAAGGACAAGCGCATATTCCCCTTCCTTTCCGCTGCCTGTACCAGACGGATATATTCCCCTTTTGTTAATTCCTTTTCCTCTTTGGCAAATATCTCCTTCTGTATCCGCAGCAGCTTCATGCGCAGATCATATCGACCAAAAAAAGAAAAAAAGCCATTTGCAGCGACCAATCTGCCATTGACGCCAGCTGGACGATATTTTTGTTCCAATTGCGCTTTCCATAATATCAGTTCTTCCTTACTTTCATTTTTTCCTGATAAAAAAGACAGCAGTTCATATAGTTCCCGTTTATATTTTCCAGTGTACCGGCACTTTTCTCCTGTTCTCTCAGGTATTGCAAATAGGTTTCAATATTTTTTCTGTTCAGACAATATTCGTTCATATCAATACCTCCTTCATATTCAGTCTGCAATATATTCCATAAAAAATACACCTTTCTAAAATTCTAAATCCAATCAACGATTCTTCCGCTTTATTCCACAGAGATATTCCACATAATTGTACAAAAAGGAGGACATAACTCCGTTTTTGTGTTATGATACCAAGAAAGACATCTGTCTTATTTTAACCTATATAGGAGGGAAACTTATGGAAAAAACATTTTGGAATCGTGTCAACAACAAAGAACTTCTGGAACAGGTAGGCGACGGCAAAGAAGTCATCTGGATCAATGAAAACCAGGAAAAAACCGCTGACGCATTGGCAAAAATCAACATCACAATGGCAGATATTGACGATGCAGAAGCAAGATTGGCTCGTTTTGCGCCGTTTATCAAAAAAGTCTTTCCTGAAACGGAACCTCAGAACGGCTTGATCGAATCTCCCCTCACCGAAATCCCTCATATGCAGAAACAGTTGGAAGAAGAATACAGCACCTCCATTCCCGGACGTTTATTCTTAAAACAGGACAGCCATCTGGCAATCTCTGGCTCCGTCAAAGCAAGAGGCGGCATTTACGAAGTATTGAAACATGCGGAAGACCTAGCACTTGAACACGGCAAAATCAAACTGACTGATGATTATTCCGTATTCGCCTCTCCCGAATTCAAGGAATTTTTCAGCCAGTTCAAGATTCAGGTTGGCTCCACCGGTAATCTGGGCATGAGCATCGGTATCATGAGTGCGGCTCTGGGCTTCCATGTTATTGTTCATATGTCTGCTGATGCGAAACAGTGGAAAAAAGATCTCCTTCGCCAGCGCGGTGCAGAAGTCATCGAATACAATGACGATTACAGCAAAGCTGTTGAAGTAGGCAGAAAAATTCTGACGCTGATCCTTCCAGCTATTTTGTAGACGATGAAAACTCTGTAACACTGTTCCTTGGCTATGCCGTTGCTGCAAAACGCATCCAAAAACAGTTCGTGGAAAAAGGCATCACTGTGGATGCAGACCACCCCCTGTTTGTTTATATTCCCTGTGGTGTAGGCGGTGCTCCCGGCGGTGTTACTTTCGGCTTCAAACAGCTCTTTGGCGACAATGTTCACGTTTTCTTCATCGAACCCACACAGGCACCTTGTATGCTGGTTGGTATGGCTTCCGGTCTGCAAAACGAAGTTTCCGTACAGGACTTTGGCTTGAGCGGACAGACCCATGCCGATGGTCTGGCAGTTGGCCGTGCTTCCGGTTTTGTTGGTGGCGTCATGAAAAATCTGCTGTCCGGTATCCTTTCTCTGGAAGACTATCACATTTACGATCTCATGCGTGACATCGTCAATACAGAGGACATCTTCCTGGAACCTTCCGCATGCGCATCCTTCTGGGGCCCTATTCAGCTGAAATCCCCTAAAATGCAGGCATATATCGAAAAAATGGGTCTGAAAGACAAAATGGCAAATGCCGTACATATTCCCTGGGCAACAGGCGGCAGTCTGGTTCCTGCGGAAATCCGTGAAGAATACATGCACACACATCTGAAATAAAATCTGATAACCATATGTAAAACAAAAAGCCAGAAATCTATGGAAACATCCATAAATCTCTAGCTTTTTTATTTCTCATTATTTTTTATTTCTGAAACAGACCTGTGAAGTCAAATGTCGCAAAATAATCCGCAGGTGTTTCTGCACGACGCAGCAGTTTCACATCGCCGTTTTCGCAAAGGAGCAGTTCCGCAGAGCGGAGTTTGCCGTTATAGTTATATCCCATAGAATGTCCATGAGCACCTGTATCGTGGATGTAAATCAAATCCCCCATATCGATCTTCGGCAGCATACGGTCGATGGCAAACTTATCGTTGTTTTCGCAAAGACCGCCTGTGATGTCATATTTATGATCGCAAGGTGCATCTTCTTTGCCCAGTACAGTGATATGATGATAAGCACCATACATAGCGGGACGCATCAGGTTCGCTGCACAAGCATCCAGACCGATGTATTCTTTGTAGATATGTTTTTCATGGATGGCTTCCGCAACCAGCGCACCATAAGGCGCCAACATATATCTGCCCATTTCTGTGAAAATAGCCACATCATCCATGCCCGCAGGAGAGAGCACTTCTTCATATACTTTACGTACGCCTTCCCCGATTGCCATGATATCACAGCCTTCTTCATCGGGATGATAAGGAATGCCCACACCACCGGAAAGGTTGATGAACGCAATATGGATATCCAGTTCATTTTTCAGTTCCACTGCCAGTTCAAACAAAATCTTGGACAGCATCGGATAATACACATTGGAGCTTGTGCTGCTGGCAAGGAAAGAGTGGATACCGAAATGTTTCGCGCCCTTTTCTTTCAGCATGCGGAAAGCTTCTTTCATCTGTTCCTTTGTCATGCCATATTTCGCATCGCCAGGGTTGTCCATGATTTCATTGCTTACCTGGAATACACCGCCGGGATTGTAACGACAGCATACGGTTTCAGGGATGGGTGCAATTTTTTCGAAGAAAGGAATATGGGTAATATCATCGAAGTTGATGATGGCACCCAGTTTTGCTGCCAGAGCAAAATCTTCCGCAGGTGTCACATTGGAAGAAAACATGATCTGGTGTCCTGTGATGCCTACTGCTTCCGCAATCTGCAATTCTGTATAAGAAGAGCAGTCCGCGCCGCAGCCTTCTTCCTTCAGGATCTGCAAAATTCCGGGAGTAGGTGTTGCCTTTACGGCAAAATATTCTCGAAATCCTTTATTCCAGGAAAAAGCACGGTTTACCGCACGCGCATTTTCCCGAATGCCTTTTTCATCATAAATATGAAAAGGTGTTGGATATGTTTTCTTGATTTCCTGTATCTGTTCCAGTGAAACAAAAGGTTTTTTCATTTGTCTATCTCCATTTCTGCAAAATTTGATACAATTATATCAAATAATATCCGTAATTTCAACGACGATTGCCTTTTTTCTCCTCCTTTATCCACAGATAAAAAAGCATTTCTTTTGTCTGATACCCTTTCCTTTTAATCAAACTCTGTGTATAATATAAGACTAAGAGAACATGCATTTTTATTTAGTGAGGTATCTTATGAAACGCCGATCCAAAAGCTTTGAATTTCATTTTACAATGATATTATATGATCTGTTCAAAACCATTCTGGTTTTTCTGATCGCCACTACATTCGCGTTATGTCTCCAGGAAGCGGACGTCATGAATGACAACATCTTTGGGGTTTATATGCTGGCGGTTGCCATCACCTCCTCCATCACCAGCGGTTATTTTTGGGGGATTGTGGCATCTTTCTGCGGTGTCGTTGGGGTTAACTTCTTCTTCACCTTCCCCTATTTTGCACTGAACTTCACCTTGGCTGGCTACCCTGTCACATTCGGCATCCTGCTTTTGATGTCCATACTGACCAGCGCATTGACAGCCAAAGTCAAACAGGCTGCCATCCTGTCCTCTATTCGAGAAAAAACGTGCAGAAAGCCTGAACTCCATGAGCAAAGCATTGCTCAGCGCAAACAACATCGATGAAATCATGCAGATCACCATTGACAGTGTATACGCTGCCAACCAGTGCAGTGCGGTGCTGTACATTGGTTCTCCTGTTTCACCCAAAAAAAAGGTCACAAAATATGTGAACGAAAAAGACGAATTGATTCTGGAAAGTATTTTGGAACAACAGGTAGCGGAACAGGCATTCCAGAAAGGCGAAATGACTGGTCTAGGCACAGAAAAAACATCCCAAAACTGTCTTGGCACCTACATTCCCTTTTCCAATAAAGATAGAATCTATGGTGTTTTGGGGCTTTTGTTCTCCAAAAACGGTTATATTGAAAATGACGCTTTACAGTTCGCCAACTTCATGACATCTCAGACCATTTTGGCCATTGACCGTCAGGAAATCGTTGACGAATCTCAGAAAATCTTATTGGAAAAAGAAAAAGAAAACATGCGGAGCAATCTGCTGCGTGCCATCTCCCACGACCTGCGGACACCATTGACCTGTATCCTCGGTTCCACAGCCACTTTGATGGAAAACCGCTCCATGCTTCAGGAGGACGTCTGTGACCGTCTGCTCAGTGACATTCATCATGACGCGGAATGGCTCATTCAGATGGTAGAAAACCTGCTGTCTGTCACAAAGATCAGCGGCGAAGGCACAAAACTGAAAAAACAGGAAGAAGTGGTAGAAGAAATCGTAGCGGAATCTGTCGCAAAAATCCAAAAACGTTTTCCTTCTTCACAAATCCGTGTTCGTGTACCGGACGAGCTGCTTTTGGTTCCCATGGATGCTATGCTCATCGAGCAGGTACTCATCAATTTGATGGAAAACGCTATTCGCCATTCCGGCACAGCAAAACCTATTTATCTGACAGTAAAACATTTATGGCATCACGTTTATTTCTCTGTACTGGATCAGGGGATCGGTATTGAGGAAGAACGCCTGCCGCATATTTTTGACGGCACCACCAGCAGCAAATCTTCGGATTCTTCCCGTGGCCTAGGCATCGGGCTGCCCATCTGTAAGACCATCATTTCTGCCCATGGCGGTGAAATCTACGCAAAGAACAACGAAAACGGCGGCGCGAATTTTACATTTGTGCTGCCCATGAAAGGAGAAGTTGAGCATGTCCAATAAACTGAAAATACTGGTTGTAGAGGATGAAGAAGCCATCAGCAATTTCATCGCGACCACTTTAAAAGCAAACGACTATAATGTTATCATGGCACGCACCGGAAAAGAAGCATTGTCCATGATCCCGTCCCACTGTCCCGATGTGATCCTTCTGGATCTTGGCTTACCGGATATTGACGGCATCGATATTTTGCAGCAGATTCGGGAATGGTCTAATATTCCTGTTATCGTTGTTTCCGCCAGAACAGAAGAAGCTGATAAGGTAAAAGCACTGGATATGGGTGCTGATGACTATATTGCCAAACCTTTCGGTACATCTGAGCTTCTCGCCAGAATCCGTACTGCCCTGCGCCATGTGGCAAAAGGCGGCACCGGAAATACCGTTGGGGATGTCTTTACCCTGCGGGGTCTGACTATCAATTTCGATAAACGCCAGATCATCGTTGACGGAAAGGATGTTCACTTGACCCAGATCGAGTTCAAAATTGTTTCTCTGCTGGCAAAAAGCGCCGGTCGTGTATTGACATACGATTATATCATCACAGAACTGTGGGGGCCTTATGCCATCAAAGACAACCAGATTCTTCGGGTAAATATGGCAAACATCCGCCGGAAACTGGAAAAAATCCTGCCCAACCCCAGTACATCTTTACAGAAGTTGGCGTTGGTTACCGAATGGCTGAAGAATAATCAAAAAAACAAAATCCCAAAGAAAAATCTCTTTGGGATTTTTTTATGCAGAAAAAAGCCCACTGCCAAAAATCCATTGGCAAGCGGGCCTTTTTTCATATATTTAGGAAAACCATTTTTTGCTTATGCTTTCTGATCTACGCTGTACATATGCGCGATCAGGTCAGCAACCTTGTTGCTGTAACCCCATTCATTATCATACCAAGCAATGAGTTTTACAAAGTTATCATCCAGCATGATACCTGCTTTTTCATCAAAGATACATGTATGGGAATCACCCAGCATATCAGAAGAAACCACATCATCTGCAATATAGCTTACAATGCCTTTCATGTATGTTTCAGATGCTTCTTTCACCTTTTTGCAGATTTCTTCATATGTTGTATTTGTTTTCAGTCTGGCTGTCAAGTCGACTACGGAAACGTCATTGGTAGGAACACGGAAAGACATACCTGTCATTTTGCCTTTCAGTTCGGGGATAACACGGCCAACGGCTTTTGCTGCCCCTGTTGTGGAAGGAATGATATTGTTGAATACAGAACGGCCTGTTCTCCAGTCACGTCCTGCTCTGGCGTCAACTGCTTTCTGTTTTGCTGTTGCGGAGTGGATGGTGGACATCAAAGCCTGTTCAATGCCGAAGCTCTGGTGGATGATTTTTGCCAGAGGTGCCAAGCAGTTTGTGGTACAGGATGCGTTGGAAACGATGTCCATGTCTGGTGTATATGTATCTTCATTTACGCCCATAACGAATGTAGGCATGATATCATCTTTGGAAGGAGCTGTCAGAACCACTTTCTTCGCGCCGCCTACTTTATGCAGGGCTGCTTTTTCCATTGTGTTGAAAGCGCCAGTGGATTCCACAATATATTCAGCACCGCAATCTGCCCAGCGAATCAGGGAAGCATCACTTTCACTGAATACATGGATATGCTGACCATTTACGATCAGTTCGTTTTCGCCAATTTCAATATCGCCATCAAAACGACCGAAAACACTGTCGTATCTCAGCTGATATGCCATATAATCCAGTTCTGCATTACGCAGGTTGATCCCGCAAAGTTCAAATTCATCTCTTCTTTGTATCAATACACGAAATACCACTCTACCAATTCGACCGAAACCGTTAATGCCAACTTTGATTGCCATGCTATTCTCTCCTTTTTGTTTCGTAAAATTTCGATTGACACCCTTATTGTAGCACACAAGATTAAAATGTCATCGGTTTTCAGGAAAGTTTTTTCTTTTTCGGAAGTATACACAGATTTGGGACATTTTATGTCCCATCTATTTATTGATATTGGACATTTTTTGTCCCACATGATTTTGTTTAATTTGTATAAAGCAAATTGTATTATTTTATATACATCAAACAAATATATCTCTGTTTTTCTGTTTCCTGCCCGTTGATAAAAACGAAATCCAGCTCTTCGGAAGGCTCAGCGATTTACACCCCGCTTTTTTGCAGCAAAAACCGCATCTCTTCAGATGCGGTTTTTCCATATTTCTTATTGATTGATCACCAGTTCTTGTCCCACATAAATGCGGTTTGGATTGGAAATCTGTTTTTTATTTGTTTCATAAATCTGTTTCCATTTGGAACCGTTGCCCAATTCTTTCTGCGCAATTTTCCACAGGCTGTCCCCTGCAACAACCGTATAAAGTTTTGTGGGAGACACTTCTGCTTCTGTTTTAGGTGCTTCTACTTCAGGTTCCACAGGTTTTTCAGGTTCTGTTGTTTCTTCCGGTACAGTTGTTTCGGGATTTTCAACAGGTTTGGAAACAATCTTGATTCTGCCCTGAGGTTCTGCGTATGTTTCATCAATGACGCCGCCCAGAGAATCCACATAAGAAATCAGCGCTTCCGCGTCTACAATGCCAGTATCCTGCATATAAGAGCCCTGTGTCAATACATAATAAGTATCGCCGCCTTCTGCCTGGAAGCTGTTCACTGCTACGGTGTAATTTGCTTTGGGATCAAAAGGCTTGCCGCCAATGCTTGTGATTGTTACACGGCTGCCGGGATTTGCAGGTGCGTAGTATGTAGAATCGGGATACTGTGCTCCATTTTCATAAGGTACTGCTGTATTAACAGTATATTCTGCCCCTGCGATCTGAGGGAAACCACCAATGGCTGTGGGTGTGCAGAATGTGGATGCTTCCAACACTTCCAGCAGCTGTTCACCAGTGATTGTCACCAGCGCAACGGTATTGCCGTAAGGGAAAACGGTATACAGGTCATTCATGGTGATTTCACCTGCTGGCACACTTGCACGGATACCGCCGCCATTGGACAGCGCAACGTCTACACTGATGTCAAGTCCCTGTTCTTTCACATATTCTCTGCCTGCATACAGATAAGCATCTGCGGTAAAGTCGCCCAGATTTGTTTCTTCTGTACGCACGCCGGGATCTTTCTGACCATTCAGATCTACTTTTGTGGTCGCAAATACCTGGCTGTAATACCCATCTACTTCAGCCTGGTCTGCTGCTACCATTTTCGCAAGTTTTTCATCATAGGTACCATAGTTTGCTGCATAATCAGCTGCACTGATGAGTTTTGCTGTTTCTTCACCAGTTGCTTTATCCACCACAACAGTACCTACATTGGCAAGGTAAGAGCCTGTGCTGACGATCATGGTGTCGCCTACCATCTGACCACCATCAATGACTGTATGACTGTGACCGTCTACAATCAGGTCAATGCCATCCACAGCTTCTGCCAGATCAGTAGAACGTCTGCCTGTACTTTCATCGTCCACGCCCAGATGGGTCAGAGCAATGATATAATCACAGCCTTCTGCTTCCAGGGCGTCAACCTGTGCCTGCGCACAGTCAAACATTTCCTGTCCGTCCAGGAATGTCAGGTCTTTTACACTGCTGGGGCTGGATTTTGTCCGTGTTTCCGCTGTATCCAGACCAAAAATACCAACCTTCATACCATTTGTTTCCACAATGGTGTTCGCTTCAAAATAAGGGGTATTTGTTCCTTTTTTCAGCACGTTGGCATCAATGATGGGAATATCTGCCGCCTTCAGAACTGCTGCTGTATCCTTCAGGGCTTCAAAACCAAAGTCAAATTCGTGGTTCCCCAAAGATACTGCGTCATAATCTGCCGCTGCCAGATATTCCGCAGCCTTCAAACCATTGCTGTGGTTTACCAAGGTGGTACCCTGAGAAAAATCCCCTGCATCCAACAGAACCACATCTGCCCCCTGTGCTTCATAGTAATCCTTCAAAGCAGCAACGCCCGCAATTCCAACAGATTCTTCAGCGGTTGCATAATACCCGTGAATATCGTTGGTATGGATCACAACCAATTTTCCGTCCATATCTGCTGCAAGGATGGGTACCGTTGTCCCCATTACCATTGCCGCAGAAAGCACTGCTGACCATAATTTGCCATGTTTCATAATACTCCTCCTTTTTTCATTGGACTCTCCATATTGTAGCATAATATATGAATTTTGATAAGACTTTTCCATAAAACTACACAACTTTACATACTTTTCACAAGATTTTAATCTGAATTTTGTAATTCTCGCCAATTTTCTTTCTTGTCTATTGTTATAAATTTCTTTTGTAATTTCAAGAAATATCAAATCCCTACAAAAAAAGTCAAAAATCCATATCTGCATATGAATTTTTTGACTTTTATCTTTTACTTATTCACGGGAATTTCCAATTTCACAATGCCTTCGCTATGAGGTTTCAAGGTTGTTTCATCCGCAAAAACCACCATGGTTTTTTCGTCTTTCAGATAATAACCCAGATTGGTGTTGGTATCCAGAAGGCTCTGTGCTGCGCCTTCCAAATATTTTTCACTGTTGGAAGCCATATCTCTGCGGAATACCTGCACCATATAATCACGTTCTGTCAGACCGGACTGAAGATTGATATAATTTCCCAGTGTTTTGGTTTCCCCTGTCTGCAAATCATAAATCTTGCCAACGCCTTTTGTGGTGCCGTTTGCGCCGCCGCGATATTCCCAAACAGTTGTCAGATAGGACAGCACACCTTTTCCATAGAACGCATCCTCATAAGAGATCACCAGCTGGAAGGGATGGAAGTTTTCTCCAAGCTCTGCCGCTTCCTGTGTTGCCTCGTCTTTGACTTCTGCCAAATAGGTGTCCGCTGCTTTCATGGTCAAGCCTGCAATGTTTTTATTGACAGCATCTCTGGCTGCTTCCGGCACTTCCGCTGTCAAAACGGGATAAATCACTTTCACTTCTGCCAGCAAATTCCCATTTTCATCCTTCAGCACTTTTTCGTAAGTATCTTCTGCCAGGTACTGGACTTCCGGCGCTTTTGTCACAAGAACCATTCTGTTTTCCGCATCCCAGCCAACTTCCGCACCAAAATATTCCGCAACGGCACGCAAAGGAATCATGGCAGAGCCGTTGATGTTCTGTGCAGGTGCAGACATCTGGACACTGGTATCTCCTGTCTGGAACACATCACTGTCCATGGTCAGGGTACCTGTCTTTTCTCCTTCTGTCAATGTAATGGTGTGTGTCTGCGCATCCCAGGCAACCGTAACCCCCAATGTTTCCAGAACGCCTCTGACAGGCACCAATGTCACATTATCAACGATAACCGGCTGCTGTCCGGAAAATACCACAGGCTCTTCATTGACCATCACGCCAAGATTGGTTGCTACGGTTTCTTCCGCAGGCTGCACATGCTCTGCTGCTGTTTCTTCTGCCCCATAAACAGGAACTGCTGCTGCCGCCACTGCTGCCGCACATGTCATAGCCAGAATTCTTTTTTTCATCTTTCATTCCCCCTGTAATTCAAAGAATCTTATGCTTCTTTATCTGTATTTTCTTTCTGTGCGGAAGTGCATCCGGCACTATGGGCGCAATTATGGCAAGAGCCGCTGCAATGCTGATGTTTCATGGCATTGAGATTGCGCTGGAGTTTCCGCATATTAAACCATACGATACCAACTACCAAAAGTCCCGGAATGACCTTTGTAATCAGATCCATTTTATCCACAATTTTCCCTCCTTAAATATAACGATCCATATAGCGATGAAGCAGTGTTTCCCACTGTTTTTCATCTACTGTATTTTTGCCAGATCCTCAATATATGCAAGATCGCTTTCTTTCAAGCGATACAGCTGTTTCCAGTCCAGCGGGAAGCCCATTCTTCTTGCCAGCTGATACTTTCTCTGTTCCAATTCCGGCAGCGCCAGATATTGGTCGATATAAGAAAGCATCCAGGGGATATCCTTGTCCATATCGCCGCTGACTTCCTGCAAAAGATTGATGATGTGGTCACTGGTGATACGACCTCTTGCCTTTGTAGGGTCGATGTTGGCAATGAGTTTTCTGATTTCCAGCAGTTTTTCCATATCTGTTTCTTCTGTGTAATTGCCTGCTGCCCGCACTTCTTCCATCAAAGAACCAGTGCGCAGCACAAAGGTACGCAGACGCACAAAATCAGGATCTACGGCATTGATAACCTTTGCTGTTTCCAGGGCATTGTCGTCAGAAAGCTCTCTGCCGCCTACCCCAGGCATAAAGTAAATGGAAAGTTCAATGCCTGCACCCCGTACTTTCCGACCGCCAATGATCTGTTCTTCCTGTGTTGTGCCTTTGCAGATGAGCTGCAATACTTTGTCGGAACCGGATTCGTACCCGGAATGGATACGATCCAGACCAGCCTGACGCAAAGCACGATAATCTTCTTCAGAAATTTTCGCCAACGTGTTGGCTCTGCCATAAGAAGTGATTCGTTTGATCTCCGGCAGACGTTCCCGTACATAGCTGACGATCTCCAATAACCATTCTGTACGCAGCACCATGGTATTAGCGTCCTGCAAGAAAATTGCCTGACTATCCCCTTCTGTGAGCCATGTGAATACCATCTGATAACACATTCTGGCTTCATCGGAAGGCAGTTCTGCGTATTCTTTCTGCACTGCTGGCATATTCCAGTTCTCCCCATCTTTGTGGGCAAGGATCATATCACGGTAATTGGCCATGGTATCAATATCCTTTTTCACTTCCGCCACAGGACGGGTGTGGAAATCATTCTTTTTATACAGCATACAAAATTTACATTTATTCCAAGGACAGTTTTCCGTTACCCGCAGCAGCAAGCTGTTGGCCTCACTGGGTGGACGGATGGGCCCAATCTGAAACACATGTTGTTCCATGTTACATTCTCCTTTCGCTACTTCTTACTGTATTCTAACGAATTTCTTCTGAAAATGCAATGAACTTAGCAGAAAAACAAAAAAAGGCAAACTGTATCGAAAGGAGCTTCTCCTAAAAAACATCTCTCGTGCCATGCAGATAAAAAAAGATAGCCGAACCCTTTTTATTCTAAGGATTCCGGCTATCTTCGTTTTCTTATGAAAAAGTCCCTAACAGTTTACCTTTTTCTTTCATCAGAATATCTTCATGATGTCTGTATACATAACAAAGACCATAAAGCCCATGAGGAACACAAAACCACCAAAAAGAATTCTGCTTTCTGTTTCTGGATTCATGGGTTTTCTGCGCAAAATCTCAATGAGCAGAAGCAGGATACGTCCGCCATCCAGACCGGGAATGGGGAACAAGTTCAATACGCCCAGGTTTGCGCTGAGTACAGCGGCAATGTAAACCACATTTTTCACCGCAGCCATAAAACTGTAACTAAGTCCCGCTTCATAGCTGTCCCCTACTACTTTTACAATGGAAATAGGGCCGCCATATTCATCCGGAGATGCCTGCATGGTAAATACCCTTGCCAAGCCTTCCGCCGTCAGCTTCACATAGTTCAGCATGGCATAATAGCTGTAATGTACCGTTTCCAGAACGCTCGCTGTATCGTAACCTTCTACTTTTTCCGCAAAAATGCCATTTTTATGGTGGGTGTGAATCCAACCAGATAAGACTGGGTTTCTTCAGAATACTGTGGTGTCAATTCATATTCATAAATCATGCCATCCCGTTTGATTTCCAAATCAATGGGTTCCCCACCGTTTTGCAGCATGATGGCCTGCATTTCGTCGTAAATGTGGATGCGATCACCATTGATACGATAAATCTCATCGCCTTCCTGCAAACCGATTTCCTGCGCAGGAGACCCATCCAGCACCGCTGCCACCTCTGGCTGAATGATATAGCCGGAAGCAGACAGACCAAAAATCAGTATGATCGCCAACAGAAAGTTCATGATTGGGCCGGCAGCCATGATTGCCATACGCGCCCATACAGACTTCGCCAGGAAAGAGCGTTCTGTGATTTCGCCCTCCTCTGTTTCCCCATGGAGGCGGCAAAAACCGCCCAGCGGGAACAGACGCAGGCTGTATTCCGTTTCCCCGATTTGTTTGGAGCAGATTTTTTTGCCCATACCAACGGCAAATTCTTCTACCCATACGCCGCATTTCTTTGCCACGATAAAATGTCCAAATTCATGGACGATGACAAGAACCCCGATAACAATCAAAGAAATAATGATAGAGGAAAGTATTCCAATCACCTCCAAAAATTTTTACATCAAAGTTCTGCCTCCGTTGCATAGGCTCTTGCCCATGCATCCGCTTCCAGCAGATCCTCCAATGTGTAGTTTTCTTTTACAGTATATGCCTCCATTGTTTTTTCTATCAATGCAGGAATATCCAAAAATCCAATTTTGCCAGACAGGAATTTTGCCACAGCAATTTCATTGGCACCGTTCAGCACTGTGGGCATGGTACCGCCGATTTTCAGTGCTTTATATGCCAGTGCCAGACAACGGAATGTATCCATATCCGGATGGTCGAATGTCAGCTGGGCACGTTTGGCAAAATCGATTTTCGGGAAAGGATTTGCCACACGTTTGGGATATGTCAAAGCGTACTGAATGGGTACGCGCATATCAGGTTCCCCAAGCTGCGCCATAATGGCACCATCTTCATATTCCACTGCGGAATGGATGATGCTCTGGGGATGCACCAGCACTTCGATCTGATCTGTATCTACGCCAAAGAGCCATTTTGCTTCCATGACTTCCAGACCTTTATTCATCAATGTGGCAGAGTCGATGGTGATCTTTTTGCCCATGCTCCAGTTAGGATGACAAAGGGCATCTGCCGCTGTTACATTTTTCAGTTCGTCCAGTGTTTTTCCACGGAAAGGCCCGCCGGAAGCTGTCAGCAGGATACGACGGATCTTATTGTCTTTATTCCCCTGCAAAGACTGGAAAATAGCAGAATGTTCACTGTCTACGGGATAAATGGAAATGCCTTTTTTCTTTGCCAGATCCATTACCAGCTGACCTGCGGAAACCAGTGTTTCCTTATTTGCCAATGCGATGTTTTTTTCTGCGGAAATGGCTTCGAAAGTAGGACGCAGACCCACATTGCCCACAACAGATGTGACAACAGTATCTGCTTCCGCAAGCGTTGCCGCTTCCACCAGACCATCCATGCCAGCTACCACTTTACAGTTGGTGTCTGCCAGACGGCTTTTCAATTCTTTGGCGTTATCCTCGTCCATAACAGAAACCAGTCTGGGACAGAATTTTCTCGCCTGTTCTTCCAGCAGCTTAATATTGTGATTGCCGCTGATGGCACCTACCTGAATATCCCCCAGCACTTCCACAACTTCCAGTGTCTGTGTGCCGATGGAGCCGGTAGAGCCCAAAATAGAGATTGTTCTCATATTTTCACCTCTATATCATACTTGTACATCAATCAAAAACAACATTATATAGTATACGGCAGGAGCTGTCAAAATGACGCTGTCAAAACGATCCAGCACACCGCCATGTCCGGGAATCAGCTTCCCAAAGTCCTTGATGCCTGTCAGGCGCTTCATGGCAGAAGCCGCCAGGTCACCGATCTGCGCCAGGAAAGAGCCGAAGAATCCTGTCAAACCGCAAAGCAGCAGGATGTTTACGCCTTCCATAGTGAAAGAACGCTGTAACCACAAGCCATAGAGCAGTGCCAGAACCGTTGCTGTCACAATGCCGCCAATGGAGCCTTCAATGGTTTTCTTAGGGCTCAATGTTGGAATAAGCTTATGTTTCCCGAATGTGATCCCTGCAAAATATGCCCCTGTATCACAGCCGAAAGCGGCGATGAACGCCAGCCAAATCAGCAGTTTCCCATAAGTATATTCTCTTACCAGATAGATATGGGACAGCAGGAAGCAGGCATAGAAAAAGCCAAAAAATCCCGTCATGCCTTCCAGGGCATTGGTATGGTTATGATACAACACCGTATAAATCAGCAGTACCACCATAAACACGGAAACAAAAATATTGAAATAATTATCCCCGTTGATGATGTCCTCTATGAATATCATATAGAACAAAGCGAAGGCATAACAGATTATATGCAGACTTTTGTTTTCTTTGGAAAATGCCTGATAAAACTCATGCATGCCAACCAGTCCAAGAAATCCCACAGCGATTTTCAGCCAAATCCCCCCACTGATGACGAAAAACAGCAGCAAAGGCACAAGGATCACAGCAGAAATGATTCTTGTTTTCATCTGTTTCACCTCTTTTTATCTACCGCCAAAACGACGTTCTCTGTTCTGATAATAATAAATGGCTTCTTCCAGAGAGGCTCTGTTGAAGTCAGGCCAAAGGGTATCTGTGAAGAAAAATTCAGAATACGCAATCTGCCACAGCAGGAAATTACTGATTCTTTCTTCCCCACTGGTACGGATCACCAGTTCAGGGTCAGGTGCGTTCGCTGTATCCAGATGATCGCCGATCATTTCTTCTGTGATGTCTGCCGCTTTCAGATTGCCCTGTTCCACTTCCGCGGCGATCTTTGTAATGGCTCTGCGCAGTTCATCACGGCCGCCATAGTTCAGTGCGATATGGACGAAAAGACCTGTTTTATCCTTAGAAAGGTCTTCAATTTCCAAAATGCTGTCCTGAATATCCTGATCCAGACGATGGATGTCCCCAATGACATTCAGACGAATATCATCCTTCAGGAATCTTTTGAAATAATTCTTCAGGTACTGACGGAGCAGATCCATAATGGCATCTACTTCTTCCTGAGAACGTTTCCAGTTTTCTGTGGAAAAAGCGTACACAGTCAGATGTTTTACGCCCAAATCACGACAGTCTTCAATGATCCGTTCCAGTGTTTCCGCACCTGCTTTATGCCCTGCTTTTCTGGGCAGGAAACGTTTCTTTGCCCATCTGCCGTTACCATCCATGATGATGGCAATATGCTGAGGCACTCTTTCCATATCAATTTCGTAATTTTTTTGTTTCTGTTTGCTGAAAAAACATTTTTTCCCCTCCATGTAACAAAGCCCCTCTGCAATGAGAGGGGCAGTAATTTTGAAAAATCAAACAGACAGAATGTCCTTGCATTTTTCATCGCATTTTTGTCGATGTCTGCGATGTATTTATCTGTCAGTTTCTGCATTTCTTCTTCCAGATCTTTCAGAATATCTTCTGTGATTTCTTTTTTCTTTTCCTGTTTTTGAAAGCATCCAGAGCATCACGGCGGATGTTACGGATTGCTACTTTGGAAGCTTCTGCTTTTTTCTTAACGTCTTTATTCAGTTCTTTTCTTCTTTCTTCGGAAAGTTCAGGGAAGATCAGACGGATTACTTTGCCGTCATTGCCGGGATGGATACCCAGTTCAGATGCATTGATGGCTTTTTCAATAGCTTTGAGCATTGTGCTGTCCCAAGGCTGAATCTGGATCATACGAGGTTCGGGAACAGAAATGTTACCTACCTGATTGATGGGAGTAGGCGCACCGTAGTAATCTACCATGATTTTATCCAATACATGAGGGTTTGCACGGCCCGCACGAATCGTAGCATAATCACTGTCCAATGCGGCGAGAGTTTTTGTCATTTTTTCGTCGTAAATTTTTGTTGCTTCAGATGCCATATCGATTCCTCCTAAATTTTCAATCTTAAGATACTGTTACCAATGTACCGATTTTTTCGCCTTTTACTGCACGCATAATGCTGTTTTCTTCATTCAAGCCGAAAATAACCACCGGAATTTTTCTTTCAAAGCAAAGTGCTGCCGCGGATGTGTCAATAACCTTCAGATTCTTTTTCACGATATCTTCAGATGTGATCACATCAAATTTTTTCGCATTGGGATTCTTTGCAGGGTCATCATCATATACCCCATCGATATTCTTTGCAAAGAACAGACCATCTACATCCAGTTCCGCACCACGCAGCGCTGTAATGGTGTCTGTGGAGAAGAAAGGATGTCCCAATCCTGCTGCAAAAATCAAAACTTCACCATTTTTCAGATGTGCCAGCGCACTTTCTTTGGAAAACAGTTCTGTCATTGTGCCAAATACAACGGGTGTCTGAATCACCGCTTTTGTTCCCTGCTGACGGAATGCGTCGGCAAGATAAATGGCATTCATCACAGTAGCCAGCATACCGATCTGGTCTGCTTTTGTTCTGTCCATAGCGCTGTCAGCACTTCTGCCTCTCCAGAAGTTGCCGCCGCCTACAACCAGACATACCTGTGTTCCCATTTCCATTACCTGACGAATCTGTTTCACCAAAGCGGAAACAACCGCGTCATCGAAGGAAACGCCTTCCTTATCTCCTGCCAGTGCTTCTCCGCTCAGTTTCAGCACAATTCTCTTATACATGCAAACAGCCTCCTTAATTTATAATGTATCATAAACCGCATAAAATTTCCACATATATTTTCCGACATGCAGCGGGCATGGGGAAACCTGTAAAAAGGGAAATGTCCAACCATTTCCCCTTACCGCTCCTCTTTTGTTTCGACACAAAATCTGAAATTTTATTGCCGTCGATGATTATACCATACAACGGTGACAGGTTCAACACCTCACCGCAATCCTTTTGAAAAAATCATTTCGCTTTTAAAATATTGTTGCAGCGGGCAAATTCAGGCAAAATTTCTTCTGTAATCACTGTGGCGTCATAAAAATCGCAAAAGCTTACCGCACTCATGCGATTGAATTTTTTACTGTCCCCCAGGATATAAGTTTCCCGGCTCTGCTGCACTGCACAGCGCTTCAATGACGCTTCCCGAATATCCGGTGTGGTATAGCCTGCTGTTTTTCCAATGCCGTTTGTACCGAAAAAGCCTTTTGTGAAATGATACCGGCGCAGCTGTTCCACGGCTTCATCCCCCACAATTGCCTCCGTAGAAGATTTATACTCTCCGCCCAGCAGATGGACTTCCACGCCAAGTCTTGCCAGTTTTTTGGCATGGGCAATGCCGTTTGTCACAAATACAGCGGATTTTTCTATCAAAAAGTCCGGAATCCAAGCTGTGGTGGTGCCTGCATCCAAAAATACAAAGTCATCCGGCTGAATCAAAGACGCAGCAAAACGAGCAATCAATTCCTTTGCTTCCTTATTTTCATCTTCTCTGCGATTGACTTCCTCATCTTTGGTACGGTATTCCATATCGATGGCGACTGCGCCGCCGAATACCTTCACCAGACGTCCTTTTTTATGAAGTACCGTTAAATCCCTGCGGATGGTAGATTCAGAACTTTCCAGCAGTTCCGTCATTTCTTTGACGGTAACACTTTTTTTCTCATTTACCAAATCGAGAATTTTTTCATATCGTTGTTCTGTCAACATACAAAAGCCTCCCTTTTTGTCATTATATCATGCAAAAACAGTCAAAATCAACCAGAAACAGAAACCAGAAAAAGGGAAAGCGGCAAAGCACAGGGCTTTGCCGCAAATCTATGCAAACTTATTCTGTTACATCTTTTTTCAAAATCCCCAGCAATACTGCTGCCACAATGGTACCTGCCACCAGAGAAACCAAATACATCAGCGCATTGCCTACAACAGGGAATACGAAGATGCCGCCGTGAGGAGCCATCAGTGTGCAGTCAAATGCCATGGACAGTGCGCCTGCCAGTGCGGAGCCTACGATACAGGAAGGCAGGACACGCAGAGGGTCAGATGCTGCAAAAGGAATTGCACCTTCTGTGATGAATGCCAGACCCATGATGAAGTTTGTAGGGCCGGATTCACGTTCCTGTTTTGTATATTTCTTCTTGAACAGGATGGTGGACAGAGCGATGGCACAAGGAGGTACCATACCGCCTACCATAACTGCTGCCATAATGTCGTAGTTACCTGCCGCAATGGAAGCAGTACCGAATACATAAGCTGCTTTGTTGAAAGGGCCGCCCATATCGATGGACATCATACCTGCTACCAGGATACCCAGCAGCACTTTGCTTGTACCGCTCATGTTTGTCAGAGCTGTATTCATGGCTGTATTCAGCGCACCAACAGGAGGTTCTACCACGAAGTACATGATCAGACCTACAATCAGGATACCGAACAGAGGATACAGCAATACAGGAGCGATTTTTTCCAATGCTTCAGGAAGTTTATCGAAAATCTTGCGCAGGAAAACGATGGTATAACCTGCCAGGAAACCTGCTACCAGAGCGCCCAGGAAGCCGGAGCTGCCGGAAGCCGCAATGGAACCGCCTACAAAGCCCAGAGCCAAACCAGGTCTGTCACCGATACTCATGGCAATGAAACCAGCCAATACAGGCAGCATAAAGGCAAATGCCACACCGCCGATCTGTTTGAACAGTGCCGCAGCAGGTGTGATGGTACCGAAGTTGGCACGCATTTCCGCAGGCAATGTTGTCATATCTACACTCAAACCATCAATCAGGAAGGCAATGGCAATGAGGATACCGCCGCCGACAACGAAAGGAAGCATATGAGATACACCGTTCATGAGCTGCATATAGATTTTATGCCCAACGGAGCCGCTAGCTTTCACTGTTTCCTGAGGTTTTGTTTCTGCCTGATACAGAGGAACTTTACCAGAGATAGCTTCATCCAGCAGTTCTTCCGCTTTGCTGATGCCATCTGCTACATGGCAGGAAATAACGGGTTTGCCATGGAAACGATCCATAGGTACTTGTGTATCTGCCGCAACGATGATGCAGTCAGCTGCTGCAATTTCTTCTTCAGTCAATACATTCTTTGCACCGCCGCTGCCGCGGGTTTCTACTTTGATGGTGCAGTTCTTTGCTTTTGCTGCTTTTTCCAGACCTTCCGCAGCCATGTATGTGTGAGCGATGCCTGTGGGGCAGGAAGTAACTGCCAGAACTTTGCAAACAGGCTGTGCAGTTGTTTCTGCGGGAGCTTCTTCTGTTTTTTCTTCGCTTTCCGCTTCTTCCGCATCGTCGATGACTTTCAGGAATTCATCCACTGTTTTTGCGTTTCTCAGACTATCCGCAAAGTTTTCATCCATCATCATAACGGAAAGTTTGCTCAATACATCCAGATGCACATTATCCGCTGTATTCGGAGCAGCGATCAGGAAAATCAGTGTTGCAGGTTCTCCGTCCAGAGATTCAAAATCAACGCCTTCTGGTACAACCAGTGCAGCCAGACCAGGTTTTTCTACGAATTCGCCTTTCCCATGAGGAATTGCCAACCCTTCGCCAATGCCTGTTGTTCCTTCTTCTTCTCTGCGGTAAACCTCTTTGCGGTAAGCCTCCGCATCTTTGATTTTACCACTGTCGATCATCAACTGAATAACTGTGTCCAAAGCTTCTTTCTTGGACGCCGGTTTTGCATCAAGGGCAATACTGCGGCGATCCAGCAAATCTGTAATACGCATGTGGGTCCCCTCCCTTTATTTTAACTTTTCATATAAAGCCAATACTTCTTCTTTCGTTGCCAGATTTTCACTGAAAGCGCTGGCACTGCCTGCGGAAATCCCCATTTTAAAGGCATGGGCATAATCCCCGCTTTCCAGCCAGCCTGCCAAAAATCCAGCTACCATGGAATCTCCTGCACCAACGCTGTTGACCAGCTTTCCCTCAGGGGCAGGCAAATGATAAAAATCGCCTTTTTCTGTCAGCAGAGCCGCACCTTTTCCGCCCATGGAAACCAGTACGTTTCTTGCACCCTGTTCCTGCAGTTTTCCGGCATAAATTTTCACCTTTTCCATATCATCAATGGTCACATCAAAAATCTCACCCAGTTCATGATGATTGGGTTTGATCAAAAACGGATGATGTTCCAACACGTTGCAAAGCAGATTGCCTGTGGCATCCACAACGGTCAGAATTTCTCTGCTTGTCAGACGATGGAGAATATCCTGATAAATGGTTGCCGGCAGACCTGTGGGAATGCTTCCCGCCAGAACCAGCACATCGCCTTTTTCCAGCATATCCAGTTTTTGCATCAGATGCTGCAAGGCTTCTTCTGTAATGACCGGGCCTCTGGCATTGATTTCTGTGCCGTCCGCAGACTTCAATTTCACATTGATGCGGCTGCATCCTTCCGGCAGAGTCATAAACGCCGTATGACATCCTTTTTCCTGTAACAGGCGGCAGATTTCATCGCCTACGAATCCGGCAGTGAATCCCAGTGCTGTACTTTCTACACCAAGATTTTGCAGTACCATGGAAACGTTGATGCCCTTTCCGCCCGGAAAGATACTTTCTGACGTAGTTCGATTGGTCATACCCATCTGAAAGGAGGGTACTTCCACAATATAATCCAAAGATGGATTAAAGGTAACTGTGTAAATCACAGTCTCACCTCCAATGACTGTTTTTGAAATATTTTTAACTTGGATTTATTATATAACCAAATTCAGTCATATTCAATCATATTAGGTCACAAAAATTATGACTAATTTTTATTGAAATTGACTAAATTTGATTGTTTTTGGTTATTTTCATGTAAAAAAAGCTGTCTGTGAAAGATTGCCCACAAACAGCCTTTTTCATTCTATATTCAAATACGATAAGAAGAATCTGATTTACGGATTTTGACATCCGCGGTATCAAAGCCAAAATGACCAAGAAGCTGGAATACATCTTCTTCCTCCAAACGGCAGTTTGGCCCAATGACGATTTCCCGAATCATATCATTATGCATATAATCCCCATCAGAGAAATCCATATCCATGTAAGAAACAATGTCATTATCCTCCACACGGAATTCCAACGCCTTAGGGAAAAGACGTTTCATTGCCGGTCTGATGGAATGTCCTGTGCGTTTCCAATTATATATGTTTTCCCAATCGCTTTCGCTTTTGATGATTTCATCTTTCAAAATCAGCCGCCATTCATCCTCCTCCGCAAAGGAATCATCTTTATAGAAGAAAGAATCCTGCAGCAAAGGAATAAACCAATGTCCTGCCTGAGAATCCAAATAGGTACCATCCAGAATCTGCTTCGTTTCGTTTCGCTCCATATAGGAAAACAGGGTTTCCACCAGTTTTGCCGCATGGCGGTTCAAGCTCAGATTACATTGGGTGGTATCGCAGTCCATAACGTTCTTATTGGTGTCGATATAATGGACCTTACGGAATTCCAACTGGGCATCGGGAATCTGCTCAATGAGCCGCTCAATGGTTTCCACGTCAAAACCAATGGCAACGCCTCTGCCGTTATCCGCATAGCCCCTCCATTGTGCCAGATAGTCGTCAGATTCCGAAAAGCAGGCAATATACGCCATCAAATCTTTATACCCTTTTACATGTTCAATCATTCTATCAATGAGATATACAATAAATTCCCGATATGTCAAGCCACCAAAGGTCTGATCACTATCTACTCCCGGACGGGAAAGCATAATCTGAATGGCGCGGTTGCGGGTGATATGCAAAAGAGCCTTGCTTTCATTGGTGTCGTTTTGTTTATTGATATCAGATAAACGGATGGTCTTATGTTCCAATATATTCAAAAGGGTCGATAAGCTGCAGTAATGATAAACCAGTTGTTTCATTCCATTCCCTCCTAGTGCATGTTCTCTCCTTCATTTAACCATTTTTTACGGACGGACGCAACCAAATTTCTGTAAAAGTTTCACAAAGAAAAAAACGGATAAAACCTTTTACAAGGTTCTATCCGTTTTGTAATTCATAAGATGTGCAAAATACCTTTGCAGATTACTGCATAGCTTTTGCTACTTCGTCAGCAAAGTTTTCGTCTTTCTTTTCCAGACCTTCGCCTGTTTCGAAACGTACGAAACGTGTGATTTCGATAGGAGCGCCTACTTCTTTTGCTACGGAGTCAATGTATTTTTTCACTGTCAGATCGCCGTCTTTTACGTAAGGCTGTTCAACCAGGCAGAATTCTTTCATTTCTTTTTTCAGTCTGCCTTCGATCATTTTTGCAATGATGTTTTCGGGTTTGTTTGCGTTTTTAGGATCGTTTTTAGCCTGTACTGTCAGGATTTCTGTTTCTTTTTCGATGAAGTCAGCGGGAACGTCTTTTTCAGCGATGAATTTAGGGTTCAGAGCTGCAATCTGCATTGCAACGTTTTTGCCCAGTTCTTCCAGAGCGTCGCTGTCGTTATCGCAAGCCAGTTCGATCAGAACGCCGATTCTGCCGCCGCCGTGGATGTAGGAAACCAGTCTGCCGGAACCAGCTTTTTCGAATTTTTCGAAACGTCTGATGTTCAGGTTTTCACCGATAACTGCTACCTGCTGGCTCAGAGCTTCTTTTACTGTGAACTGAGGATCCAGATCCCATTTTTCAGCGAAGAAAGCATCCATATCTGTTGCTGTTGTTGTGGAAGCCTGTTTTGCAACTGCTGCAACATAATCTCTGAATACCTGGTTCTTTGCAACGAAGTCTGTTTCGGAGTTTACTTCTACGATTGTACCGACTTTGTTGTCATCGCTCAGGTAAACATCAACGATACCTTCGGAAGCAATACGGCCTGCTTTTTTCGCAGAAGCTGCCAGACCTTTTTCTCTCAGCAGTTCAACTGCTTTTTCCATATCGCCGTCTGTTTCAGTCAGGGCTTTTTTTGCAGTCCATCATGCCAACGCCTGTCATTTCTCTCAGTTCTTTTACCATTGCTGCTGTAATAGCCATGTTCTTTTCCCTCCGTATATTGGTTTTATGATAAGAAAGAGCTTCAGCCCGTGAATCGGCTGAAGCTCGGGCAAATTGCCTATGAAATTATTCAGCTACTGTTTCTTCAGCTGCTTCTGCGTTTTCCTGTTCACCCTGTTTGGATTCCAGAACTGCATCAGCTACTTTGGAAGCAATCAGTTTTACGGCGCGGATAGCGTCATCGTTACCGGGGATTACGTAGTCAATTTCATCGGGATCGCAGTTTGTATCTACGATAGCAACGATGGGAATACCCAGTGTGTGTGCTTCCTGAACAGCAATTTTTTTCTTTTCTTGTATCAACAACGAACATCAGATCGGGGATCTTCTTCATTTCTTTGATACCGCCCAGGTTCTTTTCCAGTTTTTCCATTTCGTGCATCAGGGCTGCAACTTCTTTTTTGGGCAGAACGTCAAAAGTGCCATCTTCCTGCATTTTTTCCAGTTCTTTCAGTCTTGCAATTCTTGTTTTGATTGTGTTGAAGTTTGTCAGCATACCACCCAGCCATCTCTGGTTAACGTAGTACATACCGCATCTTTCAGCTTCTTCTTTGATGCATTCCTGTGCCTGTTTCTTTGTACCAACGAACAGAACTTCGCCGCCGTCAGCTACGATGTTGCAGATTTCAGCATAAGCTTCGTCTACTTTTTTAACGGTTTTCTGCAGGTCGATGATGTAGATACCGTTTCTTTCTGCGAAGATGTATTCAGCCATTTTAGGGTTCCATCTTCTTGTCTGGTGACCAAAATGTACACCAGCTTCTAACAACTGTTTCATTGAAATTACGCTCATAGCGCACCTCCTGTGGTTTGTCCTCCGCATCATCCCCCGTGTCACCGAACACTTCGGCACCGGACACAGGGCAGCAAATGCGTGTGTTTTTAAGTTACCTATGGGATTATAGCACAATCCCATACAAATTACAACCATAAATTATGGTTTTTTTCAACTTTTTCTGAAAAAACAGCGATTTATTCCTCTGTATTTTCTTCTTTTTCCGGTTCAGGCTCCCGCATATAGCCGCATTTTTCATTGGAGCATACGATTTTGGGATTTTTCTTTCCCTTTTCTTCCAGGAAACTGCCGCAAACGGGACATTTTTCCCCGGTAGGTTTGTTCCAGGACATGAAGCCGCACTCGGGATTGTTTTCACAACCGAAATATGTTCTGCCTTTCTTTGTTTTCTTGATGAGAACTTTGCCGCCGCATTCAGGACAGTTCACACCGGCTTCTTCAAAGAAAGGTTTCGCGTTCTGGCATTCCGGGAAACCGGGACAAGCCAGGAATTTTCCGTATCTGCCATATTTGATGACCATGTTTCTGCCGCATTTTTCGCAGATGACATCAGTCACTTCATCTTTAATTTCCACTTTCGCCAGTTTTTCCACTGCGTTTTCCACTGCTTCATGGAAACCGGGATAGAAATCACGGATGATCTGTTTCCATTCTTCTCTGCCCATTTCCACATCATCCAGACGTTCTTCCATGTTTGCGGTGAAGTCGACGTCCACAATGTCAGGGAAATAGGATTTCATGATATCGTTTACCACTTCTCCCAATTCTGTGGGATAGAGGTTTTTGGCTTCTTTTGTGACATAGTTTCTTGCCTGAATGGTAGTCAATGTAGGTGCATAGGTACTGGGACGCCCTACACCGATTTCTTCCAGTGTCTTAATCAGAGAAGCGTCTGTGAAACGTGCAGGAGGCTGTGTGAAATGCTGTTCCGGCAGGATTTCCAGTGCTTTCAGCGCATCGCCTTCTTTCAGCACAGGCATCTGCACATCGGCTTCTTCCTCCCCTTTGTTATAAACTTCCAAGAAGCCCCGGAAAGTCAAACGAGAACCGGAAGCACGGAAACTATATTCCCCTGCTGCCATTTTCACCTGCATGGTATCATAGAGCGCGGGACTCATCTGGCTGGCAACGAAGCGTTCCCAAATGAGTTTATAAAGTTTATACTGATCTTTTGTCAGGGATTCTTTGATGCTGTCAGGTGTCCGCTGTACATTTGTGGGACGGATGGCTTCGTGAGCATCCTGTGTTTTCCCTTTGGATTTATATACCACACGTTCAGGATTTACATATTCTTCCCCGAAGTTTTCACCGATATAGGAAACAGCTGCTTCATAGGCTTCATCGGAAATACGGAAGGAGTCGGTACGGATATAGGAAACCAGACCCACATTGCCTTCCCCTTTTACATGAACGCCTTCATAAAGCTGCTGGGCAATGAGCATGGTTTTCTGTGTTGCCATGTTCAAATGCTTGCTGGCTTCCTGCTGCATGGTACTGGTGGTAAAAGGTGCAACAGGTTTCTTCTGGCGTGTACCTTTTTTCACTTCTTTGACGATGAAATCCTGTCCTTTCAGACCGTTTTCCACTTCTTGAACCACCTGTGCGTTGGGCAGTTCCATTTTTTCACTGCCCTTTCCGTAAAATCTGGCTTCAAATGTTTTCTTTTCCGCATCGGTAAGTTTTGCACCGATGGTCCAATATTCATCTGGAATAAAGCCACGGATTTCGTCCTCTCTGTCACAGATCAGACGCAGTGCAACAGACTGTACACGACCGCCGCTGAGGCCTTTTTTGACTTTCTTCCATAATAAGTCACTGACGGTATAACCCACCATTCTGTCCAGCACACGGCGTGCCTGCTGGGCATCCACCAAATCCATGTCGATTTCTCTTGCTTCAGAAATGGAGCGTTTTACCGCAGCCTTTGTGATTTCGTTGAAGGTGATACGGCTGATGTCCTTATCATCACCTAAATTGAGGGCGTGAAGCAGATGCCAACTGATGGCTTCCCCTTCACGGTCCGGGTCAGTTGCCAGATAGACTTTATCGGCAGCCTTCGCCTCTTTTTTCAGTTTGCTCAGCAAATCGCCTTTGCCGCGGATGGTGATATACTTGGGTTCAAAATCGTGTTCAATGTCAATGCCCATCTGGCTTTTGGGCAGATCTCGGATATGCCCCATGGAAGCCTCGATTTTATAATTGCTTCCCAAAAATTTTCCAATGGTACTTGCCTTTGCAGGAGATTCTACAATGACAAGGTATTTCTTTGACGCAGCTTTCTTAGTTGTTTTCTTTGGTTTTGCTGCAGTCGCTTCTTTGCTCATATCTTCACCTCTCAGCCTTCTCTGTTAACTGCGGACATAACCCGCCTGCTGTAATTTTCGAATATATCCAGTGATTTCCAACAGAGAAAGTACATATTGTATATCCTGAATTGGCTTATCCAGCATCCGGCTCAATTCCTCAGCCGTTACCGGTGTTGCCTCAGTTATTTTCTCATAAATTTCCCGTTCTTCGGGTGTCAGTTTTTCTTCTACTTTTTCATAGAAACGGGTCTTTTCCTTTTCTTGATAGGATATGCCAAGTTCCTCTAAAATATCTCCCGATTCTGTAATGATTGGGCAGCCCTGCTTAATCAGGTTATTGGTGCCTTCGCTCAGTTTGCTGGTCACATTGCCTGGCAGAACGAAAACATCCCTGCCGTTTTCCAGTGCTAAATCGGCTGTAATCAATGTGCCGCTGCGTTTTCCTGCTTCAATGACGACAATCAGTTTAGAAAGACCGCTGATAATGCGGTTGCGATAGGGAAAATGATAAGGAACCGCTTTTGTTCCCGGCGGATACTCTGACAGCACACAGCCGTTTTCTATGATCCGCTCCATCAATTCCCGATTTTCCGCAGGATAACAAACATCTACGCCACAGCCCAGTACAGCGATGGTTTTTCCGCCGCCATCCATGATGCCTTTATGGGCAACTGCGTCAATACCTTTGGCCATGCCGCTGACAACAATCACATTGGTCTGACCCAAATCTTTTGTGATGCGGTAAGCCACGGATGCGCCATATTGAGAACATCTTCTGGCGCCTATGACACCGATTTTGTCAATATGGTCATCTGGCAGAACGCCTTTCACATAAATCCCCAAAGGCGGATCGTAAATCTGTTTCAGCAAATAAGGATAGGACGGGTGGAAATAGGAATAAAAGGAGATTTCTTTTTCTTCCAATTCGATCATCCATTCATCCAGCATTTCAGGGTCTCGTTGGGATAAAATGGTATCTGCAAGCTTTGTGGCATTGCCCAAGGCGCTGCGGATTTCTTCCGGTTCTGCGTAAAAAACATTTTCCGCTGTACCAAATCTTCCCAAAAGCTGAAAGGCTTTCTTTGTGTTATGCAGTGTCACTCTTGCCAGCCACATCAGATACGTTTCTTCCACAATGACGCCTCCTTATCCCCTTGCCAGTTACGCAATCTACTATATATGCTTTCTTTTCAAAATTCAATGATTTTTTTCTAAAAATTTGAAAATAATGTGAATCCCTATGCATGTACTGGTAGAAATCTCCAATTTTCATTGCACTTTTTCGTAAGAATTGTTATGATAAGAACAGAATTTTTCAAGAGAAATGAGGCGAGGTCATGCTTTCCATTATTCATAGTGCCGCACTGCTTGGCATTGACGCTTATGCTGTCAATGTAGAAGTTGACTTGAGCAGCGGACTGCCTGCTTTTGACATTGTAGGGCTGCCGGATTCTGCTGTGAAAGAATCCAGAGAACGGGTACGCACTGCCATCAAAAACACAGGGCTGTCCTTTCCAACCAAACGTATCACGGTCAATTTAGCACCAGCGGACACGAAAAAAGAAGGGGCGTCCTTTGACCTGCCCATTGCCGCAGGGATCCTGACTGCTATGGGAACCCTGCCTGCTGAAGCATTAGATGGATATTTACTGGCTGGAGAACTTTCTCTGGATGGTTCTCTGCGCCCTGTCAACGGCATTCTGCCTATGGTCTATGGCGCATTGCAGGATGGCATCACAAAATGCTTTGTGCCCTATGAAAATGCCGAAGAAGCGGCTCTTGTGGAAGGCATGGAGGTCTATCCCCTTCATAGTCTGCGGCAATTAGTCGCCATTTTGCAAAATCAGGAAACATTACATCCCTATCATGTGAACATGGATAATCTCTTTGCCGATGACAAAGAATGGGAAAGTTTGGATTTTTCTCATGTGAAAGGACAGGAAAATGCCAAACGTGCCATGGAACTGGCAGCTGCCGGCGGACATAATATCCTGCTTATCGGCCCTCCCGGTTCCGGTAAAACCATGCTGGCAAAACGATTTCCTACCATACTGCCTGACCTGACTTTTGCAGAAAGCATTGAAATTACGAAAATTTACAGTGTGGCAGGTCTTTTGCAGAATAAAAACGCCTTGATTCACCACAGACCTTTTCGTTCTCCCCATCATACCATTTCCGCTTCTGCCCTTACTGGCGGCGGCAGAATCCCAAAACCCGGGGAAATTTCCTTGGCCCATAATGGTGTGTTGTTTCTGGACGAATTGCCTGAATTTCAGCGTTCTGCTCTGGAAGTCATGCGGCAGCCCATGGAGGATGGAAAAGTCACCATTGCCCGTGTCAGCGGCACTTTGATATTCCCCTCTGATTTCATGCTGGTGGCAGCCATGAACCCCTGCCCCTGCGGTTATCTTGGCAGCGGGGATAAATGTCACTGCACCGTCAATGAAATTGCCAAATACCAAAGCAAAATCAGTGGGCCTCTATTAGACCGTATTGATTTGATGGTGGAAATGCCTGCGGTGGGCTATGAAGATCTCCAAAGCACCGCTTCCGGCGAATCTTCGACAGAGATCAAAAAGCGCGTGGTAAAAGCCCACGAAATCCAACTTCAGCGATATAAAAAGGAAGGAATTTTCTTCAATGCCCAACTTAACGCCGCACAAGTTGAGAAATACTGCGTTCTCGGGGAAGCAGAACAAAAACTGCTGAAGGCAGCTTTCTCTTCCATGGACTTAAGCGCAAGAGCTTACCACAAAATACTGAAAGTTGCCAGAACGGCAGCTGACTTAGACGGCAGCGAAGAAATTACTGTCCGCCATCTGGCAGAAGTTCTGCAATACCGTTCTTTGGACAGAAAATACTTGATATAACAGGAGATTGATATATGACATTACATACAGACCAAATGTCCGACTCCTTCCGAATCGGTGCCATACTGGCAGCCGTAGGCGGGTTTCTGGACGCATATACTTACCTGGCACGAGGTCAGGTTTTTGCCAATGCCCAAACAGGCAACATCGTCCTGCTGGGTGTGCACTTATCTGAAGGGGATTTCAAAAAAGCCCTTTCCTATCTGGTGCCCATTTTGGCGTTTGTTGCCGGTGTTTTTGTGGATGAATGGATCAAACATCGTCTGGAAGGAAAACTAGCCCTACACTGGCGACAGACAGTGCTTCTCATTGAAATTCTGGCTTTGGTTGTCGTGATTTTTCTTCCCCTTGGAAAAACTGACGCCTTTGCCAACGCACTGGTTTCCTTTATCTGTGCCATGCAGGTACAGAGTTTCCGTAAATTCCATGGCATGCCCTATGCCACCACCATGTGTACCGGTAATCTGCGCAGCGGAACAGACCATCTGGTGAAATATTTCCAGACAAAAGACCCTTCCCGCAGAGAAAAAAAGTTTTCATTATTACAGCATTATCCTATTCTTTATTTTAGGTGCTGCCATTGGTGCCGTCGGCACAAAACTTTGGGGCAGCACAGCTCTGGTAATCTGCTGTATCCTGCTGGCAATTGTTTTTGCAATGCTCTTTGTAAAACCGAAAACAGAATAAAAATAAAAAAGATACTCCTTTTCCCAAGGGGTATCTTTTTTGTTTCAAAAAACCCGAAACACAAATTTTGTTTCGGGTTTTTATGCTTATATTGATGTGCAGATGAAGAAAAATTATTCTTCTTCTTTTGCGAAGGATACCAGCAGATCGCCCTGGCTGACTTTTTCGCCTTCCACAGCATAGATCTTGTCGATAACGCCATCTTCTTTTGCTACGATAGATGTTTCCATCTTCATTGCTTCGATGGTCAGCAGAGGCTGGTTCTTCTTCACTTCTTCGCCTTCTTTTACCAGAATCTTGCTGATAGTACCGGGGATAGAAGAACCCAGGTGGTAAGGGTTGTTCTTATCGGCTTTCAGTTTACCGTCGCTCTTAACTTCCAGATGTTTATCCAGAACTTTTACTTCACGCATAACGCCGTTGATTTCGAATGTCAGCGCGCGGAAACCTTCTGCATCAGGTTCGGACATATCAATGAATTTGATGATGATATCTTTACCTTCACCGATTTCAATGGAAGTTTCTTCACCTTTTGCCAAACCGAAGAAGTATACATCACTGGTCAGTTTGGATACGTCTGTGTAGTATTCCCAATGGTCGCAGTAGTCATCATATACCTTCGGATACAGCGCATAGCTGATGATGTTTCTGGGGTTCACGTTTTTCATAACGTGTGCTTCTTTCAAATGCTTTGCAATGGCATCGAAATCAGCGGGAGGCAGCAGCGCACCTGCTCTGCCATCGATAGGTTTTCTGCCTTTCAGCACGATTTCCTGCAATTCTTTGGGGAAACCGCCTTCGGGCTGACCGATGTTCCCAATGAAGTAATCCACAACGGATTCAGGATAGGAAATATCTTTACCTTCTGTGAGGATATTGTCTTTATTCAGACCGTTTTTGGACATGAAGATCGCCATATCCCCAACAACCTTGGAAGAAGGTGTTACTTTTACGATGTTGCCCAGCAGTTCGTTGGCTTCTTTGTACAGATGTTTGATTTCTTCAAAGTTATCTGCGGAGCCCATGGATTTTACCTGTGCCAGCAAGTTGGAATACTGACCGCCGGGGATTTCGTATTTATAAATTTCTGTATTGGGTGTCTTCATTTCACTTTCAAAGCCAGTGAAGATCTGACGTACACCCTGATAGTAATGGCTCAGTTCAACCAGCTGATCGGGATCCAGACCGGTATCACGTTCTGTACCGCGCAGTGCTTCTACAACTGCGTTCATAGAAGGCTGGCTGGTCAGGGAGCTCATGGACTGGATTGCCAAGTCTGCAATATCTACGCCTGCTTCCGCAGCCATCAGTACGGTGCTGACACCGTTGCCTGTGGTGTCATGGGTATGCAGGTGCAGAGGAATATGCAGTTCCTGTTTCAGTGCTGTAAACAGTTCTTTTGCAGCATAAGGTTTCAGCAGACCTGCCATATCTTTGATTGCGAAAATGTGGCAGCCCATGTCTTCCAGTTCTTTTGCTTTGCGGATATAGTAATCCAGTGTATATTTTGTTTCCTTAGGATCCAGAATATCGCCGGTGTAGCAGATAGCACCTTCTACGATCTTGCCTGTTTTCAGTGCTTCTTCAACGGGCATCTTCATATTTTCCAGCCAGTTCAAGCTGTCGAAGATACGGAATACGTCTACGCCGCGTTCTGCGGAAACTTTGATGAATTCTCTAACAACGTTATCAGGATAGTTTGCGTAACCAACAGCGTTGGATGCACGCAGCAGCATCTGGATCAGTGTGTTGGGCATTGCTTCGGAAAGCTGCTGCAATCTTCTCCAAGGAGATTCTGTCAGGAAACGGTAAGCTACGTCGAATGTTGCACCGCCCCATGCTTCTACGGAGAATGCGTTTGCCATTGCCATGTTGGTTGCAGGCGCTGCAACGATCAGGTCGTTTGTACGCAGACGTGTTGCCATCAGAGACTGATGGGCGTCACGCATGGTGGTATCTGTTACCAGCAGGCGTTTTTTCTTTCAGCAGGCTCTGTGTATAGTCTTTTGCGCCCATACGCAGGAACTTGTCTTTCGCGCCTTCTACAAAGATGGTCTTGCCATTTTGGTCCTGTCCGAAGGAAGGAGGCACAATGGGATCAAATTCAGGCTTATGACCTTTGGATTCGTTTACGATCTTATTACCGATAAATTCAGCAATCTTGGTCGCTCTGTCTTTACCCAATACGATATGGAACAATTCAGGTGTTTTTTCAATGAATGTTGTGGTGCATTTACCAGCATTCCAAACATCACTCTGCAGTACGTTGATGAGGAAAGGAATATTTGTTTTTACACCACGGATTCTGGTTTCTTTGATAGCACGAACAGCTTTTCTTGTTACGCCTTCAAATGTTCTGTCGTGAGCGATGATTTTTACCAGCAAGCTGTCATAGAAAGGTGTAATTTCCGCACCTGTGTGAGCAGTACCGCCATCCAGACGGATACCATTGCCGGCAGGAGAACGGTATACACTGATTTTGCCTGTGTCAGGCAGGAAATTGTTGGCAGGGTCTTCTGTGGTGACACGCAGCTGAATGGCATAACCATTGGAATGGATGTCATCCTGAGATTTGATGCCGATTTCAGGGGAATCCAGAGGATAACCTTCTTCAATCAGAATCTGTGCCTGCACGATATCAATACCCGTTACTTCTTCTGTTACGGTATGTTCTACCTGAATACGGGGGTTCATTTCGATGAAATAGTAGTTTTCGTCTGCATCCACCAAAAATTCCAGTGTACCAGCATTTTTGTATCCTACATGTTTGGACAGACGAACGGCATCTGCGAAGATTTTTTCTCTGACTGCATCGCTGACAGTGAAAGCGGGAGCAAATTCCACAACTTTCTGATGACGGCGCTGCACAGAACAGTCACGGTCAAAGAGGTGCACAACGTTGCCGTATTTGTCACCCAGAACCTGAACTTCAATGTGTTTGGGGTCACGGAGATATTTTTCAACGAAAATTTTATCGTCACCGAAGGCTTTTTTCGCTTCGTTTCTTGCTTCGTCAAATTCCTTAGGCATTTCTTCCGCGCTGTTGACGATACGCATACCACGTCCGCCGCCACCATTGCTGGCTTTCAGCATAACGGGGTAGCCGACTCTTTCCGCTACTTCCATAACTTCGTCCAGGCTTCTGATGGCATGGTCAACACCAGGGATGATGGGTACATTACATTCAATAGCCATCTGTTTAGAGGAGATTTTGTCCCCCATGGAGTACATAACATCCACATCAGGGCCGATGAAAGCGATACCAGCCTGGTTACATGCTTCTACAAAAGCGGGGTTTTCGGAAAGGAAACCATAGCCGGGGTGGATGGCGTCAACGCCTTTTGCCTTTGCAATGTTGATGATATTACGAATATCCAGATATGCGTCGATGGGACCCTTTTCAGGATTGAGCATATATGCTTCGTCTGTTTTGGTACGGAACAGAGAGTATTTATCTTCTTTGGAGAAAATACCAACTGTCTGAATACCCAGTTCATTCAGGGCACGGTACACACGGATGGCAATTTCGCCACGGTTGGCAACCAGCACCTTTTTGAACTTTTTAATTTTTTACTTCCTGCATGCTTATCATACCTCCTTTGTATATTCACTGAATCATCAGTCAAAATCTTGATTCCTTCAATGCCTATTGCTTTATTATAATATAGGTTTTTCCATTCGTAAACTATAAAAATACAATGAACGCCAGAAGATACAGAAAATCAATCACGCATTTTGCTGTAAAATTCTGTCAAAATTGCCATAACATCCTGCAAAAGACGACATTCAATTACTTCTGCATGCTGCAAAACAACTTGCCCAGCAGCGCCTTTTGCCACAATAATTTTTGCGTATCCCAGCCGGTCAAGCTCCTTCAAAACGACTTTCCATGGCAGGTACCCGCTTCAATTCTCCTGTCAGCCCCACATCGGCAATGAACGCCCAATCCGGCGGGATAGGTCTGTTCTTCACAGACGACACAATACTCATGAGCACCGCCAAATTTGCTGCCTGCTCCTTCAAGAACAAGCCGCCTGTGGTCTTAACCACCACGTTTTTATCATAAAGTTTCACATTGCCCCGCTGTTCCAAAATGGAAAGCAGTGTATGAAGGGTATCTTTTTTCATGGTTTCACTGATCCGAGAAGGATATGGTGTAAAGGACTGGGAAACCAGACTTTCCACTTCTGCCACAATGGGACGGGAGCCTTCCCGCAAAACTGTAACAGCACTGCCAGAAACCAGTTCATTTCTGTTTCGCTTGGTAATGAAGTATTCTGAAGGATTGTCAATGGAACGCAGTCCCTTTTCTGTCATGGCAAAAAAGCCCATTTCTCCAGTGCTGCCGAAACGATTTTTCGTCGCCAGAAGTCCACGAAGCTCATCTGCCCCTTCTCCTTCCAGCACCAGAACCGTATCCACCAGATGTTCCAATGCACGCAGACCAGCAATCTCATCATTTTTATTCATCTGCCCAATCATCAGCGCTGCTCGCTGTCTGCGCTTATCCTTTGCACACTGCACCAATGCGGAAGCGCATTCCATGGTCTGGGTAGGATTGCCTGCCCTCGCCGGATAAAATTCCGCCAGAGAGAATGTCTGGATACTGTCCAGAATGATCAAATCCGGGTCTACTTCCCCAACGGCAGACAATACCGCATCCATGGAAGTATCTGCCAAAATCCAGATATTATCGGCAATATCCCCCAGTATCCTGTCTGCTCGATTCTTGATCTGGCTGTCACTTTCCTCCCCTGTGGCATATAACACACGGTAGCCTGCATTTGCCAATTGGTATGCCACCATCAGGCACAATGTGGATTTGCCGCCACCGGGAGGAGATGTCAAAATGGTTACGGAATCCCGGACGATGCCACCGCCCATAACACGGTCAAACTCCCCAATACCTGTCAAAAGCCGCTGGCTTTTGCTGCTTTCCACTTCCTTCAAACGGGAAAGGGTCAGCTGTACGGGCTTTGCACTGCTTTTTTCCTTTTTGGTTTCTTCCTGTTCAGAAAATGTGTTCCACTCTCCACATTCTGGGCATTTTCCCATCCATTTTGAGCTTTTGTATCCACATTCACTGCAAATATACGATGTTTTTACTCTCATTCTTCCACCTCGATGATAACCTTTTTTGTTGTCATCACAAAAACAGACAGATAAACAAAAATCGATAAAGCCTTTTGCAAGACTCTATCGATTTTCTTTTCATCATGTACCGAAAACTCAGATTTTAGCCGATTTTTTCAATTTTTTACAGGTGTTGCATTTTTCTGAATTTCCACAGAGAATGTCACTTTGCCTGTCATATTTGTTTTCATTTTGCCAACGTTTACGTCGTCAACCAGAATTTTGTATTCTGTATCTGCTTCCAGTTCCAGTGTCAGCTGAACATCTTCTTCTGCTTCCACCAGGAAGGAAACGCCTCTTTCATCCTGTGCAAAGTTCAGAACAGTTGCGCCGGGTACTGCTTCCAGCAGCATTTTACCGTTCTTTTCCAGTTTTGTGATTTCTTTAAATGTTTTTACTTTATACATATCGCCCTGCACTTCAAAGTCCAGCACTTTTTTCTTTTCATCCATCAGGTAGTTACCGAAACTGATGCTGCCGTCATCTTCTTTTCTAATCAATTCCTCAATTACTGCCATGTTGCTTACCTCCCAAGCGTCCTTTCTTTATTGTCTATTCCGAACAAGAATATGCACGGTAATATTTCTGATATTATATCAAATTGATTATATCACAAAACCTGCCGCAGGTATATACCAAAATTCTGCTTTTTTCTACCTATTTGTTCGTTCATTTTACCACACGGAAAAGGAAGCCGTTTGTTTTTAAACCAACGGAAACTTTATCCCCTGCTTTGAAGTTGCCCATGAGATATTCTTCCGCAAAAGCATCCTCAATGCGGGACTGGATGGCACGACGGAGAGGTCTTGCGCCAAAGGCTTTGTCATAGCCTTCTTCCGCGATTTTTTCCAGGGCTTTATCCGTAAAGGTAACGGTAATGTCCATATTTTCTTTGATACGTTTGGAAACGGTTTTGGTCATAAGTTTTACGATTTCCAGAATATCTTCCTGTGTCAGGGAATGGAATACGATCATATCGTCGATTCGGTTCAAAAATTCCGGTTTGAAGATATGGCGCACTTCTTCCATGACATTTTTCTTCATGTTCTGATAACTCTGTTCTTCTGTTTCCATGCTGGTAAAGCCCACACGTTTTGGCTCTACAATGCTTCTTGCGCCGGCATTGGAAGTCATGATAATGACTGTGTTTTTGAAATCCACTTTTCTGCCCTGACCATCGGTGATATGTCCATCATCCAGCACCTGTAACAACACATTGAAAACATCAGGAGATGCTTTTTCGATTTCATCGAACAGGACAACAGAATAAGGATTCCGGCGAACTTTTTCACTGAGCTGACCGCCTTCTTCATAACCCACATAACCCGGAGGAGAACCTACCATACGGGATACGCTGTGTTTCTCCATATATTCGGACATGTCGATACGGATCATAGCATCTTCATCCCCAAAGAGGGCTTCCGCCAAAGCTTTGGACAATTCTGTTTTACCAACACCCGTAGGCCCCAAGAATAGGAAGGAACCGATGGGGCGGTTGGGATCTTTCAAACCAACTCTGCCGCGGCGGATGGCTTTTGCCAGTGCTTTTACGGCTTCCGACTGTCCAATGACACGCTGATGAAGGATATCTTCCAGATGCAAAAGCCGCTGACTTTCTTCTTCCTGCAAACTCTGCAAAGGCACACCTGTCCATACAGACACCACTTCTGCCACTTCTTCTCTAGTGACTACCTGTGCCTGATTTTCATGGTTGTTTTCCCATTCTTTTTTGGCTTCTTTCCACTGAGCGCGAAGCGCATCCTGGGCCCGTTTGATTTCCGCCGCCTTTTCAAATTCTTCTGTCTTGATGGCAGCTTCTTTTTCTTTTTCCATTTCCGCCAGTTTTTCTTCCATTTCCGCCACATTATCCGGTGCGCTGAATGTTTTCAGACGCAGACGGGAAGCGGCTTCGTCAATGAGGTCAATGGCTTTATCAGGCAGGAAACGGTCAGATACATATCTGGAAGACAGCTTCACAGCCGCTTCGATGGCATCATCGGAAATGGTTACTTTATGGTGCATTTCGTATTTATCACGCAAAGCTTTCAGCATCGCTACTGCCGCCTGTTCGTCAGGTTCTTCCACTTTCACAGGCTGGAAACGGCGTTCAAAAGCAGCGTCTTTTTCAATATGTTTCCGGTATTCTTCCAATGTGGTGGCACCAATGAGCTGGATTTCTCCACGAGAAAGAGCGGGTTTCAGAATATTGGATGCGTCAATGGCGCCTTCCGCAGCCCCTGCACCGATGATGGTATGGATTTCATCCACAAACAGAATGATATTGCCATCAGCTTTTACTTCGTCCATGGCTTTTTTCATACGTTCTTCAAATTCCCCACGATATTTGGAACCAGCAACCATGGCAGAAAGATCCAGACCCACAATTCTCTTATTTTTCAAAGTATCGGGCACATTGCCTTCTGCAATTTTCTGGGCAAGACCTTCCACAATGGCGGTTTTCCCTACACCGGGATCACCCACCAGACAAGGATTGTTTTTGGTACGACGGCTCAAAATCTGCACAATCCGTTCGATTTCCTTATCTCTGCCCACAATGGGGTCAAATTTATTTTTCTTTGCCAGTGCCGTCATATCACGGCTGAATTTATCCAGTGTTTCTGTGGCGCTTTTTTCCTGTTTTTCTCCTTGGCTGTTCATACCGCGAGCGCTGCTGTTCTGGTCTTCCCCTTCTCCCAGCATGTTCATGATGTCATCATACAAACGCTGGAGATTCAGATCCAGAGATACCATAATCCGTACAGCAATATTATCATTTTCTCGAATGAGGGCAATGAGGATATGTTCTGTACCTACATAGCCAGTACCCATACGGAATGCTTCCTGCACACTGCTTTCCACCACACGTTTTGCCCGTGGTGTAAAGTCCGCAGGAATATAGTAAGCAGAGGTGCCCCCTGTCATAGACTGGATTTTGTCCATGACCTGATGATAGGTAACACCCTGACTTTCCAGCGCCTTTGCAGCTACGCTGTCACTGACCAATGTCAGCCCCAGCAAAATATGTTCAGTTCCTACATATTTATTCCCCAGCTTCAAAGCAGCCTCCTGGGCTCTTTTCAGCACTTCCTGAGCTTTATTTGTAAATTTTCCTTGCATTGTCATTCACCGTCCTTTATTTTGTTAGCCAACCACCTTTGTGATTGCTAATTTTATGATGAAAATAAAAGAACATTGCTGTTCTTTTATCTGTTTCTCTATTTTCAAGAACATTATAATACACATTGCAAAAAAAGCAAAACAACTTTTTTACAATTCTCCCAATTTTTCCGAAAAAAGCGAAAATGGCATATCGCTGGGCAAGGAACGAATGGAAAAACCATCCTTCTGTTTTTCCCATTTTCCTTCCAACTTCCATGACCATAAAGCCATGTTGCCAATGCCTCTCATGGGCTGTAATGTATTATATTTTCTGTCTCCCCAAATGGGTGCGCCATGATGGGAAGTCTGGACACGAATCTGATGGTGTCGCCCTGTTTCCAATGTAATTTCCACCAGAGAAAGGGGTTGCTCATTCCACATGGTTTCTGCTAGTACCTGATAATGCAGAATGGCTTTCTTTGCGCCTTTTCTGGAAGGGGACACCACTTCTGACAAATTGGTTCTGGCGTTTTTGAAAAGATAATCTGTCCATGTACCGCTCTTTTCTTCCAACATGCCCCAAAGAACAGTCAGATAAGATTTCTTCCAGCCGCCTGCCTGCATCATTTTGGAAAGGGCTGCTTCCGCCTGTTTTGTCTTGGCAAAAACCATAATGCCCCCAACAGGGCGATCCAGACGATGCACCAATCCTAACTCCTGCTTCATCTGGGCTGACAGCAGGGAAAGCAAATCCCCATCCCCTGTTCTGTCCGGCTGAGCAGGCATGCCCTGTGGTTTTTCCACAGCCACCATATCCGCATTTTCAAATAATATCCGCAAATCCATGACTTACACTTCTTTCATCAATATACCGCTATGTGGCGGCATTTCCAGCTGTATCATGCCCTTTTCCACTGAAAGCAGTTCTTTTTCCGTAAAATAATCCATTTCTTTTGTCTTGAGCAAAACTTCCATTTTGCCCCAGGACTGCACACCGATCTGCCATACTGGTAAAGAAATCTGCACGGCCTCCTCTCGGTTGTTGCAGACAATCAGACAGCGTTCTTCTTCGCAAAAACGTCCATATGCCAGAATACCGTTTTCCGTATCCAACGGCTTCAAAGAGCCTTTTCGCAAAGAAATATGCTCTTTCCGCAAACCAATGAGTATTTTATGATACTGTACCAGTTCATCATCTTCCCGATTCCAAGGGAAAGGTCTGCGGTTATCCGGGTCTGTCCAGCCAGTTACACCAGCTTCATCTCCATAATATACCGTAGGCGCGCCAGGCCATGTCATTTGCAGCAACACCGCTTCCCGGAACATCGCTTTATTGACACCACGATTTGCCGCCTGGGCGCCATCTGTGTGGAGCCGACCTGTTCTTCCGTTTGTTCTGGTCAGAAAACGGGAATGATCGTGATTGGAAAGTTCATTCATGGCAACGCCAGCTGCCTGTGCAGGCATTCTGCCCATCTGATACCGAATGGTATCCCAGAAAACAGCGTTATTGTTTTTCAGATCCGGGCGGGATTCTGCGCTATGTTTGGAAATGCCCGTAAAATACCAGGAAACCGGTTCCATGAAAGCATCGTAATTCATAACGCCATCCCACTGATCACCTCTGAGCCATGCTTCCGCATCTCCGTAATGTTCCGCCAGAATCAAGGCTTCCGGATTGGCTTTTTTCACAGCACTGCGGAAATCATGCCAGAATTTATGATTAAATTCCTCAGATTTGCCCACATCTGCCGCAACATCCAGACGCCAGCCGTCAGCGTTATAAGGGGGAGAAACCCATTTCTGCCCGATACGCATAATCTCCCAATACAGCGCAGAACAGTTCTCCATATTCAGCTTCGGATGGTTGGGATAATCCCACCAACCTTCGTAAGAGCCATCCTCTTTCCAATAAAAATAATCATGATAAGGGCTCTGCTTGCAGTAGTAAGCACCTTTTTTCTGATATTTATAAACTTCTTCCCGATCCAGCCATTTATGGAATCCACCGCAATGGTTAAATACACCGTCCAAAATAACCCGCATGCCTCTTTTATGGGCTTCCTCCACCAGACGAATGAAAAGCGCATCACTTTCCACAAGGTTTCGTTCACTGGTGGTTCTGGTAATATAGGCTTTTGCCTGGCTATTTTTCTCGCCTGGCTCGACCACTTTATCATAATCCTCTACGATCACGCCAAAGTGCGGGTCAACGTGGTCGTAATCCTGAATATCGTATTTATGACTGCTGGGAGAAACGAAAATGGGATTCAGATACAATACTTCCACACCCAAATTCTGTAAATAGTCCATTTTCTGCAAAATCCCCTGCAAGTCGCCGCCGTAAAAATGGCAAAAATCACCATCCTCCGGCTGGGCATACCAGTCTTCTACTGCTTGCACCTGATTTTCCAGATAGTTATATTCTCCTGTTTTCACATCATTGGAAGGATCTCCATTGCAAAAACGGTCTACAAAAATCTGGTACATCACCGCACCCCGTGCCCATGCAGGCGTCTGGAAATTCCGCAGCAGCCGAAAATATCCGTCCACGGGAAATTCCTGAGACACACCATTTCTTGTATAATAATAGGTTGTTTCATTATGAATGATCTGGAAAAAGTAATTAGCCGCTTCTTCCGCCGGCGGCAGAACAACGCGATAACGATCAAACACGCGGCCGTTTTCCACTCGTTCCATCAACAATCTTTTATCATCTACACATAAATATACCGCCGACGCATTATTGCGCCCAGTCAGTACAGAAATTTCCACAAAATCTTCGGCTGACGGTTCTGCCGGTTTCCGGAAGTTTTCCGATTCGTCACTGAACACAGCCTGTGGCAAAAACGCTTCCCTGCAAAGTCTGTATTTCTTTTTTACGCTTTGCACCAAGTCCAAATAATAATCCATATTTTCACCGTCCCTGCACCAATTATAATATGCCGGAAAATTCATGTCAAACACTGGCTCTTTTTTTCGGACAAAATGAAAATGAGCAACCTGCCGATGGCTGCTCATTTTCACAAAGAGAAGGTATTTCTTATTGGGATTGCGTCTTACCGCAATGTGAAAATATTGGGGAGTTTTCACAGTTGTTATTATAGCATGTGGGACATTAAATGTCTAGCCTATTTTTAAAATTTTTTCAAAAAATTTTTCTTACAGACAATCAAAAATGCGGATTACTTTTTATCATTTTTTCAAAAATCCTTCTGTTGTCAAACATTCCTCCGTGATTTTCGATAAATGATTTCCGTTTTCCACCAAAATTTTATCACTCTTGCCAAAACGCCATCAAGCAGAAAATCCGATGCAGGTTGGCAAAAAGCCAACATTTCCGGCGTTTTTTATCATTTTATCCTTCTCTTACATGGCAAAATCAACTGATATAATCTGCCAAAACCCTGGCAAGATTATCTTCTCCCAATATCCGCACACCTTCCCGAATCTGCTGACGCTCTATCTCCGGCAATACAGATAAAGGCACATCCGTACATTCATATAATGTTATTTTTCCATCGGCATCCTCTCGAAAAACAGCCAGCATGCCATTTTGCTCACCCAGCAGAAAACTTTCATCACTGCGTCCTTCCACTGTACTGCGCAGAATGACTTTATCCGGTGAAAAGAAAACCACCTGCCAGCCATCATAAATACTGCGTACCTGTGCCAGATTCAAACCCAAAAGATAATTCTGCACAGGTTCCACCTGCTCCGCAGTTCTCTGATCTTCCGTATAATAATACTGATATACGATTTCCGCATTTTCCCCAATGACCGTTTCTTCTTTTGCAACAGGTTCTGTCTGCTCTGTTTTTTCTTCCTGTGTCACAGGTTCCTGCATTCTTTGGGTATACAAATATCCCGCCGCTGTGCAGGAGAGAAAAACAAGAACAGCCAAAAGCGCAATCCCTCTTTTCATACCTACCACCTCGATGAAAAGTATGGACGACTTTTGGCTGATTTATACATTTTTTTGCTATGAATCAGGAAAGATGGAAATGCACAGGCACACCATTTTCATAAGCACAGGGAATTTCACCCTGAATCAAAGGAATGAGGTAATCCATCATTTCCTGTGTGATGTCATTGCCTTCTTCATTGATCCATTCATCCGGCACCTGCTTCACACGATTGAGCACCTGATCCACAGGAATGAAGAACACTTCCGATGCATAAGGCGCATTGGAAACTCTGCGCAGGCAAGCCATTTCGCCGCTGCCGCCTTCCAGCGCATAACGCACTGACTCCCGTCCCATGGTGTGTGCTTCCTGAATATCTGTTGCACTTGCTACATGGGATGCGCAGCGCTGCATGAGATTCAGTTCCACACTACGGACTTTGCAGCCGATTTCCTGCCGCAGGATTTCCTCCAAGAAACGGGAAACCCCTGCCAGAATCCGATGACCAAATTCATCTTCCACCCGATTCTGAAGGCTGTCTGTCAGATAAGCCCCTTCTTCATTGCGCAGACCTTCGCTGACTGCCACAATGACAGAGCGTTTTTCCATCATTTTTCCCGCACATCAAACAGGAACTGTTCCACGGAAAAAGGACGTTCACTCAGATAGATCAAATCCGGTGCCGCATCTCCATTGAGTCTTGCCAAAGCAGAAGAAGCTGTGAGCCAGCCTGTATCCTGCCCCATGATTTCTACCACTGTAATGGAAGGCAATGCATATACATTGCAGTCACATGCAATTTCTGTCAATGTGGTACCGATATATTTTGCAGCGGAACCAAAACCAGGAGAATGGTCTGTTTCCGGCAGATCGTTTTCAATAGCTTTGGGCACACCAATGATCTTGATATCATTGATATGATGGTTCCGGCAGTATTCGGATAATTTATGCACGGTATCCATGGAGTCACTGCCACCGATATACATAAAATAACCAATGTTATATTTTCTGAAAATGCTGATGGCCTTTTCATATTCAAACGCATTTTCTTCCCAGGGAGATAATTTCATATGGCAGGAACCCAAAGCGGAAGACGGTGTCTGGCAAAGGAGCTGACGCGCGCTTTCATCCGCCAGCAATTCTGTCAGGTCTACAAACCGTTCAGACAACATCCCCATAATCCCGTTTTTGACGCCATATATTTTCTCAATCTCCGGATGCTCCAATCCCATTTCCATCACACCGCACAGAGTAGCATTGATGGCAGCCGAAGGGCCGCCTGATTGGGCTACCAGCAAGTTTTTCTTCATGTTTGTTCCGCCTTTCTGTTGCTCATTGCATTTGCTATGCGTATTCGCTATGGTACATTATAAATAGAATTACCAAAAGATACAATAGCGAATTTTCCCGAAGTTTTTTTATCCATACAATTCTGAAAAATCTTCTTACTGCAAACCATAAGAAAAAGCCGCTCTTTACAGGAAAAAGCGGCTTTGAAAATCATCCGAATATGACGGACAAAATGGTAAAAGCAATGATAGATAAAATAGTATAAAGTGAAATGGTTGTCGATGTATACACCTTGTCTTTTTCTCTGACAGCATACAGAGGACTCATGAAACAAGGCGGCATAAAAGCATACAGGAATACAGCAATTTTCATTTCCTGTTCTGCCACAAAATTCCGCAGTACAAACCATACGCCCACCAAAAGCACCCCTTGCAGCACCAGACGAATGGCAGCAGATTTCCCCGCGGAAGAAAGCACCCGGTGATCCAGTTTCAAATCATAACCAACACACAACAGAATCAATGCGGAAACCGGTGTGGTAATCATAGAAATCAAAGAAGAATATACATCTCCTACACGGCTGCCTGCGATCTTAGGCAGTATGCCTGTAACCCCCAGCAAAATACCAAGTACAACCCCATACATAGCAGGTGCACGCAGTACCGTGGAAAGCAGCTGTCCGCCGCCGCTTTTTCCTTTGCCTGTGGCTGTAATCAGTACCAGATAAACGGTAAATGTAAAAATACAGTTTGCCATATCCAAAGCAGCAATATTGGAAAGCATTTCCGATCCGCACAATGCCATATACAATGGATATGCCATCATACCGCCCTCAAAAGTCGCTGTCAGAAAAGGCAGATATCTGCTTTGACTTCCGCCAACCAAAGGCCGTAACAGATAACCAGCCCCTGTGGTAATGAAAAGCTGTACCAGCATAACCGCCAACAGCAGAAGTGTTACTTTGTTATACTCTGCCATCCCCAATGCGTCTACCAGAACAACAGGCAGCATGATATTGGTTGCCACCAATTTAATACCATCCATGCCGGCACGACTGATCCAACCGAAACGATTGGCAGCCATACCAAGCCCCAGCATACAGAACACTGGCAGCACAATAGCCAATACATTCATAATCCTTCCCCCTTTTTCCCTATTGACCTCAGTATACCGCAAATCAAAATGGGGAACAAGAGAGAAAGCGGAAATATGTACAGAAAAAAAGACAAAACCGCTTTCTTCAGAAGAAAACAATCCTATAAAAATAAGCTGGCTGAAATCCTATATATTGGAAGAATTTCAGCCAGCTTTGTTTCTTTATAAAGCAGCCCTTAATGAGACTTTCTCTTTTTCGCTGAAAATTACAGTGTCAAGCTGGGCGCTACATAAACTCTTGCTGCCATTTCGGAATCCAGCAGATACAGAGCTTTGGGGTCTGTGCCGAACAGTTCCATTTTTGTGATCAGGTCGTTGGCGTTTGTTTCTTCTTCGCCCTGTTCTTTTACGAACCAATCCAGGAACTGCATGGTGCGGAAGTCGTTTACTTCCTGTGCAGCTGCATAGATGTTATGGATCAGACCTGTTACATATACTTCATGTTCCAGACCAGCTTTCAGAGGATCCATCAGGCTGTTCAGAGGTACATCGGGTTTGCCGATGGCTTCCAGTGTAACAGTTGCGTTGTTGTTATGCAGGTACTGATAGAACAGCAGAGCGTGATCGCGTTCTTCCTGTGCCTGGATTTTATACCAGTTTGCAAAACCTGCCAGACCTTTAGATGCATAATAGTTCGCAAAATCCAGATACAGATATGCGGAATAGAATTCCTTGTTTACCTGTTCATTGATCAGCCGCGCTACTTTTTCATTTAACATAATCCTTTTCCTCCTTGATATTCTTATCCTTCATCCTCTGTGACATCTTCTGCCTCTTCCAAGGCTTCCGGCTGCCGCAAAGCATAAACTTTTTCAATGCGTTTTTCTTCAAACTGTTTGATTTGGAACAGCCAGCCGCCCACAGCGATTTCCGGCATTTCATCATCTTCCGGAATTCTGCCCAGACGACCGATCAGATAACCGCCTAATGTGTCATAATCCTCGTCATCTTCAAAGACGATGCCAAGCTGTTCTGCAACATCCTGCAGATCCGCCTTACCGCTGATGGAATAGCTATTCTCATCAATGGGACAAATGTCTTCCTCTTCTTCCAGATCGTATTCGTCAAAGATATTCCCGACAATTTCTTCCATGACGTCTTCCATGGTAACGATACCGGATGTACCGCCGTATTCATCGATAACAATTGCCATGTGTACTTTTTCCCGCTGCATTTCCTCAATGAGCTCGTCCGTTTTTTTAGAAAAAGGCACAAAATAGGGCTGCATCATGATGTCCTCCAGATGGAAATTGCCTTCCTCCATTCTGGTAGAATCGGTCAGAATATACTTAACCAGATCCTTCACATGGAATACGCCTACAATATTGTCGATACTGTCTTCATAGACCACAATACGGGAATACTTTTCCTCCATCAGCACTTCCTTGATTTCTGCCAGTGTGGCTTCCAGAGGCACCGCAACAATATCTGTACGATGTGTGGCGATTTCTTCCACAGAAGTATTGCTCAGCTCAAAAATATTGTTGATCATTTCTTTTTCTGATTCATCAATTGAGCCATTGTCACCGCCTGCGTCTACCATCTGGCGAATGCCTTCTTCTGTTACCGTGTGCTGTGCATGTTTTTTCTGCAAAAGCATGATCTTCACAATCAGCACGATATTCAATACAACGGAAACGCCTAGACCAATTATGGTTTCCAAAAATAATCTCCCTCCAAAATATCAAAGTTTACATATTTACACTTCAAAGTTTATCCCGAAACCCCCTGTATGTCAAGTTTTTTCCTCCCCCCACCCCAGTCCCATGCCGCTTCCAAGAAGAACATTTCTCCCATTTGCCCACGCTTGAACAAACAAAAAAATCGTTATATTCTGTTACTGTAATTCTTATGTAAACACTTTGAAACTGAACAGATATAAAGGAGTGAGTGAATTGGCAGAAAAAAAACCACCTCGCATTGATACCAGACTGCGGAAGCATATCGTTACCATGCCGGAAGAAATCTGGGCAGCCAGCGGCATTGTTATTTGGGGCAGACGTATCAAATCCCTTGTCTTTTCTACGGATATTGCCATCATCCGTAACTGTAACGCTGACGCTGTTTTGGCGGTATATCCCTTTACGCCTCAGCAGGTCATTACCAATTCAATCATCACCGCGTCCAGCATTCCTGTTTTTGCAGGCGTAGGCGGCGGCACTACCACTGGCCCCCGTGTTGTGATGCTGGCAAAAGACGCGGAAGCTCTTGGTGCTATGGCCGTTGTTGTAAATGCGCCCACCACCAATGAAGTGATTCATGAAATCAGCAAAATCGTTGATATTCCTGTTGTCATCACAGTTCTGGACGAAAATACTGACATCGACGCCAGAATCGCAGCCGGTGCAGGTATCCTGAATATTTCCGCCGCCGGAAAAACACCGGAAGTGGTTGCGAAAATTCGGGCAAAATATCCTGAAATTCCGATTATTGCCACAGGCGGCCCTACCAGAGAAAGTATCAAACGCACCATTGAAGCGGGCGCAAATGCCATCAGCTTCACACCGCCTACCGCAATGGATCTGTTCCACGGTTTGATGTCCAGATATCGTTCCGAACACGAATCCAGAACAAAAGAACAGACAAACGAATAAACAAAGAAAGGTGAAACTTCTTATATAAAGAAGTTTCACCTTTTTTATGTTCAAAATACCATAAAAATACGTTTCACTGCTTAATCTTCATAAATGGGGAAACGGTCAGTCAGTGCCCGTACTCTCTTTGCTGCTTCTTCTTTGGTACCTTCGTAATCTTTCAGTACCATTTCCATGATTTCCGCAATTTCTTCCATTTCCGCTTCTTTCATGCCGCGGGAAGTTACCGCAGGTGTGCCAACACGGATACCGCTTGTAACGAAAGGAGACTGAGGATCATCGGGAATGGTATTCTTGTTGACTGTGATTGCCACTGCATCCAGCACTTTTTCCGCATCCTTACCTGTAATATTCAAAGAACGCAGATCCAACAGCATCAAATGGTTGTCCGTTCCGCCGGAAACCAAGTCTACACCATGTTTCTGCAATGCTGCCGCCATAGCTTTTGCGTTTTTCACAACCTGTCCAATATATTCTTTGTAAGCAGGCTGCAATGCTTCCTGGAAGCAAACTGCTTTAGACGCGATAATGTGCATCAAAGGGCCACCCTGAATACCGGGGAAAATGGCCTTGTCGATTTTCTGGGCATACTCTGCTTTGCACATAATCATACCTCCTCTAGGGCCACGCAGTGTCTTATGCGTAGTTGTGGTCACAAAATCCGCATAAGGCACAGGAGAAGGATGGTATCCAGCCGCAACCAAACCTGCAATGTGGGCAATATCTACCATAAAATATGCACCCACTTCTTTTGCCACATCACTCATATATTTGAAGTCAATGGTTCTGGCATAGGCACTGGCACCTGCCACGATCATTTTGGGTTTCACTTCCAATGCCTTTTTACGGAAAGCTTCATAATCAATATACCCTTCATGGTTCACACCATAAGGCACAAAATTGAAGTATTTGCCGGACATATTTACAGGACTGCCATGAGTCAGATGACCACCATGATCCAGATTCATACCCATAACCGTATCCCCTGGTTCCAGCATGGCAAAGTACACTGCCTGGTTTGCCTGAGAGCCGCTGTGAGGCTGTACATTTACATGGTCGCAGCCAAAAAGCTCTTTTGCACGCTCTTTTGCCAGATTTTCTACGATATCCACTTTTTCACATCCGCCATAGTAGCGTTTTGCAGGATAGCCCTCTGCGTATTTATTTGTCAAAGGGGTTCCCATTGTATACATTACCGCTTTAGAAACAATATTTTCAGAAGCAATGAGTTCAATATTATGTTGTTGTCTTTCCAGTTCCGCAACAATGGCATCTGCCACTGCACCATCAATTTTTCTAATCTCGCTAAAGTCTAACATCGTCATCTCCTCCTTGGAATGTGCTGATTTTTGTCGTTTTCAGATGTAAAGCTCCTTTTCCTATGAGCTTGCGATTATTATAACACCTTTTTTACAAAAAAACTCACCAAATCCACAGTGCAAATACAAATGTTTTTCTACGACATATTTTTTATTCCTGTCAAATGCACCCATTTCACACAGCCACATAGTATATAAAAGAATCCAATCACAATATCCAAAGGAGGCTGTCTTATGGGAGCTTTTGAATTTGAAAACAATGCGGAAATCACCGCAAGATGCTGCGGCTGCAACAACAATAACAACCAGAGCGAAGCCTGCATCATCGCACAGAAAATCTTTGACCAGTGCAGAATTCAGAAATGTCTGAGTCCTGACATTCTGGGCCCCGCCAGAAGCGTATGCGGCGGTATGAATGGCTGCAACGACATGATGTGCGACGGCGACATCATCATCCCCCCTGTCAATGCAGCAACTGTTACCATGCACAATCCGGAACTGAGCAGAATCGATATTCTGCGCAAATGCCCCAACACTTTCCGGGAAGGCTGCTGGGATCTGGAACTGCGGTATGTATTTGACTACACACTGGAATTCCGCAGAGCAGACGGCTGCCCCATCGGCTGCACAGATGCTACCAGCTCCTACACACTGAAAGTAACACTGTTTGGTTCCACAGAATCTGACGTGACCACAGTATCCGATCTGTTTGACTGCTGCGGCAATTCCCACGGCGGGCCTTTCGTTACAGCAGAAGGGAAAGCCGTTGGTCTGGCAGCAGAATTGAAATACCCCGGCTGTGGATGCAGCTGCAACTGCTGCAATAACTGCGGATGCAATAACTGTGGATGCAGCAACTGTGGTTCCAACAACTGTGGATGCAACAACTGCGGCTGTGACAATGGCGACGCTTCCATGGGCGCACCCATTGCCGTTAATGTCACACTGGGTCTGTTCACCATTGTCAAACTGTTCCGTACCGTAAATATGCTGGTACACAGCTTTGGCAACTGCGTACCTGAACCTTGCAGCATTTCCACAAACGGAGATGTAGATCCTTGCCGCAACTTCGACCGGGTACCTTTCCCTCTGGATCTGTTCTCTCCTTCCACGCAGCCCCGCTCCTGCTGCGGTTTCGGTGACACATACGGTTCCGCAGGCTGTCGTGAAGAATGCAGCTGCAATGACAGCTGTGATTCCGGCTGTGGCTCCAACTCCCGCAGTGGCTGCGGTAATTCCTGCGGCAACAGCTGTGGCTCCAATTCCTGCGGCAACAGCTGCGGTTCTAACTCCTGCGGCAACAGCTGCGGTTCTAACTCCTGCGGCAACAGCTGCGGTTCTAACTCCTGCGGCAACAGCTGCGGCTCCAACTCTTGCGGCAACAACAATAACTGCCGCAGAAGATAACACACATCCACACAATAAAACCTCCTCCTCGTTGATATCATAACAAAAAGCCGCCAAACCTCTCGGTTTGACGGCTTTTTTCCTTGTTATCCCTGCTGTCTGGGATAAACCATGTTTTCTTCTTTGATCTGTTCCAGTACTTCTTCCAGGAACTTTCTGCATTCAATTTTTGTGATTTCCAGATTATGATCCAGATAATTGCCGCACATTTCCGCTTTTGCCGCAGGAATTTCTCCTGTAAATTCAGCCATATAGCGGTATGCGTCTGCCATAATCGGCGCAACATCTTTGGATTCCAGATCGCCTTTGAAAATGACATACATCCCTGTACGGCATCCCATGGGCTACATAGATGGTCTGATCTGCCCACTGGTCATGTCCGCGGAAAAATGTTGCCATCAGATGTTCAATGGTATGCATCACGGAAGTATCCATGACCATTTCACGGTTAGGTTCTTTCATTCTCACATCGAATGTGGTCAGTACGCCATCACCCACTGTGTCTTTTCTGGAAACATAAATCCCTCTCAACAAACGATTATGGTCAATGCCAAAACTTGTAACGTCCATAATGATCCTCTCTTTCTGTTCTCTGTTCTGTTTCCCTATTGTATCTTTTTTTGACAGAAAAAGCAATAGCGCGCGCCTTTGGAAAAACCATTGCTTTTTATACCACAAACCGTTATAATGTATAAAAATAGAAACACCACCAAGGAAAGAGGGAACGATTATGGCAAAAGAACTGACAAGAGATGAAGCATTTGCATTATTGAAAGAATATAACAAAGAACCTTTCCACATTCAGCACGGTGAAACCGTAGAATGTGTTATGCGCTATTTTGCACAGGAACTTGGCTATGGCGATGATGTAGAATTCTGGGGTATGGTAGGTCTGCTCCACGACCTGGATTTCGAACTTTATCCCGAACAGCACTGTATTAAATGCCAGGAAATCATGAAAGACCTGGATCTGGATGAAAAACTCATCCACGCTGTTGCCAGCCATGGTTATGGCATCTGTTCCGATGTAGAACCTGTTCACGAAATGGAAAAAGTGCTCTTTGCCACAGACGAACTGACAGGGCTTATCGGCGCTGCTGCATTGATGCGTCCTTCCAAGAGCGTACAGGACATGGAATTGAAATCCCTGAAAAAGAAATTCAAAGACAAATCCTTTGCTGCCGGCTGTGACCGTGACATCATCCGCCGTGGTGCAGAACAGCTTGGCTGGGAACTGGACGATCTGCTGAACCGTACTTTGCAGGCAATGAAATCCAATCCCAATTACTAAAACATAAAAAGGCTGGAATCCTTTCAGATTCCAGCCTCTTTTTTTATACTTCCAAAAAAACGGTGCTGCCAGTGCTGCTCTTTTTCACGATCAGTTTCTTTTCAATGCTTTCCTTCAGTTCCGTTACATGGGAAATGATACCCACCATACGATCTCCATAAGAAAGCTGCTGCAAAATCCGTACCGCCTGTTCTCTGGATTCTTCATCCAATGCACCAAAACCTTCGTCAATGAACATGGCTTTGATTTCCACGCCGCCAGCAGTCTGCTGGATCAAATCAGACAGTCCCAGTGCCAGACTCAAAGAAGCCTTGAAAGCTTCACCGCCGGAAAGTGACTTAACCCCTCTTGCCTTGCCTGTGAAATAGTCCATGACTTCCAATTCCAAACCAGACTGAGAACGTTTATTGGCTGCCACTTCCGAACGACGCAAATGATAACGTCCATTGGTCATTTCCGCAAAACGCAGGTTGGCTGCCGCCAAAATCCGATCAAAATAGAATCCCTGCACAAACTGTTCAAAGGCAATCTTGTCTTTCTGTGCCAATTCCCCATTGGCTGTCTTAGAAAGTTCCACAATGGGCAGATATGCTTTTTCCGCTTTCTTCCAAGCCTGCAATTCCTTCCATGCGCTTTCTGCCGCTTTTTTCCGGGTCTGCCACAGTGCTTTCTGCTCCTGTACTTTTTCCTGAAGGGCTCCTTTTTCTACACGCAGGCGTTCCATTCTTTCTTCCAATTCTGTCAGATCCTGATACGTTTTGCCTGCCGCTTCTTTCTCTCTGGATACCAATTGCTGCTGACTTGTCTGCAAATCAGCAAAATATGCCCGGTTTTTCTCCTCTGCCTGTTCCAGAATTTCTCTGGAAACAAGGGCACTTGCAAAATCCGCTTTGTCTTTGAAATGCTGTTCTTCCAGCGTTTTCAAGAAAGCATCCTTTGCCTGTTCTTTAGCTTCACAGCCTTCCTGATGATTCTGTTCTGTCTGTTTCAAAAGGGCTTGTGTCCTTGCCAATGCCGTTTCTGCCTGCTGTTTTTTGTTTGCCGCATCCTGCAATGCTTCTTCCTTTTCCCTGATCGCATCACAAAGTTTTTTCCATTCTGCCTGGGCTTCTGCCAAAGTGCCATCACCAATGCGCTGTTTCAGCTGACTGTATTCCCCTTGTTTCTGCCCCAAAGCACTCTCCTGCTGACGCAGTATTGTATCTGTTGTATCTAAAGATTTCTGTAAGCTCTGCTGCTCCGCTTTTGCTTTTTCCAGTTCATCGGGAATATCCAACAGATCTTTTTCCTGTTTTTTCGTTTCTTTCAAATCTGCATTCAGCTTACTTTCCTCTGTCTGCAAAGAAACTGCCAATTCCTGCATTTGAGCAGATTTCTCCAACCCTAATTTTTTCAGACCATTTCTCACATTATCCCGGAAATGTTCCAGAGAAATCTTCAGTTCACCGCTTTTTCTGGAAAGAATTTCTGTTTTTTCCCGCTCTGTTTTTTCTGCTTCCCGCAGGCGATTCCACTCTGCCTGGGTAGGCGCTTGGGCTGGACGCACCGCCTTCGCCGGATGGTGCACAGAGCCGCAGACAGGACAAGGCATGCCTTCTGTCAGATTCTCTGCCAGAATACCAGCCTGAGCATCCAGATAATCTCTTTCTGCCTGATCTGCCACCGCTTTTGCCTGTTCCCATTTTTCTTTTGCTGCCTGATAATCAGATTGAATTTTTTCCAGTTCTTTCTTTACTTTCAGACCATCCTGAATGGCATCTCCAGTTTCTTTCAGCAAATCCTTCTGTTCCTGCAAGCGATTTTTCGCCTGTTCCAACGCTGACAAACGTTCCCGAATGGCAGGAAGCTGGCTTTCCTGTTGGCGCAAATTTTCCAGACGTTCTTCCAAATCCTTCTTATTTGCTTCCAGTTTTTCTTTTTGTGCTGTTGTTTTTTGGATTTCTGTCTGCTGATGGTTGATTTCTTTCGCTGCACGGTCTTTTGCTTCGAAATCCTTCAAGCGATCTTCTTTTTTGCCGCTTCTGCTCGATCATTTTCCAACTGTCCACGCAAAGGTTCCAGTGCGGTTTCCTGTTCTATGGTGTTTTGAAGGACTTCTTTTTCTTTTTGTTCCTGATTCTGCAATTCTTTTAACTGTAATTCCAGACGATCCGCCGCATCTTTTTTCTGCTTCCAATCCAATGCTTTGGGCTGCACATAGTCAACAGCACGACGCTGTTTTTGCAGTTCTTCTTTTTTCGCAAGCTGTGCAGATTCTGCTTCCTTAAGAGATTCATGGTGCTTTTTCGCTTCTGCCAAGCATCCAAAAGACGATTGGTATTTTCTCCATCGGCTTTCTGTGCGGCAATTTTCAAACGCTCTTCTTCTTTTACAGCAATTTCCTTTTCCTGCTGAAGCCAAAGTTTTTCCGCTTCCTGATAAGCTCCTTCCGCTTCTGTCAAAAACTGCTCTGCTCTTTGCAGCAGTGTATTTTCGTCTGTTTCTTCAATGCCGCACTGGGAAAGATATGTCAAAAGACGCTTGCCGCTGTCCTCAAAGGCTGAGCGGTTTTCTTTTTCCAATTTCTTTCAGTTTTTTCTGGAATGCCAGATAAAAATCCGTGTGGAATACCCGACGGAAAATAGCGCCGCGTTCCACACTATCCGCATAAAGGAGTTTCAAGAATTCCCCCTGTGCAATCATCGCAATCTGTTTGAATTGCTTTGCATCAATGCCCAGCAATGTTTCTGCCGCTTTTTTCACTTTTTCTGCGCCGGACACTACATTGCCGTCAGGATACCAAAGGGTAGCATCTGCTGTTTCTTTTGTGGTGCCTTCCCCGGATTTTTTGAGACGCAGATAGGCAGGGTTTCGCAAAATACGATATGTTTCCCCACGATGGGAGAAAGTCAAATCCACAAATGTTTTCGTGGACGGAGAAGCAAAGTCACTGCGCAAACTATCTACCTCTCGGTTGGAGCCGCTGACCTCTCCAAAAAGAGCAAAACAAATGGCGTCAAACAATGTTGTTTTTCCGGCACCTGTATCCCCTGTAATGAGGAAGATCCCCTGTTCTCCCAATTTAGAAAGAGGAATCTGTACGCTTTTTGCATAAGGGCCAAAGGCGGAAACAGTAATTTCCAATGGTTTCATTCTTCAACACCTCCCAAATCCTGCCAGATTTTTTCCACAAGGGCTTTTTGCGCCTCACTCATTTCCCGGTCATTCTGCTTTTCAAAGAAACCAGCAAAGAGCGCAGGCCCGGAAAGCTGTTCCTGATCCAACCGCAAAGAAAAGTCCTCCTGTCTTTCTCCACGCTGTGCCATTTCCAGTGTCATCAAATTGGGATAATATACCCGCAGTCGTCCCACAGGGTCATAGACTGCCCCTTCATCTGTCAAAATCGCCCGCACATAATCTTCGGAGCCTCCTGCTTCTTCTGCCGCTTCCAAAAGATCAGCCAATGTCCCTTTGATCTCACGCAAAGGATGCAGCGGTTCCAAAGGAAGAAATTCTGTGGTGATATTCCCTTTTTCCTGTATTTCCACAAGGGTCACGCCTTTTTTCTGGCGCAGTTCCGAAAAGGAATATTTCAAGGGTGAACCGCCATAGCGGATGGTATCTCTCCCAATGCGCTGTGGGCTATGGAGATGTCCCAAAGCCACATAGTCAAAGTCAAAGAACAGACTGGCATCCATTTCATCTACGCCGCCCAGTGTCTTTGTTTCCGAGTCGCTTTCTTCTGCCGTTCCTTTCCACGTAACAAACTGGTGTGCCAAAAGCACATTGCGCTTTGTGGTATCAATATCCATTGTTTCCAAAGCCCATTTGACTGCCTCGGCATAAGTCAGGCTTTCGCCGCCCTCCCGAAAAGCAGAAACAGTGGCAGGTTTCAGAAAAGGAAGCAAGTAAAAATGGATTTCCCCAAAAGCATCCTCCTTGGACACATGATACAGCTTGCCGTCAAAAGCACCGCAAATATGCAGATTCTGCTGCTGCAAAATACGGCTGCCAAAGTCCACACGTCCGGCGGAATCGTGGTTGCCGGAGATGGCACAAACCGCAATGCCCATCTGCTGCATTTTGGTCAAAAATTCGTCTAAAAGCTGTACAGCTTCCACAGGCGGAATGGGTTTATCGTACAAATCGCCGCTGAGCAAAATACCATCTGGCTGATGCTTTTCTGCCAAAGCGCAGACCTGCTCCAACACATACCGCTGATCCTGCAGCATGGAAAAGGCATAGACACGTTTGCCCAAATGCAGGTCACTTAAATGAAACAATTTCATTTGTCATTTCTCCTTTCTCTTGAAATTTCTTCAAAAAAGAAAAGCCCGCATACACGGGCTTTCTGTTTCTGGAAATGCCCCGAAAGACATACCGTTTTTATTTATCAATCTCTTTCATAAGGTGTGATGACCCATTTAATGCAGCCATCCAGTTTATTTTCGAATACCCGATAGCCTTCCATAACGTCATTCAAAGGCGCACGATGAGTAATCAGGCAGGATGTGTCGATTTTACCGCACTGAATCATTTTCATGATGTCTTCACAGCAGTTCGCATCCACACCACCTGTTTTGAATGTCAGGTTTTTGCCGTACATCAAATGCAGAGGCAATGCCTGTTCTTTTGCGTAGAGGGCAACCAGAACCACAATGGCGTTGGGTCTTGCCACTTTCCATGCCAGCTGGAAAGTATTTTCGCCGCCAGCCACTTCAAAGACGCGGTCAGCGCCTCTGCCATCTGTCAGGCGAAGGATTTCCTCTTCCACATCCACTTTTGTGGGGTTCAAACAAATATCCGCCAAGCCCTGTTCTTTTGCCAGTGCCATTCTTTCTTCGCTCACGTCTACAACGATAACTTTCGCAGGGCTGTAAAGACGGATACTCATAAGGGTACAAAGACCTGTGGGGCCTGCGCCCAGTACCACAACAGTATCCGCAGGTTTAATTTCGCCGATGCTGGCAGCCCAATAGCCTGTTGCCAGAATATCGCCGTTGAACAATGCCGCTTCATCAGAAACATCATCGGGAATGGGTGTCATGCCGTTATCGGCAATGGGTACACGAACATATTCCGCCTGACAGCCGTCAATGCGGCAGCCCAGTTCCCAGCCGCCTTCCACACAGTTATTCACATAGCCTCTTTTGCAGAAGAAACATTCACCGCAGAAAGTTTCCACATTCACGGAAACACGGTCGCCTGCTTTGAATTTCTTCACAGCGCTGCCTACTTCCACAACTTCCCCTACAAATTCATGACCCAGAACGGTATTTTCTTTTGCACGGGGTACAGTGCCATGTTTGATATGTAAGTCACTGGAACAGATTGTGGAGCGTGTCACTCTTACAATGGCATCTCTGGGGTCCTGAATGACAGGAATGGGTCTGTCTTCCAGCACAACCTGTCCTTTTCCTTTGTATACAACTGCTTTCATTGTTTTTTCCATGGTATTTTTCCTCTTTTCTCTTAAAACTCAGCGAGCAAACGGTCAATTTCCTTCTTGGCATCTTCCAGAATTTCTTCCACAGGGCGCACGCCTGTATCCAGTCCATCCCCTGCAACGCAGTCATAACGGGGAATACCGAAGAAATCGCACATTGCCCAGATATAACGGGAACCCATTTCCATGGGATTGTCGTTATAGAATCCACCTCTGGTGGTCAGATAAATGAGCTGATCCGCTTTGCAGGTACCAAAGCAGCCTGTTTCGTTGCAGCCGAATGTAATGCCTTCCACACAAAGGTTTTCAATATATACTTTCAATAAAGCAGGAAAGCTCAAATCCCAAAAAGGTGCAGCAATGACAATCTTGTCCGCTTCCGCAAACTGATGGGCATAACGGAACCGTGGATGGTCGAACTGCTTATCTGCCAGCAGACGTTCCCGCTGTTCAAAAAATCCATCTGTAAAATAAGACAAAGACTCATCCATCAGGCAAAGCTCTTCAATTTCATAGCCTTCTTTTTTCCGCAGACCTTCCAGAAAATGATCTGCCAATTTCTGCGTTCTGGAACCTTCTCTGCGGATGCAGCAGTTTACAAACAATACCTTTTTCATTTCGCTTCCTCCTTTAATCCAATTTTATTTTTTCTGTGCTTTCAATGTACCAAATACCTGATTTTTCATATTTTCTGCCACTTCTTCATAAAGAGGTACAGAATCCGCAGCGCCTTTCTTGCCAATGGCCATGGCACTTGCTGTGGTTGCCAGCAACAGACTATCCGCAACGCCCAGACCATTTCCCATGCCATACAGGAAATATCCTGTAAAGGTATCCCCTGCCGCAGTGGTATCTACCACAGGCACTTTGAAGCAGCCGATCTGATACGTTTCCCCTGCGTAATCACAAATGGCACCTCTACTGCCTAATGTGAGCAAAATGCCGCAGTTAGGATATTTTTCCCGCAGTACCGGCAGAATTTCATCATCTGTCTGGCAGTTCGCAATTTGTTTGCCTTCTACTTCATTGACAATGAGCCAATCCAGCAGTTCCAAAGGATAAGACAGCACTTTTTCATCCATAGGAGCAGCGTTCAAAGCGGTTTTCATACCTCTTTTGTGAGCTTCTTCCATGATAAAGCCCACCAAATTGGTTTCATTCTGAAGCAAAACCAGTGTATCCGCGTCCATTTTATCCAGCACTTCTGTAATATAAGCTTCTGTCAGCATCTGGTTTGTGCCGCCAAACAACAGGATGCAGTTCTGACCAGCGTCATCCACCTGAATGATAGCATGACCGCTGGGTGCATCCACATGAGAAAGGAGACTCACATCCACACCATTTTTCGCCAGTACCTCTTCCAGCATTTCGCCACCGGAGCCAATGACACCTGCATGTACCACCTGATTGCCTGCTTTTGCCGCCGCAATGGACTGATTTAAACCTTTGCCGCCGCAGTTTGTAAACAAGGAACGGGAGGACTTTGTTTCTCCCGGCTGTAAAAACATATCCACCTGATATACATGATCCAAATTCATGGAACCAAAATTGCAAATCTTCAAGCTGCATCCCCCTTTATCTGTTTTCTTCTGTCCTGTATTTTAATGTATTCCCGCCAAGCGATGCCGGCAGTAATCAAAAAGATGCCTAAAATTCGTTTCCAGCTGAATGTCTGGAAAAATACATAATCCAGCGCCACAGACATGCCAAGCTGTCCCAGCAGCGCTAAAATGGTAGAAGCCATAGCGCCAGTATGGCTGGTGCCCAGAATCAGGAAAATCATAGCAACCAAACCACAAATGCTGCCCAGATAAAACAGCGGCGGTACTTCCGCAATATGAGAAAAATTCATTTCCGCCCCATTGCCTGTTACAAAAATCAAGCACAAAGAAAGGATTGTCGCTTCCACATAATTGATGAGAGCGCCATTGGCAGTCCCCAAACATTCCCCTGCTTTTACATTTACCATTTTATTGACCGTATTCAAAAAACCATTGGCTACGGCAGTTATATAAAATATCATTTCTGTTTTCCTCCTCAGCCTGTTGTTACCAGCCAAACACCTGCCAATACCAGCAGATAGGCGGGCAGTTCTTTCCAGTTGAACTTCTGTTTTTCAATGCCAAACCAGCCATAATGATCCACCACTGCAGAAGAAATCATCTGTCCAATGACGGAAAGACCTGTCATAGCTGTGGCACCGATGGCAAGGGTACACCAACTGCTGCTGGTAACCATACCGATGCCCATGAAGCCCACCAGATACACATAGGCAGGCACGCCACGAAAACGGATTTTTTTCTTTTCTTTGCATTTCAGATACAAAATCAAAAGAACTGCCGCGATTCCGTGGACAAAAAAACTGATGCCGAACATACTGTAATAATTCCCCAACTGTCCATTGAGGGAAATCATCATGCCCTGCAGCAGCCCCGATAAAATTAAAAACAGGAAATAAATCATCTCTTTTCTCCCTTTCCAATAGTTTGCTACATTTCATTGTAACATAATCCCTGTCAGACTTCAAACACCTTATGCCATCCATTGCATTTTTGCGAAAAATCATGTAAATTAGAAGAAAAAACAAAGGAGGAATCACAATGGAATCTTTACAGCCCCATATCCAACTGGGTAAAGATCTACAAATCAAATACGCTCTGATGCCTGGCGATCCCGCTCGTCTGGATCGTATCGCACCTTTTCTGGAAAACGTGACAGAACTGAAATTCAACCGGGAATACCGCAGTCTTTCCGGCACATACAAAGGCGTTCCCATCCTTGCCATTTCCACAGGCATTGGCGGCGCATCCGCAGGCATTGCTGTGGAAGAACTGCATAACATCGGCGTAGAAGCCATGATCCGTATTGGCAGCTGCTGCAGTTTACAGCCTCAGGTAAAAGTGGGTGACATCATTATCGTTAATGGCGCAGTTCGTGACGACGGTGCATCCAAAACATATATCGATGCTATGTTCCCCGCTGTTCCCGACGCACAGCTGATGTTGTACTGCATGGAAGCGGCAAAAGAACAGGATTTCCAATACCACGTAGGCATTGCCCGCAGTCATGACAGTTTTTATACAGATGATGAAGAAGCCATCGTCGCTTACTGGTCAAAACAGGGTGTATTGGGCTGCGATATGGAAACTGCTGCACTGTTTACCATTGGCCATCTCCGTGGTGTAAAAACTGCTTCTATTCTGAATAATGTGGTTGCTTATGAACAGGATACCTCTGAAAGCATCGGTTCTTATGTAGACGGCGAAAATCTAGCTATGGAAGGCGAACGTCATGAAATCCTCACTGCTTTGGAAGCATTCTACAAACTGGAAACAGGGAAATAATTTTCAATAAAAAACACCAACAGAAGCACAGAGCTTCTTCATAAGAAAACAAAAAAGCTGAAACCTTTATCATACAAAGGATTTCAGCTTTTTTATTTTGCCGGAATTTTATTAGGTATGTTTTCTTCGAAAGACAGCCATCTCAGCTCCCCTTAAGAAATGAACGAAACAATATTTTCTCAAGGGGAAGCTGCTTTGCTGTCGGTGTTTTTTATTTTTATATGATTTTCAATGCTTACCAGCGTCTTCTGCCTCTGCGGCGAGAAGGACTCTTCAGTGTATAACCGCCTCTGCGACGATAGCCACCGCCATAACGCATCCGCTTCAAAATCAGATAAATGATGGCCAGAATCACAACAATGACAACAACGGTAATCAGGCCTTTCAAAGAGAACAGATGAGAGAAGAATGTTTTCAGACCATACCAGATGTTGTTGAAGATGGTGCCTTTTTCAATATCCGCTCCGGCATAAGCAGGCATCTGTGCCACTTCTTTGCCGTCGATGGTATATGTTACTGTGGCGATTTCTTCACCTTTTGTCAAAGGCGCTTTCACTTTCACAGTACCGTCTTTTTCTTCTACTTTATAATCATCCAGGATGGTAACAGTTGTTTCCACGCTGTCCACTGCATTTGTAGGCAGATAGGTTACCAGTGCATTCTGATAAACCAGAGGAACGGTATCGCCCTGCAGTTTATTATGTTTGGTCAAAGGCACTTCTTCGATGGCCGCACCTGCCGCTGTCAGTTCCACACGAGCATAGTTGTTGAAGCCATATTCCAGCAGGCTGGCACTCTCTGTCCACCGCGCAGGATCGCTGCCTTTAAACAGCAGGGAAATCAGTTTCATATCACCTTTTTCCGCAGATGCTGTCAGGCATTCTCCCGCTTCGTCTGTGAAACCAGTTTTGATACCAGTTGCATAAGCATACTGATATTCATTATCGGTAATCAGATAGTTATGGCTCACCCAGTTGTAATCCTGTGTGATCACTTCGAGATCATCGGCAAACTGTCCGTCTGCCCCATTACCAGAGAAACTCTTTTCGGAAACAATTTCCGCCAGTGTTTCGTTCTGCATAAACGCCATGGCAAACAGTGCCATATCATAAGCGCAGGAATAATGGTTTTCATCATGATAGCCATGAGCATTGGTGAAATGGCTGTTGACTGCACCCAATTCTTCCGCTTTTTTGTTCATCAGATCAGTAAATACCGCTTCGCATTTTGCAAAGGACATATCCTGATCATTTTCCGCTTTTCTGGCTGTTGCCGCTGCCAACACGTTGGCAGAGTCATTGCCGGAAGGCATCAACAGACCTCTCAGGGCATTTTCCACAGTCAGTTTTTCATTCAGCACATGGCCAGCTTTACTGGAATCCAGTGTCACTTCGTTGATTTCTGTACCAACTGTGATGATTTCATCAGGCTGTAAATAATCCATAACAACCAGCGCTGTGATGATTTTTGTTACGCTGGCTGGATAGATTTTTTCTTTGGCATTTTTTTCATAAAGGATGGTGCCGCTTTCCTGATCGATCAGCAGTGCAGACTCCGCTGTAATGGTAGGCGCGCCATCTGCCTGAAGCCAAACTTCCTGCAGTGTCGTAGGAGTTGCAGCAGCAGTGCCTTCTGTTTCAGTGGTTGCTCCGTCTGTTTCCGGTTCCTTTGCACCTTCTGCCTTTTCTCCTTCGCCTTCTGCCTGATCGGCAGCCGCATCTTCTTTATTTTCCTGATTTTCTGTATTTTCTTGTCCTTCAGTACCTTCCGTTTCAGTGGTTACCTGTTGTTCTTCAGTCGTACCTTCGTCTTTTCCGCAGCCAACTGCCCCCAAACAAAGGGCTGCTGCAAGTGTCAAAGCAAGGACTTTATGCCACCGCTTTTTCATTTCCCTTCTCCTTTCTGTTGTTTTCTTTTTCTTTTGTGCGCTTCCATCTGGGCACGCATTTCCTGCAGTTCCTTGTCAAAACGTTTGGAACGTAGTCCTGGGAAAGCCTTCATCAAACGACGCTGTACCATGGTATCCTGTTCCAGCGCACGTGCCTTATATTCCAGACGTTCCCGAATTTCGTTGAAAATATATTCTCCACGCAGTCTTTCTTCCAGCTGCATCTGTTCGATGTCGCCAAAGGTTTCATCCATACGGGCTTTCCACTCCCGCAGGAATTCTGCTGTTGGATGATTTTCAAAATATTCTGCCAGTTCCTGACGGGCAGTATACAATTTTGTGCTTTCCAGTTTGGCACGGAGTTCTTCTCTCACCTCGCTCAAATGAGCCAGTTTTTCGTTCAAATGCAGAATCTGCTGTACGGTAACGCCCGCATCCGCGAAAAGATAGATCATCAGCGCCGTACCCACACATTCACCCAAAACAAGAGGAATCTTTGCCACAAAGTCCGCCACTGCCGGCTGAATGAGCCGCATGACAAACACGGTCAAAAGCCCCCACTCCACAGAGCGTTCCAGGCAGACACGGCCTTTGATATTAAACTTTTTCTTGCTGTAATCCCACCAGGAAGCATGAAAGAGTTTTTCCAGCAGCACCGCAATGGCGTATTCCACCACCGTTGCCACCAGAAAACCGCCGCAAAACAGAAGCAGCAGATTTTCCTGCACTGGTGAGAGCAAAACCAGAATGAGCAGCGCCCCTGTGCCATAAATGGGGCAAAGAGGCCCATTGATAAAACCACGGTTCACCCATTCTTTTGTGGTAATGGAAACAAAAGCTGATTCCATTGCCCAGCCCAGAAAGCTGTAAAGCATAAAATAGTAAAAGAGCTGAAAAAAGGTAAAACCAAAAAGCTCCGATGTCCACATACTTTACGCCTCCCCGCTTTCTTCCGGCAGAGAAATGCCGCACTGCTTCACATAATCCAGCATATCCACAAGAGCCATTTCCTTATCTGTCAGGGAAAGATCAATCCACAGACCGTCGATCTGTCTGCGGAACCAGGTAAGCTGACGTTTGGCAAAACGGCGCGTGCCTGTTTTCAGTTCTGTTACCGCATCTTTCAGAGAAATCTCTCCGGCAAAGTATGGTAAAAATTCCTTATATCCAAGCCCCTGCATGGAAACCAGACTGCCGTCATAGCCTCTGTCCAAAAGTCCTTTCACTTCTTCCAGCAGACCTGCTTCCATCATCAGGTCTACACGCTGTTCAATGCGTTCATACAGCTTCTGACGTTCCATAGTCAGAATGATGACTGCCGCCGCATAAGGAGATTCTTTCTGTTTCTGCTCCGCATTATGGTCAGAAAATTTCTGCCCTGTCATGTGGTGATATTCCAAAGCACGTGTCACACGCTTCACATTGTTTGCATGGGTCGTTGCGGCGTATTCCGGGTCAATTTCCAAGAGTTTCTGAAAAAGGACTTCCGGGCCTTCTGTTTCCGCCTGTTTGTAGCATACCTGACGGAAACTGTCGTCGCCGTCTGTTTCTGTAAAAGCATTGTCGTAGAGCAATGCGTTGATATAAAAGCCGGTGCCTCCTACCACAATGGGAATTTTTCCTTTTGCCCAGATTTCTTCCATATAAGCCTTGGCTTTCTGCTGGAAGATCATCACATTATATTCCTCATCGGGATCAAATTCATCAATGAGGTAATGAGGTACGCCGTCGGCTTCTTCCTTCGTCACTTTTGCTGTACCAATATCCATATATCGATAAACCTGCATGGAATCAGCAGAAATGATCTCGCCGCCGATTTTCTTTGCCAGCAAAATGGACATGGCTGTTTTGCCGCAGGCCGTAGGCCCGCCAATGATAATAAGCGGTTTTTTCATGGACATCCCTCAATTCTGTATGCGTTTGAATTTCTTTTCCAGTTCATAGCGGGTCAATTCGATGATGGTCGGGCGTCCATGAGGGCAGGTAAAGGGATTTTCCAGCTTTAACAGCTGAGAAATGAGAGATTCCGCCTCCTGGATGCTCAAACGGTCATGGCCTTTCACCGCCGCTTTGCATGCCATGGTTGCCACCGCTAAAATTTTTGTGTCATATACATTGGAAACAGTTCCATCACTGATGGCATCCAGTATTTCCGTAAAAAATCCCACACCGCTGGGTTCTTTCAGCAGTACGGGAACAGCATTCAGACCAAAGGTATCGCTGCCAAATGCTTCAAAACCAAAGCCGAAGCGTTCCAAAAGTTCCCGATTATCTTTCAATATCTGTGTTTCCATAGGTGTCAGGCGCAACATTACCGGGCTCACCAAACGCTGAGAAATGACTGTCTCCTGACGGAACTGGTTCATGAGATTTTCGTAGAGAATCCGCTCATGGGCTGCATGCTGGTCGATGAGGTACACACAATCTCCCTGTTCCACCATCCAGTACGTGCGGAAAATCTGTCCAATGATTTTATAATTATGGAAAAACGCCTGTTTCTGCAAAGGTGTTTCCACTTTTTCCACAGGCTTTTCTTCCGCAATGCCATCCACCGCAAAATCTGCCGGAACCACAGGGGTTTCCGCTGTATAGGAAACCGCTTCTTCCCGTACCACAGACCGCTCCGGCTGTTTCCGTTTCAAAAGCTGGTCTACACTGGGGCTACCGCCCATCTTAGGCAGTTCCGACACTGGTGTATGGTATGTTTTTTCTACTGTCGGTTTCTCTGTAAGAACAGATTTTTCTGTGACAACAGTTTTTTCCGGCTTAACCTGTTCTTCTTCCGCAGGCATTTCCGGCAATTCCGCTTTCCGCTGGAGAATCATATCCACAAGACTCTGCTGTTCCACCTGTGGCTTTGGTTCTGCCGCCGGTTTCTTTTCCCAACTGCTTCTGGGAATGAGCACCTGATCCTGAAAAGCGGAAGAAATGGCATCATAGAAAAAGTCATAAACTTCGTCATCATTTTTGAACCGGACTTCCAGTTTTGCCGGATGAACGTTCACATCCACCTGAGCCGCGTCCACTTCCAGATTCAGCACATAAACAGGGAATTTCCCAATCATGATTCTGGTTTTATAAGCATCCTCCACGGCGGAGGAAACAATGCGGTTTTTGATGAAACGACCATTGATGAACAGATTTTCATAATTGCGGTTACCTCTGGACAATTCCGGTTTTCCGATGAGTCCAGACAAACGATAATCTCCTCTTTCAAAGGAAATTTCCATCATGGAAGTCGCCGCTTCTTTGCCGTAAACATAAAACACAGAGGCTTTCGCGTCACCATTTCCTGCTGTATGGAGCATGGTGGAGCCGTTATTGATATAGCAGAAGGAAAGCTCTGGATGTCCCAACGCAAGTTTGTTCATGAGGTCAGAAACATAACCGCTTTCCGTTGCCGGTTTTTTCAGAAATTTTCGTCTTGCAGGCACATTATAAAAGAGATTGCGTACAATGACGGCTGTGCCTTCGGTGCATGCCACATCCTGTATGGATTTTACCTCTCCGGCACTGATTTCAATGCGGGTGCCTGTTTCCTCGTCTTTGGTGCGAGTGGTCATTTCCACCTGAGAAACAGCCGCAATGGATGCCAATGCTTCCCCACGGAACCCCATGGTATAGAGGTGTTCCAAATCCTCAATCTGGGACAGTTTGCTGGTGGCATGACGAAGGAAGGCTTCTTTTACCTGTGCCTTTGGAATGCCGCATCCGTTATCTGTCACACGAATGTAAGAAATGCCGCCTTCCTTGATTTCCACTGTCACTGTGCTAGCCCCAGCGTCCATGGCATTTTCCGTCAATTCTTTTACAACGGACTTGGGGGATTCTACCACTTCCCCTGCCGCGATTTTATTGATTGTTTTCTGGTCAAGAAGTTGTATCTTTTGCAAATACATTCCTCCTTTCTATCACATGCCCTTTGCCTTTTTCTGAAGGTCAAAAAGTTTTTGCAAGGCCTCAATGGGCGTCATTGCCATGACATCCAGCTGTTTCAGTTCTTCTGTCAGCTGCATTTCACCCATATTGAACATATTTACCTGCTGTACGGTTTCTTCCTGCTGTTCCTGGGATTCCACCGCGATTTTTTTGGCTTTTTTCGTAATATCTGCCGCGTTGAGCTGCTTCAAAATCTGGTTGCTGCGTTTGATGACTTTCGGCGGCAATCCTGCCAGACGAGCAACCTGCACACCATAGCTATGGTCTGCGCCGCCCCGCTGGATTTTACGCAGGAAGATAATGTCCTCTCCCTGTTCCTGTACGGCAATGCAGTAGTTTTTCACCCCTGCCAGTTTGCCTTCCAGTTCTGTCAGTTCATGATAATGGGTGGCAAAGAGGGTTTTCGCTCCCACATGTTTTGTGTCCGCGATATATTCCAGTACTGCCCATGCAATACTCAAGCCATCAAACGTGCTGGTGCCTCTGCCGATTTCATCCAGAATCAGCAGACTTTTGGGTGTGGCATGGTGCAGAATATTTGCCACTTCTGTCATTTCCACCATAAAGGTACTCTGCCCGGCACTCAGGTCGTCAGAAGCCCCTACACGGGTAAAAATACGGTCAACCACACCAATATGGGCAGAAGACGCAGGCACGAAACTGCCAATCTGTGCCATAAGTACAATGAGGGCTGTCTGCCGCATATATGTGGATTTCCCTGCCATATTAGGCCCAGTGATGATTGCCAGCCGAGTATCGCCGCTGTCCAGATAAGTATCATTGGAGATAAACTGTCCTGCCATGGCTTTTCCACCACAGGATGACGCCCTTCTTTGATGTCGATGATGTCGCCTTCATCCACCACTGGTTTGGTGTAATTCTGTTTTTCCGCAACCTCTGCCAAGGACTGCAATGCGTCAATGACAGAAATGATGTGGGCACAAAGCTGAATCCGTTCCACTTCTGCCGCAACGGCATTACGAATTTCTGTAAAGAGTTGGTACTCCAAGTCTACGATTTTTTCCTCAGAACCCAGAATCAGTTCCGCCAGGTCATTCAGTTCCGGTGTAATGAAACGCTCGCAATTGGCAAGAGTCTGTTTACGGATATAGTTTTCCGGTACATCTTCCAGATTGGACTTAGTCACTTCCAGATAATAGCCGAAAACTTTATTAAAACGGATTTTCAGGTTTTTGATGCCTGTTTTTTCCCGTTCTTCTTCTTCCATTTGTTCAATCCAAGCCTTGCCTTCTGTTTTGGCTTTGGTATAGGTATCCAGTTCATCGGAATACCCATGCTTGATCATGCCGCCTTCTCTTACAGAGAAAGGAGGGTCTTCCACGATTGCCTGATCGATCAGGTCATGGATGTTTTCCAGAGGGTCTAGTTTTTCATAGATTTCCTGCAAATACGGGCTTTTGCATCTGCCAAGTGTCCGTTTCAGCAAAGGCAGATTTTCAATGGAATTTTTCAGCATGGACAACTCTCTTGCATTGGCTGTCTGATATACCACACGTCCCATGATACGTTCAAAGTCGAACATGGTACGGAGAATATCCTTGATTTCTTCCCGCAGGAACAAATCATTTTTCAGCTCTTCCACCGCGTCCAGACGTTTGCAGATTTCCGCTGCGGAAAGCAAAGGCTGTTCCACCCATTTTCTCAATGTTCTGGCGCCCATGGCTGTTTTGGTTTCATCCAGCACACTCAGCAGAGAGCCCTTTTTGTTTTTCTCCCGCATGGTTTCTGTCAGTTCCAGATTTCTCCGGCTGGCAACGTCCAAGGGCATAAAATCGCCAATGGTATAATATTTCAGCACAGAAATATGCTCCAGATCGTTTTTCTGGGTTTCCAGCAGGTACCACAGCAAGCCTCCGGCGGCAGAAACGGCAATTTCTTTTTTCGCCAGCCCAAAACCATCCAGAGAAGATACGTGGAAATGATGTTCCAGCGTATCTTTGGCTGTGGTATAGGCAAACATACGGTTATCCACATCGCTGAAAGCAATGCGGAAACGCTCTTTCAAATCCTTTGCCACAGGATGTTCCAAAAAGGCTTCATTGCACACCACTTCCGCTGGAGAGAAACGTGCCACTTCATCCAGAATACGGGATGCAGCCAAAATGGTCGGGAATTCTGTCGTCTGGAATTCCCCTGTGGAAACGTCGCAGACACTTAAGCCGTAACCGTTTTTCCCGCCAAAAATAGACATGATGTAATTGTTCTTACTTTCGTCCAGCACTGTATGATCTAACACAGTGCCGGGGGTAATGACGCGGATGACTTCCCGTTTTACAATGCCTTTTGCCTGTTTGGGGTCTTCCACCTGTTCACAAATGGCTACATGATAGCCTTTTTCCACCAGACGGGCAATATATCCATCGGCGCTGTGGAAAGGCACGCCGCACATAGGCGCACGCTCCTCCTGTCCCCAGTCTTTTCCCGTCAATGTAATTTCCAGTTCTTTTGAGGCGATGACGGCATCTTCAAAAAACATCTCATAAAAATCGCCCAAGCGGAAAAAAAGCAGACAATGCTTATACTGTTCTTTGATCGCAAAGTACTGCTCCATCATGGGTGTTATTTTCGCCATCCATCTTCCTCCTTTCCTATGCTATTTTACAAGCAAACCCGAACCCCTGTTTTGCAGGAGTTCGGGTACTGTCACACAATATTTTTCACTTACTGCGCCATTAGTGGCAGCCGCCGCAAGATGCGCAGGAGCTGGGGCTGCAGCCGCCGCCCTGTTCTGCGGGATCTTCGCCAGCCAGTGTTGCTGTGATGATGTTGAATACAGAATTCATGAAGTTGTTGAAGTTCATTTCTGCTGTATACAGATCAGAAGCCAGTTTGTTGTTTTTGATAATTTCGCCGCGAGCTTTCATTTCTTCCGCGAATTTTTTCTGTTCTTCGGGAGCGATGCCGCCAGCCTGCATTTTTGCCTGGAATTCTTCGTGCATCTGTGTATATTCTGCTACTGCTTTGGAAATTTCAGGGTCTTCTTCGTATGCTTTTTTTGCAGCCAGAAGTGCTTCTACCTGAGGAGTTTTCTGCAGTTCTTCGCCCAATGTTCTTGCCAATTCAAATACGCTTGCCATGTTGTTTCACCTTAAATCCTTTCTCCAATTACATAAAATGTCTTATTTTCTATAATCTTCACAGGCACCATCTGACCGATGAGGTCTTTGCTGCCTGAAAAATGCACCAGTGTATTCTGTTCGGTTCTGCCTGTCAGAATGTTTTCGTCATGCTTGCTGACTTCTTCCACCAATACGGGCAGGACTTTGCCCACCTGTTCTTCTGTTACTTCGTGAACGATGGGGTTCAATACCTGTAACATACGGTCAAAACGGTCTTTTACCACATCTTCCGGCACCTGATTTTCCATCTTCGCCGCAGGAGTGCCTGTCCGTTTGGAATAAATGAATGTAAAGGCAGTGCAGTAACGTGCCTTGCGGATTACATCCAGTGTTTCCTGGAAATCTTCTTCTGTTTCACCGGGGAAACCAACGATAATATCAGTACTCAGTGTGATTTCCGGCATTGCTTCCCGTACTTTCCGCACCAGTTCCAGATAGCCTTCCTTGGTGTAATGACGGTTCATTTTCTTGAGGATCTCCGTACTGCCGGACTGGAAAGGCAAATGCAGGTTTTTACAAACCTTATCACATTCCTTCATTGCCAGAATCAGTTCATCGGACATATCCTTGGGATGAGAAGTCATGAAGCGAATACGTTCAATGCCTTCCACCTCATTTACCATCCGCAGCAGTCTGCGAAGAAACGGGATTTTCCAGATTTTTACCATAAGAGTTTACATTCTGACCCAACAGCATAACTTCTTTTACGCCGTCTGCCGCCAGTTTGCGTACTTCTGCCAGAATATCTTCCGGTGTTCTGCTGCGTTCTCTGCCGCGCACATAAGGCACGATGCAGTAAGAACAGAAGTTGTTGCACCCAAACATAATATTGACACTTGCCTTATAAGGGAAATGTCTGATGCTGGGCAGGTCTTCCACCACTTCCTGATTTTCCTGCCAGATATCGAAAACAGTACAGCCGCTTTCTGCTCTGGTTTTCATCAGTTCCGGCAGCTTATACAGATTGAAAGTGCCGAAAACCAAATCCACGTGGCGGTATTTCTGACGGATGGTTTCCAGCACCGTATCCTGCTGCATCATACAGCCACAAAGTGCTACCACCGCATCGGGGTTTTCTTTTTTGTAATGCTTCAGCCATCCCAGTTTGCCGTATACCTTCAGTTCCGCGTTTTCACGGACACAACAGGTATTGTAGATGATGAAATCCGCTTCTGTTTCTTCCTGGGTACGTTCGTAGCCCATTTCGTCCAGCATACCTTCCAGTTTTTCAGAGTCATGGGCGTTCATCTGACAACCCATGGCAAGGCTATAAAACTTTTTGTGTTTGCCGGTTTCCGCAAAATATCTGTCGTTTTCCTGACGAATCTCGCGGATATATTCCATTTGCCGCGCCAGCTCCGCTTCCGCAGGCAGGGCGGTTGTTCTTTGTCTTTCCATGGAATTTCCTTTCTATATTGTTATTCTGCGCACAACAGAAATTGTCCGCATTTGGATTTAGTATACCACAATACGACTTGTTCCTCAATGGCAAATTCCCAGAAAAAGCGGTTTTTCTCGTACATTATAAGGAAAGAAATGTAACAGAATTGCCGTGTTCCTCAATGATCTGTACCAGATCGGAAAAGGCAAGGAAAACAGACGCCGTATTGTCATTGGGATGTACGCCAATGGCATCCATGTTACGAAAATCTTCGTCAAAAATCACTTCCACAGCACAATCTGTATCATTGAGAATGCCAAAAGGTGTTACAGAACCTTTGGTCAGCCCCAGATATTTCATGAGGCGTTCTTCTGAGGCAAAAGAAAGACGGCCTGCGCCGATTTTTTCACCAAGACTTTTCAGATCTGCCTGCTTATCTTCACGGATGACTACCAGAAAATGACGTTTGCCTTTGTTATCCCGCAAGAACAGATTTTTGGCAATGTCTTCTTCTTTTTCCAGACCGATTTCCAGCATTTCATCAATGGTAAATACTGCTTTATGGTCGAACCATTCATAGGAAATCTGTTTTTCATCCAAAAATTTTCTCACATCTTCTTTCTGATACATATGCGTACCCCCTTTTTCTTTCAATGGCTTCATTATACGTTTTCCGGCATGAAATGGCAATCTTTTCCCGAAAAAAGGGGAATTGTTCACAAATTGTTTACATTCTCTACACACGCCATTCACAGTCATTTTGTATTCTATAAGTGTCCAAAGCAAGGACAAAGCAAGAAGACATAGTAATACATACCCTCCCCTTTTGAAAAGAACCCGCTTCCCTCGGGTTCTTTTCCTTGTTTAGATCCCTCTCATACTTTATATTTATATATCACAAAAGCATCGGAATATATTTCGATGCTTTTTTACATCAAATATTCAGTTTCATATCACCAAAACGAATCCAGCCTTTTTTCCGCATAATTTCAGAAAAAACAAAAGACAAAATCGCCGGCAGGATGAAGTGGAGCAAAAGAATCTGGAACAAAAGCAGTCCCACGCTCCGACTGCCAGCCATAGTCTGCCATGTCATAATCTGCCCTACAAGACCGCTGGTGCCCATACCGCCGCCGGCAGGGTTGTTCTCCATCTGAAAAACCACCGTTGCCAAAGGCCCCAAAATAGCCGAAGTCAATGTAGGCGGAATCCAGATCAAAGGATTCTTTACAATATTGGAAATTTGCAGCATAGAAGTGCCAATCCCCTGTGCTAACAAACCATCCCATTTATTTTCCCGGAAGCTGGCAACAGCGAAACCGATCATCTGGGCGGAACATCCAACGGTGGCCGCACCAGCAGGCAGACCGGACAATCCCAGAATGATGGATAATGCCGCGGAACTGATGGGCAATGTCAACGCAATCCCCATGACAACAGAAATAACAATTCCCATGAGGAAAGGCTGCAAATAAGTCGCTACCCGAATCCATTCACCCAATTGTGTCATAGCCGCAGACAAAGGAGGCCCAATCAGCGTTCCGATACAACCACCTACACCAATGGTCACCACAGGGGTCACGATAATATCCACTTTTGTTTTGCCGGAAACCAGACGCCCAATTTCCAGACCCGCCAAGGCCGCAATGAAGGCCCCCAGAGGGTCACCTGCGCCGCTGAGGAGCATACCGCCTGTTTCCGGAAACAATGTTCCATTAGCAAAAGCAGCCGCGTTTGCACCCAAAAGCCCTGTCACAGCGGAGGAAAAGACTACCATTCTCGGCGCTTCCATCACATAAGCCGTACCAACACCAATGGCTGCCCCTGTGCACATAGTAGCAAAATTACCCAATGCTACAACAAACGCCCCCACATCTCCACCAATAAATGTCCCGATTTGTTTAATAATCAACCCTACAATCAATGTGCAGAACAACCCCAAAGCCATGCCATTTAGACCATTGATAAAATAGCGTTTGAGTATTTTCTGCCACAGTGTATTTGCTTCCACGAAATATCCTGCCCCTTTCAAGATGTATATACACCTATATTTACATGAGTTGTATGGTATCATATTTCCCTTCAAAAAGCAAGTCATTCTCTTGATACAATCTATAAAAAAAGGATAAACGCTCTTTCAAAGAGGTTTATCCTTTCTGTTCATACATAAATTTATTTCATCAAGTATCCTGCATTTTGCAGTTCCGCACAGATTTCATCCAATGTCTGTTCATCTTCTGCGGCAATGGTATGGCTATGTACCCCATTGGTCAGCGCAAGTAAGGGCATACACCCAGTTTCTTCTGTTTTTGTCAGAAAATTCTGGATATCCCTGCGGCTCTTGATGCGCAAAGATTCTCCAACGCTGCCATATATGGGATGATCCACATGGGTATTCAATATGTATCCCCCCAGATCTACAATCAGCCGCATTTCATCGCCGATTTGTTCTCGATTATGGCATACACGGATTTCCCGTCTGCATAAGCCATCTGTTTCTTTCTGGAGCAAATACCCTTTTGCTGTCGCAAGCAAAGGCAGTCCTCCCGCTTTGATCATCCCCATATCCTTTACGATGACCTGACGAGTCACACCAAATTGTTCTGCCAATTGACTGCCGCTGATGGGTTCTTCCTGCTTTTTGAGCAATTCTATTATCTTCTGCCGCCTTGTTTCGCTTTCCAAGGGTATGCCTCCCTTCCCTAATGGTCACTTTCTGCTTCAAACATATTATCACAGAAAACAAAACTTGAAAAGTCTTTCCCTTTCCATTCTTTTCCAGCAAAAACTTTTTCACAGCCCCAGATTTTCATGGATGAGAATGACTTCCGCATCCATGCCCATCATAGGTTCCCAAAGAACAACCATTGCTCTGCAAACCCGCTCGGGGCTTCTGCAATCCTGACATCCTTTTCCAGTCACAACACAGGGTGTCTTTTTTCCAAACTGTGCCGCTCTCTGAGGTGCCGCAATATTTCTGGCGCGGGCAACAGCCTTTTCAAAGTCCGATTCCAGCTTATTTTCGCCAATGACATAATAAACTTTCTCATGTCCAAACAACGTAGATGCCACACGATTGCCAACGCCATCAATATTGATGATCTCCCCTGTTTCTGCCAGCGCATTGGCAGAAGTCAGATACACATCTGTCTGCATAGCCGCTTTTCTTGCCATATCCTTTTCCTGTTTCCAGTGCCAGTAAACAGTATTATGACTGGAGAGCATATCATACAGTCCCATCACATCCAATGTAGCAGAACCGCCAAAACCAACACTTACGCCATCAATGGCGCCATTAAGATACTCTGCCGCTTCTTTTGCCGTTGCAAATTCTTTGACAGCATATCCTCTTTTTTTCAGATTTTCTACAACTTTCCCAAAATCAGCCATACGCCATTACTCCTTTTTCTTTTCTTTCTCACTCAGTACAACAGGAATCAGTGAGGAAGCAATTCTGCCCTTTCCTCTGGTTTTTACATAGAAAAATCCGATGATAGAGAAAATCACTGCTCCAATGAAATTCACCATCAGGTCTTTCATGGTATCAATCAGACCAATATCCACATATCCTCCCGGAAATTCCATCCAGTCCTGTCCATTGACCACCAGACTGGTGATGGGTTCATGCACAACAACATTCAACCCAGATGGATTCAGCAATACGGAATTGATATTCTGCACCAAAAAGTCTTTCTGCATATCCATATGTAAGAGCTGATCCATGGAAAATTCGAAAAATTCCCATAAAACCCCAACAGTCATGGAAAAACAAAAAGCAACAATTGATAAAAACAACGGGGACAAACGAAATGTCATCCGTTCACTGCGGTTAAACAGATCCACCAGACAAAATCCCACTGCCGCTACCAAAAATCCATTCAGTGTATGGAGCATGGTATCCCATCCGGGAATCAATGTATAAAAAGAATTGATTTCACCCAAAATCTCCGCCGCAAAAATAAAGCAGTAAATGATTCCTTCCATCACCGGCGGAATATCAATGGCAAGCTGTTTTTCCAGAAAAATGGGTACACAAAACAAGACCAGTGATAAAATGCACACAAAAGCATTTTCATAGTTTCCCATGATAACGGAACGTACTAAAACCAAAATAATCAACGCAGACAATACACCACGAATAGTCAGACGGCGTTTGGTACGTTCTGACATTTTTTTACGATCCAAACAGAACACATCCTTTCTTTGCCATGTTCCTTAAATAAATAGGAAAAAGAAAAAATGGCATGGTCAATATGCTCAAAGCCGTTGAAATGAAAATATAACGGGATGCTGTTCTTTCATCGGCTCCATATTGTGCCGCCAAAATAGCACAATAAGCGCCGATTGGTGTAGACAGCCCTACAATAACAACGCCCAAAACCAGCTGATCTGTGATAAAAGGACGCAGCATCAGATAGGCAGTCAATGGTACGACAATCAAACGAATGAAGGAAATCACATAGGCCCAGCGGTCATAAATCATTTCCCGCAGCGGCATCCGTCCCAAAACAGCGCCAATATAAATCATAGCAAGAGGCGCAATCATATCCCCAACCATTTTCACTGTACCACCAATTGCTTCCGGCAGCTGAATATTGCCAATAAACAGTATAATCCCAATGATGATAGCGATATTAACAGGCAGTGCCACCAGCTGACGCAGGGATATTTGCACTGGATGACTGCCGTCACCATATTTTCCAATAATCCAGATACCCAATGTATAAGACGCCAGATTAAAAGCCGCAGATGCAAAAGCGCAGTAGAATACACTATTTCCCCCAAAGATCATGGAAATTACAGGAACTCCCATGAAGCCGATATTTGCAAACATACAGCTGAACACCCAGATACCAAGGTTCATATGTGGCACACGGAACAACTTTCCTGTACCAAAACCGACCAACATCCCCCAGATGTGCATAATCATACAGGTGATAAACACCACAATGCCTTTTTGCAGCAATTCCGGTGTATAGGACAACTGCATGGATGAAATGATAAAACAAGGCACAACGATTTTTGTCAAAAATCCAGAAAACTTATCAATAAAGCAATCATCAATGATATCCTTTTTCTTGGCAAAGCAGCCAATCAAAACCAGCAAAAAATGATGATCAGTTTATTTATGGCTGTTACAAATACTCCCATTATCCATCTCCTTTTCCTTTCTCTTCATAAACTTCCCCATATCTTTATTATTTTATCACACTTTTCCCGATACGCAATATTTTCTAAAATTCAGAAAACAATTGCAGAAAAAACTCCGGACTGTGTTTCATAGCCCGGAGAGCTTTTGATTATATGTGCATTACCATCATCAAAATCGTAATGATCAAAAGGCTGAATGGCAGCATAAAGGAATTGAGCACTGCCGCAACGGAGCGATTATACCCACAACGCTCTGTATACACAGGAGCAACACTTAAAATAGGCCCAAATACCACCAATGCCAAAACCTGACGGTACAACAATGGCAACGGCAGACAGAAATAAATAATCAAGGCAAAGGCAATACCCGAGAGCAGACGAACAGATATTACAGACACCATATCTCTCACCTCGCTGCGCTTGATTTTCAGTTCAAACAGCAGACCAATCAGAAACATTGCCAAAAAAGCATTGGCTTGGCCAATCATCCCCGCCACTGTATAAACAGGCTCGGGGAAACGTAAGTGCAGCGCAGCCATGACAATCATCAACAGATATGTCATAAAAGGCATGGAAGAAAGCAATGTTCGAAAGAACTCTTTTTTATCCATCTGCCCCCTGCCCTTTGCCACTGTCATCGCAATGGAAAATGTAACACCAAAACACATCATAGCGTTGCTGACGTCAAACATACAAATGATGGCAACTGCTTCCGCATCAAAAAAGCTTTGCAAATATGGCAGTACACAAAGTCCCAGGTTATATCCGGCACAGTTGATGAGAAAAAAGGCACGTTTTGCACCAGCCATTTTTCTCGTCAGCAAAAGTACCAGACCAATGACAGCAAAATTTGTCAAAAAACCCAGACCAATGGGTACCAAATGTGTTTTGCTCAATGTCAGAGTCGCAAAATTATGAATGATGGACATAGGCAGTGTAATTTTCAACACCAGGTTTGCCAGAACTCGACTATCCTCTGACCGAAACAATCCAACACTTTTCAGTACAAATCCCAGCGCGATAATCAGCAGAAAACCTGCGGCTTTTACAATGATTGCTTCCATACCAAAAAATTCCTTTCTTTCCCATGCATTTGTTCTATTAATTAGAACGTCGTTCTGTTTATTTCGTATATCTTCTATTTGTAAACGCTCCTATTTCTTTTTGAAAAAGAAACAACTTTTACAAAAATTCATCCAATTGTATTTTTTCTAAACATATCTACAAATTTTATATATCCTTTTTCATTGATGTTGTATATTGTCAAATACAAAAACCGATGATATGATTATGCCATCGAAAGGACCTACGATAAAAAGAATAACGGTAAATCAAAAGGGTGTTGTATGTTCCGTAAAAAGAGCATGACATACACCCTTTTTTTTAAAAAATTATGCGCATAGTTTTCAATCATTTCACAGTATGCCAAAGGAGGATTGCAATATGGAAAAAAGAAGTTTATTCTATCCTTTAGACCAAGAAGGTCTCACGACACTGCGGATCCAATATGATTGGAAAACTGGAAACGTTTTTTTGCAGGCATCAAAAGACTGGGATGAAGATTTTGACTGGTCCCGCTACAACCATGATTTTTATGTGGAAAGCATCAAAACCAGAACCGCCAGATTGCTCAATGATGTAGAAACCAGAACGATGTATGAAAAATACGGCATCAGCGATTATCTGGAAGAAGTCATCGACTTGGTACGTCAGGGCAAACATTTCGGTATTGACTGCTTCTATAATAAACGTCTGGATATTCGTTATCTGGGCAACATGCATAACAGAAAACGCGGTATCAACAACACCCGTCACGGTGTTATGAAAGGCGGTATCCGCCGTCATGAAAAAGATGAAAACGAACTGGAAGTTATCATCGATAGTCTGAATCTTGCAAGAGCCATGACATTCAAAAACATCGCCGGCGAACTGCCCGTTGGCAGCTGCAAATCCTGTGTTATGATGGATGAACTGGATCTGAACAATATGGATGTTTGCGGATTCCTGGCATTCTGCCTGGATGAAATGCGCTGCTCCACCGGTCTTGACATGGGCTTCCCCACAGAAATGACTGACGTTATGAAAGACAATGGTTTCAGCGTACAGTATACCTGTGGCCCCAACGGCCCTCTGGGTTCTTCCGGTCCTCCGACAGCTTATGGCGTGTTCGTTGCTCTAAAGGAAGCGGTTCGTTTCCTCAATGGCAGTGATGATATGACTGGCATGTCCTTCGCCGTACAAGGTCTGGGCGAAGTTGGTGCATCCATGGCTGGTCTGATTGCAGACAATGTAAAAGATGCCAAAATCTATGTTGCTGACATTAACAGCGCACGTGTAGATGAAATCGTTGCAAAATACAGAGCAAAAGGTGTAGATATGGAAGCCATTGCTCCAGAAGATGTACTCTTTGCAAAAGTTGATGTATTGAGCCCTTGTGCAATGGGCGGCATCCTCAGCGAAGAAACCATCCCGAAACTGAATTGCAAGATCATCTGGGGATCTGCCAATAACCAGATCAAAGCCAGCAGCGTAGAAGAAGAATGCAGACTGTCCAAATTACTGGCAGAAAGAAACATTCTGTTCCAGACAGACTGGTGGCATAATACAGCCGGCGTTATGTTCGGTTATGAAGAATACAAATACCAGAAAGACGCCAGCCTGAAACGTACATATGACGACATTGACAGAGTACTGCCCAAAAACACATGGCTGAATCTGAACAAAGCCAAAGAGCTGGGCCTGACTCCCACAGAATGTGCATACAAAACTGTCATGGACGAATTATATGGCGATGATTAAGTTCATACAAAAAATCTCTTTATCGTAACCAGATTTTTCAAAAAAGAGCCTGTTTATTTTTATAATAAACAGGTCTTTTTTTGCATATATAAAATTTATTGATATATACACAGAAACGGACAAACAATGAAAGTCCATCGTTTGTCCGTTATCTTATTTTCGCTCTTTGGCTATTATTAGCTCAATTTTGCTTTTGCTGTGTTCACCAGTGTTGTGAAAGCAGCGGGATCAGATACAGCCAGTTCAGCCAGCATTTTTCTGTTGATGTTTACATCAGCCAGTTTCAGACCGTGCATCAGTTTGCTGTAAGAGATATCGTTCATTCTAGCTGCTGCATTGATTCTTGTGATCCACAGGCTTCTGTAATCTCTCTTTGTCTGTTTTCTGCCTGCGAAAGCAAATGCCATTGCTTTCATTACAGACTGTTTTGCTACTCTGTACTGTTTGCTTCTAGCGCCACGGTAGCCTCTAGCCAGTTTCAGTACTTTTTTTATGTCTTTTTCTAGCGTTCAACGCGCCTTTTACTCTTGCCATGTTAAAGTCCTCCTAAAAAATATCCTCGAAATTATGCGTAAGGTAACAGTCTCTTTTTCACGCTGTTCAGAACAGTTTTGTCTACTGTTGTAGCGTGTCTCAGATTTCTTTTTCTCTTTCTGGACTTTTTACCAAGAATATGCTGTGTATTGGATTTCTGTCTTTTCAGCTGACCTGTTGCAGTGATTTTGAATCTTTTCGCTGCTGCTTTTTTTGTTTTCAACTTAGGCATTTCGTATTCCTCCTAAAAACCATTTTGTTTACTGTTTTCTGCCGGCTTATCAGCCTTTGGGCGCCAGGAACATAACCAGGCTCTTGCCTTCCATCTTAGGTTCTTTATCAATCACGCCAAATTCTGCTGTTTCTTTTGCAAAGTTTTCCAAAATCAACATGCCCGCTTTGGAATGACCGATTTCACGACCTCTGAAACGGATGCTTACCTTTACTTTATCCCCGTTTTTCAAAAATTCGTTGGCCTTCTTGACCTTAACCTGAACATCATGGGTATCGATACTGGGGGACAAACGCAATTCCTTTACGTCCACTGTTTTCTGTTTCTTTCTCGCTTCTTTTTCTTTTTTCGCCTGGTCGAATTTGTACTTACCGTAGTCCATAATTCGACATACGGGCGGTTTTGCTGTCGGTGCGATTTTCACCAGATCCAGCTTTCTTTCGTCAGCGATTTTCTGGGCGTCTCTGGAAGACATGATGCCGAGCTGTTCGCCATTTTCGTCAATCAGTCTAATTTCCTTGTCCCGAATTTGTTCGTTAATCATTAAGTCAGTAATAGCCAAGCACCTCCTAAAAAATTTTTTGAAATATTCCCTTTTGGCTGCATAAAAAATAGCGCCGGAAGAAATCCGCCGCGCACACAGAAAAACAGAGGAACCCCTGTTTTGTACTACTGTATTAACCTTATCAGCCCATGCCATAAGGTGAGAAGCGGAACTTCTTCTTTGTTACCTGAGAAATTATATCACGCATTTCTCTTTACGTCAATGTTTTTTTCAAATATTTTTAAAAACAGAGCGGCACAAAATCTGTGCCGCCCTTATTTTCATCTAAATCAATCCAGAGCTTTTGTTCTAACTTCTTCCTGGATTCTTGCAATAACATCAGCCAGATCCATCTGACCTTCTTCGCCGTTCTTTCTGGAACGCAGAGAAACTTTGTTCACTTCTTTGTCCTTTTCACCTACAACGATGATATAAGGTACTCTTTCGTTTCTTGCTTCACGAATCTTGTAACCGATCTTTTCAGCTCTGTTGTCTGTCTGTACACGGATACCAGCTGCATCCAGTTTGTCAGCAACTTCTTTTGCGTAGTCTGCGAATTTTTCGGAAATAGGCAGTACTTTTACCTGTACGGGAGCCAGCCATGTAGGGAACTGACCTGCGAAGTGTTCGATCAGAATACCGATGAAACGTTCGATGGAACCGAAGCATACACGGTGGATCATAACAGGACGTTTTTTGCTGCCGTCAGCTGCTGTGTATTCCAGTTCGAATCTTTCAGGCATCTGCATATCCAGCTGGATTGTACCACACTGCCATGTTCTGCCGATGGAGTCTTCCAGATGGAAGTCGATCTTAGGGCCATAGAATGCGCCGTCGCCTTCGTTTACAGTGTATTCGATATGGTTTTCTTCCAGAGCGTTACGCAGACCGTCTGTTGCGATTTCCCAATCTTCATCGGAACCCATGCTGTCTTCAGGTCTTGTGGACAGTTCGATATGATATTTGAAGCCGAACTGTTTGTAAACGCCATCGATCAGGCGGATAACGCCGCTGATTTCGTCTTTGATCTGTTCAGGTGTCATGAAGATATGTGCGTCATCCTGGTTGAAGCAACGAACACGCATCAGACCATGAAGAGCACCGGATTTTTCATGTCTGTGTACCAGACCGATTTCACCCATACGGATAGGCAGATCTCTGTAAGAATGCATATCCTGTTTGTAGATCAGCATACCGCCGGGACAGTTCATGGGTTTTACAGCATAGTCTTCGTCATCGATGACTGTTGTATACATGTTGTCTTTGTAGTGTTCCCAGTGACCGCTTCTGTACCACAGATCTCTGTTCAGGATGATAGGAGTGGAAACTTCTACATAGCCTGCTTCTTTGTGGATCTGTCTCCAGTAATCCAGCAGTGTGTTTTTCAGTACCATACCATTGGGCAGGAAGAAGGGGAAACCAGGGCCTTCTTCAAGCATTGTGAACAGTTTCAGTTCTTTGCCCAGTTTTCTGTGGTCACGTTTTTTCGCTTCTTCGATCATTGTCAGGTAAGCTTCCAGTTCGGATGCCTTCGGATAAGATGTACCGTAGATACGGGACAGCATTTTGTTCTTTTCGCTGCCTCTCCAGTAAGCACCTGCAACGGATGTCAGTTTGATTGCTTTTACGGTTTTTGTGCTCATCAGGTGAGGGCCTGCGCACAGGTCTGTGAAGTCACCCTGTTTGTAGAAGGAAATGATCGCATCTTCCGGCAGATCCTGAATCAGTTCTACTTTGTAGGGTTCTTCTCTTTCTTCCATATATTTGATTGCTTCTGCGCGAGGCAGTTCAAAACGTTCGATGGGCAGATCTTCTTTAACGATCTTTTTCATTTCTGCTTCGATGGCTTCCAGTTCTTCAGGTGTGAAAGCTTTTTCTTTATCGAAGTCATAGTAGAAACCATCTGCGATCGCAGGGCCGATTGCCAGTTTTACATCGGGGTACAGTCTTTTTACAGCCTGTGCCAGAATATGAGATGTTGTATGACGGAATGCCAGTTTACCAGCTTCGTCTTCAAATGTGCAGATGCTTACTTCCGCATCTTTATCTACTACATAACGCAGATCTTTTACTTCGCCGTCAACGATACCTGCACAAGCATTTCTTGCCAGACCTTCGCTGATGGATTTTGCGATATCCAGAACGGACATAGCGCTGTCAAATTCTTTTACTACATTGTCTTTCAGTGTAATCTTCATATCCAATCTCTCCTTTTGCATGTGATTTTTTGCTTTGGAAAGTGCGACTTTTTTGCAATAAAAAAATCCCGTCCACTTTCCTTTCGGAAAAGGGACGAGAGTCATAATCTCCCGCGGTTCCACCCTTATTGTTTAGAAAACCACTCATTTTGACGATAACGGTGTCGGCCGTGCCGGATTAGGGCCACTCGGAGGTGGTTTTCGTACACTTCTCAGGTGCAGGATACTCACAGCCACGGCAGAAGCTCTGCCGAGATATCCCTCTCTGACCACCCGAAAAGGACTACTGTCCTCGTCGACGTTTATACATCAGATTATATCACACAAAAATTTGCTGTCAACACTTTTTATAAAAATTTCGCAGAAGATTTCCGGGAGCGAAAAAAGGTGCATTTCCTCCTCAAAACCACTTATTTTTCTTGAAAAATGCAATACCGATGACGATAAAAGCCACAGAAAGCACGATAACCATAAGATATCCGTGTTCCCATCCATACTCCGGCATCTGGAAATTCATACCGTACCATCCCGCAATGAGGGTCAAAGGCAGAAAAATGGTTGTCACTACCGTAAAGACCTTCATGGTGGTATTCAGACTGATATCCACTTCCGCTTCGTAGGATTCTCGGATCTGGGTCACCGCTTCCCGCAGGTTCAGCACATTCTGATAACTCCGCTCCATCCTTCTGGAAAGCATTTTAAAAGACCGCAGTGTTTTTCCATCAAAAATATTATTCTCATTTTCAGTTACCACATCCAGCAGATTCAAAAACTGCTCATAGTATCGCTTCATGAGCATGAGCCGTTTCCGCAGATGGATAATTTCAGATACGAAATTTTTCTTCTGAGATGTGATGAGCGCCTGTTCCAATTCCAAAATTTCTTTTTCGATTTTATCAAAAGCCACTTCTTCTTCCTTTGTCTGGGTTTCCAGGAAAAGATAAATGAGCCGCTGGAAAGAAATCCGTTCTCCCAGCCCTTCGGCGCAATCCCGCAAAACGTGTCTGACGTGCTGGGGTTTGGAGGTAAAAAACAATGCCTGATTTTTCTCCAGATAAATGACTACACTGCCATGACTGATGAGAACATTGTGGAAGTCCTGCATTTCCAGACTGATGCAGTCATAGTTTTCAAGACTGTCATAACGAGCAAAACCAAAGCGTCTTGCCTCTTCCAGAACATGATAAGAAATGTTCCGCAGCTTTGCCTGCTCCTGCATCATATCATACGTAAAAATGCCGATGTACGCCCGATTTTCCGGCTGTTCTTCCGTAAACTGGTAGCCATTTTCATCAATCCGCAAATACATTGCTTCCACCCCCTCCTGCCTTTTATATCATTTGAATTTTACAGCTGTGCCATACGCCATAACCTCTGCTGCGCCCTGCATGATGGCACTAGTAGAAAAGCGAATGCCTACAATACCGTCTGCTCCCAGACGTTTGGCTTCTTCTTCCATTCTCTGCATGGCAATATCTCTGGCTTCTTCCATCATTTCCGTATATCCTGTCAATTCGCCGCCGACAATGGATTTCAAACCTGCGCCAAAGTCTCTGCCAATATTTTTACTCTGAATGGTTGCACCTTTTACCAAACCCAAAATATCATATTCTCTGCCCATAACCTGTTCTGTTGTTGTCAATAACATATCCACTTGCTCCTTTCTTTATGCCATGCTTTTTTTCATCATATCACACAGCTTTTAGAAAAGAAAACATTTTATCTTACAAAAATACAAATTATTGACATACAAAATAAGTCGCAGTAAACTTAAATTAGTTTTAGTTAACTTATATTAAAAGGAAAAGAGGTGAAAATATGAAACAACATCGTTTCTGGGCGTGGGCAATGCTGTTCTGTGGTTTTATGACATTCTACACCGGCTATAAACACAAATAATTTTTCTTTGCATCATGAAGTTTCATGGTGTTTTTTAAATTGTCCACAAACACACTGCCGCAATGATCCAAACACATCCTGTTGTGATGCGGATTTTCCGCCATCCCCTAATTCCCTGCCAATATCCATAAGCCAGACCAACGACAGAAGCCAGAAACAAGATCAGAAAAATTTCCGCTCCATACCAAAAGGTTCTTCGCAGACAGTACACCGCTGCACAGCCCACACATAGAAACATCATCCCATGTTTGAAAGCATATTTCGCAAATCCCTCCACAGACCATGGATAGACACAACTTTCTTCCAGTCTTTTTTCCCGTATCCCAAGGAAAATCATAACAAAGCCAAGAATAGCAAAAATCACGCTGCCTATTCTGGCCATGCGATCCATATTTCCAGAAATTGAGAGGAAATCAATCCATTTCCACAGGAATCCAGTTCCCAGCAAAAACAAAAAAAGTTGTACTGCCGCAAAGATTCCTCCCAGCCAAATCATTTTTCTTTTGGTTAAATTCGCCTGAATAGCGCCGGCTGCAACGGACAACCGAAAAGCTTCCAGTGCCAATCCACATAATACCAATGTAAATATCATAACGGACATTTCCTCACCCCATTTCTTCTTTCCAGTATAAAGAAAAAAGACTGCCTCATATAGATGCAGTCTTTCATTGCTGTTTTCATTTATCATACAAAATTGTATATTTGTTTATGCTTCCTATACAATTTAGGGCTTTTATCTATTTTCTTTTTCTTCGCCGGAGACTTCTTTCACAACGTCTTCAAACGAAACGGTAATCAGTGACCAGTGGGCTTTTTCCACTTCCTCCGCAGAAATAGGCATGCCGCTTTCCAGCCACTTCATGAGCAGAAATGTTTCCGCATTGGCATAGTACTCCGCCAGAATTTCTGGACGGAAAAAATGAGGCACTGTTTCCGGGAAAGGTGTATGTTTTGAAAAGACTTTCTGAATCAATGTGACAAATGACTGAAAAACAATATCCCGAAAAGAATTCTGCCCTTGTATCTTTACCGCACGGACATAAAAATCCTTTTCTTTTTCCATATTGGCAAGCATCAGACGAATGCCCTCACGAAACAATCCCACATCAAAAAGCTGTTCTCCCGGACGAATGACTTCTTCAGTGAAAATCCATTCCACCAAATCGTACTTATCCTTGAAATGGTTGTAAAACGTTGGGCGGATAAATCCTGCCGCATCTGTGATATCTTTGATTGTAATTTTTTCAAAGCTATGGTGCGGCAGCAGCTTCTTCAAACTCTCTGCCAAAATCTGCTTCGTCATTTGCGTTTTCTGATTCACCGGCTTCACCTCTATTCCGCAGAATACCGATTTAGTATACCTTATTTTGACAGAAAATGCAACTTCCCCACTTTTTCCCTGGTTCCTATAAAAAAATGGATAAGATGCAAAGCACCTCATCCATTTCCATTTTCTCTATCAACGAATCACAGGAGGGAATCCTACTCTCTTCTGTACTTTTGTCAGAGTTCTTGCTGCCAGTTTGCCGGCACGTTCTGCACCGTTTTTGATAACTTGGTCCAGATAATCTTTGTTCTTTTCCAGTTCTTTCACGCGTTTCTGAACAGGTTCCAGTTCTGCCACAACGGCTTCCCCAACAGCTGTTTTAAATGCGCCGTAGCCTGCGCCATCAAATTCTTTTTCTGCTTCTACAATGGTTTTGCCTGTGCATGCGCAGTAAATATTCAGCAGGTTAGAAATACCGGGCTTATCTTCACCATGGCGGATTTCACTGCCGGAGTCAGTCATCGCGCGTTTAACTTTATTCATGATAACAGCGGGTTCATCCATCAGCAGAATGGTGTTGTTCTTGTTTTCATCAGATTTGGACATCTTCTTGGTGGGTTCCTGCAAGGACATGATTCTTGCGCCAACCTTGCCAATATATGCTTCGGGAATTTTGAATGTTTCGCCATAAATGCCATTGAAACGTCCCGCAATATCTCTGGTGATTTCCAAATGCTGACGCTGGTCTTCCCCTACGGGCACCAGGTCTGTCTGGTACAGCAAAATGTCAGCTGCCATCAATACAGGATAGGTATACAGACCTGCGTTGATATTGTCTGCGTATTTCGTAGCTTTATCTTTGAACTGTGTCATACGGTTCAATTCACCCATATAGGTAAAGCAGTTCAGGATCCAGCCCAATTCTGCGTGCTGGGATACATGAGACTGATAATAGATGGTATTTTTTCAGGATCAATGCCTACTGCCAGGTACTGTGTCAGCAGATCTCTTGCCTGCTTACGTAGTTTCACAGGGTCCTGACGAACTGTAATAGCATGCATATCTACGATGCAGTACAAACAGTCATAATCATCCTGCAAATTTGTCCAGTTTTTCAACGCACCCAAATAGTTCCCCAACGTAATCATACCAGAAGGCTGCATGCCACTGAATATTCTTTTCTTTTCTTCCACTTTCATTTCCTCTCTTTCTGTAAGAACTTATTTCTTTTCGTTAAATTCGGCATCAACATATCCGTCATCAACGGGAATTACAAATACGCATACCACATATACGATCAAACCAATGATCCCACTGGTCAGCAAAGATACCAAAACCCAAATCAGGCGCACCAGTGTCGCGTCGATATTGAAGTATTCCGCCAAACCGCCGCATACACCTGATATTTTCACATCCGTTTTAGAACGATACAATTTTTTCATATAAAAACCTCCTATTTATTTTTCTTTCAAGTAATCATGTTCCAGAAAACTAAAATATTGATTTTCCGCAACAATAATATGATCTGCCACTTCTATGCCGATTTCATGCAGAATCCTTGCCATACGGGCAGTCAATTCCACATCGGAAAAAGAAGGCATCAGTGTTCCTCCCGGATGGTTGTGCATCAATATCACAGAAGATGCCTGATAACGCAAAGCAGCCTCTACAACCAATCTGGGATACACCACAGACTCATCTACTGTGCCTTCTGAAATCATACAGCTATGAATCAGCTGTTTCCGATTATCCAGACACAAAACATAAAATCTTTCATAATGGTAATGAGAAAGCAAATCCACAGCAAAGGCTCCTGCTTTGGAAACTGAATCCAAAACAGGCTTATCACGCCATTTTTCCTGCTGCAAACGATGCGCCAAAGCACTTTGCAGAACCAGCAAAACAGCTGTACTTTCTTTCACGCCGCATCTGCGGCTAATGTCCGCAGGATCTGCTGAAAGCAGCATGGAAAGTGTACCGAATTCCGCCAGCATTCTATGCGCCAGCGGATTCACATCTCCCCGCGGCACAGCATAATACAGCAATAATTCCAGTAATTCATGGTCTGCAAAACCCTTCGTGCCTTCAACCAAAAATCGCTGACGCATGCGCTCCCGATGCCCCTTATGCACATTTTCGCTCATTTACTTCCCTCAATTTCCAGATATTTTGTCAGCTCGTCAAAATTACCTCCGTAAATGATTTCCAGTAATTTTTCTAGACGACGCAGGCACTTTTTCACCAGTTCTTCTGTGATAACGCCTTCATCCAGCATATCCGCCAGCTCTGCCAAATCAACAACCTTTACAAAGCCTGAATCATAAACAATGACATCTGCCAGCAGGTCTGTAAAAAGATAGCTGTTTTCCTGGGCATCATAGGTAGTGTCAATGATATCACAATAATAATATACCAATTCCTCTTGATCATTCAGAAATTTGCTGACTTTATATCCGTCTTCCAAAAAATAACAGGATACACCTTGGCTGAATTTTGCCTTCGGACGAAAAACATTCCATTTTGTTATGATCACCTTTTCGTCCTGGTAAACTAAAATATCATCCCGCAGCAAAACGGTTTCCTGCGGCATAAAAACGTTTTCTATATAACACCGGGTGTCCCATAAGCTATCCCCTTTTCTCTCATTCTGCAAATGGCAGTACATTACAAACGGAAACTTCAGAAGGCTTTGTCCGCAGCGGCCCAAACTGTGGTACGATGCTCTGGAAATGCGTTGTTGCACGATGTTCTTCCAGCGCCTTCATGTCCTGATATTTTTCTACAAAATAATAAACATAGGCATCTGTCTGGTCTGCAACCAAATCATAAGCAATGCAACCGGCTTCTTTTCTTGTAGCCAAAACCAGTTTTTCCGCCAGTTCTGTAAACTCTTTTTGCTTTCCTTCAATTAAGGTGTTTTTTGCAATCAGCATAATCATATTGCATCTTTCCTTTCTTCATGCTGTTCGCCATAATACATATATGAAATTATAATGAATTTTTTAGAAAAAAACAAGGTGACAAAGAAAAATGTATGAAAAATAAAACCCTGCTGACCGAAGCCAGCAGGGTTTTCGTACAACCTGTGATTTTGTTTTGCTTAAAATTAGATAGGCAGAGATTTGCCCGCTTTTTTCCAATCATGGAATTCAGCAGCTGCTGTAAACAGTGCGTCTGTGGAAGAGTTCAGACCTGTTTCGCAAGAGTCCTGAACAACGCCGATGATGAAACCTACACCTACAACCTGCATTGCGATGTCGTTACCGATACCGAACAGGGAGCAAGCCAGAGGGATCAGCAGCAGGGAACCGCCGGCAACACCGGAAGCACCACATGCGGAGATTGCTGCTACGAAGCTCAGCAGGATCTTCATTGCCAGAGGAACTTCCAGACCTACTGTGTTTACGCATGCCAGTGTCATAACTGTGATTGTGATCGCTGCACCACCCATGTTGATAGTTGCACCCAGAGGAATGGAGATGGAGTAGTTGTCTTCATCCAGACCCAGAGATTCGCACAGAGACATGTTAACAGGGATGTTCGCAGCAGAGCTTCTTGTAAAGAAAGCTGTTACAAAAGATTCTCTCAGACATTTGAATACCAGTTTGTAAGGGTTCTGTTTGATCTGTGTGAACACGATGATAGGGTTCAGAATCAGAGCAACAAAAGCCATACAACCAACCAGGATAGCCAGCAGTCTGCCGTATTCTACGAAGATTTCCAGACCGTTTGTGGAAACTGTTGTGAATACCAGACCCATGATACCGAAAGGAGCGAAGCTGATTACCCATCTAACTGCCTGAGAAACAGCTTCAGAGAAATCGAACAGTGCTTTCTTTGTTGTATCAGCTGCAGCTTTCAGAGCCAGACCGAAGATAACAGCCCAAGCCAGAATACCCAGATAGTTCGCATTAACGATGGAACCGATGGGGTTTGCTACGATGTTTGTCAGCAGGTTTGTGAATACTTCACCAATGCCGCCTGCTGCTTCGTAACCTTCAGCCGCTGCAACGTTACCCAGAGGCAGTGTGATGTGAATGAAATGGCAAGCGATTACTGCTACTACCGCAGACAGGAATGTACCTACCAGATACAGGATAACAACACGACCCATGGTTTTGCCGCCGCCTTCGTTACCGCAAGCCAGAGCTGCAATTACCAGGAAAAATACCAGTACAGGCGCGATTGCTTTCAGAGCGCTTACAAACAGAGTACCCAGAATGCCGATTCCTGTTACGCCAGGAATAGCCAGACCCAGGATAGCACCCACAATCAAGCCACAAATAATACGTTTTACTAAGCTAATGCTATTCCACTTTCTAAGAATGTTTGTCATGATTATGATTCTCCTATTAAATTATAAATGTTCAATATTGCGTTTTGTCAGGTTGTACGAACTTAATATTGAAAGTATTTTTGCCTCCCCTTTTATTGGCAGCAACCAAATACTTTTTCACAAAGCTTTTTACCTGTCGGTGTTACAGCCAGACCGCCTTCTGCTGTTTCTTTCAGTGTAGAAGACATAGCGTCACCGATTTTCTTCATTGCAATAATGACTTCGTCAGCAGGAATTGCGCTTTCAATGCCTGCCAGAGCCAGTTCAGCCGCAACAAAAGCATTGGCAACACCGGCTGCGTTTCTCTTGATGCAGGGGATTTCCACCAGACCTGCAACGGGGTCACATACCAGACCCAGAATATTTTTCAATGCGATGGCGCATGCATGTTCACACATTTTAGGTGTGCCACCACAGATTTCTACGATAGCAGCCGCCGCCATAGCGCTTGCCGCACCGCATTCTGCCTGACAGCCACCTGCTGCACCAGCAATGCTAGCGTTGTTTGCAATGACCATACCCACAGCGGATGCTGTGAACAGCGCCATTACCACGTCTTCGTTAGGAATGTTTCTGCTTTCGGAAATGGTCAGCAGAGCGGAAGGCAAAATACCACAGCTGCCCGCAGTAGGAGCCGCAACAATTCTGCCCATACAAGCATTGGTCTGAGAAACAGCCAGTGCTTTTGTCATGGCATCCCCAAAGATTTTACCGCAGATGTTTCTGTTTTCCTGTACTGCGCGCATCATTTTGTATGCATCGCCGCCAGTCAAACCACTTGCGGAACGTTTGTCGGGATCCAGACCTTCCTGTACAGATTCACGCATAACCTCCAAAGAGCGTTCCATCTGCGCATACAGAGCTTCTTCTGTACTTTCAGTAGCTTCTGCCTGTTCACGCAGAATAATTTTGGAAAGAGGTTCGTTCGCCTGTGTTGCTGTTGCAACCAAATCTGCCAAAGAATCGTATTTGAACATAGTTTCACCTCTCTCCTTAAATTGCTTTCAGAATGGTGCAGGAGAAAATATGAGGATTTTCCAGAATTGCATCCTGCACGGATTCATTGATATCACCATCGATTTCGATGGTCATAACAGCCGTACCGCCCTTATGGTCTCTGCACAGAGAGAAACCATGAACGTTTACGCCTTTTTCTGCCAAGATTTTTGTAACCACCGCAATCATACCTGGAATATCCTGATGAGGAATTACCAGTGTATCAGATTTCCCGTTAATGGAAACTGCGGTACCGTTGATTTTATTGATGACAATGTTACCGCCGCCAACAGAAGCACCCTGTACCTGCGCAGTTCTGCCTGTCGTATCTTCCAGTGTGATTTCTGCTGTATTGGGGTGAGCACCATCGATATCTGCTTCTTCAAATTCGAATGTCAGACCTTCTTCTTTTGCCACATCCATGCTGACACGAATGCGGGCATCATCTGTATCCATTCCCAAAATACCTGCAATGACAGCTTTATCTGTACCGTGGCCTTTATATGTTTTCGCAAAGGAACCACTGAAACGGATATGTGCTTTCACAGGTGTTCCACCCAAGATGGATCGTGCATACTTACCAATGCGCACAGCACCGGCTGTATGGGAACTGGACGGGCCGATCATGATCGGGCCGATAATGTCAAATGCCTGTAACATAATATCCTCCCCTATTCGTTCTTTTCCGTAAATCTTAAAGTTTTTTTAAAATCTTAAGATTTTGGTCACTACAATTATATATGATAAAATTCTACAAAGTCAATAGAAATAGCAAAAAAAGTTTACAACGGAAGGACATTTTAACACATTCCTCAAACATTTGTCTTTGTGCGAAAGACATTGCAAGAATTTTTATGATTTCTACTAAAAATGCCGCAGCTTTTTTGCCAATTCTCCTAAAATTATAAACTTATTTAATTTTACCAATTTATTTTTTCTATTGTTTCATAAAATTCATTTGTGCTTTTTTACTGCAATAAAAAAAGTGATAAAACCAAAATACCTGATTTTATCACTTTTTTTCGTTCAGAATTATTCTTTTACAACGTCATCTTTGGGCAAAAGTACATGCAGTACAATTGCTACAACAGCAGCAGGTACAATACCGGAACCGCCAAAGATCAGCTGCAATGCCTGAGGCGCTTTGGCCAAGACAGCGCTGTTTGCACCAATACCATACCCAACGCCCAGTGCTACTGACAGAATGGTCAGGTTTCTGGGTGTCATAGGTTCTTTTGTTACCAGCTGGATACCGCTGACTACGATAGAGGAGAACATCATAACCGCAGCACCGCCCAAAACAGCCTGAGGCATGATGGAAACCAACGCACCCAGTTTCGGAATCAGACCGCAAAGGATCAGGAATACAGCCCCGGTAGCCAGTGCCATACGGTTAACAACTTTTGTCATGGCAACCAGACCAACGTTCTGGCTGAAAGAAGTGTTAGGCAGTACACCAAAAATAGCAGCGAAAGTGGAACCCAGACCGTCGCAGATAACACCGCCGGACAGTTCTTTGTCAGTCGCTTCTCTGCCCATACCGCCTTCCATAACGCCGGAAATATCACCAACAGTTTCTACGGCTGTTACAACAAACATAATCAATACAGGCACAATGGCTCTCCAGTCAAAAATGATCTTAACTGGCATCAGCGCAGGAACCGCAAACCAGCTTGCTTCTTTTACTTTATCCCAGTTCAGTACCCAAGCTTTTGTGTATTCCACACCATCTGCTGTTACGCCTGTTGTAGGCAGAACAAATCCCATAATAAAAGCAACAATATAACCGGCAATAATACCGATCAGAATGGAAGATGTGCTGGTAAAACCTTTTGTACCATGTTTTACAATCAGAATTACAACCAGTACAAATGTTGCCAGCAGCAAGTTTTCGATGGAGCCGTAGTCTGCCGCACCGCTGCCGCCGCCAAAGGAACCGATACCAACGGAAATCAGAGACAGACCGATGGACAATACAACAGTACCTGTAACAACAGGCGGGAAAAATCTGCGCAGGGGTTTCAGGAAAAATCCCAGTACGCCTTCCATCAAACCACCAATAATAGATGCACCCATAATGGCACCATAGGCAATCACACCGCCGCCCATATTGGCAACTACGCTGTTAAATACGCCGATAAAGCCGGAACTTGTCCCCATGATAATAGGAACTTTCCCTCCGACAGGGCCAATGGCAAAAAGCTGAAGCAATGTTACCAGACCCGCAACCAGCATGGCATTTTGCAGCAGGCTGACCTGCAAATCCGCAAATTCACTGCCAACACCCAGGCCGCAAGCCCCTGTGATGATCAGCAGTGGTGTCAGGTTCCCTACAAACATGGCAAGTACATGCTGCAGTCCCAGGGGAATTGCCTGACGCAGAGGCATTTTTCCTTCAAAGGAATATGCCGTTCCAGATAAAACTTTTGTGTCTTTCATAGTCCTCTTCCCTCACATACCTTTTACTTGAATTTTTACCAAAGCTCATTTTATTTTATTTTTTGACAAATGTAAACACTTGTCATTAAAAAATCCTGTTTTTATTTTCCCACAAGCATGAATTCTTAACCTTTGATAGGGCATATCCCCTTTTCCGTAATCAGAAAATCGCCTTTTTGATCGAACGACTCTGCCGGAATTTCATCCAACATCATTTTTTCTCTGCAAATCACGACACGAACGCCAGTACATTTTTCCAAATATCTATCATAATATCCGCCGCCATATCCCAATCGGTTACCTTTTTTGTCGCAGGAAAGACACGGCAGGACAATCAGATCAATCTGTTCCGGCATCAGCACTTTGCAGCCTGCTTTCGGTTCCATAATACCGAATTTTCCTTCTTCCAAGTCTTCTTCTTTGGTAATGACACACGCCTCCATCTGACCTTTTTCCAGGCATCTTGGCACTGCAACCTGCTTTCCGCCGCTCCATGCATGCTGAATGATAGAACGGGTATTGATTTCCGTCGGTGTACTGACAAAACAAAATATGCTTCCCGCTTTTTGAAAGACTTCCATGCCACATAAGAATTCCGAAATTTTTTTGGCTGGCTTCCTCATGATATTCCTTGGGAAGAGACTCCAGCCTTTTGCGGACTTCCTCTCGACACTGTTTTTTTCGCAGCTTTTTGTCCATGTTTCACCCTCCTTAATGATATAAAAGAATCCAAAACACCTTTGTGTTTTGGATTCCTCTTTCTTTATGCAGCAGATTTCTGCAGTTCCAGAGCCACTTTTTCTTCTCTCCGGCGCAGAATGCCGCTCATGCATTTCAAATATACCAATACAGATACCCCTGCGCTGATCAGGTCAACGGCGGGTTCTGCAAAAAAGACATTTTCGATCCCAAAGAGCAAAGGGAAAATCATCATGGCCGCAAAATAGAGCATCTTTCTGAATGTAGAAAGAGTGATGGCATAACGTACAGCTGACAAACCAGTAAAGCCATCCACAATGGTATACTGCACAGCCAAAGGCAAAATCATCAGTGTCATGATCTTGATAGCCTTTACAGATAAGTCCATATAAAAGGCATCATTTGTAAACAGTCTTACAAAATAAGGTGAGAAAACGTGTGCCACCAACATCATCACAGCAGTAAAGATCAGGCAAAGAAATAATGTATACTTCTGCCCGCCTCTTACACGATCCATCTGACAGGCACCATAGTTAAATCCCAAAATAGGCTGTGTAGCACCAGTCATACCACCCATGGGCAGTGTAACCATCAGGAAAAAGCTCTGTGCGATGGTATGGCAGGTTACCAGCTGGTCACCATATCCAGGGCCGCCATAATGCTGCAATACCATGTTCATGGCAATGATCAAGCCGCTGTCCAATGCGACAATGATAAACGGGGAAAGCCCTGTCAGCAAAATACGAAACATCAGTGTCCGGTTATAGCCGCCAAAGGTAATGCGTACTGGCGGTCTTCTGCCAAAAAGGAACAGCAGTACAAAAGCACAAGACACCATCTGCGCAATAACCGTTGCCACAGCCGCACCAGCTACACCCATATCAAATCCAAAAATAAACACAGGGTCAAGAACAATGTTTGTGACTGCGCCTACAACAACAGACATCATAGCGATTTTCGAATATCCCTGACAGATGATGAACGTATTCATGCCCATGGACAATATGGCAAAAATACTGCCTGCCGCATAAATGGTCATATAAGTGTTGGCATAAGGAAAAGTCACTTCACTGGCACCAAAAAGCATCAACAAGGGCTGCTTGAACAATATAACCAGCAGTGTGATCACAACTGCCATGACAATCATCATCAAAAAGCAGTTGGCCATGATCTGAGAGGCACCCTTTCGGTCATTCTCCCCCATTTTGATACTCATCAAAGGAGAGCCGCCAATGCCAACCCACATAGAAAAGGAAGTGATGAGGGTAACAATTGGCCCACAGATCCCAACGCCAGCCAGAGCCGTTGCGCCAATCTCTGGAATATTCCCAATGAAAATTCTGTCCACAATACTGTAAAGGACATTGATAAACTGTGCCAGCATTGCCGGTATTGCAAGACGTACTACCAGACCTCCCATGCTGTCTGTTCCAAGGTTATTCTCTCTGCGCATACAGCTCCCTCCATTCCTGATTTTTCCAATAGAAACGGATAAAACATAACATATTCCCATATATGAAGTCAACCATTTTTCCAAAAACAAACATGCCTATTCCTGCTGAAAGATATCATGGTTTATCCACGAAAATTGGTGAAATTCCTTTTGGAATTCTCCTTGACTTTTTATGTCCCACCCCTTATAATGATATAGCATTCACGGAATGCTTCGTTTGATACACTAACGCTAACAAGGGTATATTCTTGTTAGCGTTTTTTTGCAAGGAGGATTTTATGGAAAACAACACATTTCTGGAAGGAAAAAATTGCTGCGCCCCTGATTCGTTTTGCAATCCCGCTGATGATGTCGCTGGTACTTCAGGCTTTGTACGGCGGCGTTGACTTGATGGTCGTGGGGAAATTCGGTACCACCGCAAGCATTTCCGCTGTTGCTACTGGCGGACAGGTCATGCAGGCGGCAACCGTCATTATAACCGGTCTGACCATGGGTGTAACGGTACTGCTGGGGCAAGCCATCGGCGCGAAAAAACCGGAAGAAGCAGCTCATATTGTTGCCGGACAGATCAAACTTTTCACCTGTATCGCTTTGATGATTACTGTTGTTCTGGTTTGTTTTGCAAAACAAGCATCCCTGCTGATGCATGTTCCAGAAGAAGCACTGCCCGAAACCATTACATACATTCGTATTTGTGCTTCCGGTATGATCTTCATCACAGCCTATAACTCTGTCAGCGGTATTTTCCGTGGCATGGGCAATTCCAGATCGCCATTTTTGTTTGTATTGATCGCCTGCACCATCAATATCATTCTGGATCTGGTTTTTGTAGGACTGCTTCATATGTCCACAGCAGGCGCGGCACTGGCAACAGTCATTGCACAGGCAAGCAGCTTTTTCTTCTCCATTGTCTATATGAAATACACCAAAAAGCATCGCCTGCCTTTCCGCCTGAAGCTTTCTGACTTCAAACAAAAAGGCGCTGTCCGCAGAATCATTTCTTTGGGTCTGCCTATTGCCGCACAGGATTTCCAGGTAACTGTATCCTTTTTGATCATAACATCTATCCTCAACTCTCTGGGGGTTGTTGCTTCCGCCAGCGTTGGCATTGCGGAAAACTTTTTGTTTTCCTGGCGTTGGTACCTATGAGTTTCATGTCTGCCCTTTCCGCTTTCGTTGCGCAGAACGTTGGGGCAAACAACATCAGCCGCGCCACAAAGGCATTCTTTGTAGCGGTAAGAATCTCCTTCTGCTGCGGATTTATGGTATTCCTGCTGACATTCCTGCAAGGGGATTTTCTGGCATCTATCTTTACCAATGACCCGGAAGTTATCGCCTCTACCCAGCTGTATCTGAAGAGCTGTTCCTTTGAATATTTGCTGACAGCCATCAACTTCTGCATGCTGGGATATTTCAACGGCAGAGGCAGAACAAAATTTGTTTTGCTCCAAGGGGTTTTAACCGTATTCCTGGTACGTATCCCCCTTTCCTACTTCCTCAGCCGTCTGCCTGGTACCAACCTGCTCATCATCGGTATTGCCGTACCCATGTCTGCACTTTTTGAACTGCTTTTGTGTATCGGTTTCTTTATCAAGTTACAGAAAGAAAAGAAAGTGGTCATGCCCTAAACATCGAAAATATAGAAGGCAAGAAATTCTTCAGAATTTCTTGCCTTTTTTGCATTCCAAAATATTGAAACTTTTAGCTGATGTTTTCCTTCAATGTCATTTCTAAAAATTTTGTCCTGCTCTGATTTTCTTTTGCATATCAACAACTGATGTTTCTGCAACCACTGCTTTCCGCATCTGTTTATCCCACCCCATGGACAAATGACCGAAATGGTTCACCGCTTCCCGCAGCGGGACATAAACTTTTCCATTGATATTCTGACAGGAAATGTTTGTGGATAAATAATTATTTTTGATGGTGCCGTTCTGGTAAGCCAAATTCTTGGAATTTCCATACTGGGTAGCAAAAATGGTATTCCAGTCCTCCAGAGATACCAGCAAGGTACCATTGGCATCAATAAACGCGTTTTGAAAAACATACATATCTTTATTTAATACCATTCCAAGCTCATTGATTTCTGCCAAATCAATGCCATGCATCATATCAAAGGAATCATAAATATAATAGGTTTCATACATTCCTTCCAGTTTTTGCACAATCTGTTCCATAGTTTCCGGCGAAACAGAAACAACTTCCTTTATTCTAATGAGCTTTCCTGTGTCTGGGTCTGTGGATAAATTTTCCACCGCAAGTTTATTTTGCCGTTCATATACGAGATAACGCTTCTTTGCTGCAGCAGCCGAATTTTCGTTTTCAAACAACGTGATGTCATAATCACATTCCCCATATCCAAGTTCTGCCGGCTTTCCCGTTTTCCACCACTGTTCCCATAAATCACAGAATTCCTTCACAGACGTTGGCTGAGTGATATAAAGATATCTATAATCCTCTATACGAAGCACTTGCGGCAAACTTTTCTGGGAAGTTTGTGCCGTTTCTGCATACACTGCTGTCGGCCACAGCAGGCCTACTATACAGCAAAGCAAGAAAATCCTCTTTTTCATAGCCATTCCCCCCCGTTTCTATGAATTTCCAAAAGTTTCCTTTTTAAGCATACAGAAGTTCTCCCGAAAATACAATCAAAAAGCGACAATCTTACGTTTCTTGTAAGAATTGCCGCTTTTTCTTTATTATGCGTCCTCTTCCTCATAGGGTTCAATGACCCAATGACAATCCCGACACACATAAGCTTCACATCTTGGGCCTGTCATATTATGTGTCGTTAAAGAAATATCGCCGATTTTGGAAGGCTCAATAAACATCTTTTTTAGTTTACGAGTATAAATCACTTCTCTTGCACTGTTGATCCAGCCTTTTTCCAGTTCTTTTCCGCATTTCTGGCAATTCATAAAAACGCCTCCTTTAGAACAGGCTCAGCTGATTGGTTTCGGGAATGCCGTTCAAAACGCCATTTTCTTTCAACAAATCAATGAGGGAACGTCCCAAAGAAGTCCGTTCTTTCAGTTCCTCAATGGTATGGAACTCCCCTGCTTCTCTGCCGTCCACAATGCTTTGTGCCGCATTGGTACCCAGACCCTGCAAGGAGTTAAAGGGCGGGATAAGCCCTTCTTCCGTCACAATGAATTTTCTGGAGTCGGATTTATACAGGTCAATGGGCAGGAATTTGAATCCGCGGGCATAAAATTCCACGATCAATTCCAGAACCGTCATTTTTGCCTTATCTTTTGCCGTTGCCTCCATACCTTTGGCATGGATTTCCCGCATGGCAGCTTTCGCAACATCCATGCCCTTACACATACAGCTATAATCAAAATCATCGCAGGCACGCACGGTGAAATATGTTGCGTAGTATGCTTCGGGATAATTGATCTTGAAATAAGCAATACGGAACGCCATCATCACATATGCCGCCGCATGGGCTTTGGGGAACATATACTTGATCTTCTGGCAGGATTCGATGTACCAATCTGGTACATTTTCCGCTTTCATATCCGCAATGTCCTCATCGGTGAGCCCTTTCCCCTTTCTGACTTTTTCCATGATCTTAAAGGATTTCTTTTTATCCACACCTTTATTGATGAGGTAGATCATGATACTGTCACGAGTGGAAATGGTTTCTTTCAGCGTGATCGTGCCATTTTCGATAAGGGTCTGGGCATTGCCCAGCCATACGTCCGTACCATGGGACAAACCAGAAATACGAAGCAAGTCCGCAAAGGTTTTCGGTTTCGTATCCAGCAGCATACCACGTACGAATTTTGTACCAAATTCTGGGATACCCAAAGTCCCTGTTTCACAGCCGATATCCTCTGCTGTAACCCCCAACGCCTCTGGGGATTCAAAAAGGGACATGGTTGCCGGATCGCCCAGAGGTACCGTCTGGGGATTGACGCCCGTCAAATCGTAAAGCATACGAATGACGGTGGGATCGTCGTGCCCCAGCAAGTCCAGCTTCAGCAAACGACCGCTGATGGAATGATAGTCAAAATGTGTGGTTGTAACTGTGGAATTCACATCGTTTGCCGGACGCTGAATGGGGCAAAATTCATAGATATTATGGTCACTGGGTACAACCATCAGACCACCTGGGTGCTGACCTGTGGTACGTTTGACACCAGTGCATCCATTCATCAGACGGGTAATCTCCGCATTATGGGCTGTGATTTCCCGTTCATCAAAGTATTTCTTTACAAAACCATAAGCCGTTTTATCCGCCAAAGTACCAATGGTACCGGCTTTAAATACATGCCCTACACCGAACAATTCTTCCGTATAGGCATGGGCTGTCTGCTGATATTCCCCAGAGAAGTTCAGGTCAATATCTGGTTCTTTATCCCCTTCAAAGCCTAAGAATGTCTGGAAGGGAATGTCATGCCCATCTTTATGCATGAGTGTGCCGCATTTGGGGCAGTTCATATCAGGCATATCACATCCGCTGGCTTCTTCCATGGCAAAGGATTTCACCAGTTCAGAATCAAAGTCTGAATATTTACAATTGGGGCAGACATAATGGGGCGGCAAAGAGTTTACTTCCGTAATCCCCGCCATATTTGCCGCAAAGGAAGAACCTACGGAACCACGGGAACCAACCAGATACCCGTCAGCCACAGATTTCCATACCAGTTTCTGAGCAATGATATAAAGCACCGCATAACCGTTGCTGATGATGGAGTTCAGTTCTGTTTCTAAACGCTCCTGCACCAGCGGCGGCAAGGGATCACCGTAAATGGAATGTGCTTTATCCATGCAAATCTGCCGCAGCTGTTCATCGGCACCCTCAATTTTGGGAGGGAATGTTTCATCCGGAATGGGCTTGATCTTTTCAATCTGGTCAGCAATAAGATTGGTGTTGGTAATGACAACCTCTCTTGCTTTTTCTTCGCCCAGATAGTCAAATTCCGCCAGCATTTCGTCTGTTGTTCTGAAATACAGAGGCGGCTGATTATCCGCATCAGAGAAACCTTCTGCTGCCATGATGATTTTACGGAATGCCGCATCATCAGGGTCAATGAAATGAACGTCACAAGTTGCTACAACAGGCTTTCCATAAGTTTCGCCCAGTTCCACAATCTTTCTGTTCATATTTTTGATATCTTCCATGGAGTGGATATTTTCCACTCTGGGAGAGTCAATCATAAATTTATTGTTGCCCAAAGGCTGGATTTCCAGATAATCATAGAAATGTACCAGTTCTTCGATGCGCTGTTTGGGTTCGCCATCCAAAAGGGCACGATACAATTCCCCTGCTTCGCAGGCACTTCCCAAAATCAAACCTTCCCGCATCTGCATGAATTTGCTTTTAGGGATTCTGGGACGACGGAAGAAATAATCAATATGCGCCATGGAAACCAGTTCGTACAGATTCCGCAGACCTGTATAGTTCTTCACCAGAATGATTGCATGGTATGCACGAAGTTTTTTATAGTTCACCGTGCGGCTGGCAAGAACATTGATTTCATCCAAAGTGAAAATTTTCTTTTCTGCCAGCATATCCAAAAACTTGATGAACACTTCCGCTGTTGCTTCTGCGTCGTTGACAGCACGATGATGTCCATTCAAGGTTACACCCAAGTGTTCACAAACAATGTCCAGTTTGTGTTTATTCAGTTCCGGCAGTAACGCTCTTGCCAGTTCTAAGGTGTCCACAATGGTATGATGAAGCTCACCCAATCCAGCTCTTTCTGCCGCAATGCGGATAAAGCCTGTATCGAAAGAAGCATTATGGGCTACCAGCACCGTATCTTCGCAGAATTTCAAAAATTCCGGCAGAACATTCTCAATGGTAGGCGCGTCTTTTACCATATCGTCGGTGATGCCTGTCAATTTTGTGATTTCCGCGGAAATGGGACGCTGAGGATTGACAAAGGTACTGAAACGGTCAATGATCTTCCCATCTGCTACCTTTACAGCACCAATTTCCGTAATCATTTCTTTTTCCTTGGAAAGGCCCGTGGTTTCAATATCGAATACCACATAGGTATCATCCAGATTCTGTCCTCTGGGGGAGAATACTGCATTGCCCAAGTCATCAATGAGGTAGGCTTCTACACCATAAATAACTTTCAAATCAGATTTATCTGCCGCATTCATGGCATCCGGGAAGGCCTGTACCACACCATGGTCAGTGATGGCAATGGCTTTATGTCCCCAATCAATGGCACGTTTGATATAAGTTTTCACAGGTGTCACGCCGTCCATACTGCTCATTTGGGTATGGAGATGGAGTTCCACACGTTTTTCCTCTGCCGTATCCATACGAGGCGGCGGAGCCTGTGCCGTCATGATGGATTTCGCCATGATGTTGATTTCTTTGGCGTATTTATCAAACTGCACTTCCCCCTGCACCCGGAGGTAAGCGTCTTTTTTGATTTTATCTTTCAATTCGTTGTCGAAAACAGACCGTTTCACAAAGAATTTTACCGTTGTGGAATCGGACTTATCTGTAATATCAAAAGAAACAATGTATTTTTCCCCTTTGATTTCTCTGGGTTCGATATTGAAAATATTCCCTTCCACAATGACAGATTCCCCGGGAATTTTCGTATCTACAATCTTCACAGGGGTACCAGTAAATTCTTTGCCGAAGAGGATGCCTCTGGAAACGGCTTCGCTGACCGCTCCCACTTCCGCAGAAACTTTCGCCTGTTCCGCCGCTTGTGTGGCTGAAGCAATCTGCTGAAGGAGTTCCTCTGTTTTTGTCCGTTGTTCCTGTTCCATACGGGCACGGTCTTCCTCACTGCTCTGGACATTTTTGAACTGCACGGACATAGCCAGTCCTGTTTCTTCCTGCACCAGTTTTGCCACAGCATCATCCAGTTTTTTCTGGGACAGATAATAAGCCATGTTATGCTTAACAAAAATCTGCATCTTGCCATCCTGATAATCCCAGTCCGCATCGGAAATAACGCCGCTGCAAACTTTGCTCTGGGCTGCCACATGGTTACGGATGGTATCCCAGAACTCTGCCAGAACCGCCTTGGGTTCTTTATCCATCAACTGATATTTCGGGAAAATATGCACCTCCTTGACACCTGGAAGCTGCTGCATCATTTCTTTTCGCAGTTTTTCCCAGTACAAAGGCGGAATGACTTCATCTGCCGCAATCTCTGTTACAATTTCCCGCTCCTTCCGGTGGATAGTCAAGGAAAGCACCGTCGTTTCCCGAAACACTTCCTGCAAAGGGGCGGAAAGTGAAACCTTATCAAATACCAGCGGAAATTTTTTCGCTGTCATATCGCCCCTCCTTTCCGATTATTTTCCAAATCACAGTTTATCAATTTCTTCCATCAAAGCGTCTACCAGCTGGCTTTCGTCCACTTTGCGGATGAGTTCACCCTTTTTGAACAGAATGCCAACGCCATTGCCGCCAGCAATACCGATATCCGCTTCTTTCGCTTCCCCGGGACCATTTACCACGCAGCCCATAACCGCCACTTTGATGTCCTTCTTGATGGAAGCACAACGCTTTTCCACTTCATTTGCAATGGAAATCAAGTCAATCTGTGTTCTGCCGCAAGTAGGACAGGAAATTAGTTCAATGCCAAATTTCCGCAGACCCAGACATTTCAGAATTTCTTTGGCTGCCCGGACTTCTTCCACAGGGTCACCAGTCAAAGATACACGGATGGTATCGCCAATGCCCATAGCCAAAATAGCACCAATACCTACTGCGGATTTAATGGTACCAATATAAACAGTTCCCGCTTCTGTAATACCCACATGGATGGGATAAGGAATGCTTTCGGACAGAATACGATAAGCTTCCAGAGAGAAAGGCACATCAGAAGCCTTAATGGAAACCACAATGTCATGGAAATCATATTTTTCCAGAATTTTTACATGTTTCAGGGCACTTTCTACCAAGCCCTGAGGGGTGACGCCGCCATATTTTTCTACCAGCTCTTTTTCCAGAGAACCACTGTTTACGCCAATACGGATGGGGATATGTTTTTCTTTCGCCATCTCCACCACCTGACGGATACGGTCTTCATCGCCGATATTGCCGGGGTTGATACGAACTTTATCAATGCCCAGTTCCATGACACGCAGTGCCAGACGATAATCAAAGTGGATATCTGCTACCAGAGGAATATGAATCTGTTTTTGATTTCACCAATGGCATCTGCCGCTTTCATATCAGGCACTGCTACACGCACCAGTTCACAGCCTGCTGCTTCCAGCGCATGAATCTGCGCCACAGTAGCTGCCACATCTCTGGTATCTGTATTACACATGGACTGGATGACAACAGGATTGCCGCCGCCTAATTTCAAATTGCCAACCTGTACGGTTCTTGTTTCCGTTCTTTGCATATCTGCACTTCCTTTTATGTATTCAAATCAATATTTCGCTATGGTATAGTATAGCACAATCCGAAAAAACAGACCACACAAAACCAGCCAAAACAACAGCCTTCCCCTTGTGCAAAAAAGCCGAATGCACAAAAAAAGGAACAGGAAAAATTTTTCCTGCTCCTTTTTTATAAGGTATTAGAATGTTTTTCGTCGGCTTACATGTAACCGCCCATGCCGCCGCCCATGCCAGCATCAGGCATAGCAGGTGCTTTGGAAGGCAGTTCTGCAACGACTGCTTCTGTTGTCAGGAATGTGGAAGCAACGGAAGTTGCGTTCTGCAGAGCGCTTCTGGTTACTTTTGCAGGGTCCAGAATACCAGCGTCTACCATTTCCACATATTCTTCTGTCAGGGCATTGAAACCAACGCCTTCTGCCATTTCTTTTACTTTGTTTACGATAACGGAGCCTTCCAGACCTGCGTTTTCAACAATCTGACGCAGAGGAGCTTCCAGTGCTTTCACAACGATGTCAGCACCTGTTTTTTCATCGCCTGTCAGGTCAGCACATGCTGCTTTTACTTTTTCTACTGCATGGATCAGTGCTGTACCGCCACCAGCTACGATACCTTCTTCCACAGCGGCTCTGGTAGCTGCCAGTGCATCTTCCATACGCAGTTTCTTTTCTTTCATTTCTGTTTCGGTAGCTGCACCAACTTTGATTACTGCTACGCCGCCGCACAGTTTTGCCAGTCTTTCCTGCAGTTTTTCTCTGTCGAAATCGGATTCTGTTTCTTCGATGCCTCTGCGGATCCGATGATTCTAGCATCGATTTCATCTTTTCTGCCTGCGCCGTCAGCGATGATAGTCAGGTCTTTTTCTACACGAACAGTTTTTGCATGACCCAACATATCCAGAGTTGCGTCTTTCAGGTCAATGCCCAGTTCATCGGAAATAACCTGTGCGCCTGTCAGTGCTGCGATATCAGCCAGCTGTGCTTTTCTTCTTTCACCATAGCCAGGAGCTTTCACAGCAACACATGTGAATGTACCTCTCAGTTTGTTCAGTACCAGTGTAGCCAATGCTTCGCCTTCTACGTCTTCCGCGATAATCAGCACTTTGCCGCCTGTCTGCATAATCTGTTCCAGAATGGGAACCAGTTCCTGAATGTTGGAGATTTTCTTATCTGTCAGCAGGATATAAGGATCTTCCAGAACAGCTACCATTTTATCCATATCTGTGCACATGTAAGCGGACAGATAACCTTTATCGAACTGCATACCTTCTACCAGATCCAGTTCTGTTTTCATTGTTTTGGATTCTTCTACTGTGATAACGCCATCATTTGTTACTTTTTCCATAGCGTCAGCGATCATGTTGCCGACTTCTTCGTCACCAGCGGAAATTGCTGCAACGTTTGCGATATGTTTCTTAGTAGTAACAGCCTGACTCATTTTCTTGATTTCTGCAACAGCTGCGTCAGTTGCTTTCTGCATACCTTTTCTCAGGATAATTGCATTTGCGCCTGCTGCGATGTTTTTCAGACCTTCCTGGATCATAGCCTGTGCCAGAACAGTTGCTGTTGTAGTACCGTCACCGGCTACATCGTTTGTCTGTGTTGCAACTTCTTTTACCAGCTGTGCCCCCATGTTTTCATAGGGATCTTCCAGTTCGATGTCCTTTGCAATGGTTACACCATCATTTGTGATCAAAGGAGATGTGAATTTTCTGTCCAGAACTACGTTACGACCTTTGGGGCCCAGTGTAACTTTTACGGTATTTGCCAGTTTGTCAACACCGGCTGCCATTGCATTTCTTGCATCGGTGCTGTATTTAATTTCTTTTGCCATATTCAATAACGCCTCCTAAATATTGAGAAGTTTTAAAATCAGTCTTTTACAATTGCCAGAATATCATTCTGACGCATTACTAAATATTCTTCCCCTTCAAATTTGATCTGAGTAGCACCGTATCTGGGGAAAATAACGCGGTCGCCTTCTTTCAGAACCATTTCTACATTTACATCGCCAACCAGTCCGCCGGGGCCTACTGCCACAACGATAGCTTCCTGGGGTTTTTCCTGAGAAGAAGAAGTCAGAATCAAACCGGATTTTGTGGTTTCTTCTGCTTCTAACTGTTTCAATACAACTTTATCTCCTAATGGTGCAAGTTTCATATTATTCTGCCTCCTTATATTCTTGTTGTTAGCACTCATCCAAACCGAGTGCTAATTTCTGTTACTATATTAGCTATTTTCCAAGGAATATTCAAATCCTATATAAGATATTATTCTTGGAAATTCAGAAATATACAGAAAAAACCGAAGAAATTCAAGAGAAAAACTAATTTTTGCTCTCGATTTCTCCAGTTTTCTTTCATTTACTTAATTTTTAAGAAAAATGAGACAATTTTAAGAAAATTTTCTTTATTTCACCTGTTCCCGATCCAGCTGGTCAATGGCTGCCGCTGCGGACAGAGCCGCTACCAGACCTTCTCCAACAGCTTTTGCGATCTGATAAGGAGCGCCTGTGCAGTCCCCTGCCGCATAAACACGAGGCAGGTTTGTTTCCATCTTGCGGTTTACCACAATATTTTTACCTTCTGTTTCCAGACCGAAGAGCAGGCTTTCGGGAGGCATAGAGTTTTTCGCAAAGAAAATGCCATCACAACCCAGTGTTTCATCTGCCAATTCCAGACCTGTCACACGGTCATTTTCTCCAAGAACGGCTTTCGGCTTGCCGTTAACTACTTTTACATTGTCCTTCAAAGACATAACGGGCTGGTAAAGAGGCACATACAGCACTTCAGAGCAAATATCTGCCAAGAAGTTTGCTTCCGCTTCCCCTTCTTCGTTTTCTGCTACCACAACGACTTTTTTGCCGCGATAGAGCATACCGTCGCAGGTTGCGCAGTAGCTAACACCTTTGCCCAGATATTCCATCTCTCCGGCAATGCCTTTGCTTTTGCTCAGACCTGTTGCCAGGATGATGGCTTTTGCCTGAATGAATTCATTTTCCGCATTGATCATATAGGAGTCACCCATGGACATAATCTGACTGATACGGGCTTCTTTGAATTCAACGCCATTTTTCATGGCATGGGCATAGAACGTATTCAACAGTTCTTCCCCGCCCATATCGGGCAGACCAAGGTAGTTGTCCACTTTTTCTGCCGCGAAGAGCAAAGAGCTATCCAGACTTCTGCCAAAAATTGTTACGGTTTTATTTCTCTGACGGCAGTTCAGCGCCGCGGATAAAGCAGCAGGGCCGCCGCCAATGATTGCTACGTCTAACACAAGCATTCCTCCTTCATATAAAAACAGGATAACCAAATGATGTTCTTTCATAATGCGAAAATCCCGAATTTCGAACAACTGATAAGGAATCGGCGGATTCCATGGAGCAAATACCTTGAAACCCGCCTTTCCCTAACTACCGTTGTTCATTTTCATAGTATGTGTCCACCGTTCATTGGGAACCGATTTGGACACTTGATTTCGGATTTTCTCTCATTGAGAATATCACAAAGTTATCCTATTTGCAATTTTGCAATGTACTTATTTCTGTTCTGCTCTTGCAGCAATAATTTTCTTCTGGATTTCCATAGGAGCTTCTTCGTAACGTTCGAAGTGATGTCTGTAATCACCACGGCTCTGTGTCAAAGAACGCAGGTCTGTTGCGTATTTGTGCATTTCTGCTGTGGGAACTTCCGCAACGATGCATTTCTTATTGCCAACAGCGTCCATGCTCAGGATACGACCACGACGTTTGTTAATGTCGCCCATGATATCGCCCATGTATTTTTCAGGAATCAAAACTTCCACATGTTCGATGGGTTCCAGAATAGTCGGTTTCGCCTGAGGAACACCTTCCTTGAATGCCACAGATGTTGCCATCTTGAAGGCCATTTCGGAGGAGTCAACAGGATGGTAAGAACCATCTGTCAATGTTGCTTTCAGACCAACTACGGGGTAACCAGCCAGTACACCAGACTGTACGCATTCCTGCAAACCTTTTTCTACTGCGGGGAAGTACTGTTTGGGTACGGAACCACCGAAGACCTTTTCTTCAAATACATAAGGTACAGACAAATCGCCGCTGGGTTCGAATTCCATAACAACGTCACCGAACTGACCATGACCGCCAGACTGTTTCTTATATCTGCCACGTACAGAAGTTTTGGATTTAATGGTTTCACGATAAGGGATGATAGGATCTTTCAGTTCCACTTCGATCTTATATTTGTTTTTCAGTTTATTGACCATAACATCCAGCTGCTGTTCGCCGATACCATAGATCAATGTCTGTTTTGTTTCTTTATTCACTTCCATCTTGATGGTAGGATCTTCTTCACGGATCTTGGAAAGCGCTGCGGACAGTTTGTCTTCATCGCCTTTGCCTTTAGGCTGGATTGCCATGCACAGAACAGATTCAGGCAGGCTGATCTTGGGAATAACAATGTTTGCTTCTTTCAAAGACAGCGTATCCTGTGTGGAAGTGTTGGACAATTTTGCCAGAGCGCCGATGTCACCGGAGTGCAGTTCAGATACTTCGATCTGTTCTTTACCTCTGATAACATACAGGTGACCAACCTTTTCCACTGTATCTTTTTCTTCGTTATAAACGCTCATGGAAGCGTCCAGTTTACCAGTCATAACTCTGAACAGGTTCAGACGGCCGATATAAGGGTCTGCAATGGTTTTGAATACAAATGCAGAGAATCTTTCGTCGTCTGTGGAGCAGTAAACCACTTTTTCACCATTGTGGAACGCATGGAAGTTGGGTTTTGCTTCGTTTGCGGGAGGTGTAAAGCGAACGATGGTATTCAGAAGCAGTTTTACACCATAGCCCAGTGTAGCGGAACCACACATTACGGGAGCGATGGTATTGTTTTCGATACCATATTTCAGACCATCGTAGATTTCTTCTTCTGTCAGTTCAATGTCATTGAAGAATTTTTCCATGAGTTCGTCGCTGCTTTCTGCTGCAACTTCTACCAGCATGGAACGCAGAACTTCTACTTCGTCCTTTTTATCTTCAGGCATTTCGCAGGGCTGCAGTTTGCCGTCTACTTTCTTTCTGGCATCTCTCTTGATCAGATTGATGAAGCCAACGAATTTGCCATCTGCATCATTGAAAGGAATCTGCAAAGGTGCAACGGATTTACCGAATTTCACACGCATGTCTGCCAGTGTACGTTCAAAGTCCGCATTTTCATCGTCCATCTGGTTTACAAAGAAAATACGAGGCAGATGCATTTCTTCGGTATATTCCCATGCTTTTTCAGTACCAACTTCTACGCCGGATTTTGCGGAAACCATGATCAGGGCTGTATCCGCTACGCTCATAGCCAGTTTGGATTCAGCCACGAAGTCAAAATAACCAGGTGTATCCAAGAAGTTGATCTTTGTATCCTGCCATTCTACCGGCAGTACGGATGTACTGATAGATACCTTACGGCGAATTTCTTCTGGATCGTAGTCACTAACGGTATTGCCTTCGTCCACTTTTCCGAATCTTTTTGTTGCTCCGGAAAAGAACAGCGCTGCTTCGGCATAAGTGGTTTTCCCGGAACCGCTGTGACCCAATAGTACTACGTTTCTCACCTTATCTGCTGCGTAACTTTTCATACTGATACCTCCCTTGGTATTGAATAATCGGACAAGTCGCCCGTCAGTTTCATGTATACAGTATTATATAGCATTTACACAATATACATATCAATATAAATACGGCACTTGTTACGATTTCCCTTTATTTTTTATAAAAACTTTCTCTTTGGAGGATAGCATAAAATAACCATCAGAATTCGTGATAGACATTGTGTATTTTTTCATAAATATTTATACCTGGAGCTGACGAAAAGGCACACCGAAATAATCCGCAATGGATTTTGCCAGCGCTTTGGCAATCTGATCAATATTCTCTTTGATCCACTGGGCATCCTCCACATTGTCGTGATACCCTACTTCCACCAATACTGCCGGCGCATTGGTACGGCGCAATTCCCGCAGTGTTGCCGTTGCCACAGACTGCACTTTTTCCCCATCAGGGTAAACCTGCTTCATATTTTCTGTGACAATATCCGCCATTTCTCTCCCATAAGGCTGTTATAAAAATAATACGCATCTACACCTTGCAATTTTCCTGCCAGGCTTTCCGGTGCTGCATTGGAATGAATGGCAAAATGCAGGTCATAATTTCCTGCATTGGAAGCGGCAATGGCTTCCCCCAAACTCATTTCCGGCCGATTTCTCGTAAATTCAATACCCGATGCCAGCAAATAAGGCTCCATGGCATCGGCAATGAGATTAGTGATCTCCTCCTCTGTTCCACCGTTTACATACAGATTATACTCCTGCAAAGAAGGACTCAGATAAACACGCGGCATCCTCATTCCGCCTTTCTTTCTGTTCTCTTTTCTTATGTATTCAGTTTTTTAGGGATTTGTGCCTGTATCCATGAAAAAAAGCCCTTTGCCATGTTTTCACACAGCAAAAGGCTTTTTCTCGTTTTTATTAAACAACGGGCATGATTGCTTCGTCGTGATAATTCTTTTCTGTTCTGTTTTCGTTCAGAACTACCTGCGCAATATTCATTGCATGGTCGGAAACACGTTCCAGATTGCCCAGCATTTCCAGGAAATGGATACCGGAGTTTACATTACATTCCGCATTGGACAGACGGTCGATATGGCTTACGCGGAGTTTCTTTTCCAGTGCGTCAACCTGTTCTTCCAGTACAGCGGTTTTCATGGCATAGGTAATATCGTTGTTTTCCAATGCTTTCAGCGCATTTTCGTAACTTGCCAATGTTACCTTTGTCATTTCGCTCAATTCTTCCAACGCCATGTTGGAGAATGTAATATCTTCTCTTTCCATTTCTTCTGCCAGTTCGGCGATATTTTCCGCATGGTCACCCACACGTTCCATATCACTGATGGTATTCAACAGGGAAGTAACTGTCTGATTGTCTTTTTCACTGATCTGCAAAGTACACAGTTTGATCAGATATTCGGAAATACTGTCGCAAACCTTATCCACAACATTTTCACGCTGTTTTACTTCTTCGATCTTATCGTGATCTTTCTTAATCAGCGCATCAAAAGAGTTCTGCAGGTTTTCCAGCGCAATACGGCCCAGACGCAGTGTTTCCAGTTTTGCGCCTTCTACTGCCAGGCTGGGTGTTTCCAGAATACGTTTGTCCAGGTGAACCAGCTGACTTTCGTCTTTGCGTTCGATTTCCTGTACATGGTTGATTTTCTTTGCGATCTTGATAATGATATTAGACAAGGGAATTACCATCAAAGTTGTACCAATATTGAAGATTGTGTGGATCGCACTGATCTGTGTCTGAGTAATGATTTCGCTGCCCATAGCGGGATTGAGAACAGTAAAGTACACGATCGCTACGATACTGAATACGATGGTACCGGTAATATTAAACATCAGGTGCATGTAACCAACACATTTGGCTGTTTTTGTAGCGCCAATACCACTGATCAGAGCGGTTACACAAGTACCGATATTCTGACCCATGATGATATATACTGCCGCATTGAAAGGCACCAAACCGGAAGCCGCCAAGGACAGCAGAATACCCTGAGATGCAGAGGAGCTCTGGATAATGGCTGTTACAAAAGCACCAGCAAAAATACCCAGCAGAGGGTTTGTGCCCAGTGTTACAAACATGGAACGGAAAGCTTCGGAATCACGCAGAGGTTCTACGGAAGATGACATGCTTTCGATACCAATAAACAACACACCAAAACCAATTACAATAGAAGCGATTTCTTTCCGACGGGCGTTTTTACCGCTCATCATCAAGATTACACCCAGCATAACTGCCAGAGGTGCAATGGTTGCAGGGCTGAACATCTTCGCCCATTCGGAACTGGATACCAGCCAGCCTGTTACAGTTGTACCAATGTTGGCACCCATGATAACACTCATGGCCTGTGTCAGGTTCATCAAACCAGCATTTACAAAACCAACGACCATAACGGTTGTTGCGGAGGAACTCTGTACAATGGCTGTTACCAATGCACCCAGAGCAATCCCCATCAATTTGTTCTGTGTCAGTGCTTCCAAAATACTCTTCATTTTGGAGCCGGCGGCGTTCTGAAGACCCTGCGCCATGATGCTCATGCCGTAGATAAACAAAGCCAGACCGCCAATAAACGGAATAATCATTTGTGCGTAATTCATCGCTGCCTCCCATAAATTTTTCTTATAGAACATAACCCTTGTTTATATACCATCAAACATGATACCACAAACAATGGTTCCATGCAATTACAAAATGCGACAAATAGCAGTTTTTGAAAATATATACAAAATCTTTATTCAGCTTCGTTCTTTCTTTGATTAATTGGCAATTTCGCTCCTAAAATAGTACCGCCGCCAGCCACATATTCCCCGTCATAAAGCACCAGTGCCTGTCCCGGTGTAATGGCTCTCTGGGGCTCATCAAAGGTACATTCCAGCAAGTCCTCCCCTACCATACGCACAGTACAATCCGCCATTTTGTGGCTGTAACGGATTTTCCCGCGGAAACGCATACCGTCTGTAAATTCCGGTACAGACATGCAGTTGATCCGGTTTGCGTATACAGTTCTGGAGAAAAGGGTTTCGTTATCACAAAGGATGACTTCGTTCTTGTCCACATCCAAACCATATACATACATGGGTTTGCCAAAAGCAATGCCCAGACCTTTTCTCTGCCCAACAGTGTAATAGATCAAACCTTTATGCTGCCCCAATATGTTTCCTTCCATGTCTACGAAATTTCCCGGGCAATGATTTTTGCCTCTTTCCCGTTCCAGAAAAGCGCCATAATCTCCGTCAGGAATGAAGCAAATATCCTGACTGTCGCTTTTCTTAGCGATAAAGTCATCAATATTGGCAGCGATTTTCCGGATTTCATCCTTTTCATAGGAACCAACAGGCATCAATGTTCTTTCCAGCTGTTCCTGTGTCAGACGATACAGCGCATACGTCTGATCTTTTGTTGCTGTCACAGACGCTTTGATGGAGTATCTCCCTGTCACAGGATGTTTTTCAATACGGGCATAATGTCCCGTTGCAATATAATCTGCCCCAATTTTGTTAGCATAATCCAGCAAAGCTGCCCATTTTACATGACGGTTGCAGGCAATGCAAGGATTGGGAGTCATACCTCTTTCATAGCTGTTGATAAAGTAATCCACTACGTTTTCGCGGAATTCTTTTCTAAAGTCCAAAACATGGAATTCAATTCCCAGCTTTTCCGCCACATGGGAAGCATCTTTCACAGCAGAAAGATTCCCACAGCCTTCTGTTTCTCCCGGCTCCTGCCACATACCCATGGTAACACCGATCACTTCATATCCTTCTTCTTTTAGCAAATAAGCAGCCGTAGAACTATCTACACCGCCAGACATTCCGATAATTACTTTTCCTTTTGACAATGGTTTCACCGACCTTATGTTATTTTCGTTTTTCGTTTCTCATGGTACCATATTCCCCACAGGGAAACAAGGCTTTCCTACTCTTTCCAAATACAGAAAAAGTCCGATGCTCCCGAAAGAGAATCGGACTTTTTGATTTTCTTTATTCTTCTGTATGGTGATGGAGTTCATCAATGTCATTGACAGGCTTTTTCAGACCTTCGATAACAATGTGATTTTTTTCTGCATAATCCCAAAGTGCCGCATGCAGAGCTTCTTCTGCCAGACAGGAACAGTGTACCTTTACAGGGGGCAGTCCATCCAGTGCTTCCATAACCGCTTTGTTGGTTACTTCCAACGCCTGCTGAATGGTTTTGCCTTTCACCAGTTCTGTTGCCATGGAGCTGGTTGCTACGGCTGCACCACAGCCAAATGTCTTGAATTTTGCATCCTGAATGATGCCGTCCTCAATCTGAAGATATACCTTCATAATATCGCCGCATTTTGCGTTACCAACGGTGCCAACACCGCTGGCGTCTTCAATTTCGCCTACGTTTCTGGGATTCATAAAATGATCCATTACTTTTGCACTGTATTCCATAAATTATTCCTCCTGAGTATTCAAACAATCAATTTATAACCTTCTCTTTGTATCTATATTATTTTGCCTGTTTGCTGATTTCTTCGTAAAGGGGAGACATTTCCCGCAGTCTTGCAACAATCTGAGGCAGTTTTTCCAAAATAAAATCAATTTCTTCCTCTGTGTTGTCTGTGTCCAGTGTCAGTCTTAAAGAACCATGGGCTTTTTCATGAGGCAGCCCAATGGCAAGAAGCACATGGGAAGGATCCAAAGAACCAGATGTGCAAGCAGATCCACTGGATGCCGCTACACCCAAAGCGTCTAACAGCAGCAGCATGGATTCACCTTCGATGAATTCAAAGGAAATGTTGCAGTTGCCAGGCAGACGGTCTGTGGGATGACCATTCAGCTTGCTGTAAGGAATGGCTTCCAGAATACCGTGAATCAGTCTGTCACGCATTTTTTCCAGTGTTGCTCTTGTTTCCGGCAGTTCTGCGGAAGCCAATTCCACAGCCTTGCCCAGACCTACGATACCGGGGATGTTTTCTGTACCGGCACGCATTTTCTTTTCCTGTGCACCGCCGAAGATCAAAGGTGTGATGCGTACGCCTTTACGGATATAAATGGCGCCGATACCTTTTGGTGCACCCAGTTTGTGACCACTGATGGACAGCAGGTCAATGTGCATTTCTTCCACATCAATGGGAACATGACCCATCGCCTGTACAGCGTCTGTATGGAAGTAGATGCCTTTTTCATGTGCCAGTTTTCCGATTTCTGCAATAGGTTCGATGGTGCCGATTTCGTTGTTGGCAAACATCACGGAAATCAGAATGGTTTCTGGACAGATAGCCGCTTCCAGATCTTCCAGTCTGACTTTACCATCTGCATCCACATCCAGATATGTCACACGGAAACCATGTTTTTCCAGATATTCACATGTGTGCAGGATCGCATGATGTTCGATTTTGTGGTAATAATATGATTACCTTTATCTTTCAGGGCTTCTGCCACACCGCGCAGTGCCATGTTGTCACTTTCGGAACCGCCTGCTGTAAAATAGATTTCAGAGGGCTGTGCGTTGATGGCAGCTGCCACCTGTTCTCTGGCTTTTTCCATTGCCTTTTTGCTTTCCTTGGCAATGCCGTAAATGCCGGATGCGTTTCCATAATATTCTGTAAAATAAGGAAGCATTGCTTCCAGAACTTCTTTTCTGACGGGAGTTGTTGCTGCATGATCCATATAAATTTTTGTTGCCATAGTCTTGTCCTCCTCTTAAACAAATTATCATTTTATATATCATAGTATTCTTATATGCTTTATGTGAATTAAATGTACCACATTTTTCATAGTTTGTCAATAGGAATTAAAGACAGAATATCAAAATTATTTATTTCCCCTCTTACTTTTGCAAATTGCAAAGATTGTCAAAAATATTTTTCTATCTGTGACAATACCTTTTATCTGTTCTTTATTACTCCTATAATAAAACATAGACTACGATTGTAGAATATACGCATAGTCAGTCATGCAAAAGAGAAAATTAAACGAGGTGAGCAGATTGCAGGAATTTAAAGACAGGCTGAAAATGCTGCGAAAAGAAAAAAACTGACACAGGTAAAATTGGGAGAAATGTTAAACTATGGCTATACTGCCATTGCTAACTATGAATCCGGACGCAATCAGCCCTCTATCCCCGATTTGAAAAAATCGCATCTATTTTCGATGTTTCTTTGGACTATCTTCTTGGAGTCAACGATATCCGCCATCCTTATATGGTAGATGACGAATCCATAGACTTTAACCGTTTCCAAACATATTATGCGCAGTTGAGTAAAAACAGCCGCGACGAACTGCTGATGTATATGCAGTGGCTGCTGGATCGAGATGCCATGCGAAAAGAAGAAAGCATGCCCGAAAAATCCTCTTTGCTGCGTGTTGCGCAAACTGAAAAAGAATACCGCAAAGATTAATCATGCAAAAAACCCTTTTGCCGCAGAAATATCGCTTTCGTAGCAAAAGGGCTTTTTTATTTTTTCCAAGCCATTCTTCTATCTTCATAATATGCCCGCAAATGATCCAGAACTTTGATGCCAATAATGATGCAGATCAGCATCTGCACCCAGCACATCCACTCCAGTTCGTAGCGATGCAGAAAAAGTATCATAAACAGCAGACCCTCCCCCAGAGCCAGCCACAAATGCTTGTTTTTCATCTTCTTCCATCCTCCTTGCCATATTTCTTTATAGCATAGCAGAAAATCATCCGTTTTTTGTTATGGTTTTGTTATGATTTTCTTACAAAATTCCAACGGTTTTTCTATGGAGATACCGCAGGAAAAATAGGCAGATCACCAGTGAAACAAAGGTTGCCAAGGGAGAAGCCAGACCCATCACATAAAGGGATTCCCCTGCATAACGGCTCAGAAACGCAGTGGCAGGAATACGCACACCAAAAGTTGCCAGCATACTGTGAGCAAAAGAAATTACCGATTTTCCATAGCCGCTGAAATAGGAGTTCATGCAGAAAATAAAGGCAACCAGAATACAGTCTATGGAATAAGACCGTAAATAATCTGCCGCTGCACTGACCACCTCTGCCTCCTTGGCAAATATCCCTGTGATACTTTCCGGGTTCCACTGACAGTATATGCAGAATAAAACACCAAAGACCAATGCATATCCAATCCCAAACCATAATGTTCTTCTTGCCCGTTCCGCCTTTCCCGCTCCCAGATTCTGAGCTGTCATGGCAGCAACAGCCGAAGCAAAAGATGTGGGCGGCAACATAGCGAAAATGATGATTTTTTCCACAACACCCACCGCTGCCGAAGGCACCAGCCCCAATGTATTCACAATGGCTGTGATGACCAAAAAAGAAATATTGACCAATGCATCCTGCAATGCCAAAGGCAGGCCCACTTTCCAGATTCTCAATGCTGACTGTGGGTCAGGGATAAAATCCCTTTTATATACAGGAAAGGAAAATCCTTTCTTTTTAATATATATCAGTGCAGCAAGAAAACTGATTGCCTGAGCAGCAACAGTGGCAATGGCAGCCCCTTCCGCTCCCATGTCAAAACCGCCTACCAGTAAAAAGTCCACACCAATATTCACAACGCAAGCAAGCAATATAAAATACACAGGTGTTTTGGAGTCGCCCAATCCACGGAAAATGCCGCTGACCGCATTATAACCAATGATAAAGGGAATCCCTGCGGAACAGGTAAAAATATACGCTTTGGCTGCCTCTGCCGCTTCCCGAGGCGTTTCCATGACAGTCACAATAGATTCTGTCAAAAACAGCATCAACGGCGTTAAAATCACTGCAAGAAGCAAAAAGACGACGCAATGGTGCCCACTGCTTTTGCCGCTCCCCTGGGATTTGCCTCACCAATACATCTGCCCAGCAAAACTGTACCACCGGTAGAAATCCCCAGTATGATGCCTGTAATGGTCTGCATAACCTGACTGCCAATGGCAACAGCTGATACCCCTGCTGCCGTATCAAAACGTCCTACCACATACAAATCCGCCGCACCATATAACGCCTGCAAGAAACTGGCAAGCAAAAAGGGCAGCGCAAAACGCAGCAATGTGGTACTGATCTTCCCTTCCGTCAATGAAAATTCCTGTGTCATACGATTCTCCTTTCACAAAAAGCCGGATAAGAAGCAGGACTTTCACCTGCCATCTTATCCGGCTGTAATCTCTTTTGTATTACGCACCCTCCGATGAACAAACTCATTGTAGCAATGTATATTTTACTTGTCAAGAGGGTTTTCCTCAAGGTTTTTCCAGCCGCAGTTCTCTTGCTGCCGCCATGGTGGTTTCGGTGATTTCCTCACCACCCATGAGCCGCGCAATCTCCCGACAGGAAGCGTTCTCATCTAATGTTTCTACGGTTGTGGTGGTTCGCCCTTCCGCCACATGTTTTTCTATGCGAAAATGATTATCTGCCATAGCCGCAATCTGAGGCAAATGGGTAATACACAGGATCTGCCGTTTTTTCCCCAGCAGACTCATTTTTTCCCCAACTTTTCTGGCAGTCTTGCCGCTGACACCTGTGTCAATTTCGTCAAAAATAAAGGTTCCAATTTCGTCTGCATCCACCAGCACTGTTTTCAATGCCAGCATCACACGGGACATTTCCCCGCCGGATGCGATTTTTGCCAGAGGCTTCAAGTCCTCCCCCGCATTGGCAGAAATCAGAAATTCCACTTTATCCAGACCGTCTGCGACAAAATTTTCCCGTTTTCCATGGAAATATAAAATCTTGCCTGTGCCATTTCCATATCGTGCAGTGCCTGCTCCACCTGTGTCTGCACCTGCAAAGCTGTATTTTTTCTAATAGCTGTGATTTCTCCAGCTAAAGCTGTCATATGCTCATGAACTGCCTGCAACGCCTGTTCCAGTTCCGCCGCACGTTCTTCACTGTTTTGCAGAAAATCCAGTTCTTCCACTGCTTTCTGATAAAAATCAAGAACCGCTTCCACACTGCCGCCATATTTTCGTTTCAGGCGGTAGATGGTCTGCAAACGTTCCTCGATGTTTTCCAGTGCGTCCGGGTCTGCTTCCAGCAAATGGGTATACTTTTTCCATTCCCTAGCGCCGTCTTCCAACTGGGCATACACATTGTCCATGCGCTCGCAAAGTTCTGACAGACTGTTATCCAGTGCCGCTGCTTCCTGCAAACACCGCAGCGCCTCTCCCAGATTATCGCAAGCAGAAGCCATACCTTCCCTGCCGTCATAAAGCAGTTCTACGCCTTCCACGGACAGACGCATGAGTTTTTCCACACTGCCCAGACGTTTTTTCTGCTCCAGCAGTTCTTCTTCCTCACCAGCGCGCAAAGATGCACCTTCGATTTCCTCTTTCTGAAATTGAAGGATATCCAATCGCTGGGCACGGCTGCTTTCTTCTCCGCAGAGCATTCCCAGCTGTTTTTTCAGTTCTTTTTCTCTGCCGAATTCTTTGCGGTATTCCACCAGTTTTTCTTCCAATGCTTCCCCGCAAAAACGATCCAGCAAATGAATATGCCGGCTTGGGTTCAGCAATGACTGATGTTCATGCTGCCCATAAATATCCAGCAATTCCCCTGCCAGTTCTTTCAGCATGCCGGCTGTAACGGTGCTGCCATTGACACGGGCAACGGTTTTTCCTGAAGCCTGCATAGTGCGGGCAATGAGCAATGTGCCATCCTCCTCAGCTGGAATGCCGTTTTCTTCCAGAAATACGGAAACCTTCGGGTTATCTGTGGAAAACAATGCTTCCACCACTGCCGACTGTTCTTCTTTCCGCAGAAAATCACGGTTGACCCGACCGCCCAGTGCGAAATGCAGGGAATCAATAATCATGGATTTTCCGGCGCCTGTTTCCCCTGTGAGAATATTCAGGCCTTTTTCAAAATGCAGTTCACTTTCTGCAATCAGCGCTACGTTTTTGATATGCAAATGTTCCAGCATTTTTACATTCCCCGTTTCTTAGGCACTATGAATGATACGATACAGCTTTTCAATAATCACCGCTGCCTGATTATGCGTTCTGACTACACAGAATACTGTGTCATCCCCGGCAATGGTACCCAGGATTTCAGGGTTCTGCATATTGTCCAGTGCTACCGCTACCGCCATACCCATACCTTCCAGTGTCTTAATGACAATCATATTCTGGGCATAGTCCATTTTTACAACAGCTTCTTTGAATACCCTTGTCAGGCGTTCTGTAATTTCCGTATCATTGCCGGTAATGACAGAATATTTCTGTTTTCCCCGCTCCGTGGCGATTTTTGTCAGCTTCATTTCCCGAATGTCCCTGGAAACAGTTGCCTGTGTTACCATAAAGCCTTCTTCACACAGTTTCTGCGCCAGTTCGTCCTGGGTTTCAATATCGTATTTTTCAATCAGTTCCAATATTTTCGCATGTCTGGCAATTTTCAAGCTCGTCACAACCTTTCTATTCTCTATCTGCTGAGTTTCTGACGCAGTACGTCATAAAAACTCTGCGGATTTGTTTTGATAATGGAAGCATATTCCTTTGCTCTTTTCACCTGCACAACTTTTTTACCTGTCAGTGTCCAGGCATCCTGCCCATCGGCACTGACGGTAAAATCCGCCTCTTCTCTGGGATTGATTTCCACTGTCACCACATCGTCAGCCGAAACCACAATGGAACGGCTGGTGAGGGTATGCGCAGAAATGGGCGTAATGGCAATGATCTGTGCATCCGCTTTCAGTACAGGGCCGCCTGCGGACAGATTATACGCCGTAGAGCCCGTAGGTGTACAAATGATGACACCATCCGCCCGAAGGGTGTCCACATACTCCTCATTGACATAAATATTGAACTCCAGAATCTTATAAAGCAGACCTCTGGTGATACAAATGTCATTCAGAGCAAGAATCCCTTCAATACGCTCCTGATCCTTTGCAATGGTGGCTTGCAGCATCATGCGCTTTTCCATTTTATAATCGCCTGCCAACACTTTATCAATGGCATACTCCGCATGATTTTTTTCTTCCGCTGTCAAAAATCCCAGCGTACCCAGATTGATACCCAAAATAGGTGTACCATAAGGCGCTGATTTTCTGCCAACACCAAGAAGCGTACCGTCGCCGCCCAAAGAGATCAGAAAATCCGAATCCCGATACAGTTCTTCTTCTAAACAGCCATATTCCTCCAATCCGGCGATCTTCGCCGCCTTCATGGAAAGGCATGGCTGACATTCTCTCAACTTCAAATATTGCAGCAGCCGTTTGGTCACCACAAAATCTTTATCTTTCTCCAAATTTGGCAGTATTCCTACTTTTTTCATACCTTCGCCCCCGTGCAGCGTTATAAAACTTCATGTGATTTTGCTGCGATTTCTTCTACCCATGTATGAACTTCTTCTTTTGTCGCACCTGGCTGTTTTTTATCCAGGTAAATCAAATATTCAATGTTGCCTTTTGGCCCTTTGATAGGAGAGAAATCCAGTCCCATCACGCCCAAGCCATTTGCCATGGCATAATCCGCGATCATGAGGATCACTTCTTTATGTACGGCAATATCTTTGACAACACCATTTTTTCCTACTTTTTCCCTTCCTGCCTCAAACTGGGGCTTAATCAGACAAACCAACTGTCCATCCTCTTTCATAACACCCAGCACCGCAGGCAGTACTTTTGTCAGGGAAATAAAAGATACGTCAATAGACGCAAAATCCGCCGCGTCAGGCACCTGTTCCTGTGTCACATAGCGCACATTGGTTTTTTCCAGACAAACAACTCTGGGGTCATTGCGCAGTTTCCAGGCAAACTGACCATAGCCAACGTCAATGGAATATACCTTTGCAGCGCCGTTTTGCAGCATACAGTCTGTGAAACCGCCGGTGGAAGCGCCAATATCCAGACAGATCTTATCTGTCAGTGTAATGGGGAAAACTTCCATGGCTTTTTCCAGTTTATAGCCGCCGCGGCTGACATATTTCATGGCTGCATCCCGCACTTCAATCTCCACAGTTACGGGAATCTTTGTGCCGGCTTTATCTTCTTTCATGCCGTCTACATAGACATTGCCTGCCATGATATATGCTTTCGCCTGATCTCTGCCCGGTGCCAGCCCACGCTGTACCAGCAGTACATCCAGCCGTTCCTTTTCCACTTTTTCTGCCATAACTTACTCTCCCAACGTTTTTTTGATGGATTGATAAATCCCTTCCGCATCCAGACCATATTTTGCAAACAGCTGTGCCTGTGTTCCCTGTTCGATATATTCATCGGGGAACGCCAGGTTTTTCACATTGGCTGCAATGTCATTGTCGCTGTAAAATTCCAGCACCGCAGAGCCAAAACCGCCATCACGAACATTGTCTTCTACTGTGAAAATATGGCTGCAGTTTTCTGCCACTGCCCGCAAAATTTCTCCATCCAAAGGACGGATAAAACGGATATTCACCAGAGAAGGATTCTTTCCTTCTGCCCGCAGACGTTCCACTGCGCCATAAGCCGCATCCAGCATATGACCTTCTGCCAGAATGGCAATATCTTCCCCTTTGGCAATCCATTCCGCCTTGCCGTATTCCACAGGCAGACGCTGCATTTCAAAGTTTTCTGATGCAGTCCCTCTGGGATAACGCACTGCCACAGGGCCTTTGCAGACATTCACTGCATAATCCAGCATTGCTTCCAATTCCCATCCATTCTTAGGGGAAAGCACTGCCATATTGGGGATATGACGCAGGAAAGAAAGGTCAAATACCCCCTGATGGGTTTCCCCGTCAGCGCCGACAATCCCTGCCCGGTCAATGGCAAATACCACATGGAGATTTTCCATGCAGACATCATGGATGATCTGGTCATAAGCACGCTGCAGGAAAGAGGAATACACTGCAAAAACAGGAATCATCCCCTGACTTGCCAGCCCTGCCGCAAAGGTTGTCCCATGCTGCTCCGCAATGGCAACGTCAAAGAAGCGTTTCGGAAATTCCTTCCGGAATTTCTGGAAGCCTGTACCGCTGCACATAGCCGCTGTGATCCCCACAACCTTTGGATTATGCTTTGCAATTTCCACAATTTTTTGCCGAATACAGCAGACCAGCTGGGTTTACTGCTCTTGGAAAGAGGTTCCCCTGTCCGCAGATCAAAGGGGCTGACGCCATGGTAATCCCACGGACGTTCTTCCGCATAAGGATACCCCCTGCCTTTTTCTGTTTTCACATGGATAAGAATGGGCCCATGCATCTGCTGCACATTCTTAAACAGTTCGATCAATTCCGGCAAATCATGTCCATCCACAGGGCCAATATACTTAAAGCCCATGCCTTCAAATACAGCACCTTCCAACAGCAGCAGCTTTGCGCTGTCCCTTACCTTTTCCAGTACGGAATAAGCCGGTTTCCCAATGACAGGTACCATATCACGAATCTGTTTGAAATTTTCTTTAAATGCCTGATACCGATTGCTGGTGCGCAGGGAATTCAAATGTTTGCTGATGGCACCCACATTGGTATCAATGGACATCTGGTTATCATTCAAAACAACAATCAGGTCAGTATTTTCTCTGCCTGCGTTATTCAGCGCTTCATAGGCCAAACCACCTGTCATGGAACCATCGCCAATGACAGCAATGACATGGTTTTTTCTGCCCTGCAAATCTCTTGCTTTTGCAATACCCAAAGCCGCTGAAATAGATGTGGAACTATGGCCTGCCGCAAAAGCGTCACAAGCGCTTTCATGGGGTTTCGGGAACCCACTGAGCCCATCCAACTGACGCAGAGCGGAAAAACCTTCTTTACGTCCTGTCAGCATTTTATGGATATACGCCTGATGACCTACGTCCCAAACAATTTTGTCCTGAGGCAATCTGAAACAGTATTCCAGCGCCACCGTCAGCTCTACCACACCCAGATTGGATGCCAGGTGGCCGCCGGTTTTTGAAACTGCCCGAAGAAGGAAGCGGCGCAGCTCTTTACAAAGCTGCTCCATTTCCTGTAAATTCAACTTTTTCAAGTCTTCCGGAGATTGGATACGGTCCAATATTCCGCCCACACAAATCACCTGCTCTCCTTATCTTAAAACAACAATCCTACGACGATCCCCAAAATCGCTCCCACAAATACCTCCAATGGCGTATGACCCAGCAGTTCCTTTACTTTCTGCAGTTCCGGCAGTTTATGATGCTCGATCATATAGTTGATGATCTCCGCCTGTTTGCCGGCTGCACGCCGGATACCTGCCGCATCGTACATGACCACAAAGGAAAAAATCAGCGAGATGGCAAACAATGCCGAATCAAAGCCGTTATACTTCCCCACACTGGTAGTCAGCGCCATAACCAGAGATGAGTGGGAACTGGGCATACCGCCTGTCCCAGTCAATCTGCTGGCATCAAATTTTCGTTCCGTCACAATGGGGCGGATGGTCTTAAATCCTTGTGCCAATGCCCAGGAAAGGATTGCCGCCCAAAAGGGTTTATTCAATAAAAACGATTCAAATCCCATAGAATCATCTTCTTTCTTTTGCTCAATATGTTCTTTGCAGCAAATAGTTTGTCAATGCCTGTAAGAAATCACAGGATTCGCCCAATTCTTTCCAAATTGCCACAGCTTCATCGGAAAGTATTGCGGCGATCTTTCTGGATTCTTCAATGCCATACAAAGTCACATAAGTTGTCTTTTCGTTTTTCTCATCGCTGTGGATAGGTTTGCCCAGTTCTTCCATGGTACTGGTCACATCCAGAATATCGTCCAGAATCTGGAACGCCACACCGATTTTTTCGCCTGCCAGACCGAATTTTTCCACCACTTCTTCAGAAGCGCCGCCTACTCTAGCGCCTGCTTCCAGTGCGCCGCGGATCATTGCCGCTGTTTTATGGATGTGGATAAAATCCAGTGTTTCTTTATCGATAGGTTTGCCTTCAAAATAAACGTCTACCACCTGACCGGTAAGCATCCCATGGATACCGGCACCTTTGGCAATGGCAAGCATAGCTCCGGTGGTTTCCTTGCAGGGATTTTCATAACATGCCTGCGCCATGGTTTCCATAGCGTGATGAAGCAGACCATCCCCTGCCAGAACTGCCATATCTTCTCCGAATACCTTATGACTGGTCAGTCTGCCGCGGCGATAATCGTCGTTGTCCATAGCCGGCAGATCGTCATGGATCAAAGAATATGTATGAATCATTTCCAAAGCACAAGCAAAAGGCACTGCCATTTCCTTTTTGCCGCCTACGGCTTCACATGCCGCCAGCACCATCATGGGGCGCAGGCGTTTGCCGCCGGCAAAAAGGCTGTAACCCATTGCTTCAAAGATCACAGGAGGAAATGCCTCCTGTTTGGGTATATATGTCTGCAAAGCAGCTTCGATTTCCTGAATGCGTGCCTGCATATCACTTTTGAAGTCCATTTTCCATATCCTCCTCTGCAAAAGGTGTTTCTTCCCATAAGCCTGCTTCCTTGCGCAGCATCACAATGCTTCCCTCTGCCGCCGCCAGTTTTTCCTTGCAGACTGCCGAAAGGCTCAAGCCTTCCTGATATAGCTTCACCGCTTCTTCCAAAGGCACTTCTTCCCTTTCCAGCCGGTCAACAATTTCCTCCAGCCGTGTCATGGCTTCTTCAAAGGTAACTTTCTTCTTCGCCATGGGCAAACACCTCCTTTTCCTGAATATTCGTTTCTATTTTGCCATCCTGCAAATGCAGGGTGACCCTATCCCCCACTTCCGCCTGTTTTGCGGAAGTCAGTAAGTTTCCTGATGATGTGACAGCCATCACATATCCCCGTGACATGACTGCCAGCGGTGACGCGGCTTCCAAACGATTGGTCAGATACTGCCAGCGTTCTGCCCGCTGCATCAAACGGTTTGTCATTTCTTTATCCAGCCGCTGCTGGGTTTCTTCCACATCCATCATGGTACGGTAAATCCGCTCCAAAGGTCTTTCCATAACGGGACGGGATTTCAGCAAATCCAGCCGCCTGCGGCAAGATGTCAGCAAGGCGCTTACATCACGTTCCAGTCGTAGTTCCAATCGGTGAAAAGCTTCCCGCCGTTCAGCCAGAGGCGTTGTTGCCAGTTCCGCTGCTGCGGAAGGCGTAGGCGCCCGCATATCCGCCACAAAATCCGTGATAGTAAAGTCTGTTTCATGACCTACGGCAGAAATCACAGGAATCTCTGACGCAAAAACGGCTCTTGCCACATTTTCGTCATTGAAGCACCACAAATCCTCCATGGAGCCGCCGCCGCGTCCCAAAATGATGACATCCGCCTTTCCCCATTCATTGACCAGTTTCAGGGAACGGACAATATCTGCCGCCGCCTGTTCTCCCTGTACCAATGTGGGAAAAATAGCCACTTTCACATTAGGGTCTCGACGCTTGACGATTTGCAGAATATCCCGCACCGCTGCCCCTGTGGGGGATGTGATAACTGCGATGCAGGAGGGATTTTTCGGAATTTCCCTTTTGAAATCCCCATCAAACAATCCTTCTGCCGCCAATTTTTCTTTCAGCTGTTCAAAAGCAACCTGTAAGGCTCCAATGCCTAAAGGTTCCATAAATTCCGCATAAAGCTGATACTGTCCTGTTTTCTCATAAAGAGAAATGTGTCCATATACCACCACCTGCATGCCGTTTTCCGGTTCAAAGGGCAGCCACGCCGCATCCTGCCGGAACATCACGCAGGACAGCGCACCGGATGCATCCTTCAATGTGAAATACAAATGCCCGGAACTATGGGCTTTGAAATTGGAAATTTCCCCTTTCACCAAAAGGCTGCTCAATATAAAATCATTTTCCAGTAAATTGCGAATATAACGATTGATCTGTCCAACCGTGAAAATTTTCGGTTCAATCATACCGGCTCATTTCCCTTCAGGCAGAAGCGATTTTCCCCAGCACGCCATTGATGAATGCAGGCGCTTCGTCAGAGCTATATTTTTTGGCCAGTTCCACCGCTTCATTGATAACAACGCCCACAGGCGCATCTTTGCTGTATTTCAGTTCATATACTGCCAGTCGCAGAATCGCCAGATCCACGCGGTTCATTCTCTGAGTGTTCCAGCCTTTTGCAAAGCTGTCAATTACAGCGTCAATGGCTTCCAGGTTTGCTCTGGTACCTTCCACTGCTGCCATGGTGTAAGCCTTGTCTTCTTCTGTTACCACTTCATCCTGTTCCGCAAAAAACAGATCTGTCATCTGTTCCTGTTCTTCCGCTGCATTGAATTCCATCTGGAACAACAGTACAAAGGCATTTTTTCTTGCATTTCTTCGGCTCATAATCTTCCTCCGCTTTTCTCATTACAATAGGGACAAATACCACTCCCATACAGGAGTGGTATAATTCCGTTTTTTTATTCTTCTTCGTCCGCTTTTGCGGTTTTTTCCTTCACGATGCCTGCCACTGCCACATTGACAACAGGCACAGAAAGTCCTGTCATGGTTTCCACGGCATTTTTGACTCTCTTCTGCACTTCTTCAGCAACAACCTGAACTTTGGTACCAAAGTTCACGATGATTTCCATATCCAGTATCACTTCATCGCCGTCACTTTCCACTTTGGCACATTTTGTCTGGCTTTTCTTACCGAAAAACTCTACAAAACCTTTTCCGCTTCCAGCGCCTTCTGTCACGCCGTCTACTTCCAGTGCCGCTGTTACAGCAATGACACCAATAACTTCATCTGCGATCTGAATCTGCCCGTTTGTGATTTTGTCTTCAGACATATTTCCGACCTCCTGTCTTGTCTTACAAAACGGCATCTCCACTGGGTTCAGTGGGATCAAATCCTGCAATGCCGTTTCTCTATCTTTCATATCAGTATACCAGAAAAGATACCTCAATGCAAATAAATATACAACAAAACATGTATAAATTCACATTATACGTTCGCTGCCAGACATACTTTTTCCTTCTGCAAAATCTCCTGTGTCAATTCCAGCGCCCGCAGGATAGCACCGTCCATATTGTAATAGCGATACTCTGCCAATCTGCCGCACAGATACAGGTTGTCCCATTGCTGCAATGCCTTTTGGTACATTTCATAAAGACTTCTGTTCTGTTTATTTTCAATGGGATAATAAGCTTCCTGACCGGCATTTGCCGTAAATGCCATGGGATACTCCCGAAGATGGTAGTTACCACTGTCTTTTGCTGTCCTGTTAATTTTTTAAATTCCGTGATTCTTGTAAAGTCCTCGCTGTTGGGATAATTGACAACGCTTGCAGATTGAAAATCATCCTGCTGCAATGTTTCAAATTCCAGACGCAAAGAACGATAAAGGCAAAAATCCAAAGCAGTTTTGCAGCACGTCCGGCATGCCTGTATAAATAAATATACCGTCAAACAATTCTCCATCAAAGCGCATGGTACCATCCGGCTGCAATGTCAGCAGATCCATCACATCCACACCCGTTTGACAGACAATATTTTTGTGGCGCAGCATATTTTCAAATATCTTTGTGTAACCTTCTGTCGGCATCAACTGATAACGGTCGCCAAAATAGCGATCATCCCTGCCCAGCACCACAGGCACACGGCTGATGACAGAACGGTCTACTTGCAGCACTGGCATGCCCCACTGTTTTGCAGTATACCCTTTAAAGACATTGTCAAACACAAATTGTCCCAGTTCCGCAATTTCCTGATCTGTATGCTCCATCAATTCCAGAACTGTCACTCTTGTTTTTCCAGAAAAAGTTCTGTGCAGTTTTGCTTCCAGCTTTTTGGCCTGCTCCATGGGGAATAAGGCTTCCAAAGAAGTGAAATTAAAAGGAATGGGAACTTCTTTTTCTTTGATTTTGCCCTTCACCCGATGTTCATATGTATCCCACTGTCCAAACTGCCGGATATAGTGAAATACTTTCTCATCATTGGTATGGAAGATATGAGGGCCATAAACATGGATACGGATGCCCGCTTCATTTTCTTCTTCATACATATTTCCGCCAATATGGTCTCTTTTTTCCAGAACCAATACCTGTTTTCCAGCTTCTGCCATCTCTCTTGCCGCAACAGCACCTGCAAAGCCTGCGCCTGCCACGATCACATCAGGTTTCCCCTTCCATTGTTTCATCATAGTTGCTCCCTCTTTCTATCCTTTCCTTTCATTTCATTGATTTATGCTCTTTGACTGCGAAAATGACAGACACACCAAACGCCCAAACTTACCAGCAGCACCATATAAAAACTGATGCCTCTGGAAATGCACGTGGACGCCGCCAAATCGCTCCCCGGGAAAACGGACGCAAACACCGCTGCGTAAACCAATTCTGAAATACCTGCCGAACCGGGGAATGGCAGCATATCCACCGCAATATATACCGTCGCCTGCAACACCATAATCCAAAACAGACTGACGCCTTCCAGCCCCATGGCACGATAAATGAGCCATGTCAGGAAAAACAGACTGCATCTCTGCACAAGCGTCATAACTGTTGCCACCACGATTTTTCTTGGATTCTCCTGGAAAAACCGCACCACTACTCCATATCTTGCCACTGCTTCCCGCAGACGTTTCTTTCGTTCTTCTTTAGGCTGAAGCAGTCTGATCTTCACCAGCAGCCCTTCCAGAAACAATGCTGTTTTTTCCGCACAAACTGGCGTTACCATAACCCAGACCAGCACAGCAACCAATATGGCATTCAGTACAATCCCCAGATAGAACAGCCAATAATATCCTTGAAAATAAGCACCTAACTGTTTATGCCAAAAAACTGCGATAAACAGCCCCAAAACTGCCAATACAAATTTATACAGCACAGCCACTACCATCAGTACCGGTGTACTGTCTGCCAATGGCAATCCCGCCTTTTTCATATAGTAAAGCTGGGCAGGCTGTCCCCCTGTGGCAGATGGCGTAATACCGGAAAAGAAAAATCCGATAAATGACCAGCTGATACATTTCAGCAATGGCTTTTTCCGTCCGATTGCCCGCAGCAGATAACAAATGATACTGCCCTCCGCCGCCACAAAAAACAGCGCTGCCAAAATTCCGGCCAAAATCCATATATGCTCAGCCCGTGCCATTGCTGCGGCCACAGCCCGCATATCATTGTTTTCTATGAGGACATATATGGTAATCCCGATAAGCAGGCACAAAAACAGAATACTGCCTACATATTTACGTACCATACAGTTCTCCTTTCCCATAAAATAAATGACGGCTCACGAAGTAATCTGACAAATATCCTTCGTAAAGCACCTGTAATTGTTCCAATTCATAAAAATCCTTTGGTGTGACCATGGAGAAATGCTTATCAAAAAGTGTCAGCCCTACCTCATCCATAACCCTTGCCAAAAAGGAAGAACAGGTATAGTGATTCTTTTGATAAAATGGCTTCTGCATCCAGATAAAAGGCAGTCCAATAATACAGTAATGGTATCGAAATCTTTTTTCATAACAGGCATTCATTTTTTCCCGCAGCAGTTCTTTCTGTTCCGCTGTGCAGGAGAGTTCACAGACACGATACCGTGCCTCTGGAAATACCCGCAGTATTTTTGGGGTATTCTCCCGAATGAAACCTGCGAAAAAAGGAATGGCTGGATCACGCCTTCCAACACTGTAAGCTTCCTGGAAATCCACATCAAAAGACAATGCCACATGACAGTATGAAATTTTTATGACACGGCGTATGATATCCGCAAAAAACCTGGTGTATCTACCAAAGCGATGTAAAGTTTCTCCATTTGTTCCGCCTTCTTTTTTATTGAAATTTCACTAGTTTCCGCGCCAGTCGGTATCCTGTCAGTGTAGCGAAATCTCCCAGTTTCCCCGGAAGATATGTCAGCCCACTGAGGCGTTTATAACGCAGGGTCTTATACAGCCCCTTATCCATCTGACGCATATATTCCCATAATTCTCTTCGTTTTTCCATAGCATCCGCATCACCGATGAGCAGCAGATGAATGGAAGAAATGGCCATCATGACAGAAATATTTCTGGTCATGTAAGTTGCCAGTTTTTTCTCCCTTACCTGATGGAGATCCGTACAAGCAGAAACCAGCTTTGTCACCAGAATCTGCTGGTCAATGCGCTTCATGAGCATTTTTTCATTGACAGACTGATCTTCCCGTCCAATAAAGTAGTGGTACAAGTCCACATCCAGATAAAAAATATTTTCTACAAAGGGCAGCGGCTGATACGCAAAAATATTGTCTACATAGAAGGTATGCTTCGGCAGCTGCACGCCGCTTTTGCGCAGCACTTCTGTTTTGAAAATCAACGCATGCATAATCAGATACTGCGTTGGCAGAAAACGACCAATTTCATGCCAGTTGCACAGACTGCCGGACTCAAACACATTGCGGTAATGAATCTGCTGCTGTCTGCCTTCGTACAAATGGTCATATATGTAATTGCATACAAGCATATCCACAGGTGTCTGGTTGATCCGCCATTTTTCCATGCGTTCCAGCACTTCCTTTAATGCTTCGGTATCCAGCCAGTCGTCAGAATCCACCACTTTATAAAATTCTCCTGTTGCATGAGCAAGGCCCACATTTACGCCCTGTCCATGTCCCTGATTTTCCTGGTGAACGGCTTTGACAATGGTAGGATATTTTGCCGCGTATTCATCGGCAATTTCTCCCGTACGATCCTTGGAGCCATCATTGACAATGATGATTTCCACTTTTTCTCCTCCTGTCAGCAATGTATCAATACAGCGCCGCATATAGTCTTGAGAGTTGTAACATGGCACGGCAAATGTAATCAGTTTCATGAGGCAACTTCCTTTCTTTCTTCGTTCCACTTAAATATTTATACAAAAATATACCAAAACAATTTGAAAACCGTGCTAAGAAAATTCGAAAACTTTCTTAATTTTTTCGAAAAAAGATTAAATTTACCAGCATTTACCATTTTTCCGGCAATTCCATAAACATTTCCATGGCGATGCAAAAAGATACCCATTGAGAAATATCATCTGAAAACATGCGAAAACGTCTATACTTTTATGCAAATCCCCACTGAAAAACCATGTTATGGCCATAAAAAATGACAGTCCCTCTTTTTGAGAAACTGTCATAAAAAAGCAATTCCCATTAAGAAAACATTGATTTTCGCTTCCTTGATTTTTTAATGGGAATTGCGACGGCTGTCTTCATAAGAAAACATAACAAATAAAATCTTATAAAAATAAGCAAGCTGAACTCCTCTATATCATAAGGATTTCAGCTTGCTTTGTTTTCTTATGAAGATGCCCCTAATGATGTACGCTTTTTATTTGCTCTGTTTCCATGTGGAAATCCGAATCTGTTCTGCGGTATATCCTGTTTTGCGTTTGACGATATCCTGAATCTGCGCCACTTCTGCGTCTGTCAGGGTATCTTTATCCACTACCACGTCTACTGTATCGTCATCCATGCGGACATAAGCCTGGGAGAACCCTTTTGCCTCGATCATGGCTTCTGCGGCCGTTTCCTTTTCAATACGTTCCTGCAATTCCAGCATGCTGTCACTGCAAACATTTTTCTGACTTTCGCTGACATTGCTGTTGTTCAGCATTTCTGTCAGGATTTCTTTCTGTTTTGCCCGGGATTGTTCTCTGTCCAATTTTGCTTCCGCAAAGTAACGGGAAGCATCATCACTGGTATTGGCACTGGCAAATACTGCCGCTCCATCCCCTGTGGTTGTGGATGCTTCCGCAGTCAGAGGGTCCAAAGCCCCTTCTTCTGTGGGCATATCATCTGGCAGCGCCGCATAATCGTCCTCCATCAGCGCCGCCATATCCCCTTCTTCCGTCAGTTCCATGGCTGTTTTGGTGCCTTCTGCGGACTTGGTTTCCTGAAAATTCAGATACCCTGCCGCCGCGATCATCACTGCCAATGCTGTTACTACCACTTGATTCCGTTTTACTGTAAACATACTTTTTCCCCCTTATTTCATTTTGAGTATGGCTATTTTATGTGCAGGCACTTGCAGCAATGCCTGTGCCGCACGACTTAACCCATCACATACCACTGGATCACCGGCACCCTGTGCCACAATGAGTACCCCTTCTACCTGCGGTGCTGTTTCTGTCAGGATCAGCGGTGACTGTCCGCCGCTTCCATCCTCCATGAGCACCACCGTACTTTCTCGACTCACTGTTTCCTCACTGTTTCCATTGCTTTCCTCAATTTTCTCCTCTCTGGCAGGCGTGCTTTCTGCTGTGACAGCATAGGTCAAAAGCACCTGCACCTGTCCCGCTCCTGCCACCTGGCTAAGCACCCGCTCCAGTTCTGCCTCCAACTGCCGCTCCGCTCGTTCTCCCGTGGTTTGCTGAACAGTTTCGGCAACTGTTTTCCCCTTGGGTTCCCCCTCCACAAAACGGCTGCACAACAGCAGCGCAATGCCAATGAGAAGCCCTGCCGCCATTTTCATCCGCACCTGCCTATTTTCCGGGCAGAACAAACGGCGCAAAAAATCGTTTTTCATCCTCTTTCCCCCTTTTGTATGTTATGGAACCAGCGTAATAGCTTCTGTTTCCAGGCCATATTCTTTTGCCGCATCTTCCTTCAGAGATTCCGGCAAGTTTTTTCCGCTGATTTCCATTTCCTCCGGCAGTCCGCTTTCTTCATTCCACCCAATATGTACGCCATCCACATTTGCCTCCTGCCTTTGCAGTTCCGACAAAACCTGATTTTCCATTGTCTTTCGTGTCCAATTTTCTCCCAATTCCGCATCATAAGACACCTCTTGCTCCGGCAATGCAAAAAATTGGGAAAAATCCATTTCTTCCAGACGAAACAGCCCCAGCATAGGCTTCAGCACCGCCAAAAGCACCAAGAGTCCCAATATCCATCTGGTATACTGCCGAAAGTTCCCGTTTGGCATCAGCAGTCCCACCGCCACCGAAAAAACGGTCAAGGCGCTTATAGTCTTTATATATGCGGTAAAAGCCTCCATCATGCCTCTCACTTCCTTTCTACAACACGCCCAGCAGCAGCACAGAGGAAAACAGGAACATCACTTCCACCAGAAATACAACGCCCAACAAAAGGGCTGTATAATCCCCCGCAATACCGATACATTCCACCAGACGGGCTTCACAGACAGATTCCACTGCCGCCGCTGTCAGCTTGAAGATCAATGTCATTGCCACCAGCTTCACCACCAATGGAATACAAAGCAGCAACAAAAAAATCACTGCCGCCGCCAATGTTCCGCTGCGGATAGTCCCCGCCACTGCCGCAGCCGTATCCACAGCTCCGCCCATGACGTCCCCTACCACAGGCACTGCATTAACGGCGATCTTCGCTGTCCGCACCGCCAAACCATTCACGGCTCCACCGCCAATCTTCTGCAAAGACAGCAGCAGCATAAATCCCCCCGCCAGTCCTTTCAGCCCCCAAGATACGCCTTGCCGCAGCAGTGCCGCAAATCTTGCTGTAAGGGGCTGTTCCGAAAGACGATCTACCAATTCCAGAGCCACTGCCGCCAGCAGCACCGGAACAATGACACTTTTCAGCAAAAATACAATGAGGGTACACCCTCCCATCATGGTAGGCCCCATCAGTGCTGTTTGAGTCAAATTCCCGGAGGATGCCGCCAATGCCAGAAAAACAGGCAGCATTGCTCCAAAAATATCCGCCGTCTGTTCCACCCGATCCACCACCATGGCTGTAATGTCGTAAAAAGTGGTAATGATGACTACAATCAACACCATATAACAGACGTAAAACCCCATTTCTCCCACTTCTCTGCCGCAAAAAGAGCCGCTCACCTGCCGCAGCATAGCGGCCAGTATGGACACTGCAATGAGCTGCATAATCAATCCTGTCTGTGTCCGTAATTCCCCAAAAGCGACCTCTCCCAACCTTTCCCAAAGATCTTCCATAGAAAAGGAGAACTCCCCTGTAAGCACATCTTCCACCAATTCAGAAAATGTCACATCCTCCACTGCATCCTCTGCCGCTGTGTCAATCTGTTCCATGTTCAAATCTTCCAGATAAGGCGCAAGTTCTGTGGAAGCACCCCAAGCTGGCACTGGCATGGCAAGGAGGAAAAGACTAAGTAACACCATCATGCCGATTTTTTTCATGAATCTCCCCCTTTTCACACCAGCGTTAATACCACATGGAGGACTTCCGTCAGCACAGGAATGGAGATTGCCATAATCAGTACTTTGCCAGCCAATTCAATTTTCGCCGCCACAGCACCTTCTCCTGCGTCTGCACAAAGCTGCGAAGCAAACTGTGAAAGGTAGGCAATGCCAATGACCTTCAGCACAATACCAAAATATCCTTCCGCAACGCCTGCCTGTTCCGCCATTTGCCGCAGCATATCCAGCAGTTCCCCCAAGGGACTGCAAATCTGCAAAAAGAGAAGGACACCTGTGGCCAGAGCTGTCAAAAGGGCAAACTGGGGGTTTTCTTTTTTCAGTACCAACGCCAAAAAAGTTCCTGTCAATCCAAAAGCCGCCAATCCTGCCATTTCCACCTTCATCCCCTCCTAAAAACGAAACATGGTTTCCATGGTTTCAAAAAGTGTGCTGACATACTGAATCACCCAAAAAAGCACAACCACCAATCCTGCCAACGTCGTAAGCATAGCCTGTTCTTCCCGCCCTGCCCGCAGCAAAACCTGATTGAGCACCGCCACCAACACTCCCACTGCGGCAATGCGAAACACAATACTGATATCCATTTTCTTCCCCTCCATTCTTTACAGCAGCACAATGACCAGCATCAAACCACCTAAAAATCCCATACTATAATAAAGCCGTCCGTTTTTCTCCAGCCTGCGCTCAATCTGTCCGCATTTCTGCCGCAATTCCGTCAAAAACAGCTCTGTACTGTTTTTCTGCTGTTCCTGATCCAAATACCCCAATGTTTTGCCAAAGCGCAAAATGCTCTGATAATCTTCTCCCAACAAATAGGTATGGGATATATGCCGCATCCAGACCGCTTCCCAAATCTGTTCTGCCGTCTCTCCTGTTCGCTCCGCCATGGCTTTTGCCGTTTCCTCCATGAGCATCCCCACCTGCCCACCGGTCTGGTAACTGATATTTTCCAGCACTTCTGACAAAGGCACAGACAGAAAACGAATCTGACTTTCCATCACGACCATGGCTCTTTCCAGTTCCCGCAGATCCTGCAAACGATACTTTTCCCGCAGACAAAAATAAGCGCCTGTCAGTGTCGTCACTGCCAGAATCATGCAAATCCCGATGCTTTGTACCATGACGCCCCTCCTTTTTCATAAATGACCTGTCCCGTGCCATCCAAAATTACTTCCACTGTACCGACCCCTTGGAATGCTGATAGGATCACAAAGCGTTCCACCACCTGATGTGCCAGCATGGCACCCAGAAAAACACGCTTTTCCAATTCTTCCAGGGAGCTGCCATGGACAGTACAAAGAAGTTTCACACCAGCGTGAATCAAATCTGAAGCCGCCAGAAAATCACTTTCCCGCCCCAGCTCGTCCACGGCAATAATCTGTGGGGACATACTCCGCAGCAAAAGCAGCATGCCTTCTGCTTTTGGGCATCCACTGATCACATCTGTACATTCGCCTAAATCCATTTGGGCAATGCCGCCGCACATACCGGCAATCTCTCCTCTTTCATCCACCACACCTACGGCATATCCTCCTTCCGCTCTGCTCAAGTTCCGAATCAATTCCCTCAGTAATGTGGTCTTGCCGCATCCCGGCGGAGAAAGGATCATGGTATGGCAAAAATGTCCGTCTTCAAATAAATATGGCAGAATATGATCCGCGCATCCCTTTACTTCTCTGGCAATACGAATATTCAAAGAACTAATGGGATGCAGTGTTTTGATCTTTCCGTCTTCCATTACCGCCTTGCCACAAAAACCAATGCGGTGTCCCCCTTCTATGGTCAAAAAACCTTGCCGGATTTCTTCCGCAAACGCATATAAGGAATAAGCACTCAGCAAAGAAATGCATGCCTTCATGTCACAATTTGAAAAAACATATCTTTTTCTGTCATTTCCTGTCATGCAAGGAAACCATCTGTCGCTCCCTTTGAGCAGTATGGGCTGTCCCAAACGCAGACGAATTTCTTCCAGACATTCCAAAGAACAACTGCCGTTTTCCTGTATGATCTTTGCCAGCGCCGGGGGCAGTGATTTCCATAGGCTTTCTAAATCTGCCATACATGTCCACCTCCTTTTTCCAATATATTCTCCAGAATGAAAATTATGATACGCCTTTCATTTTTTTACATTGTGTGATAAGATAAACTTGACTTCAGAAAAATTACGGGAGGAATGATTATGTTTCACCTATTATTGGTCAACTTTAGCAAAGTTACGTCCGAAAAGGTGCAGAACATTTGCAGCCAGAGTGCCGATTTTGTGCTGTATGAAAGCAATTCCCTTGAAAAAGCTGTTTCCTTTTGCAAGCAGATCAAAATCCATTGTGTATTGCTTATGCCTGATCCAGATTTTATATACGCAAAACGTTTTATGACGTTCCTTCGAAAGTTTCCAACCAGCATCCATACGCCGGTGATCCTGCTTTCATCCCAAATTGCCCATATTCTGCAAGTGATTCCTCAGTGGAATTTTATAGAAATCTTTATGCTTCCCCTTTCCACTGAAAAAGAGCGGGAACTGGCACATCTGATCAATTATTACCATCTGCTTTTTCAGCAGACAAAAGTTTTTACCTCGCGTCTATGCCAGATTTCCACAGCGAAGGGGATATACAGCTTTCCCTATGAGGAAATTTTATTTATTGAAATCGTTATGAAAAAAGCCATTTTTCATCTGCGAACAAAGGAAGTGGTATTCACTATGCCCCTTTATAAAATCCGGGAAACCATGCAGTCTTCCTATATGGTGCAGACACATCGTTCCTTTATCGTAAATTTGAGCAATATTTCTTATTTGGATAAAACCAAAAATCCATGGGAACTTTCGTTTTTTCACAGTGACCAGCATGCCTATGTAAGCCGTGGATATAAAAAACAGTTCCTTTCCGCCATTCCCAGTCTTTTTTCCAATGATTGACAAACACTGCCCAAACCTTTACAATCAAGGCAAAACCATGCGATGGGAGTGGAAAACATATGACAAATACAGAAATGAAAATCGTCTGCTTTGGAGACAGTCTGACTTATGGATACGGTGTATTGGAACACATTACTTACCCTTACCGCCTTGCCAAAGATTTGCCCGAAAAATATCCTCAGTATTCCTGGGAAATCCGCAACAGCGGCATCAATGGACATACCACCCGTGAAGCACTGATACGTCTGCGGGGCAGTGTCCTTCAGCATAAACCACAAATGGTATTCATTTTGTTTGGTTCCAATGACAGCGCTCTCAATGAAGGACAATACCGTACACCTTATGAATATGAGCAAAATCTGCGAAAGATTCTTACAGAAATTTTTGCTCTTCCCACCGGAAATTCTTTTCACGACGGTACACCTCTGGTGATTTTGATGACACCTCCTTCCATGGTAGATACAGAGTTTTATCCTTTCACCACCAATGACCGTCTGGAACTTTACGGCGAAATCGTCAAAAAACTGGCTCAAGAATATCATTTGCCCCTTATTGATCTTTTTGCCGCCTATCAATCCATAAAAAATAAAGCAGACTATGAAGCCTGCTTTCAATACGACGGCGTGCATTTGAGCAATGCCGGATATGAAATCTTATATAATCTGATACTGGATACCATTAAGAATATTATGAAAGATCAGTGAACATAAAAAAGCAGAGAGAAAACCTTTCGGATTTTCTCTCTGCTTTTCTTTTTCTTTTGAAATTAGTTACCGCATTCAATGCTGATGGAAGTAAATACATCCAGAATACCATCAATATCTGTATTTTTCTTTTCTTCATCGGCCTTGTCCATAACAATGCCGCCTTTGTCCATCATAATCAGACGAGTGCCATATTCTACTGCATAGCGCAGATTATGGGTAACCATCATAGCTGTCAGTTTCTTTTCTTCTACAACCTTATGGGTCAATTCCATAATGATTTCCGCTGTTTTAGGATCCAGCGCCGCTGTATGTTCGTCCAGAATCAGAAATTCAATGGGTGTCAATGTAGACATGATGAGAGATGCTGCCTGACGCTGACCGCCGGACAATGCACCCAGTTTTACATGCATTTTATCTTCCAGACCCAGCCCCAAAATGGAAAGCTGTTCTCTGTAATAGTTTTCTCTTGCTTTATTGATGCCAAAGCCCAGACCAAAAATGTTTGCCTTTATGATCTGCCAAAGACATATTTTCCAGCATCGTCAAATTGGGGCATGTACCCATAGAAGGATTCTGATACACACGGCCGATGGTGCGGTATCTCTGGAAATCCTTCATTTTGGAAATATCTTTGCCGCCAATGAGAACCTGTCCTCCTTCAATAGGGATGGTGCCACAGATGATATTCAGCATAGATGTTTTGCCGCTGCCGTTACTGCCAACGATGGAAACAAATTCCCCGTCTTTTACGGTCAGATTAAAATCGTCAAACAGACACATTTCTGTCACTGTGCCCGGATTATATACTTTTTTGATATGTTTCAGTTCAAGCACGATCTTCGCCGCCTTTCTGTTTGTTGCCCAGTACCAGAACTACCAGGAACAATACTGCTGTTGCCAGTTTCAGCAGGTTTGCGGGCAGCCCCAGACTGATTGCAACCTGGATACAAGCCTTATAGAACACACTGCCTACCAGAACTGCTGTTGTTGCTTTTACGAAACTCAGCTTACGGAACAATGTGGTACCGATGATAACTGCCGCCAGACCAAATACCACCTGACCAGTACCCATGGTGCTGGAAAATGCACGCTGTTCCTGACAAACAACTGCGCCGGAAAGCGCAACCAATGCGTTGGCAATGACCAAACCAAGGAGTTTTACATTGCCTTTATCTTTTGCCAATGTTGTAACCAGTGTGGCGTTATCCCCAACGGCACGAAGCAAAAGACCACTTTTTGTTTTCAAATACCAGTCCAGAATCAGTTTCACAACCACTGCCAGAATCAGAGCCACTACAAATTTCCGATAAATCAAGGAGCTGTTGCCCATGATTGCCATAATAGGGCCGGAAGTGAAGATAGTGTCAATGCTCCGTTCGATTGCCAAGTTGGAACCGGCAATCTGCAAGTTAATGGAGAACAATGCTGTCATGGTGATGATACCTGCCAGCAAGTCTCTTACACCCAGTTTTACATGGATAAAGCCTGTCACAAACCCTGCCACAGCACCAATGAAAAGCGCTGCCAGCAGTGTCACAAAAGGATTTACGCCTTTAACCAGCATGATAGCTGTCACAGCTGCCCCCAGGGGAAAGCTGCCGTCAACAGTCAGGTCGGGAAAATCCAAAATCTTATAGGTGATATATACGCCGTAGGACAACAGGGCATATATAAAGCCCTGTGTCAACGTGCTGATACATAATTCCATCATTGCATTCATAACAGAAAACCCTCTCTCTTGCCTTTTCTTATTCTGCGGTTACATCAATTGCTTCCGCTGCGATATCTTCCGGTACTGTCAGACCCAATGTTTCCAGCACACCGGGGTTGATGTAGATTTCAGAATCTGTAATGGTTTCGTAAGGCATTTCTTCTGCTGTTGCTTCACCTTTCAGGATTTTCGCTGCCATTTCGCCTGTTCTCTTGCCCAGTGCTACATATTCGATACCTGCGGATGCCACACACCCGATTTTTACCTGTTCGATTTCACTACCGTATACAGGGATGCCTGCATCGTTTGTTTTTTCCAGAATAGAGGGCAGAACGCCTACTACGTTGTTGTCTGTCAGGTTTGTCATGCAGTCAACGCCTTTGGAAATCATAGTATCTGCTGCCTGCAATACTTCAGACTGCTGCATAACGCCGATAGCTTCGATGGTGAAACCAAATTCAGGAGCTTTTGCCTGATATTCTTCTACTGCGGAAACAGAGTTAGGTTCGCTTGTGGTGTACAGGATACCGATTGTTTTTGCATCGGGCTGCAACGCACGGATCAGTTTCAGCTGTTCTTCGATGGGAAGTTTATCGCTGGTACCTGTGATATTGCCGCTGTCCAGTTTTGCTTTCACAGGGTCTGTGATTGCTGTGAAAATAACGGGAATGTTTTTATCTTCTGCCGCTGCATAGCAAGCTGTTGCGGAGTTTGTTGCGATACCGCACATCAGAGCTACGTTGTTTGCGGAGAAGTTCTGAGCGATCTGCTGTGCGATGGTATCATCGAAACCTGCGTTCTGATAATCGATCACATAGTCTACACCTTCTACCAAGCCGCTTTCTTCCAGACCAAGCAGGAAGCCTTCCCGGCAGTTATCCAAAGAAGCATGCTGTCCATACTGAGAAATACCAATTACAGGTACATCGCCGCTTGCGCTGTCGCTGCTGCCGCCGCAGCCTGTCAGAGCTGCCATTGTCATTACTGCTGCCATTGCCAAAGCCATCATTTTTTCATAAGTAATCTCTCCTTTAATCAAATCAAAATATTGGGTTATCTTCTTATCCTTGTACCTTGTCAATGGCTACGCCATCGTCTGCCTGTCTGATTCATACAAATCCCTCCCGACAATAAAAAAGTCCTGTCGCCATATTCCTATGGGACAAGACTGGTTATCCTGCGGTACCACCCAAATTGATGAGATTTCATCCACTTTGCCTGCACATTCATGCAGTCCGCCAGGGTAACGGGCGCGGTTCCCGTCGGTTACTACTCGCTTACGCTTTCGTCCGCCCTCATAAGTCCATTCATTTTACGCTGACTGTCGTTTTCCCACCATCCACGACTCTCTGAAAGTGCAGTCTGTAAAACTACTCCTCTTAATCACAGGTTTTCCTTTTTCGATAGTGTTATTATAACACTCCAACCCTATTTGTCAATACCTTTCCAAGATTAAAATTTCAGCTCTTCCGCATCCACATAAGCCGTTGTTCCGTCTTTTCGCACAATCCGATAATCCTTGAAATCCGGCAGATCTGCCAATAGATAAGGCGAAGATGCCAGATTTTCAATAATGGCTACGGGCTGACCTGTGGCTGTTTCCACTGCTTCATCCAGAATAAATCGGTTCCATTCATCCGACCAATAAAACCGCTCTACAACAACACGGCTGTCTTTTTCCTGAAATGTTTCATCCCCCGGCACTTCCCCTTCCCCTTTATCATCGGATTCCAGATAACTCTGATAACGGGTAATGGTAAGGGACGGTTCATCTCCGCCAGTCCATTTGCTTTCCGTTTCTTCTGTCACGCGCCGCCACAGACTTGGTTCCTGTAACTCTCCTTTATTCCACAGGTTATTCCAGCTGGACTCAATTTTTTGTGGTGTATTGAGTACATCCTGATACTCTTTCCCATCGAAAACATAGCCTCGGAGAATATCAGACTGTTCAAAAGACCCTAAGGATTGATTCACCTGTTCCCGCACAATAACGATTTCCTTTTTCAGTTCCGGTACAGGGACAAAACGGATATTCTGCACGCCGTAAAAATTCCCCAAATCGCCTGTATACTCATAAACATTCCCGTCAGCGGTATAAGCGGCAACCACGGTATTTTTCGGGCCAAAACTTACCGTGACGATGGCATCCTGGGGATTTCCAGTTACATCGCTGCCAAGATATACCGTTACATCTCCTAAATCCTGCAAATCATATTGACCGTTGCGTCCCGTGGATTCCAACACACTCTTGGCAATGTCCTCTTTATTTTCCAATGTATTGGGATTTTCTATCTGTTTCTGGGTCAAATCCCCTTCTGTCTGTCCAAAAATGCCTACGGTGTATCCACCCAGAAGTACCGCGGCAGACACTGCCAACACCAGTTTTTTTCGCTTCATATCCATCCCTCCCCCTTCACCTTATGCCGTAAGGATGCAAAAAAAGAACATTCTGTTTCCATCAAAAAAGGGATACACCATATTTCAGGCCTATCCCTTTTATTTTTTATCCGATTTTCAATTGGCTGACTAAACGTCCGTTTTTCAAAACCTGACGGAAGATCACATATCCCACACAGGATACTGCCAGAAATTCACCCAGCGCAATGGTGCCCGCTGTCAAGAACAGTGGTGCGTTTTGCAGCAAATAGTATTCCACACCCAGAAAAGCATTGCAGAATACAGGCCAAAGGCTTGCGATAAACAAGTTTTTGCTGAAATGGGTGATGCCGTAAAGTGCCGCTGCTGTACAGCAAGTACCGAAGATTGCATCTACCATGCCCAGCGGACTGAAGCAGTTTGCAATGAAACAGCCTAAAATCAAGCCCGGCGCATACCGTTTGTCCACAAAGGCCAGCAGTACCAGTATTTCGGAAAAACGAATCTGGATCATGCCGTAGCTCAGCGGCGCAACGCCTACTGTCAATACCGCATATACTGCTGCGATCAGCGCTGTATACGCCAACATTCTTGTTTTACTTCCATTTTTTTGCATAAAAAAACCCCTGTTTTTTATTTTTGAGATGGTGGGACTTTCGTCCTTCGCAAGGAACATCTCATCACATTATGTTTTTGTGCTGTTAAAACAGCTAATATATTATACATGAAATCCCGCAAAATTGCAATAAAAACGCAGCACCTGTGTATTCCACAAGTGCTGCTTTCTATAAGATCTCAAATGCTCTTTTGTAGAATAAATAATAAATGAAATAATTCCGGTTTAAGATAATGCTGCTGCCAATTCGTTTACAGCTGCTTCTTCGTCGCTGCCTTCTGCCAGGATATTTGCGCGCTGACCTTCTGCCATTTCCAAAGCAATGATGCCCATGATGCTTTTTGCACTTACTTTTTTGTTTTCAATGGCAATCTTGATATCGCTCTGAAATTTGCCGGCTGTCTGTACGAAGAAAGCTACTTGTCTTGCATCCAGTGCTGATTTGATGATAACTGTCTTTTCTGTCATTTTCCTTCACCTTTACCCTCTCTCAAAGTTTCTGCGATGGCACTGATCTTACGCAGCCGGTGATTCACGCCGGATTTCCCTAAGGGCTCCGACAAACAACTTCCCAGTTCTTTCAGACTTTTCTCCGGATATTGCAAACGCGCCTCTGCCAGCTCTGCCAGCTGCGGCGGCAATTTTTGCAGCCCCATGGTACTCTGAATGAACATAATGTCCTCCAGCTGCTTTACTGCGGCTCCTACAACTTTATTCAAGTTCGCTGTTTCGCAGTTTACTTTACGATTGATATCGTTGCGCATTTCCTTCACGATCCGAACATTTTCCAGTTCCATCAATGCCAGATGCGCTTCCATCACATTCAAAAGGTCAACAATCTGTTCTCCTTCTTTCAGATATATCACTTCATGATCCTTACGCGTAACGGTCTTTGCTTCCAAATCGAAGGAATTGACCATCTCTTGCAGATCAGCCGCAAGAAGCGGACTGTTTACAACAAATTCCAAATGATAATTCTTTTCAGGATTATTCACGGAACCTGATGCAAGAAACGCACCGCGCAGGTATGCCCGTCGGCAACAGACTGCTGCTGTCACAGGCGGATAAATCCGATCAAAAGTCACTGTCTGTTCTCTGTCCTTATGTAAAATGCCCGTTGCCATAAGCACACGTGCTGCATCGTCAGCATTGCGAATCAGGAGCAGATAAATCCGTCGTCTTTTACCGCCCGAACGTACAGATATATCAACTCTAATATTAAAAGTATTTTGTAATAATGTAAAGCACTTTTTCGCAACGAAAAAATTCTCTGTTTGTATTTTTAAACAAAAACTTTTGCCAAAACAGGCAATCCCTCCACATATATTTACAATGGCAGACAATTCTGCAATTTGACAATGGCGGGCATTCCCAAAATGTTCGGACAACTCCTCTTTTACCTTATAGGAAAATGACAAATTTGCTGTTTCTGTCATAGTTTTCTCTCCGTCTCACTCTTTTTCCATCAACCTTTTCTCTTTGCGTCTTTTTCCACATCATTATGCTTGAGCAGCACCGTATGTTCCTTCTGGCACAGCTCTGTGAAAAGGGCATTTGCCAGCGTTACGGAACGATGTTTGCCGCCGGTACAGCCAATGCTGATGACCAGACTGTTCTTACCTTCTTTGATATAGTGCGGAATCAAAAATTCCAGCATATCCACCAGCTTGTCCAGAAATTCGCGGCTTTCGGCAAAGCTCATGACATAATCACTGACAGGGCTGTCATTACCAGACAATTCTTTCAGTTCCGGGATATAGTACGGATTCGGCAGGAAACGTACGTCAAATACCAAATCACTGTCCGCAGGGATGCCATATTTGAAGCCAAAGGAACAAACAGTAATCACAAGGCTTTCAAATTTCTCATCATCCCGGAAAATACGATTGATCTGTTCTTTCAGTTCTCTTGTCAAACCTTGCTGGTATCGATGATATAAGTTGCCTTTGCCTTCACTTCCCGCAGCATTTCCCGTTCTTTGGAAATGCCTTCTTCGATAGAACCCCGTCTGGAGAGAGGATGACTTCTTCTGGTTTCCTTATACCGTTTGATGAGTACGCTATCAGACGCATCAAGGAACAGGATTTCATAATCATAACCATTTTCCTGCATCTCAAACAGCACAGAAAACAGGTCGTAAAACAGCTTGCCGCCGCGAATATCTATCCCGATGGCAACCCGCTCAAAACCGCCGTCCTGTTCATAACAAAGTTCCGCAAACTTCGGCAAAAGTGCGGGCGGCATATTATCTACACAAAAATAGTTGATGTCTTCCAAAAATTTCAGTGCGGAGGTTTTCCCTGCCCCCGACATACCTGTTACAATTACAAACCGCATACAAGATACACCTCTCTTTCGTATCTCTTACCGTTCCCCAACAATCTTCACTTCTGTTTCCAATGTTACGCCAAACTGTTCCTGCACTGTTTTCTGGCAGAAAGCAATCAAATCCAGAATATCTTTTGTGGTGGCACCGCCGATATTCACGATAAAGCCGGCATGTTTTTCAGAAACCTGAGCGCCGCCGATGGTCTTGCCCTTCAGTCCTGCATCGCTGATAAGTTTTCCTGCAAAATATCCTTCAGGACGCTTAAAGGTACTTCCTGCGCTGGGATACTGCAAAGGCTGCTTTTCCCGACGCTGCTGTGCCAGTTCTGCCATTCGTTCCCGAATTTCCTGTTCATTTCCTTTTTTCAGCTGCAATTTGCCACCCAACACAATGTATCCTTTTTCAGGTACAATACTGTGACGGTAGGACAAATCCAGTTCTTCCACAGGGATTGTTTTTACTTCCAAATCCGCTGTCAGCACATCTGCGGAAAGAAGCACATCCTTCATTTCTCCGCCATAAGCGCCTGCATTCATAACAACAGCACCGCCGAAAGTACCGGGAATGCCGGATGCAAAGGCCAGTCCTTCCAGAGAAGCATCTGCCGCCTGTGCTGCTGCCGCAGACAGCAGTGCGCCGCAATCCAGTGTCATTTCTGTACCTTCTACGGAGATATTCTGCATGCGCTGATAAAGCTGGATTACTGCACCACGAATACCACCATCACCCACCAATAGGTTGCTGCCATTACCAATTACCAGATAAGGCACGTTATATTCTCTTAAAAGGGCAATACTTTCTTTCAGTTCTGTCCGATTCTGGGGCATCAAAAACAAATCTGCCGGGCCGCCGGTTCTAAAGGTGGTGTGCTTCGCCATGCTTTCCTCTGTGCGAAATCCTTCTTCTCCCAACAAATCCAACAGCCTTTTCTTCAATTCTTCCATCATGGTTTATTCCTCCGATTTTTGCATACTTGCCAAAATCCGCTGTTCCAGTTCCTTGGCAGTGTTGGTTCCCATTTTCTTCTGACGGTTAGTGATGGCTGCCGATTCACAAATGACAGCAACATTTCTGCCAGGACGAATGGGAATGGTGTTACAAAGCACTTTATTCCCCAAAATATCAATGTATTCCTCATCCAGACCAATGCGGTCATAAGTCCCCGGTGTACCATCCCACATTTCCAAACGGATCACAAGGTCAATGGTCTTTTTCAGTTTTACCGCACCGACACCAAACAGTTCTTTTACGTTGATGATGCCGATACCTCTCAGTTCAATGAGATAACGAATCAGTTCCGGACAGGTACCTACCAGTGTCCGGTCAGCAATCTTTTTGATTTCCACCGCGTCATCGGCAATGAGACGATGGCCACGTTTGATAAGCTCCAGGGCTGTTTCACTTTTGCCAATACCACTGTCACCAGTAATCAGAACGCCTTCCCCGTAAATATCCAGCAGAACGCCATGGATGGTTTCCCGTTCTGCCAATTCATTATGGAGCCACGCAATCAGTTCTGCCACAAAATTGGTGGTAGTGTCTTTGCTGCGGAAAATGGGAATTCCATATTTTCTGCCATAGTACAGCATTTCCGGGAAAACTTCCAGATTCTTGCAGATGATCAGGCAGGGAATATGAAATTCAAACAGATGGCAAATGGCCTGTCTGCGCTGTTCCGGGTCAAGGGTCAGCAGATAACTGTGTTCTACCCGACCGATGATCTGCACCCGGTCATTATCAAAACGTTCATAAAATCCTGTCAGCTGCAGAGCAGGACGATTGACTTCTTTTCGATTGATAACTCTGCCGTCCAAATTGATTTCCGGCAGAATATTTTCCAAATTAAAATGTTCCAAAAATTTCTTGATTGATGCCGAATACATATCCGCACTCCTTTCACTCTGACTGAGCTGCCGATTTTTCTTTCTCTATGTCGATTCCACGGAAGAAAGCGTAAACTGCTTCCGCCGCGGGGATATTCATTTCTTCCACTTCCAGCAAATCCGCCACTTCCGCCTCTGCGATTTTTTCCACAGAACCGAAATGACGCATCAATGCTTTTCGCCTTACTTGGCCAATGCCTTTGATTTCATCTAATGCAGAATGCAAAGACTGCTGCTGGTGCAGTTTGCGATGATAGGTAATGGCGAAGCGATGGACTTCATCCTGAATTCTTGTCACCAAACGAAATCCTTCTGATGTGAGAGGCATGGAAATTTCTTTTTCCTGGAAAAACAGCCCTCTGGTACGATGTTTATCATCTTTTACCATACCACAAACGGGGATTTCCATACCAAATTCTGCTAAAATTTCCTCAGCTGCATGCACCTGGGTTCTGCCACCGTCCATGAGAATCAAATCCGGCAATCGGGTAAAGCTGCTGCTTTTCCCTTCTGATTTTTCTCTGATGGCATGATTCAGACGACGGGTAATCACTTCCTGCATGGAAGCAAAGTCATTGGGACCTACTACTGTTTTAATCTTAAACTTGCGGTAATCGCTGTATTTTGCCTTGCCATCCTCAAAAACCACCATAGAACCAACAGAAGCAAAACCCTGTGTATTGGAAATATCGTATGCTTCCACACGATGGAGCATCTGTGGCAGTCCAAGGGCTAGACGGATTTCTTCCATGGCGCCTTTGGTACGCTGTTCTTCCCGTTTCATTTTCTCACCAAACTGCTCAAAGACGATATTGGCGTTTTTGTAAGCCAGTTCCACCAGCTTCTGTTTTTCCCCTTTGATGGGCACGGTAATGGTGACTTTACTGCCTCTGCGTTCTGCCAGATATGCTTCCAAAAGGGGTGCTTCTTCCGGTGTCAGCGGCTCCTGCAAGATGATTTCTTTGGGAATATGTGCAGTACCGCTGTAAAACTGCTCCACAAAAGCAGTCATAACCTCACTGCGGCTCTGTTCTTCCGGTGCGGACAAATTGAAATTTTCTCTGCCAGTCATTTGGCCATCCCGAATGAAGAACACCTGTACCAGACACTGAGAAAATGCCCGTACAAAGGCAATAACATCTGCTTCCTGCAAGGACATGTTCGCCATTTTCTGTTTCTGCGCCACACTTTGGATAGCCATAATCTTATCCCGGAGTGCAGCAGCTTTTTCAAACTCCATTTTTTCCGCCGCTTCCATCATTTCCGCTTCCATGCGCTTACGAATATCATCATGTCTGCCTTCCAGAAAATCCATGGCATCTTTCACATAAGCACCGTATTCCTCTTTTGTCACATTGCCGCTGCATGGCGCTAAGCATTGACCAATATGGTAATTTAGACAAGGACGCTCTTTTCCGATATCTCTGGGAAAGACCTTTTTGCATTTTCGAATAGGAAACAGTTTGTGGAGGGTTTCCACCGTTTCCTTCATTGCCAGCACATCCGTAAAGGGGCCATAATACTTGGCTTTATCCTTTTCCCGTCTGCGTGTGGCAAAAATCCTGGGAAAGTCCTCCTGCACCGTCACTTTGATATAAGGATAAGTCTTATCATCCTTCAGCATGATATTATAATGGGGGCTATGCTTTTTGATGAGGGTACACTCCAGAATCAAAGCCTCCATTTCTGAATCAGTGACAATATATTCGAATTCTTTGATATGAGGCACCATGGTACGTGTCTTTGCCGTATGGTTCCGACTGCTTTGGAAATACTGGCGTACCCGATTCCGCAGGTTAATGGCTTTTCCCACATAGATAATTTCTCCGGCTTCATTTTTCATCAGATATACACCGGGTTTCTGTGGGAGTTTCTTCAATTCTTCCGCAATATCGAACATATTCTCACCTCTTTTTTCGTAAATTTTTTCTTGATATTCTTCTGTCTTTCGTTTTTTCTGACAAAAACAATTACTTTTATTATAGCATAAAAACCATATACAAAAAAGCCCTTTTGCCTTACGGCAAAAGAGCCATTGTTTACATCAAATGCATTTTTTTGCTCAGACGGATCAGTCTGCCGCCCATAGGAATAGACTGCAAATCTTCTTCCTGAATACCGCCGATAATCAGCATAATCACGCCATAAACCACCATTGCCAATACAATAGCAACCAATGTACAAAGGGTATTGCTGGGTACAAAATGGTACAGACCATAATACACGCCCAATGCCGCGATGCCCATGACGATGGAGCCAAGGATAGGTTTCACCAAAATACGTTTAAAGTCAAAACGCACTTTCGTAATCCGTGACAGCATAAAAACATCAAAGATAGACGCAACCACATAACAGCCGGTGGTGGACAATACGGCGCCGATGATATTCAACGCAGGAATGGGGATCAAAATTGCGTTGAGGATCACTTTCATCACCGCACCCAACAGCGCACCTACAACAGGCACCCGGATGTGTCCAATGCCCTGCAAAATCCCCCGTTGCTGTCTGGCACAAAGCCAGGAATATAATAGAGATGGCACCAACTGTCAGCAAAACGCCGCCATCGGAAGCCTTCGGGAACAACATAGCAATGATCTGAGGGCCAAGCACACCGATACCTACTGCCGCAGGAACGGAAATAATCATGGAAATACGCATAGTCAGATTCATTTTCCGATTCACCTGTTTTCGCTCACCCAAACGGTTGGATGCCGCAATGCTGGGCAGCACTGCTGTGGCAATGGATGAGGAAATGGCAACGGGCAGTGTTGTCAGTGTTACATATTTCCCGGAAAGCTGACCATATAAAACAGTAGCATCGGTTTCAGAATAGCCGGAAGCTGTCAAAATCCGCATAACCATACCAATATCGATAAGGTTGGTCATACTGAATACAGCTGTACCGACAATGATGGGCCAAGCTGTACCCATGAGCCGTTTCACCAGTTCTGTTCTGGTTTCTTCATAAGGCTGACGACAGATTTTCGCCCGACGCAGCAGATAAGGACGAATCATCATATAACTGATGAATACAATAACCAGACCTGCCAATGCGCCAATACCGGTACCCATGGTACCGCCGGCTGCACCCAAAGCGATATTTTTCGTTTCTCCTTCGGGAATAAACATTCCCAGGAAGATATATGCCAGATATACGCTGAAAAAGGCGTTAAAAATCTGTTCCACAATTTGAGAAATGGCTGTGGGCACCATGGTATTCATACCTTGGAAGTATCCGCGGTACACGGACATGATGGCAACGATGATCAGTGTCGGACAGAGGGACAAAATACAATAATAGCTGTCCGGTGTTTTCACCAGTGCCGCTGTCTGTCTGGCTGTCAAAGCCATCAAAATGGCAAAAATCGTGCCAAGTGATGCCGAAACAATCAAAGAGGTTTGGAATACTCTATGGGCGTTACGGTACTGCCGCAGTGCCAAACGTTCGGAAACCAGTTTGGAAATGGCAGCAGGCAAACCTGCGGAAGACAGAATCAGCAAAAAGGTATAGATATAATACCCCATGCCATAGATGCCGTTTCCTTCGTCCCCCAGCATATTGGTCAGGGGCAGACGATAGACAAAGCCCAGAAAACGCACCAGCATCCCTGCCGATGCCAGAATCGCTGCCTGTTTTACAAATGAACTTTTTCCTTTCGTTCTTGCCGCCATATCGCACCTCTTATTATTGTCACAACATGTTTATTTCCCGTGAATTCTGAATTTTCTGCGCTGGTTGCAGTCCAAAATTCTTTTCCGCATACGCAGGCTCACAGGTGTTACTTCCAGCAGTTCATCATCACTGATGAATTCCATGCACTGTTCCAAAGACATCTGGATGGGCGGTGTCAGACGCAGCGCCTCGTCAGAACCAGAGGAACGTGTATTGGTCAGCTGTTTTTTCTTACATACGTTGATATCCATATCATCTGCTCTCGCGTTTCTGCCGACGATCATACCTTCATAAACTTTTACACCGGCACCGATGAACAGATCCCCTCTTTCCTGGGCGTTATACAGACCATAAGTGATGGCTTCGCCGCTTTCAAAAGCAACCAGAGAGCCCTGAGAACGTGTAGGGATTTCTCCTTTATATGCTTCATATCCATCAAATACAGAGTTCAGGATACCATTACCTTTTGTATCTGTCATAAATTCGCTGCGGTAACCAATCAGACCACGAGCAGGAATGGAGAATTCCAGACGAGTGTATCCGCCTTTCGCGGGATACATGTTTGTCATTTCACCTTTTCTGCCGCCCAGTTTTTCAATGACACTGCCCACAAATTCTTCGGGTACATCAATGGTAACCGCTTCCATAGGTTCACATTTTTTGCCGTCGATTTCATGGAACAGAACTTCAGGTTTGGAAACCTGGAATTCATAGCCTTCTCTGCGCAGTGTTTCAATAAGGATAGATAGATGCAGTTCCCCACGACCGGACACTTTCAGCGCATCCATGGAATCTGTATCTTCTACACGCAGGCTGACGTCTGTGTTCAGTTCCTTGTACAGTCTGTCACGCAGGTGACGGGATGTTACGAATTTTCCTTCTGTTCCCGCAAAAGGACTGTCATTTACGGAGAATGTCATGGAAATTGTAGGTTCGGAAATTTTTACGAAAGGCAGTGCTTCCGGTTTCAGAGGAGAGCAGATGGTGTCGCCGATCATGATATCTTCAATACCGCTGAGTGCAACAATGCTGCCCACACTTGCTTCTTTCACTTCTACACGCTGCAAGCCATCAAATTCATACAGCTTTGTGATACGAACCTTTTTCTGTGTTTCTGTATTGTGCATATTCAATACCACCACTTCGTCATTGACATGGATGGTACCATTTTCAATTTTACCAACACCGATTCTGCCTACATATTCGCTGTAATCGATGGTGGAGATCAATGCCTGCAAAGGTGCTTCCACATCACCTTCGGGAGCGGGAATGTGGTTGATGATGGCTTCAAACAGGGGTTTCATATCCCCTTCTCTTGCTTCGGGGTCTTCGGAAGCATAGCCGCCTCTTGCAGACGCGAATACAAAAGGAGAATCCAGCTGATCATCATTTGCATCCAGTTCCATAAACAGTTCCAGAACTTCGTCCACCACATCTGCGGGACGTGCTTCTGGTCTGTCCACTTTATTTACACAAACCACAACGGGGTGGTTCAGTTCCAGTGCTTTGCGCAGTACAAATTTTGTCTGGGGCATAGGGCCTTCAAAAGCGTCTACCACCAGTACAACACCGTCTACCATTTTCAATACACGTTCTACTTCGCCGCCGAAGTCCGCGTGTCCCGGTGTATCAATGATATTGATTTTGGTATTGCCGTAATGAACGGCAGTATTCTTAGACAAAATAGTAATGCCGCGTTCTCTTTCGATATCGCCGCTGTCCATAACACGTTCCTGTACCACCTGATTGGAACGGAAAATACCGCTCTGGCGCAGCATCTGGTCTACCAGTGTGGTTTTGCCATGGTCTACGTGAGCAATAATGGCAACATTTCTAATGTTTTCAATTCTCTGTTTCATAAGTTAATTTCTCCATCTCCATTCACTTTTCATACGTACATCATAGTATTCTATCACAGCAGATGTTTTGATGCAATCAATGTACGGAAAAAAATGTCTATTTTCCGCGATTTTTCGCACAAAAAAGCCCTGCGGCATACCGCGGGGCTTTTGTGACTAACCGATGTTATATTATATTTCTCAATGCAAAACTGCATCAACGGACTATAAATAAGATTGATTAAGCCTTTACTACGTTTGCAGCCTGAGGGCCTTTTGCACCCTGTACTACTTCGAATTCTACTTCCTGGCCTTCTTCCAGAGTTTTGTAACCATCAGCCTGGATTGCGGAGAAATGTACGAATACATCATCTTCGCCGGGAACGGAAATAAAACCGAAACCTTTTTCTGCGTTAAACCATTTTACTGTACCTTTTTTCATTGATGAAATCCTCCTACTTGGAAAAAAATAAAAAATTTGTTACATTCCGATACTACCATATATTTCTAGTAGTGTCAATCTATATTTCCCCTTCAGAGTTTTCATTTATATTACATTGTACGACAAGAAAAGCCAGTATTTCAGGGCATTTGATAATTTTCGTCCTCCAACAGATTGCCTGCCGCAATGGCACCTCTTGCCAGTTCATCACAGCGTTCATTTCCTGGATTATCCGCGTGGCCTTTTACCCATTGGAATGTAACCTGATGGCGTTCCAGCTGCACCAGCAGACGTTCCCATAAATCCACATTAGAGGCTTTTTCCTTCTTATTGCGGTACCATCCATTGGCTTTCCATTTTTTCACCCAGCCCTTTTGGATGGCGTCAACCACATACTTGGAATCGCTGTAAAGGGTCACCTGACAAGGCTCTTTCAATGCTTCCAATCCTTTGATAACTGCCAGAACTTCCATACGGTTATTGGTTGTCAGACGATAGCCTTCTGACAATTCCTTTCTGGCACTGCCATAAAGAAGCACCACGCCATACCCTCCTGCACCGGGATTTCCGGAACAGGCACCGTCTGTATAAATCTCTACTGCCTTCAATGACCTTCCTCCTTTAAAAATGCTTCCGCAATGACCAGATCTTCTTTGGTGGTAATTTTAATATTGCGATAGCTGCCCATGACCACCTTTACCTGATGTCCCGCAAATTCTGCCACAGAAGCGTCGTCTGTTCCCAGAAAACCATCCTTGTCCGCTTTCTCATAGGCATTGACAATGAGATTCCGCTGAAAAGTTTGGGGCGTTTGAATCTGCCATAATGTGCTTCTGTCCGGTGTTTCCACAGCCAGACCATCCGCAGAACAAACTTTGATGGTGTCTTTTGCAGGTACACCAATGACAGCGCCGCCATATTCCTGTGCTGCTGCAATACTATCTGCAATCATTTCTTCTGTCACAAAAGGACGCACGCCATCATGGATGAGCACAATATCTGTATCTTCTCCCACAGCCGCCAGACCATTTGCCACAGAATTCTGCCGTTCCTTGCCGCCTTCCAGCACAGCGGCAACTTTTTTCCATCCATAGTTGTTCCAAAGGTTCTGCACATCTTCCTTGCCGTCTGCACTTGCCATAAGCAGGATTTTGTCTACCAAAGGACTTTTCTCAAAGACATCCACTGTCCACGCCAGAATTTCTTTTCCGCAAACGGGTAAAAACTGTTTGCTGACTGCTGTCTGCATCCGTTTTCCTTTTCCTGCCGCCATGATGATGGCTGTGCAGCGAAGTTTTTCCCCCATGGTCATTCTCCTTCCAAAAAACAGGAGGCGCAAATTTTTTACGCCTCCCTTCTCTCTTTAAGCCGCTGTTACCATTTTTGTAAAGATCATTCTGCCTGCGGCAGTCTGCAATACACTGGTCACCACTACATTTTTGGTTTCCCCGATGAATTTATTGCCGCCATCTACAACGATCATAGTACCGTCATTCAAATACGCAACACCCTGTCCGGGTTCTTTGCCAGCTTTGATGATGGTCACCTGCATTTCTTCCCCGGGAAGTACCACAGGCTTGATGGCATTTGCCAGTTCGTTGATATTCAAAACACGAACACCCTGGAACTCCGCTACTTTATTCAGGTTAAAGTCGTTGGTCACCACAAAAGCATCCAAGCTTTCTGCCATCTTCAGCAGCATGGAATCCACTTCCATGGGCTGGGATGTGGTAAACTCCTGAATTTCTACGGGAACCATAAGCTGTTTTTGAATTTCATTCAGAATATCCAGACCCCTGCGTCCTCTGTTGCGTTTCAGGCCATCAGCAGAGTCAGCAATGTGGCGCAGCTCTTCTAGTACAAAATCGGGAATGATGATTTTCCCTTCAATAAAACCTGTCTGGAGCAGATCCATAATTCTGCCATCAATGATAACACTGGTATCCAGAATCTTCGGTCTGCCGTAGATTTCACTTTCCTGCTTCATGGGATTCTGCTGTATCAGAATACGCTGCAGATTAGTCACATTAACCTCATCTTTTTTCTTTCTCGCCACACGGAACCCCAGCACACCAAACAGAATGTTCAGCAGAACCACAATGAATGTCCCCATAGGGCCAAAGCCGCTGAAAGCCAGACCAATCAGATTGGCAATCACCAAACCGATCAGGCAGCCGAAAACGGAAAAGACCAGTTCTTTCACATTCATTCTGGAAAGTTTTTCTTCTGTCTGGGATAAACGCTTCATCAGCAGATCTGTCACTGACGACGAGATAATAAAGTAAAATATGAGTCCGAATAAAATTGCCAATCCTGCCGGAAAGTACGCCGCAAAACGGTTAGGGCTGCTGAAATGGAACACATTCAGCTGAAGCACCAGATGAACAATGGCAAACATTGCCGCCGTAACCAACAAGCTGATAATAATTTTTAACAGTCGCTTCATCTCTCTCACCTCCTTATTGTATTCATTTCGGTATTCTATGATAAAAATACAGAGGGCACGTTCCTGATCCGTTCAAAGAAAATTCCCTCTGTCGCACGTTTTGCCTATGGCATCATGTGAAATTTCCATCATCGCTTTACCGTAATCAAAGTTTATCAACTTTTTTATGGTTTGACAAGGTATCCCTTAGTATTTTTATGAAAATATTACACTGAGAATCTTTAATCCTTCGACAAAAAATATATCCCCTCTTAAAAAACCTTTTATTTTCAAGCTTTCTCCACTCATATAGTTTTTTATACTAGATTATCCGTTATTCTCTATTGCGTTCCCTGTTTTCTTCTGTTATAGTAGTATCAGTTGGTATTGATATCCACACAATGAAAGGACGGACTTCATGCATTCATTTCAAATTTTCAGTGACGGTGCCTGTGATTTAACCCTTGAGGCACAAAACTCCTATCATATTTCCACAGTTCCTTTTTACGTTTCTTTTGACGGAAAAACATATATGAAAGAATTAAAGGAACTGACACTGGAACATTTCTACCATCATTTGATAGAGGAAAAAGGATTTCCCAAAACTTCCCTGCCCTCTGTCCACGACTTTGTAGAGGCTTTTACACCTGCACTCCAAGCAGGGAAAGACATTCTGAGCCTGCATATTACCCATACACTCAGCGGTTCCATGCAGTCAGCACTGACAGCAAAACTTATGCTGGAAGAAGAATTTCCAGAAGCCAAAATACACATTGTAGACAGCTACAACGCCACCGGCTCTCAGGCACTGCTCCTGATGGAAGCAGCACGGATGCAGCAGGACGGAAAATCCCTGGAAGAAGTGGTTTCCTATTTGGAACAGGCAAAGAAAGATACCCGTATCATATTTATGATTGGCGGCCTGACTCATTTGCAGCACGGCGGCAGAATCGGTAAAATCGCCGCATTATCCAGCAATATTCTAAAAATCAAACCCATCATCATATTACGGGATGGCGAAATCCATGTAGGCGGTGCCACACGCAGCCGCAAAAAAGGCATTGCGGAACTGGTGAAACTGACTGTGGAACATTTCCAGAAAAGTGGTGAAAATCCCGCTGATTATATTGCTATGATAGGTATCACTGATTTGACTGAAGAAATCGTCCCCACCGAAGCATTACTGAAAGCGGAACTGCCGCAGTTGGAACTGGTATCTCCCCTTCAGATTGGTGCCACCATCGCCTCTCATACAGGGCCTGGTACCACAGGTATTTGCATCGCAAAACGATATGAATGCTATTCTTTATAAATTGCACAATAGAATCCCCCTTTTCCATTCATGAAAAAGGGGGATTTTTTGTATGTTTCTGGGAAAGAATCTGGGATTTTTTTTACACAATTCCCGCCATCTTTAATTTTTCTTAATTGTTTTTTCTATTACAGTATAAATACACCAAAAAAGCAAAGTATTTTGATAGGAAATACAGTGATATTGTATAGAGTTGCAATGCTTACAAAAAAATACATCAGAATATTTTTCCTTTGTTTTCGTAAAATTTCTTAAGTTTTTACCTCTTTTCAAAACCTGTTTACCATTGTAATATAGTATTAGTACAGAATTTGAATTGCTTACATATGAGGTGAAATTTATGGAAAAAGAAAAATTTGTTGTGAAAGTAAAAAAAGAACTATGGCGAAACATCTGTTGTTTCTGCAAGACTTCCCATGGAAATCGTGAAAAAACTGGATCATGCAGCAAACAACACAGGACGCACCAGAAACGAACTGATTCTTTTATGTATCGAATATGCCTTAACGAAATTAGAGGTAGAGGAATAATATATTTCTCTGCCTCTTTTTTGTTTTCGTAAATCTCATCAGGAAATATTTTAGTAAATTATTTTCTAATTTTCCTATTATATATGCACTAAAAGTCAATTTTTTCCAGCTTTGCCCGTATAGAAATACTTCTGAAGGTCTCCATTTCATCAAAACGGATCAAATACGCTCCTCTTTCTGTGTCCACCTCCAATATAGACCCTTTTCCGAAAATAGGATGTTGAATCCGATCTCCTGAAATGAAACTTGCACCTTTTTCCTGCTCCTCCAAATATCGCTCTTTTCCTGCAATATAGCATCGCGCTTCCGCATATCTGTCTTTCGCCAAAGGTTCCGTATGAGTCAGATATTTTTCGTCAATATCCAGCAAAAAACGGGAAGGATACCGCATGGAACCATCAAAGTTCCGCCCCTCTGCTTCTGTCAGGAACAGGCCCTTTTCCGCTCTGGTAACTGCTACAAAAGCCAGACGACGTTCTTCTTCCATGGCCTGTTTTGTGTTTGTTTTTCTGGAAGGGAAAATCCCTTCATTCATGCCACACAAAAAGACATATGGAAACTCCAGACCTTTTGCAGAATGCACCGTCATCATGCGCACCTGGTCTTTTCCGCTCTCCAGGTCACTGTTGGTAAATAACGCCACATGGGTCAAATAATGCTCCAATGTGGCTTCCTCGCCGCATGTGGTTTCGTATTCATAAATGGACTGTTTCAATTCCGCCAGATTGTCCAAACGCTCCTGACTGCCTTCTGTACGCAGCATTTTTTCATATCCGCTCATATCCAGAATTTCCGATAAGACTTCCGAAACAGGTCTTTCCGCCACATTGGATGCCAGATTTTCAATCAAAGATACAAAACTTGCCGCCTTTGTTCCTTTCATCATCTCATGCTCCAGATTTTTCCGCAGCGCATCGTATAAACTGCATTGGTTCTGTTCCGCATATTCTCGCAAAAACGCCATACGCCGTTCTCCTAAATTCCGTTTAGGAACATTGGCAATCCTTGCAAAGGACAAATCATCCTTATATGCCAGCATACGCAAATAAGAAAGGGCGTCTTTGATTTCCATCCGTCCAAAAAACTGGATGCCGCTGTAAATGGTATAGGGAATTTTTTCCTTGAGAAAAACCTCCTCAACGGTTCGTGTCAGATAATGGGCACGATATAGAATGGTTATTTCTCTGTAAGGAACTCCATCTTGATGCAGTTCTTCTATTTTCTTCGCCATCCATATTGCCTCTTCTTCTGCCGTTTTTCCATGATGACAAAGGACAGGTTTTCCGCCGGGAAGAGTTGGCAGCAAATCTTTCTGCATACGATTTTGATTTTTGGCTATAAGCGAATTTGCCACAGAAAGGATTTCCGGTGTAGAACGGTAATTTTCCATCATCATAATGGTTTTCACACCCGGAAAATGCTTGTCAAAATCCAACAAAAACTTCACATCAGCGCCACGCCATGTGTAAATGGTCTGATCTGGATCTCCTACAATAAAAAGGTTTTTATGATACCCACAAAGCACTTCCATCAAACGATATTGTAGTTTGTCAATATCCTGAAACTCATCGATCATGATATATTCCAGCCGTTTTTGCCATTTTTCCCGGATTTCCTCATTCTGCTCAAAAATATAGAGGGTAAAAAGAATCAAATCATCATAATCCAGCCCAAAACATTTTTTCTGCTGATACAAATAACCATAGAAGATAATGTCCTGTGTTTCTACGGCTGTTTTATATTTTTCCTGCAATTCTTCCAAAGACATCTGAATCAAATCCAGATAATACAACGGATCTTTTTTTAATTTGCGGATTTCGATCATATCTCTGGCTTTACTGAATGTCATATTGCGCAGAGTCAGCCCGCGTTCTTCGTAAATAATTTTCAGCATAGCGTCAATATCCGCATGATCCAGCACCAGAAAACTCTTTGGATACTGCACCGCATAGCTGTCCTCCTGCAATACGGAAACACAGAAACCATGGAAAGTATTGATATATCCTGTGTCATTATCCCCCGTCAGCAAATGGATTCTCTGACGCATTTCATTGGCTGATTTGTTGGTAAAGGTCACACAGAGGATATTCCCCGGCAAAATCCCGATTTCATTGACCAGATAGGCAAAACGCCGCGACAAAGCACGGGTTTTCCCAGAACCGGCTCCGGCAATGACACGCACCATTCCCTCCGTCGTGGTAACCGCCTCATATTGCGCTGCATTCAGCCCCTGTAAAACATCCTCCATATTCGTCCTCCCCTTTCCGATGATTTCTTCTAGTATACAATCTGCCTATGAATTCTTCAATATTTGCCTATAAAAAAGAACTGTAAGGTTCTTCTTACAGTTCCACGTTTTCTTTTTTGGGTTTTCCAATATCTTTAACAGAAAGAATTGCAATGATTACTGCAATCACAACCACAGACCGCAATGTTGCAGAAACACTTTCTATAAAATAGTCTACTACAATCATAGATACCATTGTCGATAACACATCTAAAATGAAAAATATTCCTCTGGCAAAACCAACAGAAATTTTATTAAACGCCAAAAAGTGCTTTGGGTACTCCTTTTGCAACCAATTCCAAAGGCAATCCAACCAATCCGGATAAGATAAAAAAGAGCATCAGTTTCCATACAGATTCGTAATAAAACCCAAAAAAGTGCATGATAACACCACCAAAACAGGCTAACACAAACACAATAAGCAAAACAATTTCGAAAAGAAAACCATATCCAAATACAGAACCCAAAAGAGATTTTATTTTCTTCATAAGCACATCTTCTTTCTTTTTGACAAATTTAGTCGATGCGCACAATTCTATCACGAATGGATTTTACTGTCAAACAAAACATATAAAAAAGAACTTCAAATGACTTTGAAGTTCTTTTTACTGGATTCCGGCGACCATCTACTCTCCCAGGCAGCTTCCCACCAAGTACCATCGACCGCTCAGGTCTTAACCGTCGTGTTCGGAATGGGAACGGGTGTGTCCCCTGAGCGCATCATCACCGGAAATATGTAATTCTTGAAGATCTACACCTTCAAAACCGAATACAATCAAACTTTT
>BBZU01000004.1 GCA_001304995.1 Clostridia bacterium UC5.1-1D10 | reverse complement strand
AGAATTTCACCATTAGATGTTTCAACGGTGGAGTACTGCTTGATCCATCTGGAAAGAGCAGTTTGAGAAACACCATACTCTTTGATCAGAGAAGCTTGTGTTTTGCCATTATGATAGAGTTTAACAAGAGTTCGTTTGAAATCCTCATCATAATAATTTTTAGCCATAAAGATACCTCCTTTTGGTGTCTAGTATTATGGTACATCTGTTTATAAATCGTGTCCACTTATTTAATATAGATCCAAGTTGGGTATGTGATAGGGTTTTGAAAACAACAGCAAGAGGATTTATGGTAATGTTTGCTTTAATCGGTTTGTTCACATTTGGTGTCATGTTGATTCCAAGCAGTGTAAGTACAACTTTTGCTAGTATTTACACATTGCTTCCGGCAGCTGTGACAATGACGCTTTATGGCATTTCATGGTCTATTCAGAGAGAACTGAAAATTCCTGCTGCGGTAATGGGTACAGCCATCGGCATTTCCTCTTGTATTGGTTGGCTGCCAGACTTATTTATGCATACCATGTTTGGACATTGGTTAGACATTTACGGAAATACAGGCTATCGCTTTATCTTTAGTTATTTGATTGTTCTTTCAATCATTGGTTTTCTGTGTGGTTTTGTTGTACAGCGTTCCAATAGCAAAAGAAAAGCGGAAGAATGATGCGAAAAGATACAATTTTTATGCATCTGAGGCATCCTGAAAGAAACAATGACGGCGAATGGAAGAAAGGCGGTAGGATGCTATGGAAAAAAGAAAAGAAGAGTTGAAAAAAGGTCTTAAAAGCAGGTATATGAGCATGATTGCCATTGGAGGAACGATAGGCGCCGGACTTTTCTTCACAAGTGGCAGTGCCATAAACCAAGCTGGTCCAGGCGGGGCGCTGGTCGCATATTTAGTTATGGGCGCCATTGTTTACACAATGATTATTGCCTTGATTGAAATGGCATCCTTTCTTCCTGTGGCTGGAACGTTTAAAGAATATCCAAAACATTTTTTTGATCCGGCGTGGGCGTTTGCAAATGGATGGAGTTATTGGTTTGGATGTGCCATCACAGTAACCGCTGAGCTGGTAGCTTGTTCCATTATCATAAAGTATTGGTTTCCTAATACATCGTCAGTATTATGGGCAATGTTTTTCCTGGCAATTTTGCTGGTATTAAATCTTTTTTCCGTCAATCATTTTGGGGAAGGAGAATATTGGCTTTCCGGGATCAAAGTTATTACGATTATTATTTTTCTGATCGTTGGCTTGTTAATGATTTTTGGATTGGTTCAGGGAAATGAATTTGGTTTTGACAATTGGACATTAGATGCGGGAGAAGCCGGAAAAGCACCGTTTGTCAATGGTGCTGGCGGTGTGGTAGGAGCGTTTTTGGTAGCTGGGTTTTCGTTTTCTAATACAAAATTGATCGGTGTTTCTGCAGCGGAAAGCGAAAATCCCAGTGAGGATGTCCCTAAATCTGTTAGAAATGTTTTTATGGTAATCTTCCTGTTTTATGTGGGATGCATCTTTATCATTGGTACATTAATTCCATTTACTGATCCTAACTTGCTGAATACCAGTGTGGACAATGTAGCGGCATCGCCTTTCACCATTGTATTCTAGGCAGCGGGTTTTAAAGCGGCAGCGTCGGTAATCAACGTTGTTGTGTTAACAGCGCTTTTGACTGCCGGAAATTCTTCTCTGTATACTTCATCAAGAATGTTGTTTGCCATGGGGCAATCGGGAGAAGGCCCGAAATTTTTCGCAAAGATTAACAAAAAGAAAGTTCCGGTTCGTGCAATTATTGCGACGGCAATTATTGGTGGATTTTCCTTCTTTACCTCCATTTTAGGAGATGGACGAATTTATCAGGCATGTTATAGCCTTGCTGGCATTACAACATTTATCAATTGGCTTACAATTTCAATTTGCCATTATCGCTTTCGGAAAGCAAATATTGCGCAAGGAAAGGATTTATCTGCATTGCCTTACCAAGCTGCAATGTATCCAGCGGCTTCTATATTTGGAATCATTATGAGCGTAATTGTCATTTTCGGTTCCAATATCTGGGTATTTCAGCAGGAAACATTTTCATGGTTTGATTTTTGCACAAACTATGGAACCATTCCTTTGTTTTTGATTTTGTATGGTGGGTATAAGAAAAAGCACCATACAAAAATAATTCCATTAACAGAGTGTGACTTTAAAGAGTAGCAGTCGTTTATGAGAGGAGAGAGAAAGATGAGTATTCAATTCGCAAATAGAACAGAACAAATGAAAGCGTCTGAAATTAGAGAATCTTATAAATTGATGGACATTCCCGGCATGATTTCTTTATCATCAGGAAGTCCAGACCCTTCTCTGTATCCTATGGATCAAGTGAAACAGGCAACAATGGCGGTGCTGGATCAGTATGGCACAACTGCACTTTCTTATAGTGCAACAGATGGGTATGATCCATTGCGTGAGAAAATTGCCCAGAGAATGTGGACAAAGGCTCAAGTTCGTAGCAGTATGGAGAACATTCTGATTATGAGCGGCTCTCAGCAGGCACTGGAATTTTCAGCAAAGATTTTTATTAATGAAGGAGATTATATTGCTTGTGAAACACCGTCTTATATGGGTGCATTCAATGCCTTCGCCCCATATCTCCCGAAATATGCCAGTGTTCCAACAGATGAATTTGGGATGCTGCCAGAGGAATTGGATAAAAATCTGGCAGAAAATAAAAAAGTCAAAATGATTTACGTTATTCCAAATTTCCAAAATCCAACAGGTCACACATGGAGTTTGGAAAGAAGAAAAGCATTTATGGAAGTCGTAAATAAATATGAGATTCCTGTCATTGAGGATGATCCTTATGGGGAACTGCGTTATGAAGGAGAGGCACTGCCATCTTTGAAATCCATGGATACCAAAAATCTTGTTATTTATGCGGGTTCTTTTTCTAAAATTCTGGCGCCTGGTTATCGTGTAGCTTGGATTTGTGCTGCTCCGGAAATTGTAGAAAAATATATGTTTGCAAAACAGGGTGCAGATTTGCAGGCACCTTCCAGCGCACAGCTGGAAGTGGATATGTTCATGGAAATGTTTGATTTGGATGAACATGTGAAAAAATCTGTGCTGCTTATAAACATAAAAGAGATGTTATGCTGCAAATGATGGAAGAAAATTTCCCGGATTGTGTAACATGGAATAAACCGGAAGGCGGCTTGTTTATTTGGGTTACGCTGCCAGAAGGTATTAATTCAAAAGATATCCTGAAAGTGTGTCTGGAAAACAGAGTTATGTTTGTAACAGGATCTATGTTCTATCCCAATGGCGGCGTTGAAAATACATTCCGTTTGAATTTCTCCTGGATGAATGAGGAAGATATTAAGGAAGGAATCCGCAAAATGGGCGTTGCCATCAAACAGGCATTGGAAATGCTGCAGCAAAAGTAATCTCATATAAGGAAGATGCCTATGAATAAATTAATTGATAAAAAGCAAGCAATTGATTACATACAAAATAATGACACAGTGATGATTGGAGGATTTACGAATTTTGGTTCGCCCCTGCATTTGATGTATGAATTGGCGCAAAGAGATATTCGGGATTTGACGATTATTTCTGAGGACTTAGGCTATGGTGGGATGTCTTATGATCAAGGACAAGGTGTACTGCTTTCCAACGGTCAGGTAAAAGAAGCAATTGTTTCTTTTGTTGGAGGATATCCATTGGTGAATCAATTGGTGGAACAGGGAAAATTAAAACTGACTTTAGTGCCGCGGGGAACATTGGCAGAGCGGATTAGAGCAGGTGATGCTGGAATTGGCGGTTTTTATACGCCAACCGGTGTTGGTACGGTTGTGGAAGAGGGGAAGGAAACCCGTGTAATAGACGGAAAAAATATCTTTTTGAAAAACCTCTCCGTGCCAATGTAGCACTGGTAAAAGCTTGGAAAGCTGATACCATGGGCAATGCTGTTTTTAAGTATACAGCAGCTAATTTTAATCCGTTAATGGCGATGGCAGCGGACATTGTAATTTTGGAAGCAGAGGAAGTTGTACAGCCAGGAGAAATTGAACCAGATCATGTACAGCTTCCAGGGGGTATTTGTAGATTATGTAGTTTTGGCGAAAGAGGTGGTATTCTGATGGCAAATAATCGAGGAATGATTGCAAAAAATATCGCTGCAATGCTGTATGATGGAGATTTTGTTAATCTTGGAATCGGAATACCCACTATGGTCGGAAACTATATCCCGAAGGGAATTTCTGTACTGCTTCATGGAGAAAATGGATGTATTGGTCAGGATAAGGAACTTAATACACCGGAGCTTTTTGATACACGGGAGTCTGTAATGTCTTGGATGTCCGCGCATCGAGAAGAAACGGATACGTGGAGAACAGGTCATAAAGATTTGAATAATGCAGGAGACAATTTTATTACACTGATTCCTGGCGGATGTTGTTTTGATAGCAGCATATCATTTGCCATGGCAAGAGGCGGACACTTAGATGCTGCGGTTCTAGGCGGATTGCAGGTAGATATGGAAGGGAATCTCGCAAATTGGATGGTGCCAGGGAAAATGATCAATGGTATGGGGGGAGCCATGGATTTAGCCAGTGGAGCTAAAAAAAGTTATCGTAGCAATGGAGCACTGTGATAAAAAAGGCGTTTCCAAAATCAGGAAAAAATGTACAATGCCTTTGACAGCCGTTGGCTGTGTAGATGTGATTGTTACAGAATTGTGCATCGTTGAAGTGAGAAAAGAGGGGCTTGTGGTAACAGCCATTTCGCCCTATATTACCAAAGAAGAATTGCAGGAAAAAACAGAAGCACCATTGTACTTTGCTGATGATATGAAAATGATGCTTACATTGGAAGAAGAAAGGCAGGTATGAGTATGGATGAGAAACTGATGCAGCGTGTAAAAGAGGGCTGGAAGGAATGTTGCATTCTGAATGATTCCATAGCGGACGAGCCGAAATTTCCGGAGAAGAAGAAAAAACCTGTAAAAAAATTGTGTCTTTATTGGAGCGACATGGATTAAAAGTGGAAATGTCGGTTGCCGGACAACCATGGTCATTTCGTACGCAAATTCATTCATGTGCAGATCCTGTTTTGCGTGTTGCAATTGTAACAGAATATGATGCTTTACCAGAGATGGGGCATGCCTGCGGTCATTGTGTAAGTGGAAGCATTAGTGTTCTGGCAGCATTGGCGTTAATGGAGTGTACATATCCCATTTGTGTTGACTTGATTGGAACACCGGATGAAGAATTGCGGGGAGCAAAGACCTACATGGTACAGAATGGCGTATTTGATCAATATGACTTTGCCATTATGATCCATTTGGATAATAAAAACAGAAGTGCGGTAAAGACCCTTTGTATCATGGACTTAAAGGTAGATTTTTTCGGAAAAAGCAGCCATGCTGCTTCTGCGCCATGGGAAGGCAGAAATGCATTAAATGGTGTGCAGTTGTTTTTCCATGCGGTAGACATGTTGCGCCAGCACGTTACGCCGGATATCATGATGCATGGAATCATTCAGGAAGGCGGTACAGCGGCAAATATTGTGCCTAAAAAGCGTCAGCATATATGTATATTAGAGGTGATAAGCTGACAGGTACAAAACGCGCTTTAGAAATGGTTCAGGATTGTGCAAGAGGCGCTGCAATTGCAACACAGACAGAAGTGCAGATGGAAAGTCTTTATCCACCTTATCAGGAAACAGTTCCAAGCCGTGTGTTATCAGATGTTGTGGCAAAGAATATGGAAGATCTCCATTTGGATATTGGTGACAATAATGCTATTTCCATGGGCTCAACAAACTTTGGCAATATCAGCAGTGTGATTCCTGTGGTTTGTCCGACGTTAAAAATTTCTGAAGCAGATATCCATACAGCACAATTTGCAATGGATGTAAAAGGAGATCTGGCACATGAAGCCATTTGTAATGGAGCTTATATTATTGCGAAAACCATTCTGGATATGGCGCAGAGCAAAGACCTTATTGCGGAAATGAAGAAAGAATTCAAGATGTATTATGGTAAGTGCGTTTAAAGAATAAAAGTTTTGTTTATAAATCCAACGAAAAGAAGATAGAGTTCTAATGGAACTCTATCTTCTTTTAAGTTGATTAAATTATGATTTTTCTTCATCATATTTTATTATGCATAATAGGTATTTTTAACAAAGCACCCAATAAAAAATAATCTGCTTCCCAAAAAGGTAAGTTCAGATAAAACATTTCATAGAATTAAAGGATTTGTAAGGTTGATTTGCTTGTAATTTTAGACCTTTTCTTTTATAATTGCATTAAGCTGATTTTGTGCACATTTGTTAAAAAATATCAAAACATAAGAAAAAAAGTAAGAAGTTTATACTACTTTTAATGAGGTAACTCTATATGAAGCATAAACAGTACTATCATCGAAAAGAAAAGAGCCACATAGTAATGTCATGGAAAGAAATTGTATCTGATAAACAGTATGATTTTTCTCCAGGATTTTTTATGCCTTGCATTATGCTGTCCGTTTGACGGTGTAGATGCAGGGCTTTTTTGTTATATAAAGGGACTTAGAAGATGGGTTATAATTGTGAGACTTCGTTGAAATAGGAAGGATTGTGCTGGCAATACAAAGTAGGAGAAAGAGCATTTAGATGAGATTGTATAGAAATCAGACAGATTGTGCGAGACAGGTAAAAGCCAGCATAAAGTCTTTAGAGATAGAGTGAGTTTATTGATTTCTGATGTTTGCTGTGAGCGCAGCAGACCGGAAAGGGGACTAAGACATGAGTTTACCAAAACGTGACGGCGTAAATGGTCGTTATTATTTAATACATAGACTGGATACGGATCCTGAGGTGTTGGCAGAGGCAGATCTCTGCATCCAGGATATTTTACTGGGAACTGCTCGTGAAAATCATTCCGCCTATCCGATGGTTGTGCGAAACCACAAGGGGACACCATTTATTCCAAGCCATTTGTTGGAACGTTATCTTTCCGGGCTGCCGTTAAAGGGATTTCCCTACGAGGACGCGGTTGCTTTCTGCGATACTATGCGTCGGCTGGTGGGATGGGAAGAAATCCGTTTTGAGCTGGAGAAGTATATAGAAAAGCAGGTGCAGGAACGGTACTTTATCGTTGGAGAACGAGAAGATGGCTTTACCGTCTTTCCGCCCTGTACTGTGTGTCCAGAGCTGCGATCAGAAGATGTAGACGATAACATGCTTCGATTTGCCTGCTATGTAGCCGTCTGCCATACCGTGTATGGACAAAGTTTTGAATCTCTTACCACCGAGCATATTTTGGGCTTAGTTTCCCAGATCCGCCCCGATATGGTAAAGGATTTGAAAGCCAATGGCAGCGGAAAACTGCCACCTGAGATTCGGAAGCGAAAGACAGAAAGAATGACTGCATCTGCAAATGATGCTTTTGCTACCATCCGTATTACAGCCAAAGAAGGTACACAGGAATGTTATGAGGAAGTGCTGGACTATCTATGTGAGGTACTGGAACAAGAAGCATTCCCTGATAGCTATTCTGTGGAATTTCGTGGAGTGGAAAAGATATATTTGCCCATTCCCGGGTTGCCGAAAAAGGGAATCAACCAGTTATTTGCCTGTGCGGTGCGGTATCCAAAGCTGCATACGAAGATAGAACGCTATGCAAGATTGGCAATGAAAGAATTCGAATTTTATAACAATATCAGTGATGAACAGTGTGCTATGCCAGGCACTTTTGCCGTATTTGCACTGGGATTGGAAGGATTGGAATGGCAGCAGCTTGTATGTGATTATCTGGATCTGTGTGATGATGAACATTCCTCGGTACAGGAGAAGTTTCTCCATGTATTTTTCAAAAAGTTTGGATTTACTGACCAGACAATGCCTGTGTTGGTCAATGGAGTGCAGTCCATGCAGGGATTCAAGCCAGCCAAGGAGTTCCGTACCTTGATTGCAAACGAGGAGAGTCTGAATGCGTTGTTGAAAATCAAAGAACATTTGAAGGATTATCTGCCTGAGGAAGCCAAGAGGAGTAAAAATGCAACTGTCTATCTTTGGCGTGATGTGATATGGGGGATCTGGGGAAAGGATTCCGAGAATGGCGGCAAAAAGATCATGAAAGCGGCTCCTGCACATTTGCGAGAGATATATGAACAGATCTTTCACTAAGGGGGGGTTACCATATGAAAAAAAGAACAGTGAAGGACTTTATTGCCCTCTATCATACGGAAGATGAGGAAAAGCTGGTACTGATTCAAAGTGGTACCAGTGCAGATAAAACATTTATGGATAATTTCTGGACGGCTCATACCTATGCTCTAGCTATGGCTGACGTGCAGACTGGTCAAGTGATTCCTGACCGTTGCTGTCTGAACTGGCCATTTACAGAGAAAGAGAGAGAAGCAGGAGAATATTCCAAACGATTTGCAAAAGGGATGATTTATCGGATCAAGGTTCGAGGATGGAAAGGCACAGCACTTAGTGAAACACAGTGGTATGTCACCGAAATCGTAGAGGAGAATGTTTCTTGTCCGGCTTTGGAAGAAATCTGGGCGGAGTACATCAAACCTATTGTGATGGAAGATGAGCTGTTGGGAACGCTGACCTTGGATAGGGAGATGAGTTTTTTCGCTGGAACCTGTCGCTGGATGGGAAAAGAAGTCCACATTTCTCTGGATGTTGATATGGAAAAGAAAGCATCTTGGACACGAGTTTGAAATGTGATGAAGAAGTTGATAGAGGATCAGGAAACTTGGGATAAATCATTGCGAGATTTTGCAGCCCAAAAGCTTACAAGCCTCGCCAATGACTGGCTGGCGGATAACGATCAAACAGACCGAAATCTTGAAAAAGAACCTATTACGGAGGATGAGTTTGGAAAGCGCTTGATTTTAACAGAATTTTCTGTTTCTCCAGGTGGTCGCTTTACCGCTTGGTACGAGGATGACGATATGTTCTGGGGTCATGTGGTTATTGTAGAAGCCACACTGAAAAAAGGTCCCATATCTGCTGATATACAAGGATAACAAGGGGGGATGTGCTCATGATGTGCGAACATTGTCGAAACATTCAAACATGGAGAAAATTTGACGCTCCAAATGACTATCTGGCTTGTATTGCTTATATTCAGCAACTGGTGGAGAAAAATGAGTTTGCATTCATTGCGGAGGAATCCACCTGTCCATTAGAAAGAATAAAGACAGAAGATGGCTGGGCGGACGAGATCATGGTTCATATGATACGATGCAAACACTGCGGACAGCCCTTCACCTGTGTGGTCAATACTTATCGAGGAAGTGGTCACTTCAAAAAAGGTAAAGGCTGAGAATTGGAGGTGACGAGATGGAGCCGACTGAAAAAACAAAACTTTTGGAACAGATCGAACAATGGAATAGCAAGGACGAGTATTCCCGATGCATCCGGGTCATCGAAGCCATACCGGAGCAGGAGAGAGGCTATTTGCTGACCGTCAAGCTAAGCCGAGCTTACAGTAATCTGGCAGTGCTGGGGGATCATAGAGATCATGGAACAGATGGTGAAGTGGACGGAAATCTTATCCAGCACGCCATTGAACTGTTGGAGTCCGTTCGCTTTCGGGGCGAAAACGATCCCTACTGGAACGCTCGGATGGGTTATTCCTGCCTGATGGCATACTGCTCCGCCTCCACCGCCTATAAATATGCAAAACGATGGCTGACCCTCGCTCCAAAGGATCCGGATGCCCAAAAGCTGGTTCGGGACTGCGAAGGATATTTGGAGGAGGAAAAAGCTTTGGAAATAGATTTGAAAGAACGGGAGGAATTTATCCGGCGGGAAGCTCCCGATGATGAAAAGGGGGTTATATGTAAATGAACAGCGAACAGATTACGGCTTTTTTGCAGGAAAATCATAATGCTGTCACACTGATTATAGGTATTGTCCTGCTGATTGGGGCAATTATGAATTGGAATTGGCTTTGTGATCCTACCGGTAAACCAGATTCCCATCGTTATGGTCGCGGCTCAAGGAGAGTTATTTTCTTCCTGCTGGGGATTGTATTGATTGTTGTTAGTATTATGTCTTGGTTACTGTAAGGAGGATGAAATGATGACCGAAAAATATCCTACTTGGCTTACCAATCATGTAAAAGAGTGGGAGAAAAAGCGTCTGATCACTGTGACACTGTGTTCTACTAGTGGTAACGAATGGTTGGAAGTGTGGTATTACGGTGACTTGTTGACCATAAATGGAGAACCACAGTTATATATTGTACCCAGTTACTTTGCACCAGAGCTTGTGGCAGCACGTGACCCGGAGAGCGGAGAGGAGTTCGTTGTTTTTGATGGTGGGCGGCATGGTTATGATAATATGTTCTGCGATGAACATGATTTGGATGAATTGGAACGCCGCACCCTAAAGCGGTATGAAATTCCTGCTTCAAAGCTGATACTGGAATTAGGTTATAGTATCGACTATGAAGATGAAAAAGAAGATTTTCAGGTAAATGAAGATGGTATGGTTGCGTTGATAAATGGTGAGCGTATGCCATGGGAGCAAGTTAAGAGAGACGGTATTGACTACATTGCGCTTTACTATGTGAATGAGGAAGGAAAACAAGTTCAGATTTTGGATAATGAATTAGCATGAGTCTGCCATTGTATTACCAGACAATCCAGGGAGGTACTCTATGACCGAAGAAGAAAAAATCCGCCTTTACCGACTTATGGAAAAGCTAAACTGGTTTTTCCACCAAGAGATGCACTACTTGGACAGAGAGATTGCAGAACAGACAGCACGAGCGTGTTATCCAGAGATTCGGGAGTTTACATACGATATTTTGTGGAATGAACTGCCGAAAGAAGTGCAGGAACAACTGATAGACGAGGAGGAATCCCTGTGAATACGTTAATTTGTTCTTTTGATTGTCTGCATGACAACAGAATTCTGCGTTACTGTGCAGACTTTGCATCCAACACCCTGCATATAGATACTCAGAACGAGCATGGGGAGAAGGTATCTATTTACTTTTCGGGTCTGTTTGCACACTGGTTTGAGAATATGATTCAGGACAATATTCTCTTTGGAATGGATGAAATCAGTGTGGACGGATTCTTTGAATTGTATAAAGAATTATTGGATCATACCATCTCTTATGGCTTTCCTGCTTGTTGCAGCATCCAAGAACTAAAAGAACGAATGAATCAGGAGAAGATTCGTGTGTTCGTTATTGACGCCTCACTTGGATTATGTGGATTTGTACTGGCACAGGAGGTGGAAATACAATGTCAATCACTGCTTTTAAAGTAGAAGCCAACGGACATGACAGAGCGGGCAAGGACTTTGGCTATGTGAATATTATGTACCGCTATGGCAATAAGAAAACTTGTCCCAGACCAGATCAGTGTGAAAAAATGGAGGTTATGTGGGCGGATGAAAGCGTCTATGGACCACCTGCTCCAGGTAGTAAAGTGGGTGATTTCATCATGACATGGCTGATGGGGTCTTGGAATTGTGGTGTATTTACTCACCGTCAGATTGCCCAGAAACTCATGAATATTTTCACTGGTCTGAAAATCAAAGAGCTGGAATGGTTTGAGAATCCCAGAGAAAAGACACTGAAAAATGGAAAGCCGCGTGTACGCCGTGCCAAGTGGCTGCCAGATTGTGAAGTAGATTTGGTATATCTCTATTCTGATTATTATATTGATGCAAGAAATCCTATGCCACCTGAAACGGATTTCTTTACTGTAACAAGGAGGGACTCTTGGGGGATAAGTACTTGGTTCATGTGTACCTCGGAAGCTGCTAAAAAGCTAATTGCTATGGATTTTGAAAATTTGACTGTGGAGGAAACCACAATTGTAGGATAGGAGGAAATGAAGAATGACTTTGGAACAACTACCCCCTAAGGGCGTAAAGCGAGAACAAGCCATTTTGGAGCTGGGCAAGGATGAAGCAAACGGCGAACTGCTTTTCCAGCTTATGAATACAGAAAAGGGCAAATGCAAAACAGCAGCTCAGAAGGCTTTGGCGCAGCTAGAGTATGCTCCTGCTGCTCCACTGTGGACCAAACTGGTCAAGGGTAAATGGATGGGTAGCAATATCATGTCAGATGCCTGCTCTGACTGTGTATCGGAGCAGATCGCCCCGGTTATTCTGAAGACTCTCTCCCAGCTGCTGGACGAGGGGGATGCAAAGCCACTGGATATAGAACAACTGAACTTCTGTTTCCATTTGATGTTGGGGAAAGCCTCGCCAAAAATGCTGGAGGTCTACCGCTTTCTGGCGGAAAACACCCAACGGATCGCCCAGCTGAAACGCACACCTGTTTATTCTCGTGATGATTGTACCTCCTGGTGGATTACGGACGGGCTTCGCATTTGGGATGCCACACCCAAGGAAAAAGAGAAAATTCCCGCTGTGGTACTGACCGCCTCCCTGATCCGCAACCCAGACGAGCGACTGCAAGCATTGGCTGATGAGCTGAATGAACGCTACGGCGGCAGCTGGCTGATCCCGGTCTTTATGAAAGCGATCATCACCCAGCCCAAGGAGCAGGTGTATGAGACCTATTCGCCTCTTCTGGATACGCCGCAAAAAGGCTATTTGTTCCATGCACTGGGAATGCTCCATTACCGCTGTTATCCGGAAGACTGGACCTTTGAACGCCTGGGTCCGGATGGAATGATTGCTCTGATTTTCTGGGGTGATTATAGCTATGGAACCTATGACACAAGGTTCATGTTTGAACGGTATGTGGATCTTGATGAGCGGTGGCTCTTTGATCTGGCTAAAGACCCGGAAGGACGCAAACCTACGGTGACATGGCAGACTTACAACCGGGGCGGTGTGCTATATGGAAGCTACGACGAAATGTTCATCAGCCTGCTGCCCCGCAAGGTGGAAAATCCGAAACTGAAGCGCATTCTGCGAGACTACTTCCGTATTCGCAGTGAAAAAGTGAGAGTGGAAGAAAGTATTACTGTTTACAAAGACGCTGCTGAGCGGTTCGGAAATTGAACAGGAATAGAGAGACTGGTCCGAAGGAGTGATACAGTATGATCGGAACGGATGAAAATCGGGCGGTACTCCATGTGGAGGTCATCTTCTGGAATGGTAAACGAAAAGGACCACCCAGTCTGATGAGTGGAAAGTATTGTCCACATTTTGTAGCCATGGGAACCTCTGAATATCTGAGAATCTGTTTTTTGGACAGAACCGAGTGTGCATTTGATGAACCGGCTTTTGGAAATGCCCAGCCTCTCTACCCAGATACTATGGACTATAGCTCGCTGAAAACAATGCGGAGTTCTTAATCTATGAAGGGGCAAATGCTGTTGGAAGAGGTCGAGTACTTAGTCGGACGATACTATATAAAGTGAAACAACAACGAAAGTAGGTGTCTTATGTACCAAATTGCATATATTGGTCGCTGGGAGACCCTCCCGGAAACGGCTGCTGCCATCTGTGACCATGACACTCCCAAGCTTGAAGCAATGCTTCGAGATGGGTTGGATCTGAATGTTCCCATTCAGCTCAGCGAGTATATTAAACTCACACCGCTGGAGATTGCGGTTTTTCGGAATGATGTTCCTATGATTCACTTCCTGCTGGAGCATGGAGCTGATCCCGGTCTGTCAGAGGAACAGCCCTTACTGCTCACCGCTTCCCGCTGTTGTGGACCGGAGGTGGTGGCGCTCTTTGCTGGACAAGCTGCACAACTCAGCCCTAAGCAGAAAGAGCGAGCCTTTCAGGAAGTGCGCTGGGGCAAGCGTCCGGAGAATATCCAGGTGCTGGAGCAGGCTGGGATCACAGTGAACAAGTTTGGCGGCGAGGCATTCCGTGCTGCTGTGTCAGATGGTGATCGAAAACTGGCAGAGCTGCTTTTGAAAAAAGGAGCGAACATCAATTACCACAAGCCAGATATGGTATTTCCTTATGCTTCCACAGCGGTAACAGAAGCTGCCAGAAACGACGATTTTCCCATGGTGTGCTATCTTGTGGAGCAGGGAGCGGATATCACAATAATAGACAAATATGGAGATCGTCCCTATACATTGGCAATACAAAACAATAATCAGGGAATGGCAGACTATTTAAAATCATTGGAACCCAAAGACTGGCACAATGAACAGGAAAAAGTACGACAATTATCTCCCTATAAGCTGCCAGCAAAGATGGTGGAATACTTCAAGACAGGTCCGTTTCGCTTGGAATTTCCAGAACAGGAACTAGTCAAATGGGCGGAACTATATCAATACATGGATTTGCAGGAAATGAAATGGAAACGGAAAAAACTCCTTTCTTTGATGGTAAAAATGGATAATTACAGTGATTATTTGCTGCTGTGGAGTCCAAAGGACAAGAAGATTTGGTATTTAGATGTAGAACATGAAGAATTTCATCCTCTAGCAAAATGGGATGACTTCATCACCAATCCTGGTAGGTATTTGAATGGAATGATCGAGGGTGAGTTTGAAGAATAAGGAGAATTGATATGACATCGATAGACTTTCTGAACAAGGTACATAAAAACCTGGATTCGCAGGAATACAACCTTTCCTATTCTCCGGCGAAGTCCAAGAATTATTTGCTATACTGCAACGGCAATTTTATCGGCGGTCTGTTCGATGAGGAACTGTGCTTCGTTTACGCCGATGGTGTGAGCGAATTGTTGGGATACCCTGAACCCGTATATCGAGGCTATTCCAGCACTGCACAACACAGAATGCTGGTGATTCCGGAGGAACACTGGGAGAAGGCACTGAAACTGCTCTATACGGAGAAATTTGACTGGAACCGCCTAGTTTATGACATCACCTATACCAGCATTGGTGCGGCTGTGGTGGAGGACTTTTACGATGAAAATGTAGTGTTCTTGCGCTTTTGCTTTGAAAAGAAACTGCTGAAAGAGAACCCTCTGGATCGACAAGACCGTATCCTGCGTATGGTCTATATCAATCGGGATCTGACCGATACCGGTAAGCATTTGTTCCCTGAGTTACTGGACAAGTTCCTTGTCTTTTTGGATCGGAAAGGAAAAACCAGTTTGGAAACCATGCTGAAACGGTGGTACGTCGCACTGGAGAAGGAATACCAGAGTGTAATAAAGGGATAAGGAGAAAGGCATGATGAAAGAAGAAAACAAAGCATATATTACCGGTTTAGATGTCCGTGATGTTCCGTGGCACCGGCTTACCACCGCCTATGGCAGAGGAACAGATTTTCCTGTATATTTTGAAACCCTTTTCAAGATGGATGATTTAAAAGCAGTTAAAAAAGCTCTTTATGAGCTTACCACGAATATGGAGCATCAAAGCACTTTATGGCACGGAACACCTTTTGGAATGATATTTATGAGCCGTGTTTTAATAGAAGCTTTGAATAAAAGCGAACAGAACCCCATTGCCAATTTCCTTGCAGGCGAGCTTTTAGACTTTTTCAACTGTATTCTCCAGTGCTATCACGATGGGGATGAGATGGAACATGCTGATCCATTGCCATTCTTTTTGATATGTTGAAGGAAGAATACTTGTGGTCAGAGGAGTACGACGAGGAAGAAGATGAGATGCGGTATGAGGAGGATGAGGTGTTCCCTGATGACCTCTTTTACAGCTTTTATTACTATTCTTGGCAGGCGGTACTTGCGCACAAAGATAAGCTGGAGCAATGTCAATTAGTAGAATATGCTCCAAAGATTGCAAAAGTTTTAGCTGAACTTTAAAGGAGGATTCATCTATGTTTGAAGAATTTTATGAAATGTATGAGTCCGAGGAGCAGGAAGTGGTTGCTCTGATCAATCGCTGCATAGGAGGCGGATATAACTGGAAAGGCAAGTTTTGGGAAATGACCGTTGTGACACTGGGGATAATGTTCTGTGACACCGGTGAGGTCAGCACTAAAGAGGTACGTTTGGATTGGCCGGTTACTGACGAGGATCGGAACGGTGAAAAGGGCTGGGGACGCTTTCGAAACGAGCAGATCTGTCGCCTGAAAATTCGCCGGATGAAAGAAGAGTGGGCAAAAGATCTGGTGGCGCGGCCTTGGTGTATCTCCGAGGTGATCAAGCCCTATGAGGACTGTCCGGAGCTTCTGGCTATTCTGGATGAGTATCATAAGCCTGTGGTGATTGAGGATAAGGTGTTGGGTGCGCTCACGCTGGATAAGAACTATGGTGCCTTCGAGGGAGAAATCAAGTGGTGCGGAAAGGATGTACTCCTATCTCTGGAAGTAAATGCCGAAAGCAAGCCTTCATGGACTCGTGCACGCAGTGCTGCCAAGAAGTTATTGGCTGATTGCGAAATATGGGATAAAGCCATGCGGGAGCTTGCTGCCAATAATCTGACTCAACTTGCAAATGAATGGCTTTCGCAGGATGATGAAAACGCCCGCAATCCAGAAATAGATCCCATCACAGAGGAAGAATTTGCTTGGCGCATTCGTATGGTCAACTTAGTAGTTACTTCCGGAGGCAGCTTCACCGCATATTTTGACTGCGATGAGATGTTCAGCGACCATGCAGTAACAGTATATGGCTCCCTGAAAAAGGGTGTCAGAGATGCCAACATTGAGGGATAGAAGTTGATATTATAAAAATTAGCTTGATAGAAGGAATATTATTGTGGTGATGTAGATGGACAAAAGAGCAAAGAAGATACTATTTAATACCTACTGGTCAAAGAATGGTTGGAAGGAAAATACAGAGCAGTATCCATCTTCGGAGGATTTTATATACGCAAAAGAAAAAGGCTTGATGTTTGATCCTTTTTCCATTTCTCATGATGATTGTGTGAAGAAAATAGTGCAGCTTGGGAAAACCATTACGACGGATCAGGTTGCAAAGGCATTTTTGTCAAGTTTATCCACTCGACGTTTAGACTGGCGAAGTGCGATTGCGTCTTATTCAATTGCTCAAAAAATTACCATACATAAATATACTCCTGTAGAATCTGAACGTTTTTATGATGCCGACAACGCAGTTACACATATTGGCTATACCTGTGCTGTATGTCAAAATTTAAGATATGGAATCATAGGACAAGAAAATTATATCAATGTGGATTTAAACGTTTTTAAATTTTGAACGGATTAAATGGGGCGGTGTTCGTCATGGACAGCTGATTTATACGCTTTTTGATTTGGAGCAATTTACCAAGGAAACGATACCACAACCGCAGAATGAGGATATTGAGATTTTCAGAGAAATTTTAAAAGCTATAAAATCATGTAATCCTACCGATTATCCAAGTGCTTTAAGCCATAAACTAGCCACGATTCCACTTTTAAAATCCAATAAGGACGAACGAAATATCATAATTGAAACATTAGCTTGTATCGGGATATTAGCACCAAAATCCTATAATCGTTCGGAGGCTCCAAAACATGACTGGACTTATGCAACATATTGGAGAGGTGAAGATGGTTATAACGCAAGTGAAGTTGAAAAGTATTTCGGAGAATACTTATAAACCAGTGTATGAAATGGAGGCACGCAGATGAAACTGTATGAGTATTGGCTTGGGTTGTATCCCCTTGATTGGGAATTTTGCTTTATGCCAGTGCAAACCTATAAAAACTTCATCACAGAGCAGTATCAGAAAAATCCAACTTTTTACAATATCTCAGCTGGTTCCATTGAGAAGGTATTGGCACACATTGATGTCATTTTATCTGCTGCCATAGAGGATTGGAATAAAACTACGAACCATGCTGCCCTGCGTTGCCCTCCGATGATCTTTCCTCTCCCAAAGGGACAAGACAGCAATACAGCGGAATTTGCTATCATTCTCAAGATGGATAATGACGGAGATACAGTGGTCTATTCTCCAATTCCATTACCCCATCTGGAAAATCAATGAAGAGGTGTATCTATGAAACTAAATTGTAAACGCATTGATTTTAGATATCAGCCTGGCGAGGAAATCTTCAACTTTCCCGAGGAATCGGGACTGCCATTTCTCTTTGATGTAGAGGAAGATCTGACTGCAGATCCTGTTGCTATGGATGTGGTGGGAGAAATGCTGGATGAGGCGGAGAAATTGGCAGAAAAGGCAAAAGCCGCAATCAAAGCGGCACTGGCGGACGAGAACAGCCCCTACCATAATGTTGTAACATTTTTCATGAAGTTCCACCGAGACGATATAGGTCCTGATATTGCTGCTGAACTATTTCCGGAAACCGATCTGACTAAGTTGACCTTTGCCGAAATGGTAGACTTTTTACGGCTCAAACGGTTTGGTAGTCTAATAGATAGTGAAACCGAGCAGCAAGTCTTTATTCTGGATCTATCTTTTAATCCAGAGATTACCGACGAGCTGATGGTAATTTACTTTGATTTGAATAGGGAGATTTTTTGTATCACTCATGAGAGCTGAGGAAAGAGAGTTGTCTATGGAAAAAGCGATTGCTGTTAAAACCTGTTTAGGTGTTTTGAAGGGACGGGACTGTATCTATCTGGATCAGATGAAACGGGATGACCTGAACAATCTGATTTTTACAGGAGATATTAATGGGTATCTGATCTCTCAACACAGGGACGAAAAAGACTGGTTTCCATACACACTCACCTTCCGACGGGTGCTAACCCATTTTGCCTGTGAATTGGACACCTATGAGAATATGGCTGAAACGGGGCATCTGAACCGCAGTTCCTTTGATTTGATCGAGGACAGTACCTGGCTGAAGTCTTTGCCGGCGAGGGAGGATTTTAACAAAGACATCTATCAACACTACCGGCTGTTTACATACGATGTAGTTTACAATATCATTGCGGTTTCCTATGAGTTTGCAGCAGAGTTGTAAATAACTGAAACATAGTAATGGAGGTAATCACTATGATCAAAGAACGCATCCCCATCTCAGGTGATCTGATAAGTAAGGTCAAGCAACTGATGGAATATGCCGGGTGGCAGGAAGGACGAAAAGTGGATATTTCCATTGCGGAGCAGTATTACGCCGCACATGGTGTTCCAATGATGAAAACCACCCAGAGGTTTTACCGCAAGTATTTTGGTCTGTGCTGTCAGTGGTATTTGGAACAGAAAAAGATGAATTGGGCTGCGGATTTTGAATTTGCTTTGTTTCCTTATCTTGCCAACGGTATCAAAAATCATTTGGAGGATGCCTATTTTCGGGACATGACGGGGGATAGGCTGGCAGAAATCGAACAAGTGGCAGGTGAGTGTTGTCAGCCCATCGGACATATCGGCTACTATTATCCTGCAGAAGTCTGGATTTCGGAGCATGGAAAACTATATGCGAAATATGAGTATCAAGATGAAATCGAGTGTTTTCCCGATGTATTTGCTTTGATTGAGAGAGAGCTGCGGCGGTGTAAATTCGATTCCGCTGCCATGAAAACAGTTGAGGCATTGGATGGAAAGATTTGAAAAAGAAGGGGGAACGAATATGAATATCAAAGAAAAATTAGAGTCAATGGCAAAAAACAGCATTGAACTAAAAATGCAAGAGAATGAGGTATATCAACTGGGTGCAACTCGTTTTGGAGGTCAGCCTGATGTACCGTCAGATTTCATTTGGCCTACCTACATGGGAGAGAGTTACGATCATGTAGTAAAAAAGCGTCCGCTTTCTTTTCTAGCGCAGTTTAACTGTGCGGATTTCGCAAAATATGATATCGAACACCTTCTGCCGGATCATGGATTACTTTCTTTTTTCTATGAATTGGATTCCATGTGTTGGGGATTTGATCCAAAAGATAAGGGTTGTGCTCGTGTGTACTGGTTTGAAGATATTTCCGCACTGTCAGCAGCAGAGTTTCCGGCAGATATGGAGGAGGATTTTATCCTGCCTATGGTAAAAATAGCATTATCACAAAAACCTTCTTATCCATCTTGGCAGGATTTCACAGAAGCGTTTCCAGATGATGACGATGATGAAGCTTTCAATACTGCGTGGGAAGAATTGACGGGAGAAGATGAGGAGGATTTGCCGGATCGTTCTCAGTTATTGGGCTGGCCAGATGTCATCCAGAACAGTATGTTTGAAGAATGTGATATTGCCGCAAAAGGGTACTATCTGGGCAATCCGGAAGGATGGAGAAAAATTCCAAAGGAAATTCGTCAGGAAGCAGAGGAAACTGCCAAAGACCGTTGGATGCTTTTGCTTCAATTGGATACGGTAGAGTGTGATGATTTTGAATTGATGTTTGGCGATTGTGGTCACATTTATTTCTACATCACCAAAGAAGATTTAAAAGCACGCCGTTTTGATAACATTTGGCTGATTCTTCAGTGTTTTTAAGGGGGAATCAAAATGATGCAGCCTATTGTGAACACAGAACCAGTTGAAAACGAGTTCTTTTTTCGGGATGGATATGTTTATTTTTCAGGTCTATACGAAAACACGATTTTGAAAGGTATAGCACCCAAAGATTTCCACTGTTGGCATTACTGGGGTAAATCCTATACAGCATGTTTTATGGGAGGAGTTCGTCTGCGTGGAGCAGATCCCGTATCTTTTCGAGTGTTAAACTATGCTTATGCAATAGATAAAACGGCAGTCTATACCACTAGCGGAAGAATTTTCGGTGTAAATTTAGAAACCTTTCAGGTGTTGGACAACGGTCAGTGTGAATCAGGTGCGCCGCAGGGATATGCAAAGGACAGCCAGCAGGTCTACTTTCACAATGGAGATGGCAAGGTGAAAATTATCAAGGGAGCAGAAGTTTCCACTTTTCGCTCATTAGGAGATACCTTTTTTGCCGTAGATAGCAAACGGATTTATGCTTACGGAAAACAGCTTCCCAAAGCAGATTTGACTTCATGGAAATTGCTTCCTCATTGGTATTCTTACGATGACAAGCGTGTGTATTACCTCAATCGAGAGATGAAAGGGGCTGACAGAGAAAGCTTCACTGTATGTACCCCGTTGGAAGTTGATCCACTTGCTGACCATCTGGCACGTGATAAATACCATTTTTACCAGAATGATGAGATTATAGAAGAAACCGTATGGCTGGAAAGGCTGCATAAAATAATGCAAGGACAATAAAAAGGAGGAAATACAATGCCTACAAAAGAGTGGATGGAAAAATATGAAGCAGTGAAAGAAAAATTGACCTGTAAAATAGATTTAGACGCCTATTTCACAGAAAAGAAAATCGGAAAGACTACCGTTGATGTACTGGAAATTGGGGATGTATCTTTTCCTACAGGCACGATATTCGCCTGTGATCCATTGATTGAGCTGGAGGATATGGACCCTTTTATGCAGACCATTCCAACAGGGACTTATCCAGTAAAAATCTGTATGGTACCAAGTGAAAAATATGGGGATCGCTATGCTTGTGTAAAAGTAGAAATTAGTCAGCAGAACCCCGTACGTTATGAATTGGGAATGATGGGAACTGAAAATTTGGATGAAGAACTGGAAGAAGATTCCTTTTTTGGTTTTGGTGTGGATGCAGGAATGGGATGTATTGCGGATGTGAAAGCACAAGAAGCATTCAGGTCATATTGGGAACAACGTCTGAAAGAAGATCCAGACATTGACCCTTACAACGACTTGTTTTGTGATTTGTTAGAGGAAAATGCAGAAAAATATCCGAAGTATCAAAGTGAATACGGGGACTGGCTAAACTGGAACGTCCCAAATACAGACTGTAATCTGCCTGTTTTTGCATCAGGTTGGGGAGATGGCGTATACCCGTCCTATTTTGGCTATGATGCGGAAGGAAATGTTTGCGGTGTGTATATTCATTTTATTGATGTTGCGGAAGAGTACGATGAATAAATTGTGCAAGAAACAAGTTTTTTATCTCATTTGAAGATACATCAATGCTGTGAATAGGGGTGCATTTTATGGATTATTTGAAAATACTGCATGAAGATCCTGATTTGGCAGAAAAATTTGACTCTCTTTTTGATTTTTTCCTACTGGATGAGTTGTCCCAAAGGGATGATGCAGACGGTCGAGCAACCTTCACCCTGCCCGGTATGGCTTTTGCCAGAGATGGCTCTGGTGGAGAATATCACCTGTTGGAGGATGGTTCCATTGGCTATTACAGTAGTGAAGGGGAGGCAGGGCGCCTGGCTGAGAACATGGATGATTTCTTTTCTCTGCTAGTGAGCTGTATTTGCTGGAAGGATTACTGTGATGCAAACCAGTATGTGGATTCCAAAACATTGGAAGGATATGGGCAGAAGCAGCGCAGCGTTAATTTGGAAGACATTGATGTAGATAGTTTGCAACAGATTTCTGATGCGTTTGGCATTGCTACGGATAAGGAACTGGTTCCCATTTTGGAAAAGTTCCGCAAAGCGACACAGCGACAACCCTTGTACCAGTGTGTTTTCCATGAGGATGATGGAAGTCTTACTGAGTCATACGGTCTGATGTTTGAATAGAAAAGGAGTTTCCATTGGCAAAAGAAAAACAAGAAAAAATAAATATATGGCGGAATCAAATATTGCAGAATTCTCAAGATATCACACCACTAAAATTCAAAATGTCGCAGGATGAGGTTATGGATATATTTGGTGAACCAGATGATGTTTCAACCATGAAAAGTAGCGGAAAACCTTTGATCCTCAAATATCGAGATATTGAACTGCATTTTGATGGGAAAAACCATCATGGACTCTATTTGATTTATAGCGATGAAGAAATTGATTTGAGTATAACGCCAGACGATAAAGAAGGAGGAAAGTAAAATGAAACCATTTGACACCAACTATAAACTTTTGGATGAGATGTACAATGATGATTACTACCCCACTTTTTTGGTAAATAAAGTAAAAGACGAACTTCAGAAAGTCATTGATTTGCTGGAAAGCGGTGAAACAGATATAGAAGTTGTACAGGAAAAACTGGACGAAGCAGTTTGCGGCATCAATGATTTACAGGAGGAATTTGACGAGAATGACAGTGAGATTGAAACAGTAGCACGAGACTGTATTGGAGTAACTGTGGCTTATATTTTGGAATGGTTTGATATTCCCATTGATATAGAGGAGGCTATCCGAGAAAGGGATTGGTAATGGAGATTCAGAAAAAGGAATTTGCCGTTTGCGATGAGTGTGGCAGCTTGTTTTTCAAAGGGAGTTCTCAAATGATGGCGCTTTGTCCAGAATGTGCGCATATTCTCTATGGTTATCCAAACTGCCTTCATCATTTTCAAAATGGCAGATGTATCAATTGCTATTGGGACGGCTCCGAAAGTGACTACATAACACACTTAAAAAATATGAGAGAAAACGATCCGTGAAAGGGATTGGTGAGAATGATGACCATAGAAGACATGTTCGGTGATTTACAAAAAATCGACATTTTGGCGGAGAAGAGCGAAACCAATGAAGTTTTAATGGTTTTGGTCTGCAATGGCTTTATTGATGGTTCTCCTCAAACGCAAAAAGCGCTGCTGGATAAGATGGAGGGATACCTGAATCACACACAAAGTGAAGTATTCCAAGCAGAATATGCAGATTGGTCTGTGATTTTGCGAGTGACTTTTGATGAAGAACCAGACCAACTCATTTTAGCACTGCTCAACAAGTGTTACCCTTGGGCAGATGATTATGCAGTAAAGCTGGAGTTTGAAATTGGAGGAAAACAGGTGCGCTTTGTGGAGCAAAGCTGACCTCTCTACGAAAGGAAGAATCATAATGACAGAATTTCCAAAGTGTGCACGAACCATACGGTGGGAAAATGGTATTTTAACATTCGATGGAGAAAAAACCATAGAACTTCCGGAACTGACCATGGAAATCATGGAGAAACTGGCAGGGTATAAGCCAGTAGGATTTATGTGAAAAACAATCCTGTGACGGACAAATTGCTGATGCCATTTACTGGCTCTAAAAATATGGTGAATTTCGGTGTGGAATATGGTCAATTAACAGATGCCTGTTTTTCTGTGTTTGCAACTATGCCAAAGCTGCGTTATTTACTTCTTGACGGCAACAGTCAAATCACTGGAAGCGGATTATCTGTGATGGGGGAATGTAAAATTGATTTACTGACACTCAATCACACAGGACTGAATGACGATGGCTTGATGCAGGCAGCTTCTATTCCGAAACTTACACATATCCAGATTGACCACACGGCAGTTACTTATGAGGGACTTATTAATATTGCGGAGCATACAAGGATAGAACCAGTTTCCAAGGAACAGTTTACTCAGGAACAAATGGAAACCTTCTCAAATTTACAGAGAGAAAAGGCGAAAAAATCGGTGAAGTTGGATCAGCAAGCTGTGGAAGAATGCCAGAAGATATTGAAAGACTTTTTTGAAGCCATGACTGCATGGGAAAAGTATGTATCCGAAAAAGGGTTCGAGGATGAAGAAGTAAAGCCTCGTCTGTTGGACATTTGGGAACGGTACGTCAGCGAAAAGCCACGACTGGGATATCGTCCTTTGGCACTTTCTTACAGCCCCACAGGGACTTACAGCCAAGAAGTGTTTATAGATGCGGAACAGCTGACAAAGAATAAGATTTATGTTTACACAAAAACGAAAAACACAGGGTTTGAACGTCGTTTCCTCATGAAACGAGTGGATGAGAGCTGGAAAATTGATGCTTTGCAGGAACGGTTGGATGGCTGGCAGAGGAGCGGATTGTGAGGAGAGATAACGAATGATATGTAAGTTTACAGAAGTATTAAATGATCTCGTGGATTATTTTATTCTTGGTGACATTTTACTGTTAGAGGAATGGAAAAATGAAAATAATCTTTCGGATGATTTAGCGACAGAGTTTACCATAAATGAAAGTGGTGATCGGGTCTTTGATGAGGGAATTGTTATTCCAATGTCTGGCATTGAAAACTATCCTTATACGATTTTGTTTCATCTTTCTGATGATGAGCCGGAACTGTGTAAGGAAAAAAGTCGTTTGCAGTTTAGAAAGAGTGGTTATTCATTGAAGGTGGAGCATAATATGCTGATACTTTTTACATGGCATATATTGGAACGGTTTACTCCAGAAAATGTAACCGCTTTGATTTCTGATTATAAAGTGTGTCAAAAGCCTATTGTTGAGCTTGAAAATGGCTGGTATCATATCGAGATTCTGGGTGGAGAAACTTTACAGGATGGGGAATATGAGCCTACATTTGAATTTATGATACAGCCAGTAACAAATGAAGAAAAAGTCATAAACACAGATATAAATTTCAGCTTTAAGATTCTAAGTTCTACTTATTAAGAAATGAGAAGTGCTCAGGATTATCAATGAGACATATAGCGTTAGGAAGAAAACAGATAAGGGCGAGGAAAGATGTATCGGTGATACCATCTGTAAGGCTAAACGACTCGAAAAGTTTGAGGAATTAAGAGATTTTTGAGGTGGAAGAAAAGTGAGCTATACAAAATTCAGCAAAGAAGTGACAAAATGGCTGAAGGAAAATAATCTCCCTTGCTATGGAACTGCCTATGACAGTCCTGAAGAAACGAAAGCAAGGTTAGATGCTTGGATGATAGGCATGAAACATATGATGCGTCAGTGGATTGCAGAAAAACGATATCGAGAACTCATTTCCTGTGCCCATGGAGGTTGGTATACAGATGATGTGATTTTTGAACCTTTGGCAGAGCATTTTGTTGAAAATCACTTGTTTGATGAACTGCGTTTTCTTTGTGAACGTAGCATACGGTTTTCCATAGAGGATATGCTCTTTTGCATCAAAACAGAAAAAGAAGAACATAGTGCTTTGAATGTGAAAACCGTACAAAAGATAAATGTAAATGATTATATGGCAGGTCAAGATTTTTGGCAGCTTGGTGAAATTGCAAAGTACAGAACCCGAGCATTAAGTCAGTTGGATCGATATCTGAAATATCTTACACGGATACAAGCATCACAAGAGTATATCAACACCATATCAGAAATAGAAAAAAGAGTTTTTGATCTCACAATCAAAGCAAAGGATTTGAAACAGATTAAGTTCAAGTTATAACAGATACGAAAAACAGATAGGGGGTGTGAGAACCCATGAAACGAATCAAAGACGAACCTTATTTTACCCATAGTGCATATAGCGCTTTTACCATAGGCATACAGGTAAAGTGTCCCAAATGCCATGGCGTGGGTATTGTAGCTGCTGACGAGAAAAGTGCCTATTTTAAATGTACCAACTGTGGTTATCAAGCAGAGAAAGAACGTACCGTATATCGTTATGATGTCCATAACCAATGCAAGAATTGTGGGCGATATTACCGGGTGGATATCGAAGATCCAGCAAAGCAGCACTTTTCTATTCTTCATGTGAAATGTCCCTATTGTGGAACAACCATGTCAGGGGAAGTGCATAAGACCGCGGAAGCACTTTCCTATGCAGCTGAAATCAATAAGGGAAAGGAACCGTGGTTTGGTTTGGAATTGTGGTTTCTTACATCTTTTCAAGGAAAGCCAATCTGGGCAATTAACCGGGAGCATCTTGCCTATCTGATTGACTATCTCACAGCCGACCTGCGGGAAAAGCCGATGGGAAGAGCGAAAAAGACTCAGTCCGACCATCTTCCCACCTTTATGAAAACCGCAAGGAATCGGGAACGTATTGTAAAACTGCTGGAAAAGATGCAGGAGGAATAAGGATGGAACAGAAAGTACTTTACAAAGGTCAGGTGCTTATACTGACACGATTTTGGGCAACAGGAGAACCTTGTCTATGGATTACTGACCCTCAGCAAATTGGAATGCCCAAAATGGAGTTTGTCGGTGGCTATCCAGATGAATACTGCATTTTCCTGAAAAATCTGACTGAAACAGAGTTGGCACAAATCACATCCATGGATGGATTTCCTTTGGATGTGATGAAAGAACTGGACAATATCTAACTGGAAAGGGATGAAGTATCATGTTATTGAAAGATAAGAAAATAATGCCTCCTCCCTGGCTGGCATTTCCAGAAATAGAGAGATATTCTATCGGCTGGCGTATGGGTTATGGGGAAGATTACATATATAGATTTGGTGATTGGCTGGATACGCTTTCACCTGAGGAACGGAAGGAATACCGTTCCCTGTTCCCAGAACCGATCACATGGAAGGGTTGGTGGGATGACGAGGACAGCAGCGAGGTGCTGGAACATGGAGATTTCTTTGTAGAGGTATGGCAACCGAAAGGACAGCCGAAATACACAAAGCAATGGCTCCAGCAGGAGGTCGCAGAGGGGAGAAAGCAAGAGTTCTGTTTGTTTTGGGGGCACCAGCCTTCGAAGGATGGCAGCATTACAAAGAGCTGCCTTAGTCAGTGGTGGATGGAGGACTTCTATACTATGGTTGATTCTTACCTCTACATGGAACAATATATGATGGCTGGCAAAGCCCAGCTTTTTGGCGACGAGGAGAGGCGTAAGGAGATCCTAGCATGTAGTGACCCTAAGCAAATTAAAGCACTGGGACGTAAGGTGCGAGGCTTCGACCAAGTCGTATGGGACAAGTTCAAATACGCCATTGTGCTGAATGGGAACTGGTGTAAGTTCAGCCAGAATCGAGAACTGCGAGAGTTTCTTCTTTCTACAGGGGACAGCGTTTTGGTGGAAGCAAGTCCTTATGATCGTATCTGGGGGATTCAGCTGTCTGCGGATACGCCAGAGGCACAAGATCCTTTTAGGTGGCGTGGTGAAAATCTTCTGGGATTTGCGCTGATGGAAGTACGAGATGAACTGCACAGGGTTAGGAAAAATGAGATGTTATGTGATTGGGGGACAGTATGGGAAAGATGAAATTATATGAATTAGTCAATCAATATCATATTGGTACAGAGCTAACCTGTGCCGAAGCAATGTTCAAAGCATGCAATGAGTATTACGGTCTGAATCTTAGTGAAGAAACTAGACGAATGTTTTCTGTGATGGGACTGGGTATGCAGACAGAACAGTCTTGTTGCGGTGCGTTTACGGTAGCTGTTGGAATCATTGGTTTGATGACTGCAAAAGATGGAGAAACAGATGTAGATAATATGGAAGGCTACCAGATGATCTGTGCATTAACGGATTATGTTTTGACATCCTTTGGTACACTGCATTGCGTAGAACTGCAGGGATTGGAAGTGCAGGGGTATGAAAATCCTTGTCACTACATCGTGGAGGGAATCGCAAAGAAACTGGAAGAGATTCTTTCAGGAGGTCATGGCTACTCCCAGATGCTTGTGAATTGACGAAAATTGCTGGAAATCTATCCATTCTGGCTTTCATGAGGTGGTTTTTATGGAGAGAGGGACATATGAAAATCGAGATGCTTTTTATCAGTAGGAACTGATTTCCACCATTACACCAAAGCAATTCTTTGCCCTAATGTCTCACGACTATGATACCGGTTTTGCTGCTGGCAACGCTTCTGCCCAGAAGGAGATTCTCTGTATGATGGCAGCGGATGGGATGTCCATTGAGAAGATTGCTTTATTACTTCATATCGATGTGGAAATAGTTCGAGAGATTATTGCTGCCAAACAATCACATATTGAGAAATGCAGAAAGAAACTTGAACAGGTGGTGAAACCATGAAAGATCTTAACCAATATGGAAATCGTCGAAATGAAGAATGGGAAATTTTGCCCTGGATACCTGATCCACGCCCACCTTTCAAAATATGGGTGAAGCCAGAGCAGATTGAGCCATTCTTTCTCATACCTCATCACCCTTATGCGATTTCTCTTCTTCTAAAAATCAGTGATAAATTTAGGATAGAACAGTTCAGTCGGTTGGGATTGACAGGTAGTAGTAAGGACTGGGAACAGCTTGTCAGAGGTGCGATTCGAGAGTTTGAGGAAAACAATAGTGGTGTAGATTTGTTTCACTTCGATTCCGACGAAGATGTGTTTTGCGTGTATTCCCAATATATCGACGATTTAATGATGCTGGCTAAAATGATTCGAGCTGCCTGCGATGATGAAAGAACTATGAAGATATATCTTGGTATAAATGAGGTAAAGGAACTAGTCACGCAAACTGGGATTATAATAAAATGCTGCAAAACAGAAATTATATTTTTAGATATGCAATCATTGGTTCCTTTTTCTGTATTGAAGATTCCATCCGAATTTTCTTCTACTGCAGTCGCATTCTATGATTTGATTGTGGAATATGACCAGCCCGTAGCCTTACTTGGGTGCCAGGGGAATTATGATATTGCTATACAGTTGGATGAAAAAAGTGGTACCATGACTGGATGGCATTGGTTTAAATGAGGGAAATACTATGACAGAGTATATAAAACTATTTTGGAAGGATGCACCAGAGGGAGAACCACCTATCATTCTCTATGAAGTTGACACAGAAAACGAGCGTCTGGCACTCCGTTCCATTGATATTTTTGCAGACAGACATACGAAAAATATTGCTGATCTCTATGACAGTGTGATAGAGATCATGCCCATTCCTACCGTGGAAGAATTTAATACCCATATATGGGGTGAGGAGTTCTATGCCTGTATCATAGAGCAGGCTGAATTTGAGGCTATCTGGGAGAGACGCTTTTATGACGGAGACGGAGTACTTAGAGAAAGGCGGAATAACAATGGCTGAGATCAACCGTATCTGGCTCAATGTGAATACAGACAACAACAAAATTACACTATTTGGTCGTCCTCGTGTATCCATCCATGTAGATGAGTACATTTGGAGTTTGATCGAAGAAAATATCGTGAAACCCCATAAGCTCATGCGCAGCGAAAAGCAGAGGTATCTGCTGAAAATTGCTTTTCAACGATTTGATCCTGTGCGGCACAAATATTATCCGCTTTCCCCGTATAACGGGCAGCTTCGGGAAGACGTCACGCCGAATAGCACAAACGGATGGTATCCCCGTGAGGACTTTGCAGATGCTGAGGAACGCACCACCTGGTTCTCTCTCGACAAAATCTGGACAAACTGCGGCAAAAAGGTTCTGGATGTCAATATTGATGCCGCCAATGTGAGCGAGAACATCACCCCCAGAGAATACGCAGACTTGCTGTTCGATGGAATTGGGGCAGCATTGGTATTTAACTTCAAGAGGCTCAAGAGAGAGGAGTTTGATAGGCTAAAATCCAAGATCGACTGGAGTATTGTGGAAAGTTTTCCTTTTCCTGCATCTTTTGATGAGCAGCAATATATTGGGGACGAGGGCAAGATTCATGTATATTCCTGGGATGGCAGACAGGAAACGACTCTTGTGGGTCCTTATTCAGTACGAGAATTGTACTTGGAGCATTTCAGAGAATAGTGAGGAGGAATCCGATGAAACAGACAGATATTTATACTGAGGCTTTGATTTGTCTGAAGTCAATTCTACATGCAGACCACCCGGAATTCAAAAACTGGATTGACTGGCTGGAGCGAGATATTCAGGACTGGACACAGTATCGTGAGGTCGCCCATCATCTTCGAGCATATGGAGGAATGGGATCTTTCAATGACCTGCCTAGTATGCGTGGAATCATGACTACATCTTTTGTTTTCTCAAGTCATTTTGTTATGCTTTTGGTCATCTTTATGGCAAAAGGGAAGGAATTTCTCCAGAGATATTGATGAAAGAGTGTCTCCATGATATTGGGCAGGCAATCTATTACCCCCATAAAGAACTAAATCAAGCCATTATAAACCATTTGCGGCAGGGAGATTTGCAAGAAAATTTGGATAAAATGTGAGGTGAGTATATGACAAAGAGTGTACGAGATCGTTTGCTGGAGCAGGCAAAAAAATTTCATAAATGGCAGGAAACTACTTATCCCGGAATAACTACTGCGGAGATTGGCGGCGAATGGGAAGTCGATTATCCAGACTGGAATGACGCTTACTATGCATTTTGTCATGTGCTCAATAAAATGGATACAGAAACAGCAGACGACATCCTATTGAATGAGATGCTTTACTTGATCGCAAGGGATAACGAAGGTGAAAGCCTTATATACGAAACCACTCTGCATGCGAACTGGTTTGAAAGCCTTTGTCGGTTTGCTGTAACATCCAATGAGAACGAGGCAAAATGGCAATTTGCCGCCTACTTACCTGAATGTGAATGTAGCCAAGAAGTAAAAGACTTCATCTTGGATTTTGCAAATGATCCTCATGAATACGTAAGTAGGCGAGCACTTATGGCAATGCCAGGTTTGCGTCCTGATTGTGTGGAGAAATTTGCCACGCTGTTCTGGAAACGAGATTGTTATACAGCTGAACTGCAACAATACCAGCGTATTGCAGTTCTCTTCTCATTGGATTCGATTCATTCCAGTTTGCTGCCGCAATATTTAGAATGGGCGAAAAAGGATGGTCGAAGATATCTGATGGAATATGCAAAAGAAATAGAAAGAAGACTTGCTTTGAATGAAAAACTATTTCGTACCAAATTTGATCAAATGGAAACTACCGAGAAGCAGGCGTTGATGGAGAGTCTGGCTGCTCGTTATGATATAACTTTTCTTGGTCTACATACATTTGAACGATGGGGTCAGAGCTGCACCACTGGAATATTCCAGAAAGATAGCCGAGAGTTTGTTTTTGTTCCCGGTGATACTGTCACACTGGGGTGGGAACAGTTTGCCGTAGGACTGAATCAGGATAGCCAAGAGGAACTGGACTATTTGCTTCAGGAGTGGGAGATGGAGTGCGATCCGAATGAGATGATTCGGGAAAGTATGGCTTCTGTTCGGCAAGTAACCATTAGTCCCATGTTGGTTGGACGAAAGCTGGAAGAATTATGCTGGGAGCCAGTCAAAATGGACGATCCCAGATTGACCACCCATCCTGACTGGCTGAAAAAATTCCGTGATTTTGTATGGAGCGACCTTGACAGTCTTACCTTGCATCAGTCGGTGCGCATGGAACGAACAGAACAGGGCTTCCAGATTTGGATCTATAACCAAATGGATTATGACTCACTTCTGGAACAAATGGAAAAGCAGGAACTCTCGCTGCCTACATCAGATGAATGGGCTTATTTATGTGGTGGTGGATGTCGAACCCTGTTTCCTTGGGGAGATGGGCTGGACTACTCTATGCACTTGCACCATTTTGAAAGCCCGGAAGAGGAGGATAAACCCTTCGATATGGAAGAACCGAACTTCTTTGGACTATCCATTGCATATGATCCATATATGCGGGAAGTGGTGAAAGCCGATGCGTTTACTACCTGTGGCGGTGATGGTGGACGTAATATCTGTGGTGGTTTGGGGATGTTCTTGGGGTTTCTTCCTTGTTCGCCACATTGTAAACCAGAAGTCCATGAGGAACATAGACTGAATGGTGATTACGACTTTTACAGACCTGTTGTCCATTTAGAGATGGAATGATAATCGGAGCGTGAATAGTGAGGGATAGGGATGAAAGAGAAGAATTATGATTTAACAAAAATCAGCAAATATATCAGTTTGATTTTACGGCATAAGCCAGATGTCATTGGAATTCAACTGGATACCAATGGCTGGGCGAATGTGGAGGAACTTTTAGCAGGTATTGGCAGGAAATATCCCATTGATTTTGAGATTTTGGAGGAAATTGTAAGAACCGACAACAAACAGAGGTATTCCTTTAACGAAGATAAAACAAAGATTCGAGCAAATCAAGGACATTCCATTCAGGTCGATGTGGAGCTTTCTGTAACGGAGCCGCCGGAAATCTTGTATCATGGGACAGCGGAACGGTTTTCTGCTTCCATTGAGGCAAAAGGGTTACTTCCTCAAAACCGATTATATGTTCATTTGTCTCCTGATATGGAAACGGCAGAAAAAGTAGGACGCAGACATGGAAAACCAATCATTTATCTGGTCAATGCTGGGCAAATGCGACAAGAGGGATACACTTTTCTTCTATCCGCCAATGGCGTATGGCTGACAAAGATAGTTCCTGCACAATATCTGAAAAGGTTAGGAGAGTAAACATTATACGACTCGTATTTCAAGTTGATCTATGTCTGGAGATTGAAAAATTTAATTATGATAGAAGGCAACTTTTGAAAATACAAAATCGAAATAAATTCTTAAAGATAATGGTAAAAGGAGGAAGATTCGTATGGGCAAAGAATTAGAATTATATAAAGCATTTATTGATGGTCTTGTGGAACAAAAGGATAGCGTGACAGCAAAATGGGTTTTAGAAGGCGGTTTCCCTCATACAGAGGACAATCAGGCAAAAAATGAATTCCTTTCCTCTTTGACACTTGAACAAAAGAGCGTGTTGGCAGAGATGCTTCAGGATGAACATATTGCTGGAATTCATGATACGCTGGCGTATATCAATGAAATGATGGACTTGGATGGATTGGAACTTCATCAGGATGGAGAATCTTATCCCAATGATGCTTTTGAAAGTCTGCATTATGATTTTATCAGCAGATGCGAGGGAGAACGATGGCCAGAATAAATTTTATGATTTGAACGAAGCTTGTGATAGTGGAATTGGAGGTGCGGCATATGTATATTGAAAAATACTGGGGTAACTATATCGGGGGAACAGATGATAGCTTGAATCTTGTGGCATTTTTAGAGGATCAGAAAAAAGAGGAAATCTCTCTTACCGAAATTTTCTCAAAGATCGGTCTGGACAAACAAAACTGGGATTTCCGACAAACAATAGAATATCTTGAGTTTACCCATTCCAACGGCGTAGACATGGATTTTCATTTTGCCATTGATGTAATCACGGATCTGGCAGCCATTTTGTTGGAATGTTATGTCAATGGTAGCGTAAACCTGCACGATTTGGATGAGTACAATACGCCTTCACGCTGTATACGAATTACTGCCACACCAGAGGAACACAACGCTATGGACAGAACTCTTGCGGACTTTGCCCAAAATCCTCTGTCCTATGACCTTCATGAAATGATGGATGACGAGGAGATACAAGAAATGGCTCGAGATGTGGAGGCACTGCGGAAAGAACTTTATGAGTCTGCTGGTCGCAATCGCAACTACTATGTGAAGGTAGAGGACATGAAGAATTTACTCCCCGACTGGGATGGAGCCAATGGTTGTATTGCCACTAACCGTATCACAGTAGAGGGCTGTAAGGTTGGTTACTGCTACCGAGAGAAGCCAGACGGCGACTGGGACAGTGGTTGGCGTTTTACTGCCGGTGATGAAAGCGATGCTTATATGGATGATCCAAATAACTCCGGAATTTACGGATTGAATACCATTTGTAATGACGATCCGGATATCTTTTCTTTGCTGAATGCACCGTACAACTCTGCTTTCGAGAGAGATGAAAACAATGTGTTCCATCAGATTGCAGATTGGGAAGTGTCACAGAGCGAGGAGGGAAAGCATATGGATTTGTTACAGCAATGTCAAAAATGGCTTGAGGATGAAGAGTACCAGAAAATAAAAGATACGTTAGAAGCAATTCCCATTGAAGAACGAACACCAGAGATAGATAGTGAATTGGCAAGAGCATATATCGCAGGAGCGGATGTAGCAGAACGGGAGTCTTTTGAAAAAGCGCTGGAACTTCTGGCGCCGCATGAGGAATATTTTGCGGAAGATCATTGCTGGAACTATCGGATTGCTTCTGCTTATTATTATCTGGATCAAGAAGGTCCCGCTCTGCGCTATTTTGAAAAAGCTTTGAAAGCCCGTCCCGGAGATGAAGACACTCTGGAGTATATCGACGATTGCCGCCGCCGTTTGTCTTTGCCCCGATTTTCCAAAAACTTTCGGGAACGAACAGAAGCTGCATGGGAGAAATTTGCAGAGCAGGAAGCAAAATTGCGTCAAATCATGGATACAGACAAAAATCAGGAACGGGGTGAAGAACTCGTTGCCGCATGTGAGGAAATTTTACATATTGCTTTTGAAGATATTTCCTTTGAGATGGGCTTTAATGGCGAAAAACATGAACTAATCCTAACTCCAGAAGGCAACAAAGTAAAGCTTTTTGAATTGGTTTATTTCCAGAAACACGCACCAAAAGAGATATTGGAACATTGGAATATTCTGGTGGGACGTCAGAGCGTGGAAAACATTGGTCTGCGCGCAGGTGAATGGGATATTTCCGGCGATGATGTGCAGATATGGTTAGAGGAAATTGAAGAAAACCGTTTCGCTTTAGAAACTTATTGTGAAAAACTGCTTCCAATGCTTGCGGAAGAAGAAGGCCGTGTATGGTGGATGCTGACGACACTGACGGATCAGGTATTGGGTGAAATTCCCAATATGCGATATATCGATGCTTTTGATGTATTGGCAGAACCGAAGGCAGAGCCTGCCGCACTGCTTTCCGAATTGCCGGACATCCTGAAAGAAAAAGGTTTAGACCTTTCCACAGATCCGGAAAGCTATCTGGAAACCTATATTGGATACAGCATGGAACCCAATGAAGATCCAGATGCAGATTGGAGAATGGATACCATTGCCGGCTCTACTTGCTGTGCAGCTCTCATCAATGGTTATCTAAACAATGACAACGATTACATGGACGATCTTCATGCTGATGGTGCAGTGGCAGGCTTTTTCTGCTATCCACTGGATACACTTCGTGAGGAAGAAGGCAGTCAGAAGATTTTTGATTTTCGAGATCAATTGGAGGGAGTATTTACCACTGATGAAGGGATGGAAGTACTTACGCTCACTGGCGGTGCTACTGGTATTTATTATGGCTATGTAGATTTTATTGCGTGGGATATTCGTACTGCACTGCAAATGGCAAAGGAATTTTTTGCGGATACAGATTTGCCTTGGGCAAGTTTCCATACATTCCGCAGAGAAGCATCCACTGTGTATCTGAAACATACCGAAAATGATGATCCGGATACCACAGAAAGTGCAGACGAGCTGGAAGAAACATTGACGGGAATGGATTATATCCCCTATACACCAGAAAATGCGGAAGCATTTTACCAGCAATTGGAGCAGTGGAATGATGACGATGAATTTACACGCTGTGTGCAGGCTATGAATATCATCCAGAGGAATGGTGGGATTACCGCCTGTCTTACGCTTTGGCAAGGGCTTTGGAGAATTACGCCATTTTGGGTGACCATCAAGAGGGGACGCCGAACTATAAAGGGGACAAGGCGCTCCTGCGTGCCATTGATGTGCTGGAATCTGTCCGAGAAGAAGGTCAGAACAAAGCAGAATGGAATATGCGCATGGCTTATGCTTATCAATATCTCCATGGACAGGAAGAAAAGGCCATCGTTTACGCACAGCGCTGGGCGGAATTAGATCCAGAAGATGAAGATGCCGCCATTGTGATCCGTGAATGCCAGAAGGAAATTGCAAAATGTGCCGAGGCGGAAGAGGATGAGGAAAACGAAGGAGATCATAAAGGTGTTTTCACTGGCTTTGTCCTTTTGTCCAAAGGAAAGTGGGACAAGCAGCAGTTTATTCGAGATATGAAGGAAAAATGGGATATCACCGTGGATGAATATGACGCAAGCGAAGATAAGAGTGACGAGGCGTTGGTATTTGAAGTGGGGGATATGCTTGCTGCTGTTAGTCTTGGAACTTATCCTATTCCCAATGGTGAAGCGGAAGTGAACGCGGAAAACAACTATATGTGGGATGATGCGGTAAAAATAGCAAAAGAGCATCGTGCCCATATTATGGTAGCAGTTCTGGGAAAAGAGGAAGATTTGCTGGAAAAAGGCAAGCTCTATACAAAACTGGTAGCTGCCTGCTGCCGTCAGAAATACGCAACAGGGATTTATACCAGTGGCGTTGTGTTTGAACCTAGTTTCTATGAAGGTTTTGCTGATATGCTACAAAATGATGAACTGCCAATCTTTAACTGGATTTGGTTTGGACTGTACCGTGATGAAAATGGTATGAACGCTTACACTTATGGAATGGACGTATTCGGCAAGGATGAGATGGAAGTGCTGGGTACTGATGCTAAACCGAGTGATTTGCGAGACTTCCTGGCAAGCCTTGTGTCTTATGTTCTGGAGAATGATGTGGAACTTCATGATGGAGAAACCATTGGTTTTTCTGCTGGGGATAAACGCACCATTACCCGCAGTCCAGGCGTATCTTTGCCAGAAGAACAGATGACACTGAAAATTTCCTGGAAATCAACAGATAACGACCCAGATGCCGACGGTGAGGACAATGCAGATAAAGACGTATCCTTCAGTGAACCGGAAGTCTACACTGAGGATGAGATGAAAGTCATCGAAAATCATATCCAGCAGTATTTCGGTAAATTTGAAAATGTGTTCCATGAGTTAGTTTCACCTGACATACATGTGGATATCTGTGTTGTTCCTCCTTCTGAAGAACGAGATTACTACACACTGGTTACTATGGGGATGGGTGCTCATCGAATGAATGTGCCAGAGGAACTTGCAGAATACAAATTGGAACGAGCAGAGCTGGCAATTGCACTCCCTACGCATTGGAAACTGGATGCGGAATCTATAAAGAATGAGAAATGGTATTGGCCCATTGGTCTGCTGAAAGTGCTGGCTCGCTTGCCTATTGCGAACGATACTTGGCTGGGTTTTGGTCACACCATGGACAAACAATCACCTTTTGCGGAGGACACAAAACTCTGTTCCGCTATTTTAACGGGACCCCAGAGCGTGAAGCAAGGTAGCGAAGTCTGCATATTGCCAGACGGAGAAGAAGTCAATTTCTATCAGGTGATTCCCCTTTATCAGGAAGAATCAGCGTACAAAATGGAATATGATGCAGATGTCTTGCTGAAAAAGATGGAAGGTATCAGTTTTGTGGTGAATCCTTCACGCCAAAATGCCATTACAAGAGGTTCGCTGGGCAATATAGAGGATGGCGACGGCGTGGATGAGATGGACAATGCAGTTTGGCATCTGGAAACCATACAGGAAAAGAATCTGCCAGTAGATGAAATCAACGCCTACAACCATATGGCAATTTATCTGCGTTGGTGTATGGAACATGATCTAATGAGTGTGGAATTTATGGAAAGGTACTGGGAGCAAGTGCAGCTGTTTATGGCGGATTTGAGCCATGCTGACCTGCGCAGCTTTATCCGAGACCAGCTGAAAGGGCAGCTTTTTGGAGCGCTGTTCAACCAAACAGGATTGGCTTTTGCTTCCTACTACTACGGTGAAAGCGACAGCCCTTATTTCCCAAGTGATATCGACAATTATGCTATTGGTATCATTGGTCAGGAACGTAACTATTCCGATGAAATTCAGGATGAAGCATATCTGTTCATTCCTTTTAATGAGGAATATTATCAAGCTATGGCAAAGGTGATTGAGAAACGCTTTATGAACTGGCAGGGACAGAACTTTAACGAGGACACACTGGAGCCTTCTGAGGTGGCTCAGGCAATCATGGAATATCTTGACTGTGAATGTACCTATTTCCCATCTATGAAAGATGACGACCCTATTACGGCGGCTTACAGTTATGCCAAGCGAGACAGTGTCCACGAAGGCTTTGTGCCGGTGCTCATCAAGGCAGATGACGAAACGCTGTTGGAGTGTCTGGTAATGAATGCCGACCCTGAGAATGATGCGGACTTTTACGAATTTGACCTCAAAACCGTAACAGAGTATCGAAAGAAGATGCTCTCCACCTCCGTCAAAGATGGAAAAGCAGTTCTGGAGGAAATGATTGGACTTCGGAAAGAAGAAGCTGACGATGATGATATGGATTGGGCAGAAGAAATACTGGGAAAAATGGAAAATGGATACGAAAATAATCGTTTTTCCAGCTATTGGGAATATGATACAGACATGACATATCCTCTGATTCTGGCTAAAATTCCAGTAAAACATCCATGGGAAATCTTTGCATACCTGCCTTTTGGAAACTGGAATGAATGCCCGGATACACCGGAACTTATGGCGGTGGCGAAATATTGGTTTGAACAGTATGGTGCTTTGCCTGCCGCCATGACACATGATGAGCTGGAATTTGACCTTCCGACTGCTATTTCAAAAGAAAAGGCTATGGATCTTGCTTTAGAGCAGTATGGTTTCTGCCCTGATGTAGTGGATCAAGGCCCAGAAGGTACTACGGTAGGCTCATTGGCAGATGTATTGCGACAGTCCAAGGTTTGGTATTTCTGGTGGGATTGAAAGGAGAGGAAAATATGCTGCATATCAATGATATTTTAGACCCTGACTTTGATTGGGATGAAATTGAAATTACAGAAGAAGAATTTGACGAATTAAGCACGGAACTGGTGATTGATTACCTGAAAAAACATGGGCCAAAAGAAAGACAAATGCTTGCATTGTGCTGGAATTTTGACAATTCAAAAGATGTTATTCGATGGATTGTAGATCAGCCAGATACAGATAAAGGAACGATTTTGCTTTTATATTGGTATATGGCACCTGGATTCTATAAGAAATTTGCTGACAGAGAGGAATGTAAAGAAGAGGCTTTTTGGGCATTGGAAGATTATGATATCATTCAAACCATTGAAAAAAATTACCTTTCTGGCTTTTATGGAAACCAAAAATACGCTTTTGATCCTGCAAACGATGAATATAGAGATTATTATGATTGGGTCGCTGAGTATGAGGAAAAAGAAGCAAAAGTAAAAATACCAAAAGAATTGTTTTTGGCTCTGGAAGGAGAACGGATTGAGAATCCCGAATGGGAAGAAGGCATTCCAACAGAAATTTCTGATATTATGGACAAGCTTTGTGATGCTTGCGAAGAATGAATTCTTTGAAATGGGGTGGAAGTATGAATGTGTATCAAGAAAAATATATCGCATTAAAAAAGCAGTTCGAACAATCAAAGGGTGACTCTGGCAGCGTGACTGCTCTTTATGATTTTAAGGAAAGACTGGAAGAGTGTGAAGAGATAGAAGCAAAAGAAGTTCTGGTCAATGTATATGATCTTTTAAACTATAAAAAAGATGCCTACGATTTGTTATCTAGTATTGGAGATCTTTCGGATATCAAAATCAAAAAAACGCTTGGGAAAAATGAAGGAATATGCAGAAAACTGGAGAAACGATTTTGCAATTCCCAAGCCTAAAACAGAAGAAGATATTCAGAAAGAAAAAGAAATGCTGGCTGAACTGGGAATACCAACATTCAAATACCACCCCAATCCACTAAACACTGGAGCGTTTGAGATATCAAAAGAAGGTGTAACCTGTGACTGCTGCGGCAAAACAACAGAAATTTATTATGAAGCGCCATTCTATGCTGTGGAAGACATTGATTACCTGTGTCCAGCTTGTATTGCCAGTGGAAAAGCGGCTGAAAAATTTGACGGTAGTTTTCAGGATGATTATTCCGTAGATGACGGTGTGGAGGATGCCGAAAAACTGGACGAACTCATCCACCATACACCCGGTTATTGCGGTTGGCAGCAGGAATACTGGCGTGCCCACTGCGGTGACTACTGTGCCTACTTGGGTAGAGTAGGTGCTATGGAATTGCAGACATTAGATGTCATGGATGAAGTGCTGGATGACCCTATGTGGGATGATGAGCAGAAAGAAATGATCCAGGAATCCGTCAATGGCGGCCATTTGCAGTGCTATTTGTTTCAATGCCTGCATTGCGGAAAGCACTTGGTCTGGATGGATTTTGATTAAGAAGGAGTTTTTATGACAACGCAGTTATATCTTCAAAAAGCAGAAATGCAGTTAGCAAAAGGCTTGGAGGAAAAAGCGCTGGAAAGCCTTTTGGCAGCTCTTGACTTTTGGGATGATGATATCGTTGGCAAAACACAAGCACGTTGTTTTGTAGGTGAATGCTTCTTTGTTCATCAGAGATACACGCAGGCTCAAGAGCAGTTTAAATGGATTGCTGACTGGGCGGAATGGCTGGAACAGGAATATGATGACCTGCTCAATGAGGAGATTAAGAAAGCTGAAATGCTACTGGGAATCATGGAGAGGTTTCACCTTTGTTCTAAATAAAACAATGGAGTTGTCATATGTAATTCCAATCAATAAACGGTTGGATTTTGATGATGGAGAATTGAAATTTGAAAGGATTGAGGGAGGTTTTGGAGATGAATAATAGAGAAAGGATCATTAGACTTTGGTTTGAAATGTGGCTTGCAAAGAAAGACCTTGGTATATCCGATATCTTTTCAAGTAATGCCATTTACATTGAAAGTTGGGGGCCGGAGTATCATGGAGTCCAGAAGATTGCACTTTGGTTTGAAGAATGGAATACGAGGGGAACTGTATTACAGTGGGATATAAAACAGTTTTTCCATAAAGACAATCAGACAATTGTTGAATGGTATTTTAAGAATCAAATGAATGGCGGAAAGGCAGAAGCTTTTGATGGAATATCACTGATTGAATGGACATCCGATGATAAGATTGCTCTCTTAAAAGAATTTGGCTGCAATGAAAATCGATATGATCCTTATGAAAATGGAAGTACACCACATTTTATAGATGAAAACGCAAAGTGGTTTTAAAAGTGAAATTTGGCTATTAGAGGAATGAATCACTGAATTGTATTGATTCTGCTTTTATTTAGAGATAACGATCTTTGTTTGAAGGGAAGAAAGGTCAAAGAAATCTTGTGTGACTGCAATTTTCAGGTGAAATGTAAGAAATCGAAAGATCCCAATTTTGCTTATTACTGCTTTGGCATGTTTTCGTCTAGACAAACAAAGGAAATTTATGGAACCTCTGCGGGAGAGTTTTAGTCTGGAAAGAAAATAGCGATAAAAAATGAAGGATGGTATCCGTTCTTTTTCCTGATGATGGATATTTTCTGTGGAGGTAAATTCTAAATATGCCAAACGGAAGAAGAAATTGTCAACCCTTTTCCATTTGTGGTGAAGCATACAAATTTACGTTTGCAAAAAATAATTTAGTTTTGCATACAGATTGTGGGGCTATGAGCATCTATTGCCGTAATGTATGAAATAGAATCAAGATGACGAAATGCAAGGAGGATATTGTTATGGTTGAAATCAGAAATTTTTTGCTGTCACCAGAAGAATATTTGGATACATTCTGGGAAAGTGATGAATTAATCTGGGTGGATTGGCGCGAATATGATGAATCTATCATTAAATACATCAATGAAAAACTGCCAGACGAAGACAAAGTGAAGTTTTCATGTGTGGAAATTGAAAAAGAACGTGACGTAGATATCATTTTGGAAAAAGATGGTATTTCCACAGCAATCCCTTATGCGGAAGATTATACAGACCGAGATACTACATTGAAAAGTGTACAGGAATATGTATCTCCAAAGTATCAAATTCGTTGGTTTATGGGTTCCCTTGGCAGTGATACCCTTGCATTTTGTGTCTTTCCCTCTTCTCAGTGGGAACAGTTAGAAGATGAATTTGGCGCAGAAAAAGTAGCGTATCATTTTGCGCCAATCAAAGAATACAGTGTTATGTTTGAAATGGATATGGATGAAGTGTTTGATTTGCTGGAACAAAGAGGAGAAGCATGAAAAATTGTGAGAAAATCTTTCGCGGATAATTCGATCAATCCGGACAAGCGGAAAACATTGTACTAGAGTTTGCTGCTGGTGGAATGGCTCAGAAGGTGTGATTCAAAAGAACCTTTTGAATGGAAATAAGAGGTGAATAATATGCCAGATAATCAAATGTTTGAATTACTTGATAACCTGAAGAAAGTCAATTATGAAACCTTAGATATAGATGATTTTTTAGACCAAAGAGAGTGTGAACCTTTTGATAGTGAATGGATAAGAGTATACCAAGCCATAGAAGAACTTAAAAAGGAAAGAGCAGTGGAAGATACCAGAGAAATCGAGAAAAAAGCATATATTACAGTTTTCGAAAAAACAGAGTGTGATGACTTGGCAGGCTATATTGCCGATGACTTCGGATTGATTGCAGACAGTATCATGTTGAACTACTCTGATGAATGGTTGGAAAAATTGATTTCTTGTTATAAAAAAGCAATCATACCACGTGGAAACCTTTAAAGCTACCGAAGGCGAGCAATGTTGTTTTCGGTGTGGATGAGTTGCCTGGAGGTGGATACTATGGAATATAAGCGCCATTGATATATTTGAAGAAGCATTGATTCATCCTTGGGACAAGCTAGCTCTAGCTGAAAATGGCTGCAAGTCGTATCATAGAGGAATTGGATGCCATTGCTGAGGATTTTATCGATGCAAAGAAGAAACAACATGATATATGGAATGAGGAAGAAGAGGCTTATTATCAGCTTTATCTTCAGGAGCAGGATATGGAAAAATGTATCTACTGAGCTTGGTATTTGATCGGCAATCCTCATAATTTACCGAAAGAGTGCGTACAACAGAAGATGGAATTTTGTTTTAAGTTATTTCCTGATAAAAAGGAGGAGAAAAAATGAGCGGTGAAGTATTTCAACAAAATTTAGACCATGAAAAAGATTCTAGGCCCGGTGGCCCTTTTATCATTCAAATGTTATTCAAAGAATGGGTTGAAATGCCAGATCAAGAACAAATGCTGGATGCTATGAAGCGTCATATTGGCAAAGTGGAGTGTTTTTGTTGTGATGAAAAAATGGCTGGGTTTGCCGCTTTGGAACACATGGCGGAATTTCAAGATGGAAAATCACCTGTTCAGCTTTTTCTTATGGGATGTTCCAGTTTTGAAGGAAAAAATTTTGATGCATTTTTAAAAAGTCAAATGTGGGACTGCCAAAATGATAGAGAACGCATTTTTGAAGAATGCCAGTATCAGGTGATGGCAACAGATATGCTGGCTGGTGCATTGTCTACACAAGAGCGAGCTAATTTAGATATGGATTTTATGGAGGCTCTGGCGGAGTTGTTTCCAACTTGCGAAGCTTTCTACTTCCAAAATTGTGGCGAATTGTTTTTAGCTGAAGATGTGAGAAATCATCAAATTCCTGGCTGTGACCGCTTTATTCGCTTTGGAGTCAATGTGCGTTTTTTCAATATACAGGGGACGGAAGATATGCTGATTGATACAGTTGGCATGAATACACTATATTTACCTGATTTGCAGTATCATTTTCATGATGTAGATCCAAACTGGATTGTAAACCATGCATATAATGTTGCGTCTTATATCTTGGAAAACGATAATCCCATTAAATCAGGAGAAACAGTAGATGGCATCATAAATGGCAGAATGACTAGAGAGCTACAATGGAAATGTCAGTATGAAGAAGCGTTGATTCAGCCAATGCGGGAAGTGATAGATATTCATATGGGAAAATATGCTTCCGGCGGACGTTGAAGTTTGGGGAAAAATGCCGGACACATATGATGATTTTTCATCATTGAATTTTGATTTGGTTTGTTTTATGATTAGTACATATAAACATTTGTATATGTCAGGGAAAAAATAGGGGGATTATATTATGGGGCTTAAAAGAATTGCAATCAGTACATTTGTGTCCGTATTTGCTTTGTGTTCAATGAATACGGTTGTGTTTGCCGAAAACTCCTATGATTATAAAATATATGATCAGGAAGAACAGACTTTGGCGAACATGGAAAATGCTGAAAAAATTGGTGGAGTGACTATTTCCAATGTTATTTCTTACGACGTACGCCATTGGGGTGAGTCAAACGATAAAGATTTATTATGATGTGGACGTCGAAAAAGGGGCTTATATTTATTCTGATAGTGACAATACACAGTTTATGGTTGCCATATCAAATAGTTTTTATGATTTGGAAAGCGAGCATAATGTTATGACAACGGATAAAGGATACACTTGTCCGCTGTACCATTATGATATTGGAGACAGGAGCATTACGGCTTTTCCGAGTACAAAAAACAGCAATGGAACATGGAGCGAAGGACTGACTTGGCAGTTAAATTTTACCGATGTTGGATATACTTCCATTCGTGTAGACATTGAAGATGAATCTTATTATTATTCTTTTTCGGAAAGAGAAAAACCTGCTGAAAAAACTCCATTGATATTAGAAAATACAGATAAAACCACTGTTCCTGGCGATACAAGTAGCAATGACAGTATAAATGAGGCCGATCATAACGAAATAGATGTAGCCAGCATGAATTCATATGAGAATATCAAAGAAATTGATGCTTTGCCGGAAACAGCGTTAGCGATTCCCACCAGTTCAAAAGTGTATGTAGATGGCAAAGAGGTTCAATTTGAGGCTTATAATATAAACGGCAGCAATTATTTTAAACTTCGTGATGTGGCCTATGCAATGAACGGAACCAGCAAGCAGTTTGATGTGAGATGGAATTCGGGTATTAGTATTCTTAGCATGACGTCTAAAGGATCGTCAAAGGGTGTCGTTGAGGTTATACCCAATCAAGTATATACAGTTGTTGGCGGCGAGTTAAAGAGCGGCGATGGCAGAACGAAAAAAGGAAGCAAAATGTATTCACCTATTTTTGTAGGAGAAAACAGTGCGAGAATGGCTGGTTACAACATTGATGGAAATAACTTTTTAAGACTGCGTGATATAGGCAAGCTGTTCAATTTTTATGTGGGATGGGATAACAACAGTGTTATTATCAATTCCGGCAGCGAATATAATGGTTAATCTATTTTGTGGAGCGCACCTTTTTGTTAAGCAAAAATTAGCAGTGAGATGAAAAATCTCGCTGCTTTTTTATTTCTAAAACCAATAAAACATAGATTGTTGTTGTTAGAAAGATAATCCAGTGCAGACAATTATTTTAAAAACTTGAGTAAAGTATATATTATGATTTAAAAAGTTTAATATATGAAATAATTTATTGAAATTGAAAGTAAAAGAAAATAGATCGAATAAAAAAATTCATAAAAAATATATTTGTATGAAAAATATCGAATAATATTTAATATATAATGATTTTCTTTTCAAATATATCATGATATGATATATTAAAAGTAAATTTATCGTCATTATATGATAAAAAGGGGGAGCAACCGTGCAGGATACGCAATATATCGGATTGAAAGTCAATGAGCTTCGCAAAAACGCAGGTATGACATTGAAGGAATTAGGCGATGCGACTAACTTGTCACAAGGTTTTCTGTCGAAGTTTGAACGGGGGCAGACAACCATTGCCGTAGATAGTTTGGTGCAGATTGCAATTGCGTTAGGTACGACCATAGACCAGCTGCTTTCAAAAGATACTGTTGAACCAGAGAGTCAGCCGGCGAAGATTGTACATCGCAGCTACGAGGATACTGTTTTATATACGGAAAATAACTTTGTACATTATCAGATTTCTGACAATTATGCGAATATGGATATTTTCCCCAAGAAAACAGTGCTTTTTCCTACGCAAAAATCAGATCATAATGCGTTGTTTGCACATAAAGGGCAGGAATTTGTGTATGTATTGGAAGGGATTTTGACCTTGAAAGTGGAAGGGGAAACATATGATTTGTTTCCGGGGGATACAGCGCACTTTAGATCGGATGTACGGCATATCTGGTATAATAACACAAACAGAAATACGGTGATTTTGACTTTCCATACACCGAATATTTTTTCAGACGGAAATCCTGATAAAAAATTCCAATTATCCCATATCAATGAGCATATATATGAGGATTAAAAAATAGCATAAATGAAAATCAAAAGGGCATTCCAAAAAGCAACTTCCCCTTAAGAAAACATTGATTTTTCTTTTCCTTGATTTCTTAAGGGGAAAGTGCGACGGCTGTCTTCATAAGAAAACATAACAAATAAAATTTTAATAAAATAAGAAATCTAAAATCCTTTGTCATGATAAGGATTTTAGATTTCTTTGTTTTCTTATGAAGATGCCACTAAAGGAATGCTCTTTTTTTATATTGGAAAATAGGTAAAAATAGCAAAAACACATGGTGAGAAATTTTTTATATATAAAATAAAATATTCCTAAAAACAGCATTTATATACATAAGAGGAAAATATTTTATATAAAATGCTGATAATTGTCATATCATGAAAAAATAGTTTACTATTTATGAAAGAATGATAAAATATAGACGAATAAAGATTGTCAGAGACATATCAACATCGAACTGGTGGCAAAGCATATTGTCAATGACAACTTTGGAAACATGTTTCTTTCCCTGTGTCGCGAGAGGGAGAAGTACTGAAGAATGAATATGGAATTAATGGAAAGTCCCTATAAACGTTTTGGGGATAGAAAGGAAGATCACTTATGTTGTTACTGAACCGTAAAGATATTCAAAGTGTCTTTACAATGAAAGAAAGCATTGAAGCAGTCAAAAAAGCATTTATGTTGTACTCTCAGGGAAAAAGTGAGGTTCCCCTGAGAACCAACATTCAGGCAAGCAAACACAATGGTACACTTTTGTTTATGCCTGCTTATGTTGAGGATATTGACTGTGCCTCTCTGAAAATTGTTAATATTTTCCCAGACAATGTAAAATCTGGTTTGCCCACAGCGCCAGCACAAGTGCTGCTGATTGACGCAAAAACAGGTCTGGTTTTCGCCGTTTTGGATGGTACATATGTGACACAGCTGCGTACAGGCGCTGCATCTGGTGCCGCGTTTGATGCATTGGCACGTAAGGACGCAAAAGTTGGTGCCTTGATTGGTACAGGCGGACAGGCAGCAACACAGTTGGAAGCAATGCTTTGCGCACGTAACCTGGAAACCGTAAGAATCTTCGATTTGGATCCAGAACGTTTGAATGCATTCGTAGAACGTATGCGTCAGGAATTGGGCTCTTATGGCGCAGAGTTGATTGCCGCTGCTTCTTCTGATGAAGCAGTAGAGGGTGCGGACATTTTGGTTACAATGACACCTTCTCTGAAACCCGTATTTAATGCAGATAAAGTAAAACCTGGCTGTACAGTTAGCTGCGTAGGCGCTTATCAGCCTCATATGCAGGAAATGGATCCTAAGATTCTGCCTCGTGCAAGCAAAATCTATTTTGACTCTCAGTCTGCGGTTTTGGCTGAATCCGGTGATATTATCATCCCCTTGAATGATGGCACTATTTCCGAAAGTGCTTTCACAGGCGAACTTGGCGATGTACTCCTTGGCAACCTGGTAGGACGTGAAAATGATGAAGAAATCATCGTCTTTGAAACAGTTGGTATCGGTACACAGGATCTGATGGCGGCAAAAGCTATTTATGATAAAGCTGTTGCAGCAAAAGTAGGAACCATGTGGGAATAAGGAGGTATTGCATACGCCGCACATTTCTGTAAGTTTATATCCCGGAAGAACAGAAGAAGCAAAAGCTGAAATGGCAAAGAAACTGAATCAATGCCTAGTAGATGCATGTGGCTGGCGTCCGGAAGATATTTCAGTTTCTTTTTGCAGAATTTTCTGCAGATCATTTTGTGAACGAAGTTACTCAAAAAATTGCATCAGAAGAACTTTTGATGGCATCTGATTATATCAAAGAATAATAAAGGAGAGATCATACAATGAGCAAATACGGTCCCGAATTTTGGAATGGTGAAAGCGGTGCGCATCGCCGCGTTATGATGAAAGCAGCTGGATATGGCGATCTGGATATTCGTACAAAACCTCATATTGGTGTACCTAACTCTTTTCAGGAAGGTTCTCCCGGAACTGCCCATCTGCGTCAGATTGCGGAAACGGTAAAACAGGGGATTTGGGCAGCAGGCGGTATTCCTGTGGAATTTGGTATTTCCGCTACATGCGGCAACATCCCCAATGGTGTTGAAGAAATGAAATATGAACAGGTTCTGCGTGACATTGTCTGCATGTCCGTAGAAGCAGTCAGCAAAGTACACCAGTTCGATGGTATTTGTATGATCGCTTCCTGTGATAACATCATTGCAGGCTGTTATCAGGCAGTAGCACGTCTGGATATTCCCGCTATGGTTGTTACTGGCGGCTGCATGTCTGCCGGCAATTACTGTGGTCAGCAGGTAGTAGAAGCAGACGTAGACGTTGCTCGTTTCAGCGGTAAAAGCAATGAAGAATTGATGGAACTGGAAGAATGTGTATGTCCTACTTGCGGTGCATGTCCTTCCATGGGTACTGCAAATACTATGCAGCTGATGGGTGAAATTTTCAACCTAGTACTGCCTGGCACATCCTGCATTCCTGCAGTAGATAGCCTGAAAATCCGTAAAGCTCGTGAAGCAGGTATGCATATGGTAGAAATGGTAAAACAGAATATGCGTCCTTCTCAGCTGATTACACGGGAAACCCTGCTGAACGCTATCATTTTCGATATGGCAATTGCTGGGTCTACAAACGCACTGCTGCATATTCTGGCAATGGGTTATGAACTGGGCATTGATATCAGCATGGAATATTTCGAAAAATACGCAAAAGAAATCCGTTGTATCGTAGGTGTTATCCCCAGCGGCCCTTACACAATCAATGATCTGTATCATGCTGGCGGCGCACTGGCAGTTATGAAAATGCTGGAAAGCAAACTGTTCCTGGATGTTCCTACTATGACAGGCACTACATGGGGTGAACTGCTGAAACATGTTCACGCTAAGAGCAGTGATCTGCTGCGTTCTTTGGACAATCCTCTGTATGACCTGCCTGGTCTTCAGATCCTGCGCGGCAATTTGGCACCCAATGGCGCAATCATTCGTCCTACTGGCGTGCCTGAAGAAATGCGTGTATTCCGCGGCAAAGCAAAATGCTTCGATAATGACACCAAAGCTTACAATGCAATTGTTGCAGGAGAAATCGTACCCGGCGATGTTATTGTAATGCGTTATGAAGGCTGTAAAGGTGCTCCCGGTATGAAAGAACTGATGCTGTCTAACGACGCTCTGGTTGCACGTGGTCTGCATAAGAGTGTTGGTCTGGTTACAGACGCACGTTTCTCTGGCTTCAGCCATGGCGCTCTGGTAGGTCATGTTTCTCCGGAAGCTTATGATGGCGGCGTAATTGCGCTGGTAGAAGATGGAGACTATGTAACTGTTGATACCATCAAAGGCGTTGTAAATCTGGAAGTTTCTGATGAAGAACTGGCAGCAAGACGTGAAAAATGGGTATGCCCTCCTTTGAAAGAACAGAAGGGTTGTCTGAATATCTTTGCGCGTACTTGCCGTCCTGCCCATGAAGGTGGCGCAATGCAGCCTTGGGATAGAGATGCGAAATAATTTTATCGCAGTCTCTGTTATGTATGAAAATAAATTTGCCGGCCGGAAGGGTATTTCCGCCGGCTAATTTTTCCACCTTTATAAAGGAGATTCTGTTATGTCACATTCCCAAATTTGCATTATGATAACCATCCTGATTTATCTGGGCGCAATGTTATACATTGGTATCAGATGCAGTAAGTCTTCTAATACGGTAGATGATTTTTACCTTGGCGGACGAAAATTAGGGCCAGTGGTAACTGCCATGAGTGCTGAAGCATCTGATATGAGCAACTGGCTTTTGATGGGATTGCCAGGATTGGCGTATCTTACTGGCTCAGCAGACGCTTTTTGGACAGCAACCGGCTTGGCAATTGGTACATATATCAATTGGCTCTTCATTGCCAAAAGGCTGCGGTGTTTTTCTCAAACATTGGATGCTATTACATTACCACAGTTCTTTTTCAAAAGATTTCGCAGTAAAAACAGGGCAATCAGCGGCTTTACAGCAATCATGATCGTAATTTTCTTCGTTCCCTATACAGCTTCTGGTTTTGCTGCCTGCGGCAAATTATTTGCCAGTTTATTTGGTGTTTCTTACCACTTGGCACTGATTATCAGTGCAATCGTAATTGTCAGCTATTGCACCCTAGGTGGTTTTCTTGCAGCCAGCTTTACAGACCTGGTACAAAGCATCGTGATGATAATGGCAATTATCATCATTTTATCTTTCGGTATTTATACTGCCGGAGGATTTAGCGAAGTGGTAGAAAACGCACAAAGTCTTTCGGGTTACTTATCACTGACACAGACCTATGCTTCAGGAAATGAAACAACGACATATTCCTCATTGACAATTTTTCAAAATCGGCATGGGGATTGGGCTACTTCGGTATGCCGCATATATTACTGCGATTTATGGCGATTCAAGATGCAGCCAAACTCCAATTATCCCGCCGGATTGCAGTTGTATGGGTCTTAATTTCCTTGTTTATTGCGATTTCCATTGGTTTGGTTGGTAACGCGATGACCGCCGCAGGTGCCACTCCAGTTTTGGAAGGGGCGGATTCAGAAACATTGATTATTCAGGTTGCCTCTCTTTTGAGTCAGAATGGTGTGATTTTTGCAGTGATTGCAGGATTGATTCTTTCCGGAATATTGGCAGCTACTATATCAACAGCCGATTCTCAGCTTCTGGTAGCATCCTCCAGTATTTCACAGGATTTACTGCAAGATACATTTCATTTGCGGATTCCCCCTCACAAATCTGTATGGATTGCCAGAGTGACAGTCATACTTATTGCAGTAGTAGGTGTTCTTATGGCATTTGATCCAAATAGTTCCGTTTTTGAGATTGTATCCTTTGCATGGGCAGGATTCGGCGCAACCTTTGGCCCCGTTATACTGCTTTCCCTGTTTTGGAAAAAGACGACGCATCAAGGTGTACTGCTTGGAATGCTGACAGGTGCCGCAGGTGTTTTCGTATGGAAATATTTGATTCGTCCTTTTGGTGGAATATGGGATATTTATGAATTACTTCCGGTATTTTGCGTTTCCATAATTGTCAATATCATCGTCAGTCACCTGACATACACTCCTGATCCAGATGTGGAAAATGATTTTTGTCATTATATGGAAACTGTGAAAAAAGTCTGAATGAAAATAAGCAATTCACAAATTCGAATAAAAAGGAGAGAAAAACAACATGATTACGGTCGTTCAATTAGGTTTAGGCGCTTTGATGCTTGCTTATCTCGGCGTATTTTTCCAGGATGTATGGAAACACAGAAGCGAAATCCACAGTGATGGCCCTCTGAAAAATTTCATCAATGTGGCACAGGGTTATATCACTAAGTTTCTGGACACATTGGGTATCGGCAGCTTTGCTCCCCAGACCATTATTTACAAAACGTTTCATCTGGTGAAGGATGACAGTAATGTACCTGGTACATTGAATGTAGCAAATACTATTCCGGTCATGTTTGAAGGTTTTATTTTCCTGACCATTGTTGAAGTAGAAGCATTTACTTTGATTGTGCTGATCATTGCTTCCATTATTGGCGGGATTGCCGGAGCGAAGGTTGTTTCCAAACTGCCTGTAAAAAAGGTACAGCTGGTTATTGCCACTGCATTGGCACTGACTGCAATTTTGATGGCTCTGCGTCAGTCTGGTATGCTGGATATTCTGTGTGAAGGCAATACAGCGCTGGGACTTTCCGGTGTTCCTTTGATCGCTTCTGCAATTGGTCTGTTCTTCTGTGGCGTTGGTCAGTCCATGGGGGTAGGCTTCTACGCACCTTGTATGGCGATTGTATACTTTGCAGGCATGGATCCCTTGGTATCTTTCCCGATTATGATGGCATCCTGTGCAGCAGTAATGCCCATGTCTTCCATTACCTACATTAAGTCAGGCAAATATGATAAACTGATGTCCATTCTGATTATGATTAGTGGTGTCTTTGGTGTTGCGACAGCTGCATATCTGGTAAAGAGCATGGAAAAAGATCTGCTGGTTTGGATTATCGTGGGTGTTGTAATTATTGCAAGTATCACTGTATTTAAATAAGCCCTGACAAAAGAAAATACAACAGATATGGCATAATAATCATTTGTAATTGTAGTTTAGTCAAAAGACAAAATAAACTGTAAGGAAAGAGCAGCTATACAAAAAGTGAAAGTGTATCCGCTGTTAGAGGATATTATCAGAAAGGTTTGTTGCCTGTGAAATACAGGTGACAAGCCTTTCTAATTTTTTTAGGCAGTAAGATAAAAATCTTGCTGTCTTTTTTATTGCTGAGAATTGGCAAAGGTGGAAATGATGATTGTTTTTTAAAAAAATACAAAAACAAAACAATAGGAAAATGCAAAAAGTTCGTAGATTGTAACACGAATGACAAATGTGTGAGTTATTCTGAAATGCAGGAGGTGACACGGATGTTAAAAATAGTATATGAGAACTATGCGGAGTATCATGATGATAAAAACTTGGTAGAAGCACTTTCTTCTATTCAATCTTCCTATGAAAATTTGTCCTATGAGGAAACCGTGATTATGGCGGCGGAGCAAAGCATTTCGCAAGGCGTATTCCCATCAAAGAACAGTATGATACTATTTTTGTGAACCCTCAATATGATATCCCGTTGTTTAAACTGGTATGTAATGATTCTGTCATCATTTCTACTCATTGGAATTGGTCTACATTTAAAATCCATGGGAAAACACAAGATCGAATGATCCTTGAAGTTCTTTATAATGTTTCACCGATTTACCATCTGGATGATGAACAGTGGAATGAATATAAAGAAGATATTACGGCGCATAACAAAATTTGGTTAACGTTAGCAAGCAGTTCAGCATGAAATGACAGCTTTTTCATATTTGGAGGAGGATGGCATTGTGCAGAAAACGGGGTATGGCAATGCGCTGAGCGTGATAGTTAATTTTGGAGACACTCCACATCAATTCTGCTTTGATAATAGAAGCAGATCAAAGTATAGTTTAGACACCTAAATTAGAGGAAGCACATAAATGACCGTGTAAATTATGTGTGACTCAAAATAAAAAACAAAATAACGAGAATAGAATGAGTCAAAAAAGCGGTAGAACCTTTTGTGTTTCGTCGCTTTTTCAGTTGGGATCGAGAACTATATAACGTGTATCTCTCTTGCAAGTTGAATTTTTTTGTGTTACAGTAAAATATGTAACATATGTTACAAAGGAGAGATGTATGTGAATACCAGACAGGAAAAAATGATGCGGCTGGCTGATGTCGCAAGAAAATACTATATAGAGGATAAAAAACAAAGTGATATTGCAAAAGAATTGGGGGTTTCCCGTCCATTGATCAGCAGGATGCTGACGGAGGCAAAAGCCTTGGGTCTTGTGGAAATCACCATACATGATCCATGGCAGAGATCTGCTGTATTTCTGGAAAAACTCCAAAAACGGTGGCAGATTCAAGATGCTGTACTTCAGGAAGATTTGGAAGATGACAGAAGCACAAATATTATGCTGTCAGAAAGTACCATTGGTCTTCTGGAAAAAATCGGAGCCAAAAAGATTGGTATTGGCTGGGGACATTTCATTGGGCAGCTGGTTGCTTGGCTGGAACAGCATCCTCAGAAGGATACGGGCATTCAGGATATTTATCCGTTGTTGGGAAACGCAGGTGTTCCCATTCGGAATTATCATTCCAATGAAAATGTTCGAATTCTGGCTGAAAATCTTTCTGCAACACCGCATTTTCTCTATCTTCCCGCGCTGCCGGAAAGTTTGGAGGAAAAGAAATTGCTCTGTTCCACAGAATTATATAAGCAGTTTGAAAAAAACTGGCAGGAAATAGATGCTGCATTGGTGAATATCGGAAATTATCCTTCGACTCCAGATTTTGCATCTGGTGTCAGATACGGAAATATGCTTCAGAAAAAAGGAGTATGCGGCAGGCTTTTGGCGTATTATTTCAATGAACAGGGAGAGATTATGGATCCCAGTCAGGATTTTGCTATTCAGGCATCCTTGGAAGCGTTACAGAAGTGCAAAGCTGTTATCGGATTATGTTCCGCGAACACAAGTGTCAAAGCCCTGAGAGGGGCGTTGGAAACAAAGTTGTTTACGCACATCGTAGCACGCACTGAATTAATCAGAGAAGTTTTACAGTAATGAAAAACCGTTCTTGTATATGCAAGAGCGGTTTTTTGTGATTTTATACAAAAAAGAGATTGACTTTTCTATGTTCTGGAGAAAAAACAATCATTGAACGCGTGTTACGATTGTGCTATTATTAATTATATAAATGTAACATATGTTAAAAATTTCTTTTGGTTATGGCTGGGGGAATTAGAATGGTAGTGGACAAAAAAGTTTTCGCGAATATGTTAGTGCAGGCAGCGGAATATATGCAGGCTAAAACAGAATATCTGAGCGAGATGGATTCCTGTTTTGGTGACGGAGATCATGGGATCACCATTGGAAAAATTGCTGCATTGATCCAGGAAAAGGTTTCTCAGTGGGAAGAAGCGCAGGATATCAAAAGTTTTCTGGATGATTTAGGCATGGCAATTATGGAGGTGCGGGGAGGTTCTGCTGGCCCTCTGTATGGTACATTGATTGGCGGCCTGGGTGTTGACCTGAATGATGGAGAAAATACTTTGGAAGCCGAAGGAGGAAAACGGATGTTTACTGGCTGCCTTTCTGAAATGGAGGATATTACCACAGCAAAAGTGGGGGATAAAACCATGATGGATGCACCGATTCCGGCAGTGGAAGCGGCACAGAAAACGGAAGGCAGTGTAAAAGATATATTGGAAGCGGCAGCAAGAGCAGCAGAAAATGGGGCAAAAGACAGTGAAAAATATGTTTCCAAATTTGGCAGAGCAAGAAGATATAAGGAACAGACCATTGGCACACCGGATGCAGGGGCTGTTTCCACATCCATTTTCATTCGTGGCTTGTCAGATGGTATGAAATAAATCTTTGGAATTTCAAAGGAGGAATATAATATGAAAATGAAAAAATTTATCAACGATCCGGCAAATTTAACAGATGAACTGCTGGATGGTCTTGTTTTGGCAAACAAGGAGATCATCTATCGCGGCGACCAGAATATGATCATTAATAAAGATCCGGAAAACGCTGATCGTGTAACCATTGTTACACAGGGAGGATCTGGATACGAACCCGCCATTTCCGGTTTTGTTGGGGAAGGTATGGTGGATATTTCCGTAGTGGGCGACATTTTTGCGGCTCCTGGCCCTCAGGCATGTGTAGATGCCATCAAATTGGCGGATAAGGGAAAAGGTGTTCTGTATATTGTATTGAACCATGCCGGTGATATGCTCACAGGCAAACTTACCATGAAACAGATCAATAAACAGGGCATCCACTGCATCAAAGTGGTTACACAGGAAGATGTATCCAACGCACCTCGTGAAAACGCTGATGACAGAAGAGGTCTGGTTGGCTGTATCCCTACTTACAAAATTGCCGGTGCTGCTGCCGCAGAAGGCAAAAGTCTGGAAGAAGTAGCAGCCATTGCACAGAGATTTGCTGATAATATGGCTACACTGGCTGTTGCTGTACGCGGTGCAACACATCCTTCCACTGGTGCCACTCTGGCAGACCTTGGCGAAGATGATATGGAAATTGGTATGGGTCAGCATGGTGAAGGCGGCGGTGGTCGTCAACCCATGAAAACGGCCGACGAAACAGCAGAAATTATGGTAAATGCACTGGTAAAAGATATCGGTATCCAGTCTGGTGAAAAAGTAATGCTGATCATTAATGGTTCCGGTGCAACCACATTGATGGAACAGCTGATTGTATATCGTAAGGCAGTAGATGTTTTGAAACAGCAGGGAATTGAAGTTGTTGCGAACTACGTTGGTGAAATGCTTACCGTGCAGGAACAGGCTGGTTTCCAGATGTTTATGGCTCGTATGGATGATGAACTGCTGCGTCTTTGGAACGCACCTTGCAACACACCTTACTTGAAAAAATAATCCTGAAAGGAGCCTGAAATTATGGCAGATAATATTGGAAATAAAGCGGCACATGATTACCATCTGGATATTGCTCCCGTTCAGGATGGATTTTATGTAAAAGGTGCTGCACATTGTGACTGGGGAATGAAAAACCGATTGGCGAAAATTTTCCAGCCTAAATCTGGGAATACCGTGATGCTGGCTTTTGACCATGGCTATATTATGGGGCCTACGGCTGGGCTGGAACGCATTGATCTGGTGGTACCTCCGTTAGCACCTTATGTGGATGTACTGATGGGAACGAAAGGGGTTATTCGTTCCTGTGTTTCTCCGGCATCTCCAACAGCTACCTGTGTAAGAGTTACATATGATACGATAGTTTTGTTTGATGAAATGTCAAATGGCGGCGGCATTGCCTGTGATATTGAAAATGCTATCAGAATGAATGCGGACTGCATGGCAGTACAGACCTTCATTGGTGCGCCGGGGGAATCTCGCTCTTTGGAACTCCTTGCCAGAACAGCAGATGCCGGTACGAGATATGGCATTCCTACATTGGGCGTTGTAGCGGTGGGAAAACAGATGGAACGTACGGAAAAATTTTTCCAGATGGCCACAAGAGTATTGGCAGAAAATGGTGCTAATATTGTGAAAAGCTATTATTGTGAAGGTTTTGAACGTGTAGCGGCGGCTTGCCCTGTGCCCATTGTTATTGCAGGAGGCAAAAAACTGCCGGAATTGGAAGCTTTGGAAATGGCATACAGAGCCATCAACGAAGGTGCTCATGGTGTGGATATGGGCAGAAATATCTTCCAGTCCGATTCTCCGGAAGGGATGGCGGCAGCCATTGGTAAAGTGGTGCATGAAGGCTATACGGCAAAACAGGCATATGAAGTGTACGAAGAAATCAAAAACAGCAAATAAAGGAGGTCTTACATATGGCAGCGGAATATATGCACATCGGAATCCCTATCACAAATAAAAAGCCTGGTATGGTATATAATGAAGGCGCTAAGTTCTGGGTAAGCAATGTAGACGATTATGATTATAAAATCGAATATTTGAAATTTGAAGAAGGCACACCATTCCCTGAAGAAATTCATCATAATCCTCATGTGGCTTATAGAGTGGATGATCTTCAGAAATATATTGATGATGCGGACAGCGTGATCTGTGGCCCTATGGATGTCAGCGAAACAGCGCGGATTGCTTTTGTATGGAAAGACGGAGCAATGATTGAGCTGTACGAAGAACATTAATTTTCAAAAAAAGAAAAACGTGATGCTTCCACTTAGTGGAGGTATCACGTTTTTTTGCGCTTGAAGGGTTTGATAAATAGCGTGTTGCTTCGTCCAGTAGGGGACATATTGTTTGAACAGGGCCTAAGAAATTGGTTAAGACTAAATACAAAGTGTTGCGGGAAGTTTGAAAAATGATTTCGATATATTTATGTTTTGAAGTATGGCAGTTCAAAAATATGGTGAAAAATTTTTAGATTTTGAAGTGATTTGAAATTGCTTGCAAAATATCTTTGATATTTTGTTTGCAATCTTTTTTTGCATATGAGATATTTACTGAGAAAACTGATTCGTCAGATTATACTAATTGGAAACGAGAAGTGTTTTATTCAAATATACCAATGAATTTTAGAGAATTTCTGTGATTACACTCCTTTTCTTGTCAAAAACATATCAGATGGACGTGGATAAAAACAATATATGAAAATTTGTGATGGAAACATATGCAGATAATTTATGAAAAAGATATACAGCTTTTCATGAGGTGACATTGGCAATAACTATCAAGGTGTATAAAAAAGTTTGATACAATATTCGTTTTGTTTGCAATATTGATATAAATTTTAAAAAATGATACTATATTTCCTGTGAAATTTCTGATCAGATAAAATTTTTTTCACAATGTATAATTTTGTGTGCCTAAAATCTAACAAACAAAATGTTATATTTTAGACGAGTTGTTTGGTAATGATACAAAATGCAACAGACGATATTCATGTACACAAATTGATAATGTTTAGACAAAGAAAGGAGAACTTCATGGAAAGTTTTGTAGAAGCGTTAAAAGGTATACAAGGTGTCGTGTGGGGGCCGATCACCATTCTATTGCTATTATTCACAGGATTATATTATACAATTCGACTCAAAGGCATACAAATTTTTCATCTGCATAAGTCATTTCAGTACATTTTTGAAAAAGAAGAAGGGCAAGGCGATGTTTCTACGTTGGGTTCTTTGTGTACAGCATTGGCTGCAACCATTGGTACCGGTAGTATTGTAGGGGTTGCCACTGCGCTGCGTGCAGGTGGCCCCGGTTCTTTGTTCTGGATGTGGTTATCCGCATTTTTCGGTATGGCAACCAAATACGCAGAGTGTGTATTGGCGGTAAAGTATAGAAGTAAAGACCAAAACGGACAGGTTGCAGGCGGCCCTATGTATTATATTGAATTGGGCCTTGGCAAAAAATTCAAATGGCTTGCGTGTGCCTTTGCATTTTTCGGTATCTTTACAGCGCTGTTAGGCTGCGGAACATTCCCTCAGGTAAATGCAATCGTAGAATCCGTAAATAACGCGTTTCATGTTCCTGTTGGTATTCTGGGGGTTATCATTACTGTTTTGGCGGCGGCAGTTATTTTTGGTGGGATCGGCTCTATTTCTAAAGTTGCAGAATTGGTTGTACCCGTTATGGCCATCGCGTATATCTTGGGCTGCGTCGTTGCGCTGATTTTGCAGGCAGATCAGCTGCCCGCTGCATTTGCACAGATTTTCAAGTCCGCATTCACACCACACGCAATGGGCGGCGGTATTGCTGGTACAGTTATCATTTCTGTTATGACTGCAATGAGAACTGGTGTTGCAAGAGGTATTTATACCAATGAAGCCGGTCTGGGTAGTGCGCCAATCGTTGCGGCAGCAGCACAGACAAATTCCCCTGTACGTCAGGGTATTGTATCCATGCTGGGTGTATTCCTGACAACCATCATCATCTGTACAATGACAGCACTTGTAATTATTTCTTCCGGTTTGTTGGAAACACCTGTAAATGGCGTTCTGTTGGATGGCGGCTTGCTGTCTAATACAGCGTTCCAGCAGTCTTTGCCTGGGAATATCGGTCTGTATATTGTTTCCATTGGCTTGGTATTCTTTTCCTTTACAACCATTATCGGTTGGAGCTACTATGGCGAAAGATGTTTGGTATACTTGTGCGGCGGTACAAAACTGATTACCATTTATCGCGTTTTATATATCATCTGTATCGCAATCGCACCTTATCTGACACTGGATGCAATCTGGATTTTGGCGGATATTACAAACGCTTTGATGGCATTCCCGAACTTGGTAGGTTTGCTTCTGCTTAGCCCCGTTGTAATCAAAGAAACAAATACCTATATGGAAAACCTTAAGCGAGAAAAGGCAGAAAAAGCTGCAAGAGGATTTACTGGCGTGGGTGATATGGAAGCATAAAAAGAAATCTCCATATATAAAGTGAATAGTCATTTTTGTTACACATCTCCATATTGAAAATTGAAATATTTTAGGCAGTAAGATATGAAAAACTTACTGCCTTTTTATTTGAAAAATAGATATTATAAGGTAATATTTCGATTTTGAAAGTATATTTTGAGGTGCTATGGTTGAATGTTGATATGATTTCCTTCCATATTATATTATCAAAAATAAAATTATGGCAAAACACGAAAATTTGAAACCACAAAGATTATGTCATATAATAAAGATAGAAAACAGCAACGGAAAAATGGAAAGGAGGGAATGAAATGAAAGGTTATTTGTCTATTCGGGAGGCGGCAGAAAAATGGGGCGTATCGGAGCGGCGGGTAAACCAGTACTGTGCAGAGGGGCGTATTCACGGAGTGCAGCGTTTCGGTACCTCGTGGGCAATTCCGGATACTGCAAACAAGCCGGGTGATCCCAGAAAGAATAAAACCCATGAGCCACCTAAAACAATGGAATTATATACGGGCTTTATGCCTTTGATGAGTACGTCTTTTGCGCCGGGAAAATGTATGGAAACCATTGAGAAAATACCTAATGGGCCAAAGAAGGAAATTGCGCTTGCGGAATATTATTATTTCAGTGGTCAGGCTGAAAAAGCCATGCAAAAGGCAGAGCTGTACCTGACTTATTCCGAGGCGGCTTATCGGCTTTCTGCTTGTTTGATTTATGTCTATGCGTGCCTGTCTATGGGGCAAATTTCCCATGCCAGATATGCCTTGAATGAAATCAAAAAAACATTGGCCGATGGCGCAAAGCAAGCACCCCATGTCCGAGCTATTGAAGCCTTTGTTGCATCGGCTTCTGCAGTGCTGCTTCATTTGCCTTTGCCGGAAGAAATCCCATCAGTACATGAATTTCTGCCTTTATTGCCGCCGGGACTGCGTGCTTTTGCCCTGTATGTCTTGGCACATTATCTCTATCTAAAAGAAGATTATAGCCGCAGTGCGGGCATTGTGGAGGCCACTCTTGCCATGGGCGGAGAGGAATATCCCATCCCTGCCATTTATCTTCATTTGGTGGCAGTCATGGACTATATGAGCCTGCGTGAGCTGGAAAAAGCAGAGTGCCATAGCTGGCCGCATGGGAAAAAGCCCAGCCTGATGATCTCATTGAGGGGTTGGGAGAGCATCATGGTCTTTTGGGTGGAATGTTGGAAGCAGTCATCAAACCAAAATGGCCAGAAGATTTCAAACGAATCATCGACATCACATACCGTTTCTCTTCGAGATGGCGTAGAGTTCATAACCCCATTACCGGCCATGATGTGGCAGACGATTTGACTACCACAGAGTTTACTGTGGCAATGCTCACTGCCCGTGGATGGACGCAGCAGGAAATCGCGGAACGCATGAATATCTCGGTAAATACAGTGAAAAGCTATATTGCGCAAGTGAAGAACAAATTGTGTGTAAAGAATCGAAAAGAACTGAAAAAATACATGCTTTTATAGGAAAAATGCCTGCGGAAATATCCGTGGGCATCACCTGTTTTTAGGGGTCAAATGGGTGATAGATTTCAAGAAAATTTTTTAGTATAATATAAGTATTCGCAAATGCGTTGCGCGAGAAAGGGCGGGAACTTTATTTGGAAAAATAACTTCTGTCCAGAAAAAGGGGGCGGAATGGATTTGTGTTTTTGGAAAAAGATCAAAAAGGAAAAAGAGGGAGGAGAAAGCCATGAGAAAACGAATTTTCGCGGCGTTTGTCTGCCTGTGCATGATGATGGCGTTGGTGCCGTCCATGGCGTATGCAAACGATACTGTTTACACGAGCGGGCTGTGTGAACACCACACCCAGCATAACGGCGCTTGCGGCTTCACCGAGGGGACAGCGGAAATCCCCTGTTCCCATATCACAACGAGAGCTGTGGCGGACTGACCGATCCGGCAGCCTGCAATCACACCCACGACGAAGTTTGCGGCTATGTTCGCGCTAAAGATGGAACGTCCTGCACCTATGTTTGTGAAGTCTGCAACCCGCAGGACAGCGGGAACCCGGCAACTCCGTCCGACGCCCAGCCGGAAGAATGTACCTGTGAAACCCTCTGCACCGAGGAAGAAATCAATGGGGATTGCCCCGTTTGCTCGGTGGAGGGTGCTGAACTGGACAAGGTTTGCGTGGGTGCAGCTCCTATGCTGCCCGTCACGGTGCTGGCGGCGGAAAACGATAGGCCTTATTCTCTTTATGTGGGTAACACAAATATTGCGAGTACAATATATCCTGATAACGCTGCCTATTGGACATCCAGCGACGGTGGGACAAATTGGACCTCACAACTGGAGAAACCAACGGGAGATAGCTACATACACTACAACGGCCAAGACACCCTGACGCTGCACAATGCGAACATTCAGGGACAATACGATTCCTCAAACAGATACTCTGGTTACGGGATTTACGCAGTAGGCGCGCCAGGCAGCGCCGTTTCACTGACAATCCAGTTGGAGGGGACGAACACAGTTTCCGGATGGTCTGGAATCTTCGTGCACGCGGACGATGGAGCCGCTTCGCTGTCAATCAGCGGTACCGGCAGTCTGGCCACAGAAGGAACAGGTGACATCAGCTTCTCTGGAATTGTAGTACAAGGCAACGGCGGCAAAGCGGAACTAACCATCAATAATGTTGATGTGACTGCCACAAACACAAGCGATTATGCACAGGGAATCCTGCTGCAGTCTGCCGATAGTTCCCCGGCAACCCTTACCGTAAACGGCGGGGAATTGACCGCCAGCGGACAGAGAGCTGGAATTAAATATGTTTTTGGCAGTAGCGGGACCGGCGGCGGCACACCCACAGTGACCGTCAGCAACAACGCCATCGTGCGAGCCAATGGCGGGATCAGCGATGATTCCAGCACTGACATTCAGATCGGCGCGGACAGCAACGAAAGCAACGGCGGTATCGTCTGGAATGGCAAGGACGGTACTGTGTACGGCGATGTGACCTTGCAGGAGGATTTGAAGATTGGCGAGGGCGAGAGCCTGACGCTGGAAATCATAATGTGATCGTGGACGGCGGAAAGCTGGACGAAAGCATTGCAAATAGTTTGGGCGACAGTGTGAAGTATGCGCCCACCATCGTCACCCCGCCCGCAGATAAATCTGTGACCGAGGGCGAAACTACTACCTTTACCGTGAACGCAACTGGCACCGAGCCATTGTCCTATCAGTGGCAGCAAAGCATCGATAACGGAAGCAGCTGAACGGATATTACAGGCGAAACCAACGCCACCTATACCATTGCGACTACCACAACGGACATGAACGGCTGGCAATACCGTTGTGTGGTGACGGGTTACGGAACAGCAGCAGAAAGTAATGCCGCCACATTGACCGTTAATGCCATCCCTACTTATACAATTACGGTACAAAATGATGGTCATGGTGAAGCACTTGCAACACCAGCTTCTGCAAAGGCAGGCGAATAAATTACATTAACTGCAACTCCTAACAGCGGCTATCGTTTTGCAGGCTGGACTTCTTCTGATAATATCACCTTTGCAAATGCAGGCAGCGCACAGACCACCTTTACAATGCCGGATAAAGCTGTAACGATTACGGCAAACTGGAAGAAGAAATCCTCCGGCGGTTCTGTATTCTTCTGGGATTTGAAATTCGACACCAACGGCGGCAGTAAAATTGACACCGTCACCGAATGGGAATACAGCACCATTGATCTGGACGAATATGTTCCCAAAAAAGAAGGCTATAAGTTCGTAAGCTGGTACGCCGATGAAGATTTGACAAAGAAAATCGACGAGGTTTACCTGACGAAAGACACCACCGTTTATGCGAAATGGGAAAAAATAGAGGAAGAAGTTCCTGAAGAACCAGAGGAAACAGAAGAAATCAAAGAGCCTGAAACCATTTCTTTCTTGGATGCGAAGGAAAGCGACTGGTTCTATGAAGCCGTTTCCTATGCGGTGGAAAATGGTTTGATGAGTGGTATGAGCGAAGATATTTTCGCACCCAACACACCTTTGACCAGAGAAATGCTGGCAGTTGTCCTTTATAATGTAGAGGGTCAGCCGGAAAGCACAGGCGTGAACCCCTTCACAGATGTGAAAGCGGATATGTGGTACACAGATGCTATCCTTTGGGCAAATGCGAACGGTATCGTGGCAGGCTATGACAATGGCGCTTATGGTGTGGGCGATCTCATCACCAGAGAACAGTTCGCTGCCATTTTGTATCGTTATGCCCAGTTTAAAGGCTATGACACCACCCAAGGCGGCATGGCAGTGAGAGAATTTTCTGATTATGAAAATATTTCTGACTATGCAAGACCTGCCATGGCTTGGGCAGTGAACGCAGGTATCATGGGCGGTATGGACGACAGCACATTGATGCCGCAGGGCAAAGCCACCAGAGCCGAAGCAGCTACCATGCTCATGAATTTCTGTGAAAATATTGTAAAATAATCAATCCAAAAGTCGGAGGCTGAGAAGCTTCCGGCTTTTTGTATTTTCTGGCGCAGTGCCTCTTTTTTGGACGGATTTTCTTTTAACTGATTCGTTACGACGCTCTTTATTTTGTTTTTCATAAGGCGAAGCTTGCTTTCCTTGATGATTGAGGTCACAGCGTTTTTTTTGTTAAAATAAAAAATAAGGATTTTGTCAGAGCATGTTTTACACAGAAAAGTGTGTGGAGGAGGAAAAGCCATGGCGTACAGTGAATTGGTCAAAAATTTTAACCGCATTCGTGATTATATGCGGGAATTCTATATCTATGGCTTTAAGAGTCGGGAAGAGTATACGAGAAAAAGTGCCCGCTCCTATGATGATGAACGTCGGCGTATAGAAAGCTGGCTGGGGGATTACATGGGATTTCGCCAGAATGCAGGCGGAAAGAATGTGTTTATTTCCATTGACAGCAGGGTAGCGAGTCACAATCCCCTTTATAAAGCATGGAAAACCAAAAGCTTTACGGACGGGGATATTACACTGCATTTTATATTGATGGATATTTTTGCCTCTGCCCAAAGGGCGCTTTCCCTGACAGAAATCACAGAACAGATAGACGAATATCTTTCTGTTTTTCCAGAGCCAAAAACATTCGATGTTTCCACAGTACGGAAAAAGTTGAATGAATATATTTCCGAGGGAATTGTGTTGGGTGAAAAGCAGGGAAAATCCATGTATTACAGTTGGACAATGGAAAAGTGCGATCTGGATCGGGATATACTGGATTTTTTTTCAGAAATCGCCCCTTGCGGGGTCATTGGGTCTTTTCTGTTGGATCAAGTGAAGGAACAGGACAGCCATTTTTCATTCAAACATCACTACATCACAAGCGCCATGGACAGTGAGATTTTGTGCAGCGTTTTTATGGCAATCAGAGAAAAGCGAAGCGTAATACTGGAAACCTATAACCGCCATAAAGAACACGTGTCTGAGTCCCATGTGGTTCCTCTTCGTGTAATGGTCAGTGCCCAAAGCGGCAGACAGTACCTCATGGCGTATGCGCCAAGATTCAGACGGATTTTATCTTTTCGGACGGATCATATCGCTTCTGTGAAAATTGGAGAAGTCAGTGAGCGTTTTGACCAGATGCGGCAAAAGCTGGATGAAATGCAGAAACACATGTGGGGTGTCAGCACACAGAACCGATGGGGGAACCGTATGGAACATGTGGAATTTACCATTCGTTATGGAGCCGGGGAAAAGCACATCCCTAAGCGGCTGGAACGGGAAAAACGCTGTGGAACTGTGGTACATCTGGATGAAAATACCAGCAGGTTTACGGCGGATGTATATGATGCCAGTGAATTGATCCCCTGGATTCGGACATTTATCTGCCGTATCACAGAAATCCATATTTCCAATGAGAAACTGGAGGAACAATTTCTGGAAGACATCAAAGTAATGTACGCTCTTTACGGGCTGGAAGATGGTGAAAATCATGATATTCAGTGAATTATATAGTACATACTACCAAACAGTGGCAGCTATACTGAAAGCAGCCATAGATCATCCTGTGGAAGCAACGGAGATGCGGCATATTGTTGAGGAACATGCTTTTGGAGAAAGCATGCTGCATATTTTGCCCGCCATTGAGGAACAACGCTGGCAGCTGATTACACCCGATGGCAAGACGCCGCTGCAAAAAGAGCCTTCTATGCCATTGACACTTTTGGAAAAACGATGGCTGAAGGCAATTGCCCATGATCCGCGCATCCGTTTGTTCGGCGATGAAATTTTTGATTTTCCAGATGTAGAACCATTGTTCTTGCCGGAGGATATTCTTGTGTTTGACCATTACGCAGATGGGGATGATTATACAGATGAAGCATATATACACCACTTTCGCTTGATTTTGGATGCCATTAAACATCAGTATCCGTTGAAAATTACACTGCAAAACCGCAGAGAAAATCCGCTGGTCATGAGCGTTTTGCCGCACAGATTGGAATATTCGGAAAAAGATGATAAATTCCGATTGATTGGTTCTTCTGACCGATACGGCAGTACCATCAATCTGTGGAGGATTATAAGCTGCGAAAAGTGTCAGGATTCCATCAAAGGAAAACTTACCAAGAAAACGGAACGGCAGCGGCGAGTGGTATTTGAATTGGTAGATCAGAGAAAGACATTGGAAAGGGTACTGCTCCATTTTGCCCACTATGAAAAAGAGGCAGAAAAGCTGGATGAAAAGCATTATCGGATTACGGTTGTTTATGACAAAGATGATGAAACGGAAATGGTTATCCGGATTCTTTCCTTTGGGCCAATGATAAAAGTAACGGCTCCTCAGCATTTTGTGGAGTTGATAAAGCAAAGATTGATACATCAGAAAAGTTGCGGACTTTAATGTTCGCAACTTTTTTTCCGTGATGAGATTGGAAATAACAGGTAGAATAAGGATACAAACAGAGAAACAAATTCCAAGACGAAATATAACAGTCCAAGAAAGTGATTCTCTGAAACATAAAAGGCGCATACAGCAATTTCGATTGTAGAGGACTCAAAAACCTGGCACAAACAGATGCAAATGCGCATCTGTAAATGACGCGCCTTGTAAAAAATGAAAAAGGCACCAACAGCAATTTTCATTGACTTTACTTTACATCTGATGGCTTTAGACCATTGGTGCGGGCTAGCCCCGCTTTATATGGTGCCTTGTGAGAATAAGAAAAGGAGGATCATTATGCTGGAATACATAAAACAGGAAGCCGATATGACTACAACAGAAAACGGTGCAGTTACATACGCTTCTACTGGCTCTCGATGTCTGGATTTGTTTGCCACCATTGGGGCACTGCGCAGACAAAACGAAAAAGAAATCATTGCTCGTTTCATTCGAGCTTACACGGAAGAAGCAGATCTGGCCATGAAACTTCTTTTCTTTGCAAGAGATATTCGGGAAGGATTTGGAGAAAGAAAGGTATTTCGGACTGTCCTTCAATGGCTGGCAAAAAACGAACCTGATTCTGTTCGAAAAAATCTGGGGTATGTGGCTGAGTATGGTCGTTTTGATGATCTTTTGGCATTGATGGATACACCCTGTAAAAAAGAAATGCTGGCTTATCTGAGAGAACAGTTTGAAGCAGATATGAAAAATCTTGCAGAGGGAAATCCTGTTTCCTTGTTGGGAAAATGGCTGCCATCTGTCAATGCATCCAATCAGAAAACGGTACATCAGGCAAAAAAGATTGCCAGAGCCTTTGGCTTGCATGACGCAAGTTACAGAAAAGCTTTAACAGCCCTCAGAGCACAAATCCGTATTATTGAGAATTATCTGAGAGAGAAAGATTATACTTTCGATTATGAACAGCAGCCGTCCAGAGCCTTGTTCAAATACAAACAGGCTTTTTGGCGTAACGACAGAGAAAGATATGCGGCTTTTCTTTCAAAGGCGGCTGCCGGAAAGGCAAAGCTTCATGCAGATCATGTGGCGCCTTATGAATTGATACAGCCTTATTTGGGTTGGAGCAATAACGGAAGCTTTTTGCGGGATATTTCTTCGGAAGAAAAGGCTGTCCTGAATGCCACATGGGCTTCCATGCCAGATTTTGGCGGAGATGAAAACGCCCTTGCTGTTATCGACACTTCCGGGTCTATGTATTTTGAAGGAAAGCCTGTTCCTGCGGCAGTGGCACTGTCCTTGGGACTGTACTTTGCAGAACGGAATAAAGGGATTTTCCATAATCATTTTATTGAATTTTCTGAAAAACCACAGTTGATTGCCATCAAAGGGGAAACCTTTGCCGACAAACTGCGCTATGTGGCAACATTCAATAAAATTGCGGATACCAATTTGGAAGCAGTCTTTGACTTGATTCTGCAAGCAGCGGTGAAAAATCACGTGCCTCAGGAAGAACTTCCTGCAAAACTAATCATCATTTCGGATATGGAATTTAATGTCTGCGTGAATAATGCGTCAAAAACAGTTTTCAAAAATGCCAAGAGAAGATACGCGGAAAAAGGATACCTCCTGCCGGAAGTTGTCTTCTGGAATGTCGCCAGCAGAAATCGTCAGCAGCCTGTAACGAAGAATGAAAGAGGGGTTGTATTGATTTCCGGTGCTACACCAAGGATTTTTTCCATGGTTGCAGGAGGAAATCTTTCGCCCTATACATTTATGATGGAAGTGCTGCATAGTGAGCGGTATGCTCCCATTGCAGCATAGCTTCAAAGGAGGGAAAAACTATGTTAGAAATCAAAGGAAAAGTAAATACAGCCATTTGTTATGCGAAAGTCATTGAGGATGTTGCCATTGAACAGATTCAAAGAATGTGCGACTATGGATTGACAGAAGGCAGCAAAATCAGAATTATGCCGGATGTCCATGCCGGAAAGGGCTGTACCGTTGGTACGACAATGACAGTCAAAGATAAGGCATGTCCTAATATTGTAGGGGTAGATATTGGATGTGGAATGTATACTGTAAAACTGGCGGAAAAAGAAGTGGACTTTGTGAAACTGGATGAAGCATGTCATTATATTCCTTCAGGCAGAAACGTGTGGGAAGGCAGAATGGAGCGTTTCGATCTGACACAGCTGCGCTGTTACCGCTCTTTGCGGGATGCCAAAAGGCTGGAACGCTCTCTAGGAACATTGGGTGGCGGAAACCACTTTATTGAAGTAGATCAGGCGGCAGATGGCACTTGCTATCTGGTGATCCATTCCGGCAGCCGTAATCTGGGAAAACAAGTGGCTGAAGTGTATCAGCAGCTTGCCATTGACCTGCATATGGGAAAAGAGGACTATTTCCGCCAAAGAGATGAAATCATCCGTACATATAAGGCAGAAGGCAGACGGGCAGAGATTCAGGAAGCTTTGAAAGAACTGAAGAACAATTATGAAACACAGGATTTGCTGATTCCAGAAGATATTTGCTGGCTTTACGGGACATTTTTTGAGGATTACCTGTACGACGTAGAAATCTGTCAGCGTTTTGCAAAGCGCAACAGGGAAAGAATGGCGGAGATCATTCTGGAAAGAACAGGTATGACTGCTGTGGAATCATTCCATACCATTCACAATTATATTGACGTGAATGAAATGATTCTCCGTAAAGGTGCCATTGCGGCACATGCTGGAGAAAAAGTCCTTATTCCCATCAATATGCGGGATGGTTCCATCATTGCGGTAGGCAAAGGCAATGCGGAGTGGAACCAATCTGCACCCCATGGAGCAGGGCGCGTGATGTCCAGAGCAAAAGCAAGAGAAACCCTCAATATGGAGTCCTACAAAGAAGCAATGGCAGGGATCTACACAACTTCTGTCAATGAAGATACACTGGATGAAGCGCCTATGGCATATAAATCATTGGAGGATATTCTGGATGTCATTGGCGAAACAGTGGAGGTCATTGATGTGATGAAACCCATTTATAATTTCAAAGCATCCAACGAAGATGTACCATGGAAAAAGAGGAAGGAGGAGGTCGATGGAACAGACAATTGTCAGGAAACTTCGTGAAATCGAGAAAAATGAGCGTATTCACATTCTCCTTGCTGTGGAATCCGGCAGTCGTGCATGGGGCTTTCCTTCTACGGACAGCGATTATGATGTGCGGTTCATTTATATTCGCCAGAAAGAAGACTATCTGCGGTTGGAAAAACGAGAGATGTGATTGAATTGCCATTGGACGGCATTTTGGATATCAATGGATGGGACTTGCAAAAACATTGCGACTTTTCCATAAATCCAATCCCACATTATTTGAATGGTTTTCCTCACCCATTGTATATATGGAAACCCCATTTGCGGATACATTCAGAACTATGATGGGAAATTACTTTTCAACAAAAAGAAGCCTGTACCACTATATTCATATGGCGGAGAAAAATCGCCGTGAATACTTAAATGACCATATGGTCAAAATCAAAAAGTATTTTTATGTACTGAGACCTGTATTGGCATGTCGATGGATTCTGGAAACGAAAACACCGCCTCCTATGCTGTTTTCAGAATTGATGGAGGCAGAACTTCCAGACGCTTTGCGGGAAGAAGTGGAAAGGCTTCTGGAACTGAAACAGAATGTTCCAGAAGTTAAAATGATCGCAAAAGTAGATAAGCTCAATACTTATCTGGAAAATTCCATTGAAGATATCCGCAATACTTTAAAAACACTAAATGAAACAAAAATGGCTGACTGGCAGGAATTGAATGATTTGTTTTTGCAGCAATTGCAGTCTGTTTAAAAATCCGGCATCATGGGACTTCCCTGTGCCGGATTTTTTATTATTTGGAATTTTGAAAAAATTCTTACAAAATGTCATTTTTCCTGTGTTTCCGCTGGTTCTATGATATGATAATAATATAATTGTACATGCAAAAGTACAATCGTAAGGGTGGAGGCATGGTTTGATACATCAGAAAAGAGGGATGGTTATGAAAAACAGTTACAGTATTTTCGGGAAAACACTGGCAGTTCCGCTTCTTTGTTTTGCGTTCCTTTTGCCAGCTGGAGAATGTGCATTAGGGGCAGAAAGTATCAGATGGAAAAAAACAAGGCTGATATAGGTATTTATCAAACGGAATTATCGGATTTTTATGAAATTTCTTTTGAGAATCCAGACACTGGAATTTCTGAAAGAACTTTTGAAAGAGATGTAAAAAATGGTATCCGTTTGCTGATGATTAACGGTGGCTTTGTGCCGGAGCCGGATACAGTATTACAGAATGGTATTATATATGCGCCCTTGGAAAAAATTGCGGAACCCCTTGGCATTACCTATGATCTGACACGTCGGGAGGGGAAATATCTGACTTTGCAAAAAGGCGATACAACCCTTGTTTTTCCAAGATATAATGAGAGTACTGTGTTGCTGAATAGTCATGAAATGGCTGCATCTTATTACCTGTGTGATTATGATCATTTATATGTGCCTCTGCGTTTTGTTGTTGAGACCTTTGGAGGAAAGGTGCAATATGTGGATGACTACGAGAAGACATTTTGCAACGAGGATAATTCAGAATTTCCCAATAGGGTAAAAGTCAATGTGATTGCCATTGAAATGCCGGATGGAACAAAGCCCCAATACGTTTCTAAAGATGGTATGGAAAAAATCATTGATGTTTCCGTTCAGTATCGGCAGGATTTGATTGCGGCAAGAGAAGAAGCAAATCAGAAAATTGAGGAGAAGTTTTACTATGATGCTTCGGCAGTTACCTATACTGGGAAAAAACTTGGCAGATTTTATGTGTACGAGTTAAAAGAGTTTGAAAATTTCCCGATCTACTTCAATGAATATACAGGAGAAATTTATAGCGAAGCGGTTGGATTGCCTCTCGTTGGACTGGATAAACATTTTATTAATATTGGTTTTATGCTTTCGTAATGGATAAAATGGGGGAAGAATGATGAAAAAACGCAGGATTTTTCTGGCTGCCGCATGTGCTTTGTGTGTGATATTGAGCCTTTGTAAAGTAATGCAGCCAGATACACGATCCGTACAGATACAAGAAGAAACCGTTCCTTATATCTCTCAGGATGGAAAAACATTTCTGTATCTGAAAGATCTTCTGCACTGTGGATTTTTTGTAGATATAGCGGAAAGTCATACATTGGAAACCAGATCGGATATGGTATCAGAAATCGTTTTGTGGCAGGATGACATTTATCCAGAGGAATACGACGAAATCGGTGATATACCTCATATGCAGGATGGTTGGAAATATGAAACATATATCAATGGTATACAGCTCGCCACTTATGCTTATGATGGTGAATTGTTGATTGATGCGGAAGAATTGATTGGAGAAGGCATTGCTTTAAAACAAGATGGCGAAATGGCGGGAAAAACCGTATTTTATGATGAGAATGGAAATGGAGAAGTGCTGCCGGAAAGACTGGAACAGATTACAAAAACCAACAGGAATTCCATTCATGGCAATCCGGAAGCGCCAAACAGATTTTCATTTGAAAATTGCTCCCAGTATTTGATGCAGGCGAGAAAAACACGTCATATCTTCTGTCCATTCATGCAATGGAGAAAGGGGATATTCTGAAAACAAAGGAAGACTCCTTTCCTTTGGAAAAGGTACGCGCGGGAGAATGTGCAGGTGTTTCGATTCTGACCCTTCAGGAAGAATATACGGAACTTTCTGTTGTGCTGAAGAAATTGGATATCTCTTATACCTTAAACAAGGGAAAGTTAGAATTAAAAGGGAAGGGTAATGGGAAAGCCATCCAATGGAAAAATACGGATGCCATAGGTACTATTCAAAAATATCCGTATCGTATGTTTGGTATGACTTTGGAACTGTCAACTGGAGAGAAACTGCATTGTTTATATGATGGTGAGACACTTTTTGCAGCTAACAGGGATCTGGAACAGACGGAGGTTTGGAAAAAACAACAATATGCTTATGAGAAAGGTGATTGGGTACCTTCAGAAACAAACAACATTTAGAATGTGTTTTAAAGCAACGCTGGCAGCCGGGAATATATTGGTGATATTTTTGGTTGTTGGCAAGATGCTTTGCAGATTTTATTATTTTGAAAAATTTCATCAAAATTTATCACAAAACAGAGTAAAAAGATATGTTTTTGACAAAAAAACATTCATCTTCGTGAAATACACAATTTCCATTTGACACTGAAAATAAAGTATGCTACTATCGAACCGTGGATTATATGACTGACGGAATCGTGGATCTAACCACATGGAGTATAATCGTTACCACAAGCCGACCGTCTGGGCAGGAAAAGCCTGGGCGTGCGGCTTTTTCTATTTCAAAAAATTGGATAGAAAGAGGTGATGATATGCAAGCAGGAAAAATCCATTCCATTGAGTCTATGGGACTTGTGGATGGGCCTGGAATCCGTACCGTTCTTTTTCTGCAGGGGTGCCGACTTCGGTGCCGTTACTGCCATAACCCTGATACATGGCAGCTCTCCGGCGAAAAAGAAATGGATGTAGATCAAATTATGAAGATGCTGAAACGTTATCGTCCCTATTATGGCAAAACAGGTGGTGTCACCTGTTCCGGTGGGGAACCTTTGTTACAGGCAGAGTTTGTAACAGAATTGTTCAAAGCCTGCAAGGCAGAAAATATTTCCACATGCCTAGATACGGCAGGATATGGAAATGGCTCCTATGATGCATTGCTGGATTATACAGATCTGGTGATTTTTGACATCAAGCATATGGTACCGGAGAACTATCATGAGCTGACAGGAGGAGAGATTACTGTTGCTACGGCGTTTTTGGAAGCGGTGAAGGCAAATGGTGTTCCTCTTTGGATCAGACATGTGGTGGTGCCTGGTCTGACTGACGGGGAATCGCATATCCGGCAATTGGGAGAAATGATTAAAACAATCCCCAACGTGCAGAAAGTGGAACTTTTGCCTTATCATACCATGGGCGTGGAGAAATACCATACCTTAGGCATTCCTTATTCTCTGGAAAATGTTCCGTCTTTGGAACAGAAAAAATTACAGTATCTTCAAAATGTATTGACGGAAATGATTGCATAACTTGTGGTTAGAAAGGATGACGTAAATATGAATACAACAGCTTGGCAGGGTTTTCAGATAGGAAAATGGACAAACGAAATTGATGTCAGAAACTTTATTCAGAAGAATTACACCCTTTACGAAGGCGATGACACCTTCCTGGAAGGGGTTACAGATAGAACACAGAAAGTATGGGATAAATGCCATGAACTGATTTTGGAAGAAATGAAAAAGGGCATTTTGGATGTAGAAACCAATATTGTATCCGGCATTGATAATTTCGCGCCTGGGTACATCGATCAGGAGAACGAAGTCATTGTTGGCTTACAGACAGATGCGCCTCTGAAACGGATCGTAAACCTTTATGGCGGCATGAAAATGGCAAAAAGTGCATTGGAGCAGTATGGCTATGAATTGAATCCACAGTTGGAAAAGGATTTCCATGCTTATCGGAAAACCCATAACGAAGGCGTATTCGACGCATATCCAAAGAGAACAAAGGTGGCGAGACATGTGGGCCTTCTGACAGGCTTACCTGATGCCTATGGTCGTGGACGTGTCATTGGAGATTATAGAAGAGTTGCTTTGTATGGTGTTGATTTTCTCATTGGTGAAAAAGAGAAAGAACAGGATATGTTTGATGGGCCTATGACAGATGAAAGAATCCGTTTGCGAGAAGAAATCAGCATGCAGATTCAGGCACTGAAAGAAATGAAATCCATGGCAAAGAAATATGGTGTGGATATCAGCGAACCTGCAAAAAATGCCAAAGAAGCCGTACAGTTTTTGTATATGGCGTATCTGGCAGGGGTAAAAGAAAACAACGGAGCGGCCATTTCTCTGGGCCGTACATCCACTTTCCTCGATATTTATATTGAAAGAGATTTGAAAAACGGTGTAATTACAGAAAAAGAAGCACAGGAACTGATCGATCAGTTCATCATTAAATTAAGACTGGTGCGACATCTGAGAACACCGGAATATAATGAACTTTTCGGTGGAGATCCCACGTGGGTGACAGAAGCCATTGGCGGTGTCAGCATTAACGGCAGACCTTTGGTTACAAAAAACTCTTTCCGTTATCTGCATACCCTGACAAATCTGGGAACAGCGCCAGAACCCAATATGACTGTTCTGTGGAGCAGAGATCTTCCTGAAGAATTTAAGAAATATTGTGGGAAAATGAGTATTTTGACAGACTCTATCCAGTATGAAAATGACGATGTCATGCGTCCTCTTTACGGCGATGATTACGCTATCTCCTGCTGTGTATCTGCTATGCGTGTGGGAAAACAGATGCAGTTCTTCGGCGCAAGAGCAAATCTGGCAAAATCCTTGCTGATGGCGTTGAATGCCGGTGTGGATGAACTGCAAAAAGTGCCAGTGGTTCCAGGCATTGAACCATTGGAAAAAGATGTACTTGATTTTGACGAAGTTTGGGATCGTTATAAAAAAAGTGCTGGACTATGTTGCGGAGCTTTATGTGGATACCATCAATATCATCCACTATATGCACGATAAATATGCATATGAAGCAAGTCAGATGGCGCTCCATGACGGCAATGTGGAACGACTGACTGCCTTTGGTATGGCAGGTATTTCCGTTGTGGCAGACTCTCTTTCCGCCATCAAATTTGCCAATGTGACTCCTGTGCGGGATGAAAACGGTGTAACCGTTGATTTTAACGTAGAAGGGGATTTCCCGAAATATGGCAATGACGACGACCGTGTGGATGAACTGGCAGTGGAAGTGGCAACTTATTTTTCCAATGCGTTGAAGAAACATCCTATTTATCGCAATGCAAAGCATACTTTGTCTGCTCTGACCATCACCAGTAATGTGATGTATGGAAAGAAGACTGGTACAACACCAGATGGCAGAAAGCATGGGGAACCTTTAGCTCCTGGTGCAAACCCCATGCATGGCAGAGATGAAAATGGAGCGTTGGCTTCTTTGAATTCTGTCGCAAAAATTCCTTACAGAAATGTCTGCCAGGATGGTGTTTCCAATACATTCTCCATTGTTCCTGATGCCTTAGGAAAAGATGAAACACAACGTATTGAAAATCTGGTTCATATTCTGGATGGTTATTTCTATCAGGGAGCACACCATCTGAATGTCAATGTCATGAATAGAGATATTCTGTTGGATGCCATGGAACATCCTGAAAAATATCCAACACTGACCATTCGTGTTTCTGGTTATGCTGTAAATTTCAATCGCTTGTCTAAAGACCAGCAGAGAGAAGTTATTATGCGTACCTTCCATGAAGCGGTATAAATATGAAAATAAAAAAAGTCGAGCTCTTTATAGAGTCTCGGCTTTTTATTTTGTAACAATTTCCATCCGATGTGAAAATAATGTAAAGATATAAAAGTATTAATTTACATTTCTGTAAATAAGTGGTAGTATATGTCGATGTTGGTTATAGGACATTATGAGACCAGAGTCCACTCTGTGCGGACAGTGCTTAGATATGACATGGTGTCATATAGAATATTTGTCTTTTGGAAGAGCAGAAATGGAATCTGAAAAGGTTTGAAATTTTTCTGAGATATTCAGAAAATGGATGGCTTGAAAATTTGAAATGTATGATGCAGATTTGAAGAGAGCATCATTTTTTTTGTGAGGAAAGCCGCTGTTGGCAAAGGTCAATACATGTTTTTAACCAATGACAGCTTGTTTCCTCTCTGACAACTGCACCACCTAGAACTAAGTAATCACTAAAATAAGGTTCCTCCGTAGGCGGAATGGAATCAAATTTCTGTATGATCCGTTTTAGTTTCTGTAATTTTGCTTGATGCAGGGCTAATTGGTGTTCCAGTAGTTCAATGCGTTTTTCCGGTGGAAGACAACTGGAAAAGTATAATTGCAGCCGAAATTCATCTTTGGTGTTTGGCTGCAATGGAAGTTTTTTGGATTCCCAATGCAAAAAATCGCTGCGTCCTTCTTCTGTAATGGAATATACCTTCTTTTCCAATACAGTACCGGAAATCTCAACTTCATATTTTACCAGCCCTTTTTGTGTCAAAGATTTTAATTCAGGATAAATTTGGCTGTGTTTTGCGCGCCATGATCCCAGAAGGCTGTGTTCAATTGCTTTTGTCAATTCATAGCCTGTCATCTCTTGTCGGTTCAATAACCCAAGGATGGCATATTTTAACGTCCCCATATATTTCACTCCTTATTTGTACCTATGCCATGAAAATCAATTGTATTATATCACAAACATTTTAACTTGACTAGAATTACATGTTAAAAAAAACATGGAATTTTAAACATGTAAATATTGACATGTTGTAATTGTAGTGCTAATATGAGTGCGTGTTCGAAGCGTATATCATCAATACACGGAAACACCCTGGAATTTATGACAACAAAGGAGTGTGGTGTGATTGGACGAGGACAATGAAAATAGGATGCTGGATTACATCTAGTATGCCAGAGCATATGAGAATACCCGTAGTGGTTTTTATCTCATAATGGTAATAAGGAATTATGGAATCAAATATTTGTTATTTTTGTGAACGCCCGAATGGGAAGCGCAGACGAACTGATATTTCTGGAGATGCCGGATGTGGTTTGTTGCGGAGACAGAAAGAAGGGATGAGGCAGCAAAAAATGCAAAAAAGAAAATACACGATCGGAAAGTACTGAAAAAAAGACAGTTTCACAGTGAAAAAATCAGAAAATTCTTTGGCAATTCTATTGTTTGAATTGTCCTGCATGTTCTCAAAAGACATTGGGTATAATTTCCTACAAAATGAAATCATTTCTGCCGATTTCAGAGAAAAAAGACGAAAATAAAAAAACACTTACATGACACAAAAGAAATTACTACAATATTTCTTGTGGACAAAAAAGGCAGTAATGGAAATAAAAGGAGGATAATTATGCCGCAGAATAAAAGAGAAAGTCTGATTTATACTGTATTGATGTGTTTTGTAATGGTGTTTTGGATGAGCATGTATAATGTTACGCTCCATATGGGCGGGCCATCTTTTGATGTGTTGCGGGAAGGCTGGCTTGGTTTTCCCATTGCTTACATATACGCCATGTGCTTTGACTGGTTTTTGGTTTCCAAATTGGCAAAAGGCTTTGCCTTCCGCTTTCTGGTAAAACCTGAAAGCAGCACACTGCGTAAGGTCATTTGCATTTCCACATGTATGGTTGTGCCTATGGTCATTGTCATGAGTTTGTATGGCGGACTGGAAGTATGTGTCAGAACGGGAGAGTGGGGACAGCTTGGTATGATCTGGCTGACCAATATTCCCAAAAACTTTATCATGGCTTTGCCATTCCAGCTGCTCATTGCAGGCCCCATTGTACGAAAAGTATTCCGCAGTGCTTTCCCGGTAGGAAGTGTACAATAATGTAAAAAAGGAGTAATCATATGGGAAGTTTAGCAGAAGAACTGATGAACGAGCTGAACTGTGAAACGGCATTTACCATTCCTGTATTTGGCGGGATACCGGTTCCGGAATCCGTGGTAGCTACATGGATCATCATGGCTTTTCTTGTAGTGGCTTCGCTTTATCTGACCAGAAATCTGCAAATCGTGCCAACAGGAAAACGTCAGGTTTTTGTGGAATCCTGTGTGACATTTTTACAGGATTTTTTCACGGGGATTTTTGGTGAACATGGTAAAAGATATGTGCCATATCTGGGAACGGTGCTTCTGTTCATAGGCTGTGCGAACCTTATCGGACTTTTTTGGCATTAAACCGCCAACAAAGGATCTGAATGTGACAGCAGGACTTGCCATCATGAGCATTGTGCTCATTGAGTACGCAGGCATTCATCAGAAAGGTGTGAAAGGCTGGGTAAAAAGTTTTGCAGAACCTATGTCTATCATCACCCCCATTAATATTTTGGAAATCTTTATCAAGCCGCTGTCTCTTTGCATGCGACTTTTTGGGAATGTATTGGGTGCATTTGTCGTTATGGAACTGATCAAGATCATTGTACCGGCGATCATTCCAGTGGCATTCAGCCTGTACTTCGATATTTTCGATGGACTGATTCAGGCTTATGTATTTGTATTTCTGACTGCTTTGTTTATCAAAGAAGCCATAGAATAAAAAAGAATTTAGGATATTCAAGGAGGAAATAGAAATGACAACTTTAATCGCGATTGGTGCAGGTATTGCAGTATTTACAGGTATTGGCGCAGGTATCGGTATTGGTATCGCTACATCTAAAGCCGTAGAATCCATTGCAAGACAGCCCGAAGCAGAAAGCAAAATCAGCAAAACACTGCTGCTTGGTGCCGCACTGGCCGAAGCAACTGCAATTTACGGCTTTGTTATTGCATTGCTGATTATCCTGTTCTTAGGCTGATAAAAGGAGAATGTGGAAATGTTAACGCTGAATTGGAATATTATTTGGACTTTTGTTGATTTGATCGTACTGTATGTCCTTTTGAAAAAATTTCTGTTCGCAAGGGTACAAAAAGTTCTGGATCAGCGGCAGGAAATGATTCAGGGACAGATGGATCATGCCAAAGAGCAGGAGGCATTGGCAAACCAGAATCTCCAGCAGGTCCGGGAAACCGTGGAAAATGCCACAAAAGAGGCAAGGGAAAAGGCACAGCGCATTTTGGAGGCAGCCAGCAGAAAAGAAAAAGAACAATTGCAGGCTTCTGAAGAAGAGGCAAAACGCATTTTGATTTCATCCAGAAAGCAGGCTGAGCAGGAACGGAAAAAACTGCTGGCAGATACCCAGGATGAAATGGTTACCATTGCCATGCTTGCTGCAAGAAAAGCAATGGGGAACAATATCAACGAAGAAAAAGAAAAAGCGCTCTTTGAAGATTTGCTGAAGAAGGTAGGTGAAGCGTGATGGCAGAAAATTTCACAAAAGAATTTTTTGAAGAAAATCGAATTTTGAAGGCGATCATTCATTATGCCAAAAGACCTTCTGAAGGAGATTTGCAGGAGCTGAAAAAAATCCTCCAGAAAACATACAATGCCACAGACGTGGTGCTGGAGGAACATCAAAATGATGACATTCTGGGCGGTTATATGCTTCAGATTGGGAATAAAGTCTTTGACAATACATTCAAACTGACTTTTGACAAACTGGAACGTCAGCTTCGGAAAGAAAAAGGCAGAGAAGATATCATCTCCATTATGAAAAGTGATATCAATGGTTTTGAAGATGAATTTTCCATCGAGGAAGGCGGCTATGTACACCATCTTCATGATGGGATTGCTGCGGTAAAAGGTATCTCAAAAGCCATGTATGGTGAAATCGTATTGTTTGAAAACGGTCTGAAAGGTCTGGTACAGAATATCGATGAAACAGAAATCCTTTGCATGGTTCTGGGTGACGAACAGACTTTGACAGAAGGCACCCGTGTGCTGCGTACCAAACGCAGAGCCGGTATTCCCGTAGGGGACAGCATTCTGGGACGTGTTGTGGATGCCTTGGGTGCTCCCATTGACGGCAAAGGTGAAATTGAGGCAAAAGACTGGTATATGCTGGAAAGAAAAGCAGCTGGCGTCATTGAAAGACAGTCCGTCAATGTTCCTTTGCAGACAGGGATCATGGCCATTGACTCTATGTTCCCTATTGGACGTGGTCAGAGAGAATTGATTATCGGCGACAGACAGACTGGTAAAACAGCCATTGTCGTAGATACCATTTTGAACCAGAAAGATAAAGATGTCATCTGTGTATATGTAGCCATTGGTCAGAAAGCCTCTACCATTGCGCAGGTTATGACCAATTTGAAAAAGCATGGTGCTATGGATTATACCGTTGTAGTTGCGGCAACAGCCAGCGCACCAGCAGCGTTGCAGTACCTGGCACCTTATTCCGGTACTGCCATTGCGGAATACTTCATGGATCAGGGAAAAGATGTTCTCATTGTTTATGATGATCTGTCAAAACATGCGGTGGCATATCGTGCGCTGTCCTTGTTGTTGGAACGTTCTCCCGGACGTGAAGCATATCCTGGTGACGTATTCTATTTGCATTCTAGATTGTTGGAACGTTCTTGCCGTATGGATGAAGCCCATGGGGGCGGCTCCATTACTGCACTGCCCATCATAGAAACACAGGCAGGGGACGTTTCTGCGTACATCCCTACCAACGTTATTTCTATTACCGATGGTCAGATTTATCTGGAAAGCGATTTGTTCTTCGAAGGTTTCCGCCCTGCGGTTAACGTAGGTCTTTCCGTATCCCGTGTAGGCGGTGCGGCACAGACCAAAGCTATTAAGAGTGTCAGCGGTACATTGCGTATCGACTTGGCGCAGTATAAGGAAATCGAATCTTTCTCCCAGTTCAGTTCTGAACTGGATACCAGCACAAGAGAACAGATCGAATATGGTCAGCAGCTGATGGAATTGCTGAAACAGCCTTTGTATCAGCCAAAATCTCTGGAAAGACAGGTTATTACCCTTTGTGTTGCCACCAGTAGGAAACTCCTTGGCATTCCTAAAGAAAAGGTCGCTGGTTTTGTGGCTGACTTTTATGGACATATGGAAGAAAATAAACCTGAAATTCTGGAATTTATCAGAAATGAAAAACAATTTACACCGGAACAGAAAGAAGCTGTTCTGGCAGAATTAGACGTATTCAAGAAGGAGCAAGGATATGGCAAGCAGTAAAGAAATTCAGGATCGTATGAAAAGTATTTCAGACACCATGAAGATCACAAATGCAATGTATCTGATCTCCTCATCCAAATTGCGAAAAGCAAGAAAAAATATGGAGCAGGTGTATGATTACTTTCATACCATTCGCCGAAGCATTGGCGACATTTTGCATCATATACCAGAAATGGAACATCGCTTTTTGGAACCTGTGGATGGCCCCGATTTTGCCGGGAAACGGGCTTATATTGTCATCACGGCAGATAAAGGTCTTGCTGGGGCATATAATTTGAACGTGGAAAAGAAAGCAGAACAGGAATATCATGCCCATCCCGATGCTCGTTTCTTTGTCATTGGACAGGTGGGACGCCATTATTTTTTGCACAAACAGATTCCCTTTGAAGAAGATTTTTTATATTCTTCTCAAAAGCCTACTTTGCAGCGAGCAAGGCAGATTACGGTAGACCTGCTGGATGAAGTAAGAAATGAACGAGTGCAAGAAGTATATATCATTTATACACGTATGAAAAATGGTCTGCAATCGGAACCCGTGATGATGAAGTTACTGCCTCTTTCCCGTGAGCAGTTTTATCATAAAGATATGGGGCTGCCGGAAGGTGACGAGCCGGAAGTACCGGAAGAGTTTTTCCCAGATGCGGCTTCTGTGTTCAACCAATTGGCACCTATTACCATGCAGGGCATTATTTTCAGTGCATTGACAGAAAGTTACTGCGCAGAACTCAATGACCGTATGGTTGCCATGGATGGCGCAACCAAAAACGGAACGGAAATGTTACAGCAATTGCAGCTGCAGTACAACCGCTTGCGTCAGGGAAGTATCACACAGGAAATCACGGAAGTCATTGCTGGTGCGAAAGCCCAGAAAAAGAAGCGGTTGTAAAGGAGGAACTGGTGTATGGAACAAGGAAAAATCATACAAATCATGGGTGCTGTTGTGGACGTGCGTTTTCCGCAGGAGCATGTACCCAAAATTCAGGAAGCACTGACTGTTGTGGTAGAAGACCATACACGGGTAATGGAAGTAGCACAGCAGTTGGGGGAAGGCGTCGTGCGCTGCATTATGATGGATACCAGCGAAGGTCTTTCCAAAGGATTGGAAGTTACCGCAACAGGTGCCGGCATTACGGTTCCTGTTGGCGAAAAAGTATTGGGCAGAATGTTTAACCTTTTGGGGGAACCCATTGACGGCGGCGAACCTGTGCAGGCGGAAGAGCACTGGCAGATTCACCGGAAAGCCCCTGATTTTGAAAAACAGAGCCCCGCAGTAGAAATACTGGAAACAGGTATCAAAGTTATCGACCTGTTGGCGCCGTATGCAAAAGGCGGTAAGATCGGTCTGTTCGGTGGTGCTGGTGTTGGGAAAACCGTGCTGATTCAGGAACTGATTCATAATGTAGCCACAGAACATGGCGGTTATTCCATTTTCACAGGCGTTGGCGAACGTTCAAGAGAAGGCAATGACCTGTATTGGGAAATGAAAGAATCTGGCGTATTGAGCAAAACTGCTTTGGTATTCGGTCAGATGAACGAAGTCCCCGGTGCCAGAATGCGTGTTGCAGAAACAGGTTTGACTATGGCAGAATACTTCCGTGATCGGGAACATCAGGACGTACTGCTGTTCATCGACAATATTTATCGTTTTGTACAGGCTGGCTCTGAAGTATCTGCATTGCTGGGTCGTATGCCTTCTGCTGTTGGTTATCAGCCCACACTGGCAAATGAACTGGGGCAGTTACAGGAACGTATCACTTCCACAACAGATGGGTCTATCACTTCTGTACAGGCAGTATATGTGCCTGCCGATGACTTGACTGACCCTGCGCCTTCCACAACATTTGCCCATCTGGATGCCACAACGGTATTGTCCAGAAAAATCGTGGAACAGGGGATTTATCCCGCTGTTGACCCCTTGGCTTCTTCCTCCAGAATTCTGGAAGCGGATATCGTAGGGGAAGAACATTATCAGACAGCCATGAAGGTACAGCAGATGCTGCAGAAATATCAGGAATTGCAGGATATTATCGCGATTTTGGGTATGGATGAACTGAGCGACGAGGATAAACTGACAGTTTATCGTGCTAGAAAGATTCAGCGTTTCCTGTCTCAGCCATTCTCTGTGGCTGAAAACTTCACAGGCGTGAAAGGTGTATACATCCCTCTGGCAGAGACCGTTCGTGGTTTTAAAGCCATTGTATCTGGTGAAATGGATGACTATCCGGAAGCGGCATTCTTTAATGTTGGAACCATAGATGATGTGAAGAAAAAAGCGGAATTGATGGCACAGGGCGCGTAAGGAGGCGGCAATATGACACAGTTTCAGTTGAAGATTTCCTCCAGCAGCGGTCTGTTTTATGAAGGTACCTGCGAAAGTTTGGTAGTTCCCACCAGCGATGGGGAATATGGCGTTCTGGCGAACCATGTTTCCATGGTAATCGGCATTGCCATTGGCATTCTGCGTTATAAACTGGATGGAAAATGGTATTATATAGCTGTTGGACAGGGGTTTGCCCGTGTCGTGGGGAATACAGTCACCATAGTCGTAGACAGTGCGGAAAGACCGGAAGATGTAGACGCAAAACGTGCGCAGGAAGCAAAAGAACGTGCAGAGGAACGCATTGCTTTGCAGACAAGCCGAAAAGAGTATTATCGTGGTCAAATGGCAATGGCAAGAGCTATGACACGTTTGAAGATCAAAGAAAAGAAATTCATGTAATTTATTTGATGAAGTAGTAGTATGGAATGAAAAGGCAGAACCGGAGAAGGTTCTGCCTTTTCTGTTATGATGTAGAAAAAATTAAATTTGACGGAATGGAAAACAAAGGCCGTAATGGAATCAGTACAGATTGTGAGGAGAGGATCGAATGCGGATATTGGTTGTAGAAGACGAAATGGATATGAACCGTTTGCTGGTAAAAACATTAAAACGGGAAGGATACAGCGTAGACGGCTGTTTTGATGGAGAAGAAGCATGGCTGCATCTGATGGGCGCGGAATATGATGCTGTGGTACTGGATGTGATGATGCCGAAAAAAGATGGCTATACGCTGATACAGGAATTACGGGACAAAGGGAAAGACATTCCTGTACTGTTTTTAACCGCAAAAGACAGCATTGCAGATCGAGTGAAAGGATTGGATTTAGGGGCAGATGATTATCTGATCAAACCTTTTGATTTTGATGAGCTTTTGGCAAGAATTCGGGCTATGACAAGAAAACATGCGGGAAACAGAAATAACTGTTTTACCGCTGGAAGCCTGACGATGGACGTAAAAAGCCATGTTGTTACAAGAGACGGCAAAGAGATTACCCTGCTGCCAAAGGAATTTTCCATTCTGGAATATCTTTTGCGAAATAAGGGGAATGTTGTTTCCAGAGAGCAGATTGAAGATCGCATTTGGAATTATGAGTATTCCAGTAATTCCAATAATGTGGATGTGTATATGAGTAAACTCCGTAAGAAAATTGATGATGGTTATGACACGAAACTCATCCATACCATCCGTGGCGTTGGTTGGGTACTGCGTGAGGAGGAACAAGGGGGAAAATCATGAAACGTATTTCCATTAAACTGAAAATCACCATCTGGTATTTTATACTTATGACTGTTATGGGGATGCTGCTGATTGGTTTTCTCTGGTTTGTCAGCAATGCTGTCACGACACAGACGGCTATGAATAACGTATCACAGATAGTACGCAATAATTTAGAAGAAGTGGATGTGGCAGATGGAAAATTGCAGTTGGGTGATGAGTTTCAGTTTTATCAAAATGGCGTATATTCTGTGATTTACAGTCAGAAAGAATCTCTGCTGGCAGGTCAGATTCCAGCTTCTTTTACCGTTTCAGAACCCTTTGAGAATGGCCTGACTCGTATGGTTTCTGATGGAGAGAATCGATTTTATGTTTTTGACCTTTGGTGCCCCTTTGGATGGGATAATGGCGTATGGGTAAGAGGGGTTATGGAAGTGTCAGAAGATACGATGATGATTCGAAATCTGGTTATGAGTTCCGCCGCAGCCATGCCTATCTTTATTCTGCTGGCAACCATTGGCGGTTATTTGATTGCAAAGCGTGCTTTCCGACCTCTGGAGCAGATGATACAGACAGCTGATACCATTAGTGAAGCATCGGACTTGTCTGCAAGAATGGAAATACCTGAGGGCAATAATGAATTTACCAGACTGGCAACGACTTTTGATAAAATGTTTGCAAGGTTGGAAAAATCGTTCGAAGCGGAACAGCAGTTTACTGCCGATGCTTCCCATGAGTTGAGAATTCCTACTTCTGTTATCAAAAGTGCCTGTGAGTATGCGAAAAAGTATGAAGAAACGCCTGAAGAACGTGCGGAAACCATTGATATGATCTATCGGCAGGCAGTGAAAATGTCTGATTTGATTTCTGAGCTTCTCAGTATTACCAGATTGGATCAGGGGACAGAATCTGTGAAGTTTGCTCCAGTGAATTTTGCTGATTTGATTCATAAGACTTGCGAAGAAAATGGATATGATCTCACAAGATTCCATTTTGCATTGGATGATACCATTGTATTGCAGCTGGATATGTCGTTGATGGGACGTTTGATTCAGAACCTGGTAGAAAATGCCATTAAATATGGTAAGGCTGATGGTCAGATTTGGATAAAGCTGGAACGAAAAGGCAATGAGGTTTTGTTCCATGTGAAAGATGATGGTATTGGCATCGCCAAAGAGGAGCAGGAAAAAATCTGGAAGCGTTTTTACCAAGTGGATGCTTCCCGTACTGGCAAACGTGGTGCGGGTCTGGGTCTTTCCATGGTACAGAAGATTGCGGAACTGCATCATGGATATATGGAGCTCAAAAGCGCACCAGGAAAAGGCAGTACATATACACTTCATTTGCCAGAATCACAGAAATAAAAAAATTTAAAAATTCTTTCCAAATTTCATGTTTCTTTCATGTTTGCAGGTTATGATAAGTACAACAAAGAAAACAAAACATAACCAAAGCAAAAGGGAGGCGTTTATATGAAATATTTAGGTAGATTGACATTAATGGCAGCAGCAGCGTGGATGATGACAGGCTGTGTACAGCAGACAAAACAGGCGGAATATCTGGGCGTTGATGAAGCAAAAGCCATCGCATTGGCAGCGGCAGATATTACTGAAAGTGACGCAGTATTTACCACAGCGGAATTAGCAGAAAAAATGGACTTTCCTATTATGAAATTGATTTTACCGTAGGCGGTCAGGAATATGATTACGATATCGATGCCATCAGTGGTAAGATCATTGAGAACCAGACAAAGGCAGTCGATGAAACTGCTGTGGCAAATACAGCAAATGTAGCTTCTGACGGACAGGTTACACTGGAAGAAGCAAAGGAAATTGCGTTGAACCATGCGGGACTGACTGCGGATGGAGTAACCTTTATCAAAGGCAAACTGGAACGTGACGACGGCAGAGAAAAATACGATATCGAATTCTATACTTCTGATTTCAAAGAATATGACTACGAAATCGATCCTCAAACAGGAGAAATCCTTTCTTATGACTACGACGCAGAAGATTATGCACCTCAAAAATCATCCGCTGGAAACAGCAGTACTATTACAGAAGCAAAAGCCAAAGAAATTGCGGTAGCGCAGGTTTCCGGTGCCACAGTGGATGACATCCGAGAATGGGAAGCAGATTATGATGATGGACGTCTGGAATATGAAGGTAAAATCTATGACGCAGATACAGAATATGAATTTACCATTGACGGGTACAGTGGTTCCATCATTAGCTGGGAAACAGAGCCTCTGCGCCGCTAAATAACAATCAATTACAGCAAAAAACGGTTAAAGCCTTTTGGTTTTAGCCGTTTTTTATATTGCCAAAACTTTAAGGAATGCGTAAGAAAAAAGTCTTGACTATAAAATATTACTGATGTAATATTTAGAAAATATTTTTTGATTTTAAATATTACATTTGTAATAAAATGAGGTGGAAAGAATGTATAGAAAAAGGCTGCTTGTTTTATGTGTGCTTGCTGCAACATTGGGATGTTCCTGCGCAAAGGTAGAAACAGAACTGCCAGCAGAAACGGATGTTGGTGAGCAGACATCTTTTGATGAAGAAAAGTCCCTTCACATCATTGATATTTCTTTAGCGGCAATGGGAACACAGACGGAAAATACTTCTGAAACGAAATTGGCGAAGATCAAACGGGTCATACAAAGACTGGAAGAACAAGGATATGCTGCCATAGACAGTAAAAATCAGATCAATATGGTTTGTGCAGATCAGGCAATTGATTTTTGTCAGGCGGTAGAAGAAAAGGGGCAGGATGATTTTATGCTTACAGTGATTTCAGATACATTTCAGTGGATCATATATGATTTTCACTGTGCCGATGGAGCTGTCACAGTGGCAAGAAATATCTACCAATATGAAGATGGTGATATGCAATTGGAAGATTCAGCTGTTTACACAGCTTCAGATTGGAAATATACAGCGGAAGGATATATCATGTTTTCCGGCAGTTGGTATTCAGAAGCATATTACCTTTTTGCATTGAGCGATATGCAAGAAAAAGTTGCTCTTCGGGTACTTCCGTTGGATGAGAAATGCCGCGCTTTGAATGAAGCTTATATGATGCCTATTGGCTATGTGAAAAATAATATGTTTCTAGTGGACTGGAGTGAAGATGATTTTTCTACACTTGATTTTTATGATCTGTTTGACATTTTTTACCATCAGATTTATGGAAAAGAAGTACCATATGAACCAAGTGATAATTTGGGTGTCGGCACAGTCTATCAAATTCCCAAAGTGGAATTTGAGCATATCATGATGGCATATCTGAATATTGACAGCGAAACATTACAGCAAAAAACATTGTATCACACAGACACGAAAACATATGAATATCGTCCTCGAGGATTTTATGAGGCAGAATATCCAGAGCATCCATATCCGGAAGTGGTAGATTATACGGAAAATGCGGATGGAACCATCACGTTGCTAGTAAATGTGGTATTTCCCTATGAAGGCCTGTCCAAAGTATTTTCTCATGAAGTGGTGGTACGTCCGCTGGAAAATGACGGTGTGCAATACGTTTCCAATCATGTGATACCATCAGAAGATAACATAGAAGAAAGCTGGTATAAACCGAGGCTGACGTTGGCAGAATGGGCAGAAGTTTATGGAGCGGAATAAAAATTATGAAAAGGCAGGCGAATGACTGTTGAAAGAACAAATTGAAAAACTTTACGAAAAACAAAAGAGCGGACGGTTAAAGGCTGTCGTAATATGTGTGATTACTTATTTTGCTATGATTGGCATCGTCAGTATGTTTTTAGGCAGTCCTTTTCCACACAAAACACAAATTCTTTTCATGGAAACCATGGTAAATGGATGGATCAATACCCATGGATATTTGTTGATTCTTTGCGGAATCATCGGAATTTTTGTAGGCATAGGAAGTATCCTATATCAAATCCTGCGTGATTTCCAACAATTAGACAGGATTCTCATGGAAGAATGTGATGCCAAAAAATATCTGGAAATCATGGAATGTGCCGTATCATACGGAACAGAAATAAAACTGAAAGATTTCCAGAAATCTGTTTTTATACTGGCACAGCAGCGGTACGTGCTGGCGCTGATGGCAGAACATCGTTTTCCAAAAGCAAATGCGTACCTGCAAAACCATTGGCAGGGCAAACATACAACAAATCTTTATCAAAATACAATGCTGAATGTGCAGCTGGTATCCTCTTTTGAAAATAGAAACAAGGAGGAATTTACGGGATTATATCTGAAGAGTGAAAAATTATTCCGTAAAAATAAAATTTTCTTAGGAGAAAAATTGTTTTTGGAAGGGAAATATGGCGATGCAGTCAAGCTTCTTCAGAACATCACAGAGAAAACGACCTATCATGAAGTTCGAAGACAATATATTTTAGCTATGTGTTATGAGGCATTGAAAAAAATGGAGCAAGCAACTGACTGCATGGAGTATGTTGCAAAATACGGAAATACCATGCCATGCAGGTATGCAGCAGAACAATGGAAGAGAGAAAACACTTCTTTATTATCTGAATCAATAACAACATGAGAAGGCTGCTTCGGAAAATAAAGAAAGCTGGAATGTTTACATTAGTAAAGGATTCCAGCTTTCTTATTTTATGGCAGAATATGCCGATCGGTTAAGATAGAAAGTGCGATTTCTGACGCGTGACTGCCTGTGGCATTTGCGTCAGACTGAATGTTGCAGGCAAAGAAGTAAGTATGCTGTCCATTTTCTACTGAGCCTACAAACCAGCCGTTGATATCTTTGCCATTGACTCTGCCAGTCCCTGTTTTTCCGTATAATACAGTGTCAGAAGAAGCGGAAAGTTGTATGGCTTCTTTTACAGCTTCAATGTTTTCTGCTTTAAAATCGAATTCATTTTGATGTAATTTCGTCAGAAGTTCCACTTGTTCTATGGGGGATATCTTCAGAGAAGATTCCATCCAGTAAGAGGAAATATCTCCTGTGCGTCGGCATTGCCATATCCGATTTTCTGGAAATATGCAGCAAGACGATCATTGCCAAGCTGGGTATCCATGGTCTGAAAATACCAGTTTACGGATGATGCCATGGCGGAAGATAATGTCTGGTCAGTATTCCAAACAGCAAACGGATTCTCTTGTCCATCCCATGCCACAAAAGAATTGTCAGGCGTTATAATGCCTTCTTCCAGAGCGAATAATGCATCATAAATTTTATAGGTGGAATCAGGGGAGATACGCTTCTCTGCCTGTTCCATATTGTAAATTTGCCATGTGTCTTCTTCCAGATCATACAGAACAAAACAGCCTTCATAATCTCCAAAATAGTCAGAGAGATCAACAGAAGTGATATTTTTGGATGATATATTCCAATTGTATTGGTTTTGTTCTGCACCATAAATGGAGAATGTCGGAGAAATGCCGCAAAAAAACAGAGCCGTGCATGCAAGAATACAAATACTTTTCCGCTGTTTCGCTTTCGTTGGCATTTCATATTGAACAATATGCAGGATACGTCTTTTCATTTGACTTTTGCTGTTTATGAGACTTGCAGCAGCCGGGAAGGTTTCCAGCGCATTTCTTTCTGCAAAACGAAGCAATGTGTTTCCGTATTCCAAACGCTGAGAAGCATCCAGTGCTTCCAATACAGCAGCATCACAAGCCATTTCCTGCATGCTGCGCATGTCTTTGAAAGCAAATCTAATGAATGGATGAAACCAGTACAGAACACCAGCCAAATTGATGAAGTGGTTTATTAGGTTGTCTTTATGCTTATGATGCGACAATTCATGTATCAAAATAAGCCGTAGATCTTCCTGACTGGAATCATTCAATATGGAAATGGGAAGATAAATTCGCGGTTTCCAAAATCCGACCAGTATGGGAGTACGCAGAAAAGCTGTACTGAAAATAGGGATTTCTTTTGTGATGCCGCATTCCTGCAAACAGGAGACAAATAATTGACGTATATTGTCATTTTGCAGGGGCAGAGCAGACTTTTCAAGTGCCCGCAGATGCAGATAGGAACGGCATAACTTGATGGTTGCAATGAATATCCCACAAAGCCAGATGCTTGCCAAGATCCATCCCCAAAAGGCCCCAGAATCCTGATTTACTGAAACAGCAAAGTCATTTGCCAGGTTAACAGCAAAATCTGTGGTTTCTCCAACATTCGAAAGGGGAGCAGCTGTTGTTTTGGGGAAGAGAAAATTGTTTCCCAAAGTCGGAAACCATTCCCAAATGCCTTTCAGTGAAAAAGGAAGAAAAGGCACAGCCAGCAGACACAAAAATAAAAGCCAAATTTGATATTGCCTGCGAGGAGACAATATTTTTCTGCATATATGTTTTAATAAAAATAGCATGCCAATGATTCCGCAGAGGTAGATATTACAGATCAGAAAATGGATCATAAAAAGAAACATATCATTCGCCTCCTTTTCTGGAAAGAAGCGAGCGTAGTTCTTCGATATCTGATTTTGATAATTCGTCATCCTCCAGATATGCGGAAACCATGGCTGAAATATTGCCATTAAAATAACGGTTTAAAAAAGAATCGCTTTCCTGTTTGAGATAATCCTGTTCTTGAATCAGGGGCGTATATACAAATACACGACTTTGTTTCTCATATGTGATGGCACCTTTTCCTGCAAGACGCTTGATAAGTGTATGGATGGTTTTAGGGCTCCAATTGGTATACTGCAATAATTTATCTGTGATTTCATTGGTGTTGATGGGGGCATATTTCCATATGACCTTCATCACTTCATATTCTGCTTCAGAAATTTGAGGCAGTTTTTTCATAAATATCACCACCTTTTAATCTTACAATTGTAATATATATTATAAATTCGATTTTGTCATAAGTCAATTTAAAGATATGTTTGATATGTTCTTATCAAAAAAATTTATGAAAATATCTTTCCGCAGGATATATGGATATGGCATCAAAATGCCGAAATCATAGGGTTTTATAAGGAATGGCTGATGCAGAGGAATTTGGTGGTTTCCAAATTTTAGATGGACAAATGTACGCAGATGTGCTATATTGTTGGCGGATGGTATTCGGAAAGAAGCTGTACCGCAATTACTTTATTTTTTATAATGACTCAGGATCGTATTGATGACAAACGATACCGGAAATGACAGATTTTTTATGCCATCACTACCCGGAGAGGAGTGAAGGGCATGAAAGTTAGTTTTATTGGTGCAGGGAAAGTAGGTTTTTCCCTGGGAAAATATTTCAAGACCCATGGTGTAAGTGTGGTGGGTTATTATAGCAAAACACCAGAATCAGCCAAATCAGCAGCAGATTTTACAGGAACAAAAGTCTATGGCACTATTGCGGATATTGTGCGGGATAGTGACACCATTTTTGTTACAGTACCGGATGGACAAATTTGTATGGTTTGGGATTGCATAAAAAATCTGGATATAAAAAATAAAAATATTTGTCATTGCAGCGGCTCGATTTCATCAGCCGCTTTTTTTGATGGCGAAAAACTTGGTGCATCCGTATATTCCGTACATCCGCTATACGCCGTAAGCAGCAAATACGATACATACAAAGAATTGGGGCAGGCTTATTTTACGCTGGAAGGATCGGAAGATCATTTGCAGGAAATGAAAGACATGCTCCAGGACGCTGGCTGCAAAGTTATTGTAATGGACAGCGAAAATAAATCCCTGTACCATTGCGGCGCTGTGGTTGTCAGCAATTTGGTAACAGGACTCTATTCTTTGGGCGTACATATTTTGCAAAACTGCGGTTTTGAAGAGAATGATGCGCAAAAGGCTTTGATTCCACTGTTTTTGGGCAATGCAAAAGCAGTGGCAGAAAAAGGCCCAGTGGACGCATTAACGGGCCCGGTGGAACGGGCAGATGTTTCTACCATTGAGAAGCACATTCAGTCTATTCAAAACATTTCTGATGCAAAAGCGAGAGCGGATTTAATGAAAATCTATCTTCTTTTGTCAGAGCAGTTATTGGCGATAGCAGGAGAAAAACACCCGGAAAGGGACTATGTAAAAGTTGCGGAGGTTATCGATGATGAAAAACACAGTATTTACATTTAGAGAACAGAAGGCGAAAGGCGAAAAAATCTCCATGCTCACTGCTTATGACTATTCCACAGCAAAACTGATGGACGAAGCAGGCATCAATGGTATTCTGGTAGGAGATTCCCTGGGAATGGTTGTATTGGGCTATGAGGATACACTCCCTGTGACCATGGAAGATATGATCCACCATACAGCTGCTGTGTGCCGTGGTGCGAAAAACACATTGGTTGTAGGGGATATGCCTTTTATGTCTTATCAGGTATCTGTTGAAGAAGCTGTTTACAATGCTGGCAGACTCATGAAGGAAGGCAGATGTCAGGCAGTCAAGCTGGAAGGCGCCGCAAGTGTATGCCCCCAGATCAGAGCTATCACAAACGCATCTATTCCTGTTATGGCGCATATCGGTCTGACACCCCAGTCCATCAATGCTTTTGGTGGTTTTAAAGTACAGGGCAAGAGTGAGGAAGCAGCGAAAAAACTGTTGGAAGATGCCAAAGCCGTAGAAGAAGCAGGCGCTTTTGCAGTGGTATTGGAATGTGTGCCTGCAAAATTAGCGGAACTGATTTCCAAATCCATTTCTATTCCTACCATTGGTATTGGCGCAGGTGCAGGATGCGATGGCCAGATTTTGGTATATCAGGATATGTTGGGACTGTTCTCTGACTTTACACCGAAATTCGTAAAGAAATACGCAAATGTTGGAGAAATGATGACACAGGCGTTCCGGGATTATATTGCGGATGTACAGGAAGGTTCCTTCCCGGCTCCCGAACACACCTTTGCCATTTCTGAAGGCGTCATCAAAAAGTTATATTAAGGAGAAGAAAAATGAATATCGTAAAAACCATTTCTGAAGTAAGAAACGAAGTAAAGAGCTGGAGAAAACAGGGGTTGTCCGTTGGTTTGGTACCTACCATGGGCTATCTGCACGAAGGTCACAAAAGCCTTATTGACAGAGCATGCAAGGAAAACGATAAAGTGGTTGTCAGTGTGTTTGTTAATCCGACACAGTTTGGTCCTGGCGAAGACCTTGCCACATATCCCAGAGATATTCAGAGAGATGCGGCTCTCTGCGAAGATGCAGGCGCTGCATTGATTTTCAATCCTGAACCGGAAGAAATGTATTTTGATGACTTCCATACTTATGTGACCATGGAATCTCTTTCTGATGAACTGTGTGGAAAAACAAGACCCATTCACTTCAGAGGTGTATGTACAGTGGTAAGCAAATTGTTCCACATTGTTGCACCGGACAGAGCATATTTCGGTCAGAAAGACGCACAGCAGCTTGCTATCATCAAACGGATGGTAAGAGATTTGAATTTTGATATTGAAATCGTGGGATGCCCCATCGTCAGAGAGACGGATGGACTGGCGAAAAGTTCCAGAAATACTTATCTGAACCCCGAAGAAAGAAAAGCGGCTCTTGTGCTGAGCAGAGCTGTGGGTTTGGGAGAGGAACTGATCCAGAACGGCGAAAGAAAAGCGGATGTTATCGTTGAAAAAATGAAAAAGCTCATCGAAGAAGAACCTCTGGCAAAAATCGATTATGTACAGGCAGTAGATGCCATTTCCATTCAGCCAGTTGCGGAAATCAAAGGAACCGTATTGGTTGCCATGGCAGTTTATATTGGTAAAACAAGACTGATCGATAATTTTATCTATGAAGCATAAGAGATTCTCTTAAGAAATATATCCCTTCAGAAAATTATGTAAAAAGAAAGCTGGAATCCTTGAATCAAAGGGTTTCCAGCTTTCTTCTTGTTATCTGAATTGCATGAGGAATGCTGTCTTCTGAAGGCAGCCATTGCAATTTCTTTTAAGAAATTAAGGAAAAACAAAGTTTTCTTTGGAGAAAGCACTTTTTTATTTGCAAAAAACTTTTTAGTTTTCTCCCTTAAATTACAAGACCATTTCATTTTAGGTAAGGCATTATCCAGCTTGGTGTACAGATTTTGCTTGCTCCAGATATTGCTTTTCCAGATAGTTGATGATAGCCGAGCGCAGGAGGATACCTACAACTTTATTTTCTGATAAAACAGGCACTTTTTTCACACCGGATTCTCCTAATAGTTTGCAGACATCTTGGATAGATGCATCTGCGTCAATGGTAATGGCTTTTTTGGTACCGATTTCCAATATGTTCAGATGCATGATGGTGTTGATTTTTTCGTGGAATTCTGCGTCGGGATCCCACAGATACTCCATAAAAAGTGTGGAACTGTCTGTTGCCATGGGGGCTAGTTTGCCTTCTTTCATGTAGCGCATGATATCACCATCGCTGATAAAACCAATGGCAGTACCTTCTTTGGAAAGAATGGGCGCGCCGCTGATGTTTTTTTCAGAGAAGAAAGCAATGGCATCATAAACAGTTGCGTCTTCTTGTAGGGCATATACTTCTTTTTTCATGTAGGGTGCCAATGTATGGGCTTCTTTTGCAGGTGCTTCCGCAGATGCTGTTTTCAGTTTTCGATAATACCGGTCGGAATAAACGATATAGATAATCCCGCCAACCACATAAGCGATTGCTGTCAATGCAAAGCCTTTCTGCAAACCAATGCTTTCCTGCAAGCATCCCATAAGCAGGGAGCCGATGCCAATGCCGATGTCGTAGGAGAGTAAGTAGGTAGCATTGGCAACGCCCCGTTTTGGCGCAGGCGTAGTACCGGTAACAAAAGATTGGAAAAGTGGCTGCAAAATGCCATAACCGATACCAAAGAAGAACCCTGCGATCAGCAAATGTGCACCTGTTGTCAGGAAGATATAGCTGGTCATGGTAATTACCAGAATGATCAGGCTGATGTAAACAAGTACGCGGTGTTTGCCGGCATCAATCATTTTCTGTGTAGAAATTTTAGACAACAGCATGCCGATGACAAGGCAAATATAGAAGTAAGGAAGAAAAGACATGAGATTTTTTCCTGCGCCAAAATAGAAGAGTATGCGATGACTGCCCCATAAGGAATCATGAGAAATGTCATGTTGAACATAAAGAGCAACGCGGGATTTTAGATGGAATCTTTGATGGAGAATTTTTTTCGTTTTACTTTTGGATATTTGATTCTGCAGCAGGATACGCAGATCAAAGCAATGACGGAAATGGCAAAGACTGTCAGAAAAGATGCTTTGCTGTCCAAGTGGTTCTGCACCTGAATGCCTACATAAGGGCCTACTGCCATGCCGATGGAAATGGTAAATGCAAATCTGCTGATGCCTTCCGTAATTTTCGTAGGGGGCAGCACATCACTGGCTAGTGTCATGGTGGCAGAACCGCAGACAGAATATACAGCACCCATATACAGACGAATCACGATTAACGCGCCAAAAATGGGGAACGCGATGAAACTGGGAAATGCCAGACAAAATAAAGCCAGAAACAACAGATATACACGATAACGGTTGAAGTTATCCAGCAGATATCCGGCAATGGGACGAAATAGAATGGTTGCAACAGACATGGCAGTCAATACAATCCCGATGCCAGAACCGGTGATGCCGATTTCCTGGCAATATACAGGAATGATGGGGATAGAAGCGTAAAAGGCTGCCAGTACCAAGAGGTTGGTAATAAAAAGCAGAACAAACTTTTTATTCCAGATTTTTTGAATGGTTTCCATATGAATACAACTCCTTTTTAAACCGAAAACTAGTGGCAATTGCCACTAGTTTTAATATAGCAAAGAAAAGTTCACAAGTCAATAACTAGTTGCAATTGCCACTAAATAAGATTATAATGGTTTTGTAAATAAGGAGGTTTTATTATGCCAAATATCATTGATAGTCCCTTCAAATCTATTTCTATTTTGTATCGAAAATCTCATATCTGGCTCAATAACTGTTGTTTACAGCATGATCTGACAGCAGCACAGGCTGTTGTTATATTGATTATCTGTGATTTCAAACAGCTGACACAAGATGAAATCACAAAACGTTTGGCTTTGGACAAAAGTGTTATCGCAAAAACAGTCACAAAGTTGGTAGAGCTGGGATTCCTCATCCGTACAACCAATGCAAAAGATAAGCGTACGTTTGACATTCAGCCCACAGAAAAATCATGGCAGGTGTATCCTTTTATAAAAGAAGAAATCAAACGGACTTTTCAGCGAATGACCCAACGAATGACAGAGCAGGAGCGAGAGGAGTTTAAGAGACTTTTGGCAATGGCAGCAGAAGCGTCTATTGAACTGGAGGATTGAGCAGTATATTTTATAGTTGTTTTCTCTTTTTTGTTGTGTTAAAATAAAGATGAAATTTTAAATTTGTATTTATTGGAGGGGAGAAGAATATGCCAAAGGTTGCTTATTCGGAAGAAGAACGCAGACAGATTCGGGATGATTTGATTCGGGCTTCTTTGGAACTTATGGCAGAGCAGGGGATTCAGCATACCACTGTTGAGCAGATTTATAAGAAAGTCGGCATTTCCCGCACATTTTTTTTATTCTTTCTTTCCTACTAAAGAAGATTTGGTTATTGAAGCACTTTATTATCAGCAGCCGAAGATCATTGCTTATGTAAATCAGCTGATGTCAGATCCGTCTTTGACGTGGCATGAAGCCATGAGCCGGTTTATATATTCCTGCTGTAATGGCACAAAAAGCGGCTTTGCCATTATGAGTTTGGATGAACAGAGAATGTTATTTCAACGGCTGTCAGAAGAAAGTTACGGAATGTTTCGGAAAAAACAGGCAGTTCTTTTTGGAAAAATACTGGAATGCTTCGGAATTGAGCCTAGCAAGGAACGAGTGAATTTGTTTATCAATCTGTGTTTGACAATCATTCTTATCCATCGTTCTGTTCCGGAGAGATTACCATTTTTGTACCGGAAGCCGCAGAAGAAACCACAAAATTCCAGATTGATGCTGTGATCAATCATTTGGAAAAACTGAAGGCGTAATGACAAATACATATCCGTCCGAATATTCAGACGGATTTCTTTATACATAAAATAAATACAAATTTTTAAAATTTTATTTTTTATTTTTAGTTTGCAGACTGCCACGAAGAAACAATTCTGAATGACAGTACAATAAATATCAAAAATGACTAGGAGGGAACAAATATGGGATTTTTCGGAAAATTGTTTAAAGGGCCTGAAATCGACATGGAGAAAAGCGATGCGAATGCGAAGAAAATGCGTCTGCTTTTCAATCAGGTGGTGGAAAATGGAGATACTTATCAGCTGATTTTCGGGTATACCGAAGATGTTTCATGGTTCAATTATGGCTTTGTTCATGGAAGCAAAACGAAAATTGGTAATTTGATTGTAGGCTGGAACGAAGAAACAAAAACCATTGTTGTCGTTCCCACAGTACCAGATCTTTCCGGCTGCGGTGACCCTGTGTATTATCGACGTTCAGAAATTATGAAGGCATATCGGAATAAATATCCCACAGATGCTTTTATCATTTACCCTGATAAAAAAGCCTATATTGGCATCAATGCATATGATTGGCTGGAGGATGAAAAGCTGTATGTATATGTATCTCAGGAAAAAGAACTGGCAGCGTTTACAGAATTTTTCATGAATCAGTATGCAACAAAGTGAGGGATATATGTTTTGGAAAGAAATTGGCGGCATTTTGATTTTTCTTTTGGTGTTTGTGATCTTCGCGAATATCTGGTTTCATTTTGTAGAATCCATATTAACTGCGATAAAGAAAATCTTTTGCTGCCATAAAGAACCTCCTGCATGGCATCCGCTTCCAAAAGAGGATACGCGGGAGGACGAAGAAGATATATAAAATTGATATATCAATCTGCATAAGAAATTGTTGCGACGATATATGCACCTTTTTAAGGAATTGCTCTTAGCATTTGTTGCTGCCTTGATAGATATGCTATTTTTATAGATGTAACTGTTTAGGTGCTGCGGATGTTAGGAATGGCAATAAATGAGCAAGAAAAGAAATCACATCCTTGATTTTTAAAATGCCTCCAAAAAAACAATACTATTAAGGCACAAAATCTTTGCAAAAGATTTTGTGCCTTTTTGTTATATCGGAGTTCTGTTTACAATACAAAATTACACGAAATGTGCATTATTATCACAAAATATGGTGAAAAGTAAGTGAAATTATTGTAAAATAGAATATAATCGTGAAATTAGGAGGGATGAATATGTTTCGCATCGCAATTTGTGACGATAATGGAGCTGTGTGCAGCGCTATTGAGAATATCATTGATGATTTTTTCAAAACAGAAACAATGCATTATGAAATAGACGGCTTTCAATCAGGAGAAGAATTGTTAAAAGAACTGGACGATCATGAGAAATACGATTTGATCTATCTGGATATTGAATTAGCGCGATTAAACGGAGTGGAAGTAGGGCGTTATATTCGAGAAAAATTACTGGATGATTATACACAGATTGCGTTTATTTCTGCCAAGTCATCCTATGCGCTGGAATTGTTTCAGATACGGCCTATTCATTTCTTGGTTAAACCTTTTACACCCAGACAGGTTATCGGTATTTTAGAAAAGGCTATGGAACTCCAGGGACATCAAGTTAAAATTTTCAGTTATAAGACAGGAAAAGCAGAGAACAGAATCCCATATAAGGACATTATGTATTTCAGCAGTGAAACAAAAAGATTATTGTTCATACGAGAAATGGAAGCGACTCTTTTTATGGAAAACTTTCAGAGCTGAATCTGCCGGATACGGAATTTGTACAGATACATAAATCATTTATCATAAACAAACAATATGTAACACGTTTTAAATTTGATAGTGTGCTGTTGAGCAACAATGAGGAACTGCCCATTAGCAGAGCGTACCGAAAAACGGTCAGAGAAAATCTTATGTCATAATGAAGTGAGGAAATAGAAATGATATTGGCATACAGTCATGTGATTTATTTGATTGCGAATATATTTCGTGTTTTTAGTATTAATCTGTTTTTAGAAACCATATTTTCCAAAGACAATTTACGGTGTTCGCAGGAATTAAAACGTACCATTTTTATATTGTATTATCTTTTCAACAGCATTATTTATTTGCATTATCGAATTCCCATTATCACTGTTTTTTCCAATTTGTGTCTGTTTTTCTTTCTGACTTTGCCTTATTACAGTACCATGTGCAAAAGGATATTTGCGGTATTTTGTATCTTTTTACTGGGAATATTATGCGAAACAATTGTTTCAAGATCATCCATATTAATTTGGGGGCACATTCCTTCCATTGAAGTCATTACATATACCATAAGTAATTTTCTGTTCTACATCGTAGTTATTTTGACAAAAAGTATTTTGGGGCAAGAGGAGCGAATTTATCAAAAAGGACGCTGGGCAGTACTGATTATGATCCCAAGCATTTCTGCGTTTGCTGATATTTGGGCTTTATATGGCGGATATGAACAATGGATTACTGTAAGCGTAATTTTCTGCTTGTTTTTAATCAATATCGCTTTTTTCTATCTATATCAGATTGTTGTTTCCAATTATGAAGTAGAAATAGAGAATCAATCATTGATGCTGCAAAATAAGGCATATCAGCAGCAATTAGACATGATTCATGCAACGGAAGACAGTCTGAAAAGAGCCAGACATGATTTTAAGAATCACTTGATTGCATTGGAAGAATTATCAAAATCTGAAGAAAGAACAGATCTGCAAGCATATTTTCAAAAACTGTGTGGAGAATATCAATTATCGGAAGACTATATCTGCACTGGCAACACAATATTGGATGGTCTGATGAATCATAAACTGAAAATTATGATGGCGACAGGAGCAACAATCGATACAAAAATGCAGATTCCTGAGAATATAGATATCAATTCTTTTGATCTTGTTGTGGTGATTGGGAATTTATTGGACAATGCCATAGAGGCATTGAGCAAACAGGAAAAAGGAAATTTTGAAATTGAAATCAGTTATAGACAGGGGATACTTCTGATCAACGCAAAAAATACATTCAAAGGGGAAATCATCAAAAGGGGAGAAACTTTGATTTCTACAAAAAAGAATGCAAAGGAAGCCCATGGTATTGGACTGAGCAATGTGCGACGTGTCATTGATAAATATGACGGAGAGATGATGATTAATACGGACAATCAATTCTTTAGTGTGCATATTGTTATGTATATCTGAATAAAAAAGAGTGTATCGCATGACAGATGTGCTCTTTTTGTCAAAAATGGAAAATACATGGGTAATTTTGGTGTTTTATAGAATCACCCTATATTTTAGATATAATAGGATCACAAAAATTTTTATCAAGATAACGGAGGGTGATTTTATGAAAAAGTGGAATTGGTTTAATGTAAAAGCGAACATGTGGAAAGCTGTTGCGTCTTTGGCATTGGTTGTTACAACATTGTCTGTAAACACAACATGCATGTTCGAATATTATCAGCCTAAAATGCCTAAAGGAAGCGAAAAGCTGAAACATAGCTAAGGCATTATGGGTGCGAGGTGATTTCTATGACAGAAAAAATAATGGAAAATGTGTGGAAAGAAATCAAAGCCGCAGGCAACGTGGATGAAGAAGACAAGGAGATTTACTTGTTTGGCATTTATCAAGGCCTGATTTTTCTGTTAAATGTGGTGACGGCTCTGTTGACAGGAATCATCTTGGATATGTTTCTGGAAAGTGTGCTGTTTCTGATTTGTTTTATACCGCTAAGAATTTTTGCAGGCGGATATCATGCAAAGACACAATTCAGATGCTATGTGATGTCAACAGTCACAACTGTGATTCTTTTGTATCTGATTGCGTTTTTGCAGAAGAATATGGGGGTTGACGTAATCGCGGTATATATCGTGGCAGCATGCATTATTTGGAAATTCGCGCCTGTGCAAGACAAAAATAAGCCTTTAGACTTAGATGAGCAAAAGAAATATTGTAAGAGAGTGCACAGCTTACTGATACTCATCAGCTGCGTTTCAGGGGGCTTGCATTTATCGGGAAATGATGTAGTCCCGGCAGTAGCTGTAAGCGTAGTTTGCCAGTTGGCCATTGTTCTGATATGGGGAAAATATAAAAATTATACACTTGACTGTACTTCAGCTGTGTAAAACAGAATTAATGGTGGGAATAGATATGTTATTTTCATTGTGTGTCCGAAATAAAATATGAAAATGGTATCATGTCTAATATACGCAAAAGAAATATTCAGCAGAATTTTTTGTCAGGCAGGGGGCAGTAAGAAGGTTCTTCTATGATTTATCATAGAGGAACCTTTTTTATTGGATAAATAATATGCGAGGGAAGATGACACAGAAACAAATTTTCTACATTATAAAAAAGGAGAATATTGAGCGTATTTGTAAGAAAAAGCATCCAGCCATGTGTGGTTGGATGCTTTTTCATGAAAAGATCAAATTTTACGTTAAGCCATATGCATCATACGATAAATCAAGCTTTTATATTTTTCCAATAACTGTTCCAGCGCCTCAGAATTGTACTCTCTATATAATGTAGGATTTTTCAAAGAAAGTGCTGTGGATGCATTAATGATTCGAATCAGTTCCTTGTCATGGATGATATACAAGTGCGGGCCGATTCCTGTCTCGTATGCGCTGTAATTTTTCATAAATATCTTTTTATCATTTGCGTATACGGATATATGCGGCATGAAATCGCTGGCGAATATGTTTTCATCCAAAATGATAAATTTGATATTCGGATTCTTTTTTGATACTTCAATGATATTTTTTATATGGGCAATTCGTTCTTCAACTTGCAGCTGGTAATGAATATCCGTGTAGTAGATTTCTCCTGTTGTAATGTATTCATACAGAGAGGAGAGCAGAAAGAAAAAAGAAATTTCCTGATTTTCAAAAATTTCCTCCCATGTGATTTGCAGGGTACGGATCATAGATTCTGTAATATCCAGCTTTGTAGAAGACTTAGCTGTATCCACGATATGGTCAATGGTTTCCGGTGGCAGAAGAAATTCAAATCCATATGTATTAAAGAAATGGAATTTGCTGCCGGAATAAAATTCTGTTCGGTAGGAACGGTTGATTTCTTTTGATGTGCAGGAACGCAGCAGAAGCTCCTGAGAAGTCATTTTTTGACAGAAAAAAGAAAACAATGTTTTGACGTCAGCAGGATTCGTAATGTTTACGGAAAAATCTAAATTTCCATGTTCATCAATAGACAGCATATCCGCAAAAGCATCTTCTACCACAATGGCATTGGTCTGCTTCATATTTTTCCCATTATAAAATTCAAAAAATACAGTCTTGTTTTTACTCAGCAGAAGATAAAGCTGCTTCATATAATATTCCGGATTTCTTTCAAATTCTTCCAGATCCAGCGCTGCCAGACATCGAATCCGGTTTTGTGGGCTTTTTGAAACCATTTCCAGTGCGTTTAGGTATTGGAAAGATTTGCAAATATCGATTGTCCATATGATGGTGACTTCTTTTTCTGCTTTCATCAGAACCTGACGAATACTGCGAATCATATTTTCCAGTACTTGTGTATGGCAGAAGAGGTTGTTTTCTATGGATGACTTCTGCAATTGGGATGATGTGCTTTCCTGGGCGCAGGACTGCCGATAACAGGAGCTGAGGGCAGATTCAATGGAAGTTGCCAAGAAGGCAAAAGTATCATCCTCATTTGTTTCCGTGTTTTCTATTACATCAGAAAAAGAGATGAAAAAATCATCCAGACGATCCTGTGTCATGATTTCATTGGCAAAGACTTTGGATAACTTTTTATTGATGACAGAAATCGTGCGGGTTGTTGGAAGGATACCTTTGTTGCACCATTTGCTGATATAAGAAATATCGTATCCAGTTTCGTTGGCAATTACCATGATTTTCGTATTGGTAAAAATAATCAGCTTTTTTAAGAGTTCGCCGTATTTCATAGTGTGATCCCCCCAAGGTATTCTCTGGCTATTCGGCAGATGCTTTTGCTTCTGGTACTGTGACAATGAAATATCCCCCAATTTTTCTCAGCAGTCCCATTTTTTATAGCATATTTCAAAATATTTTCAGTCTGTTGGACTGAAGCAGTTGAACTTTTCTAGTCAAATATTCGTTTTTTGTTCTGAATATAGTTAATTTCAACTGTTTTATGTGAATGTGCTGATGAAATTATATCATAGCTTTTGGTGTATGGCAAAAAGTTTTTTCAACTTTTCATGATAAAATTTTACTAAATTAATCAAGTTTATCAACAAAAAAATGATGTATTTGAAATTTATAATGATTTATTTGAATTTTTGAATCAAAATCAGTCAATATATTGTGTTTTATTTCAAACAATCATATGGATATAATGGAAATTACAAAACATCATTGTCGATTGCGGTGATTCCTCGGAATCATTTGATGTGCAAAACGATTAGGAAAGATTTTATTATTTGGAGGGAAAATTTATGAAACCAATGAGAATGCACCATGTAGGTATTGTACTGCCAGAAAAAAGCTACGCACAGGATCTGATTGATATGTTCGGTCTGGAAGTAGATTACACAGGCTTTGTAAATGCATATTCCGCAGACCTTATTTTCACAAAATATGGTGAAAAAGAAAGTCCCGTTGAATTCATTATTCCAAAAGAAGGGGTACTGACAAAATTCAACAACGGGAAAGGCGGCATTGCCCATGTTGCTTTTGAAGTAGACGACATCGAATCCTGTTCCAAAGAATTGATTGAGAAAGGCTTTGAAATGCTGGAAACAGAAGCAGTAGAAGGCACAAGCGATATCATCGTCAATTTCCTGAGACCCAAATACTCCCATGGTATTTTGGTTGAGTTGGTTCAGACAGTAGGCGAAATCCAGAGAGACTAAAGGACTCTAAGCAGCGCGAGGGCTTATGTTTTGGTCAAAGCGCTGCTTTGGCTTCAAGAAGAAGGTCGTAATATGCTTCAGTTATTTATGGCAATTTCACCGATTCTGATTGTTATGATTGGTATCGTCGGGTTGAAAAAGCCTGCCACAATCGTTTCCGCAATTGCACTGATTTATACCATCTTTGTAACTATGTTTTATGGAAATTTCAAGCTGGAAAATGATGTTCTTTTCTCTGAAACAACAAAAGGCATCATCGAAGGGGCGAAAATGGTATTCATGATCTGGTCAGCCTTTTTGATACTGAATATGCTGATCAATACGGGTGCCATGGATAAGATCAAAGAAATCATTGCCAATCTGACATTGGATAAGCGGAAACAGTTTATCATCATTGCGTTTTGTTTTGGCGAATTTCTGGAAGGTGTAGCAGGTTCCGGAACACCGGCAGCTATTGCAGCTCCATTCCTGGTGGCTCTGGGTATCCCACCTGTATTTGCGATTATTGGCGCACTTGTTTTTAATGGAATTGCCGCATCTCTTGGGGCAGCGGGGCTGACAACCATTGGCGGTTTCGCAGCGTTTCTGGATGTTGTAGATGTGATGGATATTTCGAAATATACCTCCTTCATCCATTTCTTTGGTGCATTGTTGGCGCCTATTCTGGTACTTGTTATTTTGTGGGGGAAAAAGGCACTGGAAAAAGGAATTGTAAAGTTTGCACTTTTCCTACGGTTTCTTTATGGTATTGGTTGCCACATTCGTTGGAGCGGAATTCCCTACAATTTGCGCAGGCCTTGGATCTTTGGTTGTTGCCATTGTATACATCAAAGTTTTCTGTAAGAATGAAAGTATTCCTGAGGAATACCAGTATGTTATTGACGAATCCAAAGGCAAGAGCACGATGCCTGCATGGAAAGCTTTGTCTGCTTATGCTATTTTGCTCGTAGCTCTGCCAGCAGTAAGATTTTTTGCGCCGTTGTGGTTTATCAAACTTGGTTTTGCCGTTTGGATTGGCATTACAATTACTTGCGTCTGTCTTGTATCATCCATTATTTTGCAGGACGTAACATCTATGCCTGGTTATATGAAAACATCATTTTGCAGTGTATTTGGTGCTTTGATTGCCATGGCATCTCTGGTTGCACTGTCTAATTTGATGAAAACAAGCGGTATGCTTTCTGTCATTGCAACAGTCATCGCAAATCTGCTTGGCCCTGTATATCCTGCCATCGCAGTCATCATTGGCTCTTTGGGATCTTTTGTAGCAGGTACGACAACAGGCTCCAATATTTTGTTTGCACCCATGCATTATGAAGCATGTACGATTTTGGGGTTCAACATTCCGTTGGTGTTCGCGGCACAAAGTGCAGGCAGTGCCCTCGGAAATATGATTTGTACAAATAACGTAGTTGCTGTATGTGCCACCGTTGGCTTTAAAGGGGAAGAGGGCACCATCATGCGTAAGGTGTTCAAACCCATCTGCATTTTGTGGCTGCTTTACTGTCTGTTGGCACTGCTGTACGCCTATGTTTTATTCCCAGTAGCATAATTTGTAACGATGTATGAGCAACAGAAAGGGGCGTACGAATGGCTGTTTTGGTAATGAGTCAGCTTTTCACGATGATCATTTTGATGCTTGTTGGCGTTATTCTGAATAAAAAGAAATATCTTTCAGAGAATGATGCCAAAGAATTATCGGTGATATTGGTGAAAGTGGCTGTTCCGGCAAATATGATTATCTTATTGCAGAGACCATATTCCCATGAGATCTTTGTGGAATTTTTGAAAGTTTGTGCTGGTACACTTGGGGTTTGTTTTATTGCGACAATATTATTCTATGTCGTTGGTAAATAGATGAAAAAGACTTTATCCAGCGCAACTCTGTTTGCTTGCTGTGGGGCATACAGCAATATCATTTTTATGGGGCAGCCATTAATCAAAGCGCTCTACGGAGAAAAGGGGCTTATCTTCTGTGTTGCGGTGATGTTTGTCAGTACCTTGTACCTGTTTACGATTTGTTCCATATTGCTTTCTTTGGGAACTGATAAGATGAAGGATTCAGCAAAGGTACTGAAAGATTCTTTTTTGAATCTGGTGTTTATTTCAGGCACCATTGGATTTATTTGCTTTGCAAAATCCATTGTACTGCCGAAAATCATCAGTGACGCACTGCAATTTTCCGCGAATACAACTGTTTGTCTTTCTATGATCTATATTGGATTTTTGCTTGCTGAAGCAAATCTGAAAGAGATCATGAAGGACAAGGAAGTATATATCTTCTGCATCCTTAGCTTGATTATTACACCTATCATAGCAAAGGCGTTTGGAGGATTATTTTTGGACGGAATGCCATTGGCAGTGCTGGTGATCCTCATGGGAACGCCGGCAGGAGCTCTTTTACCTTCTTTCGTGGAATCCTACGGAAAGAGTGCGAGGAGAGCGTCACAATATGTGTTTATGTCCACAATACTTTCCTTAATTACGCTGCCGCTGGTTGCAGAATTTCTTTGCAGATCCTAAGTTACTGGATCATGATCAAAAACTTGTTTAGTACAGGCGTTGCCTGTCATGATATGATTACGGTAGAAAAAACTCTCATGTTTTCTACTTATAAATGTCACCGATGTTTATTGCGTCATAACACCGGTGACCTCCTTTAAATATGTGCAGGTATAATCGTTCTTTATATAGAGAATCAGCCAAATACCTTTCCATAGAAACCCCTCCTGTTTCATTGAAGCAGGAGGGGTTTCCTTTGTTTGACATGAAATTAGGCTATTATATTTAGAAATCATCATGAAAAAACACCCATATCGAAGGGTGGTTTTTATGCGAGTTTATTTCTTTTCTGTTTTTTTCACACAGTCATGCAGATACATGATATGTTCCGCACGGTTGTTGTAATGCTGGCTCAAAAGTTCTTCTGTCTTTTCCACATCATTGGCTTCAATGGCTTCTAAGATTTCTCTGTGTTCTTCAATATTTCTTTCTCTGTGAGAAATTTGGTCATAGGTAATGGATAATGTAAGAAGAGTAATTACAACATCATATGTTTTTCCAGCATAGGGTTATCTGCGGCAAGGATGAAAGAACGCTCAAAATCCATGGATGCAGCAACATAATCATTGCTGTTGGAAGCGTCATACATTGCCTGTTGTCTTTCAAAGGCTTTGCGAAGTTTGGAGATCAAAACAGGCATTTTTCCGCTGTCCCGGCAAACTTTAAAAGCACCCAGCAGATGAATGAGCACAACAGAACATAAATCATTGATAAGTTTCTCATTCAAATCCGTCACATGATATTTCTGATTGGAATTGATGGTAATCAGCCGCTCTGTTTCCAATTGGGATAAAGCTTCACGAATGGGTGTGTTGCTGATACCAAGTTCTTTTGAGAGATGCACAATGTTGATCGGCTCACCTAACGCATATTCTCTGGATAATATTCTGTTTTTGATGATTTCATAGACCTGATCTCTCATTGAAATTCGTTTGAGTGTCATAAGACGAATCCTCCATCTGTGTGTTATTCATATTGCATTCGTTTTGCAATCATAATGGTGCATTATAAAAAAAGAGTTGTTATTCTTTCACATTAAAATAACAACTAAAATATTGCGTATGTGATAATTTGCCCAAAAAATATAAGTTTCTGTTAAAAGTATACACCTGAAAAGGAAATAACGTCAAGATGAATGTGACATAATTCCGGGAAAAACAGAAGATAACAAGGGATTTTCACCATTTTAAAGGTTGAATATTTCAAAAATAAAAACAATATATCATGCATGAAATACTTTTAACATATGATGAAATAAAAGATAGCAGACAAGGTAGCAGTAGTCATTTTTTTGCAGGACAAAAGAGAAATGCAGAAAAGAAATTTCAAAAGAATTGAAGGGAGAAAAAATGAAGAATGGGGTTCTCCATATGGCAAATAGGGGGACAGATTCGATCATATCGTGATCGCTGATGGGAATAAGATATAAAAAGAAAAGGTTTCACCAAAAGCATGCACAATGCATAGAGAATGGCGTGGGAAAAAAGTTATAAATTGAATCCATATTAACTTCTTTTTTATTGCAAAAAGGACAAAAAATGGAATAATTCTATGTGAGTTATTGTCATATTATTGAAAATAACTTAATTCCTATTTTTTTGTGCAATTTCGATTTTTTCTGTTTGATATTACCTAAAAAATTAAAAAAACAATGAAAAAACAAAAAAATCCACAAAAACATTTACAGATTGTATAAAATCGTATACTATATAGTTAAAAATGCACTGTGCATAGTTTGAGCGGTACAAAAACAGTCAGTGTGTGGTATTTGTTAAAATGTTATGTAATATCGTGTAAATTCCCTCGGGTTTTATATGATTTCAGATGCGATCCGTATCTGAACGGAAAAGCGGACGTACAAGAAAAGAAGGAGAAAACATCGTATCAGCGGTTAAATTACGATGCTACTTAAAAAAGAAGAAAGGAGGAAAGAGTGTTAGAAATGTTACCGGAATTATAACTGTACTAAAGTATGGAAGGGAGAATGTGTAATGAATAATCTTAAGGGTAAAGACATCATGGCGGTTGGCTTGACTATGTTTGCGATTTTCTTCGGCGCAGGCAACTTGATCTTTCCGCCCTATTTGGGGAGAATGACAGGCGCGGAATGGTTCCTGGGATTCTTTTTCTTCTTCATTGTCGATATCGGTGTTTCCATGATCGCAATTTTCGCTACCATTCGAAGCAACGATCTTTCCATGACTGGTATTCCCAGCAGATTGGGGAAAAAGATAGCAACCGTTGTAGCAATCATCATTGCTACCTGTCTTGCACCTTGCTTGGCTGTACCCAGAACGGCAGCAACAACATTTGAAATGGGTTGGTCACAGATGTTCCCCAACCTGAGCATTTGGGTATTCAGCTTTATCTTCTTTGCAATCGTTTGTTTCCTGACAATTCGTCCATCCAAGGTCGTTGACATCGTAGGGAACTATTTAACACCTATCCTTGTAATCTGTATTCTTGTACTGATCGTACTGGGTATCGTAGATCCCATCGGTCCCATCGCAGAAGAATCCACAGTAGTTACAATCAAAGAAGGTATCATCAATGGTTACCAGACAATGGATCCTCTGGGTGTTGGTCTGATCATCGTAGCAATTATGGGTGCTGTAACTGAAAAAGGTTACAACACAAAAGAAATTCAGGGCCGTCTGCTTGCAAGAGCTGCTCTGCTGGCCGGCATTTTGCTGTTCATCATCTATGGTGGTTTGACATTCCTGGGTTCTACCGTTTCTTCCGGCGGTTATGAAGATTACAACCAGGCAGCACTGCTGGTAGCAATCACAGAAGAACTGTTGGGCACATGGGGCGTAATCATGATGGCAGTTATCGTATTGTTCGCATGTTTGACAACTGCAATTGGTCTGACATCTGGCTTCGCAGGTACACTGGAAAAACTGACAAACGGCAAATGCAAATACAAAGTAGTCGTAATTGTGATGTCTGTATTCTCCTTTGTAGTATCTAACGCAGGTATCGCAACAATCATCAGCGTGGCAGCACCTATTCTGTCCGTAATCTTCCCTTGCTTCATCACAATGTCCGTATTGATGTTCTTCGGGAAATATATCAAAAATGATAATGTAATCAGAGTGGCAACATTGTTCGCATTCGTAATCAGCTTGTCTGAAGTTCTGGCTGGTTTTGGTCTGCCTCTGACATATACTCAGTACCTGCCACTGCATGAATACTCTCTGGGATGGATCCTGCCTGCAATTGTCGGCAGTATCGTTGGTAAATTCATTCCCAGCAAGCAAAGTGAAGCGTAAGTAAAGAGAAACTGTTTTATCATTGCAAAATGCATCTCAACATAAAACACGAACACAACCAAAGCAGATAAGGAGGATAGTTATGAAAAAACTGATGACAGGTAACGAAGCTCTGGTGCAGGGCGCATGGGAAGCTGGCGTATTGGTGGCTTCTGCATATCCAGGCACCCCTTCCACAGAAATCATTGAAAACATGTCTGCAAGGAAGGAAATCTACTCCGAATGGGCACCCAATGAAAAGGTAGCAATGGAAGCTGCCATCGGTGCATCTATCGCAGGTGTAAGAAGTTTGGCAGCAATGAAGCATGTAGGTCTGAATGTTGCTGCGGATCCTCTGTTTACATTCGTTTATACTGGTGTAAATGGTGGTATGGTTGTTGTAACTGCTGACGAACCTGGACAGCATTCTTCTCAGAATGAACAGGACAACAGAAACTACGCAAGGGCAGCAATGATTCCCATGATGGAACCCGCTACCAGCGCAGAAGCAAAGGACTTCATGAAAGAAGCCTATGAAATTTCTGAACGTTTTGACACACCCGTGCTGATGAGAATGACCACGAGAGCTTGTCATTCCAAAGGTCTGGTTGAATGTGGCGACAGAGTGGAAAAAGCTCCTGTAAAACCTTATGAGAAAAACGCAAAGAAATATGTAATGGTTCCTGCAAACGCGAAAGTGCGCAGAGTAGTACTGGCTGAGAGAATGAAACAGTTGGAAGAATTCTCCGAACAGACACCTCTGAACTTTGTGGAAGACAACGGAAGCAAAGTTGGTGTAATCACTTCTGGTATGTGTTACTGTTTCGCAAAAGAAGTATTTGGCGATGGTGTAAACTATCTGAAATTGGGCTTTACATATCCACTGCCTCAGAAAAAAATCGCAGAATTCTGCAAAGGTTTAGATACAATCTATGTAATCGAAGAAAATGATCCGCTGATCGAAGCAGAAGTGCAGAGACTTGGCTTTGAAGTAAAAGGCAAAAATACATTCCCTGCTTATGATGAACTGACATCTGACGTAATCCGCAAATGCGTTCACGGCGAAGAATTTGAGACCATTGATTACGACAAAGCAAAAGTTGTTCCCAGACCTCCAGCACTGTGTGCAGGATGTCCTCATAGAGGTTTCTTCTATGAACTGGGCAAGAGAAAGAATGTCATGGTAACTGGTGACATCGGCTGCTATACACTGGGCTTCGCAGAACCTTACAATGCAATTGATTCCTGCGTATGTATGGGTGCTGCTTTCTCCACAGGTCATGGCGCTGCGAAAGCTTTCGAACAGAAGGGCGAAGATACAAGAGTGGTAGGTGTAATGGGCGACTCCACATTCTTCCACACAGGTATCAACTCCCTGACAGAATGTCTGTACAACAATTCCAAGACCGTCAGCGTAATTCTGGACAACAGAATCACTGGTATGACAGGTCATCAGGAAAACCCTGGTTCCGGCAAACACGCAGACGGCAGCGATGCAACAGCAATTGATATTGAAACCGTATGTAGAGCACTGGGGGCAAAAAATATCAGAACCATCGATCCTAATAATCTGACACTGATGAGAGAAACACTGGATTGGGCTCTGGGTCTGGATGAACCTTCTGTAATCATCACAAAATGGCCTTGCGTTCTGAAGAAATTCAGCGAAGATGATAAAGCGAAATTCCCTACGGCATACAAGACCAAAGACGTTGTTGACACAGATAAATGTATTGGCTGTAAGCTGTGCCTGAAGACAGGTTGTCCTGCTCTTTACATTGACAGAGAAACCAAAAAAGCCGGTATCGATTCTCTGCAGTGTGTAGGCTGTGGCGTATGTGAACAGGTATGTCCGAAACAGGCAATCGGAAAGGAGCGCTAAGAAGATGAGTGATAAAAGAACAAAAAACATTTTGCTGGTTGGCGTAGGCGGTCAGGGTACAATCCTTGCTTCTAAGCTCCTGACATTAGGTCTGATGGAAGAAGGATACGATGTAAAAATGAGTGAAATCCACGGCATGAGCCAAAGAGGCGGCAGCGTATCTTCTCAGGTAAGATATGGTGAAAAAGTTTGGTCTCCCGTTATCGAAAAGGGTTCCGCAGATATGATCGTATCTTTTGAAAAAATGGAAGCCCTGAGATGGCTGGAATATCTGAAAAAAGACGGCAAAGTTGTTGTCAATAATCATGAAATGATGCCTATGCCTGTTATCATGGGTAAGGCAGATTATTCACCGGATATTATCAAAGAAATGCAGGATAACTGCAAAGACGTTACTGTTGTAAACGCAACAGAAGAAGCGGTGAAGCTTGGCAATGGCAAAGTAATGAATATCATCCTCCTTGGCACCATCATCAAAGCCATGGGACTGGAAGATATCGACTGGAACAAAATTGTCCGTGAAAATGTGAAACCTGCATTTGTAGAAGATAACCTGAAGGCAATTCAAGTGGGTATGAGCCTTGTGTAATACCTGCAAAAGATAAAGTAACTGCAACAAAAGAGAATGGAGGCTGAAATATGTATAATCAGTATTTTTATGGTCTTGGTAGTGCAAAATCCTGTATTCGTGAATTGTTTGAATACGGTTTGCAGCAAGCAGCGGTAGTAGGCAAGGAAAACGTTTTTGACTTCTCTCTGGGCAATCCCAGTATTCCTTCTCCTGCATCTGTAAACGAAGCTGCTATTGATGTTATCAAGAATGAAGATAGTCTGCTGGTTCATGGATATAGCAGCGCACCTGGCTTTGCTGATGCAAGAGATGCGGTAGCAAAAGAACTGGCAGAACGTACCGGAACAGAAATTCATGGCGCAGACCTGTATTTCACATGCGGCGCAGCACCTGCACTGATCGCAGTGTGCAAAGCACTGAATATCGACAGCGATACAGAAATTCTGGCAGTTGCACCGTTCTTCCCCGAATATCGTCCTTTTGTTGAAAGTACCGGCAGCAAGTTCGTTTATGTACCTGCTGATACAGAAAACTTCCAGATTGATCTGAAAACATTGGAAACAATGATCAATGAACATACACAGGCAGTGATCATCAACTCTCCCAACAACCCCTCCGGCGTTGTATTCAGCAGAGAAACACTGAAAAAAGTGGCTGCGATCCTGACTAAGAAGAGTGAAGAACTTGGCAGACCTGTATACCTGATTTCCGATGAACCTTATCGTGAACTGGTATATGATGGTGTAGAAGTGCCTTGGGTTCCTTCCATCTACAAAGACACACTCGTATGCTATTCCTATTCCAAATCTCTGTCTCTGCCCGGCGAACGTATCGGTTACGTTTATGTGCCTGAAAAACTGACAGACGCAAAAGAAATGTTCGCTGCAATCGCAGGGGCATCCAGAGTTATTGGTCATGTTTGCCCTCCTACACTGATCCAGCGTGTAGTTGCTCGCTGTGCATATGAAAAACCCGACTTGGAAGCATATGATGTGAACCGCAAACTGCTTTACAACGGTTTGAAGAAAATCGGTTACGAATGTGCAAGCCCTGACGGTGCATTCTATCTTTTCGTAAAAGCACCCGGCGGCGATGGCAAAGCATTTTCTGAAAAATGTAAGCTGAAAAATCTGTTGGTAGTTCCTTCCGACGATTTTGGTGTAGAAGGTTACTTCAGACTGTGCTACTGCGTATCAAAAGAAACCATCGAAAAATCCCTGCCGATTTTCGAAGAAGTGTTTAACGCATAAAAATGTGTATTTATTATGGAATGGAAGAGGGAGATTGAAGTATGAAGAAATTAATGACAGGTAACGAAGCTTTGGTGAGAGGCGCTTGGGAAGCTGGCGTAAATTTTGCATCAGCTTATCCTGGTACTCCCAGTACAGAAATTCTGGAAAACATGTCTGGTTATAAAGAAGTGTATTCCGAATGGGCACCCAACGAAAAAGTGGCTCTGGAAGCAGCAATTGGCGCATCTATCGCAGGTGCGAGAAGTATGGCTTCTATGAAACACGTTGGCCTGAACGTAGCGGCAGACCCTCTGTTCTCTTTTGTATATCAGGGTGTAAACGGCGGTATGGTTATCATCACAGCCGATGAACCTGGTCAGCATTCCTCTCAAAATGAACAGGATAACAGACATTATGCAAAAGCAGCAAAAATCGCTATGATGGAACCCTCCGATTCTCAGGAAGCAAGAGATTTCATGAAAGAAGCTTTTGAAATTTCTGAACAGTTTGACACACCTATCCTGATGAGAATGACAACAAGACTTTGCCATTCCAAAGGTATTGTAGAATGTGCAGAAAGAGCAGATGTACCTGCTAAAAAATATGAAAAGAACATTGCAAAACATCTGAATCCTCCTGCAATTGCGAAAAAACAGAGAATTCTGCTGGAAGACAGACTGGTAAAACTGAAAGAATTCTCCGAAACAACACACCTGAACAGAATTGAAGACAACGGTAAAAAAGTCGGCGTAGTTGTATCCGGTATGTGCTACTGCTATGCAAAAGAAGTATTCGGTGATGATGTAAACTACCTGAAACTTGGCTTTACATATCCTCTGCCTTCCGAACTGATCAAAAAATTCTGCACAGGCTTGGATACTATCTATGTAATCGAAGAAAACGATCCTATTCTGGAAGAAGAAATTCAGAGAGTTGGTTTTGCTCCTAAAGGCAAAAACACATTCCCTGCATATGACGAACTGACATCCGACGTAATCAGAAAATGCGTATTCGGCAAAACATTCGAAAGCGTAGATTACGACAGAACTAAAGTTGTTGCTCGTCCACCTGCACTGTGCGCAGGCTGTCCTCACAGAGGTCTGTTCTATGAACTGGGCAAGAAAAAGAATGTTCTGATTTCCGGTGACATCGGTTGCTATACCTTAGGTTTTGCTGATCCTTACAATGCAATGGACTTGAACCTTTGCATGGGCGCAAGCTTCTCCATGGGTCACGGTGCGGCTAAGAAGTTCGAAATGTTCCACGAAGATATGAGAGTTGTTTCTGTTCTGGGTGACTCCACATTCTTCCACACAGGCATTAACTCTCTGGTTGAATGTATTTACAATGGTTCCAAGACCGTAAATATCATTCTGGACAACAGAATCACAGGTATGACTGGTCATCAGGAAAACCCTGGTACAGGTAAACATGCTGACGGCAGCGATGCAACAGAACTGGATATCGAAACCGTATGCAGATCCTTGGGTGCGAAAAACATCAGAACCATCAACCCCAACAACCTGCAGCTGGTAAGAGAAACCTTGGATTGGGCACTTTCTCTGGACGAACCTTCTGTTATCATCACAAAATACCCTTGCGTATTGAAGAAATTCAGCGAAGAAGATAAAGCAAAATTCCCTGACGCATATAAAACAAAGAATATTGTCGACAAAGACAAATGTATCGGATGTAAGATGTGCTTGAAGAGCGGATGTCCTGCTTTGTTCCTGAACAGAGATGATAAGAAAGCAGAAATCGATCCTCTGCAGTGCGTAGGCTGTGATGTATGCCAGCAGATTTGTCCTAAGAATGCAATCGGAAAGGTGGAGAAATAAGATGACAAAGAGTGTATTATTGGTTGGTGTAGGTGGTCAGGGTACTATTCTGGCTTCTAAACTTCTGACATTGGGTCTGATGGAAGAAGGATTCGACGTAAAAATGAGTGAGATCCACGGCATGAGCCAGAGAGGCGGCAGCGTTTCTTCTCAGGTTAGATATGGCGATAAAGTTTGGTCTCCCGTTATTGAAAAAGGTTCCGCAGACATGATCGTGTCTTTTGAAAAAATGGAAGCACTGAGATGGCTGGAATATTTGAAAAAAGACGGCAAAGTAGTTGTTAACGATCATGAAATGATGCCCATGCCTGTCATTATGGGTAAAGCTGATTACGCAGCTGACATCATCGATGAAATCAAAAAAGCATGCCACGATGTGACTGTTGTAAACGCAACAGAAGAAGCAGTGAAACTGGGCAACGGCAAGGTTATGAACATCATCCTGCTGGGCACAATCATCAAGGCTATGAAACTGGATAACATCGATTGGGATAGAATCGTAAGAGAAAACGTAAAACCTGCTTTTGTTGAAGACAACCTGAAAGCAATCAAAGTGGGTATGGATTTGGTATAACAGGAAATACTGACTCTAGGTAAATAAAGTAGGCGAATCTCAGCATGAAAACAGCTGGGATTCGCTGTTTCTAAAATTTCTAGGAAATGAGTGTTGAATTATGAATGTATATGAAGAATACAAAAAGAAACTGGTATCTGCTGAAGAAGCAGTGAAAATTGTAAAAAGTGGTGATTGGGTAGATTACAGCCAGACCTGCTCTTTCCCGGAAGATTTGGACGCCGCTCTGGCAGCCCGCAGAGATGAACTGGAAGATGTCAAAGTAAGAAATGCCATCAGCATGAAACCCGTTCAGATTGTTGAACAGGATCCCGATCAGAAAGCATTTACTTATAACCTGTGGCATTGCTCCGGCATTGACAGAAAATATGTAGATCAGGGGAGAGCTTTCTATTCTCCTATGCTTTTCAGAAACTGCGGTTCCTACTATTCAAGAGGGTATGCTCCCGTTAATGTTGCCATGATTACAGTATCTCCCATGGATAAAAACGGGTACTTCAGCTATGGTCTGACAAACTGCTGCATGCAGGAAATGCTGGACGCAGCTAATCACATTGTTCTGGAAGTAAATCCGAATATGCCATTTGTTTTCGGTATGGAATGTGATCATATCCATATTTCCGAAGTAGATTATGTTGTAGAAAGCACAAAACCTCTGGGCATTGCTCCGGGTGGTGCGCCTTCCGAAATCGACAAAAAGATTGCAGGGAATATTTTCCCTTATTTGTATGACGGTATCACACTGCAGATTGGTATCGGCGGCATGCCCAACGCTTTGGGTGGTTTGATTGCTGATTCCGACCTGAAAGACCTGGGTATGCATACAGAACTGATGAGTGATGGCTATCTGAAACTGTATCAGGCAGGCAAAATCACAAATAAGAAAAAAACTGCTGAACCGCGGCAAAGGTGTATTCTCCATCTGTAATGGTTCCACAGATCTGTATGAATTCCTGAATCATAATATTGATATTATGTCTGCACCTATGAGATATGTGAATAATCCTGAAACCATCAGACAGCTGGATCATTTTGTATCCATCAATGGCTGTGTATCCATGGACTTGTATGGCCAGGTTTGCTCTGAAACATCCGGCACAAGACATATCAGCGGTACAGGCGGACAGCTGGACTTTGTGACAGGCGCATATGCTGCTGAACATGGACAGGCATTCTTGGCAATGTCTTCCACATTCAAAGACAAAAAAGGAGAAGTGCAATCTTGTATTCTGCCTAAATTCACAGCGGGTGATGTAATCACAACACCCAGAACACAAACACCCAGAATGGTAACAGAATATGGTGTTGCACAGTTGTCCGGTCTGGCAACATGGCAGAGAGCGGAAGCAATCATCTCCATTGCACATCCTGATTTCCGTGATGAACTGATCAAAGCTGCTGAAGAACAGAAGATCTGGCGGAGATCCAACAAGCGATAGGAGGAAGATCTATGAAAGAAAATGGAAATGGAAATCGCTGGCTGATGTTATTTGCCGGAACAGTGATGCTGCTGTTTTTAGGGTTGATTTATGCATGGTCCATATTCAATGCGCCGTTTAAAAGTGTTTATGATACTTGGACAGTATCCCAGCTATCCATGACATTTACCATTTCTATGATTTTCTTCTGCCTGAGTGCGTTTGTTGCAGGGAATCTTGCAAAGAAAATCAGTGCGAAAAAGATTTTGTGGATCGCTGCTGTTATGCTTTTTTATCGGATTCGTTGGGGTATCAATGCTGAATCCCCAGAATCAGAAAAGCAGCTTAATTCTGTTATATATTTTATATGGCTTTTTTGGCGGAAGCGGTGTTGGGATGGGATATAACTCCATCATCAGTACTGTAAACAAAAGCTTTGCAGATCGAGCTGGATTGGCTTCTGGCATCATGCTGTTGGGATTTGGCTTAGGCGGCATCGTTCTGGGCAGCTTGGTAGACTCCATTATTGCAAAAATCGGCTTATTCACGACATTTAGAATTTTAGGTGTTGCGATTGCTGTGATTTTGTTTATTGGTTCTGCTTTTATCAAACCACCTGTCGTGGATCAGAAGAAAGCTGCAGAACAGCAGGCGAAAGGTGCCGTTGGTTATACAGCTGGCGAAATGATGAAAGAAAAAACATTCTGGATTTTTGTAGTCTGGACAGTTTTGTTGAACTCTGCCAGCCTATTGGTAATCAACAGTGCAGCATCCATTGCAGTTGCATTTGGAATTCCTGCGACATTAGGCTTGATCGTTTCTCTGTTCAATGGGGTTGGTCGTGTTGTACATGGCGCCTTCTTTGACAGATTCAGAGAAAAGAAATCTACAATGCTCAATAACTGTTTTGTTTTATTGGCAGGTCTGTTATTGACATTAGGGGCTATTTTCCAGGCTGCGCCTTTCATCCTTTTGGGGCTGATTTTCAGTGGTCTGGGTTACGGTGGTACGCCAACACTGGCATCTGCTGTTATTCTTGATAGATTTGGTCCTAAAAACTTTGCTGTTAACTTTAGTATTGCCAATTTTTCCCTGATTCCTGCGGCAATCATTGGTCCAATGATCTCCAGTGCTTTGATTGAAAAATCTGGCGGTGCATATAACAGCACATTTTGGATGATTATCATTCTTGCGGCTGTGGCAATGGTTTTGAGATTGTTTTTAAAAGAGCAACATGCTCACAAATAATTGTCAATCAAAATAACCTCCAAAATAATGACATACTGTACATGAGAAAACTTTGCTAAAGATGTTCCTAAAGTAATACTTCAAAATTATTGAAGCAGCCAAAGGATGTGGCTTGCCATCTGTTCATTGCGGATGGTAAGCCTTTTATATATTTATGTTGTTTGAAAAGAAAAGAGGCAGCTGTATAAACAGCTGCCTCTTTTTGTGCTCAAAATGAGTTCATTCCTTCAGGCAGAGGTCTGATATTCTTTACTGCCTCCACAAACTGTAAAACGTCTTTTGGTGCGTCAAAACTATAAAGCAGACCATAAGGAATGCTGTAATCCCAATTTACAGGAATGGAAACCAATCCCGGATGAACATCCCGCCAACACTCTATGGTCAAAAGAACATTTCCCGTTTTCGCACAGCGGTTAAAGACAGAAAGATCATAAAATTGAGGCGTATCCTCAATATGTATTTCCGGATGATTTTCTTCCAGATTTCTACGGATATGGTCATTTGTTTCAGAATCGCCTTTTCGTACCATCATGAGGGTTTCTCCATACAAATCCTCAATATTGATACAGGTCTTTGAGGCAAGGGGATGTTCTCTGGATACAGCGACCATTTTTGCATAACGTCCCAGCGGCAAGAAGTTACATCGAGAAAGCCATTCCTTTGAATCACAGACACCAATCAGGAAATCAAATTTTTCTCCAAGCTTTTCTATTTCTGAAAGAATGCCATCATGGTTATCGGCAAAGGGAACGAGATGCAGTTTGTATGCTGGAAAATCCTGATTAACCAAATACCAGAGATCCATAAAAGGCTTTGCCGGATTCAACGTGGATGTGCCTACACAAAAAGTTGTTTCATAGTCGTAAAGGGCAGCCTTTGCTCTGGAGATAGCTTTTTGCGAATACTCCATCATAAATTTTGCTTCTTTGTAAATGACAGCACCGGCTTGCGTCAAATATATGCCTGACGGTGTACGTTCAATGAGTTTCAGTTCCAGATGCTTTTCCAGAGCATTCATTTGCTTCATGACAGCGGTTGGTGATATAAACAATGTTTCTGATGCTTTTGTAAAACTGCCGCAGTCAGCAACAGCCACAAAGGTATTTAAAAGAGGATTATACATGGGGCACCTCCTCGAGATAGTATAAACCAATAGTTTATACTATCATAACATATTGGAGATTCTTCGTCAATGAAGGCGGGGGTATAATGAAATCAAAAGAAAAGGAGGGAACGAGATGGCAAAGAATTTGATCGCTTTTTATTCTAGAGCAGATGAAAATTACGTAAGCGGCATGCTGAAGAATCTGACAATAGGCAATACAGAGGTGGCAGCGGGCATCCTTCAGCAATTAACAGGCGCAGATTTATTCAAGATCGAACAGGTACAGCCTTATGCAAAAGGATATAATCAGTGCATCGCACAGGCCCAAGAAGACCAGAAACGGGATGCGCGTCCGGAATTAAAGGCTTATCCGGAAAGCATTGATGCATATGATACCATTTATCTTGGTTTCCCCAATTACTGGAGTACCATGCCCATGGCAGTTTTTACTTTTTTGGAACACTTTGATTTCAGCGGAAAACCATCAAACCTTTTGCACACATGAAGGCAGCGGCATGGGACAGAGCGAAAGAGATATTAAAAGATTATGTGCCAATGCAAATGTGGAAAAAGGTCTTGCAATTTATGGAAGCAGTGTAAGCCGATCGCAAAAAGATTTCGAGAAATGGATATAAGGAGGAATAAAGCATGAAACCAGAAGAAATGAGTATGTTTCCTGTTGGGGAACCTAACGATGCATACGCAAAGTACTTTGTTGGGCAAAGTTATTTGAATATGCTTTCCACAGAACAGGTTGTAGTGGGCAATATAACATTCGAACCGGGGTGCCGCAATAACTGGCATATCCATCATGCGGATAAAGGCGGCGGACAGATGCTGCTGGTAACAGCAGGGGAAGGATGGTACCAGGAATGGGGCCAGAAGCCCGCAAAAACTGCATCCAGGCAGTGTGGTACACATTCCAACAGGCGTAAAACATTGGCATGGTGCCACAGCGAATTCTTGGTTCCAGCACTTGGCAATTGAAGTACCAGGAGAGAACTGCAGTAATGAATGGTGCGAGCCAGTTTCAGATGATGCATACACAAAATTAGAGGAAGAGGTGTAAGATATGGCAAAAGTAACAGCCGGCAGAGATGAGCTTGGTGCATTTGCACCGAAATTTGCAGAATTAAATGATGATGTCCTTTTCGGTCAGGTGTGGTCAAGAGAAGAACAGTTATCTGCAAGAGATAGAAGTATCGTAACAGTAACAGCATTGATGGCAAGCGGCATTTTGGATTCTTCTTTGAAATTCCATTTGCAGAATGCAAAAAATCATGGTGTTACAGGAGAAGAAATGGCAGAAATTTTGACACATGCGGCTTTTTACGCAGGATGGCCAAAGGCTTGGGCAGCATTTTGTATGGCAAAAGAAGTATGGGAGGAGACAGATAAATGAAAAATGTACTGAATTATTTCAGCAAGTCCGAGAAAACATGGCAATTCTGACACTCTTTGTGATTATTTCGCAAAGGGCGCGCAGGAAAGCAGAAACCATGTAGAAAAGATTTTTTGGCGGAAAAAAACATTGGTTACTGTACTGGATGCGGTGTTTGCAATGAAACACATCTGTGTGTGCAGAAGGACGATATGAAAGAAATTCTGGATAAAATGGTAACAGCAGATGCCATTGTGTTTGCAACACCCGTTTACTTTTATTCCATGAATGGGAGAATGAAAAACTTCATTGATAGAACAGTACCCAGATATACAGAAATCACTAACAAAGACTTCTATTTTATCATGACTGCCGCAGATACAGACAAAGCAAATCTGGAACGTACTATGGAAGCATTTCGTGGTTTTACAGAAGACTGTTTGGAAGGAACAAAAGAGGCGGGCATTATCTATGGAACAGGTGCGTGGCATAAAGGTGAAATTGAACAGACAACTGCCTGCAAAGAAGCCTACGAAATGGGGAAAAACGTATAAAAATTGTTAAGGAAGGTGAAAAAATGGCGCAATTGCATTTGACAGAAGAATGGGATAAAGTATTCCCTAAAAGTGAAAAGGTAACTCATCGCAAAGTGACCTTCCATAATCGTTATGGAATCACCCTTGCGGCGGATTTATACGAACCCATACATGCAGATGGAAAGCTGCCTGCCATTGCTGTATGTGGGCCTTTCGGTGCGGTGAAGGAACAGGCATCCGGTTTGTATGCCCAGACCATGGCAGAACGTGGATTTTTGACAATGGCTTTTGATCCTTCTTTCACAGGAGAAAGTGGCGGTGAATCCAGATACATGGCTTCTCCTGACATCAATACGGAAGATTTTCAGGCAGCAGTGGATTTTCTGTCCGTTCAGGAAAATGTTGATCCCGAAAAAATTGGTATCATCGGTATTTGCGGCTGGGGTGGTATGGCACTGAATGCAGCAGCAATAGATACCAGAATCAAGGCAACGGTGACTGCAACTATGTATGATATGAGCCGCGTCAATGCAAATGGTTATTTTGATTCTGAAAACAGCGAGGAACAGCGTTATGAAAAACGAAAGGCACTAAATCAGCAGAGAACAGATGAATATAAAACAGGTGCCTATGTTCTTGGCGGCGGGGTAGTAGATCCATTACCGGAAGATGCACCATTTTTTGTAAAAGATTATTACGATTACTATAAGACCGACCGTGGATACCATGTTCGCTCTTTGAATTCCAATGAAGGTTGGAATGTTACAGGCTGCATGTCCTTTTTGAATATGCCCATTTGCAGTACAGCAATGAAATCAGAAGTGCTGTACTGATGATCCATGGGGAAAAAGCCCATTCCTGCTATTTCAGCAAAGACGCTTTTGCGAATATGATAAAGGATAATCCTTGTGTAGAAAACAAAGAATTGATGATAATTCCGGATATAGTACATACGGATTTGTATGACGGCGGCGGAAAAAATGCCATTCCTTTTGACAAGATCACCGCATTCTTTCACGAAAATTTAAAATGAAATTCGTGTTTCAAATTTAAGTGAATACTTGATATGATGAAAAAACTTTCTGAAAAACCAACTTTTCTGAAAGTTTTTTCTTTTATCAGACTGTTTCACTATGAAAACAGGAATAGTTCAGAAGCGGTTCCAACGCGTATGCATAGAATTGTTATCAGAAATGGAATTAACCTATATCGAAGTATTACTTATCTGTATGTGAATAATGGACATTTGATTCTGTACGACTTGCTTTTTGTTTGCTTTTCTTTTTATAATTTGATTAGCCTAAGCTTCTAAAAATAAATAAAAAATGGATTATAGCATCCTTTTTGAGAGGTTTTGCCATGTGAAAAAAACAGGTGACTTTTGCCAAATGGCAAAAATGAAGAAAACTGATGAAAATTTTATGTTTGGGAAAGAAATCATGGTAAAAACAAGATTTTTCTCCTGGATTTTTCATGCCTTGCGGTATGCTGCCTATTTGACAGCGTAAATGCAGGGCTTTTTTGTTATGAAAGGAGCGGTGAAAGATGGGTTTAAAATATCATTGTCCCAATTGCGGAACCTCTTTAGGATATGAGGGATTATGTTGGAAATGCAAATCGGAAAAAGAACGGTCGGAAGTCCTAAGCTGGACACAGGAACAAATCGCAGAAAAGCAAGAATATCTGATTCAGAACATAGCAGGACTGGAAGATTTTCATGATCCTGAGTTTACAGATTTCTGGAATTTGCTGAGTTATCATGATGCCATTACACCGCAGATCCAACGCGCAGCTCTGGCGGCAAAAGTATATTATCCTTGTGAAACCTATTACCATGCACCAGAAGATGTACGGGATAGTTTAATAGCTGCGTTATTGGATGCGAATAATGCCAACGATGCAGCGAATCTGATGTCATGCCTTGCCATGCAGGGGGATGATAAGGTTCTGGAAACATTGTTGGAACTGGAGCAGAATCCTCGCCCATGGCGGAAAAGACTTTACGTAGATCCATCTGTCTATGCGGAGTGCGGCGGCTGGACATTTGACAAGGCAGGAAAAAGAATTCAGCTCAATTATGATATTTGTTATCCGCTGGTAAAAGGTAAGGCAAATGAAGAAACACCTGTCAAAATCGGCCATTTACGAGAAGATCATTGCCCACACTGTGGCGGAAATATGGCGGATATTCTGGTACTGGATGGCAGGGATGATCGGCTGAAGTTCTTGGGAATCGACGGCATTTTAACAGCTACCTGTTGCCCAAACTGTGTGGGATTTTTAGAAGATGGTGCTTTAAATCGGTTTACTTTAGATGGCGGAAGCCAACCAATGCCTTCCAAACTTTTTGATAGAGAAGAAGAAATGGAAAATTATATGTCTGATGAAGACTATCGTCTGCTTTCCAATCATCATTTTGTATTGGGAGAAAAGCCAGTTCCGTTGTTTTATGGCGCTTCCTGTGAAGATGTGAATACTGTTGGCGGTTTTGCAAATTGGGTACAGGATTGGGAATATGTTACTTGCCCTCAATGTGGCAAAGATATGAAATATTTAGCTCAAATCCAGTGGGATACCCTCATGGATGGTACGGAAGGAACGCTTTATATTGAAGTCTGTCCGGATTGTAAGATTGTTTCCATGAAGCACCAACAGACTTGAGTGGAGAGGAGGCAATGTTGATGATAGAGAAATTTTATGAAAAATATTCCACAGAAGAACAAGATGTCATTGTTTTAATTCAAAAAGTTCTTGGAGCAAGTCCTTTTGAAGATCAATGGGATATGTTGGCAACGACCCTTGGCATGGTGTTTTGTGGAGACGGCAAAGTCGATGTAAAAAAAGGCAGACTGAATTGGCTTGTTTCATCAGAAGAACGCAACACGAAAAAAGGATGGAACAGGTTCAAAAGTGGACAGATTTGTCATATCAAAGTACGAAAATTGTTGGATACATATGCTCCAAAAAACCTCACACCAGAAGAATTCAATGATTGGTGTGTAGTTGAAGTATTGAAACCAGAGGTTCCTTGTCCACAGCTTGAGGAAGTTTGGGCAGACTATGTCAAACCGATAGTCATTGAGGATGAGGTGTTGGGAACACTGATGTTAAATAAGGAATTTGATATGTTTGAATGTAATTTCCTGTGGAATGAAACAGATATTTCATTGATGCTGGAAATTGATCCGGATGACCAGTCCTCCTGGGAGCAGACTTTCGGTTCCGCAAGAAGTATAATGACTGAATTGGAAAAATGGGATCGAACAATGCGGATGTTTGCAGCAAAAGAATTGACAAATCTTGCCAATGACTGGATGACAGATGATGAAGATGCTGTGCCCATTACAGAAGAAGTCTTTGCAGAGCGGATTACACTCTCTGAACTTGCTTTTTCGTTTGAGGACAGCTTTACCGCTTACTATGAGGATGACGATATGTTTTGGGGACATGCCGTTGAAATCTGCGGCACGCTGACACAGGGGATGGAGAGTGCCAATATCGTAGGTTAATGACAGTAAACAAAGTTTATATGAAACAGCAAAAATAACCAAATGTTCCTATTTGGGTAATAGGGTTGATCTTGAAGGAGGAAAGTGCGATGCCAACAAAAGAATGGATGGAAAAATATGAAGCAGTAAAAGAAAAATTGACATGCAAAACAGATTTGGATGCTTATTTTACTAAAACAAAAATTGGAGAAGTGGCAGTGGATACATTGGAAATCGGTGAAGTATCTTTTCCAACTGGAACTATTTTCGCTTATGATCCGTTAATAGAATTAGAGGATGCACTACCTTTCATACAGACCATTCCAGCTGGAACATATCCAGTGAAAATTTGTGTCGTGCCAAGTGAAGAATACGGGGATCGTTATGCCTGTGTAAAAGTAGAAATCAGTGGGCAGCAGCCTGTACGTTATGAATTGGGTATGATCGGAAATGAATATTTAGATGAGGAATTAGAAGATGATTCCTTTTTCGGCTTTTGCGTAGATGCTGGTATGGGATGTATTGCAGACATCAAAGCACAGGAAGCATTTAATTTGTATTGGGAACAACGTCTGGAGGAAGAGGCTGATATTGATCCTTACAATGATCTTTTCTGTGATTTATTGGAGGAAAATGCAAAAGAATATCCGAAATACCAGAGAGAATATGGCGACTGGCTCAATTGGAATATTCCGGGAACAGACTATCATTTGCCGATTTTTGCTTCCGGCTGGGGCGATGGTGCATATCCCTGTTATTTTGGTTATGACGCCGATGGAAAGGTCTGCGGTGTATATATCCACTTTATTGATATTGAAGCAGACTATGAGGAATGAACTGAAAGAAATAATGAAAGCAATTCATTTGTAGGAAGAAAGATACTCCGTTGATCTTTTCGTGGATGCACTTCGGTAATGGAATAAATGGCATCAAACAATAAAGAAAGGGGTGGGACAATGGAAGATAATATGGAACTGAATCAGGCTGGCTTCGACGCAATCGCACAGAAACTGAAGCAATTATATCCAAAACAGGACGGAATCTTTTATAGAAGCATCATTCCTTATATGTTGGGCGGAAATGACCCGCTGGACGGTGTGGAAATTTGGAAAAGCGAAACAGGTGTGCCTCATTGGCATTATGTTACATATGGTTATTCAGAACTATATGAAAAAGAATGTGAAGATCCGGCTGTAAGCGGCTATGGATTTGAAATGACTTTCCGGCTGAAATGCGGAAAAGAGGAACAGCCTCCTGTGTGGCCGGTAAATCTTTTACAGAACTTGGCGCGGTACGTTTTTTCCAGCGGGAATGTTTTCGGTGTAGGGCATTATATTGACGGAAACGGCCCCATCGCCTTGGAAACGGATACAAAATTAACTGCTTTAGGCTTTTGTATGGATGAAGAACTTAGAGAAATGGATACGCCGAATGGCCATGTGATATTTTTACAGGCAATCGGTATTACGTCTGATGAGATGGAAGCTTTTATGTGCTGGGATGGCAAAAAGTTTTTAGAAGAAATGAGCAAATACAGCCCATTTGGTATTACAGATCTTTTCCGCAGTTCTTATATGGACAATCCAAATTTTTATGAAGCCTGGAAACAAGGAATGGAACAAGATGGTTCTTCTACGGGATTTCTTTATTTGGATGAGGTTGGAGCCTCTTTGGATAAGGGAAGGGCATATCTTCGTCTTGGTGCAGGACATGATCAGATTTTGAACCGTATGCTTCGTGCTCGTGTTGGAAAAGGAAGAAATTTATATTTGCAGGGGACGGAAGATGTGGTACAATTTTTGCCAGGAGAACCGCATATTTCTATGGGGGACGGCGTCTTGTCTTTGACAATGCCGAAAGAAATTTTGGAGGAAATATGCTATGTTCTTACATCTCATACGGGCACGTATCCATTGTCTGATTATCCGTTGACTATTGAACTGGTTCCTACCAGAATTGTCGATCAGGATGGAAATGTTTTGCGGACAATTGAGTAAGTAAGGAAAAATAAGGAGTGTGAAGAGATGAAATTGGCGGAAGCATTACAGGAGCGGTCATATTTATATCGTTATATTGACCAACTCAATGATCGATTGAGAAATAATGCCTTGGTTCAAGAGGGGGAAGAGCCGGCAGAAAACCCTGAATTTCTGAAAAAGGAATTGGATACATCTATTTCCCGCCTGTCTTATTTGATTGCGCGTATTCAGGAAACAAACTGTAAAACCATCGTAGACGGGAAATCCTTAACGCAAATGATTGCTGAAAAGGATGGCTTAATTTCAAAAATCGCTGTTTACAAAGATGTAGCGCATGAAGGCAGTATGACAACACATCGCGCCCGGAATACGGAAATCAAAATCAAATCAACAATTTCTGTTGCCAACTGGCACTCTGAAATTGATGAAATGTCAAAAAAACTGAGATTGCTGGATAATCAGCTTCAGCAAAGCAATTGGACAACAGAACTAATTGAATGAATTTTTCATTTGGCGGCAAAATACAGAGCGAATGCAGCGCGGCGACAGCGGAAGTCGCAGTTATTTTTTAATGTCGCTGGGAACCGAAGAGCAGGTGCGGGGTTCGTATCCCCAATAATTGTTATGCTCCAATTGGGTACATGCGTATCGTTATTTTTATTGTAATTACCAAGCATTGACTGTTTTATGCAGGGCGGGTATGGGGATATATATTCAGAAAGGAAGATATTAGATGGAAGAAATTTTTCAGAAAAAAACAGATGAAATGGACTGCCAGCCCGGCGGCCCTTTTGTAATACAAATGCTGTTTAAAAATCCCGTGGAACTTCCGGAAAAGGAACATATGACAGATGTAATGCAGCGGCATATTGGTACAACTGAATGCTCCTGCTGTGATGATAATATGGTTGGTTTTACGGCGTTGGATTACGTTGTGGAACTGGAAGAAGGAAAAAATCATATGTATCGCGGTAGCTGCCAAAAACCACCGAACTGTTTGAACTCAGGGCCATTTTTCAGTTCTGCAACCTGAATACAGGATTCCAGATCACAGTCTTTATTATAAAACTGTTCCAAGGGCTCGTTGTGATATGTCAAGATAATGGAACCCATAGTTTTCAGATGATATCTTTTGGCAAGTTCAATGAGCTCAGACCAACGATCAATGGAAACATCGGAATTTTGATAATCCAATTTAATTCTTCTGGTAGAAATAACATTATATAAAGGAATTTTTTCAATTTGGATGATGCTGTCCTGATCCTGATTTTTATTTTGCAGAAATACGTTTCCAGTATTTAAACGCTGAAGAAGTATTTCGCCAATGGCAAGCTGCTCCTGCAACTCTTCAATGTTTTTAGAGATTTCATGCATTCTGGAAACAACGCACTGTTCCATGGCTGCATTATCACAATTTTGGATGATTCTCTGAATATCTTTTAAAGAAACGCCTAACAAACGCAGTTTGCGGATGATATGAAGCGTCAGAAGCTGTGTATGTTCATAATACCGATAGTGGCTGTCTTCCTTGCGATATTGTGGAACGAGCAGACCGATCTGGTCATAGTAACGCAGAGTTTTGATGGGTACATCGCATATAGAGGACACCTTTCCGATGGAGTAATATTTGTTTTTTTCTGACAAATTTATCGCCCCTTTCAACAATGGTTACATAGGTTTTTAATGCAATTATACCAAAAGAATAGGAATTTTTCAATTATATTTCATTAATAATACGCATAATTAATGGAAAAAAATAGCATAAATGGTAATCAATTTATATACAACAGAAAGGACGGATCAGAGATGTTAACAGAAGTGGCTAAGAACATTTACAAACAGTTTGTTCCCTTACCCAACAATCCATTGAGAGAAATCAACGTTTTATTTCATTTTAGGCGAAAAAAATCTGATGATTGATACAGGATTCAACAGACCAGAATGTGAAGAGGCATTAAAAAGCGCAGTTTCTGAATTGGGCATTGAGGAATATGATGTATTTATTTCACATCTTCATTCTGACCACTGTGGTTTGATCTCGAAATTCGCAAAATCCGGCTGTAAAATCCTTGCGGGAGAAACAGAGGGAGAAATGATCAATTTTGAATCCGGTAATCTGTATTGGAGAATGCTGGATGATCTATTCATCAAATTTGGGTTCCCCGAGGCACAGTTTGGCAGAAATACAGACATTCATCCCGGCAGAAAATATTGTAATACAGAAAAAGTGAATTTTACATACGTGGACGAAGGCGATATGCTGGAATATGGCGGGTATCATTTTCAGCCGATTTTGACACCCGGACACACACCGGGACATATGTGCCTTTATGATGCGGAGAAGAAAGTGCTGTTTTGCGGCGATCATATACTGGGTACCATCACCCCTAATATTTGTATTGAATTAGGTGTTGAAAATCCATTGGAGGATTATTTGAACAGCCTGAAAAAGATTGATGCATTGGATGTAGATCTGGTTTTAACTTCCCATGGCACCATGATTCAAGATGTTCATGGTCGGATTCAGGAGCTTTTTCAGCATCATGAAGCACGACTGGAGGAAGTGAAAAACATCTTAACAAATGAATGGAAAACGGCTTATATGGTTGCACAAGATATGACTTGGGAAATTATGTGCAAAGATTGGGAAAGCTTTCCGGCACCGCAAAAATGGTTTGCTACTGGGGAAGCGATTTCACATTTACAATACTTGTATTTATCAGGTATAATTTTGAGAGAAGAAAGAAATGGCATCTATTATTACAAAAATAAATGTGGTGAATATTGAAAAATGAATGGAAGAATTTTTATTACCGGTGATAAACACAGAACCTTTGTACCGCTGTTTTGGCTGGCAGAAAAAGAAACACTGCATCCATCTGATGTCATGATTATAGCAGGTGATGCCGGATATGTCTGGGACAAGGATTATATATATGATATGGAAAGCCTCCAACAAGTATTTCCCGGCACCATTGCTTTTGTGGATGGCAATCATGAAAATCATGCCATGCTGAATGAATTTCCCGTAGAAAAATGGAATGGTGGAAATGTGCATCGTGTGGGAGAACGTGTTTTCCATCTCATGCGCGGGGAAATATATGACATATATGAAAAGAAATTTTTTGTTTTTGGCGGTGCCAGATCTGTGGATAAGGACAGACGGACAGAGGGCGTAAGTTGGTGGAAAGAAGAAGAACCAACTTCTGAAGAAATTGAACATGGTCAAAATGTACTCCATCAATTTGCTGACCAGATTGCATATGTCATCACACATGAACCGCCGCTTTTTGCCAGAAGCTCTATCCACAGGCAAAAAAGCCTGGATGAAGACTACCAATTTCCACTGATTTTGAATCAATGGTATCAAAGCATAGAAAAACAGCCCAATTTCCGGAAATGGTTTTTTGGGCATATGCACGTAGATCAGGAAATTACGGAAAAACTTCTGGGTGTGTTTCACAAATTCATTGAAATTTGACCATTTTTGCAACCTAGCTAAAAATGAATCGCGAAATACCGGCAAATTTTCCACTAAAAAAGGTATACGTCCTCGAATGCGTATGACATCATACGATAGGTACGTCGTACAGTGGCAAGATGGAAATCTGATTGCATGTGTATATGTTGGGAGCAACGAATACGAACTGAAACTGCAAGCCGGTGAAGCATATCATACGTTTTATTCTGATAGTATTACCGTAGAAGCCAAAGATTCCTTGAGACTGATCAATGGCATATTGTCAGACTTAGGTGTTTCTGATGTGGAAATGGATGACAGCCCTCTTTGTTACCAAGGACTTGAAATAACCGAGAAAGGTATTTTCTATTCATCCATGAAAAATTCTGCTTTGACAACGAAGATCGGTGATGACTGGGATGTCAAACTTGGCAATTCAACAAGTTTTGCATTCTCTGGTGATTTATTAGGCAGTGATGATGACGATGAGGGTAGTTATTATGATCTGGCGAAAAAAAATCTTGGGATTCCTTGGTATTATCAAAGGAGACGAGGATGAAGGGGAGAGCGAAGAAGAAGCAGAAGATGATGGGAATAAGTTTCAGACAAGCATTCCTTTCATTACATTCCCATTGATTCCCGGTTTGGCCTCTATTGATGCAAAATTTCGAGCCGGAGCAGCAATCGGATATAAAGTTGGCGGTTCTGTTCATAATATTGTTGGAATGCTGAAAAAACAGCAAGATGAATCTTTTGGATTCGATCTATCTGCTGCCCTGAAAGGCAACGCTTATGCCGGATTTCAAGTGGGTGTTACAGTAGGTCCTAGCTTTTGATGAATGTCAGTGGTAATATCGGCGCAAAAATCGCTTTAACCGGCAGTGCGGAAGGAAACAACGTTCTTTCAACAAAACTTCATACAGAATTCAAAAATAACAGATATGGACGTCCTACTTTCCAAAAGGCAGTCATCGATGCCAATGGCGAACTGCGCTTGCGCGCGATCATCGATGCCTCTTTGAATACGCAAATCTTAGGATGGGAAAAAACACTATACAGTTATACCTTCGCAGATTGGGAACTTGCCGCAATTCAAGCAGCAATTCTGGCAACCAGAGAAAATGGAAAATGGACAGCGGATGATTCCTTCAACTTCCGCATGCTTGGTGGCAGAGTCAACAAAATGTTAGACAACAAAGATGAGTTGGAAAAAATGATCAGCAAAAAGAGGAGTCTTATGGTAAGGCTGCTTTTGATGCCAGCCAATCATCCTTTGAAGACGCAAAGCGTATGCTGTATCAATATCAGAACAAAGATACTCCCATGTTTGTAAGCATGGATGAATCTAATTCTGGATTTTTAGATATGAATAAAGTCATCCAGGAAATCCAGCATAGATTCTATGTACAGCTTCGCAGCACCCAAGAAACCATTGCTGCGGAAAGACAGGAAATAGAAGATTTGAAGAATGATAAGGACTACCAGAAATTAGGGATGAAAATCCAAGCCAACCTGAAAAAACATTCAGACAATTTACAAAATATCGCTAAGGCGTCGGCAGGCAACAGCGGAACAAGTGCATCAACAAAAGAAGTAGAACAGCTGCTGCTCTAACGCCAAGCGAAAAAATTATGAATGCTTATACTACTGGTGGTGGGAACGAAACAGGCTTTCGTTCTTACCTGCGGAACAAATCCAAACAGGAAGCTGTTACAGTTGATTCCCTCATTGCTTATGAGGAAAATCGAAGAAAAGAACTGAAACAAAAATCCGAAAATAGAATCCAGCAAATGAAAGAATTTGCAGCAGCTCAGAATATTGCTGAAACAGATAAGACCAAAGGAAGCATTCTGTTGAAGAAGTATAGAGAACTGGGAGGAAAAGCAGTCAATAAAGCATTGTTTACAGATATTTCCTCTTTGCTGAGATATGAACAGAGCAGACTTTTAGAAAGTCGTTCCCAATGGTTCAGCGGAGCAGCTGCGCGATATCATGAACGCAAAGAACGCATAGATGAACTGGCAAAAAAATTCCCTGATATCGTACAAAATGGTTCGGATGCGCCAAACGCAAGTTTCTTTGACTACTATACGAAAACCATTGGTGCACGTGGGCTTTTCAACAGACTGGACATTTATTCCAATAGAGAACGCTTATTGGCTTACGAACGCAGTACTGCCCAAAAGAAACTCAGTGGTAATGAAGACGGTAGGGCTGCAATGCAAAATAGAGAAGAGCTTCGAAAACTGCTTTCCATGGAATCTAAAGATGCGAATGAGGTACAGAAGTGGCAAGCCCCTATGCAAAAGATGCTCGAGGATGAACGAGTGACCTATATGACTGCTACGAAAGAGGATTTTGTTCAGGCATTGTTAAAGAAACAAAAAGCCATGACTTTGAAACAGTCTATCATGCAAGCTCAGAAAGATAGAAATAGCAAAAGTGGCAACTGGTTTTACGAAGCCATAAAAATAGATATCACCATTGATGATCTCATTGCTTATGAAAACAAATGTTTATCTATGATTGCAGATGCAAACAAGCGTCAGCCACATATTGATAGAAAAAACTTTCTCACAGGTGAAAAATCAAAAATAGAAGCCGAGCAGAAAAAAAATCCACAAAATGCGGAAAAATTGCTATATGACACCATTCAGGCCTATTTTGGAAAAGCTCATAAAACAGAAAATAATGTCGTCATTCCTTTTGATAAAGGAATTGGATTCCAAAAAGATGTTCTGCAGCGCGTTAACAAAGAGGATGCTTCTGTTCAGAAATTGTTCAAAAGTAAGAATTGGACATCTGAAGAAACAGAAGACATGCAGAAGCTGAAAGAAGATCCGTCATCTATATATACTTTGGTACGCAGATATGGACTCAGAAAAGGAACAGCCATAGATCGCAAGGCAAATAAAGAGATCTTATCTGCTTACGTGAGGGAAAAAGGGCCGAAAGAATATACGTTGGAAGATCTGGATAGATTTTATACTTATCAAATCCATGAAGCCACAAAAGCAACACTTCATTCATCTGAGAAAGCAGACCATATCACAATTTTGGAGGCATTGGAGAGTATGACTGATTACCCCGCAATGCTGAGGAAATACAAGGAGATGGGTCGTGGTAAAAATTTTCTTAGCCATGAACAGAATGATGCGCCCAATTGGGTAACACCCAATATGATTTTGGAATATGAAAGAAGTCGTATGCGTTCTTTGGAGCAGAAACATTTGGATCGTATAGAAGCTTTGCGGACTGCGGAAAGCGGAACTGCGGAAGAACAGGAACAAGCAATCAAAGAGTATGCAGAAAATTCCAAACGCTTCAATGTAAAAGGAAGTGATGAAAGCGTAAAAATTTCTTTGCAGGATATTATCAACTCGGAAATTGCTCGTCAGGCGATGAAAATGTCTGTTCATGACCAAAGAATCGCACAGCTTCGTTCAACAGATCCTGAAATGACCGATGAAATGAAGATTAGTGCTTATGATGGTAATCGTTTCGAGCCTGCAAAAGAAGATGTCGACCGTATTTACAGCCAGTACGAACAAAAGATTGCATCGAATCCTGCTTCTATGGCTGAAGAACTGACTGCATTTGAAACACAGGAAAAAGAAAAGCAAGAAGAACGTCAGAAACAGTGGAAGAAATTAGAAACAGATTTTTCTGATAGGATAATCATATTAGTGGAACAAGCTGAACAGTGTATAAAAGTTGTACAGGACACAGAAAGTGCCATCAAGAATCCTGACGCTATTTTTGCAAGCGAAGCTAATACAAACAATTATGTTGCAAACGTATTGGATAAAACAAAAACAGACATGCAGCAAGCACCTGAAATTCTCAAAAACAATGGTCAATGATGAATGCATATAGGAGGAAGAAACATGACAATACGAGATAGTTTTCTGGCATTTGCAGAGAAAAATCATCTGCCGGTGAAGGAAAAACAAGAAAATGGTACAAGTATTTTTTCTTTCCAAATCAGCGGAGAAAAGGGGAAATATGGCGCTTATGCCATGTGCTTAGAAGATGAACGAATGCTGACATTCTTTGTGGATTGCAACATTCGCGTAGAAGAATCCCAAAGAAATACCATTAATACATATTTGATGGAACTGAATTATCAGCTGAAGATGGGTACATTCCAATTAGATCCAACCACTGGCGATGTTACTGTTCGCGCATGTCAGTATATCTTCGGTGATGAAGCGGATCAGAAGTTTTTGGTTGAACGTGTCGTACTTCTTTGTGGTTTAATTGCAGACCACTATTGTCACGATATTATTAAACACCTTCCCGAATAATCTCATAACCAAAACAGGCATATTGAATTTTCCGATGAAACAGGATGTTCGATATGTCTGTTTTTTTCTTTCAAACAATAGGAATCGCATTGACAATAAACGACATTGTGTAGTACAATAATAACGACAGGATGTAGTTAAAGGAGGTGTGTGAACATAAGTATCAGTGATTCTGAAATGAAGGTCATGGAAAAACTTTGGGCGTGCGGGCATATGATTTCTGTTGCTGATGTGGTTGCAGCATTGAACGATGACGGGGAAAATTGGACACATCAGACAGTCGGAACATTTTTGAAAAGATTGGAAACAAAGGGGATTGTTTCTGCATCAAAAAAGGGGAAGAGCTTATATTATTTTCCTTTGCTAAGCAAAGAGCAGTTTTACGCAAAAGAAGCTGATCACTTTTTGCAGTCAAAATTTTAAGGGGTCTTTGAAGAATTTTTTGGCTGCCTTTTCCAGTGAAAAAAGCTCAGTGAAAACGAAATACAGGATTTAAAGGACTGGTTTGATGGACTTAATCATAAATAGAGCCTTTGTATCTGTTTTATTGCTTTCTATTGGCGGGTTTATTGCAAGCAGTATCTATTTACTGTCTGAAAAATTGATCTTTCGGATTACATCTGCCAGATTTATGGTATTCATCAATACAGTGGTACTGCTTTCCTTTGTTATCCCGTTTTATTTTCCAGTATCCATATCGGATGGCAGCGAATACTGTTTTACGCATTATGATCTTGTGATACTGGAAGGGGCGGATTTATGCAGCAATTTTGCAGCCTATTGGAGAAGTACTTTTCCGTTTACGGACTGCATAGATCATATATGGTTTGTGGGTGTACTCCTTTTTTTCATCACAAAAGCCATCTTATATGTGTATACAATTTCAAGAATAAAGGGGAAAAGTTTTCAAATAGAAAGTGACATTTGGTTAGAGATATTTAAAAACATCAGAAAAGAACAACAAAAAAAGATGTACTACTGGTTGGAAGCAATGATACACAAAGCCCTTTTACCGTAGGCATCAAACAGAAATATATTGTGATACCGGCAATTATGATAAACACACTGGATGCAGAGGAAATTGATTTCATTTTGCGACATGAATATTGCCATGCTTTGCGAAACGACGTAGCCAGAAAAGTTATCATACTGGTTTTTAGCTGTCTAAACTGGTTCAACCCGTTATATTTCCTTTTAAAAGAAAATCTCTCCGCCTGGATAGAAATTGCATGCGATGAGGCAGTAACAGAGAATTTTGATGAAAGACAAAGGAAAAAGTATGCCAGTCTGATTATCAAATCATTGGAGCTGGAAAATACTGCACAGCTCAGTCATTTCTACTGCGTATATTACAGCGAGACGAGCATAAAAAACTATAAGCGAAGAATTCTGGAAGTATTAAGAGGGAAAAAGAATGTTGCTGCATATGGAAAGGTAGTAGCTATATCATTGGCAGTGATTTCTTTGGTTTGCAGCAATATCGTCGCAAAAGAAGCCGATATCCCTGTAAATATGTTCTTTTCCAATCAAGCAGTGATATTTGATGCCAATGATTTTGAAATAGTATCGCTGCCCGCAGAAGAATAACAAAACTATGTTAAAGAACTGGATGCACGACAAGCGTATTATAATGAATGTCAGCTGTATTTTGTATAGGGGGAATATGATACAGAAATGACATGTAGAAGAGATGTAACCATATAGTGCATCCAGTATTTTTTATGCAAGTTGCTAAAGGAGTATTTTTATGAAGCATTCTTACAGGAATCGGATAATCTTTGCAGTATTAGCTGTTGGAACGATTATGACTGCCATGCATGCAGTAACAGAAAAGGACAATGCTACGGCAGACACAACTTCTATATCAACAGATAGTCCCACAATGGGAAGTCTGCAAAAGGATCTGATTGCTTATCTAAATGAAAAGCATCCTGAAATTAGATTTGGCAGCAAAAAATACATGGCGTATGTTACAGATGTCTGTATGTATGATAATGCAGATCCTGAACTTGCAAAGTTGCCAAATTATAATGACATTCAATTCTATTGCGCAGAATATCTGCATCAATTGGACGAACAGCAAGTTAAAGGGATACTACCTTTTCTTGGCTTTAAACCTTCAGAGGAATTTCTGTCAAAAACCGTAGAGGAAATTCAATATGAAGCCATCATAAAGCAAAGACTCGATGACATTGCATATCAAACAACACACAGAGAATAAGTGGGGGAATTTCTGTGATGTGTTCAAATCTATCATAAAAAACTCCTATGCTTTTATATAGCATAGGAGTTTTTTATATAAATATCAGCGATTCAGTACAATGAGAATTACCAACAAAAAGTTCTTTTTATATTTGCGTCGTTCCTTCTTTTCCTTTTAAACGGAAATACAATGTTCCTGCCACAACCAAGGAAATGGAATCCACAATAGGCTGTACCCACATGCACCCGTAAAGAGGCATCAGCCAATCCATGAAAAAGAGCAGGGGAATATCCAAAACACCTTTTCTCAATACAGAAGTAATGAGAGATTCTTTTACTTTCCCCATTGCCTGAAACTGGATAATCATCGGATAGCACAGGGACATCATGGGCATTGCTGTTACCATTCTCCGCAAAAAGCCAGTACTATATGCAATGGTTGTTGCGTCTTCAATAAACAGAGCTGAGAGCTGTGGTGCAAACAACTCATAACAGATCAGGCAGAGCATAGAAAAGGAAAAAGAAATCATACAGCCAAAACGAAAAGATTTCCGTCTTCTGATTTGGTTGCCAGAGGCATAATTGTAAGCCAATAGGGGAAGCAGACCGCTAGAGACGCCAATGGAAAAATAAAGCGGCAACTGATCCAATTTTTTAACGATACCTAATGCTGCAACAGCTTCTGTGGCATATTTTGATACAAATTTCGCTTGTGCAGCGATGGCTACAACAGTCAGAGCATATTGGACAGCGGAAGGAAATCCAACGGACAAAATGCTTTTTAAATGCAATTTGGCATAACGGAGATATTGAGGATTAATATGGATCACAGAGCTTTTCCTCATACGATATAAAGAAAGAATGAAAAATGCTGTTGCTAAAACATTAGAAAGTGCTGTTGCCATACCTGCACCAATAGCACCCAAACCAATAAACTGTGGCAATACAAATAATGGATCTAGAATGATATTGATAATACCGCCCAAAGAAACGCCGAAGGAGGCTAAAGCGGCGCTGCCTTCCGCTCGAATGAGGTTCGCAAGAAGTGTATTCAATACAGTAAATGGGCCACCCAGAATAACCACATATTTTGCGTATCCCATTGTAAGGGCAAATGTTTCTTCCGCCGCTCCACAAAGAAAGAGAATGGGTCGGGCCATAAGGAAAAAGACAACCGAAAACATACATGCGCATATAAGTCCTCCCCAAAAAGAAACGGAAGCAATCTGTTTTGCACGTAATAGCTGCTTTTTCCCCAATGCCCTGGCAATGGTACTGGCACCTCCGACACCAAACAGATTGGAAATGGCAGTCAGCATAACAAATGAAGGGGCGGCAATGGTGATGGCGGCCGTTTGATGAGGATCATTGAGCATACCTACAAAATAAGTGTCTGCCAAATTATATATCAGTGCAATCATTTGACTGACAATCGCAGGAATGATTTGTTTATATACAGCCTGGTGAACAGGCAACGTTTCGAAAATGGCAGTGCGATCTGAAGCATTCATGACAGCATCTCCTTTTCTTCGTTTTTGATATTTTCGTAAGCGGTTTGTAAAAGGCGATAAAATATCTCTTGCTCTTCTTCCGTCATACCGGACAATAATCTCATAACAGTTCGCTCTCGATTATGTGCCATTGTTCTGCCAAGCTCCATTCCTTTTTCCGTGGGAGAAATGGTACGGCACCGTCCATCTATCGAAGAAGGGGAGGGAGTGACCAATCCTTTTTCTTCTATCCTTTGCGCAAGACCACGGGCCGTTTGATGGGTGATTTCCAAGTAATCTTTTAAATCTGTGACTGTACTCTGAGGATTTGCCAGAAAAAATTGGAGGCTATCAGCCTGGCTGGTAGTCAAGTCAAGGGCTTTCAGATGACGATTTCTATTTTTAATGAGGGTATTTGCCAATTTTTAAAATCAAACGCCCTAACTGATGCGCATTTTCATAAACCATAAAATCCTTCCTTTCTGAATCATATGCTTATGATCACAATTATTGTGCAGCATGCTGTATATATAGTCAATAAAAGCTGCTCTGTAAAGCATTTCCAGTACAAATCTAGGAAAGTTATCATAATCTCATTTTGAGTAGCAAAAAGTTATTTATACAATAACATGCAAATTGAAGCAACATACAAAAAGGCCATTCCCCAGTTTCATAACGGAAAGGAATGACCTCTTTGGCTGTTGTTAAAAAAGTATTGTTTATGTTGTGCTATTCAGATTTTCCAATGCCAAATTTACATTTTCAATCTGATTGGAGTCTGGATACAAAGACTTGATTTTTTCGTAATACTCTTTTGCTTTCGCAGTATTCTTTTCTTCCTCAGCGATTTTTCCTAAATAATAATAGGTGTCATCAATAAAGTTTTCTGATGATGTATAATTCAGGCATTTTTCCAGATAAGGCTTTGCATCTGTAAAATTGTTGCTCAAAAATTCGCTTTTACCTTTTGTATATAAGGAATTTGCCGCCTGCGGATATGCCTGTGTTTTCACAGATTCGTATTTTTGCAAATCTTCCTCACTGAATCCAACTGTTTCAATGCTGTCCAATGTAGCAACACATTCTTCAAACTTCTTGTCGTTCAGCTGAGAAACTGCTGTTTCTAATAATTCCAGATTGGCCTGTTTTGTTTCTTCGCTGCGCAGCTGTTTATTTTCTGCTTCCAGTGTTGTTACTTTTTCACGCATTGCCAAAACTTCTTCTGGCGTCATATTTGTTTCGCCTGATAACTTTCTACTTGCGCCTGCAATGTTTCAATGGTTTTATCTTTATTTTCATTGATCGCGGGCAAAACAAGAACCAGCAAAACAAGGGCAGTTGCTACAATACCTACACCAAAAGCAATCAGATCACGATGTTCCAATGCGCCAATTTTTTTCTTTTCAGAACGTTTATAGCGGGGCATAGGAGGCGCACTATCTGTTTTTTCACAGATATACCCTGTGCAACTTCAGCACCGGAGGCACGTTTTTTCTGCTTGCCAACAGAACCCCTGCGTTCCTTACCAAGTTCCTGACTATATCGAAGGGCAATGGGGTTATTTACATCTTTACGCAATACCGCATCTATAAAGTGCTGAGCACGCTTTTCATTATGTTCCATCAGACAACACAAAGTCATCAAGTTATTGGCATCAATAAAGCCTGGGCTTAAATCCAGACTTTTCTTCAGCTGAATGATGGCAAGATCATCACTTCCCTGATGGAGGTAATGCAGTGCCTGATTATACAGGCGCACAGCATCATTGTACTGATCCATTTCTCTGGCATGCTTCTGCAAATATTCAATATATCCGGCAGCGGGATTATTTTCACTGACCAGAGAGTTGCTGACAATCCAATGCTTCAACGCGTCTGCCATACGTCCCGTTTCTGCGTAGACCAATCCCAGCAGATTCCGTGCCTGATAGTTATTTTTATCAAATAAAATACTCTGTTCCAATAAGGTTGCCGCAGCAGAAAGATCCTGCGCCAAAGCCGCTTCCAAACCGTCATTATATAAACGGATAGAAGCGTTTCGTGCTTTTTTAAAGATATATGTATCTACACCGCAGGAAGGGCAGAGAAAGCCATTTGGAACAATATTGCCACAGTTAGGGCATTTCATAATCCATCGACTCCTTTACGCTTCCTCAGCCTGGCTGGCAGAGGGATCCTGTGGTTTGTTTTCTTTTGCAATATGCTGTAAAATGTCCAGCAGATCCTGCATCTGAGAAGGCTGCAAGGCACTTTGTATATCATCCAGCTCCATCAAAGGCTGGTATTTTTTCAATTCTTCTTTAAAGTTCAACATCTATATATTCCTCCAATCACAATGAAAGTATATATTCTCGAATTTCGCCAATCATGTATAAAGAACCGCAGCACAGAATCATGTCTTCCGAATCTGTTATTTCCAGTGCGCGGTCAAAAGCACGCGGAATTTCTTTTTCCAGTATCACTGGTTTATGAAAATGGGCTGTTGCCTTTGCAAGAGATCCCAAATCCAGTTTTCTCTCACTCAAAGGTTCCGTCAGAACAGCTTGATGAATCAAAGGGAAAATTTCTGACAACATAAGCGGATATTCTTTATCGCCCAGTACACCAAGCACCAATGTGATTTTTTCCCATTCACATAATGGGGCAAAGACTGTGCCAATTTCGCAATACCATCTGCGTTGTGCGCACCATCCAAAAGCACAAGAGGATGCTTTTTCACAACTTCCATGCGTCCATTCCAAGAAGCATGCAAAATTCCTCTGCGAATGGTTTCTTCTGTCAAAGGCAGTCCAAGCTGCTGCAAAATCGCACAGGCATTCAATACTGTTATACAGTTGGAAATTTGGTAATCGCCCGAAAGAGGCAGTGTCATTTCTTGATAATCAATAAGATGATTTTTCACGGAAAAAATGGTTCCGTCAAAATCCTGTTTGTGAACGGAAATCTGATTTTCAGTTTCGCAGTAAAAAGGAGCGGAAAGAGCCTGCGCCATTTCCTTAGCCATATTATATACTATTTTTTCCTGAGAATACAACACCACAGGGCAATTTTTCTTGATGATTCCGCATTTTTCACGGGCAATATCAGAAAGTGTATTTCCCAAATAATCCATATGATCCATGCTGATGGACATAATGAGACTTAAAAGAGGTGCTTCAATCACGTTTGTCGCATCATATGTTCCGCCCAATCCAACTTCCATAACAGCTATATCTACCTGTTGTTCCGCAAAATAATGGAATGCCGCAGCTGTAACGATTTCGAAAAGAGTTGGAACATCTTCTCCTGCCGCTGCCATCGCTTCACAATGTGCACGCATCAGAGAGATTTCCTCCGCAAACTGTTCGTCAGAAATTTCCTGACCATTGATGACAAAACGTTCATTATAACGATGCAGATGAGGTGACGTATAAGAAGCCGTTTTACAGCCGCTTTCGCGCAGCACAGAAGAAAGCATTGCAACGGAAGAACCTTTCCCATTTGTTCCTGCCACGTGAATACAGCGCAGCTTTTTTTCTGGATTGTCAAGTCTTTTCAGCAATGCTTGAATACGGGATAAACCGGGAACAGATGCAAATCCTACTTCTTCTTCGAGATATTTGATTGATTCCATATAATTCATGTTACACACCTCTGCTTTTAGTCTGTATTTCATTATATCAGGTATGGAATTTTCTGCAAGTTTCTTCGGAAATCTACAAAGTTTTTTAGGATTTTTTTAAATATGATGCAACAAGAAAGAAAAGGTTGTCGGAAATGAAGGAAAAAGGTATAATAAATAAGATTGAGGAATCGAAGGAGGCAACTAGATATGGATGAACATGGCAATCGAAGCGATGAACAGGCAAGCCAGCAGCAAAGCCGGGCACCTGAACAAAGACGTTCGATGCAAAGAGATATGGAGGAAGAATTTTCCACCACTTATTTCCCCCGCAGAGACAGAAGCAATACCACATATTACGGGCAGCACACAGCTCGTCCTTCTGCTCCACGGGAAAGTACAAGAATCAAAGAAGAAAAGGCAGCAGAACCTCAGCGTATGGAAGAGGAAAGTGTGACAAAAATTCCACGGCGAGATCCTGAGTTTGAAAACACTTATGTTCCACGCAGAGCTTCCAGAGAAGAAGAATGGAACAGTCGTATGGAACGAGAGCTGCAGGAAACCACCATGTATCGTAAGGTGGAACCGACCAAAGAACGCAGAGAAAGTTCCCGTATAGACTCGTCTCGCAGAGATACATCTCACAGAGAAAGCTCCCGCAGAGAAACAGTATATCGTGAGCCAAGCAGCAGAAGCACAACGGAACGCTCGAAACCGAAAAAGCATAAACGGAAACTTTCAAAAGGTTTCAAAGGGCTTATTGTACTTGTTGTTGCGCTGATGATCGGCATTTTCTCTTTCCAATTTATGAAAGGGATCATGATGATGGATGGCAGTACAGAAAACCTGACCGGTGAAACAGTTTCCGTTACCATCCCTTCCGGCTCTACAACATCCGATATTGCAAATATTCTGAAGGAACAGGGATTGATCTCCAACACCTTTACATTCCGTTTGAGCAGTAAAATCAACGGATACGACGGAACGTATCAGATGGGTACCTATGATGTGGATACAGGTATGACACAGACACAGATTATGGCGCTTCTGCAGTCCGGTGAAGTCAGCACGAAGAACAAACTGACCATTCCAGAAGGCTACACTGTAAAACAGATTGCGGATCGTGTAGCTGAAACAGGTATTTGCACTGCTGAAGAATTTATCACAGAAGCCAACACAGGTACATTCCCCCACAGCTTCCTGAAGGATCTTCCGGATCGTGAATACCGTCTGGAAGGCTATCTCTTCCCTGATACTTATTTCCTGACAGAAAATATGACTGCTCATGAAATCATTTCCATGATGCTGGATCGTTTCGAGCAGATGTATACAAAGGAATATCAGGATGCCGTGGCTGCAAGCGGTCATACACTGGATGAAATCGTTACCATCGCTTCTATGATAGAAAAAGAAATCACACTGGATGAAGAACGCGCAAGAGCAGCAGGCGTAATCTATAACCGTTTGGAACAGGATATGTCTTTGGGTATTGACGCTACTGTACTGTATGCCGTTGGAAAAACAGGCGGAGAACTGACACAGGCAGATTTGCAGACAGATTCTCCTTACAATACCAGATTGAACAAAGGTCTGCCTTTAGGCCCTATCTCCAATCCCGGTGAAGCATCCTTTAAAGCTGCTTTGTATCCAGAAGATAATGACTATTTGTATTATGTAGTAGAAGCAGCTGGTCAGAGCAACCATGTATTCTGCAAGACCAATGAAGAATTCCTGGCTGCCAAAGAAAAATATCAGGCAAGCCTGGCACAGTAATTTTGAGGAGAGAATAAAGAATGAATTATGTAACAGACGATACCATGAACGCCTATCTGCGCACAGTACAGCCTATGTATGATGGTGTTCTGGGTGAAATCCAGCGGGAAGCCATTGCGGCAGAAGTACCCATTATCCCGCTGGAAACAGCAAGACTTTTGAGCGTACTTCTGACCATGCAGAAGCCAAAACATATTTTGGAAATCGGTACTGCTGTGGGATTTTCAGCAGGACTCATGTGCTGTTACCTGCCGGAAGACGGTACGGTAACAACCATTGACCGCTTTGAAGTGATGCTGAAAGACGCAAGAGTAAACATCAAACGAATGGGACTGGAAGACAAAATCAAAATCCTGGAAGGCGATGCGGCAAATATCCTGCCCACACTGGAAGGCCCTTACGATGTAATTTTCCTGGATGCAGCAAAAGGGCAGTATGGCAATTTCCTGCCTCACTGCCTGCGCCTGCTTCCTGTTGGCGGTCTGCTGATTGTTGATGATGTGTTGCAGGGCGGCACTATTGCGCAGACCCGTTTCAGTGTGCCTAGACGGCAGAGAACCATCCATAAACGCTTGCGGAACTTCCTGTGGGATATTACACATAATGATGCCTTGGAAACTTCCATCATTCCCATTGGGGATGGCATGGCACTTTGCTATAAGAAGAAAGAAATTCCTGTAACACTAGAAGGAGAACAAAATGATGCAGAATAAAATCAAACCAGAATTGCTGGCACCTGCCGGTGATCTGGAAAAATTAAAAATCGCGGTACTGTATGGTGCAGACGCCGTTTACATTGGCGGCGAAGCATACAGCCTGCGTGCAAAAGCGAAAAATTTCGATAAAGAAGCTATGGCAGAAGGGATCCGTTTTGCCCATGAACATGGTGCAAAAGTATATGTCACAGCCAATATCTTTGCTCACAATGCAGATTTTGAAGGTATGGCTGACTATTTCAAAGAAATTTATGAACTTGGTGCTGATGCTGTACTGATTTCTGACCTGGGTGTATTTGCTGTGGCAAGAGAAGCGGCTCCTGATCTGGAAATCCATGTTTCTACACAGGCAAACAACACCAACTACCAGAGTGCCCGCATGTGGTATCAGTTGGGTGCGAGACGTGTGGTTGTTGCCAGAGAACTTTCCCTGCGTGAAATTCGCGAAATTCGCGAAAAAAATTCCTACGGATATGGAAATCGAAGCCTTTGTTCATGGTGCTATGTGCATTTCTTATTCTGGCAGATGCCTGCTGAGCAATTACCTCAGCGGTCGTGATGCCAATAAAGGCGCTTGTGCCCATCCCTGCCGTTGGAAATACCATTTGGTTGAAGAAACACGTCCCGGTGAATATATGCCCATTGAAGAAAACGAAAGAGGTACTTACATTTACAATTCTAAAGACCTTTGTATGATCGACCATATTCCTGATCTGGTCGAAGCCGGCGTAGTCAGCCTGAAAATCGAAGGCAGAATGAAAACTCCTTTCTATGTTGGCACAGTTATCAAGGCATATCGTCAGGCAATTGATGATTATTTCGAAGATCCAGCAAAATATGAACAGAAACGCGAGTATTATCTGGATGAAGTATCCAAAGCAAGTCATCGCGACTACACAACCGCATTCTATTACGGCAGACCTGATGGCAACCAGCAGGTTTATACCAACAATTCCTATATCCGTCCTTATGACTTCATTGGCGTGGTACAGGAAGCAAGTGATGCAGAAGGTTATGCATGGATCGAACAGCGCAATAAATTCTCTGTGGGAGAAGAAATTGAAGTCATGCCCGCAAAAGGCCCTTCATTCTCTATAACTGTAACAGAAATTTATAACGAGGCTGACGAATCTGTTGAATCTGCGCCGCATCCCCAGGAAAAACTGCGGGTGAAATTCTCCCAGCCAGTACAGCCTTTTGACATGATGCGTAAATTTCTTTCGGATACGAAATAAAAAAACTTGATTTTCAATGGATTTCCATTTATGCTAATAAGTGTAACAATTTAGTAAAGGAAAAGGATAGGGCTTATGGAATTAACACAATGTATCAACTACTTGCTGACAACTGCACAGCATTCTGTGTTTCAGTATCTGAACGGAAAGTTATCGGAATATGATGTGACACCTTCTCAGTATGGGGTACTGAGTTGTCTTTGGCAGCGTGAATTTGCAACACCAAAGCAGATTTCTGAAATTCTTTGTCTGGAAACTTCCACCATTTCTGGTGTGCTGGACAGAATGCAGAAAAAAGGACTCATTGACCGTGTGATCAATCGGAATGACAGACGGGAAGTGCGTGTGGTGCCGACAGAAAAGGGGAAAGCATTGGAAGAACCCATATCCAAAATCATAGATGAAGTCAATGAAGAAGTTTTAAAGTGTTTTACAGATGAAGAAGTGGCACTGCTGAAAAATCAGCTGCGCACGATCGCAGAAGGGAAACATTTCTAATTTCATATGATTTACAGAAGCAGGTGTTTATCGCCTGCTTTTTCTTTATGTATCAGGGCATTCAGCCCTGTGTCCCCTCCAAGGCACGGCAGAGTTTCTGCAGTGCCTTTTTTTCAATTCTGGAAACATAAGAACGGGAGATACCGAGTTTTCTTGCAATTTCCTGCTGTGTCAGTGCATCATATTTGCCTAAGCCATATCTGAGACACACAACGAATCGCTCTCTAGGTGTCAAAACTTTTTCTATGGCAGTGATTAACTTTTGAGATTCTATGGTGAAATCAAGGGCAGCGGCAAAATCCGGCGCATCTGTATTGATGATATCCAGCATAACAATCTCATTTCCATCTCGATCTGTTCCCACAGGCTCATAAAGGGAAATTTCATTCTGTGTTTTTTTGACAGCCCGCAGGTGCATCAAGATTTCATTTTCAATACACCTGGATGCATAAGAGGCAAGTTTACTTTTCTTCTCAGGTTTAAAGGTTTGAATCGCTTTGATCAACCCCACTGTTCCAATGGAGATCATTTCTTCCGTATCTTTTGGAGAAGTGGTATATTTTTTGCAATGTGTGCCACTAAACGCAGGTTGTGCAAAATCAGACGTTCTTTTGCCTCCGCTTTTTCCTTTTCCGTACCTTGAAAGTAAATCTCCAGCGTTTTCTGTTCCTCCTGAGAGGAAAGCGGTTTGGGAAAAGAACCGCTTCCACTACATGCACAGGCCCCCATCAGACAAAAAATGCCAGCAGCAAAATCGCCACCCCCGTTTTTGCGATTGATTTATTCTATGCAGCTGCCCTTTTGTCTGTGCCTGTCAGAGAATGTTTGAATCTGTCCTTTTTTGCAGGGACAAGAGAGGACATGGCAGAATTTGCAGGACGAAACATCGAAAAAGCAAGTCAAAATCAGGTATAGTGGAAGTCGAGAGGAGGAAAATTATGGAGATAACATGGAAAACATTGGATCATATTTTGATGGTAAAAATCAACGGTGATATAGATCATCACACATGCGAAATACTGCGGCAACAGGTGGATCAGGCTTTGGAAAATACCAACAGTCGCAGCATTCTTTTCAGTTTCGCGCAGGTGTCTTTTATGGACAGCTCTGGCATTGGTGTACTTATTGGACGGTATAAACTGGTGCAACGTCTGGGCGGAAGAATTGCAGTCGCTTGCCCCAGTGACCGCATCAGAGAGATTTTTCGTCTATCCGCCCTTGATAAACTCTTTCCGTTTTTCGAAACCGAAGAAGCTGCTCTTGCGGATTTGAAAGGGGGAATGAAAAAATGAGAAATCAAATGCGGATTTTTTTCGACGCTGTTTCCGAAAACGAAGCCTTTGCCAGACTGGTAGCAGCCGGCTTTTTTGCCCAGCTCAATCCTACCATAGCTGAAATCACAGATGTGAAAACAGCTGTTTCTGAAGCCGTCACAAATGCAATCATTCATGGGTATGAAGGGAAGGGCGGAACAGTAGAACTATTTTGTGCATATGATGAGAACAGACTGCAAATAGAAGTTGCCGACCGAGGCATAGGCATCACAAATATTGCTCAAGCAATGGAACCGCTGTATACATCAAAGCCTGAGCTGGAACGTTCCGGTATGGGATTCACCATCATGGAAACTTTTATGGATAAAATGCGTGTAGAAAGCATTCCTCATTTCGGTACCAGAGTATATATGGAAAAAGACCTCAAAACGGAATGAGGTGACAGCCTTGGATCGAACACGGGAATACATTCGTCAGGCACAGGAAGGAAATCAAGAAGCAAAAGAAATGCTGCTCCAAGAAAATACGGGATTAATTTGGAGCATTGTAAAAAGATTTTATGGGCGTGGATATGATCCGGAGGATTTATACCAAATTGGTGCCATTGGGCTGCTCAAGTGTATCGACAATTTTGATTTTTCATATGATGTGAAATTCTCCACCTATGCCGTTCCGATGATTATGGGAGAAATTCGTCGTTTTTGTCGGGATGACGGCATGCTGAAAGTCAGCCGTACACTGAAAACACTAGCTGCACAAGCAGGGCAGATGCGAGAAAAAATGACAAAAAATCTCGGTCGAGATATCACATTACAGGAATTGGCAAATGGCCTTGGAATTGCATTAGAGGAACTTTTGCCTGCATTAGAAGCTACAAAAGATGTAGAAAGCCTATCTGCTTCGTTGTTTGAAGGAGAAAACGGCAAAAAGACGGAGTTAGAAGAGCGCCTTGGGAAAGCGGAAGAAGAAGAAATCGTCGACCGTTTGTTTCTAGAAGAAGCCCTAAACACACTGCCTCATAGAGAACGGCAAATCTTAATGCTGCGGTATTTTGGAGATCTTACTCAATCTCAGATTGCGAAACGCCTAGGCATATCCCAAGTACAGGTTTCCAGAATTGAAAAACGTGTGTTATCACAAATGCGGGAAAAGTACGGAAACCAAAGAAGATAAGCCAAACAAAAAAGGATTTCACCCCAAGCAGGAGGAAATCCTTTTCTTTTATCAATCTATTTTGCGACCGCATTTCGGACAAAACGTAAAGTCTTCTGAAAGCAAATAACCACATTCGGGACAATGGCGTTCATGATATGGATCAGACCCAACAATGGTTAAATCTTCATCTTCCAACGTCACAGATTCTCCTCTGGCAATGGCTTCACCTTTTTCTTTGGGAATGGAAAATACAGTATTGCAGCAGCTGGAAACAGCGAAATACCGTCGATTCCACTTAAATATGGGAATGAAAAAGAATGTAAAACAAGTATATGTCATAAATACAGAAATGCTGCCGTAGCGACCGCATTTTTTGCAGATAATGGTTTGTATAAAGTCCAGAGCCTTCTGTGCCGTATTAATTCCGCCAATAAAAATCATAAAAACACCTCATTTGAAAAGAAAATCATTATTTTGTCGGATTCTATTTTACTTCGGTTGATATCCATGATAAAATATTTCCAAATAAATTGCAACGGATTTTTCAGAAAGGGAGGATTGGATATGAAAGTAGCAAAATTGGTATTAAGTGCCGTATCTTTGGCAGTAGCAGCAGGCATGCTGACACTGTCTATCATTGATATGCTTACCAGAGAAGAATACTAAAATTATAATTTTCTCAGTGCAAAAGATATAATGCATACAGTATTGGGGCAAAATCTGAGAAAACAGGCAGATTCAAGAAAAAATACGCAAAAATTCCAAAAAAATGCAAAGATTTTCTTTGTAGAAATGAAATTTTGTGGTATACTATGGAAGTGGGCGGTTGCACTGCCGAGATAAATTCGCAGCCGCATCATTGAAAAGAAAAAGAGGAGGAATTGAATATGGTAAAAGTTGGTATTAACGGATTTGGTCGTATTGGTCGTCTGGTATTCCGTGCTGCGATCGAAAGAGGCGATGTAGAGGTTGTTGCAGTTAACGATCCTTTCATCGATCTGGATTACATGATGTACATGCTGAAATATGATTCCGCACACGGTCGTTTCAACGGCAAAATGGAAGCAAAAGACGGCAAACTTGTTGTTGAAGGTCATGAAGTAACAGTTTACAACTGCATGGATCCCAAAGACATCCCTTGGAAAGAAGCTGGTGCTGAATACGTACTGGAATCCACAGGTCTGTTCACAACAATGGATAAAGCATCTGCTCACTTCAATGGTGGCGCGAAAAAAGTTATCATTTCCGCTCCTTCCGCAGACGCCCCTATGTTCGTTATGGGTGTAAACAACGAAACATATACAAAAGATATGACAATCGTTTCCAACGCATCCTGCACAACAAACTGCCTGGCACCTCTGACAAAAGTTATCGATGATAACTTCGGTGTAGTAGAAGGTCTGATGACAACAGTTCATTCCACAACAGCTACACAGAAAACAGTTGACGGTCCTTCCAAGAAAGACTGGAGAGGTGGTCGTGCTGCTTCCGCAAACATCATCCCTTCCAGCACAGGTGCTGCAAAAGCAGTAGGTAAAGTTATCCCTCACCTGAACGGCAAACTGACAGGTATGTCCTTCCGTGTACCTACAATCGACGTATCTGTTGTTGACCTGACATGCCGTCTGGAAAAACCTGCAACATACGAAGAAATCAAAGCAGCTATCAAACATGCTTGCGAAAACGAAATGAAAGGCATCATGGAATACACAGATGAAGACGTTGTATCTTCTGACTTCCTGTCTGATGCACATACTTCCATCTTCGACGCAAAAGCTGGTATTGCGCTGAACGACAACTTTGTAAAACTGGTTGCATGGTATGACAACGAATGGGGTTACAGCAACAAAGCTCTGGACCTGATCAAACACATGTACAAAGTAGATAACGAATAATTTCTTATCTGTTTGACAAAGAGATATTATGAGAGCCAAAGGATTTATCCTTTGGCTCTTTTTTGTGGTATCATTTTAAAATAAAAACCACTGCCAAATTCTTGACAACGGTTCTATATTACGCTTCTTCTTCAAAGCGTTTTTTCAATACAACATAGTGATTGTAATTGCTCTTGTCTCCGCCATTGTCCGGGAAAAGACAAAAGGGAAGACTATCTGTGTCTCTGTGTTTCTTCACACAATCACAGCATTTGCCATGATTGGGGCAAGTTGTTTTGGGACAAGCACATTCAGTAACATTTGGACAACTCATGCCATAACCTCCTTCAACAATTCCGCAATTTCCTCTGCTTTTGCCACTCTGCCAGCGATCAGTACCTTTTGGTCATATACTAAGGCAGGTGTTGTCATGACGCCATATGCTGCAATTTTGCTGAAATCAGTAACATGTTCTACGGGCATTTCTTTGCCAAGCATCTGCAAGGCCTCCACAGTGTTTTTCTCCAAAGTGTTGCATTTTGTGCAGCCGCTTCCAAGAATTTTCACCATGGAAGATACTTCATTTTTTTCTGTTTTTTTCTTTCCAAATAAACCCATTTTAAAAACTCCTTTCTAATTTAAAACATGAATGAGCAAGCATTAAATAAATAACCAATAAAAGTAATACCAACAGTAACAATAACGGTAAATGTAAGCAGCAGTTTTGGTTTCACTGCTTTTCTCAGCATAATCAAAGAGGGCAGAGACAGAGCTGTTACAGCCATCATAAATGAGAGAACTGTTCCAAGTCCAGCACCCTTAGCGAACAAACTTTCCGCAACAGGAATTGCGCCAAAAATATCTGCATACATAGGAACGCCAACCAGAGTGGCAAGAGGCACAGAATACCAATGACTGCTTCCCAAAAGTGCTTCCACATATCCAGCCGGAATAAAGTTATGAATGGCGGCGCCAATCCCAACACCAATAAAAATATAGGGTGCCACTTTTTGAATGGTAGACATAAGCTGTTCTTTGGCATATACAATACGATCACGCTGCGTCAAGGATTCCGCTTCCAAATCAATAGCAGGGGCAGAACGGATAAAGTCTTCCACATAAGCCTCCATTCCCAATTTTTCAATCAATAGTCCCCAAGAACCGCCAGCACCAAACCAACGATTACATAAGCCACAGCAATTTGGAGTCCAAAAATGCCAGTAATCAAGAGCAGGGAACCGAGATCTACCAGAGGAGATGAAATCAGAAAAGAAAATGTAATCCCTACCGGCAATCCTGCACTTGTGAATCCAATAAAAAGAGGAATAGAGGAACAGGAACAAAAGGGCGTTACCGTTCCCAAAAGCGCAGCAAAAATATTTGCTGATAAACCACGAAACTTAGATAAGATCTGCTTTGTACGCTCCGGCGGAAAGAAGCTTTGGATATAAGAAATACCAAATATCAACACCGAAAGCAGGAAAATATTTTTATCACATCGTAGAAGAAGAATTGCAAACTCCCGCCAATCCTACTTTCCAAATCTAATCCAAACTTAGACAACAAATCACCAATCAAAGTATTGAGCCATTTCATGCCTAGAATCTGATTTTGAATAAAATTCCAAACTTCCAAAATATAAACCCCCAATATATTTATATATTTAAAATTATCTATTTGTTATATAAACCATATGACTTATATAACAAATTATTTCTTAGATACAAAGATCACATCATTTTTGGCCATTTCAGCTGTTCTCTGTAAAAACTGAGCTACTTTTTGAAACTGATCCGCATTTAAGCGATAATGCATCCATTTGCCTTCTTTTCGTCCAATCACCAGATCAACATCACAAAGTATTTTCATATGGTGGGAGAGAGTGGGCTGCGTGATATGCATTTCATCTAACAGCATGCAAGCACATCTTTCTTCACCTTGGAGCATTTCTAAGATTCGCAATCTGTTTTCATCCCCAAGGGCCTTAAAAATTTTTGCCAATTGATTGGGCTGTACTGTCATATTCTCACCTCATATTCATAATCGTCTATATAAGTATATAAAACACATTGATAATTGTCAATATATAAATGAATGTATTTGAAAAAACAGTCAAAAAAAGTGGGGGAGTGAAATAAAAAAGGATGGGAATATTTCATCCCATCCTTGAATCCGTTTCTGATTCTTATTTGAAGTATCTGTTGTACAGGCCCAGGAATGCTTTACCGTGTCTAGCTTCGTCACGACCCATTTCGTGTACTGTGTCATGGATTGCATCCAGGTTAGCCAGTTTTGCACGTTTAGCCAGATCGAATTTACCAGCGCAAGCACCATTTTCAGCATCGATACGCAGTTCCAGATTTTTCTTTGTGGAGTCTGTTACAACTTCGCCCAGCAGTTCAGCAAATTTTGCAGCATGTTCAGCTTCTTCCCAAGCAGCTTTTTCATAGTACAGACCAACTTCAGGGTAGCCTTCTCTATGAGCAACTCTTGCCATAGCCAGGTACATACCAACTTCTGTGCATTCGCCTTCGAAGTTAGCTCTCAGGTCAGCCATGATGTCTTCGCTGGAACCCTGTGCAACACCTACAACGTGTTCAGCAGCCCATTCCATTTCGCCTTCCTTCTGTTCAACGAACTTATCAGCGCCAACATGGCAAACAGGACATTCTGCAGGAGCAGCGTCACCAACATGAACATAACCACATACGGAACAAACAAATTTTTTCATAATCATTTTCCTCCTTGAATTAAAAATATATGTAAAATCGAAGTAAACTATTGTTACTTGATAATTATTATAAATTACTACATCCTTTTTGTCAATCCATTTTATAAAAAAATATGAAAAATTTGCAAAAAACTGCATTCTATGATAAACTAGTAAGGCAAAGGAGGGATTTCATATGAAATCACTGGAAATTAACCAGATTTATCATGGTTTTCAATTGAAAAATGCGAAAAACTGGGAGATATTTCTGCCACGGGATATCTGTTTACCCATATCAAAAGTGGTGCAAGACTTTGTTATTTAGCAACAGAAGACGACAATAAAGTATTTTCTGTTTCCTTTAAAACGCCGCCTGACAACGACTGCGGTACGCCACACATTCTGGAACATTCTGTATTGTGCGGCTCACGAAAATATCAGGCAAAAGATCCATTCAACGAATTGGCAAAAGGATCTTTGAATACATTTTTGAATGCTATGACATATGCAGATAAAACCATGTATCCCATTGCAAGCTGCAATGAAAAAGACTTCCATAATATGATGGATGTTTATTTGGATGCTGTTTTTTATCCCAATATTTACACAAAGAAGGGGATTTTTCTCCAGGAAGGATGGCGCTACGCAGATGGTGGAAACTCTCCAGAAATCACAGGTGTTGTCTTTAACGAAATGAAAGGGGCATTATCCGATCCTGAAAGCAGACTTGCCGGCGTGATCGCGCGCAGTATGTTTGACAATACCACATATGGTATGGAATCCGGCGGCGATCCGGATGCCATTGCTGATTTGACATATGAAGCATTTCTGGATTTCCATAGAAAATATTACCATCCATCCAATGCTTATTTTTATCTGTATGGTGATATGGATGTCTTTTCTTGTCTGGAACACATTGATACAGCTTATCTTTCTAATTTTAATGTATCAAATGATTTGCCAATTATTACTGAAACCAATGTTCCAAATGCAATGGAGTGGATATCCGCTACTTATCCTGCAGAAGAAAATGAAAATGACCTGGAGAAAGGATATTTTGCCTACAATATAAAGGTAGGAAAATGCACTGACCCCAAACGGATATTAGCAATGCAGCTAGTAGGTTATCTTCTGCTGGAAACAAATGCTTCTCCACTCAAAAATGCACTGCGTGATGCTGATGTTTGTGAAGAAGCAGAAGGCTATTTTGATTCCTCCACATATGAAATGATTTACAGCATCATTGCAAAAAAAGGCAAAAAACAAAAATGCCGAAAAATTCAAAAACATTGTTGAAGATGTACTCAAAGATTTGTCCATCCATGATTTTGATCCAGAACTTTTGCAGGGTGGCATTAAAAAACTAGAATTCTTGCTGCGTGAAGAAGATTATGGTTCCAGACCTAAAGGGCTGATTTATAACACACGTTTGATGAAAAGCTGGCTCCATGGCAAAGATCCATTTGAAAGCCTGCATCAAATTGAAATATTTGAGGAATTAAAATCAGAAATCAAAAACGGATATCTGAAACAATTTATACGAGAAGTTCTTCTGGAAAACCAGGAAAAAACCTGGATTGTATTTATGCCGGAAGAAGGAAAACAGCAAAAAGATGATGCTGCCTTTACTGGAAAAATTTCTGCTCGTATTGCAGCAATGACACCTGCGGAAAAACAGCAGTTAGCAGAAGATAAAAAGGCGCTTTCCGATTTCCAGGATGCGGAGGATACACCTGAAATTCTGGCACAAATTCCACTGCTGCAACGGGAAGATATTTCTCCCGAGCCACAGAGAATATCATTCACAGAAAAAGAACAGGATGGTATTCCTTTTATCCATCTGCCATTGCAGGCAAAAGGCATTGACTATGTAGAGATTTGTTTTGAAACAAATCATTTGCCAAAAGACTTAGTTCCGTATTCTGGATTGCTGGCAGAAGTCTTGAGTAAACTGGATACCAAAGCAACAGATTTTGCGGCTTTGCCTAAGAAAATCGACCAGATTTTTGGCGGACTTTCTTTCTCTAATGATATTTATAGCAAAAGTCAGCAGGAATATCGTGCTTTTGTAGGTATCAACTTTAAAGTACTTTCCGAAGATCTGGCAGAAGCCTTTGACTTTATCAAAGAGGTTATTTTCAGCAGTAATTTTTCTGCTGTGCAGAGTCTGAAAAAGATCGTACAATCCGCAAAATTAAAAGGAGAATCTTTCTTCCAGAATCAAGCTCATTTGGCAGCCATTTATCGGAGTCGTGGTGCTGTTTCTGCTGGAGCTTCTGTAAAAGAACAAACATCTGGTATTGCGTATTTCCATTTCTTAACGGAAATTGAAAAACTCTTGAACGAAAAACCTGAGTTTGTCACTGCGCAATTAGAAAAAACAGCAAAATTGGTATTTACCAAAGAAAATGTTACAGCCATTCTTGGATGCGACTCGTCAGAATCAGAAAATCTTGAAAAGACATTTTTGAATTTTGTCCATACATTGTATACAGAAGAGTGCAGGGGAGTAGAAGAGCGTTTTTCTGTTGTTCCACGAAAAGAGGCATTCTCCATAGCTTCTCGTGTACAATACAATATCAAAGCATGGGATTTGGCTGAAATGCAGCAAAAATACAATGGAAAAATGCAGGTTTTAAAAACTATCCTGACGTTGGAATACCTCTGGACACATATCCGTATCCAGGGCGGCGCCTATGGATGTGGCTGTAATTTCCAGAGAAACGGTAGTATTTATTTTTATTCTTACCGTGATCCAAACCTGAAAAATACTTATGATATTTATGATCATCTTTGGGAAGAAATCGCTAATTTCCAGGCAGATGAACGTCAAATGACAAAGTATCTGCTGGGAACCATCAATCGTTTTGACCAGCCAAAGACAAACGCAGAACTGATGGATTACGCAGCAGCCATGTATTTTACAGATACAACACAGGAAATGCGTCAAAAAGAACGTCTGGAGATTCTGGAAACATCCGCAGATGATATTCGACAATTCAGTGGATTTTTAAAAGAATTATCTCAGGTATCCAATATCTGTACCATAGGCGGCCATGAAAAAATCAAAGCAGATCAAAAATATTTTTGAAAGTATTCAGAATCTAATACAATAAAAAAATTTTCTGGCAGCAGCACATAGATGAAGTAATCAATCTATGTGCTGCTGCTATATAGCTATATAGCGATACCAAATATCTTCAAAACGAGCCAATCAAAGTTTTATGAACTTAGGCAGGGGATCTGTTTATGGAAATTCTATTTCTTCGCAAAACGTAACTTTTGCGAAGAATTTATACAATTTTAAAACGGGATCTACTGTTTTCGCCTAATCATTGCTATAACTGCCATCTGAATCAATCTTTTATTTTTTCTCTATCATACATAGTTCCACCTCTCATTTCTTTTATCAAAGATATCTCCATCACAAATTCTCCATAATCTCATTTTTACTTTTATCTTATCTTTTATTTTTTTATTAAAAGATATTCCTTTATGATCGTTTAAAATAATTACTGCAAAAACCATATCAAATTATATCTAATTGTTATTGCTGGTTTTCTTATCATTACTAAAACTTTTCAGCCATTACCTTATTTTGAATGATCACCCTAATTTATTTACATAATATAATTATGGTCAATAAATGTACAAAAAAACAGACAGCAAACATTCCCTTGCCTGCTGTCTGTTTTCATATCTTATTTTTAATAACTTACGTTTGGTACACCTAAATAAGATGCCGGATTTACATAAGAGCCATTTACCAATACAGAGAAATGACAATGGTTACCTGTTGAGTTACCAGTACTGCCGCATTTTGCAATGGTCTGGCCTCTGGATACTGTTTGACCTTTGGAAACAGTCAAAGATGAATTATGGCCGTACAATGTAGTCAAGCCACCACCATGACTGATCATAACTGTGTAGCCATAGCCGTTCATCCAGCCGGCATATGTAACAACGCCGCCTTCAGCTGCAACAATTGGAGCACCATAAGCAGCTGGAATATCATAACCACTATGAGATTCCCATCTGCCAGAAACAGGGTTCGCTCTTTGTACAAAGCCACTGCTCAAGCTTGAGGAAGAAGCGCTTCTGGATGGTACAGGCCATCCCAAGCTGCCACTGCCAGTATAGTATACTGTTGTGCTTTCCTGCTGTTTTGCGATTTCATTCAAAACTGCCCGATCGGCTTTTTTATTTGCTTCTACCAACTGTTCGTATTTATCTACGTCGTTTTCATAAGAAGCAATCAAAGCTTTTTTCTCATTTACAACTTCCTGCATACTAGCCATTTTTTCATTGTAATCAGCGACAATTTCTTCCTGTGCAGCTTTTTCTTCTTCAATCTGTGTTTTCTTTTCAGAGATAGTATTCTGGATTTCCTGCAATTCATCTAACATCTGCTTATCATAAGCCATAATGTCATTTACATATTGCATACGCAAAAACAAGTCAGAAAAACTCTGTGCGTCCAACAAAATTTCCAAATATCCAGCAGCACCTTTTTGCTGTAAATATTTCATACGTTTTCCGAGCAGTTCAAATTGATCATCACGTTTCTTGGTTGCTTCTTCCAGATCCTTCTGACATTGTTCCAAAGAAGCAGTGATGGCTGCCAAATCTGCTTCAGCTTTATCCAGCTCTGCCTGAATGCTGTTCATCGCCTGATCCATGGTATTCAATTCTTCTTCCAGAGAAAGCTTTTTATCTTTCAGATCATCAATCGCTGCCAGAGCTTCTTCTGTCTTTTTCGAAAGTTCTTTTCTCTCAGCCTGCAATTCCTTTACTGTTTTGGCGTATACCAAATGGCTATCAGGAATAACAGCGGTTAATATAAAGGTAGAAAGAAGAACGCACATGATTTTCTTATATGGATAAAATTTCATATTCTCATCCTCTTATCATTAGATTTTTCTTTTTATCATGTTACATTATACTTGATTTTGACGGAATTTGAAAGACAAAATTCAAATGATTAATTATTTATTAAGGAATTATTTCCTGCAATGTAACAATTTGAATGGACAAATCTGCCTTTTCCTCCAAAGTGCTGACAGAAATCATATAATCATTCCATTGGCAGGTGTGAAAATAAGCAGCAGGAGTACCTACGCATGTCAGAAACTGATTGCCGTCTGATACGGAAAATTCTTTTGCTCTCTGAAATATGCTTCCACCATGAAGCTTAATGATACTTTCTTTTCTTGTCCACAGTTCAAAGAAGCATTTTTTCTTCTCCAGATCACTATGCTTTTGCCAGCAAGAAAAATCTGTTGGAGAAAGCATCTTTTCAGGAAATTTAGGCAATACGTTTCTCATTTGTTCTATATCAATGCCAATTTCTTTATGGCTCCATGCCAAAATGAGGTATTCCTCGCTATGGGAAATATTAAAGAAAACATCTGTAATATCCGAAAAATACGGCTTTCCATTTTCACCATACATCAAATGAAACGCCTCAAAACCATGCATGCGGGCGATATATTGCAGCAGCATTCTGCCACCTAAAGAAGTCAATCGCTTTTTCCGAGATTTTATTCCTTCTATATAAATACGATCGCTTTCTGGAAGCTGTTTCATCGCTTTCTGTTGCATATGTTCATTTTGCAATGATGCCAACGAAAATAAATGTACTTCCACACCACACCTCCTTTCTGACACACAAATAAGACGGTTGTCTTATTTGTTATGAGAACAACCGCCTTATTCTTTTCACATATACCTTGATTATTTTGCAATGATGTTTACAATCTTACCAGGTACATAGATTTCTTTCACAATGGTTTTGCCTTCCAGACGAGAAGCCAGAACTTCTTTTGCCTGTGCCAGAACAGAATCTTTGTCTGCATCAACGGAAATAACCATAGTATCACGGAATTTACCGCTAACCTGCAGAGCGATTTCTACGGTATCCTGTACCAGTTTGCTTTCGTCAACTTCAGGCCAACCTGCATCAAATACAGATTCTGCATGACCCAGTTCTTTCCACAGTTCTTCTGCGATGTGAGGTGCGAAAGGAGCCAGCAGAACAACCAGAGTTTCCAGTGTCTGTCTGTCTACGCCGCCTTCTTTTTGCCCAAATCGATGATCTTATTGGTATATTCCATGAAACCGCTGACAACAGTGTTCATTGTCAATGCTTCCAGACGGTTTGTGATGTCATAAACCAGTTTATTGCGCAGATATTCCATATCTTTGGAAGCTGTTACATTCAAATCTTTGTTGTTGTAAACCAGTTTCCATACACGGTTCAGGAAACGGAATACACCGTCGATACCGCTGTCATCCCAGTCACAATCCATTTCAGGGGGACCTACGAACAGTTCGTACATACGCAGAGAGTCACAGCCGTAGTTCTGAACCAGATCGTCAGGAGAAACAACGTTGCCCAGAGATTTACTCATCTTGCTGCCGTTCTTTGTGATCATGCCCTGGTTGAACAGTCTCTGGAAAGGTTCTTCGAAAGGAACCGCACCGATGTCATACAGGAATTTTGTATAGAAACGTGCATACAGCAGATGCAGAACGGCATGTTCAATACCGCCTACATACAGGTCAACAGGTGCCCATTTTTTCAGCATTTCCTGGCTAGCCAGTTCTTTGTCGTTATGGTTATCTACATAACGCAGGAAGTACCAAGAAGAACCTGCCCACTGAGGCATTGTGTTTGTTTCTCTCTTTGCAGGGCCGCCACATTTCGGGCAAGTTGTGTTTACCCATTCGTCAATGTGAGCCAGAGGAGATTCACCTGTATCTGTGGGTTTGTAAGATTCTACCTGAGGCAGCAGTACGGGCAGCTGATCTTCGGGAACAGCAACAGCGCCACAGTGTTCACAGTGAACGATAGGAATAGGTTCGCCCCAATATCTCTGTCTGGAGAATACCCAGTCACGCAGTTTATAGTTTACGGTCTTTTTGCCCAGGCCTTTTTCTTCCATAATATGAGGAACTTTTTCTTTTGCTTCGAAAGCTTTCATGCCGTTCCAGTCGCCGGAGTTGATGATTACACCATCGCCTGTGTAAGCTTCTGTCAGTTCTTTTTCTTCTTCGCCTTCAGGCAGGATTACCTGAACGATAGGCAGATTGAATTTCTTAGCAAATTCAAAGTCACGTTCGTCATGAGCAGGTACACACATTACAGCACCTGTACCATAGTCAGCCAGTACATAGTCTGCAACCCAAACAGGAATTTCTTTTCCGTTAACAGGGTTTACGCAGTAAGAACCTGTGAATACACCAGTTTTTTTCTTTGTTGGTCATACGATCAACGGAAGATTTTGTGGAAGCTTCGAAGCAATATTTTTCAACAGCTTCTTTGCATTCAGGTGTTGTCAGAGCAGGAATATCTTTATATTCGGGAGCCAGTACCATGAAAGTACAGCCATGCAGTGTATCAGGTCTTGTGGTGTAAACAGTGATTTTTTCATCGCTGCCAACAACCTTAAAGTCTACTTCTGCACCATAGCTCTTGCCGATCCAGTCAGACTGCATTTTCTTAACTTTTTCAGACCAATCCAGAGTTTTCAGATCTTCCAGCAGTCTGTCAGCATATGCTGTGATCTTCAGCATCCACTGACGCAGATTTTTCTTAGTAACAGTAGCGCCGCAGCGTTCGCAAGTGCCGTTAGTAGCTTCTTCGTTTGCCAGAACGCATTTACAGCTAGGACACCAGTTCAAAGGCATTTCTTTTTCATATGCCAGACCATGTTTGAACATCTGAACGAAGATCCACTGTGTCCATTTATAGTAGTTGGGATCTGTTGTATCTACTTCTCTATCCCAATCGTAGATTGCACTGATTTCATGCAGCTGTCTTTTTACGTTTGCGATGTTGTTTGCAGTTGCAATGCTGGGATGGATATTATTTTTGATAGCAAAGTTTTCAGCAGGCAGACCGAATGCGTCCCAGCCCATGGGATGCAGTACCTGATAACCCTGCAATACTTTATATCTGCTGACTACGTCACTGAGAACGTAACCTCTCCAGTGGCCTACATGCAGACCTGTACCGGAAGGATAAGGGAACATATCCAGGCAGTAAAATTTAGGTTTTACATCATCTTCTTTGTTGATGGGATTCTTTTCCCATTCAGCACGCCATTTTTTTCAATTTCTCTAAAATCATAACGCTGATTCATTTTGAATTCCTCCTTCGTGTTACAGTTTGGGCACTGTCAAAAAAATCCCTCCATCTCGTTAGAGACGAAGGGACACTCCGTGTTACCACTCTAGTTTGTTTCCGCAGAAACACACTCTTATGCCCGATAACGGGGGGCGACCGTTGCCGTCTACTTGCCAGAGGCGTTCCACGGAAAACTCAAAGGCCAGTTCCATTTTTCGCTCTGTCGTTTCACACCAACCAACGACTCTCTGGAATAAGCAACCAAATGTACTACTCCTTATCAATGTCTTTTCTCGAAAACATTTATACCATATTTACCAAAAGAAATCAAGTGATTTTATGGATTTTTTTCTAAATCAAGGATAAAAGCCAACGAAAAAAGCTTGAATCGACAGATTTGATACCAAAATTTGTATACATTTCCCAGAAAAAGAAGCTGCATCGTTTTTTCTTCTCTAATTTATTTACATAATATAATTATGATTAATTATAGCACATATAGAAACATAAAAGCTATATGACAAGCACTTCCAATCATCACAAACACATGAAAAATTTCATGAAAACCAAATCCAGCAATGGGCAGCTGAGGTTTTTTCAAACCATATATAACAGCCCCTATGGTGTAAGCCAAACCACCAGCCAAAAGTAATCCTATCCCCTTCCAGGAGACAGCCTCTTGCAATGGAACGAAAACAATGACTGCCAGCCATCCCATAATAACATATAAAGAAGTAGATAGCCACCTAGGAGCCTGCATCCAGAAAATTTTCATAAAGACACCACCAATTGCCAAAATCCAGATCAAAGCAAGCATTGCCCATCCCCAAGCCCCAGCAAGCGGCACAAGACAAATAGGCGTATACGTTCCTGCAATGAGTACAAAAATCATAATGTGATCTATTCTGCGCAGAAGTATTGTTTTTGCTTCAGAAACATTCAAAGTATGATAGATGGTACTTGCTCCATACAAAAGCATAAGGGACAATCCAAACACGGCAAAACCTATGACCTGAATGATTGCATCTTGGTGTGAAGCTTGAAAGAGCAATACAGAAATACAGGGAATACATGCCAATAAGCCAATAAAATGTGTCAACGCACTAACCGGATCTTTGATACTATGCTTTACCAAATCTATCAACCCTTTCATCTAGTATTTAATACTATATATTGAGATATTGATATATTAACATGTATTCCACAAAGTAACAAGAAGCAAAACACACAAAAAATGTTGAAACATAGTATGAAATACTATATAATAAATTTCAATAGGAAAAGGAGGTATTGCATGGGAACATACGAAGAAATTCTGGAAACCTTCAAGAAAAAAGCTAAAAACTGTTTCCGTTGTGGAAATTGCAGATATTCCAAAAATTGACTTATATATGGATCAAGTCACTACATTTATGGATCAGGCACTGACACCTTACAAACGGTCATCCGATGGCAAGGTTTTGACCAAGACCATGATCAATAACTACACAAAAGCAAAGGTTCTTCCGCCGCCGGTGAAAAAGAAATACGGACGCATGCACATCATGCTGCTGATTATGATTTTTCATCTGAAAACTGTTTTATCCATAAAAGATATTGCCACTTTATTCCAGCCGATCTTTGCCCTTCCTACAAAGGAAGAGTCTGAAAAACAAACTGAAAAGATTTATGCTGGTTTTATCTATTTGCAGAAAGCTACCCTGACTTATATGCAGGCTTCCGCGGAAGGTATTATTGATGATACGCTTTTCCAAAAAGAAATCATGGCTGAGTATGATGAAGAAATGAAAAAAGTCATGCTGATCTTGCTCTTGGCCATTCGAGCAAATGCCGAAAAACATCTTGCAGAAAAAGTACTGGATTTATATTTTTATTAAAAAAGAAGTCAGAAACCAAATGAATGGTTTTCTGACTTCTTCTTTATTATTTCCCTAATTCTTCTAAATCTTTCAAATAATCTGTATCACAGCAGTATTGATATTCCGCACTGGTTGCGTACTGTTTGACTGCCACGGTGGATTTATTGATTGCCTGAAGTGTTCCGGCACCGGCTACGCAGCCGCCAGGACACGCCATACCTTCCAACAAATAACCATTATATTTTCCTGCTTTTGCCAAAGTCATCAGTTTTTTGCACTCACGCAGTCCTTGAGCGCTTTCTACTTTAATCTCCTGATCTGGATACATCTTTTTAATGCAGTTTACAACGGCTTCCGCAACGCCACCTGCAATAGCAAAGTTACGTCCATCACGACTTGCTTCAGAAACTTCCTTTTCTTCCTCCATTGCTTCCAGATCAATGTTTTTCGCTTCAAAAACACCCATCATTTCTTCAAATGTCAGCACAAAATCGATATCGCTGCGTACGCTTTTTCTGCTGGCTTCCAGTTTTTTTGCTGCACAAGGGCCAATGAAAACAACTTTTGCTTCCGGATCCTTCAGCTTAATCAGACGTCCTGTCAATACCATAGGTGTCAATGTCATAGAAACACAATCTTTGAATTCCGGGAAAAGCTTCTTCGCCATTACTGACCATGCCGGACAGCAGGAAGTTGCCATAAATGGAAGTTTATCAGGCACATTTTCCATAAAGTCTTTTGCTTCATCCGTTGCACATAAGTCAGCCCCCACTGCAACTTCGATAACATCAGCAAAGCCAAGGGCTTTCATAGCAGCACGCAGTTTTCCGGGTGTTACCTTCGGGCCAAACTGCCCAACAAAAGCCGGAGCTACTGCCGCATATACACGATGTCCTTCTTTCATGGCATGGATCATTTGGAAAATCTGACCTTTGTCAACAATGGCTCCAAAAGGACAATTTACCAGACACATGCCACAGGAAACACACTTATCATAGTCGATTTTCGCTCTTCCATACTGGTCAGAACTGATGGCATCAATGCCGCAGGCAGCTGCACAAGGGCGTTTCTGATGAATGATTGCGTTGTAAGGACAAACATCAATACATCTGCCACATTGGATACATTTTTCCTGATCGATAACAGAACAACCATTGATAATATGAATGGCATCTTTTGGACAAACTTCTGTACAGGGATGTGCCAAACAACCCTGACACGCATTTGTTGACACAACTTTATTCTCTGGACACGCATGACAAGCAAATTTGATGATATTGATCAATGGTGGATCATAATACTTCCGCGCAATGGCACTTTCTTCGATCCCATCTGAAACAGGTGCAGATTCTGCTGCTGTTCTTACAGGCAGACCAATGGCAAGACGCAGCCGTTCACCGATAATGGCTCTTTCCAGGAAGATGCTTTCTCTGTAAGACGCTAATTCACCGGGCAGAATTTTAAATGGCAGCTGTTCGATTTTCTTTGCATAGTCACCGCCTTCATAGGCAAGACGCGCAACCTCCGTAAATACTTTTCTGCGAATATCAATAACTGATGTGTAAATTCCTCTCATAGAAACTCCTTTAATTATAAATGTATTTTCCTTGTACCACACACAAATGCACTTCATCCGCCATCCATTATATCATAGCATTTCATACTTCACAATTTTATATTTTCATTTACTTGTTCTTTTACAGAAACATTACGTTTGTGACATTTTACTTGTTTTTCTGTCCACACAAGCAATAAATTTATAATTTTTTGCTGTTGTACTTCAGATAATGGAACACCCATTTTTACACCATACCATTTATTTAAACATCCCCTGCAACAACAGGCCGTAGCATGTTGTGCCACAAAAATAGGATGTCCTTTCATAGGTGTCTGCTTCCCATCGTTTTTGGGATTTGCCGGCGCCAATCTTTCTTTCACAAATTCCTTTGCATGCAGTGCAATTTTCTCCATACCTACCCGTTCTATATAAGAAAAATCTGCTTCTTTTAGATAAAATTTACTTCTAAAGCTTGATTTGGATAATTTTTCCAACGCTTGTTCAATGGTTTGCATACATATTTCGCCTCCATTCATTTGTATCATAGCACTTTTCAAAAAAGGCACAAGAGCGCTTTTGTATTTTTCCGAAAAAAGTATTGCTCTGTGCGATAATTCGTATTACATTAGTAGATGAAATTTGCTATTCATAAAGGAGAACCGTTATGCGCGCAATGTCAAAAAATCAAATCACAGAAGGTGTTATTTGGAAACAGCTGCTCTTTTTCTTTTTCCCTATATTATTGGGCACGCTGTTCCAACAATTATATAATACAGCGGATACTGTTGTCGTAGGTCGTTTTGTCGGCACAAAAGCCTTAGCGGCAGTTGGCGGCTCTACGGGACAGATCGTAAACCTTGTTGTCAACTTCTTCGTCGGACTTGCATCCGGTGCCACCGTTATCATTGCCCGGTACTACGGTGCAAGAGATCGAATCAAGCTGAATAATGCCCTTCACACAGCTATTGCTTTGTCCATTGTGGGCGGCATTGTAACAGCTGTTGCAGGAATTTCGCTGACACCATTTTTATTGCAGATGATGAATACACCCGCAGATGTTATTGAAGGATCTACCATGTATCTGCGTATTTATTTTGCTGGTATCATTTTTGTTTTTGTTTATAATATCGGTTCCGGTATTCTGAGAGCTGTTGGTGACTCCAAACGTCCTCTTTATTTTTTGATTGTTTGCTGTTTTTTAAACATCTTTTTGGATATTCTTTTTGTTGTTTATTTAAAGCTTGGTGTAAAAGGGGCTGCTTTTGCCACAGTGATCTCTCAGGCTGTTAGTGCACTGCTGGTCATTCTTTCTTTGACCAAATCTGTTGACATCTATCGTCTGCGCCCCAATAAAATTCGTTTTTACAAGAGCTTGCTCATTGCTATTGTAACCATTGGCCTTCCGGCCGGACTTCAGTCAGTCATGTATGGTATCTCCAATATCATCATCCAGACATCCTTGAACAGTCTGGGTACGGAAACGGTTGCGGCTCATACAGCCTTCGCAAAGATCGACGCTATCTATTGGATGATCTCCGGCGCCTTCAGCGTTTCCATCATTACATTCATCGGTCAGAATTATGGCGCACGCAAGTTTGACCGTATGAAAAAAGCATCAAAGTATGTCTGTTCATGGACTTGATCGCGTCATTGCTTCTGACAACAGTCATGATGGTTGCAGGGCCTTACCTCCTGCGTCTTTTCACTTCCGATCAGGAAGTTATCGAAATTGGTATGCAGATCATCCATATTATTGCACCATCCTACGCACTTTTCATCTTTATCGAAATTTTGTCCAGCTCTTTGCGTGGTATGGGCAATGTGGTGATTCCTATGTTGATGACTTGCGGTGGTGTTTGTGTACTGCGTATTTTGTGGATTTTCCTTTTTGTAAGAACACATTTGAGTGTTACCACCATTTTAATGAGTTATCCCATCTCTTGGGGTTTCACAGCAGTGCTGTTTATCATTTATTTCATGTTTTATCAAAAGAAATTTTTCCGCCGCTGTATGGAAGAAACAGAAACTCCGGCAGAAACAAACGCATAAAGAAAAGGCAGACAAATTTAGGAGCATCTTCATAAGAAAACAAAGAAAGCTGAAATCCTCATCAAACAAAGGATTTCAGCTTTCTTATTTTTACTAAGATATTATTTGATATGTTTTCTTATGAAGACAGCCGCACAATTCCCCTTAAGAAATCAAGAAAAAGGGAAACCAATGTTTTCTTAAGGGGAAGTTACTTGTCTGCTTTTTATATATAAAATGATATGCTTTAATCTCCAACACCAAAGTCCGTTTTTTCATAAAGCACTTCCACCGAAGGATCATCCAAAAGCCATTGATAGGTTTCCATAAACCATGAAACCAACTCCTCATCCCGTTTCACAGATGTGCTGTTATTCGTGAATACGTTGACAGTTCCAAGTGGAAAATGCTTTTTCAAAAGCTCAATATCTCTGGCAATCATTTCTTTTGTCTGCCCTTTAACGCCTACCATCAGACAAGGAGATTCAAAATATGCCCTGACTTCTTCCGGTGATGCAAAATCAGCGTGCTTATTCAGATAATTTTCTCGAAAATCCCAATCAAATGTCTCCACACCGATTTTGAAAACAATGGGAATCCCCATGTATTCGCGCATGCGTTGGAGCTGATGCCGATACATCCAATGGGCTTCGAAGAATAATTTCTGAATCTTCTTTTCATGAATTAAATTACGGATTTCTTCTAATGTTTCTTTGGGGAGTTCAAAACAGCTTCCAGAATTGATGACTTCCAGTACGCCGTATTTTCCTGTTACACGGGAAAGCACTTCCTGGTTCAAGCGCACCATAGAATCTTCATCTTTTGAATTGTCTGCTATATAGTCACAGAAAATGCATTTCCCCCAGGCACAGGGACGTCCCTGAAGCAATACGATTTCCCGCTGATTTTTGTTTGTGATTTCATTATATCGTTCCATGGAAATTTCCTTTCTGTACCTTTTGTTTCAGAGAAGCGGGCAGCATGCCGTAAAGCACCACAGTGCTGAACAGAATGACAATACGATCCAAATAATCAGTGATTGCCTGCACAACGCAAACGCTGGCTGTCATTCCAAGGCCGCCTGCATGCAAAAGCTGCACCAGCAGACTGGAACCTGATGATGTAATGCCGCCAAAAACAGCTGCTGTAATCGCTGAGCTGACAATGGTACCAGGTAAAGAAATGCAAAGAGCCGTCAGCAGTACTTTCCAGAATTGTCTGCTATCCGGTCTGATTTTCTGAAAGAAAACACCAGCCATAACGCCTACAACCATTTGCACAGGAATGTAATAAAATGAGTAAACATCACTGGTGCATCCACTGATGATGCCGCTTAGAATACCAGGAACCATACCATAGACAGGCCCCAGCATAACTGCTGATAACACTGTTCCTAAGGAATCCAGATAGATCGGAAGCCGAAGCAGCAGTGCTAAATTCGCTCCCACCACATTCAAAGCTGTGGCAATTCCCAAAAAACAAATCTGCATAACTGTAATTTTTCTCATTTTACAACATCCCCTTTCAGCATTTCCACATAATCTTCTTCATCTTTTGGCATCCAAACACGTTTGCCAGCATCTTCCACCATAATCTGACGCAGCACATAGCGTACATCTGACGCATCTGCACCAAATATATGGGTAATGAAAAAGGTCATGAAACGATAAGGGTCTGTTTCTGTTAAAATATGGCTGTTTTTTTCTTTTTTCCAGAAATCATGGGCGTCTACCACTGTCTGTCCCAAAGATATTCCGGCTGTTTCCACTGTGGTATAAGCCGAAAATCCCTTGCACAGGCTATGGTCAATACAATAAGCAACTGCAAGTGGATCATTGATGACACAACCAATGACGCCTTCCTGTTTCCAATGAAAGTCAAAATAAAAACGTGTGATATTGCGAATAAAGTTCCCCATTTCTTCGGACAAACAGGTCATATATTCCACCAGATTAGGGGTTAATACAATTTCTCTGGTAACATCCAAGCCAATCATATGGATCTGTTTCTGACGCAAAGTCGGATAGCTTTCAAAAGCTTCATATACCACTTTTGCCGCATCAGGATCACACCAGTAATTGTATTCTGCTACTGGTGAACAGTTGCCATGGCTTTTGTAGCTGCCTCCCATCGTCACCAATTCTCCCAACCCCTCAAGGCACGCAGGATAATCCTGGGTCAATCGTGCAATATTTGTGAGAGGGCCCAAGGCAATGATAGATACACCTTTCTGTTCAGACAGCGTCTGTGCCAGAAATTCGATGGCACCTTCTTGGGGTCGCACCTGGGTAACATTCGGCAGAAAACTTTCGCCTAGTCCATCTGCACCATGGGTATCTGTGGCGTCCACATAGGGCCGCACAAGGGGCTTTGTTTCCCCCAGATACACAGGCACATCCAGCCGCTCCAATAGCGCAAGGACTTTCAAGGCGTTCTCTGCCCCCTGTGTTGTCGGAACATTTCCACACACCACCGTGATTCCCAACACATCCAGTTCCGGCGACCGCAGCGCCAACAGCAGCGCCAGCACATCATCAATGCCGGGATCACAATCAATAATTACTTTTTTGCATTCATTCTCCAATCTCCTTTCCGATTCTTTTTTCGCATCGGTTCCCGCAGCAACGGGAATACCCGAATGCGAGATTGAGATACTTGGTTTTTTATACTGGGAAGTTCACGAACCAGTCCGACAGATGAAACATAAATTTCAAACTGCCGATTATATAAATGCAGAAGAAAGTATAGCACAAAATTTTCATGCTGTATAGTAATTTTACAGCATGAACTTTCTAATCATTGCACCCATCAAAAAACAAAAGAAAAAAGACCATCTGATGGCGATACATCAATTAGGCCCTTGTTTTTATTTAGTATTCCATGAAATCTGACGCAAACTCCTGTGGAAGGATCGCAGAATGACGATATTCCTTTCTCAGCTTTGCATAATCCTCTGGTAATGCATCAAGTGCATCTTTTAAAGCTTTTTGAATTTGAAGCACAATGGATTGAAACAGTGATGTTTCATATACATCTTCTATGGCTTTCAAAACATCTTTCGCATAAGAAGAAGGGCATTCTACCCCTACAAAATCCATACAAGCATCATTCAGTCCATTCAGCATCTCATCAATTTCTACGAAATCAACAGCGTCACAGCTTTCGAACTCATCAAAGTCAAGGCGTTCTCCATAAATGGACAGCAGCTCCAACATCAAAAAGGAAGCCCAGCATAAAATTTCCCACTGCACCAAATTATCATTGTCTTCTGGAAAATGATTTTCGTAGAATGCAGACTGCTCCTCTGTTAATCCCTCGCCAACCATAAACTCAAGTACGCAGGCATAAAGAGAATTCGCAAAGTCTGCAAAATCAGAAGGTTTCATTTTTCCATCTAAATAGTCCCAAAGCATCTGTATGGATTGGTATGTAATAGGAAGCGGTTCTTCTCCATTTTCCTGAAGACCCTGCTCCAATGTATGCATATATTGCTCCAACACAAGAAGATTACCCAAAAGCCGTGTTTGATTGCTGCTGTTTTTAAATGCCTCATCTGCCAACTTGCTGCAATTAGACACCCAATCTCCGGCATCTTTTCTGTTCAATGATGCAAAGTCACAAAAAAGTGTGTGTGCTGCCATAAAATCATTCCTTTCCTGATGGATTCTCTATATGAATCAGCATCTCTTTTGCTTTTCGTATAACTTCTGTTGTCATAACAATATTTTTGCTTTGTTCTTCTATGGGGATATCTACAATGGCATTAAAGGGATTGTGCATTTGCTCGCATCCCAAATACATAGATTGGTCAGAAAATACAATATAGACATGATTTTGGATGATCTTCGCGAATTCCAGAATATCCTCTATGACTTGCGGTGCCAGAATATAAAACGCGTTATGACCATTTTCAGCATATACAGAAAACATGCTGTTGAATGCTTCATTCTCTGTTTCTACTTTTTCCCGAAGGGTCAATCCTTTCATCTTCCCACTTTGTTTCTTGGGGAAAATCTGTATAGCCGTTTCACTTGTTTTAAACGCGTGAAATGTGGAAAAAACAATCACCTGTCCATCAAATACCGTTAAAGCGGAATTATCAGATTCATGTGTTTCCACAGTGCTGGCTCGAAAACGGATTGTCTCATATGTACCTTCAAAATAATCTCCAGATTCATAAAATGATTTTTCCCGTCCCGGCAAAAGACCCACTTTTGCCAGTTCATCAAATGAAATCCCCTGTTTTGCGGCATATTTCAAATTGGAAAACCCAGGAACTTCTCTTATTTTCAGTAAGGCGTACTTGTTTTTATAATTATCATTAAATTCATTATATGTTTTCTTCCATGACAGCAAAAGATAAATCCCAATCGCCGCTGCCGCTATACAAAAACGCCAACAAAATCTCGCCTATAATCATCAGTATGCCAATCCCAATGGTTCCTAAGTCCAGCCCCTCACCACTGGTCAGGATCAAAAAGAGTCCGATATTTCTTGGCTTTAACATAGCAAGAAGCAAACAAACAACAAAAACCACTTTCGGCATTTTTTTCAAAAACTTCGTTTTCTTCACCGCTTTTTGACGCAGCTTTTCCAGCTTGACACCACTGATGTTTTGTTCGATCATCGCCATGATTTTTCACCTGCCCGTTTTAACTATTTTCTGTTTTGTAATGCTGCTGATACGCCGGCATAATGCCATACTTGTCTGTAATGATCTCTTTAGATAGAGGCGTATCAAAGGGAATAGTTGTGTATGGAATCATTTTGTACGGCTTTTGCCCTTTCCAAAGGGCCTCATATATCTTCCAGCGCTTTGCTGTCATAGAATCAGAATTGGAAGCGTCTTCTCTTTGCCAATATTGCCCACCCAAAAGATAACTTTCCATCATTTCTTCCAAATTCTGAAAATATTGCTGTGCCTTTTTTCCAGCTTCTACACCAATCTCCAGAACTTCTTCCATGGAAACATAGCCCACAAAGTAACACCACTGTATGATATAAGCGGCACGCCCCATATCCCAGCCAAGGAGTGCATTTTCACCATATCTTCTGTAAGCCATCATCATTTTGGGAAGAAAACTGTCCTCATCGGCTTTTGGATTTTCCTGCTTGGCAACCTTAATCAGTTCTTCTTCTGAATAACCACGATATATATTTTCCAACTTTCCCATTTCTTCTCCATACCATACCCGCATGCCGGAACGAACCAGACGCGTCATTGCATCCATAACGCTTTCGTGTCCCTGTATGCCCCAGTAATCCCAAAGAGATCTTTTTATGGAATCAACAAGTTCCGGTTTATTTTCATTTCCGGGATAGTAAATACCTGCCATGTAACGGAAATTGTCTTGGTTAGTCGCCAGCAGTATAGAACCGGCTGTATTCATCCATTGCAGTGTTGGTGATAATGGTGTGTATGTATCACCTCTTTGTTCCCTTGGTCTTTGGACGCGAATACAAACAGCACGAAGAACCAGAATAAAAACCAACGACAGCACAATCGGTATCAGTGCAGGCATTAATGCCACCAAAAAGATTTCATAGACCCCGCTCCCTTTTTAATTTTCTCTCTGCTCCTGTTTCAGAAAACTACGATTACGAAGCAATGAGAATTTCCTTTGCCATTTGGATAAATTCCGCATCTTGTAGGATATTCTTTGTTTGCTTTGAAACAGGTTCATCCATACTTGCATCAAACATACTGTCTCGTCTGACTGCCACAAATAACTTTTCATCCCGAAATACAAAGGATACCTGCCCATTCATGACGTCTGCAAAATGCATGATTTTTTCCATGCGCTGCGGCGTCAAGATGTAATACGCGTTATGCTCATCATGTGCAAATACGCTGAAACGGCTGTTAAACACTTCATTTTCCGTATGAATTTCATTTTCAGCCTTCCAGCCAATCATATTGGACATAAACTTTTTCTCAAAAATCTGAACATGTCCATTGCTTTTCTTTTTGTCGTCAAATTGATCCAAACAAATCATCTGTCCGCTGAATATTTCTTCAACACGATTCTTTTTACTCATACGAACCATTTTACGTGTACACACGTCGCTTATCTGAAATCTGATGTTTTCATATTCTCCCATAAGCAAATCTTCACTATCGTAATATCTTTTATCACCACAGTTTACGGCTGCCGCATTTCTGACATCATCCCATGTAAAGCCACCTTTTGGCACATATTGGAGTTTTTCAAAACCTTCTACGGCATTGATAACTTGCAGTACATACTTTGATTTAAAACCTAAATTAAACTTATCATAAGCATGTTTTACAATAATCATCCATAAGAGCAAGCCCGTTCCCAGTGCCACAACAGCTACTACAAGAATAATCTCTACAACAAAAATTACGGCTTTTACACCAGACAGGGTAGCTATTCCATTCTCCTGGAATGCAAGCATACACCCCACAACTATATAAACAAGCAGCATGACGACAGATAAAACGATAACAACTTTCTCAAGCTTTTTTGCTTTTAAGCGCATTTTCTCAAGCTGCGCCTCCTGTATCG
>BBZU01000003.1 GCA_001304995.1 Clostridia bacterium UC5.1-1D10 | reverse complement strand
GCGGTAGCATTGGTACAGCCTACCAAAGATTACGGCACAATGAATATTACTGCACCCAATGCAGTAACAATGGAAGATGGTGCTGTAATTGACTATACCGTAACTTATGAAATGAGTGAAAATCTGGCAAACAGATTGGTAGCTGGTGAAAATCTGGAAAACATTACAATGAATGTGCGGTTCGATAAAAATGTAAATATTGATCCTAGACAGATCACATACATCAGTGACATGTTTGATAAGTTTAATGCTACATATACTGGAGATACATTGACTGTAACTTGTTCAATGAAAGAAAATTGGCAGAGCGCAGCAAGCAAAAATGTAACATTGAAGTTTGCAGCAGATGCCAGTGAATTAGGTGAAAATGCAGTTGTAACAGCAAGTGGCGATTTCAATGGGGAATTTGAGAGACAAGATGTTTCTCCAGAGGTTGTATTTGTACCTGCCAATGCAGTTCAGACCCAATTGGTAGCAAAAGAATCCTGTGTAACAGTGAAATTGGCAGATATGATTGTTTACATGGGCGGTGAACAGGGCTTCGACCACGTTGTAAATGATGAAAACGGTCAAGTTGAATCAAGTAGTTCTTTGCCTGAACCTGGTTTCATTTTCGAATTGCCTGATGGAATTAACATAAATGAAATCCGGTTTGTAGAAGAAACATCAGGAAAAACATGGCAAGCAGTTCCTTATGATGGTGAATCTACACGGGTTTATAAATTAGAATCTGGCATTAATCAGGAACCTGTTCGTGTAGAATTTACAAAAGACGACGGCACAAAGGTTGTCAGCGATGAATTTAAAGTAGGCGATGCGCTGAATCAGAAGCTGCACATGGCAATCTATAAAGGTGCCGTTGGTACAGTAGTTGCAAAAGTAGGCAATGATAAATATCCTATTATTGGACAGGATGCAACTCTGGAAGTTCGCGGTACTACAAATCAGGTGAAATATGCTGATGTTTCCGCAAATCCTACTCTGCAAGTTGGAGCACCTGCATTGAAAGCAGATAGCAACACAACATTTACCATTAATGCAGGTGATGTATTTGCAAGCAAGGATGGAATTGCGCTGCTGTTCGATAATATTATCGAAAATACAGCATCCGAAAACAATCGCACAGAACTTTTGAAAGATCGTGCAAAAACAGAATTGAAGAATTCTTATAATGAATGTGCATTTGATCTGAAATATCTGGATTTGGTAGAAAGACATAACGGTAATACATGGGTGAAAGCATCCAAAGATGTAACTGTTTACTGGCCTTATCCGGAAGGCACAGATAAGACAACAGAATTTGAACTTCTGCATTTTGAAGATCTTCATCGTGATATGTCTAACAATGAAGTAGCTGGCGATATTGCAAGCTGCAAAGTAAGTCCTGTGAAATTCACAAAACTGGACGATCATATTGAATTTAAGATTGGTTCCGGCGGCTTCAGTCCCTTTGCTTTAGTTTGGGACGGCAAAGCATCTGATGGTGGATCTTCCGGTGGCAGCCACACTTCCAATACCTACTACGTTCGTTATCACAACGATGACGATACTGTGAAAGACGGCAAATTCATCCCCGGTGAAACCGTTACCGTAAAAGGTAACGTATTTACTGCACCTGTTGGCAAAGTACTGGCAGGCTGGAGTTTGGATGAAGACGGCAAAGTAGATTACAAAGTTGGTGATACTTTCCGTATGCCTGGCAGCAGCGTAGATCTCTATGCTGTATGGAAAGATGCAGAAACAGAAAGCCACAGCGCATACATCAGCGGCTATCCCGATGGCACTGTTGGCCCTGACAAGACAATCACCCGTGCAGAAGCAGCGACTATGTTCTATAACCTGCTGGCAGATAAAAACGGTGATGCAAAAGCGTTTACAGACGTTCCTGCAAACCAGTGGTGTGCAAAAGCTGTTATGACTTTGGCAGGCAAGGGCGTTATCAGCGGCTATCCCGATGGTACATTCAAACCCAATGCACCCATTACTCGTGCAGAATTTGTTACCATGGCAATGAATTTTGCAAATGCTGGCAAAGGCACAGCTTGCAGTTTCCCTGATGTACCTCAGAACATGTGGTATTATGGTGCTATTGCAGGCGCAACACAGAATGGCTGGATCAGCGGTTATCCTGACGGCACATTTGGCCCCGACCGTTACATCACTCGTGCGGAAGTGACAAGTGTTATCAATCGTATGGAAAACCGTGCGGCAGATATGTCCTTTATGATGGAACATCTGAAAGAACTGCGTACATTCAGTGATCTGAGCTTTGGTCATTGGGCATATGGTTCCATGATGGAAGCGGCAAATGGTCATGACTATACAAGAGCAGATCAGAACAGCTATGAATCTTGGGTAGATATCCATTAAGTTCATATGACTCAGACAGCGGCAGGCAACTGCCGCTGTTTTTATATTTGCCGGAAAAACAGAAAGAGCTAAGTCTATTGCCAGTATCCAAATGGTAGGGTATAATGCCCATAGAAGAAATTTGGAGGTGTTCAGGTGTTTTTATTTGATTACCATACCCATACGGGATTTTCCTGTGACAGTGAGGAATCATTGGAACGTATGTGTGAAAAAGCCATTCAATTGGGATTGCGGGAGTTGGCCATTACAGACCATGCGGATTTTTTGACCCATGGTGTGTTTGAAGATGAAATAGATTTGGAGAAACGGCAGACAGCCATGCAGACTGCGCAGCAAAAATATGCTGGTCAGTTGGTGATTCGCAATGGCATTGAATTGGGCCAGCCCCAAGCAAATCCGAAAGAATATCGTCGGTTGATGGAAAATTATTCTTTTGATTTTATCATTGGCTCCATTCATAATCTGGAAAAAGATTTGGAATTGGATCGACTGGATTATGCCTCTGTGGATTTGGAAGAACTTTATGGTCGTTTTTTTGGATGCAGAGATTACACTGGCGAAAGACTACGATTTTGACGTATTGGGGCATATCACATTGCCACAGCGTTATTTGTATCGTCAGTTGGAAAAACAGGTGGATTTAAGACCTTTTGAAAAGCAGTATAAGGAATTGTTTTCCATATTAATGGAGCGGGAAAAAGGCATAGAGGTCAACACATCGGGCTTGTATAAAGGTACAGGAGAAACATTGCCCACACCGCAAGTGTTGAAATGGTATCGTGAATGCGGCGGCAACTTATTGACCGTTGGTTCTGATGCCCATCGTGCTTCTGACTTGGCTTTTGGTATTGAAAAAACCTATCAAATGCTGAGAGAACTTGGTTTTTCTCATATTTCCACTTATGAAAACAGAATGAGAAAGGAACAGCGGTTGTAAGGATGTGTTCCGAAATCAAAAAGGAAAGCACTTTTGCTTTGATATTCTAAAGAAAATAATATGGCTGGAACCCTTTGTATGGTAAGGATTCCAGCCATATTTGTTTTCTGATGAAATAGCCTTAGAGCGATTCTCTTTTTTGCTGTTATTTTTTCTGTTTTGTATTTCCGCGTACATCCACAGGAATCTGTTCGGTTACCATATCATTTCTGACACCTACCAGCCAGCTGGTAAGGTTAGCGGAAGAACAGGAATGGTTGGGAATGATCTGGATTTTGTCACCGATTTTCAGAGAAGTGGTACCATTGACTTTGATTTTGCCAACTTCTTCAGAAAGGCCATAAACTGTCAATTCTGTATGGTTTTTTACAATGCCGAATCCAGTAACGGCGGCACTGCCGTGGGCCCCCTGATCCAGTCCCAGACATTTTGCACCTGCATCGCAAAGGAACACATCTTCAGAAGGATGGGAAACGATGGTGGCAAGAACAGACAGAGAACAGTCGGCTTCTGCTGCGCTGCCTAAAGCAATCTGAATGGCATCGTGGTAGATGTAATTGCCGGGATGATAAATCTGGATTTCCGGATGATCCACTGTCAGCGCAAATGTGGGAGTAGAGCCGCTTGTAACAAAAAAGTCTGTAAATCCGGCAGCTTTCAAATCAGCAGCTACACTGCCCATGGTTTCTGTTTCCAGTTTCGCAACGGACTGACGTTCTTCCTCAGTTGTGCAGCCATAAACCTGTCCGGGATGTGTGGAAATGCCGAAAAACTTCAGATGAGAGAATTGCTGCATTTCCTGGGCAAAAGCAACCACTTTGGAAGGGGCGATGCCGAAACGGTGAAAATCCATATCTACGATAATGGAATAGAAAAATGTGATGCCTTCTTTTTCGGCAGCACTTTCCAGCATATGAGCTACGTCTAGATGGTCAATGCGGATGATTACATCTGCCTGATGTGCAAGGGCGGCAAGGCGACTGATGTTTTTGGGATTGGCAGGGGGATAGGCATACATGATTTTTCCTGCGCCGGCAGCCACTGCCATTTCGCATTCGTCAATGGTGCCGCACAAAAAGCCTTCTGCACCCAATTCCATTTGCTTCTTTAACAGATAGCTGCTTTTATGGGTTTTGACCATGGGCCAAAGTGATTTTTCATACTTGTCACATGCCTGCTGATATGTCTGAAGATTTTTTTCAGCAATATCCAGATCAAGTAAAACAGCGGGGGTTTCTAATTCTGTGATATACATATGCAACACTCCTTTTCATTGTATTTATTCAAGCACAATGACGTGGAATTGTCAAGCAATGGGGAAGATCAGAGGCTGGTATTTTGAAAAAAGCGGTGCTAAAATAGGAAATAGAGAGTGGGAAAGGAAGGTGTTTATCATGACAGAAGAAGAAAAAATTTTTGCTGGAAAAATGTTTGACCCAAGAAAACAGGAATTAAAGGACATTAAACATAAAGCCCATATTGCCTGTCAGAAATACAACGCTATGGATGAATATGATCCTGAGAGAAGTCCGATCATTCAGGAATTCATCGGAAAAATCGGGAAGGTGTACTATTTTCAGGGGCCCATCCAGTTCAATTATGGTTCTCATACCTTTATTGGGGAGAATTTTTTGCCAATTTTAATCTGACAGTTATGGACGACGCGCGGATTTATATTGGGGATAATGTTTGTTTTGGCCCTAATGTTTCTTTGATGGCGACGTCCCATCCGTTGATTGCTCAGGAAAGAATGGGGCTGGATGATGAAGGGAAAACCACCATGGCGGAATATGCCGATGAGATTCACATTGGTGACAATGTATGGATCGCTTGCAATACCGTTGTTATTGGCGGCGTGCATATTGGGAATAATGTGGTCATTGGTGCGGGAAGCGTAGTCACAAAAGATATTCCTGATAATTATCTGGCTTATGGTAATCCATGCAGACCTGTTCGTCCCATTACAGAGGCAGACAGCAAAAAATCTTTGATTTCGCCAGAGGATATGGAACATTTTTTCCTATAATCTGAAAAAATTTGAGAAATAAATATCATGAAAAAGACCCGGGGAAAATGTCTTCTTTTCCGAATACTTGTCCGTTTTTATCATAGAAAAGATGTTTTTCGCATAGGATAAAAGAAAAACGGAGGGAAGAACATGCAATTTTTCCGTGCGATTTATTTCAAGAAAAAATATGTGGTTTTAGGGGCAGCAGTGTTAGCGGCCATTGGACTAGGTGCGCATTTTTTGCCGCCGGTGGCAGAATACACTTCGGCAGTGCTGACGGCGCAGACAAAACGGGAATTGCCCATTTATTGCGTGCAGACAGAGGAGAAAAAAGTGGCGGTCAGTTTTGACGCTGCATGGGGTGCAGATGATACAGATGAGCTGCTGCGGATTTTAGACGATAACGATGTGACAGCGACCTTTTTCCTTTGTGGGTACTGGGTGGATAAGTATCCGGAAGAAGTAGAAAAAATTGCTGCCGCTGGGCATGATTTGGGCAATCATTCAGCAACGCATCCCCATATGAGCACTTTATCGTCAGAGCAGATCACTGAGGAATTGCAAGGGTGTCATCAGGCTGTAAAAGAATTGACCGGCATTGATATGAATTTATTCCGCCCGCCATTTGGAGAGTATAACGATAACGTAATCCGAACGGCAAAGGAAAATGGGTATGATTCTATCCAGTGGGATGTGGATACATAGGAAACAAAAAGAAAAGAGGAAAAGCGACTAGTGAATGCCAATAAAGAAGTATAAAACATACGAGCTTAACGGCTGACAGACAGGAAGGTAATAAGGAGCTCACGCTCAATTTAAAGAGCGTGAGCTTTTTGTTGTTTATTTCTTTTTGTTGTTATTAGTCATTTCTGCAATCTGCATTAAATTGCTAAAAGATTCTGGGTTTCGGAGTAACTCTGGAAGTAATACTTTCATCATAATTGCGTCAGCCGATTCTGATTTTGCTGCATTGTTTAAGCTAGTTTGCATGAGTGTCTGTAAGGTTTCATTATCTTTTTTGGAAATTTCAGTTTTTAAATCTGTAATAGAATCTTGAATTTGATAAAGTACAGGTAACAAACCAGAAAATGTATTGTCATTTTTGCTGTTCGCATTTTCCTCTGATTCGTCAGCAGATTCAAAAGAAATTGCTGAAATTGTTTGTTGCAAGCGTTCTTTAACAGCTTCAACACTATCCAAGTCAGTTAGGTCATATTCAAAAGTCCGAATGGTATTCACGTCAAAGGGGAGATTTTCTCCTTTACATTTGAGGTGAATAATAGGTTTTCCGGTACACTTTCTATAACCCATCTCGTAAAAAACATTAGGATTATGTCCTGAGATATCTGCGATGACCAAATCGGCAGATAAAAGTTTGTCAATAATCGTTTGTGTTATTGAATCCGAATCATTAATCTGGTCTACTCTTTCGACGCTAAAACCACAACTTTGGCACACCGGATTGATGATGTGCTTTAACAATTTATCAGCGTTTGCTCTAATTTCACTACCTTCTTCACCAATCGGAGAAACTACAAAACAGTATTTCATGTTATCTGCACCTCTACTTTCTTTTGCAAGCATATATATTGCTCGGTCTATTTTAATAATAGTTTTATTTCTTAACAGGGTATTGATCGATCCGGCAAACTGCCCCTCGCTATATTCCGTTGCGCCACATTGCTCTAAATAGGTTTTCATATTTTGCACGGAATGAGGTTTCATGTCAGCAAGAAGATTCAAGATAATTTCTTGCAATTTTGCACTCGTTAACAAGTTATCACATCCTTTCTTGCGAATATAATACCATATTTCTTGTGATAATGCAAGATATTTTTCGAAAAATGCAAGATTGCAAGAATATTCGGCTACATACTGTTTACACAGTGTATAGAATAATCGACTCTATGCATTTAGGGCAGATATTTGGGGGAACAGTAGAAATCTTTGAATTGACTTTGATGGCTTTACAGCCATTGTGTGGAAGTATGTAAGTATCCGGGAACTTATGCTCACCATCGTCAGTGAGTTTGTAAAGAAGATCATCATCCATACGCTGTATAAGTCCAGAGGACACCGCAGACAGAAGATTGAACTAGTCTGGAACTTCATCGGAGAAGTCAGTCTGCCGAGTGACGATCAGACCGTGGAACAGTAAAAAAGGAAGGGCGGCAAGACCTTTCAGTTATGCCGTCCTACGACTAATAAATTACTTCCTTATGGGCGAGCGCCTTTTGCTTTTCCTCCTTTTATTTGAACCGAACAGCCACGCCATCTTCACTCAAAACTACACGGTCAATCATACTTTTTGCAATATCATGCCGGTCTTCAAAGGACATGTTTTCCCAATCTTCCGCAGTAAAAGGAATGATTTCAATTGCATTGAATTCCGTCAGTGCTTCTGAATACTGATGAATCAGGAGTTGCTTTTCCTGGTGGAGGGTTTCGATTCTGCGGTTGATGTATTCAGCAGAAATTTGGCTGACATTTTCCAGTGTAGAAATCAGATTTTCGATTTTGCTGTCAATGTCTGCGATTTTCTGCTGATGTTGTTTGATGACATTGTTTTCCCGTTTTTCTCTTGCCAGATGGTAGGCTTCCGCTTCTTGAATGAGCCGTGCCTGCACTTGCGCTTCGATCTCCCGTACTCGATGGGTCTGTTTTGCATCGCAACATTTATGTAAATACTTCCCAGAGCAGACGAAGTAAGGGATGCGCCCATCTTTGGTACTGGCAAACCGGACGGAAAAAGCATAACCACAATGACCACATTTCACAAGCCCTGTGAGCCAGGAATGTTTTCCTTTTCCGGTGTTTTTTATTTGCCGATTTTTGGACAGCTTTTCCTGACAATAGAGAAATGTGCTGCTGTCCACGATGCCGTTGTGATGCCCGATGGCAAGCAGGTGATTAGACACATCTTTATATTTCCGCTCGCTGGCATCCCGTTTGCCCACAAGGATACAGCCATGGGTGCCGTCAAAATCCTCTGGTTTGTTTGCCATGATGGCGCCTTTGGATTTGTAGTAATTGTAAATGGCAATATCCGCTTGGACGTAAGCGGGATTTTTCAAAATGCCGGAAAGTTTCACACTATCAAAATTGACGCCGCCGGCAGAAAGAGCACCACTGCGGATCAGGACTTTTTGCACATCTGCCAGACTGGTATAAGGCTGGGCGTATGTATCAAAAATCTGGGATACGATTTCCAAATCAGCATTGGGTTCATAAATGGTGGCTTTCTTACCATCTAATGTGGTACGCGCCAGATTGTAGCCATAAGCAGCAGGACCGCCGCCCCAGGCGCCTTTTTTGATACGGGCATAATAGTTATCCCGGACACGTTCAGCGATGGTTTCACGCTCAAGCTGGGCAAAAACAACGATGATATACAGCATGGCACGTCCCATTGGTGTGGAAGTATCAAACTTTTCTGTGGCAGAAACAAAGGAGATGCCGTTGTTTTCCAGCACATCAATGAAATCTGCAAAGTCTACGATGGAACGGCTGATTCTGTCCAGACGATAGACCACCACTTTTTCGATCTGTCCCGTTTGGATGTCGTGCATCATTTCCGTAAAAGCGGGGCGGTTGGTATTTTTGCCGGAATAACCGCTGTCCTCGTAGATTTTGCACTCTTCCGAAAAAATTTCCCGTTTGGCAAAGGCTATCTGGCTTTCGATGCTGATGCTGTCTTTTTTGTCGATGGATTGTCTTGCGTAAATAGCTACCATACAAAAGACCTCCTTTTCCTATATTTAGGGTATAGCAAAAAGAGCGGTCTTATGATACAATACAGTTGCGATATGTGGTTGTATCTTACGACCGCTTATGAAGTTCCCTTTCCTGTTGGCGCAGGAGAGGGGATTTTTTTATTTTTTAGATTAGGTTAATTTTCACGGAAATATTCCGCCAGATCTTCCAGTACTGGCAGGAAGCGAGTAGAAATATCTCTGGCAATTTTTGCCGCAATACGATCATCGTATATATGAGAGGTGCGGTTTCTGGATTCCAGCATGTCCAGCCAGACGCTTTCGTCGTTGATCATTTGATTCCCGTAAGCGGTTTTCAGCACCTGCTTAGGAAAATTTAACTCATTTGCAACGCCCTGATCCAGCAGGTATTCTTTTGCGGCTTTCCAGGAAAGCTCAAAGGTAAATTCAAAACGCTGGATCATACCATCCCGAATGACATCATTATTGGGATGTTTCAAATGTTCTTCCACTGCTTCCCGCAGCCGTTGTACTGCCTGCAGGAAATTAGCAACTTTTTTCATATAAAATGACACCATCCTTTTCAATGTTTTGGATTAGTTCCGGATTTGTATCTGGTGTGATATGAACCAGATCGAATTCTAGAAGAGTAGGTAGGTCGTCTATATCAGACCAGAAAGACGACTGGTCTTTTTCTGAAATCCCGTATATGGCAAGATCGATATCACTGCGTTCTTTGTGGTCACCTCTGGCACGGGAGCCAAAAAGAACGATTTTATCCGCATGGTATTTTTCGCCAAGAAGGGCGATGCGTTGGTAAAGTATGTCCATAACATCTTCCTTTCTTATTTCACTGCACTTAAAAAAGCGATGGCTTTTCCGATGATGCGTACTTTATTCATATCTTCTTCAAAGAATATCATGTCCTGGTAGTTAGGATTTTCTGCGCAAAGACGAATCTTATCATCAGAAATATAAACTCGCTTCAAAGTAGCTTGGCTTTCTGAGCAATCATCCATAAGGACAGCGGCAATTTCACCATTTTCTACGATATCCTGTTTTCGAATATAAACGATATCACCGTCCATAATGCGGGCATTGATCATGCTGTCTCCTTGGAAGCGCAGGGCGAAGTCTGCATGGACATCTGAATCCATATCTATATAAGCTTCAATATTTTCCGTTGCCAGAATCGGTTCCCCACAGGCAATTGTGCCGAGCAGGGGGACTTTTTTTGTTTTTGGAACAGGAAAGGTATTTTCAAGCATAATATTTATTGCATTTTTTATGAATTCTTCTTCTGCTTTACGGGTGTCAAAAACTTCAAGGGGAATTTTGGGAATTACTATTTTTGTTGTACTATCAATGGATGAAAATACTTCATCAAAGTTCATTCCTATTGCATCTGAAACCTTTTTGATAACATCAATGGATGGGGTGATTTCTTTTCCTGTTTTTGGATTTTTGTTTTTTTCTAATAAAGAAATATAAGCTTTGCTAAGCCCAGATTTGGAGGCAAATTCAGCCATACTTAAATTGTTATCGTTTCTATATTTTTTAATAAGGTCTCCCAGTGTCATAATGACCATTCCTTTCTGTTTACTGTATTATACAATGCGGAATATTTTTTGTCAAATAAATTAAACAAAAGTATTGACACTCTGTGTCTAATATGCTAGACTTTATTCGTCAAATAAATTAAACAATATGGAGGTGAGTATATTGCAGTACAAAATCAAGATGATGAGAGAAAAGAAAAAAATGACGCAGGAAGCTCTTTCTGAAAAAGCAGGGGTTTCCAGAGCAATCATTTCCAGACTTGAATCTGGGGAAGAAGTTGTGACTACAACGGAAACTCTTTTAAAAGTGGCTAATGCACTTGGATGCAAAGTGAGTGAGATTTTTTCGTCTTAATCGTCTAATATATTAAACAAAATGGGGAGGTGATGTCAATGGAAAAGGTTATAATTGATATTCAAAATACATCAAATTGTTCTTTGATACCCTACACAGCATATAGAGCACTTTGTACTAAATACTAAAAAATGTCGAAAATTTCCACAACTGTCACTTTGGGAAAGGGAGAACTGCCAACAACACTGCTGCAGGAGAATTATGTTTTCGTGTGACAGGCGATTTTCTAATGTTATAAATTTGATTGTGACTTACTCAGATGCAGAGAAAGCCTTTGGTCTTTTGAGGATATTTGGATTAGAAATGCAACGAATGGTTGAGTGCTTTCTGAAGATAAGGAGGTGAAGGAAATTTTGGTCGACACGAAAAAAATAAAAATCAGATTGATTGAACTGGGATTAACACAGCAAGATATTGCAAAATTTTTTAGATCTTGCGACACCTACAATCAACCAGAAGATAAACAATGTTCGTCCCATGACATTGTTGGAAGCAGAAAAAATAGCTGTGTTATTGAAAATAACAAAACAGGAGTTTTGCGATTTCTTTTATCAAAATGGAATAGGAGGAAAAGATGGAAAAGATAAAAACTTGTGAATTGGTTCGTTTTCTTGAACAGAGGGAAGGTGTTAAAAAATAGTAGCGGAACCTGAATCAACGAAAAAGATAGCCGTTGAAGGTCCCGCCATTGTATTCATTATTGTTGATTAGGACAATCGTTTATATGAGAAATGACCTTTTACATGTTTATGCAAAAAATGACCATGAGAAGGGGCATTCATAAGACCAATATAGATGCTTTCAGGAACATGATAATAGGCGTACAAGCTACCAGAATGAAAACGTACATATAATGTGGAGTTTTCATAGCCAATAGAGTGGATATTTGATGAAACTACGGGTGTCATTTGCATGAGCATCATCCTTTCTACAATATTTTGTGTGTTATAAAATTAATTTCCGTATATATTGTATCATATTTGTTTGCATACTGCAACGAATTGTTTCACAAAATGAAAAGTTTTTGGGGGGCGAGGTGACAGCATGACAGATGCAGAACGAATAGATTTATTTTCGGAACGCCTATATAAAGTCTGGAAAGAAAGCGGACTATCAAAAGGTCATTTCGCCGAACTTGCAGGCGTTCACAGAAATACCTTATATCGCATTTTTATTGATAAATCAATACCCAATGGTATGACTATTGCGTTATTGTGTGAGGCATACAGCATCAGTGCTGACTGGTTGTTAGGACTGAAAGACTGAAATGTGGTTTCATAGGACAAACCGTCAACCACATACACTGCAACAGGAGGTGTTACATATGTCGAAACCAAAAAAGGAATACCGTGTGACCGTATCTTATTGTGAGAAAACCCCGGAGGAAGCAGAACGCCTCCGGCGGCACATCACCAATGTACTGTATGACAAAAAAAATGCTAAGCCTCCAACGGCAGAAAGAAAAAGAAGCCGTGACGGCGCAAAAGGCATGACGGGACTTCGGTCCTGCCAGTGGACAAGCATAGAAAGGAACCAAAAATGTTAAAACCGGGATATCGGTATGTGGTTTGCGGCGACTGCGGTCGAATCTGGAATATTGCCAAAGAACAGGACACCAGACACGGCTATCTTTGCCCGCAATGTGCATACAAGCGTCGCATGGAGAGGAGGAAAAAAGATGGACAAGCTTATCATTACGCTGTTGGTGGTAATCGGAGTGTTGATTCTTTTTCTAGGAGTTGCTCTGGAGGAAATCAAAGCCCTGCAGCAGGACAAGCGTGACTGGAAAAACCGCTATTACGCAGCGGCACAGATCAAAGCGAAAAACAGCAAATAAAAATCCTCCCTTGCGTTGGCGCGCAGTGTGGGAGGAAAAGAAAAATAAAAATCACTATTATCGTATCAGAAAACAGGAGGAATTGCAATGAATAAATATATTGATTTTACAGCGGAAAATGCAGGAGAAGAATGTGCTATGCTGGTAGGTCGTGTGGAAGCTTTTGCCGCCTATGTAGCGCAAGAAAAATACAGCATCACCCGAGAAATGTGTGCTGCCATGCTGGGGTTTGAACTGCCAACAGAGGTGGAAACACCAAGAGAGGAAGCAGATGCGTGATGGCTTATATGTGTATCAAGCAGCAAAAAGAGTGTGACGGATGCGGGGCTTGCCAGGAACCACTGGCACCCTGCCCGGAATGCAGCAGCCAGGAATATAGCGTGTTGTATGAAAGAGATCAAAAAATCATCGGCTGCGATGATTGCATAGAAAGACGGTGGGTGGATTGAATCAGGAAGCATTGTGGAAACGTCTTGGAGAGATTGCCTTTGAACTGGACGAAATCGAAAAACAGTTGGGTGGTCTGTACAATCTGAAAAAGAAAAAACAGGATGAAATCCGAAAAATCAAGGATTTGCTGGTGGAAGATGCCAGAAACAGGAAGGAGTGAGCACATGGGGATTCCAGTTTTGATATTAGGGGAAAGCGGCAGCGGGAAAAGTACCAGTCTGCGGAATTTTACAGAAAACGAAGTGGGCATTTTTAATGTGGCAGGGAAGCCGTTGCCTTTTCGGAAAAAATTGCCCAAAGCAGATAATGCCAGATATGACACCATTTTGAAAACATTATCCAAGCCCAACTTAAAGACCTATGTCATTGACGATAGTCAATATTTGATGGCATTCGAGGCTTTCGATCGGGCAAAGGAAACGGGATATGGAAAATTTACAGACATGGCGCTGCATTTCCGAAATCTCATTGATTTTGTGGTGCGGTATACGCCGCCGGATGTGATTGTTTATTTTCTGCATCATACAGAAAAGGCGGATGATGGGCGGCTGAAAGCAAAGACCCAGGGGAAAATGCTGGACAGTCAGCTGACGGTGGAAGGGCTCTTTTCCATTGTGCTGCTTTGTGTAGCAGAAGGACCGGAGCATTATTTTTTGACAAATTCTGATGGAACGAATCCAGCCAAATCCCCCATGGATATGTTTGAGGGGAAGATGGACAACGATTTGAAGCTGGTGGATACCACCATCAGAGAATATTGGGAATTGAACGGAGGGAAAGAAGATGAAGAACATTAACTGGAATGAGGTGCCTGATCAGGTGGAATTTGACCGCCTGATGCCGGGCGGTTATGTATGCGAAATGAAGTGCGTGGTGGACGTGCCTGCTAAAGAATACCTGAAAATTGAGTATGACATTGCGGAAGGAACCCACAAAGGGTATTATCAGGAACTTTACAAATCAAGATCCTTCTGGGGCGGCACATTTTACCGTTCCTACAAGGAAAAAGCGCTGCCTATGTTCAAGGGATTTTTGACGGCTGTCAAGGAAAGCAATCCTGGTTTTGTCTTTGAAAATCAGGAAAAGCGGCTGGAAGGAAAGCTGGTTGGGCTGGTATTGGCAGAGGAAGAATATATGGGAAATGACGGCAAAGTGAAAAAACGTTTGTATGTTTCGGCTGTCAGAAGTGTGGAAAAAATCCGCAAGGGAGACTTTACTGTGCCGGAGCTGAAAAAATACAATCCAGCTGGCAACAGGGATGGTTTCTATCCTGTGGATGACAGCCTGAGTGATGACGATGTGCCATTCTGATGGAGGTGATTTCCATGATTTTATTGGAAGATACTCGTCAACAGGCGAAAAAACATGAGGCAAAACATCAGTGGTTTGCGAAAAATGGCGTTGAGGTGGTGCGATCTAAGTTGGTGGTAGGGGATTATACTCTGCCAACCGACCAGAGCGTTTGTATTGACACAAAGTCTGGACTGCTGGAAGTCTGCGGTAATGTGACCCAGCAGCATCGGCGTTTTGTGGAGGAACTGGAACTGGCAAAACAGCTGGGGATACGGCTCATTATTCTAGTGGAGGAAAACGGTATCCGTACATTAGAGGATGTGAACAGATGGAGTAACCCCAGACTGCGGTTTTCGCCGAAAGCCACCACAGGAGAAACCCTGTATAAAATCCTTTCTGCCATGGAACAGCGGCATGGCTGCCAATTCCTGTTTTGCAGAAAAGAGGAGGCTGGCGCGAGAATCGTAAAAATCTTAGGCGGTGGTGATCTTGGAATTTAGAGAATATACAAAAGAAGATTTTCTGGAGACAACAGAGCCTTATGAGGTCGTTTACCGCTATCGGGACAATAATTTTGTATTTATCCAAGCTATTGAGCAAATGACGGCAATCGCCAATGCGGTAAAAGTGCGGAATTTCAAGGCACTATTCAAAGAATATTGCAAGTCTATGGGCAATCAGGGGCGTGCTATCAAAAACGCCACCAATTTTTCCGGGCAGCCCATAGAGCTGGACTGCGGCAACTGGATCGCCGATGATGACGGCATCCGGGTGGAAACAGAAATGGGGGAGATGCTGGCGTGCATCCACCCCATCTTGCCCACTAAGCGTCTGGTCAATATCGACAACAATACGGAAAAGCTGAAGATCGAATACAAAAAAGGCAATTTCTGGCGGTCGTTGGTGGAAAGCAAGAGAACCCTTGCCAGTGCATCACAGATACTGGATTTAGCCGAGCGAGGTGTGGCTGTGAACAGCGAGAATGCCAGACTTCTGGTGCGGTATCTCCATGATGCGGAAAATCTCAACTATGAGCGTATTGAGGAGGTCAGCAGCATTGGGCGTTTGGGTTGGGTAAAAGACTATGGTTTTTCGCCGTATGTAGAGCATTTGGAGTTTGACGGGGATGTGTCCTGCAAGAACTTTTTTGACAGCGTGAAACAGGTTGGAGATTTTACCCAGTGGTTTGAAATGGCTCTGGATGTTCGCAAAAATAGCCTCTACGGGCGGCTTCTCATTGCGGCGAGTCTTTCATCGGTGTTAGTGCAGCCATTGAACTGCCTGCCTTTTTTCGTCCATTTCTGGGGTGGTACGGAGGCAGGAAAGACTGTTGGGTTGATGCTTGCTGCTTCCGTTTGGGCAGACCCAAGACCGGGACGGTATATCCAGACATTCAACAGCACTGCCGTAGGGAAGGAACGCTCTGCGGCGTTTGTTTACAATATGCCACTGATCATGGACGAATTGCAGATTGCTTCCAGTCGGGAAAGTTTTGACCAGGAGATATACAAGCTGTCAGAAGGTGTCGGCAAGACCAGAGGGAATAAAGCCGGCGGCGTGGACGAAACGCCTACATGGTGCAACTGCATCCTTACCAACGGGGAAATGCCCATTACAGGGGTTTCCAGCGGCGGCGGGGCGGTGAACCGTATCATTGAGGTGGAATGTACCACAGCATTATTTGCTGACCCCAAGCATGTGGCAGATACCTGTCTGCAGAATTTTGGCTTTGCCGGAAGGTATTTTGTGGAATGGCTGGAACGGAATGACCCTAGCTTTACGACAGCAGCGCAGCTTTACAAAATCTATTCCAAAGAGCTGGAACAGATGGACACCACGGGGAAACAGTCCATGGCAATGGCGTTGATTCTGGCGGCAGATTTTCTGGCAGAACAAGCCATATTCCATGACGGTCTGGCACTGAAACCACAGGACGTGAAACCCTTCCTGAAATCCAAAAAAGACGTGTCCGTGAATGAACGAGCGTATGAATACATCCGTGAAACATTGGCAGCCAATAAAAAGAAATTCGATGATGATGACGACATCATGGAATGCTGGGGTATGGTGGATGATACCTATTTTTATGTGATCAAAAGCCGCTTTGAGAAAATCTGTGTGGAAGCTGGATACAGCGCAAAATCATTGCTCAGCTGGATGAAACAGACAGGGAAAATCGAGGTTAGCAAAGGATATACCAAGACAAAACGAATCAATGGCGAGGCAGTCCATTGTATCTGGGTAATAAAAGACCCAGATGGACAGTTACAGTTGGAGGATGTTCCAGACAGTGAGGAATGTCCATTTTAACCGATGTGCGACTTTTGGAGTATGTAAAAATTATGTGCGGAAAAATCAAATCTTCTGTTTTCCTTGAAATTTCAATGTTTTTCATTGTTTTGGTTTTGAAAATGTGCGATTGTGCGACATGTGCGACGTTTTACACACACCTTATATATATGAGTATATATACAAGATAGTTATATACACGTTTCTACGTATGCGAGGTATGTAAAAATTGTCGCACAAGTTGCACAACAGAAAAAAACATTGAGAAAAGCCAATAAAATCAAGGGTTTTGAATGTGCGATTTTTGTCGCACAAATTCGCACAAAATACAAAAAGTCGCACAAATCCACAGATGGAGGACAGTATGGTACAGATAGAAACGAAAGAACAGGCAGAAGCCTTTCTGGTGCTCATTGGACGTAGAGGAAAAGCGTTGGAACTAGGACGGGAAGCCATTGGCGGGCATTGGAAAACATTTGATGAAATCAATTTGCAGATTCGGAAACATCTGCTAGCATATATGTTTTATCGGATATTTGATAACCAGATGCCCAATGAACCCAATCTCATTGCTATCTGGCTACGGGCAGAGGAAAAAGGACTGATGCGGGATTTGGCACGGACAATCCTTAACGGTGATCGGGAATGGTTTGAAATCATTTGCCAGAAGATCAGAGAAGTGGCGGATGATGTGTTGAAGAAGGATACGAAATGAAAGGAGAAATTCACATGGATGATTATATCGTTGAATTACATGTGACTATGGTGGTTGAAGCGGAAAATGTAGAACATGCAAAACTTAAAGCTGTAACAAAGTTGGGTTATATCCCAGAAGTTGAGGATGCAACTGTAACTGCTGTGTTTGGGTGCTGAACATTTTGGTGGGGTGAGGAATAATGGCAAAATACAAAGTTTCTTACAGAGGTTTCGTTTATGTTGAAGCTGATACAGCCGAAGAAGCGGAGGAAAAAGTTTTTGATGAGGTGGAAGAAATCTATTCAGAAAAGCAGATTGATACTGTGATTGAAGTGGATGAATTTGTTGTTGAGTTGTAATATTTTGCGATAAAAAAGTAGGTGAACAACTATGAAAAAATACATTGATGCAGAAGCATTTATGGATGCATTATACTCAATTGATCCAGAGAATGATGGTAGTGATGGCTGCACAATCATTGCCCAAAACATGGACTATACAAGTGCAGATTTGGAAGCAATGGTAGATGGTTTTCCGGCGGCAGATGTCATGGAAATTGTTCATGCCAGATGGGAATACGTGGCAGAAAATAGCACTGGAAAGATTATGATCTGCACTGCTTGCAAGCAACCATACAACCCTAATAAGGATGATGTAAGGCTAAAAAGAGCGGTGGAAAATCCCAATTTTTGTTTGTTTTGTGGTGCCAAAATGGATGGAATTCATGAATGATTTTTGAAATTAAAGCACAAAAAAGAGGAGGTATTTTGATTGTTTGATTTTGAAAAAGTAGAAAAAATGAGCATTGATATGAACAGGATATGGAACAAAAAATTACGAAAAAGCCACTGATTTTATGATTGAAAAAGCTATTTTTGGCGTGCCAAAAAGATAAGTGTCCAAATGGCACGCATTTGGCATTTTTTGATAGGCTGTTTTTGTTGGAAAATCAATGTTTTTTACGGGTTTCCACAAATTTTTAAAAATCCGCCTATAAAAAAAGTGGGGTTTTAACCTCTATTTTTCACTAAAAAAATCGGAAGAATTTTTGACAGGTTATGCGTAGTCATTTACACAAGAAAAACAGGAAGGAGGACGAAGAGGTTATGAGGAATTCGGATAAGGAACTTGAATGTAATGGCAGCGGCTATAGAGATCCAACTGCTTCACCAGTTTTACAGGCGATATATAAAAGAGAAATGGAAATTGATTATCAGGCAATGCGGCTGATCGGGCTGATCAAAGACTTGTTACGGATTTGTGATTTTGAATTGATTGAAAGGGTGCAGATCAGACATAAGCATACTAGGAGGGAGTATAAGTAATGCCGAATAAAAGGGATTTGCGGATGGAAAAATATAAGATTTCGACAAATCGTTATCGTGAATTGAAATATTTCTGCATGCAGTATAGAGAGAAGAAGTCTAGATTACGTGCAATTACTGAACTTTCTGTATCAAGCATGGAAAGGTCTAAGGGCGGAAATAAAACTTCTGATCGTACTGCGGATATTGCTATGCAACGCTTGCAGTTGGAAAATGATATACAGATGATTGAAACAGCTGCCATAGAAGCTGATAGTGCACTTTATTCTTATATTATTAGTAATGTGGTTGATGGGATTCCTTATGAATATTTGAGCGTGCCAGCAGGAAGAAGACAGTTCTATCAGAGCAGAAGAAAATTTTTTAATATTCTTTCGATAAAAAAAGGGTAACTGAAGGGACGTGTTTTTGTAGTTTAATGGTATCATGAATTTTAAGAACAGAAAACCTTCTTTTGAAGTCTTATTAAGGTACAATTTCCTTTTGTATATTTGACAGCAGCAGGATTTTTAGCTTTTTTGTCGAAATATACAAACAGGGAGGTGCTTAATTTGGGCAAACACACATATTTTTATACAATTGGTTTTTACGATAAAGATGGAAATGGTATTAAGAGGGACATAGTTGCATTTTTAGATAAGATTGAAGCAAAGTTACGGGAGAAGGATCCTAGGGTGGTTCGTTCGATAAACGGAGATGTTTTTAGGATTTTTTTGTATTCACGCAATTCAAAGGATGATGATATTTTAGTAGTTCCTTTTGGTAAACCTATTACAAAAAATAAACCTTATGCGGTAGACAGTGAAGATCCTGGAAAACTAATTGAATTAGAATCAGATATGTTTGATATTAACTGTCTTGTATATAGTAAACGACATTGTTTGGCAATGTATACAACAAATAGCAGAGGACCTTCCCAACAAGAGTTTTGTACGTATTTGAATTCTTATTTATTTGAAGAAGATGATTGTGTATTAAAAATGAAGCATGTGACTTTTGAAAGATCTTTGGTGAATATTAGAAATTCTAATAAAGTGACAGCCATACTAGTTTCGGTCGATCTTGGAGACGATATCAATAATTATTTTAAAAGTGAAATGGATCAAACTAGTAGTTTAACATCTGCGTTATGGAATATGGCGACTGCAAGCAAAGAAAATGCTGACGGCAAGTATTTGTCATTTAGTATTGGCTTAGGAAGAAGTAAAAAGACAGAAAGATTAAATAAGGATTCTATAATGACTTTATTAGAACAATTAAATTTAAATTCCCGTTTTATCAAAGAAATTGAATTGAAATATGAGGACAATAGAACAGAAAAGATAGAAACATTTAAATTAAAGAATGTAGATTCATTTTTAAGAGGGACATTTACAAGTACTGAATCTAAATTGTCTCCAGAATTCTTACTGAACCATTCAGCAGATGTCTATTTAAAACAAAGAGAGTATTTCACCACTAGTGTTCAAGAATTTCTAAATGGAATAGGAAAAGAAACAGATGAAGATTATGAACTAAATTTGGATTGGAAAGAAGGCGACTAATGGATAAAAAGTTTATGAGAAAAGGATTTATCCTAAATATAATCTTTTTGTTCGCACTTGGGATATTTACTGTTTTTTTAGAAAAATAATTTTTTTGTTTCAATCAATACAAGTTTGGAAACATATTTTTCTTACGAAAGAAAGGCATTATTAATAGAATTTTTTTCTATTACTACTGGTATTTATATTACAATGCTTTCTATTCTTGCTATTTCAGCTACAAAAATCATGGAAGCACTTTTGAAAAAGAAAATAGAGCAACAGCTTCTCCAGATTATGATGTGGGGATTGATTAGTAGTATATTTGTGGTATTGGCTTTGGGCTTTATTCCAGAAATGCAAGGGGAAAATATTATCCTTTTCGCTGTTTCAATCTGGGCAATTTTGCATTTAATTTACTTCTTTTTTGTTTTGTTTGTCATATTTAAATTTAATGTTCAAAATATGGACAAAGAAATTGATGAAGAAAATAGATGGAAGAGAGACATTGTAAAGAAAATGGCAATAATTCAAAGTGATATCGAAGAGATTGTTAAAAAAATTAAGAAGTAAATGTTGTTTTATAAAATGAAAAAATCTCGATAAATTAAATTTATCGGGATTTTTTATTTGCAAGAAAGGAGATAGTAATGTTAAGGTCATGTCCTTATTGCGGTCGGATCCATGACAAAAACATATCTGTTCCAAAAAACCAATTCGAAAGAAATACGGAACAGAACAAAACCGTTTTCGATCTAAGAATGTCTGGACGAAAAAGGCGAAAGAAATAAAAAGAAAGAGATGGGTTTTTGTGCCAAATTTGCATGAAAAAACTATTTGAAACAGTCCGGCAATTTAACAGCCAAGAGTTGGAGGTGCACCACATTGTTCCATTGGCAGAAGACTATGATTTGCGTCTGGAAAATGAGAACCTGATTACCCTTTGTGTACGGCACCATAAAATGGCTGACGACGGGATAATTCCTGCATCTTTGCTGCTGGAGATTGCCAAAGAAAATGAGGAGAATGGATGCCAAGCCTCGGTGGAGATACCCCCCTAGGGGTAAGGTCTGAAAAATCAGAAACTTCCAAGACCACGAGGCCTCCTTTCTTCACAAAATATTCCCAAAATGAAAACGAAATGAAAATGGCAGAAAGGAGGAGGTAACATGGGCAGACCATCAAAACCGTATGCGGTGTTGGCACAAGAGAAAAAAAGCCATCGTACAAAAGCAGAAATGGACGCTCGAAAAAAGGGCGAAGCTGCGTTTGCAACTGGTGAAACGTTGAAAGAGAAACCAGAGACCAGGCAGAATCTGACTGCCCATAAGGAATTCCTTAGATTGAAAAAAATATTGATGAGCATCAACAAATGGGATGCCATCTACGAGAATGTGATCAACCGCTACTGCCTCCTTTATGCGGAGTGTTTTGAGTTTGAAGGAAAACGGGAGCAGTTCTTTCAAGATTTACGCAACTTGGACGCAGATCGGGAGAACTTGATCGACAGCGGGATGTCCGTCAGCGCATTTTACAAGCTGAAAAATCAGATACAGAAAAACATCATTGATCTGGACAAACAGGTTCAGGCAAAAAGAAAAATGCTGATGGATATTGAGAAAGAAAATATTATGACCATTGCGTCTGCCCTGCGGAATGTGCCCAAAAAAGAAGAAACACCAACGAATCCGCTCTTGGAGGTATTGAAAGGTGGTTGAAAAAACAAAGGCGTATCAATACGCATTATGGTGCATACAGCCAGAAAACAGAAAAAGTGGGGCGTTATATCAAAAAACAGGCGGAACAATGGCTGGAAATAGCTGACGGAAAGAGCAAAGAAGCCTTTGTGGATGAAAAGGCAGTGGAAAAGATATCGAATTTGCTCAAGATTATGATTCACCCAGATTTGCTTTGCCCAATGGCAGACGGCATGGAAGATTACGCCTGGTTTTTGATTATTGCTGTGCTCTGCACGAAAAAGTATGACAGCAAAGGGCGAGATATCCGATATTACACAACGGCAGTGCTGGAAATCTGCAGAAAAAATTTCAAAAACGTTTTTATTCGGCAGTTATTTTCATACTGCTGATGTTAACAGAACCGCCTTTTTCCAGATTCTTTTCCGTTGCGCCGGATTTGAAACTGTCGTCAGAACTGAAGCTGAGTATCAGGAAAATCATAAAGTGCAGCCCTGCCATTGCGGATGAGAGTGTTTTCAAAATCCTGCGCAGTGAGATCCGCTGTAAATTGACGGACAGCGAGTATACCCCTTTGGCATATTCGGAAGACAGGATGGATGGTAAATTGGCGAATGCTTTTCTGGCAGATGAAGCAGGAGCCATGGACAGCTATCCAGTGGAAGCAATGAGGTCTTCCCAGATCACGCTGATCAATAAGCTGGGCATTATCATCAGTACCCAGTACCCCAATGAAGATAACGTCATGATTGACGAAATTGATATATCAAAAAAGGTGCTGGATGGTCTGCATAACAGAAAAAGACGTTTTTCTTTGCTCTATGAGCCAAATGATGAATTTCTGCAAAATGATTTATGGCAGACGGAAGATCTGGTCATTTACCAGAGCAATCCTGTAGCTGTAAACAACGAAGATGTTTTTGAAAATCTGCTTGAGAAGCGGGAATACGCAATTCTTTATGAGAATAAGCGGGAGAACTACCTCTGTAAGCACAATAACATCCGTTACAAAGGACTGGGGACAGAAGGGTATATTGATATCACGAAGGTCAGACAGTGCTGTGTGGAGGCAGATAAAGCATTTTGGAAGGGGCGTAGGGTTTGGGTCGGACTGGATCTGTCTCAGACAGACGATAATACATCTGTGGCAATGGTGACCTATGACGAAAAAACTGGGAAAATCTATGCAAAAGTGTGGGGCTTTATCCCCAAAGAAAGAATTGTCATCAAAAGCAAAAAAGAAGGTGTCAATTATAAAAAACTCATTGCCGCCGGTGAGTGTTTCGCCTGCGGTGAGGAGGTCATTGATTACAGCTTTGTGGAACGCTTTATCCTGTCCCTGCCGGAGGAATACGGCGTCATAGTGGAACAGGTAGGGTATGACCGATACAACGCTCTATCGACCGTACAGAAGCTGGAAAACGATGATAAAAACCCGTTGGAGTGCGTGGAAATCATCCAGCACAGCAAAACACTGCACAGACCTACAAAACTGCTGCGGGAGTATATCCTCAACAAATTGTTTTGCTACGAACAAAACTTGATGCTGGAAATCAATTTCCAGAACGCCAGATGCACCGAGGACACCAATTTGAATAAGTATGTCAATAAGAAACGATCATCCGGGAAAGTGGACATGGTCGTATCACTGATTAACGCCATCTACCTTCTGCAGGATGCAGTGCTGCTCGGTGAGGATAGTTGGGGCGCACAAATCATATAAGGAGGGGGTGAGAAATTGGGATTTTTGGAACGTATGAAAGATTTTTTTGGAATCACAGAGGACAGGGCAGAGGAAAGCCAAATGGTAACTGCGGAAGAAAGCCTTTTGCAGGCACTGATCGGAGAATCAAACATCAATAAAAAAACAGTGCTCCAGATTCCAACGGTAAAAGGCTGTATTGAAAAGATTGCTGGTACCGTCTGCCGATTGCCCATACGCATGTATCAGGTGGTAGATGGAGAGGTGCGGGAAATCAAAGACGATTATCGGCTGCGGCTGCTCAACGCTGATCCGGGGGACACGCTCAACAGTGATGAATTTTGGCGTGCGCTCATTGAGGATTACTATATGGGAAAAGGCGGATATGTCTATATCAACAGAGAAGGGCTGGAAATCAAAAGCCTGCATTATGTGAAAGAAGAAGATGTTTCCATTGTGATAAATTCAGATCCAATTTTTAAGGATTATGACATTATGGTCAATGGACGGACATATCTGCCCCATGAATTCTTCAAGATTCACCGCAGAGCCAGAGATGGTGCTTCTTCTCTGCCTATCTGGCAGGAAAATCCGCTGATTTTTGGAGTGGCTTATAATTCTTTGGTATTTGAAGAAAATCTGGTGAAAAAAGGCGGCAACAAGAAAGGGTTTATTGAGTCAGAAAACAGGCTCGATAAGGATTCCATAGACGCCATCAGAAACGCATGGAGGAAAGTGTACAGCAATGACACGGAAAACGTCGTGGTGCTGAACAAAGGGGCAAAATTCAAAGAAAGCTCTAATACCTCTGTGGAAATGCAGCTCAACGAAAACAAGGAAACGAATGGTGATGAGATTTGTAAAATTTTTGGTTTTCCTTCCAGTATTTTGACTGGCGGGGCAACTGACAACGACAGAAAAGAATATATCGACGTAGTGATGGGATTGTTGAATACCATCGAAACGGCTCTGGACAGGGACCTTCTTCTGGAACGGGAGAAAGGGTCCTTTTATTTTGCCTTCGATACAAAAGAAATCACCAGAGGGGATTTGAAGGAACGCTATGAGGCCTATGGCATTGCGGTGGAACACAATATCATGCAGATCGACGAAGTACGAGCCAGAGAAGATATGCCGCCACTTGGTTTTAACTGGATCAAGATCGGTTTGAATGATGTGCTGGTCGAACCAAAAACAGGAACAATCTATACGCCAAACACCAATAAGGTTATGGATTTTTCAAATATGAAGGGAGGTGAGAAGCATGAGGATTGAAGTCAGAGCAGATAACACAGTACGGATTGAAGGATATGTCAATGTGGTAGAGCGTGAGAGCCGCCCGGTGATTACACCTAGAGGGAAAGTGATTGAAAGGGTGGAAAGCGGCGTATTTCGCAAGGCATTGGAATCTGGAACAGATATCCCAATGACCATCGATCATAACCGGAAGCGGGTCATTACAAGAACAGGTGACGGATCATTGACACTGAAAGAAGATGCCATTGGTCTGAAGGCTGAAACCGTTACATCCGATGCGGAAGTGGTAAAGGCAGCCCGTGAAAAACTGATCAAAGGATGGAGCTTTGGCATGAAAAATGTGATTGATTCTTTGGAAGAACGTGAGGGGAAATTGCCCTTGCGTCATATCAGAGGAATCACACTGGATCATGTCACATTGGTCATCCACCAAAACCCTTGTTACAGCGCAACCAGCGTAGAGGTTCGGGCAGAAGGAGAGGAAGAAATCGAAGAAAGATCTATGCCAGGTGAAATTACGATGCAGGTTGAAGCGGAAAAGAAGAAACCGGACTACACCATACTGGAAGAAAGACTGAAAAAGCTGAAAGGAGAATGAACATGAGTTTTTTGAAAAAATTACAGGAGAACAGAGCAGAAAAGGTTCAGGAAATGGAAACACTGGTAAATACCGCAAAAACAGAAGAAAGAGCTATGGCTCAGGAAGAACTGGAAAAGTTTAAAAATCTGGAAAAAGAGATTGAACAGATTGACAGCACCATTGCGGCAGAAGAAAGAGCCAGAAAAGAAAAAGGGTTCAAGCCGAAAGGGGAAGAAAAAGAGCCTACCACCGAAGAACTGGAAGAAAGAGCGTTTTGTAATTATATCCTGAATAAGGTGGAAGAACGTGCAGGCGAAAAGAACCTGACTATGGGAGATAACGGCGCCATCATCCCCACAACCATTGCAAACCGCATCATCAAGGAAGTAAAAGACAGATGCCCGATTCTGGAAAAAGCAACTATGTATCATGTAAAAGGAAAATTGAAAATTCCCGTATGGGGAAAAAATGATGAACATGATATTAAAGTGGCGTTCAGCGAAGAATTTACTGCTTTGACCGCAGATTCCGGTAAATTTACTTCTGTCGATCTGGATGGCTTCCTGGCAGGTGCATTGACATTGATCGGAGAATCTTTGGAAAATAACGGTTCTTTCAGTGTGGTAGATTTCGTCATCAGCCAGATGGCAGAAGAAATTGCTATTTTCTTGGAAGGAAAGCTGCTCAATGGTGAAAGCGGAAAAAATGAAGGCGCACTGGCAACCAATAATGTATTGGTTGCGGCAGCGGCAACAGCCATTACAACAGATGAACTGATTGCGCTTCAGGCAAGAGTAAAGCAGAAATTTCAGAAAAATGCTTGTTGGACCATGCATCCGGATACTTTTGTGGTGCTGAAGCAGTTGAAGGACGGAAACGGCAGATATCTTCTGCAGGATGACCTTTCCGGCGAATTCCCTTATAAATTGCTTGGGAAACCTGTTTATCTTTCCGATAATATGCCACAGATTGCGGCAGATGCTGCGGCTATTCTCTATGGCGATTACAGCGGTTTGTCCGTAAATATGCGGGAAAACATCGAAATCAAGGTTTTACGTGAAAAATATGCGGAACTGCACGCAATCGGTATTATTTCCTGGTTGGAATTTGACAGTAAAGTTTCTCACCACCAGAAACTGGCTGTACTGAAAATGAAATCTGCCTGAGCAGAAGGGGGGATATGCATATGTGGGTAAAAGCGTTAAAAAGTTTTGGAGGGAAAGTATCTATGGGACAGGGACAGGAAATGGAACTGGAAGAAAATGATACGTTGCAAGATCTGCTGGAAGCGGGATATGTAACAAAAATCATGGTGAATGGTCAGGAACCGTCCGAACCTGATAAGGCACAGGAAGAAACTACAGAAAATCAGAATTCCAATGCAGAAGACAGCACAGATCACAGTGCGGACGAAGCGGAACTGCAAGTTGGTTATCTGGATGAAGCGGATCTGGAAGAAATGTCAGCCGCAGACCTGAAAAAACTGGCAAAAGAAATGGGAGTTTCTACAGCCGGAACAAAAAAAGAAATCATTCAGCGGATTGCAGAGGTCGAAGTGGAAATTGGAGCAGAGGTAGAGGGTGACGCCTGTGAAGATCAGTGACCTGACCATAGAGGAAGTGAAATTGTTTTGCCGTGCAGAAGGTGAAGAGGAGGAAGATATCCTCTTTGCAGCCATCATGGATGCAGGCAAACAGTTTATTCAAAGCCAAACAGGTATGAGCGAGGAGGAGATCGATACAAAAGCAGATCTCACCCTTGCTTTTTAATGCTTGCGGCGGATATGTACGAAAATCGCACCTATACCATTCTGACATCCGGGAAAACACCAAATATCAATCCGGCGGCATCGGCAATCATCAACCAATACTGCCGCATCATTCTGTAAGGGGGGAGCTGAATGCAGCCAGGAGAATTGAGAAACCGTATCGAAATCCAGCGCCTGACAAAAACGCAGGGGATTTACGGGGATACAAAAATTTCTTTTCTGCCCCTTAAAAAAGTGTGGGCGAAGGTAAACGGTCTGCATGGAAAGGAATACTGGGAAGCAAAGGAATACGGCGTGGAAAGGACTGTTGAATTTGTGATCCGGTATTCCGCTTGCCGTGACCTGACGGAAAAAGACAGAATCTTGTTTCGAGGGAATCTCTATAACATTTCTTCATTGACAATGTGATGTACCGAAATGAGTATTTGAAAATCAAAGCTGTTGCGGATATTACGGAAAGGGGAAATCAGGATGGAACAAAGCTTGAAAGACTTGGACAAGGCATTTGAAGCAATGTTAAAAAAAATTTCCGGACGCAAGGCGTGAAGTCGTAGAAAATGCTGGTGAGAAAATGCAGCGGAAGGTGCTGCAGAATATATCCACCACAACAAAAGAGGTTACAGGACATTTGCTGGAAGGTGTAACACTGGATATTGGCAGCGGCGGCGGATATGCGGCTGTGCGTAATAATGCAAAAATTGCACCACATGCACATCTTGTAGAAAATGGACACAAACTGGTTCGGGGCGGCCCTCTGAAAGTACCGAAAAAAGAGCTGCAAAGCACCAATCCAAGAAGCGCAGGTGCCGTAGTAGGCTGGGTACCAGGGAAACATATGTATCGAAACGCCATGAATGACTTGGAAGACGAGTTGATTAGTGACGCAGAGGAAATGGTGGAAAAGTTGGTGGGTGATCTGTTTTGACAGGAAAGAAAGAGATTCTTCAGGCATTGAAAAATGAATTTGCAAAATGCGTTCCGGAAGCGGAGCATTATTTTGGAAAGATAGGGGAAGGATATTCCCCTCCTGCTTTCCTTTATTTGCCTAGCTTCAATGAGGAAAGCAGGCACAACGCATTTTTCCAGGACACGAACAGAGAAATACAAATTATTTACTTCGGCAGAACAGATGGTTATGGCACGACGGATTTTGATGAAAAACTGGAAATTGAAGAAAAGGTGACTGCTTTTTTGAACACATTTCTTTTGACGGTAGGAAATCGAACGCTTCTTTTTACGTATGAAACAAATGATGCGGATGAACAGCTTTCTTTCTATATTCGATTTGAATATAAGGAGGATGCACCATTTGCCATGTTCGAGGAAGAAGAAAATATGGATGCAGCGGAGAATGTGCATTTTACAGAAAGGGTGAAGTAAATGGGATTACCCAATATTTTGATTGAATTTAAAAGCAAAGCATCTACAGCCATTAAGCGTGGTGAGCGTGGCATCGTGGCTGTGATGCTGATCGAGGCGGAGAAGGACGCCGGTGTAACGAAGGTCGAAGACGTTACGCAGATTCCGGAGGGATTGACGGAAGACAATAAAGCATACTTGGAACGTGCCTTTTATGGCGGCAGTATGCCTGTAAAGTATGTGCAGGTGATTCTGACGGATACGGTAGCAAACGGTCTGAAATTTTTGGAAGTGACAAAGTTTGATTATTTTGTGGCGCCTCCAACTGTAACGCCGGAAGAAGTAACCAGCATTATCACTTTTATCAAAACCTTACGGGATAACAAAGGGATTCGTGTAAAGGCAGTGCTGCCAAATGCGAAAGCGGATCATGAAGGGATCATCAATTTTACAACGGCTGATATCAAAGTTGGAGAAAAAACATACAGTGCGGCGGAATATTGCTCTCGTATGGCAAGCCTGCTGGCAGGTACTCCACTTTCCGTCAGTGCGACATACTATCCTTTGTCTGAAGTGGAAGATGTTCCAAAATTCACGAAATCAGAATTGGACGCCAAAATCGATGCCGGTGAGCTTGTGATCTTCCATGATGGGGAGAAAGTAAAGGTTGGTCGTGCAGTCAACAGCCTGGTGACAGTAGGTCAGACCAAAAGCGCAGATTACAAGTCCATCAAAATTGTGGACATCATGGATATGATCTATACCGATATCAAAACCACCTGCGAGGATGTCTATATCGGCAAATTCGCAAACAGCTATGATAATAAATGTTTGCTGATCATTTCCATTCAGGCATATCTGGAAGGGCTGCGGGATGAGGAACTGCTGGATCAGAACATCGTAACAGGTGTTGACATGGAAGCCCAGACAAACTATTTGAAAGGGCAGGGGATTGATACGTCTGAAATGACAGAACAGGAGATCAAAGGGGCAAATACGGGCACAAACGTATTCTTATCCGCATCCTATAAGATTTTGAACGCAATCGAGGATATTTCCGTGAAATTCTATATTTAAGGGGGGAGAAGTATGGGACAGTTTGATGAACGGCGTGCGATAAACGGCACATTTGGCAAAGTTTATCTGGAAGGTCAGCTGGTAAGAGAGGCGACTGCACTGAAGGCAGAGGTGCAGATGCAGTTCATGGACGTGCCTATGTGTGGGGATCTGGCAAAACACCAGAAATTCAGCGGCATGGAGTGCAACGGCAATATTACCATGACAAAAATCAACAGCCGTATGGCGATTTTGATTTCTGACATGATCAAAGCCGGAAAAACACCTGTATTTACCATTATGAGTAAATTGGCTGATCCAGATTCTTGGGGAGCGGAGCGAGTTGTTTTGAAAGGCGTTCAGTTTTCGACGCTGACATTGGCAGACTGGGAAGCACAAAAACTTGGTGTGGTAAGTCAGCCGTTTACATTTACAGACTGGGATCTGCTGGATGTTATTGATGCAGACTAAAGGAGGAAGAAAATATATGAGTATTTTAGATAAACTGCTGGAAACAGATTTGAAAAAACTGCAGAACAAGGAAAAGAAAACCTATGAGGTCAAACGCTTGTCTGAAATCGTGGGAGAACCATTTCTGGTTACCTGTAAGCCGTTGGGGCATGAACAGGTAGCCCATGTAGGGGAAATCAGTAAGGATGAAACGGATATTCGTTTGAACACCATTTTGGAAGGATGCGAAGTCGAAGGGAAATCTTTCAGTCATGATGTATTTACATCCAAGTTGGGGACACCTTCTGGCAAGGAGGTTGTTGAAAAACTGCTGCGTGCAGGCGAGGTTTGGGAGCTTTACAGGATTATCAATAAAATGTCCGGATATGGAAGCGATGTGGTGGAAGAAGTAAAAAACTGATTCGGGATGGAGATGCCAGAGCTACTATTATGTACCGAGCGTGGCTAAAGTTTGGCATTCTGCCCTCCCAAAGTTATGCTATGACAGATGGAGAATTGATCACACTCATGGCTTTCATGGATTTTGAAGCGGAAAACAGGATGAGATAGATTGACCAACTTCATGGACTGTGATAGGATGGAGAAAAAGGGGGTTCAGAAGTATGAAAAAGTATATTTGTATTTTATTATGTACTTTGATGTCGGTTTTTATCTTATCTGGCTGTAGTGGAGGGGAGAAGGAAGTAACGGCAAAAGAGTTGTCTATTACTCTTCCTTCTGGCGAAAGACAAGGAAGTTATACAGGAACGCTGGTTGATGGTATTCCAAATGGGCTTGGAATATTTGAAAGCGTGAATGATGAGGGCATACAATGGACTTATGAGGGAGAGTTCGTAAATGGGTCTTTTGATGGAATTGGAAAAACGACATGGGAAAATGGACAGATACAGGAGGGAACATACAGTAATGGATTGTGGACGCCCACATATGGGGAATGGTTGAAAAGTTTTTCGGAACAAGCTGGCATAAAAATTCCTGAAAAGACGTTAAATTTTATTAACGAAAATGAAGCATTATTTCAGGAGAAAGACGTTGATTTATTACAGCAAAAATCTGAAGCAGGAATCTCTTATAAAATGATTACAAAAGAACCTTCTGCATATGGTGAAAAGTTCATTCGTATAGATGACCTAGCTGTCATACAAATTTTCACAGGACAGATAAGTGCTGATGCAGAAAGTCAGAAATGGACAGAAGTTTTGGCTATTGACCAAGACTGGAACATCTATGAAATGTGTATGTTAGGCGAATTACCAGATGTGTATGAAGGGGATACCCTATCTACATCATATGGAGTTGTATTAGGAAATAGCAGTTATGAAAAAGCAAGCGGCGGGTTTGCAAATTCAATTTTAATAGCATTGTGTTATGCTGAGGAATAAGAGAAAAAGCACTCTGAAAAGGGTGCTTTTTTTATGGAAAAGGGGGTGAAGACTTGTCAAAAGATGTCAGCATTGTATTCAAAGCATCTGACGGGCTATCTGAGAGCCTGAAGCAAATGAGGAAGAATGTAAACAGCCTTTCCAATGATGTGACAGAATACAGAAAAATACAGGATCAGGCATTCCAGAAAAAAACCGAAATAAAATTTGACATTGTCCAAGCCAAAAAAGACCTGAAAGACCTGACAAAAGCCGTGCAGGATAATGTGGATGGAGCAAAGGAAGCCTTCATGGACAAACAGCTTGCGTTAGAAAAGCTGAATGAAGAATACAAGCGTCTGTCACAGGTTGCAAAAGAGGCAGGGAAAGCAGAACGGGATTTGGCAGCGGATATGAGCCGTACCAGCAATGCCAATGCAGGGAGAGGCTTTTCTTCGTCTTTAAGCGGATTCATGAACGGTCTTGCCTCTGCAGGATTGGGAAGTATGATTGGATCGGCGGCACAGAATTATATGAATACGACAATCACATCCGTTTTTGGACAGAACACTGGCGGAATGGTCAGCGGTGTCATTGGCGGAGGTATTCAAGGTGCAGCCATCGGCAGCATTGCGGGCCCCATCGGGACAGCAGTTGGTGCAGCGGTCGGTGGGCTGACGGGTGCCATTAACGCACTGGCTGATAAAAACAGCCGAGAGGATGATTATTTCCGAAGCGAGGTGCAGAGTTTGCACAGCAGTGCCATAAATGAGATGAATTCCGCACTGGAAAGAAGCAGCGTTTATGCATCTGAAAGAGAAGATTACCAACGCAACTATGCCAGTATGACAGATGATGCTACCGGAGCCAAATTATATCAGGCAATCAAAGAATACGGGGATAAAACACCGTATGATACTTCTGTGATGCTTGCAAAGGGCATGGAAATGCTGTCTTATGGCATCGAGAAAGAAAAAATCATGGATTACACAGACATGATTGGGAATATTGCCATGGGCAATGCCAATAAATTTTCAGGTCTGTCTTATGCCATTGCGCAATCAATGGGTGCTGGCGTGCTCAACGGTCAGGATCGTAATCAGATGGTTGGCTGGGGTTTTGATCCGTTGGAATATGTGGCAAAAAATGAAGGCATCACAAAAGCGGCGGCAAAGGATTTGATGAGTGACGGCAAGATCACGGCAGAGATGCTGGAAGATGCAATGCGTACTGCTACCAGCGAAGGAGAACGTTTCCATGATGCTGTCAATGCTATGAGTGATACATTTTCTGGCTTGCAGGGACAGTTGGAAAGTGCCAAAAAGAATATTGAGATTGCCATGGGTGAAGGTTACAATGCCGCAAGAAAAGAAGGTATGGCGAGGGAAATCGAAGCCTATAACGGTCAAATGGGCGAACAGATGAAAGAAGCATACAGAATGATAGGTGCGTATGAAGCGGAAATGGAAAATCAGCATCAACAGTCCATCCTGAACGCTCTGGAACAGGCAAACCAAGACATCGAAAGCAAAGGTCTGGAAGGCTTGGATGCACAAAAGCGTATGTGGGAAGCATACACGGAAGCCGAGATCGAATATAAAAACGGTGAGGAATACCAGAAAAAACTGCAGGCAGAAAAAGACCTGGTACAAAGCATCCAAGGCGCATTGGTGGAAAGCGGAGATTACGTCAGCTTTGGATCGGCAATGGCGAATGAATTTTCCAAAGGATGGAGCTCTATCAGAACCAATAATGCTGTCAATGACATCAAGTCATTGGGCGGCGGCAGTTTTTTGAACGGTCTTTTTGCACGAACTGCGTTAAAATACGGCACACCGACAGGTCATGCAACGGGGCTGCCAAGGGTTCCGTATGATGGGTACCCGGCAATCCTCCATGAAGGTGAGCAGGTATTGACACGTGTAGAGGCGGATAAACAAAAGAATGGTACCGGCGGTGTGCATGTTGCAAAATTGGCAGACAGCATCATCGTGCGGGAAGAAGCGGACATCGATAAATTTGCTACGGCATTCGCAAGAAAAATCATGGCTGCTGCGGAATGTTATGCGGGCTAAAAGGGGGAATGAAGTTTGTTTGAATTTTGGCTCAAGAATGAAACGAAAAGCGAAGATATTCTTCTGCCCGTTACTCCTGAAGGCTATGAGATCAGCACAGGCATGGAAATTGAAACAGTACGGGCAACAAATCTTGGTGATATCAATGTTGCCGGCCGGCGTAAGCAAAGAGCATCACAATAAGCAGTTTTTTTCCGGCAAGAGATTATCCGTTTGTCAGAAAAGGCGGCATCTTGCTGGGAAATGCTGCGGAATATGTGAAAAAGCTGGAACAATGGAAGGATGCAAAAGATATCATCCGACTGGTTATCGCTGACAATGGCGGTGCACGTGTCAATGAGCAGTTTTACATCGAAGATATTACTTCCGGCGAAAGGAAAGAGGATAACGGTGATATCACATATACGATCAACTTGCGGCAGTACACACCTATGAAAGTTTCTGCCGTTGCACAGGCGCCTGCGGCAAACACGCCAAGAACGGATACAACAACAGCAGCACCGAAAAAAGGCGAAAACCTATACAGTCAAAAGCGGAGATTGCCTGAGTGCCATTGCAAGGCAGATATATGGGGACGCAAGTCAATGGAAAAAGATATACGAAGCCAATAAGTCTATCATCGGAGGTAATCCAAATCTTATTTTCCCTGGTCAGACCTACACAATTCCATAAGGGGGAATCCATATGAGCATGAGAGCATTTCATATTTCCAAGGAAGGAAATAAGACGGAGATTACAGAAATCATCGCCAGTTTGACCATCAGCGGAGAATACAGAAGCTGTGCGAGGATGTGTCAATTTGGCATCGTCCATGCTGCTGGGGACGAAAGAACGTGGCTGATCCGCATAGATGTGGGGGATATCATCAAAGTGATAGATGTGGATAAAGTAATGTTCCAAGGTCCCGTTTGGACAAAAAGTAAAGCCACAGAGACGAATGAGATTGACTATACCTGCAATGATTATGGGATTTATCTGAAAAAGAACAAAGCCAGCTATGTATTCAATAAAATGACGCCGGAAGCCATTGCGAAAAAGGTATGTGGTGATTTTGGTATCAAGATTGGCAGTCTGTCTATTACTGGGGTACTGATCAGCAGGAAATTTTTCAATGTCAGCTTATACGATATCATTATGACGGCATACTCGCTGGTGAATGACAAGAAATACTATTGCATCTTCGAGGGTGAATTGATGTATATGCTGGAAAAAGGCAAAAAGGAGTGCACACCGCTGGAGAGTGATGTGAACCTGTTGACAGCCAGTGTCAGTGAGAGCTTGAACAATATGGTCAATCGGGTAAGGGTTTACAGCAAAGAAGATAAACTGCTTAAAGAATTCACAGAAGAAGCGGATGCCAAGTTGTATGGATATTTGACGGAAATCATCCGAATTTCCAGCAATGATGAAGACTATACCAAGAAGGCAAAGGACATGCTGGAAGGTGTGGAGCGGAAAATCAGCGTGACAAATTTCGGGACATCAGAATACATTACAGGAAAGAAAGTCAATGTGACAGAGCCGTATACAGGATTAACAGGGATATTCTATATTGATGGTGATGAGCATAACTGGAAGAATGGAATTTACACAAATAAGCTGACGCTGAATTTCGAAAATATGATGGACGATAAAGACAGTGGCAGCGAAAATAAGTGAGGTGGGCTATGTATAACGAAAATGATAACCCATACAACAATTTTTTAGGAATCATGAGGGAACAGGGAGAGATAAACAACCCCGTTCCCTTTTTGATTGGAGAAGTCAAAACGGCAAATCCTTTGACAGTAGCCATAGGGGATTTCGTGCTGGAGAGAAAAGATTTGAAAATCAACAAATTTCTGCTGAAAAATTATCAGCGCAGATTAAATTTGGCAACCACTGGAGCAACAGGTGTGACAAATACAAAAAGTGGGGGCGGCGGTGATGACGCATTTGCTTCACATGCCCATGATCAGAACACCATTGGGATACCAGCCGGCACATATACCACATTGGATGACTTTGCCGTTGGGGATGAGGTGTTGATTTTGGTAAGTGCGGATAAGCAGCAGTACATCATCGTCTGCACATTGCTATAAAGAATGGAGGGAATGATATGAGCCTATTTCCATTTTTCGGTGATACTGTTACAGAAGTCGCAGCGGGAACCAATCTGCCGTTGTATAAAGAGGTGGCGTGGGATTTTCAGAACAATATCCCCAAACTGAAAAATGGGGAATACGAAATTGTAACAGAGAATGAAGCTGTAAAGACTTGGGCGTATAAGGCGCTGAAAACAGAGAGATTCCAGCATTTGATTTACAGTTGGAATTATGGGAGCGAAATTGACAGTATCATCGGACAAAGCTACACGCCAAATCTCACAAAGGCAGAGTGCATCCGGTATATCGAGGAGGCATTGCTGATCAATCCCTATATCAAAGCAGTGTCCGAAGTGGAAGTATCTTTTTCAGAGGGGCATCTTACCGTTTCTGGCACACTGGAAACAATTTATGGGAAAACCGAAGTGGAGGTGCGTGTGTAAATGTATGAAGATAAAACCTATGAGAATATAAGAGACGAAATCCTGTCCAAAGTGACATTGACGGATACGAGGGAAGGTTCCTTTGCCAGCGATGTGGTAAGTCCCATTTCCTATGAGATGGAAAAGACGTATAACCAATTTGACCGTATGCTGGGAATCATGTTTCTGGATACATCCGCAGGGACATACATCGATGATAGGGGAAAGGAATATGGAATCATCCGCAAAGAAGGAACGTATGCCAAGGGCGAAGTGACATTCACAGGAGAAAAGGATGTGGAGATTCCGGCAGGCACATTATGTGCAACAGTGGGTGGCTTGATGTTTGAAGTGCTGGAAGGGGGCGTGATTCCAGAAGGCGGTACCATTACCCTGCCGGTAGAAGCGCAGGAACCCGGAGATAAGTATAATGTGCTGGCAGGCAGTGTGAGAGTTCTGCCAACATCCATATTTGGTGTGACGGCTGTAACGAATGATGAAAAGATGCTGGGAGGATCAGAGAGAGAAACGGATGCGGAACTGGTGGAACGTATTTTGCTGAAATTGCAATCCCCGGCAACCAGCGGAAATGTGTATCACTATAAGCTGTGGGCAATGAATGTGGAAGGCGTTGGAAATGTAAAGGTATTTCCACTGGATAATGGTCCTGGTACAGTGACAGTCATGCCGATTACCAGCAGCGGAAGAAGTCCAGATGAAGAAATCATCCAACGAGTGAAGGAATACATAGAAGAACAGCGTCCCATTGGTGCGACAGTGACGGTCATGGCACCAGCAGAAAAAATGATCAATGTAGCTGCGTCTGTGGAAATCACGACAGCAGTGACTGCGGAAACGGTAAAAGAAGCCTATGGGAAGCTGTTAGAGGAGTATATCAAAAGCAGCGTGTTCAAATTGAGCACAGTAGATTATTTCAAGTGCTTGTCTATGTTCTACGATATTGAAGGTGTGGTATCTGTCAAAACATTTACGATCAATGGAGGAACAGAGAGCATCAGTATTGGTGAAAAAGAGATTCAGGTCACAGGCAGCATAGATATTGAGGGGGCGGTTGGATGAACCTTATGAGTTTGCTTCCACAAGACTATCTGCGTAGTCCGGCGATGGTAGAGCTGCAGAAAGCCATAGAGTGGGCAGGAACAGAGATGGAAGTTGATATTGATGATTTGTGCAATCAGCTTTTCTTGGGAACAGCCACATGGGGGCTGTCATTATGGGAAAAGATGTTTGATGTCAAAACAGATCTGTCAAAGTCCTATGAATTCCGACGGGCGGCAGTTCGTGCAAAGATGATGGGAACGGGTACCACCACAGTAGAACTGATCAAAAACGTAGCGGAAAGTTTTCTGGGCGGAGAAGTGCGAGTGGTGGAACAGAACAGTGCATATAAATTCCAAATCATCATGGAAACCATTATCGGCATTCCACCAAATGTGGAAGATTTGAAAAGAAGCATAGAAGAAATCAAACCGGCACACCTGACTTTTGAGATTATATTCAAATACAATACATACGGAGATCTGAGCCGATACACCTATGGACAGCTAAGTAAATATCGGCATTGGGAGCTGAGAGAGAAGGAGCTTGTATGATGGGAAATGTATTATCAGACGTTAAACAGACGGTTGAAAAAAATGGCGCAGATGAACTATTCAAAGTAAAACAGTGCCTGCGGAAATGGGGGAGAGTGCAGCAAATTTGCGGAGAACATCAGGTCAGAATCGTTCAATACAATCGATTGCTGGAGCGTCTGCAACAGTATAAATGTAAAATGGGAGCTGAAGAAAAGGAGAGAATCGAAAAATCTTACAAAAGCAGTATCCAAAATCTGGTAAGCAACATTGAGGATCTGAACAGGTTTTCTAATAGGATGGAAAGAATTGTAGGGCAGTTGGATCCAGAAGAAGAAATGCTCATCCGTATGTATTATGGGCGAGAGGCATCTATCAATACGATTTGTATGAGGTTATGCATTGGCAGATCTACCATGTTCCGCATCAGAGATAAAGCACTGAAAAATTTGCTGAAAATTATGGAAGGAGAGAAAATGGAGGGTGAAACAGAGGATGAAGATTGACATAGAATCATTTCTGCTGCTGGCATCGGCATTAAGTGCCATTGTAGCATGTGGTACGATTATGTTTAAGAGTTTCAAGTGGTTTGACCGGCAAAATCAGCAGGACAAAGATATCGAGGACCTGAAGAAAAAACATGATCAGGATATCCGTGAAATAAAAGAGGAACAGAAAGAATTATGCTATGCTGCCCTTGCAACACTGGATGGATTGAAGCAGTTGGGTGCCAATGGCAATGTGACGAACGCACATAGATCGTTAGAAAAACATATGAACAAGGCAGCTCATACCTGATTTTGCTTTTATTGTGTAACGAGGAAAATAAAAAAAGTATGGAAAATTTGCTCTTTTTTGAAAAGGGCATTTTTTTACATATGATGAAACAGCAAATTCATTGATATTTCAGGGTTTTATGAGGAACGCACACGTCAGTTTTCACTTGGGGTAGATGAGTGAGTGAAAACTGGCGTATTTTGTGAGTGAAAAAGGAGGAAGAAAGTATGACAGGAAAAGTAAATTGGATTATCGAAAACTGGTATTTTATTCTGACAGCATTGGTGATGGTAGGAATGGCTGGAGCGGTCGTGTTCAATTTTTTCTCTCGCCCTTCTAAAGAGCAGGTAAATGCAATTAAAAAATGGCTGCTGTTTGCAGTCATGGAAGCGGAGAGACAAATGGGCGGAGGTACCGGTCAGTTGAAGCTGAGAAATGTATATGATATGTTTGTTGGAAAATTCCCTGCTGCTGCTATGTTCATTTCATTTGATACCTTTTTTTCATGGGTGGATGAAGCACTGAAGCAGATGCGGGAAATGCTGGAAGAGAATCAGAATATCCAGAAGTATGTTGGGATGCATTGAGAGTTATTTTCTGCAAGAATGAGGCAGGGGCAAAAGCCCCTGCTTTTTCATATACTGGGACAAAGGGGGAAAGTTTATGACAGGAGAAGAATTGGTGGCGTTTGCCAAAAGTAAATTGGGCGTACCGTATGTGTATGGCATGAAGGGGGAAGTGATGACCCTTGCCAAGTACAACCAACTGAAATCTATGTATGGGGATTTGGTGTGGAACAGTGACAAAAATAAGGTCGGAAAGGTCTGCTGTGACTGTTCCGGTCTGATCAGTTGGGCAACGGGTATCGTTCGCAATTCCCAGGGATACCATGACACGGCTCTGGAGGTGCAGCCCATTTCGACCATCAGCAAGGCGCCCATCGGTGCAGCCGTGTGGCAGAAAGGACATATCGGTATCTATATCGGCAATGGAGAATATATTGCCGAGGATGGCAGTGCTTATGGCTGCCGGAAAAATAAGCTGAGCAAAGCAAGCTTTACCCATTGGCTGCGGCTGAAAGATATTGACTATACAGTGAAACAGGAGGTTGATGAAGTGGTTGAACAGGCGAAACTGATTGTAAATGGTAAGGAATATACCGTGGAACGGATTTTGAAGGATGGCACAAACTATATCAAGATCAGGGATATTGCGGATGTGCTGGGGTATGAAGTGACCAGCAAAGGCAGTATTGCGGTATTGACAAAAAGATAAGAAAAACAGGGGCGGAAGAACCGCCCCTTATTTTTATAGAAAAAATCTCTAATTATTCGTTATCCTCGTCAGTTTCGGTAGAATTAAGATATTCGGATACGCATTTTTCAACATATTCTTTCAGTAAAGCATTGGCAGTTGTATTTTGCATTTGTGCATATTCTTTGAATAATAATGCAATATCTCTTTTTACTTTACAGCCAAGCGTAATCATGTTTTCGTAATCCCATCGATCATTGGCTTGTCGTTTTGATCTTGGTGTTTTGGGAGAATTCATATATTTCACTCCTTTCGTGATAATAGTATACCATATCATTTAAAGCGGTTAACAGTGCCAATATACACAAACAAAAATAAAGTTATCCACAATTTATTTGTGCAAAAAGTGTTGAAATACACTGTTAACTGTCGTATAATGGAAATATAGAAAGGAGTTGAAATGTTGGAAGATAAATTGAAAAAGGAGTTTCGCAACAGCCGTGGAAAGCAAAACGAAACTCCAACCCCAAAATAGAGGTATAAATATTATAGCACTGTATCTTTATTTTGACAAATGTATAATTTATTTGTTAATTTGGAGGTCATATTATGGATTATATTGTCAATGTTAATAATCTTGTTTTATCACCAAAGGAGTTCAATGGAAAGAGAGTTGTGACATTTAAGGATATTGACTTGATACATGAAAGGATAGAAGGAACTGCAAGAAAAAGATTTGCTGATAATAAAGAAAGATTTATTGAAGGGGTAGATTATTATTTTGTAACACCTAAAAATTGATATGTCCGAAAAGCGGACATTTGAAATACCACCTCGTGGTATAACACTTTTAACAGAAACTGGATATTTAATGTTGGTAAAATCTTTTACAGACGATTTGGCATGGACAGTGCAGAGAGAATTGGTAAATCATTATTTTATAAAGGGAGTAAAAAACATTGATGAAAATTTAGTCAGAAGAAAGGTAGTGGATATTCCACAAAATAAAAAGTTTCAAAATGGATTTCAGAAGATACGAAAAAAATGGCAGCCATGGAAGTTATGCTTGATTGTGTAAATAAATACTCAGATGCGACTGAAACGGATGCTTACTTAAAAGCAATTCGTGAAATTGGGGATCAGATTGGTTCGGATACCATAAAGCTTTCCAGCACCAAATATACATTGATTCCAGAGCCATATTAAAACTTTTGAAATGCCGGAAATTCGGGGAGTATTTTTGTTTCAGGTGTGGATAGTCTAGACTGGAAAGAACAGGGCGTAGAAGCGGAAATCAACCAGGTTTTGAATCATAAGCATTTAGGCAATGGCTCTATCCTTTTATTTCATAACGATGCAAAATACACCCCCCAAGCGCTGGATACCATTTTGAAAGGCTTGAAAGAAAAAGGATATGACATTGTACCTGTTTCTGAACTCATACATACTGGAGAATATACGGTGGATCATGAAGGCAGACAGATTCCAAGCGGTGAATGAGTGTTTTGGTGCGTAGTCAGTTTAATATGGAAAGAATGGAAATCCTCCTTTTCGATTTATAGAAAAGGGGGATTTTTTATGGAAAAAATTTGTTTTGTTGGGAAAGTAAAATAGATTTGCACAAAGTAAATTTCGTGGAATTTTCATAAAGGGACTATGATTTTTGGGGTGCCGTTTTCATGAAGTTTGGGGCATTTTAAACAGAATCAGAAAACGAAAAACAGAAAATGGAAGTATTGGAATGGCGTATCATGAAAGAAAAGGCAGACATGACCTGTCTTCATATGGTAAAATAAATAAAAGTATTGCTGTAAAAAGCAGAACAGAGTCAGAGATTTTTGGCACACCGTTTTGAATGAGGAGAGAGTTTTATGGCATTTTTACCTGTAACAAAAAAGGAAATGTTAGAAAGAGGATGGGAAAGACCGGATTTTGTATATATCAGCGGGGACGCCTATGTGGATCATCCTTCTTTTGGTGCGGCAATTATCTGTCGTGTATTGGAAAGCCATGGTTATAAGGTTTGTTTTATTCCGCAGCCCAATTGGAGGACAACGGAAGATTTCACCCGTTTTGGGGAGCCAAGGCTGGGTTTTTGGTCAGTGCCGGCAATATTGATTCCATGGTAAACCATTACACAGTGGCCAAAAAAGAAGAAAAAAGATTCCTATTCTCCCGGCGGAGAAATGGGGCTTCGTCCGGATCGTGCTACCATTGTTTATTGTAATAAACTGCGGGAAGTCTATAAAAAGACCCCCATCATCATTGGAGGAATCGAAGCCAGCCTGCGTCGCTTGAGTCATTATGATTACTGGGATAATAAGGTGCGCCGCTCCATTTTGCTGGACAGTGGTGCAGACCTTTTGCTCTATGGCATGGGAGAACACCAGATTATTGAAATGGCAGATGCTTTGGCCAGCGGGCTGCCTGTGGAAGAATTGACGTTCCTCCGCGGTTCTGTATATAAGACAAAAGATATTTCCAGAGCATATGACTATATCGTTTTGCCGAAGTATAACGAAATCAAACAGGACAAAATGAAGTATGCGGAAAGTTTTTTGATCCAATATCAAAATACAGACGCGGTTATTGGCAAAACATTGATTGAGGAATATGATGAGTGGACTGTGGTGCAGAATCCTCCATCTCCGCCACTGCGGACAAATGAGTTGGATCGTGTGTACGCATTGAATTTTGAGCGTACTTATCATCCTATGTATGAAGAAAAAGGCGGCATTCCTGCCATTGAAGAAGTAAAATTCAGTTTGGTAAGCAATCGCGGCTGTTTTGGGAACTGCAATTTCTGCGCATTGGCATTCCATCAGGGGCGCGTAGTTACAGCGAGAAGCCACCAGTCTTTGGTGACAGAAGCGGAGAAGATTACCCATGACCAAGGATTCAAAGGATATATTCATGACGTAGGCGGGCCGACAGCAAACTTCCGCCAGCCGGCGTGCAAAAAACAGTTAGAGCATGGCGCTTGTCGGAACAAACAGTGCTTGTGGCCTACAAAATGCGAAAATTTGGATGTAGACCATCGGGATTATGTGAAATTGCTTCGGAAGATCCGCGAAATTCCAAAGGTGAAAAAGGTTTTCATTCGTTCCGGGATTCGGTATGACTATCTGATTTACGATAAAGATGAAACATTTTTCAAGGAGCTTTGCAAATATCATATCAGTGGACAGTTAAAGGTAGCACCGGAACATGTTTCTGATAAAGTTTTGGCGAAAATGGGCAAACCCGGCGGCGACGTATACCAGAGATTCGTCAAGAGATATAAGGAGATCAATGAGCGATTGGGTATGGATCAGTATCTGGTGCCATATCTGATGAGCAGTCATCCAGGAAGCGACCTCCATGCTGCCATAGAGTTGGCGGAATACCTGCGGGACATCCATCATATGCCGGAACAGGTACAGGATTTTTATCCTACACCGGGTACGCTTTCCACAGCAATGTACTATACGGGCATTGACCCCCGCACAAAAGAAAAGGTATATGTGCCCAAAACACCCCATGAAAAAGCCATGCAAAGAGCGCTGATGCAGTATCGTCTGCCACAGAATTATGATCTGGTTTATGAAGCTTTGAAATTGGCCCATCGTGAGGATCTCATCGGTTTTGGCCCACAGTGCCTGATTCGCCCCAGACAGATTGCTCAGAAACAAAACGCGAAAAAAGCCGCAGCAGGCAAGTCCAGTGGAAAACCCATGGGAAGAACAGGTGGAAAACAGGCGCCAGCCAAAAAGAAAACCATTCGGAATGTCCATAAGAAAAAATAAAAGTCCTTGCAGTCTGCAATGCAGGCAAGAAACAGAAACAAATTTATTGGAATTTGTTTTGTTTGGCATAAGAAAATGAAATGAAAAAAATCCCCTTCCAATCAAGCAGGAAGGGGATTTCTTTTTATGTCAGTGGCAGCGGAATTTCCGCTGGTTCTGTTGGCTGGACTTTGCCGTCATAGATGGCCACAATAGAGAAATTCATGAGTTTTCCGTCATTTGTCATGGCAAAGATATCTCCGCACTCGCCGTCGATCCATGCGACGTTGTCAAGGATTTTTCTGCGATCGATTTCATAGGGAGAATCAAACCCGTCATTGATTTGAACGACATCATTATAGCCGCAGATAGACAGACTGCCATCTGTGCCGAAGGAAAAGACCGTATTGTCAATGATTTGTATGTGGTCAATATTCTCTTGTAAAAGGACAGGCGGCGTAAGTTCTGGCTGATCGTTGGAAAAAGAAGAATTGTTGAATCCGCTGCCCCAAAGGGTGTTGTCCTGTTTCACAAAATACAGTGTTGCATAAACGGAGCTATAATCTTTGACATCGTCTGTAATTTTTACGGGAAGAAGTACAGGTTCTGTATTTCCGGTGCAAAGCTGTCCATATAGGTTATAGCCCCAGCCCCATAAACTGCCGTCTTTTTTGATTGCGAAAGAAAGATTTGTATGCATTTGTACATTTGTTTCAATTTCTGCTACATCATCCAAGATTTTTACGGGAGATAGCACAGATTCGGTGGTACCATTTCCTAGATTACCCTCGTCATTGTATCCCCATGCCCAAAGACTGTCATCCTCCCGCAGAGCAAAGGCGTTGGTATATGTATCGAAAGCACCATTGCTAGGGCAAGCGGTGCAGGTAAATGTTTTCACATGATCCAGAACTTTGGTGGGGATTGATACCGTTTCCGTTGTGCCATTTCCCACAGCGCCGTATTGGTTGTATCCCCATGCCCATAAAGTCCCGTCTGTTTTCAGTGCGTACATGGTAGGCTCGCCGCGGTCATGGCTGCGATAGAATTTCGCCACACGATCAGCAATGATCGTTGGCGATGAACTTTTGATGTATGATTCTCCCTGACCTAATTCTCCATACTTGCATTCACCCCAAGACCACAAATAACCATCCTGATCTATGGCAAAATTGGTACTGCTATCTAAATCTGTATGTACGGCTTGTTTCACTATACACCTTGGTGTTTTCATTTCCTCTTTCGTCAGAGCAACCATTCCTGAAATATATCTGGTTTGCATATCCCAGACATATAAGTCCCCATTGGCGGTGATGGCATGTTCCATATTTGGTACCGCTACATCATCCAGCAGTTTCTTCTTAGGGATAGAAGGATCCATGTCCGTAGGCAGTTCCCAAAGGGAATTGTCTGTATCCAATACATAAAATAAATCGTTATACATACCGGTGGGAACAACTTCCTTGATATTTTTCATGATGCGTTCTGGTTCCGTCGGCGGTAGAAAGGCGTCGTAAATATAAGGAGTTTCTGGATAAACAGAGTCCCATGCCCAAAGATTGTTGTTGGTATCAATATAAAAATTTGTTCTTTTGTTGGCTGCAGCCTTTTCTGCCCCATGAAAATAGAATCGGCTTTGATCTGTTTTTGCTGCGACAGATGTATCCGTGTTGATACAGGCACAAAATGCTGATGCACAAAGGAATGTTAATGCCGTCAGACTGGAATAGATTCGAATTCTTTTTTTCTTCATGGAAATGCCCCCCTTATTCCTTGTGTAAATGATGCTGGAACAATTGATTTGACGAAACGAATTGTCTGACATATCAACTTTTTTATTCAACATAGCACAACTTGTTTTGGGTGTATATAAAGTTAAGAAAAATGCAAGAAATTTTCTGGATTTACAGTATTTTCAGCATTGTTTTTTCGATGTTCCGGAGCGCTTTTTTTCCTTATCTTAGAAAAAGTTTGAAGATATTCTTAACAATTTTCATTTTTGTTTTTTCTGTGTCTGGAAGATGGTAAAATGCAGATAGGGCATTTATGAAAACGCAGGAAAAAGCAAAGGATGTGCGACAATGAATTGGAAAAAACTTCTGTTTACAACCCTTGCGCTGGGGTTATTTAGCGCAACAACGGTTTATGGTGAACAAGTCAAGATGGACTTGTTTTATAACGGCAAGCACCATGCCTATGCGGCAAAGGAAGTCAAAATCAGTATTGATGGAAAAGCGATGGTTCCAAAGGACATGCCTGCGGTCATTATTGACGGCAGAACCATGCTTCCCATGCGGCAGATTGCCCAGGAGCTGGGATGTGAAGTCACTTGGAACGAAGCGGCAAAACAGATTTATGTCATGCGGGGAAGTGACATCATTGTTTTTACCGTAGACAGCAAAGCGGGATATGAAAATGGGAAGGAATTTACCATGGATGTTCCGGCGACCATCGTCAATGACAGAACCATGCTGCCTGTGCGTGCATTGGCAGATGCTGTGCATTTAAACATCAAATGGGATGACCCCAACAGAACGGTTATCATCAACAGCGGCGATACGGATGCGAAAGAAGAACCAACAAAACCGGAAAGCGGACAGACAACGGCAGGCACATTGACGGGTATCCAGACACCATCTGCAAAAGATGCAGACCAGACATTTACCATTCAAGCCGATGGGCCAATGGGACGGTATGAAAAAACTTTTGTGGATGACCAGAAGATCGTTTTGGATTTTTATGGCGCAAAAGCAGCCTTCCCGGTGAAATCACAAAAACAAACAGCGATATCGTCACAGGAATTCGCACAGCAACCCATGAAAATAATGGCGATTCCTTTACGCGTGTGGTATTTGACCTGAGTGGGAAAAAGGACTATGAAGTAAAACAGAGTGCAGACAAGAAAAATATCACCATTTCTTTCGGCAAAACAACGGTGGATAAGATTTCCGCTGTCCACAGCCAGAATAAAGACATCATCACCATCGGAGGGACAGGCTCTTTTGGAGCCAGCGTTGCCATGACGGCTGACCCTCAGAAGATTGTTGTGACCATCCCCAATTGCCAGTCCAATTTGAAGGACAAAATCAATACGGATGAACTTCAGTATGTTTTGGATGGAAAAGTGGATACATCCAAGGGGAATACAGTGGAAATGGTATTTCGTGTAGACGATTTGGTGCAGTACAGCTATCGGGAAGAAAACCAGAACCTGATTCTGGAAATCTATCCGACGACTTTGAAAAACATGCGTTACGATAAAAATGCCAATGTGCTTTATCTGGACAAAAAAGATAAAATAGATACGGGAAGCGTCAAGTTTGAAGATCACTATCTGGATGGATATTTTGATGTGACATTGCCAGGAGATTATGAAAAACTTTACGGTTATGGCACATATGACGTGAAAGGAACTGTGGTGGAAAATATCGAAGTGTCCACAAAAGGCGGCAGCACCACATTCCGCTTCAAGCAGAACTGCATCAGCGCATATGAAGTGACTGATGAAGGGGACAGCTATGCCATCCGTGTGAAAAATCCCAAAGAAGTCTATGACAAAGTCTTGCTGTTGGATGCGGGACATGGCGGAAAAGACCCAGGTACCAGCGGAAATGGTATGCAGGAAAAGAATCTGACCTTGACAATTGCCCAGAAGATCGAGCAGGAATTACGAGGCAGCGGCATCAAGGTTTATATGACCAGAGATAGGGACGTTTACCCGGAAAACAGCACGAGAGCGAAAATAGCAAATGACATTGCCGATTTGATGGTTTCCATTCATATCAATTCCGGCCCGGAAACAGCCAACGGTACAGAAACACTGTATCAGGTTCATGCCAATGACAGCAGTTCCAGGTTAACCAGCAAACAGCTGGCAGAAATCTTGCAGGCGAGCATGATTTCCAGCACTGGCAATACGAACCGTGGTGTAAAACTGCGGACAGATTTGTTGATATTGAATCGTACCACAGTTCCGTCAGCCATTGTGGAAGTGGTTTTCATTACCAATACAGGGGATGCTTTGAAGATTTCCAATCCTGCTTATCAGGATCAGGTGGCACAGGCAATTGCAGAAGGTATTCAGGAAGCGGCAAGGAAATTTCCTCTGCGGTAAAACTACATAAATTGAGCGAAAAGAAAACACCTCACGATTTCCTTTCATTGGGGAACTTGAGGTGTTTTCTTCTTTGTCAGCCATCCATTTTCTGATACCGCCATAATGCCAAAGCCATATAAAAGTCATAGGCGGCAGGCATCAGCGTAAAGTTGGTATTGGTTAGCTGCCGGACTTTGTTTAGGCGGTATGTGACGGTATTTCGATGGAGGAAAAGGGTCTGGGCAGTGAGATTCAGTTTGCTGTCACAGTCGATCATATAGACCCCTAATGTGGTCAGCAGGTCGTCACTGTCCTGCTTCAGTATTTCAGCCAGATTGGAAAGATATTTGGTACGCTTGTTTTCCGTTTCCGCCAGTGCGATGATTTCCTGAGAGAGCATGATGTCATGGGTATCCCAGTTTCTGCGGTTTTGGAAGATTTTGTATAAGGCTGGCAGGCTTTTGCGGAAATCCATATAGGTTCTTTTCAAAGCGGCAATGTCTTTGCTGCCTTCATTCATAAAGAATGTGGCTTTGGGATCGAATTTATCTGTATAACGCCACAATTCCTCAAAAAGCGCAGCATCCATGCTGTTTGTCAGGTCAAAAGCCGAAAGAATGACAATCTGGTTATCAATGATATCTTCCAGAAAGTACTTTTTGTAATCATAGAAAAATGCCAGCAGGTGTGCCTTCAGTTTCTGGATATCGCCGCCGCCGGGAGAAACGATGATAAGGTTGGCAATGCGGGAAAAGGAGATGCCTGCCGCATTGAGATAACGGTTTGCGGCACCGGTTTCTGTTTTGAAGATCAGAGAAAGCAGTGTTTCCGGCGATGATAAATCCAGAGAGTATCCCCAGAGGGTAGAGAAAAAGAGAGTACAGTTACACATGTTGTGCAGGATATTTTCGTCCAAAACCGTGTTGTGACAGGAAGCATACATTGTCATGCGGATGTTGGAGGCGTAAGAAAAGTCCATTTTGTAGATATGTACCGTTTTGTCCTGTACCATCAACGTTTTCTCCCAATAGCCTGTAGGCGCATTATGAAATTGCTCATAAAAAAAGTCAGAATCGCCGCTGATATAGGTGGGGCGATATTGTGACTGGAAATAAAGTTGTGAAGCGCCAGTCAGCAGCAGATTGCATTTATAATGGTTGGAAATGATGTTCAGCAGGTTTTCCATGGTGCGGACTTCAAAGGGCAGCTGTTCCAGCCGTTTTTGGTGGTGTCGATAAAGTCCTGAGAGGCGTTTTGGTCTTGTATGATGGCAGTCATCACATCGGTGATGATGTCGCTGTATTTGATGGAATAATTTTCGGAACGCAGCTCAATGAGAGGCAGTTCCAGCTTATCCGCCAGATTGATGACTTTTTCATCAATTTCCGGTATAACGGCACCCACGTAAAATAATACCAGTGCGATGGCACCGGTGTCCGCCAGTTCTTTCAAGGCTTCACACTGCTTTTCCACATCGTCTTTGATGGCATAGAAAGCGGAAATAATCAATTCGTTTGGTGTGAATACATCAAAGTCGGAAAGGGAGAAAAACTCCATGACGGAAACGGAGGATACGATTTTATCCAGTCCGTTTTTGCCTGCCACAACATTTCCAAAACTGAAAGAGGGCAGGTTCAGACAATCTCGAATGGTAATACTCATAAAAATACTCCTTGCACAAAAATCTTCTGTTATTATACTATGTAACAGCAAGAGGAACAACCTTTTTTGTGCATGTGCATAAAGAATATATGTCGTTTTTTCCTGCGTGCACAAAGTCAAATGAATGAGAACATGATAACATATAGAAAAACAAAGAAAGGAATTAGACAAAAGAGGGCTATGGAAAAAGAAAAAATAACAAAAGACAAATTAACAAAAGAAAATAAAAAAGAGACCACAGCATTGCAGGCGATTTCCGCTGACGAAAGAAAAGACTGGATTTCCCTGGCATTTGTACAGGCAGGTATCTGTGTCTGCGTACCAGCGTTTTTGCTGGGTGCAATGTTGGCAGAGGCTATGCCAATCTGGCCAGCCATCATTTCCGGCTCTTTGGGCTATTTGGTGGTTGTCATCGGTATGGTTATCACAGGTATGATGGGCTGTGACCTTGGCGTTCCTTCCTGCACAGCATGTGAAGCCGGTTTCGGGAAAAAGGTGCAAGATTTATTGTCAGCATCATTTTTGCCGTGAATTTGATTGGCTGGTTTGGTATCCAAAATGGTGTCTGTGGGGAAGCTTTTACCAATGGTTTGCAGGCAATGACAGGGATTCACGTTCCCGTTGTGGTATCCAATACCGTTTGGGGTCTCATTATGCTGTTAACAGCTGTTTTCGGTATGACAGCGCTGGAAAAATTGGACAAGATTTCCATTCCACTGTTGATGATTATTATGCTTTTTGGTTTGTATCTGGCATTCAAGATTTACGGCAGACAGGGTCTGGAAACAGAAACTGTGCAGACCATGAGTTTTATGGGTGGTGTAGCATTGTCCTTTAACTTTACAGCAGTGGGAACCATTAACGCAGCGGACTATACCAGATTCCAGAAGAGCAGAAAAGATACAGTGAAATCTGTATTCTACGGTGTATTCCCTATGGGTGTTATTACACTGATTATGGGTATCCTGCTGACAAAGATTTCCGGGGAATATGACATCAGCATGGTATTGATTGACGTTGGACTGCCTCTCTTCGGCATTGCAGCTATGATTATTTCCACCTGGACAACCAACTCCACCAATGCTTACAGCGGAGGACTGAACATCGTTATGGCGTTCAATCTGAAAGATAATAAAAGACGGGAAGCTACCCTTATTGCTGGTATTCTGGGGATCGTACTGTGTAACATTGGTGTACTGTCCCATATTGAAGGGGTGCTGAGCCTGCTTTCTTATGTGGTTTGCCCCATTGGCGGCGTCATCATTGCCGATTACTGGATTGTAGGCAAGGGCAAAAAACAGAATTTCAGACCTGTGGATGGCGTGAACTGGTGCGGTGTAATTTCCTGGTTCATTGGCGCACTTTGTGCATATTTCCTTGTGAAAGTTGAATTCTCCGGTATTATCATCGGCGGAATCGTTTATCTCATTTTAGAAAAATTCATGCCTTCCACTTCAAGAGACGGCATTTGTGAACAGTAAAAAAAGAAAGGATGTAGTAACATGAGAGAATTGAAAAACAGGATATGATAGATATTTTGTACGGCTGTGCCGTACTGGGCACTGGCGGCGGCGGCCCGCTGGAAGAAGGTCTGGCAATGATGCAGAAGCATTTTGACAATGACGAAGTGCTTCAGCTCATCAGTCTGGATGAACTGCCCGATGATGAATATGTGGTAACACCTTATGGCTGCGGCGCACCTTCTGCAACAGGTTTGAACCCCAAATTCAAAGATTTGGAAGTTTCCGAAGTGGTTCCCTCTGTTCTGGCAATGGAAGCCCTGGAAGAAGCATTGGGCAAAAAAATCTATGCCGTAGGTTCCACAGAACTGGGCGGCGCAAACACAGCGGAAGCTCTTCATGCGGCGCTGGAAAAAGGCGTGCCTCTGCTGGATGCTGACCCTGCCGGCAGATCTGTACCTGAATTGCAGCATTCTACATACTATGTGAAAGGCGTACCCATTTATCCTATGGGTGTAGCTACTCGTTTCGGTGAAAAGATCGTTATCCAGAACGTACAGAATGACCTGAGAGCGGAAGATATCGTCAGAGCCATTGCTGTTGCCAGCGACAACATGGTTGGTGTCGCAGACCATGCGAACGTGGGCAAAGTCATCAAAGAATCTCTGATTCCCGATATGATCACTTACGCACAGGAAATCGGTCAGATCCTGAGAGAAACAAAAGAAAAAGGCGCAGATGTGGCACAGGCCATTGCTGACGCAAAAGAAGGTAAAATCCTGTTCAAAGGTGCAGTCACAGATTTCCCTTGGGAAACAAGAGATGGTTTTAACTTTGGTGAAATCCATCTGGCAGGTGAAGGAGAATACGCTGGTGAACAGTATAAAATCTGGCTGAAGAATGAAAATATCATTTCTTACCGCAATGGTGAAGTGGATGTGGTTGCACCTGATCTGATCTGCATGATCGGCGAAGACGGCAATCCTCTCACATCTCCCAATTTCGGTATTGGTCAGAAAATGACAGTTCTTGCACTGCCTTCTCCTGAAATCTGGACAACACCAGAAGGTCTGGCATGCTTCGGCCCCAAACATTTCGGTCTGGATGTGGAATACAAACCTTTCAAAAAATAATTAGAAAAGAAAAAAGGCTTTCTGTTTATCAGAAGGCCTTTTTTTAGTGCTTTTTTAGATGATTTTAGCAAGTATTCCTATTTGCCAGAAGCAACATCATTTTTCTGTAAATTCGATATCGATTACATCATCAGAGAAAAGTTTTTTGTTGTCCATTAGATTGGCAATCCGACTTTCTTTTTCAAGAATAAACCTTTTCTGATAGAACAAATCAGCGAATGTAAGCACTTGTTTCATCTGTGCAGTATCCATCAATGCGCCCACCACTGCAGAAGCGATTGGAACGGCTTTTCCAATATTTTTTAACGTCAGTTTTCGTCCGATTTGCTCAAAGGTTTCTTTAAAGACGCTATTTTCCAATCCTTTTTGACCTGCATTTTGCAGTGCTTTTTGGGCGGATTTGTTTGCCAATGCTCTCATTTGTGCCAACAATAATGGAATTCCACCTTTTTCTATCATATGAGTCCATGTTTTTTTCGCTGTTTGCTTTATGGCTGTGGCTTGGCTCATTAACATGATTTTGGCAATGATGTTTGTCATTTCGTTGTTGGCATTACTTGTTTTGGGGCTTAACGCGTTGGTGAATACCTCGCTCGCGATGACCATTTCAGCACTGTCATTTTTCACATCATACCCATAAAACATGGAAATGGACTGTACTGCACGGAAATATAGGAAAGTGCTCAGTGCAATGTTAAGGGGAAGTCCTGCAAATCCTAAGGCACCTGTTCCGCCGCCTTCTAGTGTAGCGGCAAGGATATCCTGATTTTTATATGCATTAACGAATTTTGCTACGTCATAGCTTCGCAAGAAACAGATTTCGTTTAATTGACAGATTTCAAAATCAGTATTTTGATTGACTTTTTTGATGATCTGTTTTTCGCTGATGAGATACTTGACAGCATGTTCTTCAAGAGTATGAAATCCACTGCCTAATAAAGTCATTATTTGAGAATATAATTCCTGTTCAGATATGGTAAGACCAATATCTTTTCCCATTTTTTCATTTTTCCGGTATCAGCTGACTGGCTTTTGTTCCTATTTTGGCAATTTTGCTCGGCTCCATCAGTTGAAGGTATTTCTTCGTCAGTACATCCAGTGCTTCTGCTTCTTTTCCATCAATGATAGGGGTAGGCAGATCATAGTTTCTGTTCATAGTGTAGCCTCCTTTGCTTTGTATTCTATCATAGGGCTTGTAAATTCTGCGAGACTGATAGGATCATTGTGACAGAAATGTCCGCAGGGTTTCCAGAAATTTTTGTGAAGCCTTTGTAAATGTCTGATATTTTTTCCAGATCAGCTGCATTTGCGGCGAAACCTGCACGGAAAGAGGGCGGAAACAAAGAGGACTGTCCTCGCTAATGTGAATGATATTGTCAAAACAGATGGCGTATCCCATGCCTTCTTCCACCATGATGGAGCCATTGAACAGCAGGTGATAAGTGCCAGCAATGGTGAGATTTTTGGCATCATTTCCGAAGATATGCGCCAGATGATCGTCCCGGAGCATCTGTCTGGAAGTGATGAGGGGATAGGGCAGAAGATCTTGTGGGGCGATGACTGCTTTTTGGGCAAGGGGTGCATCTTTGGGCATCAGTACGCCGAAAGCGTCCACTGTGGGAAGGGGGAGAAAATCATAGCGGGATGTATCGATTTCCCCGAATATCAGGGCAAAGTCAATGAGCCCATGATCCAGTTCTTCCAGAACGGTAGTCTTGTCGCCGCTGACAACGTGGAAATGTACCAACGGGTATTGTTTTTGCAGGGAATGGGCGGCTTGAATCAAAGGGCGGATGCCTTCTGTTTCCCCGGCACCTATGTGGATGTTGCCCGCAATGATTTCTGTGGAACAGGCGATTTCCTCCTGCGCTTTTTCCAGCAGCTCCATAACTTCCTGGGCACGTTTCCGCAGGATCATCCCTTCTTCTGTGAGAGTGATTTTTCGATTGCCTCGCAGGAATAATGTTTTTCCCAATTCTTCTTCCATTTCTTTCAGCTGTCTTGAAAGTGTAGGCTGGGACAAATGGAGCGCTTGAGCGGCGGCAGAAATGCTCTGTTCTCTGGCAACGGTGAGAAAATATTGCAGTACACGAAGTTCCATGGGCAAGACCTCCTTTTTTTACTTGGAATTATAACATGCTTTTCTATGCCTGAAAAGCATAACAATGTATTTGATATAAGTATTTGTTCTTTAAACTGGAAGCAGATATAATGATGCTAAGGAAGTGCAGGCTGCAAAAAGTACGATGAATGGGGGAAAAGCTATGAAAAGAAAGCGAACCATAAAAGTATTTTGTTTTACGGCTATTTTGATGTGTGCCCTTGTGCCTAGTCTATGGATTTCCATGAATATTCCAGATGAAAGGACAACGGCAGAAGTGCAGGAACAAACGGTTTTGGAGGAGGAAGTGCAGATGGAAAAGATGCAGATTGTGATCGGACAGAAAACTTATAACGTTTCCCTTTATGAGAATGAAACGACAAAATCTCTGAAAAATCTGTTGCCCATGACAGTTTCTATGGAAGAACTCAACGGCAATGAAAAATATACTTATCTTTCTCAATCCCTGCCCACAGCGCGGGTGTATCCGGGACAGATTCACACAGGCGATCTGATGCTTTATGGTTCAGACTGTTTGGTGCTGTTTTATGAAGATTTTGCCACAAGCTATGGCTATACGCCTTTGGGCAAGGTGGATGACCCTGCCGGTTTAGTGGAAGCCGTAGGCAGTGGGGCAGTGGAAGTAACTTTTCAGATGGGAGTGGAATAAGCAATGAATATTTTGGTATTGAACGGCAGCCCGCGGAAACACGGGAATACGGCCTTTATGATTGAAGCCTTTTTGGATGGGACAAAACAGCAGGGCCATCATGTGGATGTGATTTCTGTTTGCGAAAAGAACATCAATGGCTGTTTGGCTTGTGAATACTGTCATACAAAAGGAAATGGTGCCTGCATCCAGCAGGATGACATGCAGGAAATTTATCCTTTATTGCAGGAAACGGAAATGGTTGTATTGGCGTCCCCAGTGTATTATCATGGATTTAGTGGACAGTTACAGTGTGCCATCAATCGGATTTATGCGCTGGATAAACCCAAGAAATTGAGAAAAGCCGCATTGTTCCTGTCTTCCGGAAGCGACAGCGTATACGACGGCGCCATTTATGCTTACGAAAATTCCTTTATTCAGTATTTGGGACTGGAAAACATGGGGATTTTTAAAGCCTATGACCTGCAAAATCAGTCTGAAGCCCTGCGGAAAGAACTCTTTGCTTTCGGCAGCTCTCTGGAAAATATGCCTTTGTCACTGGAAGCATTTCTGGCAGTTATGGACAGTGGCAAAGAAGTCGTGGCTGGTTCCGACGTGCATCAATGCATGCATGTGCTGGCACAGGAAGCCTTGAAAATCACAGCAAAACTCAACAATGCTTACCATACGCCGGGAGAAATCACAGAATTGTTCTGCAAATTGACAGGAAAAACTGTTGGGGAGAATTTTGCAGTCTTTCCGCCTTTCTATACAGACTGCGGGAAGAATCTGACCATTGGGAAAAACGTATTTTTCAACAGCGGATGTAGAATGCAGGATCAGGGCGGCATCACCATCGGCGATGGTACCCTGTTAGGACATAACGTGGTTCTGGCAACACTGAACCATGACAAAAATCCAGAAAAAAGAGGCAATATGCATCCTGCTGCTATCCATATCGGAAAAAATGTGTGGATCGGTGCCAACGCAACCGTTCTGCCAGGAGTGACCATTGGTGATGGTGCCATTGTAGCGGCAGGCGCAGTGGTTTCCAAAGATGTGGCGGCAAATACCATTGTAGGCGGTGTGCCTGCAAAAGTTATCGGAAATGTAGAGAAATAAGGAGGGACAGAAAGATGTTAGGAAATTTCTATTATGCTAATCCAACAAAGCTGTATTTTGGGGAAGATGCTTTGCAGAATCTGGAAGCGGAATTGCAGAAATACGGCGATACCGTACAGCTGATCTATGGCGGCGGTTCCATCAAAAAAGCGGACTCTATGACCAGATCATTGAAATCCTCATTGCATGCGGAAAAACCATTGTGGAAGACGGCGGCGTCATGCCCAATCCCACAATTGAAAAAGTATACGACGGCTGTCAAAAAGCAAAGGAAAATGACGTAGACCTGCTTCTGGCTGTGGGCGGCGGTTCTGTTTGCGACTACGCAAAAGCTGTTTCCGTTTCCACATGGTGTGAAGAAGATCCTTGGGATAAGTATTATCTGCGGATGGAAGATGTGGATAACCGCATCATTCCTGTGGGATGTGTGCTGACAATGGTGGGAACTGGTTCTGAAATGAACGGCGGTTCTGTTATCACCAACCATGAGCAGAAATTGAAAATCGGTCATGTTTTTGGAGAAAATGTATTTCCCAAGTTTTCTATCATGAATCCAAAACTGACTTATACATTGCCCAAACGTCAGATGGTGTCCGGCATTTACGATATTATGAACCATATCACAGAACAGTATTTCTCCGGCGATGACGACAACACTACCGATTATATTGCCGAAGGTCTGATGCGGTCTTTGATTCACAGCAGCCGCATTGCAGTCAAAGATCCGGAAAACTACGAAGCCCGCAGTAATATCATGTGGACAGCAACTTGGGCGTTGAATACACTGCTGGATAAGGGCAAAACCACCGACTGGATGGTGCACATGATTGGACAATCCATTGGCGCTTATACAGATGCGACCCATGGCATGACATTGTCCGCTGTTTCCATTCCTTATTATCGTGCTATCTGCCCTTATGGTTTGCAGAAATTCAAACGTTTTGCCATGAACGTATGGAATGTGAATCCAGAAGGCAAAACCGATGAAGCAATCGCTGATGAAGGTCTGAAAGCTATGGAAAGCTGGATGAAGGAACTGGGTCTGGTCATGAACATCCGTGAACTGGGGGTTACAGAAGACATGCTGCCCGGCATTGTCAAAGGTACTTTCATTCTGGATGGCGGTTATAAAGTGCTGACAGAAGATGAAATCATGGAAATTCTGAAAGAAAGCATGTAAAGTATTTTCAATCATAACAAAAACCCCTTTCCAAGAAATTGGAAAGGGGTTTCAGGGTGTCGAAAAAGTCGACACCCTGTCGTCAAAGTCTCATTTCATTCAAGACTTTGACGAGTAGACAGAAGTATAAAGCCAAAGTTCCATCGGCTAAAAGCCTTGAAACTTTGGCTTTTCCTCGTCAGAAGTGAACTCCGACTGCGGATTCCAGTTGGGGAATCCCACACCGCAAGAGATGCGGACAGCCATTTATGGCTGGCATTTGCGAAGCAAATGTGTTGACCCCTTTGTTCCCCAAGCCCTTCCGCGCCTTGAAAAAATTTAGTTTTTCAAGGGAGTAAAGAATTTCTATTAAAGCTGAACCGTTGTCCAGTCTTCGCAGTTCCAGACTTCTGTCACTACGTCCTGATAAAATTCCGGTTCGTGGCAGATCAGCAGAATACTGCCTTTGTATGCTTTGAGAGCACGTTTCAGTTCTTCTTTTGCGTCCACGTCTAAGTGGTTGGTAGGTTCGTCCAGCAGCAATACGTTTGTTTCGTTGTTGATGAGTTTGCACAGACGGACTTTTGCCTGTTCGCCGCCGCTGAGGACTTTCACCATGCTTTCAATGTGCTTGGTGGTCAAGCCGCATTTTGCCAGTGCGGAACGTACTTCATACTGGGTGTAGGAGGGGAATTCCTTCCAGATTTCGTCGATGCAGGTCACATTATCGGTATATTTCTTTTCCTGCTCAAAATAACCGGGATAGAGATAATCTCCCAGTGTGGTTTTGCCGCTGATGGGAGGGATTTCTCCAATGATGGATTTGAGCAGTGTGGTTTCCCGATACCGTTGGCACCTACCAGCGCGATTTTCTGTCCACGTTCCATGGAAAGGGTCAGAGGACGGGAAAGGGGCTTGTCATAACCAATGACAAGGTCTTCTGTTTGGAAGATATATCTGCCGGAAGCACGAGCTTCTTTGAAATTGAATTCCGGCTTGGGTTTTTCCTTTGCCAGTTCGATGACATCCATTTTATCCAGTTTTTTCTGGCGGCTCATTGCCATGTTTCTGGTGGCAACACGGGCTTTGTTTCTAGCAACGAAGTCTTTCAGGTCTTCAATTTCCTGCTGCTGTTTCCGGTAAGCCGCTTCCAGCTGGGCTTTTTTCATTTCATAGACTTCCTGGAATTTTTCGTAGTTGCCTACATACCGGTTCAGTTCCGCGTTTTCCACATGGTAAATGAGGTTTACTACACTGTTGAGGAAGGGAATGTCGTGGGAAATGAGGATGAAGGCGTTTTCGTAGTCAATGAGATACCGTTTCAGCCATTCGATGTGGTTTTCATCCAGATAGTTGGTAGGTTCGTCCAGCAGGAGGATGTCCGGTTTTTCTAACAACAGTTTACCCATGAGGACTTTGGTACGCTGACCGCCGGAAAGCTCTGTGACATCTTTGTCCAGACCGATGTCTGTCAGACCCAATGCCCGGCCGATTTCTTCCACTTTGGAATCAATGATATAGAAGTCATGGTGTTCCAGCAGTTCTTGGATACTGCCTGTTTCTTCCATCAGGAAATTCATCCGTTCTTCGTCGGCTTCTGCCATTTCCGCATAATAGCCGTTCATCTGGGCTTCCAGATCGAAGAGGAAGGCAAAGGCGGACTGAAGCACATCCCGAATGGTCTGACCTTTTTCCAATACGGCGTGCTGATCCAGATAGCCTACGCGGACGTTCTTGGACCATTCGATCTTCCCTTCGTCGGGCATAAGTTTGCCGGTGATGATATTCATAAATGTGGATTTCCCTTCGCCGTTGGCGCCTACAAAGCCAACATGTTCCCCTTTGAGCAGGCGGAAAGAAACGTCTGTGAAAATGGCTCTGTCGCCGAAGCCATGGCTCAGTTTTTCTACATTCAAAATGCTCATGAAAGTTCTCCTTTTTCGATAATCTGTTCTAATACAATGGCTGCGCCAAAATCATCACAGCTTTTGGTGACGAAATCAGCGACTTTTTTGATATGGTCTTCGCCGTTTTCCATGGCAACGCCGGTGCCGGCAAATTCCAGCATGGGCAGGTCGTTATCCCTGTCCCCAAGAGCAAGGACGTTTTCCCGGGGGATGTCCAGAATGCCGCAAAGATGGGAGAGGGCGTGGGCTTTGGTTGCCATGAGGCTGGTGACTTCAATGTTCTTTTCGGAGGAAGCTGTGACGGAAGCCAGCCCCGTTTCCTTTAATGTCTGCCAGATATGGTCTTTCAGTTCCATATCGCTGAAAACAAGATTGATGTTTTCCAGAATATCCTTCTGTTTTTCCAGCGCGCCCCAGAAGTCAGAGAGAGGAATTCTGGTGGCACGGGTATATTTCATGTGGGTATCCGTCAGGTGATAACGGGAAAGGTTGTCGTATGCATCCTGAGAAATATACGCCTTTCCGTCAATGAAAAACTCCGTCAGTATGGGAAGTCCCTTTACGGTTTTTACAGTCTTGTCTACGGCTTCCGCTGAAAGCAGGCTCTGGAAAAGATTCTGTTTTTGTTCCGCATCATAAACTGCCGCGCCGTTGCTGGTGATGACATACTTCAGAAAGGGCAGCTCTTTGACGCATGTGGGCAGTGCGGCAAAAGGTCTGCCGGTGGAGGGCACAAAAAAAATGCCCATTTCATGAATGGAAGTCAGCGCCTTTTGCAGACGTGGTGTGATTTCTTTTTGGCTTGTCAGTAATGTGCCGTCCAGATCGGAGGCGATGAGTTTGATCTTATTCATAAAAAAAACGCCTCTATCCTTTAAACAATATAGATTCCATATGTCATATCTTTTTATTTTAGCAAAGAATGAAAGGGGAAACAATAGGCGAAAGCCTTGTTTTTGCGGGGATACTGTTTTTTTCTGTACGTCAAGGAAAACATAGGGGAATTTGATTCTTTGTCTTGAACATTTCGGCAAATTATGATACGATGATTGCAAAGTGAATCATGTGTAACGAAATTCTATTGGGGTGATGTCATAAAATAACTCCAATACTGGCTTCTAAAAAGCATTCGGGACGGGAAACCTGGTTATTGGAACCAGGCTTTTTTTGTTTATGTGCATGATTCCAAAAGACAAAGATGGTGTGAACAGCAGAAAGGAGACAAATATGGAAAGAACAGTGGCAACTTTGAAGGAAAGAATTCGTGCCGGCAGCGCAAAAATCCCCGCAGAAAAGGTGATTCGCGGCGGTATGCTGGTAAACGTTATGTCCAGCGAAATTTATCCCGCGGATATTGCCGTTTATAAAGATATGATCGCAGCAGTGGGCGATGTGGAACCTTATGTAGGCCCTGATACAGAAATCATCGACGCAACAGGCAAATATTTGGTACCCGGTCTCATTGACGGTCATATCCACAGCGAATGCAGCAAACTGAGCATCACAAGCTATGCAAAAGCAGTTGTGCCTCACGGTACCACCAGCATGATTTCCGGTCTGGATGAATACATTTCCGTATCCAACCTGGAAGGCTTGCAGGAAATTTTCGCGGAAATCAAACAGAGTCCTTTGAAAGTGTTCTGGGGCGCTCCTTATAAAACACCTTATACTGTTCCTCAGTCTACCGTATCTTTCAACTTCAACAAAGATGTTCATGAAATGGTACAGAAATGGCCTGAATGCTACGGCGTATGGGAAACTGTTACTGAATTCGTACAGGAAGAAGACGAAGACACACTGGGCGCTATTGCAGAAGCATACAAAAACAATCTGCCCGTATTTGGCTGCGCACCTATGGCAAGAGGCACAAAACTGAACGGTTACCTGTGCAGCGGTGTGCGTCTGGATCATGAAAGCTATGACCACGAAGAAGTAGTGGAAAAAATGCGTAAAGGTATGCACATGCTCATTCGTGAATCTTGTGTAACACACTTCCTGGCAGAAAACATCCGTGCGGTGACAGAAGTGAACCCTGCTTTCGCTCGTCGTGTAAGCTTCTGCACAGACGACGTGACAGCAACAGATATCCTGAGCAAAGGTCACCTGGATCATGTAGTACGTCTGGCAATCCAGGCTGGCGTTGATCCCATGACAGCTATCCAGATGGCTACCATCAACAGCGCGGAAGCATACCGCATCGACCACCTGGTAGGTTCCATCTGCCCCGGCAGAATCGCGGATATCCTGTTCGTAGATAATCTGGAAGAATTCACCGTTGCAAAAGTTATGACAAATGGTCAGATGGTAGCGGAAAACCATCACATTTCCTATGAACTGAAAGCACCCGCAAGAAGCCCTATCTTCAAAGGTCAGCTCAAATGCAAAATGACAACAAAAGAAGATTTCGAATACAAAGTGCCCATCCAGAACGGCAAAGCAAAAGTCCTGTCTATGGATGTAAAAGGCCCCTTCGTTCGTAAGAGACGCGATGTAGAACTGAAAGTTGTAAACGGTGTGATCCAGCCTGATACAGAACAGGATGCCATCATGGTTTCCGTTCTGGAAAGATTCGGCAAAAACGGCAACAAATCTCTGGCATTCTGCTCTGGTTGGAAACTGAAAAACGGCGCCATGGCTTCTACCTGCGCACCTGACGACAACAACTTGGTTGTTATGGGTTCCAGCGCAGAAGATATGTCCATCGCCGTGAACCATCTGATTGAACAGGGCGGCGGTCAGGTTGTTGTAGAAAACGGCAAAGTTATCGAATTCCTGCCTCTGCCTGTGGGCGGTATCGTTAGTGACGAAGAACCTGAAGTAATCGCAGAACTGGAAAAGAAAATCGACGAAGCGGCAAGAAGAATCGGCTCCGATCTGCCTAACCCTATGATGTACATGTTCTTCCTGCCTATCACAGCAATCCCTGACTACGCTTTGACAGACGTTGGCCCTGTGGATTACTGCGCTTTGACCACCTATGATCCCGTTTTGGAACTGGTAGAAGAATGAGAGAAGGGGTTGCCATGAAGAAAGAAGAACTGAGAAAACTGATCCTCACAGCAAAAGGCGCTGTGGAAGCGGATGTTGTTATCAAGAACTGTAAAGTGGTAAACGTATTTACTGGTGAAATCCAGGAAGGTGATATTGCCATTTCCGGCGACCAGATCGCAGGTGTTGGTCAGTATCAGGGGAAAGTGGAAGTGGATGCCGGCGGCAGATATGCCGCTCCCGGCTTCATTGACAGCCATATTCACATTGAATCCTCTTATGTAAGCCCCGAAGAACTGGGCAGACTGCTGGTGCCTCATGGCGGTTGTACCATCATCGCAGATCCTCATGAAATCGTAAACGTTATGGGTATTGAGGCACTGGACTACATGATGGAAGCGGCAAAGAATACCAAAATGGACGTGAAATACATGCTGCCATCCTGCGTGCCTGCCACACCTTTTGAACATGCTGGTCTGGTACTGGGCGCAGATAAAATGGAAGAACCCATTGAACGGGAAAATATCCTGGGCCTGGGCGAATTCATGAATTTCCCCGGCGTTTTCAATGCCGATGATGATACACTGGATAAACTGATGGTTGCCAAAAACGCAGGCAAACTCATCGACGGTCATTCTCCCGGTCTGACAGGCAAAAACCTGACAGCTTATGCCAGCGCGAGAATCCAGGGCGACCATGAATGTGCAACTGTGGAAGATATGAAAGAACGTCTGAGCCTGGGTATGTATATCCTGCTGCGTGAAGGCTCTGCCTGCCATGACCTGCGCAGACTGCTCAAAGGCGTGACACCGGAAAACAGCCGTCGTTGTTTGCTGTGCTCCGACGACAGACAGCCCAAAACCATCCTGCAGGAAGGTCATTTGGACAACCACCTGCGCATGTGCGTAGAAGAAGGCATTGACGCCATGACAGCCATCCGCATGGCAACACTGAATGCGTCAGAATGCTTCAGACTGTACGACAGAGGTGCCATCGCTCCCGGCTATCGTGCGGACGTTGTGTTGCTGGATGATCTGGAACAGTTCCATGTCCATAAAGTTTGGATTTGCGGGGAACTGGTGGCAGAAGAAGGCAAATATCTGCCGGAATTCAAAACCCACGATATTTCCACCGTACGCAACAGCGTGCATTTGAAGGATTTCTCCGTAGATAAATTCAAAATGCATCTGAAATCCGATCATGTTCATGTGATCGCTATTCAGCCCGGCGGTGTTGTGACAAAGAAAGAAACAGCTCATATTCCCGTGGAAAACGGTGAATTTGTGTTCTCTCCTGACAACGACATCGTGAAGGTTGCTGTTGTGGAACGTCACCAGATGACAGGTAATGTGGCATGTGGCTTCCTGAAAGGCTATGGCATCAAAGAAGGTGCTGTGGCGCTGTCCATTGCCCATGATTCTCATAACATCATCGTGACAGGTGTCAGCGATGAAGAAATGGCATTTGCCGTAGAAAAACTGAAAGAACAGAACGGCGGTATTGTTCTGGTGAAAAACGGCGAAGTTATTGAAAGCATGCCTATGCCCATTGCAGGGCTCATGAGCGATCAGAGCGGCGAATGGGTAAAACAGAAACTTATCGACATTCACGACAAAGCATACAGCGAATTGGGCGTAGCAGGGGACGTAGAACCTGTTATGACACTTTGCTTCATGTCTTTGGCGGTTATCCCCGAAATCAAACTGACAGACATGGGTCTGTTTGATGTAGGCACATTCTCCTTCATTCCTGTGGAATGTGAAGCATAAAACATAAAAATCAGACCTCGTTTTCCTGTGGAAAGCGGGGTCTTTTTGTATAAATTCCGTGGGTTTTTATGCTGTTGTGTGTAGAATAAGATAGAAGGATCAATCAGGAACAGTGAAAGGGGGAACGGTATGAAAGAAGAGGATATCATTGCGAGGCTGAGAGACGGGGACAGTCAAGCGATGGAAGCACTGATGCAGCAGTACGGCCCTTTCTTGCGATATATTCTGACGCCTGTACTACTCAATGCCAGTGAACGGGAAGAATGCTTTTCGGAAGTCATTGCCCGTATCTGGCAGAAGCAGGCACAATATGACCCCGAAAAAGGTTCTTGGAAAGCTTGGATGGCAGCCATTGCGAGGAACACAGCACTGAATTGGAACAGAACCAGGAAACAGACGGAACCGTTATCGGAAGAAATACCCGCAGATACTATGGCGCCGGAAGATATTCTGCTACGGAAAGAACGGCAGAAAGCATTGGAACAGGCGCTGCTGCAAGTATCCCGCCAGGAACGGTTGCTTTTTTACCGAAAGTATTACTATCTGCAATCCACAGCGCAGATTGCCAGAGAACTTGGCATGACGGAACGGGCTGTGGAAGGAAAACTTTATCGCTTGAAAAAGAAATTACGGAATTTGTTAGGAGGGGATACGGTATGAAACAAAGAGTAGAAGAAAATGGATTTGATAGTTGGTTGGAATCCAGTGTGCCGGAAATCCTGCCTGATGAAATCGTAAAACAGGTCACGCCGTGGAAAAAAGCCATGGGACAGGTGTTGACAGGTTTTGTCATGACTTCTCTTTCTCTGGATATTTTTTACTTGGATAAAATCCTTCCGGCAGTTGGTTATCTGTTTTTTTCTGGGGTTTTTCAGCAGTTTTTCGGGAGAATCGCTGGTTTCGTATTTGCGGCGGTATCGCTGCTGCGAGAGGTCTGTTTTTTCTGGTGAAATTGTGGCTCCCAGCAGAGGTTTTTCTGGAATTGATTTATACAAAGACAGTTTTTCTTTTTGCAGCCGGATTTTATACCTATGGTGTTTTTGTTTTTCTTCTTTTCTTTTGGCTGGGGCTGCGGACGGTGCAGCAAAAAGCAGGATTGCCACCACATGCCAAAGGTGTACTGGTTTTGATGCTGTGGTATCTGGTGTTTTATTTGCTGCGGACGTTTTTGGTTATTTAGGATTGCTGCTTCCTGTTGCATTGTTTGTGGTGTATGCTTTTGCGGTGCAGAGTGTCGCAAAAATCATGAAGGAATTAGAGGATGCAGGATATGTTATGGATATTGCACCCACAAGAATCCATAGACTAATCAGCGGTATTTGTATTCTGGGGATATTTTTTTGCGGCAGCACTGCTTTAGTTTTTGGAGAAATCAGCATATCCAACAGAATCCTAGTATGCTACAATAAAAAAAGGGCAGAAGGGGGTACCAATATGCGGGATGAAGCGTGGATAGAAGCGGGAAAACGAATGATACTCCGGCAATTTTACATCAGGGAATCTATGCGCATTTTTCTCATGTTTGTCATGTGCATGGTGGTAAGTATTTTATGGGCGAAAAGTACGGGACAAATGGCAGTTTTTCTCATTGCTATCGGAATTACAGTCCTTATAGTGCTGCGGATGGTGACCATTGGCAGCAGAGAATTTCGCAATGCCTTTGCGGACTTATATCCTCCCAGACAGGAGCAAATCATTGTGGATTATTTGCAGCCCCATACCATTTATCGGCTCTTTGGCGGGGAAGTTCATATGCTTTCCGATACTATGGTCTGCCGGAGCGGTGCAAAACTGCTGCTCATACTGCCGGAGGAGGTGGATGTGATCAAGACCATGAAATACAGCGGAGAAAGCGCTTTTGTCCGCGGCGTTTGGATCACAACGGATACCATGAAAAAATATCGGCTGGAATTTACGGCAGGACAGCAGCAAAACATCAAACATATCGTCATGTGGCTGAAGCACAAAAAGCCGGAGATTACATGGCAGAGAAATTCCTGATAAAAAAGAAAGCTGAAATCTTTGCAAAAGGATTCCAGCTTTTTTATCGTTAAGGGATTGTATTTTTGGGGGTTGTTTGTAGCTCATTCTTGGTACTGGGAAAGAAAGCTTTCCAAAGACTTTTGAAATGCTGCGTCCTGCTCTGGTGTGCGTTTTTTGATGTGACCGCCCCGGCTTTTTTTCTGGCGGCGCATTTCCCGGGAAATATGACGTTCAAAGAGCATACGGTCAATGGTGTCGTTGCCGTAGAAAAAACCGTTGGGATGGAGCACTACGGCACCTTTTGTGAGAAACAGAGTGGCAAGACCATAGTCGGAGGTGACGCACAAATCTTGTTTCTGCGCCAGATTTGCCAGCACCAGATCGGCACTGTCTGCGCCTTTGTCTACGGTTTTGACGGTGACAAAAGGTTCCTCATAGAAAAGCTGGTGGGCAACGTCGCATACCATCAGTACTTCTTTTTCATATTTTTTGCAGCCCTGACGATGATTTCTTTTACGGGGCATGCGTCTGCGTCAACAAGGATTTTCATTTTTCTTCTCCTTTCTGTGGAGATGTCAGTGCGCGCCGGAAATAGAGCACATCATCCATGGGATTTTCGTAATAGGCAGAAATTTCTTCAAATCCGTTTCTGCGGTACAGGCGGATGGCACTTTCCATAGGCAAGAGGGTATCCAGAACCATTTCTTCATATCCATCTGCTGCTGCCAGATTTACGATTTCTGTCAGCAAAGCCTGTCCTACGCATTCTTTGCGATAATCAGGCAGCGCATACAACCGCTTCATTTCACAGCGGGAAGGGGAATGGCGGCAGTAAGCTACGCAGCCCACAACGTCACCATCATCCGCAACCGCTGCCAGAAGCCTGCCTGCGGGAAAGCCATATTTTTTCTGAAGGTCTGCCAGTTCTGCGTTGAGATTTTGAAAAGATAAATCTCGCCCCAGACTGTCGGTATATGCTTGAATCAAATTTTTGACTTCTGTCAAATATGTAAAACCATCTGTAATTTTCATGGGAACAACTCCTTTGAAAACGATTTTTCTTTATTATATGATAGCGGCAGTTTTTCACAAGAGATGGAATGGGACTTTACGAATGGAGGGAAGATAAGTATAATGAGTACGTCAAAAGACTTTTGACAGAAAGGAACATGCTTATGAAAAAAGAACAATTGATTTGCCGCGGCTGTGGAAATGGATGTTTTCTGGAAGCGGTACATGATGGAGATACATTGATAGAATTGGCGGGAAATAGTTGTGACGGCGGACGACGCTACGCCACAGAACAGCTTTTGCGGAATTATTTGCAGACAGTTTTGCCTACGGTTGACGGCAGAGAAGTGCAGGTTGTTTCCAGAGAGAAAGTATCTCAGGCCATCCGTTTGCGCTGTCTGAAGGCACTGGAAGGCATTGTGCTGGAAACGCCTGTTATCAAAGGAGAAATGGTGCTTTGTGATGCAGCGGATACTGGCGTGGATATTGTAGCGGCGGAGAATTTGTTTTAAGAGGTGAGGAAAGTGGTACGGTTTTATGGAGAAAAACCATATAGAGCAGCAGTGATCCATGGCGGCCCCGGGGATATTGGTGGTATGCAGCCCGTTGCGGAGCATTTGGGTAAGATGTTTGGCGTCATGGAACCCATACAGTCGCAATATACTACCATTGCATTGGTTATGGAACTGCGTCGGCAGCTGGGTCTTCACATCAAAGAACCTATCACTCTCATTGGTCATTCTTGGGGCGCATGGCTGTCTTTGTTAGTGGCATCTTGTTATCCCTTTTTGGTGGAGCGGGTGATTCTGGTAGGATGTCCACCATTAGAAGAAATCTATGCGGGCCATATCCATGAACGGCGAATGAAACGCCTGTCCAAAGAAGAACAGGAACGTTTTGTATGGTATATGAACCATATGGCTGCTATTTCTGAAGATGGATGGGAAGATCTGCGTCAATTGATGATAAAGGCAGACCATCATGCCCAGAAACCTAATGCAGCGTCCTATGTGCATTTGGATGGACAAATGTATGAAAGGGTTTGGCCGGAGGCCATAGCCATGCGCCGCAGCGGAGATCTGATGCGGTATATCCAGTCCGTTGCCTGTCCCATACATATCATCCATGGAGATTATGACCCCCATCCTTTAGAGGGCATCATCAATCCTTTGGACAGTCTGTGTATTCCTTATCGTTTGCAGATATTGCAAAAATGCGGACATGCACCTTTTGACGAAAAATTTGCGGAAGAACGGTTCTATCAGGTTTTGGAACAGATTTTGCGCAGTTAAAAAAACGGAAATCTCCTTAGGGGACTTCTTCATAAGAAAACAAAACAAGCTGAAATCCTTATGTTCATAGAGGAGTTCAGCTTGCTTATTTTTATAAGATTTTATTTGATATTTTTTTTCTGAAGACAGTCGTCGCAATTTCCCTTAAGAAACCAAGAAAAAGGAAAACCAGTGTTTTCTTAAGGGGAGCCTGCTTTGTCATAAAAGAAGATTTCCGTTATTTTTATGGAAAAATCAGAAGCCCATGTCTTCGCCTACCAGAATCACTTTGATTCTCTTAGCGGGGCGGCAAAGGCGTGTGATGAGGATTTCATTGCAGATACATTCTTCGGAAGTGCAGTTGTGGCATCTGCCTGTGGTCGCGCAGGGTGTTTTGCCCATAAAACGCATGCTGTTGACAGGTGCGGCATAACCGCGGATACGTTTTACGGCAGCGTCTACGTCTTTGGCAACTTTATTCATGCCGCAGATGACGATGACGTTTTTGGGGCCAAAGCAGATGGCAGCAACACGGTTGCCTGTGCCGTCGATGTTGACCATGATACCATCTTCGGAAATAGCATTTGTGCTGGTCAGGTAGTAGTCCACCAACAGGCCTTTCCGATGCAGTTCAGCAATTTCAGCGGGGTTTTTGCCCAGATCGCGGTCGATGACTTCGTAATCGCCTTCATGGAGGGCTTTTGTCAGACCCATTTCACGAATGGTTGTGGAACCACCCCAGGATACGGAGCTTTTTTCGGGGATCAGAGATACCGCTTTTTCCAGCGCTTCTGCCGCTGTGGGACAGTAATATGCTTCAAAGTGACGTTTTTCCAGATTTTCAACCAGTGTTTTGCCTAATAATTCATTGCGTAATTCCTTTGGTGTAGCCATGGAACAAGACTCCTTTCCAGATGTAAATTCTTTTGTAAACAGTTTTATTTTAGCACAAAGAGGAAAACAGGCATAGCTTTTTTTATTTTTTTCCAAAAGTCATCTGTTTTTCTTGCAAAAGCCGAAGGTGCTGGTTTATCATAGAGATACTGAGGTTTTGAAGTAAGGAGAAGAAGTATGGCAAAATATATCGAAAGCGCGCAGAATCGGCTGGTGAAACGGCTTCATGGCTTGAAACTGCGTAAAAATAGAGAAAAAGAACAGGTTTTTGTGGCAGAAGGCATTCGTTTTGTGGGAGAAATTCCAAAGGACTGGCCTGTGGAATGCTATGTGGTGTCCGCATCTTACGCAGCAGAACACGACATTACAGAGCTGGAGAAACGGGCGGAAGTATATGTTCTGACAGATCACTTATTTGCAGACGCAGCAGAAACGGAAAATCCCCAGGGCATTATGGCAATTTGCGGCAGAAAAGAATATGACCTTGCAGAGATGTTGGAAAAGAAAAACGCCTTTTTCCTTATGGCAGAAGAAATGAACGACCCCGGCAATCTGGGGACGGTCATCCGTACCGCCGACGCCTGTGCGGTGGATGCGATTTTCCTTTCCAAAGGCAGTGTAGACTTGTATAACCCCAAAACACTGCGGGCAACCATGGGTTCTGTGTTCCACATTCCCGTATTCCAGAACGTTTCTCTGGATGAAATGGCAACCAAATTGCGGGAAAAGGGCATTCCTCTTTATGCAGCCCACTTACAGGGCAGACAGTATCCTTATAGTCTGAATCTGCGGCGTGCATGCGCCTTCCTCATTGGCAATGAAGCCAGAGGACTGTCAGAAGAAGCGGCAGCCCTTTGTGACAGTTATGTGAAAATCCCCATGCCCGGACAGGCAGAATCACTGAATGCCTCTGTGGCAGCGGCAGTGCTCCTTTATGAAGTGGTGCGCCAGCGGCTCATTCCAAGACAGAATTAAAAAGAACAGGGAAGTACAAAATCTCAAGAGATGGATTTTGTGCCTCCCTGTTTTTGCTTTATAATATGCGATTATTGATTTTCAACTTACCGCCTTCGTAGGCTTTTTCCTCGCTGCCTGCGAATGTGGAGCGTTTCACAGTGTCCTTTCCGTATTTCATGCGAATCTGATCCATGGCAGCGTCCGCTTTTTTCTGCTTGCTCCAGTCTGGTTCCAGCAGGGAAAGCTGCACACAGCCCTCATCGCAGAGTTTGCCTGCGCGAATGCCTAAGAGCCGCAGGGGTTCGCCTTTCCAAGCATGGTCGAAAACTTCGATGGCAGTTTCATAGACGGCATTGGTGCAGTCGATGGCGTTGAGCAGTTGTTTTTGATGAGAATAAACCTGAAAATCGGATGTTTTCAGTGTGACAGCGATTTCCTGGGCGCAAAGTTTGCTGCCTCGCAAACGAAGGGCAACGGTTTCCGCAAGGGCCAGGAGGATTCTGTGGGCGGTTTCCCGGTCTGTTACGTCATAGGCAATGGTGGTGCTGTTGCCGATGCTTTTTATTTCGTGTACTTCTGTTGCTGCCGCCACGGGGCTGTCGTCCATACCGTTGGCAAAAGCGTGTAAGGTCATGCCGAAACTCTTAAATTCCAGCACCAGCAGATCTGTGGGATATTTTGCCAGATCGCCAATGGTGCGGATACCCATTTTTCGCAGTTTTGGCGCTGTGCGTCTGCCTACCATGAATAGCTCGGAAACGGGCAGGGGCCATAACTTTTTCTCCAGCTCATCAGGAAAGAGCGTAATGATCTTATTGGGTTTTTCCAATTCTCCTGCCATCTTTGCCAGCAGCTTATTGCAGCTGATGCCGATGTTGACTGTAAAGCCAAGTTCTGTAAAGATGCGCTGTTGGATAGTTTTGGCGGCTTCCAGGGGTGGCCCAAAGAGGGCTTCCATGCCTGTATATTCCAAAAAACCTTCGTCAATGCTGAATTGTTCGATGCGGTCTGAATATTCTCCTAAAAGTTGAAACATTTTTTTCTGAGGAACGGGAATATAATGGAAAATCAGGAGGGATACAGACAAGCTCCGGACATTTTTGCAGTGCCATGCCTGTGGGTTCCCCAGTCTGGATGCCATATTTTTTGGCGGGAGTGCTTTTGGCAAGAATGATGCCTCGGCGGCTTTGTCCGTCACCTGCTACGGCAGAGGGGATTTCCCGCAGGTCAACGGTTTCGCCGTCTTTGAGCCGCTGGACGGCAGACCAGCTCAAAAAAGCACTGTTGACATCGATATGAAATATGATTCTGCTCATGGGAAACACCTCCTTTGATTTTTACTTTATTATAACATAGAAAGAAAAGAGAGGGGAAACTTAAAAAACTTTCATTGTCTTACAGGGCACTTCCATTTATAATAGTAGTATGAGCATTGGCAAATCACAAGAGAAAGAATAGGTGATGACATTGAAAAACAATGGCAAAAAACTGCTGCTGGCAGGTTTGGCGGCAGGTGCGTTTTTATATTGGCAGGACAATGCACTAACAGTAACACAAATGACTTGCACCACCATGGTGCCAAAAGCATTTCATGGATACAAGATTCTGCATATTTCTGATTTGCAGAACAAAATGTTCGGCAGAAATCAGGAGCGACTCATCTATAAAGCAGAGTGTACTGCACCGGATCTCATCGTCATTACAGGGGATCTTATTGATCGGAACAGAACAGATCTGGATGCGGCAATGGACTTGATCCGCGGTATTGTGAAACTGGCACCGGTCTATTATGTTTCCGGCAATCATGAGCACCAGTCCGGGTATTATGAAGATTTGGTGGAACTTCTGACAGCAGAAGGGGTGAAGGTGCTGGACAACGGCAAGAGCATTCTGGAAAGGGACGGCGATACCATCACACTGCTGGGATTGGCAGATAAAAGAGTAAATCCTCATTATGATAAAATTCTGGAAATGATGTGCAAAGGTCATGAGGACGATTTCAAATTGCTTTTGTGCCATCGTCCGGAGCTTTTTGCGGACTATGTGGAAAGGGAAATTCCGCTGGTATGCTGCGGTCATGCCCATGGCGGACAGATTCGTCTGCCGTTTATCGGCGGCTTATTTGCACCGAACCAGGGCTTTTTCCCCAAGTACACAGAAGGTATGCATCGGGCAGGGAAAACTTCCATGGCGGTCAGCCGCGGCTTAGGCAACAGCACATTCCCTTTCCGTATCTTCAACCGTCCGGAATTGGTTGTGATCACTCTGTATCATAAAGGGGAAACAGACTATACAGAAACCACAACGGTATGATATACTGTTAAATGATTCTATCAATTTATAAGAAAGAAGGAAAATGACATGGCAAAAAATCCTGTTGTAACATTTCAGATGAAAGACGGCGGTGTGATCAAAGCGGAACTGTATCCCGAAATCGCGCCTAACACAGTAAACAACTTTATCTCTCTGGTAAACCACAACTTCTATGATGGTCTGATTTTCCATCGTGTTATCAGAGGCTTCATGATTCAGGGCGGCTGCCCCGACGGCACTGGCATGGGTGGCCCTGGCTACACCATTCGCGGTGAATTTGCTTACAATGGCATGAAAAACGACCTGAAACATACCGCAGGCGTACTGTCCATGGCACGCGCAATGCATCCCAACAGTGCAGGTTCTCAGTTCTTCATCATGCATGAAAACGCACCTCATCTGGATGGTCAGTATGCAGCTTTCGGTAAAGTCATTGAAGGTATGGATGTAGTAAATCGCATTGCAGAAACAAAAACAAGCCGCGGTGACAGACCTCTGGAAGATCAGGTAATGGAAAAAGTAACTGTGGAAACATTTGGTGAAACATATCCCGAACCTGAAAAAATGTAATTTGTATCAAAAAGCCGGAACATGTTTTGAACAGTTCCGGCTTTTTTATGGAAAAGAGAAAATTTTACGAGTCAGTAACATAACGAAAAATTGGTTGTATTAGAAGTAATTATGCAAATAAGGGCAGAATCTGGTTTTAACAGATTCTGCCCTTATTGAATTCTTCATCAAAGCACCAGCAATATGTTTTATTGGGTCGTTTAATATTCTGCTGGTGAAATGACACCGATTGCTTCCGTATCATCATCGGTTGGGTTGTATAACTGGTGATAGGTTTTGGGTGGAAGATAAATGCTGTCTCCTTCATGCAGAACATGCACAGTATCATTGATGTGATATTCTAAAGTTCCCTTTGTAACAAGTACACATTCCGCTGCTTCTTCGTGGAACTGCACTTTGGAACTGCCCCAGCTTTTGGGGCCCAAACAAAAACAGATGATTTCCATTTGTGTGCAGGTGTTTTTTGTTCTGCTGAATGGTGTTACAAATTGATACTCCATATTGATATCAGCAAATCGGATTTTTGTGCGATTGTCTTTTTTAATTACAGTAACCTGCTCTTGTTCTTCCTGAGAAAACAGAGATACTATGGGGATTTCCAGTACTTTTGCAATCCGCATCAAGACAGAAAGAGAAGGGCTGATTAATTCTCGTTCAATTTGTGAAATATATCCTGGAGTGACCTCTGATTTTATGGCCAGCTCTTTTGCTGTAAGTCCTTTTTCTATTCGTGCAGCTTTTTATTTTTTCGCCGATCATTTCAGTTATCCTCTCTTTCTTGTGCTTCTGTTCTATTATACTATTAACCAGAAGGATTGTAAAATAAAGTTTGTATGATAAGAGGTTTTTGTGTAGAGTGCTTTTTGGCTCTGGCGCAAAAAAGATTTGCGGCCTGAAAAAAATGATGTGCATATCAAATGCCAGTATTCTGCATCTTGTGAAAAGAAGTTCTGGTGTTATTTCTATAAAGTGATTGACGATATGGTTGTGCAGGAATATAATGCAGTTAAACTATAATTCATTAAATTTATAATGACTTAACAATTAAAAATATATTGCTTTTGAGGGAAGGCTCTCTTGAAAATGTATAGAAACGGACTAGGTATGGGTGACTTTGTCGGTACCAATGGAAGTTGTTTTTATACTTGGATTCTAAAATGATGATGCTTTTTGAAAAAGGAGTCATAACGATTATTAGGAAAATAAGAGAAGAAAGCGAAGGCTGGCAAATAGATTTTGCCAGCCTATTTTATTTAATTATAATAAATTAAATTTAGATATACTATTGACTTGAAATTAATATGTATATATAATATAGCCAAATTAAATTAATTTAATTGAATACAAAAGAGAGTGAAAGAGGATTTGTCGGGGGTGACCTGAAATGAAAGAAAAGTCTATTCTGGACATTATGAAATTAGGTGGAGCGTATATTGCCTTTTGCATTGGCTCAGGATATGCGACAGGGCAGGAGATCATGCAGTTCTTTTCTGCGTTTGGCTGGAAAAGTATAGGTGCGGTCATTATATCAATGGTATTGTTTGTTTGGCTAGGCGCAACTATGATGCGGGATGGCAGAAAATTATGCTTTAAGACCGACACAGAAGTATGGAGATATTATTGTGGGAATGTTTGCTGCCACGTTTTGAATGTTTTGTTTACTTTTTTCTGTTCGGTTGTTTTTCTATTATGATCGGTGGTGCTGGCGCGTCTTTGAATCAGTATTTTGGCATTCCTAATGTTATCGGGCGAATTCTGATGGCTGTACTTTGCCTTGGTACAGTTATGCTGGGACTAAACAAATTGGTTGATATTATTGGATTGATCGGGCCTGTCATTATTGTATTTTCTATTGTCATTGGATTAGGAGCCATTTTCCTGAATGCAGACGGACTGATGCAAGTCAATGAAGTGCTTCAGGGGATTGAGGTTTCGGCTTCTTGCTCCAATTGGGCTTTTTCTGGAGCGTTGTATACAGGTTATATGGCAATCTTAGTCATTCCATTTTTGCTTCAGCTTTCGCAATCAGCGAAAAATACGAAAACAGCTGTTTCAGGAGGTGTTTTCGGTGGTTTCTTCTTGGTATTGGCAATTCTGGTCATGAATCTTGGACTGCTGTCTAATATCGGTGCAGTGTATGATCAGGAAATTCCAACCCTGATTTTAGCAGAACAACTTCATCCTGTTTTAGCAGGCATTTTTGCGATCATTGTGTTGATGGAGATTTTTTCAACAGCTGTTCCCATGCTTTGGATGGTATGCAGAAAAGCCGGAGAAGAAAGAACAAAAAAATATAATCTTACGTGTGTGGTTACGGTTATAGCTGCGCTGATTTTGAGTATGCTTCCTTTTACCACCTTGGTAGGCACCATATATCCTTACACCGGATATATTGGTGTGATTTTGATGATATGTGTTTTTGTCAAGCAGGTACTGACAAAAAAGGAAAAAGAAGCTTGAGCGGGAAAATAGACTGAGAGGAGGAGCATTATGGAATTGAGAATTAATCAGGCGATCAAAGAACATACAAAGGTGAGTTATGCCATTGAATCTTCGGGGACATTGCCTTTTGATGTGGATTGTGGAGAGGGGATTAACATTGTTATGGCACCGCCGGAAGCAATGAAAGCTTTCCAAAATCTGAAATTTGAAATGTTGCAGCCGTATCCCCATTCTGTATCTGTAAAGGATAGCATTATTACATATTGGAAGGGTTATGCAGATTTGGATTATAGAAGAATTGTCCTTTGTGACGGTTCTATCAGCAGTCTGTATTTGCTGAATCGACTTTTTCTGGAAAAAGGCGATCATGTTCTGGGATATGTACCGCAATTTACGGAATATGAAACAGATGTTGAAATGTACGGATGTCAGTATGATCAGGTTTTATTGAAAAAAGAGAGAAACTACAAATTCTGTGTGGAGGATGTTCTGGCGGCATTAAATGGACAGCATAAGCTTGTTTATTTGGATAACCCCAATAACCCAACAGGTCAGATCATTCCCTTGATGGAAATCGAAAAAATTCTGGCTGCGGCACAAAAACAGAATGTATTTGTAATTGTGGATGAGGCATATGGTGATTATATGCCAAAACAAAATTCAGCAATGCAGTTGGTAGATAAGTATGATAACCTGATTGTTGTCAAAACATTTTCCAAAGGTTTTGGTCTGGCTGGTTTGCGAGGAGGCTATCTGGTATTGCCGTTGGAACTTGTTCCTTATGTGGGTAATATTTCCAATCCGTATACGATGTCTGGGTTATCCAGAAGTGTTGCAGCCCAGACCATGAAAGACGAAGCCTTTTTGGAAGTTCTGATGGAAAAAACAGGGGAGATCAAAAGACAGTTGCTGTCGCTGCCGCTCCGGCATATTACTGCGGCAGAAACCGCGGATACTGTATCTATATGCCTCCTTACATATGACGATCCTCAGGTGGATTTGGCGGAAGAATTTGCGAAACGCCGGATTCTTGTGATTTCGGGAAAAGATTTTCATAATCTGGGGAAAAAATCTGTACGTCTGCGTGTCCCTGGAGAAGCGGACATGCCTAAGGTTTTACAGGCCTTGAAAGAAATTAATGGATTTCATTGATTTGACCCAGTGGTAGGATTTATGATGAGAGTTCTTTTATGACAATGTCATGGAAGAACTCTTTTTTATTGGCAGAAATATGTATTCAGTATAAAAGACAGAGAATAAAGCGACAAGGTTGTTTTTTTGTAAAAAATCTATAATGGTATAAAATATTTGTCTTAAACTATTTTCGTGAGTTTATGAAAAGAATGGTTTGTCCGTAATATAAATGCATTTGTTTTTCGGTGACGGTTTTTCTGTTCGAGAAAAAACGTGAAAACCGCTTTTTGCATATTTCTGGGCAAAATAGAAAGAAAATGGAAAAAATTTTTCTCTTTGATTTGTTTGGAGATGAATAATTATGTTGGTATTTTTCTAATGATTCAGACAACAGTTTAAGACAATTAATGTACTATTAAAGATACAATCTTGGTATTAAAATAGAAACATCAAATCAAAAGATAAGAGCTAAAGGAGGGATTAGCTGTGGATATAAATACTTTTCAAGAAATAATCAATGGATGGGATATTTGGTTATCTGTATTCATCATGATTTTAATCGTGGTATTACAGTCAGCTTTTTTCTTAAAGACAGCAATAAAAGAAGCAAAAACCATTGGTATTTCCGGTGAAAAAAGAAAAGCGGCAATGCGTGCAGCGTGCATTACCGCCATTGGTCCCTCTATGTCGCCGGTTATTATGATGCTTGCCATGAGTACGGTGTTGGGGACGCCGTATACATGGTTTGTATTAAATAATGTGGGAGCTGCCCGTACAGAATTAGCAGCTGCTGCAATGGGGGCATCTGTTGCTGGTGTAGAAGTGATGGATGCCAATATTGGAATACGTGCCTGGACGTATGGCATTTGGGCTGGTGTGCTCAACAGTGCAGGATGGTTGATAGTTGTGTTTTTGCTGAACCATAAGATGGAGCATATGGTACATCGCATGTATTCCAGATTTAGTGAGAAGTGGATTAAGGAACTTTTGGGTGGCGCCGCCCTGGCCTTATTTGCTTATTTGCTGAGCAATCAGCTGGTAGGAAAAACAACTGCCAATTACTGTGCAGCGATTATTTCAGGACTTTGTTCTCTGTTATTTGGGACAGTGCTGAAGCGATATCAGAAGCTGCAGGAATTTTCGATGGGGATATCCATGTTGGCAGGGATGTTTTTGACGGAGGTGCTATTTGGATAAAATGACAATGAAGGAGGGTTTATTATGGATTTTCAAACGATGATCAATAGTCCTGGCATGTGGATTGCATCCAGTTTTCTGGTTATTATTTCCGTATCACAGGCAGTGGTATTTTTGAGAGCAGCATTAAAGGAGGCAACTGCTCTCGGCATTGATGAAAAGAAACGTAAAGCAGCCATACGCTCTGCTTGTATTACGGCGATTGGGCCATCCCTGTCTCCGGTTATTACACTTCTGTCATTGGTAGCCGTGGTTGGTGCTCCAACCACATGGATGCGTCTATGTGATGTAGGTGCGGCACGAACAGAATTGGGTGTTATTTCGCTGACATCGACATTGGCTGGCGCTGAAGTAGGGAGCGCTTCCTTTGGTACAGAAGCATTTTCCTATGCTCTTTGGGGAATGGCACTGAATAACTTTGGCTGGCTTTTCCTGGTATTCATTTTGGGCCACCGTATGAGTGGCGTCGTAGAAAAGATGAATACGAAATATAATCCCGTATGGGTTAAGAAACTGCTTGCAGGTGCAACAGTAGGGTTATTTGCATATTTGCTGGCAAACCAGATTCAGGATCTGCAAATGCCGAAACTGACACCGGCAATTATTTCAGCGGTGGTTATGCTGCTGTTGACCACAGTGTTGAAAAAATATCAAAGACTCCAGGAATTGGCGCTTGGTATATCCATGCTGGTGGGGATGATTGCCACTCAGATAGTATTTGGATAAATTTGAAATGACGAAAACGAGGTGACAGCTATGTATGATAAGAAAATGATCAAAATTGGTCGCGTTTCCATGGGGCTTGCCATTATTGCCAACTTTATTCCGGCAATTTATGTAGGCTTGCGATATGGAGAAATGCCAGGAATTGCTACCATTTTACAAATCTGGGCATTGGTAGCGGCAACCTATGGCATCAGCTGGATCATTCAGCCCATTGCATACTATCCGACATTGGGTGCGCCGGGTTCTTATATTGGTTGGCTGGCAGGTTCTGTTGGTGATATTCGTATGCCTGCCGCATCTATGGCACAAAAAAATTGCAGGCGTGGAATCAGGTACCCATGCGGGGGAAGTTGTTGCAACAATCGGTACTTGCTGTTCCGTATTTGTTTCCGCGGGTATGATTACTGTATTTACGGTTATTGGTTCTCAGGTAATTCCTATTCTTCCTGCGTTTGTAACGGAATCGTTCAGTTATATTTTGCCGGCGCTTTTCGGTGCAATATATGTGGATATTGCGAGAAAAGACTTAAGAACCGGAATCTGTACAATCGCTGCGGCTATGGTCATTATGATTTTAGGCGGAAAAATTGGAATCCCTGGTGGTGTTTTGACACTGCTGATCGTACTGAGTGGTATTTTGATTACAAGAGTCTTTTTTGTAAAAGATCAGAAAAAAGAGGCATAAAGTTGTTTTGGATAAGGAGTGAAAGTTATGTTTGATGTAAAGATTGTAGGCGGCACAATTCTGGATGGCAGTGGTGCATTTCGTTATAAAGCGGATGTAGGTATTGAAGGCGATAAAATCACAGCAATTGGTGATCTTTCCGCGGCGGATGCCAAGAAAGTGATCGATGCTTCCGGAAAATTTGTTTCTCCCGGTTTCATTGATTTCCATACACATTCAGATTTATCACTGGTATATGATAAGTACACAAGAAGCCGGATTTATACAGGGGTAACCATGGATGTCATTGCAAACTGCGGAATTGGTGTAGCGCCTATCCGTGAAGAACGCAAACAGGAATTGATTGATTATCTTGGCACAAGAATCATTGGCACAATTCCGGCAAAACTGGAATTGCCATGGAATACAATGGAAGAATATTTTACATATTTGGAAGAGAATGCACCAGCAGTCAATGTTGCGGCTTATGTTGCGCATGGAGCCATTCGGATTGATGAAATGGGCTTTTCCAAGGAACCGGCTGACGAGGAACAGATGAAACATATGAAGGCTGAAGTCAGAAAAGCAATGGAGACAGGCTGTATTGCTCTTTCAACAGGGTTGGTTTATTTGCCCGGCGCTTATACAACAAAAGAAGAATTAGCTGAATTGTGTAAAGAATTAAAGCCATACAATGGTTATTATATCTCTCATATCCGTAATGAAGGCGACGAGGAAATGGAAGCGTTGGATGAGGCAATTTATATTGCAAAAACTGCCGGCGTACCACTGCATGTATCCCACTTGAAAATAATGGGACACAGAAATTTTGGTAAAATCGATGAAGTTTTCGCAAAACTGGATGCAGCGGAAAAAGATGGATTAGAGGTAACGTTTGACTGCTATCCTTATACAGCTGGTATGACATCTTTGGGCGCACTGCTGCCGCCATGGGCTTTTGAAGGCGGCGTGGAAAAGATGATTGAACGCTTGCAAGTGCAGGAAAATAGAGATAGAATAGTAGAAGAACTGAAATCTGGCATTCCCGGCTGGCAGTGTTTCTATCGGATGGCAGGCGGCTGGGATGGTGTTGTGCTGGCATCTGTTATGACAGAGGCAAACAAATATACAGAAGGCAAAACAGTTGCGGAAGTTGCGAAAATCTGCGGCGAAGATCCATTTGATACCTTTTTCCGTCTTTTGATCGAAGAAAAAAGTAAAATTCAGGTTGTTGTACATACCCAGGGCCAGGAAGATACCGATAAAGTTGCGTGTCATCCTAAAACATGTTTTGGTTCCGATAGTATGGATCTTTCCACAGAAGGGCTGTTGTCTATCGGTAAACCGCATCCCAGAGCGTTTGGTACATTCGGCAAAGTTTTCTCTTATTATGTAAGAGAAAAAGGAATGCTGACTTTTGAAGATGCGGTAAGAAAAATGACATATCTGTCTGCAAAACGTTTGGGTATCGATGAGGAACGTGGTTTGCTCAAAAAGGATTATTATGCTGACATTGTAGTGTTTGATCCAGATCAGATCTGCGATAAAGCAACTTATGAAGATCCGAAGCAGTATACTGTTGGTGTGGAATATGTATTGGTCAATGGTCAGATCGCGCTGGAAAATGGAAAACAGACAGATGTCTGCGCAGGTCGTGTGATTCGAAATCCTCACAGATTTGGAGATCAAAAGAAATAAAAACATATTGCGTAAATAGCCGCTGACATATAGAATCTATATTGTATTTTGTTGTGTTGGCAACGTATTCGTAAATAGGTCTTTTTTGCCCGGTCTTTGTTGTAATCCGCAGGACAGGGCAAAAAGACTTTTTTGAAATAAGCAGACTGGACTTCTGCGAAGGAAAAGGAGGCATACTATGAAAATATTGTATGTAGGGCCATTGATGATGATCAATAAACTGGTGCCGATGAGCAAAAGAATTTTTCCTAATTTGGAGTTTGATTATATTACTTATGAGCGATATACAGACGCACCTGATTTATTGGAGCATTATGACAAAAAGGTGGATGCAGTTTTGTTTTCTGGTAAATCGCCTTATAAAATTTGTGAAAATCAAATGAACCAATCTATTTTAATGGATTATGTACCCAGACATGAAACAACCCTTTATAGAGTGTTATTAGAAATCACATATCTGTTGAAACGGGATATTTGTAGATTAAGTGTGGATACTTATGATAAGAAGATGATGCAAAAACTCTATAAAGAAATTCATGTTGAGTTAAGAGAAGATTCCGTTTTTTTGCAGAGCAAAGATATATGGATCCAAATTATAAAGACTATGTTGTTGCGTTTCATAGGAAAAATTATTATGAACATCATGTTTGCTGCTGTATTACCGGATTGGAAGAAGCATATCGCGAAATGAAATCAGAAGGGATTCCCGTTGTTTTGGCGGTGCCATCGGAAGATGTTGTGGTACAGAGTGTCAGAAATTTGCAGATACGTTATATTGCGAAAAAAACAGCGAAAACCAAATTGTCGTTGTTGCGATCAAATTAAATGTTCCATCTGAATATTCTTTGATGAAAGAGGATGAATACTCTTATTTGTCACAGCGCATTAAAATCATGGATCGCTTATACCATTTCAATCATCGCATAGATGGTGTGCTGGTGGAGCAGAGTAAAAGCGAATGTATGATCTTTACCACCAAAAAATAATCGAAACAGAAACGAATCAGTATAAAGACTTCTATTTGCTGGATGTTTTACGGGAAGTGTCTGCGGTTCCTGTTTATATTGGGATAGGTTATGGAAAAACAGCAAATGAGTCAAAGTATAATGCCTATGAAAGCATGAAAAAGATGGAACGTTCACGGCAGAATTCAGTCTATATCGTTTTTGAAAATGGCGAAGTCATGGGACCCTTGGAGACAGGAAGAGGCGCCAAGAAACAAGATAGTTTTGATGAAAAATTCTATCGTGCGGCGACAGAAACGGGTTTGAGTGTCAATACAATTTATAAAGTATTTGGCGGTATAGTAAAGGAAGAAAAAGCTGATTTTACATCCAGAGAATTGGCGGCAATCTGCGGGGTAAGTGTACGAACCATGGATCGAATCATTCTGAAATTGTGCGATGCGGGTTATTGTGAAGTCATCAGTGAAAAATTGATGCATAAGTCTGGACGACCCAGCAGAATTTTGCGCCTGCACCCATTGCAAATACATAATGGATGATCTAAGGATACTATATAAAAAAGCGTGTGCCAGATGCAGAAAGACGATAACCTGGTAATCATATATATGGAAGAAAGGGGAAGCGCGCTGTTATGAAAAATTTGAAGGTGCCCTCAATCTGAAAATATTTATGATTATTTGAAAATTACGGAATATGCCCATTTCTGTAAGCTGTATGGATATCTATACAAAAATAAGAAAAAATTATAAAAAAACACTTGCTTTTTTATTTTTTCTATGATATTATTATCAAGCAGTTTCGATTCGCGGCTGTGGCGGAACTGGCAGACGCACCAGACTCAAAATCTGGCGGTAGTGATATCGTGTGGGTTCGAGTCCCACCAGCCGCACTGAAGAAACCTTGAGAAATCAAGGTTTCTTTTTTATGTTGTAAGGCTGAAAATGTTTGAAATAGATCATTGCTGACTTTGTATGGTTTTATATGTCCTGTGAATTTCTGTCTGAATGGCAGCATGTCGCAGGACTTTTTTTATTGGGATACTATGGAAAATCCCTATGCAGTAAATGAAAAAATAAATTTTCAGGAGATATTGTGATTCAGCATAAAAGGGAGTTCACGGCTTTTTTTCATAAAAAATACGCACGCGTTTGCGTGCGTATCATTTTTGGTCTTCCGTTTTTTCATGATCCAGCATTTTCTTGTACATTCATCGCAATTTTTCCGGCACAGGGCACTGCCATCGCTGCGGACGGCACCAGCGTGCTTATAAGCCACATAACCCAGTGTCACACAAAGGATGATAAACAGAAATTGTCCCATACCATTCCTCCTTTAATATGAGTGGTTTCAAGTGGTGTTTTTATTATCATACCAGAAAACGCAAAAATACGCAAAAGTATTATGCAAAAAGGATATGGCAAAAGGCAATAAAAACTGCTATAATAAGACGAATCGAGCCGAAAGGCTTTTCTTTTTGATAGCGTTATTTTTTAAAAAGAATAACGAGGTGATTTATGAAACAGGATTTACATTATGATATGAAAGTGCGCATCATGGGGGAGGAAAAAGCCTTTGGCCCAGGTGTGGCGCAGCTTTTGAAAGGCATAGAGGAAATGGGCTCCATGCAGAAAGCCGCGGAGAAAATGGGGCTTTCTTACAGCAAAGCATGGAAAATGATGAAAACGGCGGAACAGGAACTGGGCTTTGCCCTGACGGAACGCAGCAGCGGCGGCAAGGACGGCGGCGGTTCTGTTGTGACGGAAGAAGGCAGAGAGATGATGCAGCGGTATGGAAATTTCCTCTCTGCTTTGCAGACAGAGGCAGACCGTTTGTTTGCGTTTATTTTCAGAGGGAAGGTGAGAAATGATGCCGGAAGAAATTGTATTTTGCAAAGGCGGCGGATGTACGGCAAAACTGGGGGCTGGCGTATTGGAACGGGTCCTTTCCCGTCTGCCAAAACCGGAGAAAAAGATGAAACCTGCTCATTGGCTTTGAAAGCTCCGACGATGCGGCGGTTTATCGGATTTCAGAAGATACTGCCATTGTGCAGACATTGGATTTTTTTCCGCCAATGGTGGAAGACCCTTATATTTTTGGACAGATTGCAGCAGCCAATGCTCTCAGTGACATTTACGCCATGGGCGGCGATGTGCGGACAGCTCTGAATATCGTTTGTTTTCCGGAAAAATGGATTTGAACATTTTGGGGAAAATCATGCAGGGGGGCAGTGAAAAAGTCATCGAAGCAGGAGGAACTCTCGCTGGCGGCCATTCTATTGCTGATGCGGATGTGAAATATGGGCTGTCTGTCATGGGAACCGTTCATCCAGACCGCATTTTTCCCAATGATGGCGCACAGGAAGGGGATGTGCTTTTGCTGACAAAACCCTTGGGCGTTGGCATTGTCTGCACGGCAAATCGCATGGGAGAGGCTGCTCAGGAAGCTATGGACATGGCTGTGCGTTCTATGACAACTTTGAACAAATACGCTTCGGAAATCATTCGAAAATATGATGTTCACGGCTGTACGGACGTGACAGGCTTTGGTTTTCTGGGACATTTGAAGGAAATGCTGGCAAAAGGGCTCAGTGCGGAGATTGATTCCATCCGTATCCCCCACATTCCAGAAAGTTTGGCTTATGCCGACGGATTTTTCCTCACAGCGGCAGCTCAGAGGAACCGGAACCATGTAGGTGATTTAGTGGAATTTTGCGGTGTGCCTTTTGCGGTGGAAGAATTGCTTTTTGACCCTCAGACTTCCGGCGGTTTGCTGGTGAGCATGCCAAAAGAGGACGCAGAACAGGCGTTAGGGGAAATTGCGGCATTAGGTTTGCCCTGCGGCATTGTTGGAAAAGTCGTGAAAAAAGAGACACAGAAGATTGTGGTATTATAGGAGGAAACACAAATGGAAAGAGTAGACGCACGTGGAAAAACTTGTCCTTTGCCGGTTATTGAAACAAAAAAAGTATTGGAAAGTATGACAGAAGGCACTGTGGAAGTGCTGGTAGACAACGCCATTGCGGTGCAGAATCTCTGCAAAATGGCAGAACAGAAAAAATGAAAGCAGTCAGCGAAAAACAGAGCGGGGACTGCTATGTGGTGACCATCACTGTGGAAGCAGGCAGTCAGACACAGCCAGATTCGGCTCCGGTGGTTTGTATGCCCGATGGCAGAAGCGCAGGAACGGTGGTTGCCCTGACAGCAGAAACCATGGGCACAGGCGACGATGTGCTTGGGAAAATTTTGATGAAAGGTTTTGTATATGCTCTGACAGAACAGGATCAGCTGCCGGAAACCATCGTTTTGTATAACGGCGGCGCAAAATTGTCTGTGGAAGGTGCGGAAACACTGGCAGACCTGAAGCTCATGGAAGCACAAGGGGTCGAAATCCTCACTTGCGGCACTTGTCTGAACCACTATGGTCTGTCTGAAAAATTGGCAGTTGGTTCTGTGACCAATATGTATCGTATCGCCGAAGTCCTTTCCAAAGCAGGTAAGGTGATTCGTCCATGAAAACACCATTTCCCATTGTTGTCCGTGGCGGCGGCGACTTGGCAACAGGTACCATCCATAAATTGTATCAGACAGGTTTTCCTGTTATGGTTCTGGAAACTGCCAATCCTTCTGCCATTCGGCGGTATGTGGCTTTTTCAGAAGCTGTTTATGAAGGTGAATGGACGGTGGAGGGTGTGACTGCTGTCTGGGCGGCGAATTTTGCGGAAGCTCAGGAAATTTTGGAGGATGGAAAAATCCCTGTGCTCATTGACCCTCATTGCAAGATTTTGGAGGAAATCCAGCCTCAAGTGCTTGTAGATGCCATTCTGGCTAAAAAGAATCTGGGAACGACCATGGATATGGCAGAAACGGTCATTGCCCTTGGCCCCGGTTTTACAGCAGGGGTGGATGCCCATCTGGTCATTGAAACCCAGAGAGGTCATAATCTTGGGCGTGTGCTGACAGAAGGTGCGGCGGCACCCAATACGGGCATTCCCGGTGTCATTGCCGGTTATGGCAAAGAACGTGTCATCCATGCTCCGGTGGCAGGGATTTTGCAGAACAAAAGCAAAATCGGCGATCTGGTGGAAAAAGGTCAAACCATCGCCATGATCGGCGACGTGCCTGTTACTGCTACATTGACAGGGGTTCTCCGCGGGCTTATCCGAGATGGCTATCCTGTGACAGAAGGGTTTAAAATCGCCGATATCGACCCCAGAGAAAGCGAACAGAAAAATTGTTATACCATTTCCGATAAAGCACGGTGCATTGCTGGTGGCGTGCTGGAAGGAATTTTGATGCGAAATAGAGGGAGTTTTATATGGAAAAAGTAAGAGTGGAAGATGCCGTTGGCATGGTGCTGTGTCACGACATCACAGAAATTGTACCCGGTACGTTCAAAGGCAGAGCCTTTGCCAAAGGCCATGTCATTCAGGAAGAAGATATTGAAAAACTGCTGAATCTGGGCAAACGCCACATTTATGTCTGGGATTTGTCCAAGGGCTATGTCCATGAAAATGACGCAGCTTTGCGGATGGTACAGGCGGCAGCAGGGGGAAAACATCGTTTTTAGTGAGGTAAAAGAAGGAAAAATCGAACTGCGGGCAGCCTGTGACGGGGTGCTGAAAATCAATCTGGATACCCTGTACGCTGTGAATAGCGATGATGAGATCTGTTTTGCCACCATCCATGGAAACAAACAGGTGACAAAAGGCAAACTCCTTGCCGCTACCAGAGTTATCCCTCTGGCGGTGAAGGAAGAAGTGCTGGAACGCTTTGAGAAAGCATGCAAGGAAAGCAAAACGCCTTTGGTGGAAGTAAAACCCTTCCGCCCCGCAAAAATCGGCGTTGTCACCACTGGCTCTGAAATCGTTTCCGGCAGAATTGACGATGCGTTTGGACCTGTTCTGGAGAAAAAAGCGGCAGAAGTAGGGGCAACCATCATGGGACAGGTGTTCCCTGGGGATGAGCCCGAAGCCATTACACAGGCGATTCTGGATTTTCTGGCACAGGGAGCGGATATGGTACAGGTGACCGGGGGTATGTCCGTAGACCCGGATGATATGACACCCTCTGCCATTCGTGCCTGCGCTGATGAAGTGGTGACATATGGCACACCTGTTTTGCCGGGGGCTATGTTCATGTTGGCGTATGTGCAGGGAAAACCAGTGGTAGGCCTGCCCGGATGCGTTATGTACGCAAAACGGACAGTATTTGACCTGGCGGTTCCTCGTCTGCTGACCGGAGAAAAACTCACCAGACGGGATTTTGTATTAATGGCACATGGCGGACAATGCCAGAACTGCCCTGCCTGCACCTATCCCGACTGCGGTTTCGGACAGTAAAGGAGGGAAGGAGCTTTATGGGAGAGTTGACACATTTTGATAAAGAAGGCAACGCGGTCATGGTGGATGTGAGCCAGAAAGCGGAAACAGAACGGACAGCCACAGCAAAGGGAATTATCCGCGTGAGCCGGGAAGTTTTTGAAAAGATTCAGGCAGGCACCATGGCAAAGGGAGATGTGCTGGGCATTGCCAGAACGGCAGGCATCATGGCGGCAAAACGCACCTGGGAATTGATTCCCCTGTGTCATTTGCTGGCGCTGACAAAATGCAGTGTGGATTTTGAACTGTTTCCAGAAAGCTGTGAAATCGAAGCGGCATGCACTGTGAAAACCGTTGGGAAAACAGGGGTGGAAATGGAAGCCCTCACAGGGGTGCAGATCACCCTTTTGACCATTTACGATATGTGTAAGGCCTTAGACCGTTCTATGGTCATGACAGACATTCGCCTGTGCGAAAAAAGCGGCGGAAAGAGTGGGGAGTATCGGCATGATTGATGGATTTGGAAGAACCATTGACTATCTTCGGATTTCCGTCACCGACCGCTGTAACCTGCGGTGCGTCTACTGCATGAAAGAAGAACAGCAGGAATTTCTGCCCAGCGGCGAACTGCTGACACTGGAAGAATGGGTCAGACTTTGCAAAGGCGCCGCTTTGGCAGGCATCCGCAAAATCCGCATCACAGGCGGCGAACCCCTTATGCGGCAGGATATCGTGGAACTGGTGGAAGCCATTTCCAATATTCCGGGCATCGAAAAAGTAGTTATGACAAGCAATGCTGTCCATCTGGCGCCCCTTGCGGAAAAACTGAAAAAAGCAGGGCTTTCCGGCGTCAATGTGAGCATCGACAGTCTGGATGCGAAGCAGTATTGCAGACTCACTAGGCGCGATGTGCTGTCTGATGCTTTGGCTGGTCTTGCATCTTGCGGCAAAGTGGGACTGCCTGTGAAAGTCAACTGCGTGCCTGTGGCAGGGGAAAACGAAAAAGAACTGCTCCATCTGGCAGAACTGGCGAAGGAATATCCCATGGAGGTGCGTTTCATTGAAATGATGCCCATTGGAGAAGGTTCTGCTTTTCCGCCAGTGAAGAATGAAACCATTCGGAAACGGCTGGAAGAAGTTTACGGTGGATTTATTCAGACGGAGAAGGATGACCGGGAAGGCCCTGCGGTGTATTATACCAATGCCCATTTCAAAGGGCGCATTGGATTCATCAGCCTGTGAGCCGCAGTTTTTGCCATCAGTGCAACCGTATCCGGGTGACAGCGGAAGGGAAACTGAAGCTTTGTCTTCATCATCCAGTGGATTGTGACTTGCGAGAATTGGTGCGCAGCGGCGCGGAGCCGGAGGAAATACAGAAGGTGTTGCAGGAACGTATCCTGCAAAAACCAAGGGACGGTCATACCACCGACGAGAGCCGTCCCATGTGGAAAATAGGAGGATAGTATGGGAAAGATTATGGCTGTGTGCATCAGTGAAAAACGGGGTACACAGAAGAAAAATATTGAGAAAGTACGCTTGATTGAGAATTTCGGGCTGGAAGGTGATGCCCATGGCGGCAATTGGCATCGGCAAGTAAGCCTTCTTTCTTATGAGAAAGTGCGGGCATTTGAAGAAAAAGGCATTTCCGTAGAGGATGGCGCTTTTGGTGAAAATCTGCTGGTGGAAGGCTTTGATTTCAAAACCCTGCCCGTAGGAACCAGATTCCGCTGCGGAGAAGTTTTGCTGGAAATGACCCAGATTGGCAAGGAATGTCATAGCCATTGCGAGATTTATCAGGCGGTGGGGGACTGCATCATGCCCAGAGAAGGTGTGTTTGCAAGAGTGCTCCATGGCGGCATGATTCAGATTGGAGATGTGATGGAAATTGTACCGAGTAGCGATTCTGACAGCAAGTGATAAAGGGGCGGCAGGCAAACGGGAAGACTTAAGCGGCCCTGCGGCAAAAGAAATCATGGAACAGGCAGGCTATAATGTGGTAGAAATGCGGATTCTGCCAGATGAAAGACAGCTGCTTTCGGAAACTATGAAGGAAATCTGCGATAAGGGAACGGCGGACTTGATTCTGACCACTGGCGGCACGGGTTTCTCACCCAGAGATTGGACACCGGAAGCTACGCTGGATATTGCGGAACGTCAGGTGCCTGGCTTTAGCGAAGCCATGCGGGCAGCGTCTTTGGCAATCACGCCAAGAGCTATGCTCAGCAGAGGGGTTTCTGTCATTCGGAAACAGACCCTTATCGTCAATCTGCCGGGCAGCCCCAAAGCGGTGCGGGAAAACCTGGAAGTGATCTTGCCGGCTCTGGGACATGGACTGGATATTTTAACGGCAAATGCGGGAGAATGCGGGCAGTAAGGAGGAAATCATATGAAGAAGAAATTTGGTATGATGGCATTGGCAATGATTTTGACAGCAGGCATGCTGGCAGGCTGCGGCAGTGAACAGACAGCGGAAAGCAGCGATGGACAGGATACAGTGACAGGTGCGATCATCGTTTCCGCGGCGGCGAGCCTGACAGATGTCCTCAATGAACTGGCGCAGACATTCCAGGAAGAATATCCTGGTACAGAAGTTTCCTTTACCTTCGGTGGCAGCGGTGCTTTGCAGACACAGATCGAGGAAGGCGCTCCTGTGGATCTGTTCTTCTCTGCGGCAGAAAGCAATATGGACGCTTTGGAAGAGCAAGGGCTCATTGATGCAGCCACCAGAAAAGATGTGCTGCAAAATGAAATCGTTCTCATTGCCCCTCAGGGAGAAACAGCAGTAACTTCTTTTGAAACCATTCTGGATAGCGAACCCCAGATTGCTTTGGGAGAAGCGGAAAGCGTTCCCGCTGGAAAATATGCTCAGGAAATTTTCACAAACCTCGGTATCTGGGATGAGGTGAAAAGTCATGCCGTTTTTGCATCTAACGTGCGGGAAGTTTTGGCTTGGGTAGAAGCTGGAGAAGCTGACTGCGGCGTAGTATATGCTACCGATGCAAAGACTAGCGATGCGGTGCAGGTTGTTTCCAGTGCGCCGGCAGACGGCCCTCAGGTGCTCTATCCTGCGGCTATCATCAAAGACTGCGCGAATCCCGAAGGTGCTCAGGCATTTTTGGATTTCCTCACCAGTGAAGAAGCGGGAGAAGTATTTGCTTCTTATGGCTTTACATTTTTAGCAGAATAAAGGAAGGAGAATTCCGTGATGGATGTTTCGCCTCTTTTGCTTTCTGTTTGGGTGGCAGCCTGCGCCACATTTTTTTCCGTAGTGCTGGGCACCCTTGCGGCTTATGGCGTTATGAAACTGCGCCGTTTGCGCCCCTTTGCCGATGCGGTGCTGACATTGCCTTTGGTGCTGCCGCCTACGGTAACAGGTTTTTTCCTGCTCATATTGTTGGGCAAAAACAGCCCTGTGGGACGTTTTTTCAATGAAATCGGATTTCCTTTTTATATTTTCCCTCCGTGGTGCAGTGGCAGCGGCATTTGTGGTGTCTTTTCCGCTGATGTATCGAGCGGTCAGGGGTGCCATGGAATCTATGGATAAACAGCTTCTCTACGCGGCGCGGACATTGGGCGCAAGTGAAAAGAAAATCTTTTTCCGCATCATTCTGCCCAACTGCCGCAGCGGGCTTTTGGCAGGGATGATTCTTGCCTTTGCCCGTGCCATGGGGGAATTTGGCGCCACCATTATGATTGCCGGCAATATCCCCGGCAAGACCCAGACCATGGCCCTGGCGGTGTATACGGCAGTTCAGAGCGGCAATCGGCAGACGGCCTATCTGTGGTCACTGGTCATTGTGATTTTGTCTGCCCTTGCCATTGTAGGCATCAATTATTTTGAAAAGAAAAAATATCAGGGAGAGGATGAGGGTTTTTGAGATTACAGGCAGAATTTACAAAAAAGTAAAAACAGAAACCATTGAAATTTCCCTTGATTTGGAAAATGAAGTGTTGGGTATTCTGGGGCGGAGCGGCTGCGGCAAAAGCGTCACCCTGCGGTGTCTGGCAGGAATTTTACAGCCGGACAAGGGGAAAATACAGTTGGATGATAAAATTCTCTTTGACAGTGAGAAAAAAATTTCTGAAAAAGCCAAGAAACGAAAAATCGGGTATCTGTTCCAGAATTACGCCCTGTTTCCCAATATGACGGTGCGGGAAAATATCACCTTTGCTTTTGGGAAAGAAAAAGAAAAGGAATTTCTGGAGGAACTTTTGGAGCGGTTTTATCTGACGGAAGTGGCAGAACTGTATCCCTCAGTGCTTTCCGGCGGTCAGCAGCAGCGAACAGCCATGGCAAGAATGCTGGCTGCAAAACCTGATGTGATTTTGCTGGATGAACCTTTTTCCGCATTGGATAGTTTTCTGCGACAGGAGATGGAACGGGAAGTCCAGCAGGTGCTCCAGAGTTTCGGCGGCGTATCCATTCTGGTATCCCATAATAAGGAAGAAATTTTTTCGCCTGACCCAGAAATGTATGGTCATGGAGCGAGGGAAAATTGCGGAAATCGGGGACACAAAAGAAATTTTTGCCCATCCAAAGACAGCGGAGGGCAGATTGTTGATACAGGGAGGGAGCTTATGATTTATCTGGACAGCGCGGCGACCAGCTTTCACAAGCCACAAGAAGTGGCAGAAGCGGTATATGACGCTATTTTGCACATGGGAAACAGTGGCAGAAGCGGTCATGAGATTTCTCTGACTTCTTCCCGTGTCATATTCGGCACCAGAAAAAACTGGCAGTACTTTTTGGCATGGATGACCCTGCACGGGTGGTTTTTACGGCAAATTCTACCCAAAGTTTGAATATTGCCATCAGCGGGCTTTTTGGAAAAGGTGACCACGTCATTACCACTGCCATGGAGCATAACAGCGTTCTTCGCCCCTTGTACCGCAAGGAGGCAGAAGGCATGGAACTGACTATCATTCCTTGTGATGAAAAAGGCACTGTCCGCTATGATTTGCTGGAACAGGCGGTGAAACCCAACACAAAGGGGATTGTCTGCACCCATGGTTCTAATCTGACGGGAAATCTGGTGGACATCAAGCGAATCGGCACATTTTCCAGGGAAAAAGGCATTTTGTTTGTGGTGGACGCTTCCCAGACAGCAGGGGTATTTCCCATTCATATGGAAGAAATGGGTATAGATGTTTTGTGTTTTACAGGACATAAATCCCTTTTGGGTCCTCAGGGCACAGGGGGGATGTGTCTACGAAAAGGACTGGAAATCCCTAGTTTTTGTGTAGGCGGCAGTGGTGTCCAGAGTTACAGCAAGACCCATCCGGCACAAATGCCTACGCATCTGGAAGCAGGAACGCTGAACGGACATGGCATTGCGGGGCTTTCGGCAGCTTTGGACTGGATCAACAAAACGGGACTGACTGCCATTCGGGAAACAGAACAGAAGCGGATGCGTCAGTTTTACGAAGGCGTCAGAAAGATTCCGCAGGTGACGGTCTATGGTGACTTTTCCACATGGGAACGAGCACCCATTGTTTCTCTCAATATCGGGGATAACCCCTCTGAGGATGTTTGTGATGAATTGGCGGTGGGTTACGGCATTGCTACCCGCGGCGGCGCTCATTGCGCCCCTTTGATGCATGAACAGCTGGGAACAGTAGAGCAGGGAGCAGTGCGGTTCAGTTTTTGCTATTTTATAACGGAAGAAGAAGTGGAAAAAGCCATTTTGGCAGTAAAAGAAATTGCGGAGGCATGGACATGAGACCAAAAGAACTTTGTTTTCTGGTGGCATTTCATACCACCACAGAGGCGCTGGCATTGGAAGAAGCCGCAAGAAGTGCCGATGTGCCCGGCAGGCTCATTCCCATACCCACCCAGATCACAGCGGGATGTGGTCTGGCATGGCGGATGCCCATAGGCGAGAAAGAAAAAATGAAAAGCCTATTGACAAAATGCGACCTGAAATACGAAAATATATATGAACTGATGATTTGAAAGGAGGCGGAAAGATGTTGCTTACAGAAGCATTGCAGATTCCGCCTTCTGCACGTTGTATCTGTGCTGTGGGCGCAGGGGGCAAGACAAGTCTGCTGTATGAACTGGCAGAAGAATACCGCCAAGAAGGAAAACGTGTGCTATTGACGACCACCACGAAAATGTACCTGCCGGAAAAAGACGGCGTACTGGATGGAACGGCAAAGGAAATCAAGGAAAAACTGGAAAGAGATGGTTTTGCGGCGGCGGGAAGCGTTTTTTTCTGAAGAAAAAATGGGTTCTTTGCCCAAAGCTGTTTTTGATGAAGTTTTTTCGTTTGCAGATGTGGTTCTGGTGGAGGCGGATGGTTCTAAAAGAATGCCGCTGAAAATGCCAAGACAGGACGAGCCTGTTTTGCCGGAAGAATGTGATTTTCTGGTGACTGTGGCAGGGCTTTCTGCTTTGGAACAGCCGTGGGAGCAGGCATGCCATAGCTTTGCGTTGGTTTCTTCCATGTTTTCTGGAAAAACAGTGACGGAAGGGGATATTTTCCCCATTTTGCAGGCAGGCTATGGTACCCTTTGGGATAAGATACAGGGATGTGTTTTTTTGAATCAGGCAGATGTCGTTGGCTGGGACAGAGCAGAGAGAATTGCTGCGGATTTCTCTGTGCCCTGCCTTTGGGGAAGCTTACGGCAGAAACAATACCATAGAAAAGAGGGAGATTCCCATGAGAGAAGCATATAAACAACTCCGGCACTACTTGCAGGAATTGGATTGGGTAGGCAGTGGGCTTGTTTATGAAGGCCCTTTGCAGGGCTTTCAGTTTTTGTGGCAGGAGGAAGGTGTCCTTTGGGCCACCGGAAGGAGAGATGGAAACAGCAAAAAAATGCTGTTGACCATTGGAGAAATGAAAAGCCGCACCACTTGTGAAATTGGCGAGAATCATGTGTTTGTGGAGCATTTTGGCATGAGTCCCAGACTGGTGATTCTTGGCGGCGGTCATATTTCCCTTTCCTTAGTGAAATTGGGGAAACTGTTGGGTTTTCATGTGACCGTTGTGGATGATCGGGGAGAGTTTGCCAACCTCCAGCGGTTTCCGGAAGCGGACTGCGTGCTTTGCGGCGATTTTGCGCAGGTTTTTGAAGAAATTCCTGATTTGCCTGCCAATTATTATGTGGTGGTCACCAGAGGGCATCAGGCGGATGAACAATGCGTTCGTCAGATTTTGCGGAGAAAGTACGCCTATGTGGGCATGATCGGCAGTAAGAATAAAGTTGCCAAAACAAAAGAAGCTCTTTATAAATCTGGCTTTCGGCCTGCGGAAGTGGAAGCTATCCATGCGCCCATTGGGCTGAAGATCGGTGCCGTAACACCAGAAGAAATCGCTGTTTGCATTGCGGCGGAAATCATTCAAGAGAAAAATAAGGTGCCTGTGGAAACCATTGAAGATGCTGTGCTGGATGCTTTGTGTGAAGATGCAGGATCAACCATGGCGCTGATTGTTGCGAAAAGTGGTTCCGCTCCCAGAGAAGCAGGGGCAAGAATGGCGGTAAAGGACAATGAGATTCTGGCTGGTACCATCGGTGGCGGAGCTGTGGAACATGCGGCAATGATTTACGGCTCTCAGATGCCGAAGCATCATATCCAAAGAGATGTGCAGGAATTTGTGCTGCGAAAGGAAGAGGGCGCAAAACTGGGTATGGTATGCGGCGGCAGCAATTTGGTGTATTTTGAAAGCAATTGAAAATTTTTGTCTTTCCTGAAAAAACAATATGGGAAATTTTGATTTTTGACATTTTATTTCTTTTAAAAATCTTAAAAATTGTTTACGTGGATATATATTTTCTTTTAACATGACAAAAACGAGGGCATTCTTTTTTGTAAACACGAAAAAGTGGCGAAAAATAGGGCTTTTTTATGTTATTATGTGGAAGATTATGAAAAGTTATCTGCAAAAAACATTGACAAGATTATTAAACTTTCGTATACTAGTTGTAACAGATTTGTAATAAATTCGGGAAAAAGACAAAATGGAGGAAGCTTGTATGAATTTATCCAAAGCAATCCGCCAGGTTTGTGTAACAGCAGCCTGCGTGATGCTCGGTACTGCAACGGTTTTTGCGGCAGATATGGGACAGGCTACTGGCAGCAATGTCAATGTCCGTGAAGCAGCGGGAACAAATGCGGCGGTACTGGGGCAGATCAGCAGTGGATCAGAATATCAGGTGACAGGCAAAAGCGGTAGCTGGTATCAGATCTCTTATAATGGACAGAATGGTTTTGTATCCAGTGATTATTTTAAATTGACAGAAACAGAAGGTACTGTAACAGGTTCCAGCGTTAATATCCGTGCAGAAGCAAGCACCAATTCCAATGTATTGGGCAGTGTGAACGCAGGAGATACACTCACAGCAGTGGGTCGTGTGGATGGCTGGTATCAGGTGGAATATAACGGTCAGCAGGCATACATCAGCAAAGACTATCTTTCCGGTGATTACCTTTCTTCTCTGACTGTAATCGGCAATACCGATCCTCAGATCACACCTGCGGCAGCAGAAGTGAAATATGCTGTGGTAACAGCAGAAAGCGGTTTGAAACTGCGTAAAGAAGCATCTACCAATTCCACTGTTCTGACAGTTCTGCCTTATGGCACAGTGGTAGACGTAGACCGTCAGGGCACAGAGTGGGTGCGTGTCATCACAGAAGATGGCCAGAAAGGCTATGTCAGTGCGGATTATGTTTCTATTCGCAGCGGTGAAGAACCTTCCCGTGGATCTTCTTCCGCATCTTCCGCAAAAGGTGAAGAAATTGTTGCTTATGCGGAACAGTTTATCGGTACCCCTTATGTATGGGGCGGCACAAACCTGAATACAGGTGTGGATTGTTCCGGCTTTGTATATGCTGTTTTCCGTGATTTCGGTATTTCTCTGAACAGAAATTCCGCTTCCATGGCAAACAATGGTGTAGCTGTTTCCAAGTCTGATTTGCAGGCTGGGGATCTGGTATTCTTCAATACCGGCGGCGACAGCACCATCAGCCACGTTGGCATTTACATGGGCGATGGAAACTATATCCACTCCACAGACGGCGCTGCATACGGTGTTACCATTACAAGTATGAGCAGCAGTTACAGTGTAAATACATATGTGACAGCAAGACGTGTCATTCGCTAAATAATGATATAAAAAAAGGCAGGGGAATCCCCTGTCTTTTCTTTTTGAAACGATTTCTAAGATAAAAAATCCCCATTTCTTTGGCATTTTGCTTGCCTGAGAAATGGGGATCTGTGTTTTATGGGTTTTTCTTATTTACCGATGGAACGTTTGTAGGCTTCTACATCTTCGTCAGTCAAAGGCTGTACTTCAGACAGATCCATCCAACGTACCCAGATTCTGCCTTGCAGACGCTGAATATCCAGTGGAGCATCAAACTGATCTTTGTCAATGCCGATGACAGTATCATTGTCGCCGTTGAACATGATTTCGAAGGGTTTATACTGGCCATCTTCAAATACCAGCATCTGTGTGCTGTAAAAGTTCAGATAACCAGCTTCGCTGAGCAGATGTTTTTCCAGACTTTCCAGGTCGGGGAAGGTTACTACAACCCATTCACCGGTAGTGTCGGAGAAATCATACAGCTGAAGACCGTGGAAATCCAGTTCTTCATCACCGGTAGCGCCTTTATTGTCATCTGCCAGACCTTTCATGGCAACAGGTGCGCCGTTTTTGCCGTCACGCAGGATCTGTGTGCCGGGCAGGAAGCATTTTACAAATTCCTGTATTTCCTGATCTCTGAATTTATCTCTTACAGCCCAGAAATCACCATTATCAAAAGAAAGACCGCCAACTTCTTCCAAAAAATCTCTAAGAGTACGAATCATATGCCTTACCTCCGTTAAAAATTTGACATCTTCTCTATACATTTAATAGCATTTTTATCGTTCTGTCAATAGGCAAATCTGCCGTTTCCCATTGAAAATATTCCTCCGGTACATCGCCGCCAAATACAGTGTCTACAAGCATGATTTTCCGTGTCATGGGAATGCTTTCTTCATGAAGGGGATTGACAATGCGGATCTCCAGAGAAATATTGATCCAGATTTGAAAATGCATTTGATTGATGCCTTTGCTTTCCATTTTTGTTTCATAATCTACCTCTGCGGCGCCTTTGGGCTGCATGGAAAAGGGAATGTCAGGCCCCCAGTTTGCAAACAGTTCCACGCCGCTGATACTGCCCAGAGGAACATGGATTTTCTCGTTGTTGAGCAGTTCCAGTTCCTTTGTGATTTCGCTGCTGAGGGTGGTGCAGAAGCGATTGATGGCAATGGTGTCAGCGGAGATGCCGTCAGGATTGCTCTCATTTGCGAAATAGAAATCTTCCGCTTCCATGGAAAGTTCTGCAAGGGTACGTTCCAATGCAGTATCAATGACGCGGTTTGCAGCTGTTTTCGACTCCAGCTTGGACATTTCTTCCGCGATTTCTGTTAAACGTAAGTCAAAAAAACGCAGTCCAAGGCCAAGTCCCATGCCGATGGTGATAACCAGCATCAGCGTTGCCCATGGAATGGAATGCTTTTTTCTGCGTCTGACACCCATGGAATTCACCCCCTGATTCTATTGTATGGCGTTACGTGGAATTTAGTCTGAAAACAATGAAAAAATGGGTTTTTCACGCCAAAATCATGCGTTTTTAATATAATTTTAGGAATTGCATTTGAATTTCTATATAATTTTACTTTATCTCTGATGGGAAATCTGTTATAATCAACGGATAAAGGAGGGTTTAAGATGAGTGATTCTCAACGAAGAAGACGCCCACACAGTCGTCCTGAGTCTGACCACGGCAGCGGCAGCGGCAGGCGCAGAAGTACCCGACCGCACCCCAATGCCAGACGAGGCAGAAAGCGGAAAAAGCGGGATACAGGCAAGAAAATCTCTAAAATATTGATTGTGCTGGTAGTCTTAGTTGGTTTTGCAGTTGCAGGCGCTGGCCTTGGCACCGTATTTGGCATATTGCAAAGTACAGATATGCTCAATACATCGGATGTCATGCCCCAGTCCTACACTTCCATTGTTTATGATGATGCTGGAACGGAAGTGGACAAACTGCATGGCAACGAAAACAGGGAATATGTGAATCTGGAAGAAATCCCATTACACATGCAGCAAGCTGTGGTTGCCATTGAAGATGAACGATTTTATGAACATGGCGGCATTGATATGCGAGGTATTTTCCGTGCGATGATTGAAAATATCAAGACCATGAGTTTCAGTCAGGGTGCCAGCACCATTACACAGCAGCTGATCAAAAACGAAGTGCTTACCAATGAAAAGAGCATTGCCAGAAAGGTCAAGGAACAGTTCCTTGCACTGAATCTGGAGGATACACTGGAAAAACAGCTTGGTTCAAAAAAAGCAGCAAAAGATTATATCTTGGAATTATATCTGAATACCATTGCTTTGAGCCACGGTCTGAATGGTGTTGAATCGGCTTCTCAGTACTATTTCGGAAAACATGTCGGTGACTTAACGTTGGCGGAAAGCGCATGTATTGCTTCCATTACCAACAATCCAAGCTTGTATGCGCCGGATTCTCAGCCGGAAAACAATAAAAAGAGACAGACATTGGTTCTGGATAAGATGCTGGAACTGGGATATATCACCCAGGAAGAGCATGATGAAGCTCTGGCGGAAGATGTATACGCAAATCTGGTATGTACCAATCAGAAAGAATCCACTGGTGTTGCCAACCACAACTACTTTGTGGAAGCTATGATTGACCAGTTGGCAGTAGACCTTCAGGAAGAACTGGGTTATACATCCGCTCAGGCATATAAGATGATTTATAACAATGGTCTGGAAATTCATACGACCATGAATACAGAAATGCAGGCGTTGTTGGATGAAACATTCACAGATGACAGTATGTTCCCGCCCAGTGATGGTACACTGGATGTAACATATCTGATTTCTGTTGCGGATACTTCTAAGCCTGTCAGCGATCCCAACGATACTTCCAATCAGTCTCACTATGAACGGAGAACAACCGTTACCAGTGAAGAAGAAGTAGATGCCTTTGTACAGTCTGTTAAAGACGAACTGCTGGATGATACCCATCAGCTGGTTCTGGATAAAGTAACTGTATCCAAATCCTTGCAGTCTGCAATGGTCATCATGGATCAGAGCAACGGCGAGGTAAAGGCACTGGTAGGCGGACGCGGTCAGAAACCTGGTGACTCCGTATTCAACCGTGCAACACAGGGTCTTCGTCAGCAGGGTTCCGCTATGAAGATACTGGCTTCTTACGCACCTGCTATTGATACAGGTCTGCTGATGCCTGGTTCCATCATCGTGGACGAGCCTGTAACATATGGTTCTTGGTCACCTAAAAACTGGCAGGGTCGTTTCTTCGGGCCTTTGACTGTCAGAGAAGGTATCCGAGATTCCATGAACGTACTGGCTGTTAAAGCATTTATGATGGTCGGTGCGGAAACATCTTACCAGTATATGAAGGATATGGGTCTGGAACACTTGGTAGAAGAAGATAAAGCAGCAACAACCGCTCTTGGTGGTCTGACACAGGGTGTTTCTGTTCTGGAAATGACAGGCGCATATGCTTGTATCGCAAATGGCGGTACATATTATGAGCCTAGCTATTATACAGTGGTATATGACCATGATGGCAATGTACTGCTGGATAAGAGAGAAAAAGAAGGTAAACGTGTACTGAAAGAAACAACCTCATACCTTCTGACAGATATGATGGAAGATGTTATCACCAGCGGTACAGGTACTGCGGCACAAATCAGCGGTATGAATGTTGCTGGTAAAACTGGTACAACCAGTGATAATGTGGACTTGACTTTCTACGGATATACGCCTTATTATACAGCGGGTATCTGGATGGGTTATGATACTTCCAAAGAGATGAAAAATGTCTCCGGCAGTGCCCATCTGAAGATATGGAAACATGTTATGAGTCAGACTCATGCGGATCTGCCCAATAAAGAATTTACAAGACCAGATGGCATCGTAACCTTGTCTGTCTGTGCGGCAAGCGGCGGCCAGCCATCCAGCCTGTGCAGTCAGGACTATTATGGATACTCAGCTCGTTCGGACTTGGCGGCTGCGGACTTCCAGTCTGATAATTCTGTATGTAGCCTTCATAAGTCCTATACGGTTTGCTCCGAAACAGGCAAACTGGCAGGGCCTAATTGCCCGAACCCCATCAATGTGGTTGTGGCAGTGAAAGATGGAAAAATCCTTGGCAAGCCAAGTGAAATTCCAGAAGGTAAACTGGATATTGATGTGAGTCAGGAATGCACTTCTGACCATATTGTAGAACCTACGACACCGGAAGAAACAACCCCTGGAACAGATGGTGAAGGTACTACAACCGATCCTTCTACGGGAACAAGCGGTGGTTCAACAGAAACCACAACGCCCACCAATCCAGTAGATGATCCGAATTTCGGAATACAATAAGAAAAACAGCCTGCTTTGCAGGCTGTTTTTTTACAGGAGGAAATAGGATGTTAATAGAAAAAGCCTGTCAGCAGGATTATAAACGGATTTACCAGCTATATTGCGCTGCTTTTCCATGGACGGAGAGAAAGCCCTTTTCCAGAATCTGCAGGAATTGCCGAAAAGGAAAAATGGAAATGTGGGGCATCAAAGAGGACACAGAGTTTCTGGGGTTTTTGTATGCGCTGTTTATGAAGAGATAGTGCTGATTGATTATTTTGCGGTGATGCCCTCCAAACGGGGGAGGGGCGTGGGCAGCCAGGCTTTAAAGCTGCTTGCAGAAATTTATCCTGAACAATATATTTTTCTGGAGATTGAGCCGGAAAATGAGAAAGCGTCCAATGCCCTCCAGAGAATACGAAGAAAAAAATTCTATCTGCGCTGTGGTTTTCAGGAAACAGGCATCCTATGGGATATGTATGGTGTTCCCATGGAGGTATTGTGCTATCAGAAACAGCTTACTTTGAACCAGTGTGAGAAAATGTACCGTTATTTGTATGGCCGATTCTGGTTTTTGCCCATTCGCCGGATTTCCCATGCACATTCTCAAAATTCTGACATAACATAATAACAGAACTTTTGAAAAGACAGGTGACCAAAATGACGGACATTTGGAAACAAGCAGGTGTGGAAACCAGTGCGGATATGATTATGCCGCTGCCGCTGACACAGGAGGGAATCCGGCAGCTTCCGCTGGAAAGTTTGACCCAGGAAGTGGCTGACGGCGCGGCGGAGAGCATGTATCCCGGCGTGCAGCTGCCCGGCAATCTGAAAATTACGGTGCTGCCTATCGTTCCTGGCATTACCATGTTCAGTTACATTCGCTTTTTCAATGCTTATCCCGGCGCCGGCAGTGTTGACATTTATGTCAACGGCAGAAAAGTAGCATCCAACTTGCTGTATCGTAATTTTACGGAGTATATGAAAGCATTCCCCGGTTATTACCGTGTGGCGGTATTCCGTGCCGGAACGACGGAAAATCCCCTTACGGTAAGTTATATCAACCTCATTGGATACCGTATTTATACAGCGGCTTTGACGGGCACAGAAGGCAACGTTTCTCTGGAAATAATTAATGATAACCGTCGTTTCCTCCAGGGGAATATGGCTTATGTACGGTTTGTGCAGCTTTCCGCCAATGCGCCCAGAATGGATGTATACCTGGACGACAGTCTGGTATTGTCTGATTTGAATTATAAGGAAGTCAGCCGTTATATGGCAGTGGTTCCCGGTGAGCATAACTTGAAGCTGCGGGAATACTTCAGTGGCGCCGTTCTGCTAGAAGACCCTGTGGTGACATTGAAGGGCGGCAAAGCCTATACCATTTATGTTGTGGGCGATATGAATGACCGTGTGGGCTTGCAGGTTGTGATCCCGTTGGAAGGCGCTTCTTATCTTGCTTTTTAAATAAATTTTTCCTGATTGGTCTATACGAAGGCAGAAAAGTTTGCTATAATGACAATACTGTGAATAAATTGTCAAATCATACAAAAAGCAAAAGAAAAGGATGTTGATGTATGTTAAAGGGAAAACCGTCATTTTGGGCGTAACAGGCAGCATTGCCGCTTACAAAATGGCAAATGTAGCAAGTATGCTGGTGAAAATGGAATGTGACGTACATGTCATTATGACAGAAAACGCAACCCATTTCATTACACCCATTACCTTTGAAACACTGACAGGAAATAAATGCCTGGTGGATACTTTTGACCGGAATTTCCAGTTCCATGTGGCACATGTTTCCCTGGCGAAAAAAGCGGATGTTGTACTCATTGCCCCTGCATCTGCCAATGTGATCGGCAAACTGGCAAATGGCATTGCAGACGATATGCTGACCACCACCGTTATGGCTTGCACCTGCAAAAAGATCATTGCTCCTGCCATGAATACCAATATGTATCATAACCCCATTGTGCAGGATAATTTGAAAAAATTGCAGGCATATGATTATGAAGTGATTCAGCCTGACAGCGGCATGCTGGCTTGTCGTGATGTAGGTGATGGCAAAATGCCTAAGGAAGAAGTTCTGGTAGGTTATATCCTGCGGGAAATCGCTTACGAAAAAGATCTGAAAGGCATGAAGGTTATCGTAACTGCTGGGCCTACTCAGGAAAGCATCGACCTGTGCGTTATATTACAAATCATTCCACAGGCAAAATGGGTTATGAAATCGCAAAGGCAGCTATGCTCCGTGGTGCGGAAGTTACACTGGTTAGTGGTGTCACAGCTTTGGAACGCCCCATGTTTGTGGATTATGTGCAGGTAGTCAGCGCGGAAGATATGTTCCAGGCAATGAAAGCACGTTTCCTGGATAATGATATCATCATCAAATCTGCGGCTGTTGCGGACTATAAACCTAAAACTGTTGCTGATGACAAAATGAAGAAAAAAGACGGTGAAATGAGCATTGAACTGGATCGCACCCATGATATTTTGAAATACATGGGGGAACACCGCAGAGAAGGTCAGTTCTATTGCGGATTTTCCATGGAAACCCAGAATATGCTGGAAAACTCCCGTGTAAAACTGGATAAGAAAAATATTGATCTGGTCATTGCCAATAACCTGAAAGTAGCAGGCAGCGGCTTTGGTACAGATACCAACGTGGTTACCATGATCTCCAAGCAGGAAGAAATCCAGCTGGAACTTCTGACAAAAGAAGAAGTGGCACACAAAATTCTGGATGAAATTCTGAAACTGAAAGGCTGAGTCTTTCCGATTGTAAATTAAAGAGCTGAAAATTTAGTGTATTTGCTGAATTTTCAGCTCTTTTTTTATTGTTTGACTTTTTTGTTGTAGGAGAAGATGTTGGTTTTGTTCAATAAAACGTCCAAATATTCCTAAAAAAACGCTCGAGTATGTTGACAAATGAAAGGCACCGTGATACGCTTCTTTTATAGATGCGTTATAACGTACAATATAAGGGTAGTATATGCGAAATACTGTATCACCAATTCATTGACGTGTTTCTTTTCCAATGCTATTCTATTATAAAGACGTTTGTTCGTGGGAGGAGGAACATATATGGATGCAATGAGCGGTATTATCGCTGAAAACCTAAAAAGGATACGAAAAGAGAATAAATGGAGTCTGGACGCTGTATCGGAAATGACAGGTGTCAGCAAAAGTATGCTGGGACAGATCGAACGCGGGGAATCCAGTCCGACCATTTCAACACTGTGGAAGATTGCCACAGGACTTCATATCTCTTTTACAGGCCTTTTGGAGCAGTCTGAAAAAGAAGCTGAAATCATTTCCAAGGAGGAAGTGAATCCACTTCTCAGTGACGGCGGTCATTTCCGCTTGTACCCATTTTTTCCGTATCACCATGAACGGAAATTTGAAATGCTGCATATTGAACTGGATCCGGGTTCCAGATCTATTTCCGAAGCCCATGAGCCGGGAACGGAGGAATTCATATTGGTCTATGAAGGCTGTTTTGTGTTGGAAACAGACGGAAAACGCCATTATGTAGAAGCCGGCAACGCCATCCATTTTCAGGCAGACCGACCCCACGTTTATGAAAATGGCTGTGACGGCAATACACGCATCTGCATGCTGATTTATTATCAAAAATAGTACATAAAAAGAGAGGATGAACGCAATGAGCATTACCGACAGAGTAGAACGAATCCGTTTAAACTATGTAAACAGCAAGCCTGCTATTTCTTATGAAAGAGCACGCATCTGGACAGAATCCCATAAAAGAACGGAAGGGCAGCCTGTTGCCATTCGCCGTGCCCAGGCATTTTATGACACCTGTAATGAGCTGTGTGTCAATATTTTCCCTGATGAACTCATCGTCGGCTGTACCGGTGAATTTCGCAAATGCGGCATCCTGACACCTGAATTCTCCTGGACATGGGTGGATCGTGAAATGGATACCTTTGCAACCCGCGCCCAGGACCCTTACGAAATGACAGACGAACAGCGTGCTTTTGTCAGAAAAGAAATTTTCCCTTATTGGGAACATAAATCTTTGGAAGAAGCATTTTTGGCACAGATTTCCGAAGAAACCAAACGGGTAGCTGTTGATACAGGCTTTGTGGATACAGACTCCAAATGGCGTCAAGCAGTAGGGGAAATCACTGCGGACTATCAGGATGTGCTGTTCAAAAAAGGCTTCGGCGGTATCAAAAAAGAAGCGGAAGCTTATCTGGCTGAATTAGATGCAACTTCTTTGGAAGGTGCGGAAAAGATGGAATTCTATCGCTCCATCGTGCTGGTATGTGACGGTATCATTCGTCTGGCAAACCGTTATGGGGAAAAAGCAAGAGAAATGGCAGCGGAAGAAGCTGACGAAACCAGAAAAGCAGAACTGCTTCAGATTGCGGAAATCTGTGATGTAGTTCCCGAAAATCCTCCTAAATCCTTCCGGGAAGCCATGCAGTTCATGTGGTTCACACAGCTGGGCGGTATCCTGTCCGAAAACCCTCTGGCATGGAACCCTGGCCGTTTTGACCAGTATATGTATCCTTACTATAAAGTAGACAAAGAAGCAGGCGTCATCACAGCAGACGAAGCGCAGGAGCTGATCGAATGCCTGTGGCTGAAACTTTCAGAATGGGTTTGGACAATTTCTGCAAACACAGCTGATTTCTTCGCTGGTTATAACCAGTTCCAGAACTTGACTGTGGGCGGCAGAACCAGAGATGGGAAAGACGCTACAAATGAACTGTCTTATATGTGCTTGAAAGCAACAGAAGATACTCTGGCACATCAGCCCGGTTTGAGCGTGCGTATCCATCCTGATACGCCTGATGAATTCATGGCAGCAGTGACCCATTTGGTAAGCAAAGGCACCGGTTTCCCTGCAATCCACAGCGATAACGCAGGTTATCAGATGCTGGTGAATGCAGGTTATGACCCGGAAGACGCCCGCGACTGGTCTAACTGCGGCTGCGTGGTACCTCATTTCCGTAAAACAGGGGAATGGACTTCCGCAGCAAACCTGAACTTTGCGGCAGCTCTGGAATTTGCCACAAATGAAGGCAAAAGCCGTCTGAGTGGCAAGAAAATCGCTTTGGATGAAAAAGATCCTAAAACATTCTCTACATATGAAGAAGTGGAGGAAGCTTTCTATAAACAGTTTGCTTACCTCATCAAACAGGCTGTTATCAGCTTGATTACAGCCCAGCGCCTTCATGTGGAAATGGTTCCCAGACCTTTCATGTCCGCATGCATCGAGGACTGCATGAAGAACGGCAAAGACCTGACAAAAGGCGGCGCAAAATACAACATCGGCCCTGTTATCACAGGTATCGGTATTGCCGTTGTGGCAAACTCCCTGGCAGCTATCAAAAAGCTGGTATTTGAAGAAAAATCTGTTACCATGGCAGAAATCATCGACGCCATCAACAATAACTGGGAAGGCTATGATGAACTGCGTGCAAGGGTGCAGGCTGCTCCTAAATACGGCAATGACGACGACTATGTAGATGATATTGCGAGAGAAATCGGTAACTTCTTCTATCAGGAAGTTCATAAATATAAAGACATCAATGGCAATCACTTCCTGTCCGCGTTTATGGGCATTTCCAACTATCTGCCCACAGGTAAGGTATTGGGTGCCACACCAGATGGCAGAAAGGCAACAGAACCCATTTCCGAAGGCGTATCCCCTTATGTAGGCACAGATACTTCCACACCTTTGGCTGCAATGCGTTCCGCTGCCAAACTGAACCAGGATATCCACAGCGGCGGTACGCTGCTGAACCTCCGTCTGAATCAGGATCTGGTGGCAACCAAACGTGGTCAGGCAAATCTGGGCGCAATGATCCAGTCTTACTTTGCTCTGGGTGCGTTCCATGTGCAGTTCAATACAGTTTCCACAGAAACCCTCCGCAAGGCACAGGCCCATCCAGAAGACTATAAAGATCTGCTGGTGCGTGTAGCAGGTTACAGCACACAGTTTGTCAACCTGTCCAAGTCTATGCAGGATTCTATTATTGCAAGAAACGCACACGAAACATTCTAAGAAATCTGACAGATCGGCATTGCCGGTCTGTTCTTCTCATAGCAGAAAGGAATGGGATCAATGAAGGGATATGTGATGCAGTTACAGCCTTTTTCCGTTAATGATGGGGAAGGCATTCGAACCACCATTTTCATGGCAGGCTGTCCTCTGCGGTGTAAATGGTGTTCCAATCCGGAGGGCTTTGACCAAAAGCCCAAAACGGCGTTTTATGAAAAGCTTTGCATCGGTTGTGGACTTTGTACTACCGTTTGTCATGTTCATAACGGAATCAATCTCAATGACCCGAAACAGCGGGAAAAATGTGATGGATGTGGCAAGTGCGCCGATGTCTGTCCGAAGAATGCGAAAAAACGCATGGTTGTGGAAAAAGAGGTTTCTGAAATTGTGGAAGAAGTGAAAAAACATCGCCTGTTTTATATGCAGTCCGGCGGCGGCATTACTTTTTCCGGCGGGGAAACCACCATGCAGCGGGAATTTTTAAATGAACTTTCGGAAACCTTATATGATATGGGATTTCATTTAGCCATGGAAACCTGCGGCTATTTCGATTTTGACGCGCTGAAGCCTGTTTTGCAGCGGATGGATTTGATCTTTATGGATCTGAAACATATGGATTCCGAAAAACATGCCTATTTACAGGCGTTGGCAATGAAAAGATATTGGAAAACATCAAACGCCTGAAAGAATTGCCGGCGGAAATTGTCATCCGCATTCCAGTGATCAAAGGCGTCAATGCAGATGTGGAAAATATTGCGGCAAGTGCGGAATATGTCCATACCCATTTGCCTCAGGCAAAAATGGAATTATTGCCGTACCATAAATTTGGATTTGGGAAGTATGAAGCATTAGGAATGGAAACACCAGACGATACCTTTGCTGCACCCACTGAAAAAGAGATGGAGGAATTGCGGAAAATCATAACGGATTCGGGTGTTTGTCTGGCGGATTACAGATAATGAATGTTTGATTATTAGATTTGAAACATCTATATGCCTGTCTTCTTTTCTTAACAAAATCTTACTAATTTTCGCCATTCTTTCTCTTGACATCAATGGGGATTCCTTGTAGTATTCATAAAGACACGGAAACTTCAAGAGAATACGGAGGAACACCATCATGAAAAAATTACTTTGCGTATTTTTGACATTGTCACTTAGCACAGCAGCTTTCAGTGGATGTGCTTCGGATGAAGTGCAGAGTACGTCAGAACACACAGTTTCTACTTTGGATGATGGCGCACAGGTCAATGATGCCTTTAATACAGAGGTTATGACGACTTTGGATGGCACCACATTTCTTTTGGGTGATCATGATAACTGGTTCGCGCAGTCTGAAATGGGCTTTGGTATTACCAATACAGAGCCTGTATTGGCGGGATTAAATAACGGCGAAGTAGGCGGAAGTGTCATTTCTCCTTATGCGGTGACATTATTCTATATCCCCAAAGATGTTTCCAATAAAATGATGGAAGCGGAAAACCTGTCTGAAGAAGAGCAGGAAGCTCTGTCTGCGGAACTGAGCAATGAAATTTTCTTCTTCACTGGTGTATGCCGTTTGCCGAAAAATGATAAAAAGGCAGAAGAAGTCTATACAGAATTTACAAGCATTTATAGTAATGTAGAAAAAATCGCAACAGCTTTTGACAGTGATTACTATCTGGGATATAATGATGATTACAGTTCTCTGGTGCTGACAGATGAAGAAAAAAGCAACTTGAATGCGATTATTGAAGATCGGGAAAACTTCAAAAACAAAATCTTTATTTTCCCTGCATCTGAAGTGCCGGAAAGCAATTTTGCCGGAAGCTTCACAAACTTTGAAACGACACTCCTGACTGGGGAAACCGTTACACAGGATGTTTTCGCAGACTATGACATGACAGTTGTCAATGTGTGGGCAACATGGTGCAATCCGTGCATTTCCGAAATGCCGGAACTGGCACAGTTGGATGAAGCTTTGCCTGAAAATGTAAATCTTATTTCCCTTTGCATTGACGGCAGTGATGATACAGCTTTCACACAGGAAATTCTGGATTACTGTGGCGTAAAATATCCGGTGCTGATGCCCAGTGATAGCCTTCGGACAAACGTAATCCAGTATATTTCCAGCGTTCCTACCACATTCTTCATTGATAAAGAAGGGAATGTCATTGGCAATCCTGTTGTAGGTGTACCTGGAAAATCAGGAGAAATCAAGGCGGCTTATCTGGAAGAAATCAATGCGCGTCTGGAGTTGATTCGATGAATTGTAAACAGAATAATAATCGGGGCGGATGGATCAAATATCCGCTCCTTCTTTTTTCCATGGGCATGATGGCCTTTGGTTTTATTCGTCAGGAACATCTGACAGTATTAAAAAAGGCAATCACCATTTGCCTGGAATGTATAGGAGTAGGCTGATGAAAAAACAGAAAAAGAACGTCATATCATACAGTTGATCGCAACAATTGTGACCAATGGCTATCTGGTTGGCTTTATGCAGGGCAAAATACAAAGCGGTGGGCAAAAATTCGTCTGCGTACCGGGGTTGAACTGCTATTCCTGCCCCGGTGCAGTAGGGGCATGTCCCATTGGCGCTTTGCAGGCGGTTCTGGGTGACCGGAAATTCCAATTCAGTTATTATGTATTTGGTTTTTTACTCTTTGTCAGCGTATTGTTGGGCAGGGTGGTTTGTGGTTTCCTTTGTCCTTTTGGATTTTTGCAGGACTTACTCTATAAGATTAAAAGTCCGAAAATAAAAAGTTCCTGTAAAGCTGGACAAGGGACTGCGGTATCTGAAATATGTGATGCTGGCTGTGCCGGTCATATTATTGCCCATATTCCTTGCCAATCCTTTCGGTATTGCGCCGCCGTACTTCTGCCAATATATCTGTCCGGCAGGGACGCTGGAAGGCGGTATTCCCCTGATGCTGAAAAATGAAAGCCTGCGGGAAATGACCGGATGGCTGTTCAGCTGGAAAATGTTTCTGCTGATATTGACCATCATTTCTTCCATATTGATTTGCAGACCTTTTTGTAAATATGTCTGCCCCTTGGGTGCTTTCTATGGATTGTTCCAAAAATTTAGTTTTTATCACATGGAAGTGGATGCCTCACGCTGTGACCATTGCGGTGCTTGTGAGAAAATCTGTCCCATGGGCGTGGAAGTAACGAAAAATATCAATAGCCCCGAATGTATCCGCTGTGGGCAGTGCAAGAGTGTGTGCCATACAGATGCCATTTCTGCCGGCTTTGTACTGGGATGCGGCGGAAGCTGTAAAACATGTAAAAAAGAAAAAGAAGCATAAAAAGAAAAGCTGGAAGTTCAAATTTTTGAATTTCCAGCTTTTGTGTTTTTCGTCAATATTACAGAGCCGCAATAACTGCGTCGGCAAATTCTTCTGTGGAAGCGGTGCCGCCCATATCCTGGGTCAGTGTCTTACCTTCGGAAATGACTTTGGTCACAGCCTGTTCAATGTCCGCAGCAGCTTTTGCTTCGCCCAGATGCGCCAGCATCAGGGAAGCGGAGAGGATCGCCGCTGTGGGGTTGATTTTGTGCTGTCCGGCAATGTCAGGAGCGGAACCGTGGATGGGTTCGAAAATCGCGCCGCTGACACCGATGTTTGCACTGGGTGTCAAACCCAGACCGCCCACCAGACCTGCACACAGATCGGAAACGATGTCGCCGTAAAGGTTGGGGCATACCAGCACATCATAGTCCTCGGGATGCATTACCAGACGCATGCACATCGCGTCTACGATGCTGTCGTTGAATTCGATCTGAGGATATTCTTTTGCAATCTGTCTTGCAATATCCAGGAACATGCCGTCGGTGCATTTCATGATGTTTGCTTTATGTACAGCAGTTACTTTCTTTCTGCCTTCTCTTACGGCAAAATCGAAAGCATAACGGATGATTCTTTCGCAGCCTTTTCTGGTGATGAGTTTGATGCTTTCTGCCGCATCTTCGCCAACCATATGTTCAATGCCTGCGTACAGGTCTTCAGTGTTTTCTCTGACTACCACCAGATCAATGTTTTCGAATCGTGTGATAACACCGGGATAGGTTTTGGCAGGACGTACGTTTGCATAAAGGTCAAAAAATTTTACGCATAGCTACGTTCACACTGCGGAAGCCTGTACCAACGGGTGTGGTAACAGGGCCTTTCAGCGCAACGCCGTTTCTGCGGATGGATTCGATGGTTTCATCGGGCAGGGGGGTGCCATATTTTTCGATCATGGCTGCACCGGCTTCTGCCTGTTCCCATTCGATGGCAACGCCTGTTGCTTCTACAACTCTTTTTGCGGCAGCAATGACTTCCGGGCCGCTGCCGTCACCGGGGATCAAAGTAACTTTATATGACATGGAAATTTTCCTCCTTAAATTTCATTAGTTGGATTCTTTTGTATAGTTCAGCAGACCGCCTGCCAGCAGAATATCTCTCTGACGTTCGGAGATGTTCAGACGAGTAGGGATTTCTTCCCCGGTTTTTACACAGGTTACATTGACAATCTGACCCTGTGCAGCGCCTTTGATCTGGTCGGCAGCGTATTTGATGACAAATTCATCGCCGAGTTTGATGTTGTCGTAGTCCCATTCGTTGACGAATACCAGAGGCAGGATACCGTTGTTGATCAGGTTTGCCATGTGGATACGTGCGAAGGATTTTGCGATAACTGCTTTTACGCCCAACTGCAGAGGTGCCAGTGCCGCATGTTCACGGCTGCTGCCCTGACCATAGTTCTGACCGGCAATGATGAAACCGCCGCCAGCTTTTTTCGCTCTTGCAGGGAATTCCGGATCGCAAGGTGTCAGGCAGTAATCTGCCAGATAAGGCACGTTGGAGCGGAAGGGCAGGAGTTTTGCGTTAGAGGGCATGATGTGGTCTGTGGTGATGTTGTCATCCACTTTGATCAGCGCACCGCCTTTGATTTCTTTAGGCACTTTTGTGTTTTTGGGGAAAGGCTGGATATTGGGGCCTCTTACCACTTTCACACATTCGCCTTCGGGAGCGGGAGGGATAATCAGGTTATCATTTACCATGAATTCTTCGGGCATGGAGATCACAGGTGCTTCACCCAGTGTATGAGGGTCTGTCAGTTTACCGCTTAATGCGCTGGCAACAGCTGTTTCAGGGCTGACGATGTAAACCTGAGCGGATTTTGTGCCGCTTCTGCCTTCAAAGTTTCTGTTGATGGTACGCAGAGATACCGCATTTGTTGCAGGTGCCTGTCCCATACCGATACAAGGGCCGCAGCCGCATTCCAGAATACGTGCGCCGGCGGAAATGATATCAGCCAGTGCGCCGTTGGCAGCCAGCATATTCATAACCTGTTTGGAACCGGGAGCAATAACAAGGCTTACGTTAGGGTCAACGGTTTTGCCTTTCAGCAGGGCAGCAACTGTCATCATATCTGTGTAAGAGGAGTTTGTGCAGCTGCCGATGGCAACCTGATCCACAGCCAGATCTTTGATTTCACTTACTTTTTTGATGTTGTCAGGGCTGTGAGGACATGCTACCAGAGGTTCGATTTCATCCAAAGCAATGGTGATTTCTTCGTCATAGATAGCGTCATCGTCGGCTTTCAGTTCGATCCAGTCTTCTTCACGACCCTGTGCTTTCAGGAATGCTCTTGTCACTTCGTCACTGGGGAATACGGAAGTGGTTGCACCCAGTTCCGCGCCCATGTTTGTGATGGTTGCTCTCTGGGGAACGCTCAGTGTTTTTACACCTTCACCAGCGTATTCCATAACTTTGCCTACGCCGCCTTTTACGGACAGTCTGCGCAGCACTTCCAGAATGACGTCTTTTGCAGTTACCCAAGGGCTCAGTTTACCAGTCAGTACTACACGGCAAACACGGGGCATTGCCAGATAATAAGCACCGCCACCCATGGCAACAGCTACATCCAGCCCACCTGCGCCGATGGCAAGCATACCAATACCGCCGCCGGTAGGAGTATGGCTGTCAGAGCCCAGCAGTGTTTTGCCAGGTTTGCCGAAACGTTCCAGATGTACCTGATGGCAGATGCCGTTGCCAGGTTTGGAGAAATAAATGCCGTGTTTTTTGGCTACGGTCTGGATGTATTTGTGGTCGTCGGCGTTTTCGAAGCCTGTCTGCAATGTGTTGTGGTCAATGTATGCAACAGATTTTTCTGTTTTAACTCTGGGAATGCCAATGGCTTCAAACTGCAGATAAGCCATGGTACCAGTGGAATCCTGTGTTAAGGTCTGGTCAATTTTGATGGCGATTTCCTTACCGGGAATCATTTCGCCGCTGACCAGATGAGATTTAATCAATTTTTCTGTAATATTCATGTGAAAGCCTCCTCAATGTCTCTCATTCTTTGACGTATGCCATAAGGTGTGGTGTCAGTTCCTGCATGGCAGAAATCAATTCTTCTTTACTGATATAGGCAACGCGGCCGTCTTCGTACTGCTTATCTACCCAATCTTTCAGCAGCGCGACTTCCGGAGCGTTTTTGTCGATTTTTTCTTTACCTTCTAATTGCAGATTATGGTTCAGCCAATAAGCGATGCCCGCAGAGCCGGAGTTTTTGTTGATTTCTACACCCAGAGGGCGGTTCAGGATTTTTGCTGTATTAAAGATGTTGTAAATTTCTTCATCCTTTGCAACGCCGTCAGCGTGGATACCTGCACGGGTTACGTTGAAGTCTGAACCAACGAAAGGTGTTCTTTCGGGGATATTGTAGCCCAGTTCTTTTTCATAATATTCGGCAATTTCTGTGATAACGGTAGGATCCATACCATCCAATGTGCCGCGGATCTGTGCGTATTCCATGACCATGGCTTCCAGAGGTGTGTTGCCTGTGCGTTCACCGATGCCCAGCAGAGAGCAGTTTACGGAAGATGCGCCGTAGAGCCAAGCGGTAGTGGCATTTACAACAGCCTTGTAGAAGTCGTTGTGTCCGTGCCATTCGATAAGTTCACTGGGGAACTGACCGAAGTGATTGATGCCATAAATGATACCGGGAACACTGCGGGGCAGAGTAGCGCCAGGATAGGGAACACCATAACCCATGGTGTCACAGAAACGGATTTTTACAGGAATCTGATATTCTTCCATGAGGTGACGCAGTTCCTGTGCGAAGGGAACGACAAAGCCGTAGAAATCGGCTCTGGTAACATCTTCAAAGTGGCAGCGAGGGCGAATGCCCATGTCCAAAGCGGCTTTTACTACTTCCAGATAGCCGTCCATAGCCTGTTTTCTTGTTTTATGTAACTTATTGAAAATATGGTAGTCGGAGCAGCTTACCAGAATACCGCATTCTTCCAGATCCATATCTTTTACCAGTTTAAAGTCTTCTTTGGTGGCACGAATCCAACCAGTGATTTCAGGGAATTTCAGTCCCTGTTCCTGACAGGCGCGAATGGCTTTGCGGTCATTTTCGCTGTAAAGGAAGAATTCGCAGGTTCTGATTTTGCCTTTGGGGCCGCCCAGTCGGCTTAACATTTTATATAATGTTACGATCTGATCAACAGTGTAGGGTGCGCGTGCCTGCTGCCCGTCACGGAAAGTTGTATCAGTGATCCAGATTTCATCAGGGCAGTTCATAGGAACCAGTCGATAGTTGAATGTAACTTTTGGTACTTCGTCGTAATTGAAGTTGTCGCGGTACAGGTTTGGTTCTTGAACATTTTGCAGGCTATACTGATATTTATACAGTTCCAGCAGATTTTTCTTCTTGTTGTAAGTAAGCAATAGAATCACCCTTTCGTCGAAAAATGAATTTATAAAGACATATGTCCTTTCTTGTCTTTCCAAATTCTAAGTGTATTTTTATTTATTAAATATATCAATGAATTATAAAAAAGTCAAATAGATTTATTGAATAGATTTATGACTTATTTTTCAATGTAATATAAAAAGTGTTGATTTTTAAGGGTTTTATTTATATTGATGAAAAATAAATAAATTAAAAAAATATATAAATTTATTTTTCAAGAGCATTTTTTGACAAAAATTAATTCATAAAATTAATAGATTGTATTGTCAAAAACAATGAGAGGGTTTATTTTTATGAATGAGATTCTTCCTGTATAAATGATTTTGAAGGATATGAATACAGGTGCTATGCATAAAACTAATGATTGTTCATAAAGGTGATACATGGTATACTTGATACAAAAAAAGGGGATGAGCATGTTGGAAGAAACATATTTGTTGTTGATGGAAAAAATCGTGGCACTGACAGAAAAAAATGGTGAAACAGATGCGGCTGCTTTGGCCTGGGAAACAGGTATGAAGCATGGAGAAATCCTGCAACGGTTAAAAGAAATGGAAGAGAAAAACTGGCTGGTTACATATGAAATTGATATGTGCTGCGGCGAGGAATATATTGTGGATGGATTGACCGACGAAGGAAAAGCTGCATTGGCAGAGCTGAAAAAATAATGGCTTTCAATAGGCAAAAATAATGAGTAAAAAAACTCCTGATAGATGTTCCGGCATGGGGTTTCTGAAACCTCATGATGAACATAATGCTTATTATATCTTGACACCTCAGCGTATGGAAAAAATCATGGAATTTGCTGATGCAGTGGAAGGTCAGATTTCTCTTGTGTTTTATGATGAAAAACTGTTTGCGGCAGTAAGAAGGGAAAGTATGTTTGATGCGGTGATGGATGAACCTGTATCGAAGCAAACAGAGTATATACTGGAAGATGCGGATTTCATTCAGAAAGCAAAGGGAATTTTGATTGCGTCATAAAAAACAGAAATCGCAGAATGAATATCCATACAGTTTCATAAGAAATGTTTTAGCCTGCATTTGCAGGCTTTTTTAAAATACTGTATCACAGAAGTGCGGAAGGAGGGCATTATGGGATTGTTTGACAAAAAGAAAAACAATACGGAAAAACAGGAAAAACAAAACAGAAAAAACAAATCAGAAATCATATCAGCCATTGGGCGCCTGTATCGTCACAAAATCTTTGTTAAGCGGAACATCCAGACTGAAATGGATGTTTCGGGAAAATAACGGCATCGGTACAGGATGGGTTGCTCTGGGGGATACGGATACCCAGGAATATATCAATCAGGTGGAAAATCTGACTGTGGTGGATTTTTCTTTGTTGATGGAAATAGAACCTGCGGTGCGTAATGTTTTTTATATGCCCATAGGTGCGGATTTGGAATTTATCAGTGATGGAAAGTATTTTGTAGATACCAGAACAGGTGAAGAAATTCGGGAACCTGTGAAACATCCGTTGCAAATAGCTTTTGAGAGAAATCTAAAGTTTTTGAATCAAGAAACCTATGATGCTGTATTCTTCCAAAATCTGTTTCGTAAAACGGAGAAGTTAGAAAGAGTGGCTGTTGGACAGGTTGATTTGCCCACAGGTCGTGTGGTTCTTGCAGACCCGATGGCTTATTTGGGCAATGAGAAATACCAGACAGTTTTGGAAAAACAAATTCCGAAAGGCTCTTATGATGTGGAGCTTTCTATTATGCGGTCTGCTTTAGCAGGTATAAGAGTAGCGGCGGCAAGGCTCAAAATCACTGACGAGATTCCTTTGCGGTATGAAATTGCCATGCCGAAAGGATTTGAACCAACAGATCTGCAAAAACCAGGTGTGTTTTCCTTTTTTGGGGTAGATACCGGCCTGGCTTGTTTTGCGGATGTGTCCACAGCAAAGGAATACAAAGTATTTCTGGAGGAATGGAAACAGGAACATCCGGAAGAAAATCTGTATCAGGATTATTTTTCTTACCTGTTTGCGGAGAACGCAAAGAGTGATCTTGCTGTAAAAGTGGGCGCTGGCAATTTCCTGTTATGGAAATTACCCCAGAGCGGAAAAAGGCTGGTGATGTTTGCCAGCGGAATGGGCGATGGCATTTATAGTGCCTATTGGGGTATGGATCAAAATGAAAATATCACAGAACTGGTTATACCATTTATGAATCTGGAATACTTTTAAACGGTTTTGTGATTATATATTGACGTGTAATTGTAAAAGACTCTCTGAACCACTGTTTGGTGGTTTAGAGAGTCTTTTTTGAGAGATGTGTTTTCTATGGAATGTGTATTTGGGGGATGGTTGTTATATGAATCAATCTTTTACAGCATCATAGCCAGCAGTCAGTGCTCTGGTATTGGATTCTGCAAATTTTGCTTTACCTTTTTTCGCAAACATATTGTTCATAGCTTCAATGGCTTCTTCTTTGGTAAAGTCTTTTACCAGATGAATGATAGCGCCTGTCATGATGATGTTTGCGCCTTTGGGATTGCCGATTTCATCTGCAATCTGCATGCAAGGGATTCTTACAACTGTTACATCGTCACGAATGTTTGTGTCGCAGGTAACCATGTCGCTGATGACACAAATACCGCCGGGTGCAACGATTGGCATAAACATACGGAAAGATTCTTCGTTCATAGCCAGCAGTACGTCAGGCTGTTCCTGCTGAGGGTTGTAGATGTAATCACTACCATATTTTACTGTACAGTTAGCGGTACCGCCGCGCATTGCGGAACCATAGGAAGGAGACCATGTGGCATTCATTCCTTTACTAACAGCGATATCAGACATAATCAGGCCGCAGGTCAGAACACCCTGACCGCCGGAACCAGCAAAAACCATTTCTTTCATGCTTCTTTCACGCTCCTTTGTTTAAATTCTCCCAGAGGGAAATAGGAAATCAATTCGTTGTCAATGCGTTCCATAGCTTTGATGGGTGTCAGATTCCAGTTGATGGGGCAGGGAGAAAGTACTTCAACAACGGAGTAACCTTCTTTGTTCATCTGCGCTTCGATTGCGTTTTTGATGTAACCTTTCAGCTGGTTGATGTGCGCAGGGCTGCTGACAGTACCACGTGCAGCGTATGCAATGTGGAATTGAGATGCAACCAGTTCAGGGAAACGCATAGGGAACCCAGTGATGGAGCAGTCACGGCCATGAGTGGAAGTGGATGTTTTCTGACCTTCCATAGTGGTAACGCTCATCTGACCGCCTGTCATACCGAAGTTGGTATTGTTTACAGTGATAACAGTGATGTTTTCATTTCTGTAAGCGGCATTGATGGATTCAGCAATACCGATGTTGTAAGCATCGCCGTCACCCTGATAAGTGATGATGATGTTATCGGGATTTACACGTTTCATACCGGTTGCAACAGCGCCGGCTCTGCCGTGAGGACAGTGCAGACGGTCTGTAACCAGGCCACCGCCCAGGTTGGAGGAGCAGCTAACACCGATAGGGAAAATGATATTTTGATTCTGTCCCAGTTCTTCCAGACATTCACAGATCAGACGGATAATGATACCGTGACCGCAGCCGGGGCAAAAGGACATGGGATTGTCGATAATTGCGGGTACTTTTCTTTCAACAGCCATCTTAATATACCTCCTTTATTTCGCCTGCAAGGATCTGCGCGAATTTGGCTTTGATTTCACGGATGGGAGGCACGCCGTAAACGAAAGGCAGTGCGTAAACGGGAATATCTGCGCGCAGAACTTTTTTGGTAAAGAGAGCCGCGTCGTCTACCAGCTGGCCGGTAGCGTTGGCTTCAACAGTGATGATGCCTTTTACGTTCTTATTGATGTGTTCAAAGGCTTTTTCAGGGAAGGGCCATGCAGTGATGGGTCTGATCAAGCCAACTTTGTGGCCTTCTGCCCGCAGTTCACGAATGGCACCCAGTGTGCTTCTGCCGGGAACACCATAAGCAACAAATACATAGTCAGCATCTTCAATGCCTTCTTCTTCCCAACGCTGTTCGTTTGCTTTGATTTCAGCGTATTTTTTGTTCAGTTCAACAGCTTCTTTTTTGGAATCTCTGTCGAAAATACCGATTTTCTTGTAGGAGTATTTGCCGTCAAAGCCCCAGTAATTCCGTTTGGGTTCCTGGAAATCAGGCAGTGTAACGGGTTCCATCATCTGACCCAGAGCGCCTTCTGTCATCATCACTACAACAACTCTGTATTTTTCGCCAAGTTCATAAGCGGTAGAAACCATGTCCACAGCTTCCTGAATGCTGGAAGGGCACAGAACGATACATCTATAATCACCGTTGCCGCCGCCGCGAGTTTCTCTTAAATAGTCGCACTGAGAGGAGAACAGTGTACCAAGGCCGTTGCCGTAACGAACGACGTTGATTACCAGTGCGGGCAGTTCTTCGTCAGAAAGAACGGAGATCCCTTCCTGTTTCAGGCTGATCCCGGGGCCGGAAGAAGCAGTCAGAACTCTGACGCCGCAGCTGGAACCGCCATAAACCGTATTGATACCTGCAAGTTCACTTTCTGCCTGAACAAAAGCACCGCCAACTTCGGGCAGACGCCAGGACAGATATTCCATAATTTCGCTGGACGGGGTAATGGGGTAACCGGCATACAGGCGAACCCCTGCCCGTACGGCAGCTTCTGCAATTGCGATATTGCCTTTCATCATTTCAGCTATTTTCTAATCCTCCTTATTTATTTTCCCAATACATGGAATACGCCATCGGGACATGTGGTATAGCAGATACCACAGCCGATGCACTTTTCATCATCGATTACGATCGGATGGTAGCCAGCCAGGTTGGTATGATCAGCGTGGCTGATTGCCTTTTTGGGACAGAATGCATCACACAGTCCACATTCTTTGCATCTTTCCGGTTTTACCAATACTTTCATGAATTGCACCTCCTGCGTTCTATTAGATAAAACGATGTTCTATAATTCGCCGAAATCATAGCACTGGGTTTTATACATGTCAACTCCCAATATTTATTTTTTGCAAATGTGTGCAACATGCACAATATGTATCTATAAAAATCCGTTGGAAAGCCTCTTGTTTTTCATGGAATTTTATGGTAATGTGAAAAACAAGTTCTAATCAATAGAACAGGAAGGTGGGATTACATGACATCGGTTATCATTAATTCCGTAGACCGTGCGCTGGATATCTTGAATTATCTCTATGAACAGGGAAAAGAAGTTTCCATCACACAGATCAGCAAAGATTTGGATATTTACAAGAGTACGGTCTATCGGACATTAGCAACATTGGAAAGCAAGGATTTTGTGGAAAAGAATCCGGAAACCGAAAAGTATGGCCTTGGTATGAAGCTTTTTGTCATCGGCAACAGCATCGGTGAGAAAATTGGTTTGCAGAAGGTCATCAAACCCTATGCACAGCGTCTCCATGATGAGTTCAATGAAGCAGTCAATGTATCTGTGTTGGAACGCAGTGATGGCGGTGCTTATCATAGCGTAATGATTTACAAAGAAGAAAATAAGCAGATTCTTGGATTTAATTCTGATCTGGGCTCCAGAAATGAGTGCTATTGCGCTGGGGTAGGGAAATGCTTGCTGGCATTTAAAGACCAGATTGATTTGAGCGTTTACGAAAAACATCCCATGAAGCAATATACAGAAAGAACCATTACCACCATAGATGGTTTGGAGAAAGAATTGGAAAAGGTTCGCAGACAGGGATATGCCGTAGATGATGAAGAACGAGAATTGGGTTTGACCTGTATTGCGGTTCCCATTATGAAGGGTTCTACAAAACAGGCCATTGCAGCCATCAGTCTTTCCGGGCCAACAACAAGAATCAAAGACAGTACCTATGAAACAAAAATCAAACGATTGATGGAAGTAGGAAGAGAAATATCTGAAAAGTTAAAATGAGAATCTATTTATAAAAATGACTTTCCTTTGGGGAAGTCTTTTTTATTGTCCCAAGATGAAAACCTTGAATTTTCGGGGTTAAAAGCCTAGTTTACAACTATGAGACAGCCGGTATTTGCATGTTATTCGGATAGATTTATGGATAAATTGTCTATTTTTTATATGCAAAAAATGTGAGTGTTATACAATTCGCATACAAAATAGAACAAAGAAAGGAAGTGCTGATATGTATTTGCTGGTGATCAATCCAGGTGGTACATCAACAAAAGTTGCTGTCTATGAAGATAAGAAAGAGGTTTTGAAAAAGAACATTACACATACGGGTGAAGATCTGAAACAGTTTCCCCATGTATTTGATGAATATGAATACCGTAAGAACATGATCGTAGATGTGCTGAAAGAAGAAGGCTTTTCTTTGGATCAGTTCGACTGTGTTGTTGGCAGAGGCGGCCTGATGAAAGCCATTCCGGGCGGCACTTATCGCGTAAATGACAGAATGGTAGAAGATTTGAAAAATGCCATCAATGGCGAACACGCTTCTAACCTTGGCGCAGTCATTGCAAGAAATATCGGTGATGAAATCGGTGTACCATCCTTTGTTGTTGATCCGGTTTCCGTAGATGAAATGATTCCCGAAGCAAGAATCACTGGTATTTCTGATCTGGAAAAATTCAGCTGGTTCCATGCGCTGAACCATAAGGCTGTTTCCAGAAAAGTTGCGGAAGATATGGGGGGCAAATACGAAGATTTCAATTTCATTGTGGCACACCTTGGTTCCGGTATTTCCATCGTTGCCCATGAAAAAGGCAAAATGATTGACGGCAGCGGCGGCAGAACCGATGGGCCTTTCTCCCCGGAACGCAGCGGCGGCTTGTTGGCATATCAGCTCATCGAACTTTGCTATTCCGGCAAGTATACAAGAGAACAGATGGTTCGGAAAGTAAGCGCAGAAGGCGGTATGTATGATTACCTTGGCACCAAAGATGCAAGAGAAGTAGAAGAAAGAGCGGCAAACGGTGATGAAAAAGCAAAACTGATTCTGGATGCTTTCATTTATCAGGTTGCAAAAGAAATTGCTCTCTATGGCGCTTCTCTGAAAGGAAAAGTTGACCGTGTGATCTTTACAGGCGGCATTGCTTATTCCGAAAAAATCGTCCATGACGTATATGAAAAAGTTGCTTATCTGGCTCCCAAAGCTGTTGTTCCCGGTGAAATGGAAATGGAAGCATTGGCGCTGGGTGCCCTGCGTGTTCTTAGTGGCGAAGAAGAAGCAAAAGAGTATCTCTGATTTGATTGCTATTATATAGGAAGAAAGGCGGTAAAAATATGCTGAAAAACTTTACGGATCTGCTGGAAAGAGTAAAATCCATCGAACCCAGAACGGTCAGTGTAGCGGTTGCTCAGGACGAAGCGGTTATGTCCGCAGTTCGTGACGCGGCAAAAATCGGCTTTATTAAACCTGTTTTGGTAGGGGATGGCGCAAAAATCCGTGAGATTGGAGAAAAGATCGGTTTTACGGATTATGAATTGGTGGATTGCCCTGATGAAGCGGAAGCAATGAAAACAGCAGTGGAACTGGTAAGAAACAAAACAGCAGATGTCCTGATGAAAGGGATTGTCAATACAGCAGTATATATGCGCGGTGTACTGAACAAAGAATACGGTCTGCGTACAGGCAATCTGCTGAGTCTGCTGGCAGTGTATGAACTGCCTCAGTATCACAAACTGATTTACTGCTCTGATAGCGGCATCAACGTAGCACCTGATTTGGAACAGAAAAAAAGTGATCATGCGCAGTGCTTTAAATGCCATGAAGAATCTTGGATTTGAAAATCCCAATGTAGCGATTCTGACAGCAAACGAAATGGTGGATCCAAAAGTAATCTCTACCGTTGACGCAGCGGCTTTGGTAGAAATGGTAAAGAATGGTGAACTTCCCGCATGTACCGCAGAAGGCCCCATTGCTTTTGACGTAGCTTTTGATAAACATGCCGCAGAACATAAAGGAATCGACAGCAAGATCGCTGGAGAAGTGGATCTGCTGATTTTCCCTAATATCGAAGCAGGCAACATTGTGGGGAAATCCTGGCTGCAGTTTAATGGTGCAAAATGGGCAGGTATCGTTCTGGGAGCAGCAGCACCCGTTATTTTGGGCAGTCGTTCCGATACACCGGAAATCAAGATCAATTCCATTGCGCTGGCATGTCTGGCAGCTGCGAAATAATATTGCGTGTATATAATAAGGAAGAATTTTGTGCGGAAAGCATTTATTTAGGAGGTAATGTTATGGGATATTCAATTCGTATGGACAGGGTAAAACCTTCCGTAATCAGAAGCGTGCAGAAAAGAATCGCAAGCAAACAGGGTGTTATTTCTTTTGCAGCGGGTCTGTCGGATCCAGATCTGTTCCCTATGGACGATCTGAAAAAATCCACAATGGAAATGATCGAAAAGAAAGGTAAACAGGCTTTCCAGTATGGTCTTTCCAAAGGTAATCCGGAACTGCTTCAGGTTTTGGCAGAAAGAATGCAGAAAAAAGAAGGCGTAGATGCGAAACCTGAAAACATTGTTGTGACCACTGGTTCTCAGCAAGGTCTGGCAATGACAGCTATGCTGTTCCTGGATGAAGGGGACATCGTTGTAGCAGAAAACCCCAGCTATCTGGGTGGTATCAATGCTTGCCGTCCTTATGGATGCAGCTTCCTGGGCGTAGATACTGATGAAGATGGTATCGTGATTGCTGATTTGGAACGTGTACTGGCAGAAAATCCCAAAGTAAAACTGCTGTATGTCATCCCTAATTTCCAGAATCCTACTGGCAGAGCATGGACACTGGAAAGAAGAAAACAGTTCATGGAAGTTATCAACTGTTATGATGTGGTTGTTGTTGAAGACAATCCTTATGGTGAAATCCGTTTCAAAGGGGAACATATCCCTTGCCTGAAATCCATGGATACCATGGGTAAAGTGATTTATCTTGGTTCTTGCTCCAAAATTCTCTGTCCCGGTCTGCGCGTAGCATGGATTTGCGCATCTCCGGAACACGCAGTGATGTACGAAAGACTGAAAGAAAGTCTGGACTTGCAGTGTAACGAATTTGCACAGCTTCAGGTTGTAGAATATATGAAAAACTACGATGTGGAAGGACATATTCGTAAAATCCAGGCTGCCTATAAAGAAAAATGTGATCTGATGCTGTCCTTGATGGAAGAAAACTTCCCTGCAAGCGTGAAATTTACACGCCCCGAAGGTGGTATGTTTATCTGGGTAGAACTGCCTGAAGGTCTTGACGCGGATGGTATTTTGGATGAAGCTGTGGAAGCAGGTGTGGCATATATTCCCGGTGAGTTCTTCTATGCAAATGATGGTGCGAAAAACACAATGCGCCTGAATTTCACAACAGTATCAGAAGAACAGATCCGTAAAGGGATTGTTTTGCTGGCAGATGTATTGAAAAACACGCTTGGTGTCTTTTTGAGGTACGGTTAACAATAAGGAGGAATCAAGATGGAATTGGGTGACACTAGAAAGAGAAAACAACCAAATATCATGGTTGCCTTGGCACCTTTGATAACTGTCATTGTTTTGCTGGTGTGCTGTCAGCTGTTTTTAAACATTGAAATCCATTTTCCTTTGTTGTTGGGAACGATTGTAGGGGCACTTATTGGTGTGTTTTATTTGAAATATCCTTGGCATGAAATTGAAAAGGGGATTTTCGATTCAATTTACTCTGCAATGCAGCCGATTTTGATTACAGGGATCATTGGTTTTATCATTGGTGCTTGGATTTCCGGCGGGATTGTACCAGCCATTGTATATTATGGGTTGAAAGTGTTATCACCTGATTTCTTTCTGGTTACTTCCATGGTGATTTGTTCCTTGGTAAGTGTAGCCACCGGCAGTTCCTGGACAACAGCAGGAACTGTCGGGCTGGCATTGGTTGGTGTTGGTACCGGTTTGGGGATTCCGGCACCCATGGTGGCGGGTGCGGTCATTTCCGGTGCTTACTTTGGGGATAAAATGTCTCCATTTTCCGAAACAACAAATTTGGCACCTGCCATTGCTGGCTCTACATTGTTTGATCATATTCGACATATGGCATATACAACAGGTACAAGTTATGTACTGGCTATGATTGGGTTTATGATCTTAAACAAAAATTATTCCGCTGAGACAGTGGATGCGGCAGAAATTCAAAATATGCTGGATGCGTTGGATATGTCCTTTGTGATTTCTCCGCTTTTGATTTTGCCTTTGGTATTCATTATTTTTATGGTGATTTTTAAAATTCCCGCGATTCCAGGGTTGATGCTGAGTGTATTTATGGGTGTGTTCTGTGCCATCTTTGTACAGGGACACGACATCAGCAGCGTAGGATATGTTTTGCAGTATGGATATGTCAGTGAGACTGGAAATGCCATAGTAGACGAATTGCTGACCCGCGGCGGTCTTCAGTCTATGATGTGGACATTATCACTGATTTTGTGTTCTTTGAGTTTTGGTGGGGTTATGAGTGTGACAGGCATGCTGGAAACCATCGCAAAGAACATCTTGAGATTTGCAAAAAGCGTTGGTTCTCTGATTTTCTCTACCATCTGCACCTGCGTTTTTATGAACCTTGCATCTGGTGAACAATATCTGTCTTTATTGATTACAGGCAAAATGTTTCAGGAAGAATATGAAAAAAGAGGTTTGGCACCGCAGAACCTTTCCAGAGCACTGGAAGATGGCGGTACGTTGACTTCTCCATTGATTCCTTGGTGTACTTGTGCAGTAGCCATGAGTACGTATTTAGGCGTTAGTACACTGGATTATTTACCTTACTGTCTTTTGAATTTGATTAATCCATTGGTTTCAATCATTTTTGGCTTTACAGGTATTACGATTTTGAAAAGCAGCAATTTATCTGTGAAAAAAGAAAAATAAACGATTTGAGGAGGCGTATGTATGGAAAAGAAATCATTAAAGCTGCCAATTACTCTGTTGGTGCTGGGAGCATGTTGGTCCATTGTATATATCATTCCATTTATCCAGTACATCTGGTATGATCCTTTTCAGCAATTTATGAATGCCACCAATACACAAATGGGGCTGTTGATTACAATCTATGGGTTCGGTAATGTATTTGGGGCACCTATTGGCGGCTGGATTGCAGACCGATTCAACTACAAGTATATTTATGTAGGTTCAGTACTTTTGAACGGTATTTTTACTCTTATTTTTGTAATGTATCCTACATATTTCATGGCAGTATTGATGTGGATTGGCTTTGCCATCGCCAGCCTGCTGATGAACTATCCCACACATATCAAGATGATCCGTGATTTAACAACAGACGAAAACCAGGGTAAAATCTTCGGTATGAATGAAACATGTATCGGTATTTTCAACATTGTTTTCAATGCAGTAATGATGGTTTTCTACATGAAATTTATGGAAGGCGTTGCAGGTCTGAAAGCAGCTATGATCAGTATTGCGGTACTTTCCTTCGTATTGACAGCAATCGCTATGATCGTATTGGATAATCCTAAAGAAAAAATTGCGGCAGAACGTGCGAAAAAAGCAGCGGAAGCAAAAGAAAAAGCAGCAAAGAAAACCAATGTGGTTGCTGACTTCTTGATGATTATGAAACAGCCCGCAACTTGGCTGGTTGCTATCTCCATCTTCGCAGTTTATTCCTTCCTGACAACATTGACTTACTTCACACCATACTTCACAGATGTATTGGGTGTTGCAGTTACATTCTCCGGCGGTGTTGCGATTTTAAGACAGCATGGTATGACTCTGCTGGGGGCACCCATTGGTGGTATCCTGACTGATAAAGTGGGGTCTCCTTCCAAAGTACTGTTGGGTGTATATACAATTGGTATTTTAGGCTTAGGTTATCTGCTGGTTGCGGATGCAGGTGTAGCAGCGCAGCTGCTGATTGCGCTGACATTGATCATGTCCGCAGCAGTATACATCGGGCGCGGGGCTTATTACGCTACCATTACAGAAGCAGGCGTATCTAGAAACTTAACTGCTTCTACAACCGGTATTGCAGCAGCGGTAGGTTTTTCTCCTGACCTGTTCCAGTTCACACTGTTTGGCTATTGGCTGGATACTTTAGGAACACAAGCATATACTTATATGTTCATCTTCCAGGCGGTTGTTCTGGTGATTGGCACACTGGCAGCGCTGAAAATTCTGCATATCAAAAAGAAAAATGCGCAAAATGTGTGTGCAGTAGCAGAAGCAGAATAAATTGAATTTATTGATAGAATACAACTTAGAAAAAGACTTTTGTTTCATACAAAAGTCTTTTTCCTATCATGTGTGTCCAAAGAAATTGAAAGAGTGAGGAGGTTTGTGTAATGGAATCTTATGATTTTTTGTTATTTGTTGCGATTATATTGCTTTCTACTAAAATATTCAGCTTGCTCTCTCAAAAAGTAAATATGCCGCAGGTTGTTGGCGCATTATTGGTCGGGGTGTTACTAGGGCCAAGTTGTCTGAATATATTGCATGAAACGGACTTTCTGACAAAGTCGGCAGAAATCGGCGTAATCTTTTTGATGTTTTTGGCAGGCTTAGATACAGATTTTGATGATCTGAAGGCAACAGGGAAGTCTGCGGTAATCATTGCTTTTGTTGGGGTTTTGATCCCTCTGGGAAGTGGGTTTTTGACATATTTCCTATTTTTCCATGGTGAAAGACCTGATACCATGATTTTCTTGGAAAGTACTTTTGTGGGCATCGTTTTAACAGCAACATCTGTAAGCATTACTGTGGAAACGCTCCGTGAGATGGGAAAATTAAAAGGGAAAATGGGAACATCCATTTTGGGAGCAGCTATTATCGATGACATTCTGGGGATTATTGCATTAACAGTGATAACCAGTTTCGCAGTTCCTGGGGTAGAAATTATGGTGGTTTTGCTGAAGATCTTTTTGTTCTTTGTATTTATTGCTGTTTGCGGCTTTTTTGTATTTCGACTGTTCCGCAAGTTGGAAATCGTATATGGAACAAAAAGAAGAGTAGCGATCTATGCCGTTGTATTTTGTTTGCTTCTGTCCTATATTTCGGAAGTTTATTTCGGAGTTGCGGATATTACAGGGGCTTATTTCGCAGGATTGATTCTTTGTAATGTTACAGAAACGAAATCCTATATTGCATCTAAAATCAATATCACTTCCTATATGTTCTTTACCCCCATCTTTTTTGCAAGCATTGGGATTAAGACAGTAATTACGGGGATGTCACAGGAACTGATATTATTTACACTTGCTTTATTGATCGTAGCTATCCTTTCTAAAATCGTTGGGTGCGGTTTGGGAGCAAAAATCTGTGGTTTTTCCAATATGGATTCCCTTGCCATTGGCGTGGGCATGATTTCCCGTGGTGAGGTTGCGCTGATTGTGGCACAGAAAGGGGAGCAGGCAGGATTGATTTCATCAACACTGTTTCCTGCCATTGTATTGGTGGTAATTGTTACTACTTTGATAACGCCCATTCTTTTGAAGGCAGTCGTTTATATGAAGGAACAAAAAAGGTGGATGCCATTGCGGCAAGGTGATGGAAAAGACGCATGAAAAAGAATATCGGATAAATCATAGCAAAAATGTGAAAGCTGGAATCCTTATAAATAAAGGTTTCCGGCTTTCTTATTTTACTAGGAATATATATAGTAGGTGTTTTTTGAAAATCACCATCACAATTCCTCTTTCAGAAACCACTGAAAAAGAAAATCGCTGTATTCTTAGGTTAAATCTTCTTCAGAAAACACCTTTTTCGGGATTTTGCTTGCCAAAAGGCAGAAATATGGTTATAATAAAACGGTTCATAATTTTGTAAATATTTCTTCACAATTTTGTAAAGGAGATGATTGTATGAAACGGCTGGTAGGTGTAGCCGTAACAGCACTGCTGTCTGTCAGTGTTTGTTTTACAGCCTTCGGGGCAGTTTCGACCAATGCTTCCCCTTGGGCAGTGCCTCATATGGAACAGGCATATTCTTTGCAGCTTATTTCCGCACCTTTGCTTCAGCAGGCTCAGGATACCATGACAAGAGTGGAATTCAGCGAAATTGCGGTGGCTTTTTATGAAAAAGTAACAGGAACAACAGCACCTATGCCGGAAGAAAATCCTTTTTCCGACTGTAATGAACAAGCAGCACTGAAAGCATATGGATTGGGCATCATTGCTGGTGTGGAACCGGGAACATTCGCGCCGGAAAATCCTCTGACAAGAGAACAGATGGCAATCATGCTGGTGCGTACACTGGAAAAAGTGGGCGTTGATATGTCTCTGTATGCAAAGAAAAATCCATTTACAGACACCAAAAACATCAGCGCAACGACAGTATCCTACATTGATAAGGCTTATGGAGCTGGTTTGATCTCCGGTTATCAGAACGGAACATTTGCCCCCAAAAATACATTGAAAATACAGGAAGCAGTCACTGCGTTTCTGAGCGCTTATACATTTTATGAAGGCGTGCAGAATGGCACTTCTGTACCCAAAGGCGACGCGGTAATGGAAAAAACAGTTACCATTAACGGCAAGGAGCTGACATTGGGACAGACAACAGAAGAAGTCAAAGGAACATTCGGCGCTCCTACACGAATCGACGAAACAGTATATGGCTTAGATCGCTATATTTACACAGGAGATGGATATTTCTGGGTGACATTTGAAAATGATGCTGCTGTGGAATTTTTCACACCATCCAGTAAGTTCCAGTATCAGGAAATCAAGGGTGGAGGAGTGCTGAATGATGCGTCTCATGTGGACAGCATCAGCAATGTGGATCATTGTGCAGTATTGAATGGAGAATATGCTTCCGCCAGAATTCCTCTGGATTATGAAAATCAGATTTGTGGTCTGCTGCTTCAGACAAAGGAATTTGCTGCAAAAGACGCGTTGACTGGTTCTTTGAGCGGTGCGCAAAAGACTGATATTGAAAAAGAACTGCTGGAAATCATCAATGTCCAGAGAAAAGAAGCTGGCCTGGCAGTTTTGACAGAAAATCAAGGTCTGGATCAGACTGCGGCTGACCATAGTACGGAAATGGTCAAAGAAAAATATTTTGATTACAAAAGCAAAGACGGCAAGACACCTTTCCAGCGTATGATGGAAAACAATGTGCAGTTCCATACTGCTTCAGAAGTCATTGCAACAACACGAGGTGATGTGGTGCAGCTTTATACGGAACTGCTCCGTACAGCGGCAAAACACAATGGCATTATGGACAGCACCATGACACAAGCTGGGATTGGTGTTGCAAATGATGGCAAAGTATTGTATCTGACCATTGATTTGTGTAACGGATAAAGAAATATAATAATGAAGAAAAAAGACCTCATGAATATAACGGAGGTCTTTTTCATTTTGAAAACAAAAAGGCATTGTGATTCTATGGAAAGAAATCACAATGCCTTTATTCATTATGTTATATGGATAGCAGGAATATTACAGATCTTTCGGGGGTCTAGGGCCTTCAAACTGATAATAGTCTGTTTTGATGTGGCCATTGAACAGTTTCCGTTTCCGGTCGGCTTTTCTGCCAAAGAGAGATTCAAAATATTCCATGGAAGTGATGAGGTAAGTAGACCAAGTAGGGTTTTCCTTCATGATGCCGCCCAAAGCACGGTACATGTTTTCCACTTCCTTCAGTTCACCGATACGTTCGCCGTAAGGAGGATTGGTAATCATGACGCCATATTTCCCGGGCAATACGATTTCCTGACAAGGTTTTACTTCAAAGGTGATGCAGTCATCCACACCGGCTTTTTCTGCATTGGCTTTTGCCAGCTCAATGGCATCAGGATCAATATCGCTGCCGTAGATTTCCGGCATGACATCATAGTTGATTGCCTGATATGCTTCCACACGGGCTTTTTTCCAGAGATCTTTGCCGATGCGTTCCCATTCTTCAGAAGCAAATTTGCGGTGAATGCCAGGTGCAATGTTCCGGGCGATCATGGCAGCTTCAATGGGAATGGTACCGGAACCGCAGAAGGGATCCAGCAGAATACGGTTTTTCCGCCAATAGCTGAGCTGAATCATAGCAGAAGCCAGTGTTTCTTTCAAAGGTGCATCCAGTGCGTTTGCACGGTATCCACGCATGTGCAGACCGGAGCCGCTGGTATCAATGGCAAGGGTAACAACGTCTTTCAAAATACCTACTTGGATGGTGTAGGAAGCGCCTGTTTCATCAAACCAGTCAGTGTGATAAGTCTGTTTCAGTTTTTCTACAACGGCTTTTTTGACGATAGCCTGACAGTCGGATACACTGAACAGTGTGGATTTTACGGATTTGCCAACGACTGTGAATTTGCCGTCCTCAGGAATCCAGTCGGCCCAGGGCAGTGCTTTTGTCTGATCGAAAAGCTCTGTAAAGGTAACAGCTTTGAAAGTGCCCATTTTTACCCAGACACGCCCTGCACACCGCAGCCACATGTTGGCTTTGACGATGTCGGCTTCTGTGCCGGTAAACTCTACTTTCCCATCAGATGTTTTGATATTTTCAAATCCAAGGGCCTGACATTCCCGTTTTACAACGGCTTCCAGACCAAATGTGGTTGTTGCGATCAAATTGATAGACATAGTGATTCTCCGTTCCATACCTGATTATATTCTTACCTTATTATGATAAGGCACAGGAAAGGGGTGTGTCAAGGGCGGCTCTGTGTGCTTTTCCGTGAAAATAGGTATGATTGCAGGAAAAATTCTTGAATTTCCATAAAAAACAGGATATGATAGTACAGACAAAACTTGAGCGGAAATGAGGTAAGATATGTATAAATTATTGAAAACTTGCGGCAGAGCCAAAAGAGGGGAGTTCCATACCCCTCATGGTGTTATTCAAACACCAGTATTCATGAACGTAGGAACCATTGCGGCCATCAAAGGTGCTCTTTCCACAGAAGATCTGGAAAGAGTGAAATGTCAGGTGGAATTGTCTAATACTTATCATCTGCATGTACGTCCCGGTGATGAAATCATCAAAAAACTGGGTGGCCTTCATAAATTTATGGTTTGGGACAAGCCCATTCTGACTGACTCCGGCGGATTCCAGGTGTTTTCCCTGACCACACTGCGTAAGATTACAGAAGAAGGCGTTTATTTCAGCTCTCATGTGGATGGAAGAAAAATCTTCATGGGCCCCGAAGAAAGTATGCGTATTCAGTCCAATCTGGGTTCTACCATTGCCATGGCATTCGACGAATGTATTGGTATCCCTGCGGAACGCAGTTATGTAGAAAATTCCGTAGCCCGTACCACACGCTGGCTGGAACGCTGCAAAAAAGAAATGGCACGCCTGAATAGTCTGGATGATACCATCAATAAACAGCAGATGCTGTTCGGCATTAACCAGGGTGCGACTTATGAAGATATTCGTATTGAGCATGCAAAACGTATTGCGGAAATGGATCTGGACGGCTATGCCATTGGCGGTCTGGCTGTTGGGGAAACACATGCGGAAATGTATCGCATCATTGAAGAAGTGGTACCTTATCTGCCTCAGAACAAACCTACTTATCTGATGGGCGTTGGCACACCGGAAAACATTCTGGAAGCGGTAGAACGTGGTGTGGACTTCTTTGACTGTGTACTGCCTTCCAGAAACGGCAGACATGCACACGTTTATACAAACGCAGGTAAACTCAATCTGATGAATGCAAAATATGAGCTGGATGAAAGACCTATTGACGAAACATGTACTTGTCCTGCTTGTTCCAGATACTCCAGAGCCTATATCCGTCATTTGTTCAAAGCAAAAGAAATGCTGGCAATGCGTCTGTGCGTTCTGCATAATCTGCATTTCTTTAACACCATGATGGAAGAAATCCGTCAGGCAATGGACGAAGACCGTTTCCCTCAGTACAAAAAAGAAAAACTGGAAGGCTTTCGCAGAAACGGTATGTAAGAAGGCTTGACGTGTTTTCAAAACTCGGATATAATATTTTTACTGTGTTTTTCAGAATTTAACAACGTTAGGAGAGAAGGAAATGAACAGCTTAACAGCATTTTTGCTGGACGTCAGCACTACCGTTTCTTCCGGTAGCGGCGAGGCAGCAGCACAGGGTACACAGCAGGCAGCAGGCGGCGGTCTGTTTGGCGGCATGAATGGTTTCACATTGGTTATCATCTACTGCGTAGCATTGGTAATCATCATGTATTTCCTGTCTTTCAGACCTACTCAGAAAAGAGAAAAGGCTCTGGCAGAACAGAGAAATGCAATTCAGATCGGCGATATGGTTGTAACAAATGCAGGGATGTACGGCAAAGTTGTTGACACAACTTATGACTGCTTCATCATCGAATTTGGCCTGAACAAAGGCGTTCGTGTTCCTGTTGCCAGAGGCGAAGTTTATGGCAAGAGAGAACCCAACATGACAAACGAAGCTCCCCCTGAAGAAGAAAAGCCCAAGAAAAAGGGTCTGTTCAGAAGAGGTTAATGGCTTTTGCACAGTCAGAAAAATAAAAATCAGCAGATGTGTTGTAAGAAAAAGCGATACATCTGCTTTTTTGTTTGCGTTCTGACGACATCTGTGTTTTTGCAGAATGAATACAATATTCAAATTTTCAAAAATAATGCAATTTTTTTGTTTATAGTTGACAAAACGCGGGTATAGTCGGGTTATTTTATTGACAATAATGGATAGATACTGTAAACTGAAAACGGATATGTTGTCCATGTCATGGCACAACTATTCCTGTTTAGTCCAATTTTATAACAAGAAAGGGAGATCGACTATGAAGAAATTGCTTTCTCTGTTGCTGACTTCCGCTCTGGCAGTTACTATGCTGGCAGGCTGTGGTAGCGGCGGCGACACAACAACCACTGAAACAGCAGACACTGGTGACGGAAAGGTTTACAATGTCTGCAACCTGGTAAATGGTAACCTGGGTGACAAATCGTTCTTTGACTCTGCGGAAGCAGGCCTGAAAGAACTGCAGGATGCCGGCAGAATTACTTACACAACCATTGAAATGGGCGGTACAACCGAAGATGAAGCGAAATGGGAAAGCTATCTGGAAGAAGTATCTGCTTCCGGCGAATACGACCTGATCGTTGTTGGTACTTTCCAGATGCCTGAATATCTGAAAAACGTATCCGAAAGATACCCTGATCAGAAATACCTGATTTATGATGACACAACATACACACTGCCTAACGTAGTAAACCTGAGCTATGCACAGAACGACCTGGGCTACATGGTTGGTGCTTATGCAGCAGCTATGACAACTGCAACAGACGTTGAAAAAATCAACGAAGATGCAGTTATCGGTTTCGTTGGCGGCGTAGACAGCCCCGTAATCAACGACTTCCTGTATGGTTACATTCTGGGTGCACAGTCCGTAAATCCTGACATCAAAGTAGATACAAGATACATTGGTAACTACATTGACCCCGCAAAAGGCAAAGAATTGGCTGAATCCATGATCAACGACAACAACTGTGATATCATCTGGGGCGTAGCTGGTAATGCTGGTAACGGTGCCGCAGAAGCATGTCTGGAAACAGGCAAAGCATATTTCATCGGTGTTGACTCCGACCAGGAATCCACATTCTCCGCTGAAATGGCAGGCATCACTCTGACATCCGGTCTGAAAAACATCGGCGACTCTCTGGTATGGTTCTTCGATGAATGGGATGCAGGCAACGAATACTGGGGCCAGCAGATCCTGATCGGTATCAACGAAGGCGGCGTTGGCCTGGTAACAGATAAGAACTATGACAAGATTTCTCCTGACAGCGTAAAAGAAACAGTTGACAATGCTGTTGCAGCTGTTACAAACGGCGAAGTTGAAGTTCCCAGCGCTATCGGCGATACAACAAACGCAGTTGTAGAACTGAGAGAATCTGTAAGACCTTAATTTCATACGAATCAATAAGTTCGCTGAAATGTAATCACAAATCTAAGGGGGCTGAACAGCCCCCTTTTTTTTCATAGTACCTCTGCAGATTGAAAAAATCTTTTTGTTGCTTGGGCAGAAAGGACTTTTTGAAGGTGCAGAATCTTTACCAATGATATAGAAGGAGGGGACCCGATAATGGCTGACAATGAATATGTTGTGCAAATGAAGGGAATTACCAAAGTTTATCCCAATGGTATTGCTGCCAATCAGGGTGTTGATTTTAACGTCAAACGAGGAGAAATTCATGCTTTGATGGGCGAAAACGGTGCGGGTAAATCCACACTGATGAAAATGCTGTTCGGTCTGGAACAGCCCACAGAAGGTGAAATTTATGTAAACGGAGAAAAAGTTTCTCTCACATCACCAACTGTGGCGATTTCTAAAGAAATCGGTATGGTACATCAGCATTTTATGCTGGTACCCAATCTGACAGTAGCGGAAAATATGGTCCTGGGTATGGAACCCAAACACAAAGGTATGTTTATGGACTATAAAAAAGCTGTTGAGATCACAGAAGAATATGCGAAAAAATATAATCTGCATGTAGATCCCAATGCGAAAGTCAGAGATATCCCCGTAGGGATGAAACAGAAAGTAGAAATCTTAAAAGCACTGGTGCGTGGTGCAAAAATCCTGATTTTGGACGAACCCACAGCGGTACTGACCACTCAGGAAACAGAAGAACTGTTTAAAGAATTGGTTCACTTAAAAGAACAGGGCTACACCATGATCTTTATTTCTCATAAACTGCATGAAATCAAGCAGATCACAGACCGCCTGACTATCATGCGCAGTGGGAAATCCATGGGTGTATACCAGACAGCGGATATTTCCAAAGAAGAAATCTCCCGTCTGATGGTTGGTCGTGATGTTATTCTGACAGTAGAAAAAGATCAGGCACAACCCACAGATGTGGTATTGCGTGTACGTGATTTGGAATATACCAATGAATGGAATAAGAAAATGCTTAACAAACTTTCCTTTGACGTACGCAAAGGTGAGATTCTGGGGATTGCCGGTGTAGAAGGCAATGGTCAGAGAGAACTGGTAGACATGCTGTTCAATCTGAATATTCCTGACAGCGGCAGTGCCACTGTAAATGGCCATAGTGTCATTGGTCAGCCTCAGCGTAAGATCCGTGATTTGGGCGTTTCTTTGATTCCAGAAGACCGTATGACATTCGGTATGGCGGGAACAGCTACCATCGAGGAAAACCTGATGAGTGACCGCTGTGCAGACAAAAATACAATAATGGCCCCTTGTTTAACATGAAGAAAATGCATGAAGACAGTGACCAGCTCATCAAAGACTATAAAGTCCTTTGCAAGAGCAGAAACCAGCAGGTAGGTATGCTGTCCGGCGGTAATATTCAGAAAGTAGTTGTAGCAAGGGAATTCTCCGCAGAACCTGTACTGATCATTGCTGACCAGCCTACACGAGGCATCGACGTTGGCGCTACGGAGTTCATTCGTAAGAAACTGGTGGAACTGAGCCGTGCAGGCGCAGCAGTATTGCTGGTATCTGCCGACCTGAATGAAGTTATGGAATTGTCCGATAGCTTGATCATCATGTATAACGGCGGCATCGCAGCATATTTTGAAGATACAACATCTTTGACTGACACAGTCATGGGTGAATATATGCTGGGCTTGAAACAGCAGAGCGATGAAGAAGTAAGGAGGGTTCAGCATGGGGAATAAACAAAAGCTGAAGTTTGAATTCATGCGCGGCTTTGTGGCCATTGCTATCGCCATTGCCGTTGCATTCATATTTATTTTCATTTGCGCGGATGATCCGGCAAAGGCGCTGAACTGTTTGCTGATTCGTCCCATTATCAGCAACGGCGCATTGAATATGTCTTCTATTTTGACTATTTTGGGACGTATGACACCCATTATCTTTACCGGTCTGGCGGTTTGCGTTATGTTCTCTGCAAACCAGTTCAACCTTGCTGGTGAAGGTACTGTTATGGCAGGTGGCTTTGTAGCAGCTCTGCTGGCAATTTATGTACCTATGGCAGCAGGTCTGCATCCAGTTGTATGTATTCTGGTTGGTGCTGTTGTAGGTGGTCTGCTGATGCTGATCCCCGCAATTGCCAAAGTAAAACTCAATGCCAGTGAAATGGTTTGCTCCCTGATGCTGAACTATGTGGTACTGTATGTAATCATGCACTTCCTGAGCAATGTATTTGCAGACAGAAGCCAGGGTTCCACACAGACATATCCTTTCCTGGAAACAGCAAAGGTTGCAAAAATTGTACCCGGTACAGAACTGACATGGGGTTTTGCAATTGCTATCATTGCAACAATCCTGGTAGGCTTCTTCATGTATCGTACACGTTGGGGCTACACCATTCGTATGATTGGTATCAACGAATCTTTCTCTAAATACTCTGGTATGAAAGTAGGCGGCGTAATCGTCCTTTCTCAGGTTATCGGGGGTGTACTGAGTGGTATGGGCGGTGCCATCGAAGTATTGGGCAGATACAACACATTCCTGTGGAAAGATCTGCCTGGCTATGGTTGGACAGGTATCACTGTTGCCATCCTGGCAAAGAACAATCCGCTGGCAATTCCTTTTGCGGCATTGTTCATTGCATATCTGAACCGTGGCTGTGAATTGATGTCCATTTATGCAGGTGTACCCGCAGAAATGATCGATATCATTCAGGCAGTAATCTTCCTGTTCTTCGCAGCTGAACAGTTCATGTCTAAGACAAGACAGAAAATGGTTGTTAAAGAAACAAAAGAAGAACTTGCGAAAAAACAGCAGGAAGCAGCAGTGGAAGGGGGTAACGCATAATGTTGGAACAGATTTTTAGCATGATTTTCACAACAAGCTTTGGTTACTCTATCATTCGTATTACATCTCCCATTCTGTTTGCGGCTCTTGCGGCAGTAGTAGCAGAAAAAGCTGGTGTTACTAACATCGGTTTGGAAGGTATCATGATGATTTCCGCGCTGTTCGGCGTATTGTTCGCTTATTGGACAAGCTATTGGTGGGTAGGCGTAATTGGTGCCGTTGTAGTAGGTATCATCTTGGCATTGATCATCGGTGTCTTTGCTTTGAAACTGAAAACAGATATTATCCTTGCTGGGATCGCCATCAACTTGGTTGGTTCAGGCGGTACCATTTTCCTTCTGTATCTGTTCACAGGTCTGAAGGGGAATACAGCCAGCCTGACAACACCTGGCATGCTGACACCTAAGATTGATATTCCTATTTTGGAAAGCATCCCTATTTTGGGGCCTATTTTCTCTGGTCACTCCGTTTTGACTTATGTGGCATTTATTCTGGTACTGCTGGTTTGGATCCTGCTGTATAAAACAGCTATTGGCTTGCAGATCCGTGCCGTAGGTGAAAACTCCCATGCGGCAGACAGCGTTGGTATCAGCGTATTGAAAATCCAGTATATCGCACTGGGTATTTCCGGTGCTCTGTCTGGTCTGGGCGGTGCTTACATGTCCATGTACTACTCTCAGAGCTGGAATACAGGTATCGTTGCTGGTCGTGGCTTCATTGCTTTGGCTGCACAGGCGATGGGTCAGGGGGAACCTCTGGGAACCATGTTCGCATCCCTGTTCTTTGGTTTTGCCAGTGCCCTTGGCAATAAGATGGAAGGTATGCAGGGCTTCTCTTCCTTCCTGGTATCCGCAATTCCTTACCTTGCGACCATTATCGGTTTGATCCTCTATGCGGCAACACAGGTAAGACGTGTAAAACGTGTAAAGAATAACGGTAAAAAGAAAAATGCAGAAGCAAAATAATTTAAAATGACATTGTTTCTGGAAAAAGTCGGAACGTTTTACGCTCCGGCTTTTTCAAAAGAAAAAAATATTTGTGGAGGAAAAATTATGAAAAGAATTCCCATTATTCTGGATGGCGATCCGGGACATGATGACGCAATTGCATGGGTTCTTGCAAAAGGAAGCCCCATGCTGGATATCCGCGGTGTTACATCTGTATGCGGCAATCAGACCATCGAAAAAACAACATACAATGCGCAGCGTATCTGCACATTGATCGATTTGCATGTGCCTACTGCTATGGGACGGCTCAGACCCCTGATTTCTGACCCCATTATCGCACCTACTGTGCATGGGGAAAGCGGTCTGGATGGCCCCGCATTGCCTGAACCCGATTTTGAACTGGAAGACATGGATGCAGTTTCCCTTATGGTAAAACTTATCCAGGAAAGTGATGAACCTATCACACTGGTTCCCACAGGCCCTTTGACAAACGTTGCGGCGTTGCTGATGGCATATCCCGAACTGAAAGAAAAGATTGCACGGATTTCCCTTATGGGCGGCGGCGTGCAGTATGGTAACTGGACACCTGCGGCAGAATTTAATATTCTGGTTGACCCCGAAGCAGCAGCTGTTGTGTTTGAATCCGGTATTCCTATCATTATGGCAGGTCTGGATGTTACAGAAAAAGCAATGATCTTCCCGGAAGACTTTGAACGGATTCGTGCCCTCGGCAATCGTGTGGCAGTGATCGTAGCAGACTGGCTGGAATTCTTCTATCAGTTCCATAGAAGTCTGGGCTACGAAGGCGCACCCGTACATGATGCGGTTGCAGTAGCAGCCCTTCTGCGTCCCGAAATCATGGAATCTCAGGATCTGTATGTGCAGGTAGAAACAGCCGGAGATTTCTGTAAAGGCGCTACTGTGGCAGACTTTAACGGTGCTCTTGGAAAAGCACCCAATGCGAAAGTATTGATGGGTATTGACCGTCAGGCATTTGTAGACTTGTTGGTAGAAGCAATTGCGACTTATGGGGAGGGAAAAGCATGAATCGGATACCTGTAATCATTGACTGTGATCCTGGCGTGGACGATACCGCGGCACTGCTGCTGGCATGTCAGATGCCGGAATTGGATATTCGTGCGGTAACAACCGTAGCCGGAAATGTTGGACTGGATAAAACAACAGCCAACGCAAAACGTGTACGCCGTGCCATCGGCGCGGATTTCCCTATTTACTGCGGCGCAGATAAACCCATGTTCCGTGAACTGCATACAGCAGCAGAATTCCATGGCGCAGATGGTTTTGGCGGCGTAGAACTTCCCATTCCTGACGATGTTTTGCCGGAAGAAAAAGCATGGGATGCTATTTATCGCATTGCTAAAGAATTGAATGGGGAATTGGTACTCATTGCCGTTGGCCCTATGACCAATGTGGGTATCGCTTTGGCAAAATATAAAGAGTTGCCTAAGCTCATCAAAAAGATTGTTATCATGGGCGGCGCTGCCATTGGCGGTAATGTGACTCCCGCAGCCGAATTCAACATTTATGTAGATCCCGAAGCGGCAGATATGATGTTCTGCTGCGGGATTCCTGTACATATGTGTGGTCTGGATGTGACCATGAAGGCTTACATAACACCGGAAGAACTGGAAGAAATTGCGGCATTTGGTACACCACAGGCAAAACTGTTCCATGATGTCCTGCAGAAAGGCTTGGAAAAATATGTTGGCTGGGGTAAATCCGGTGCTGCACTCCACGATCCTGCGGCGGTACTTTATACCGTTTATCCCGAAATGTTCACAGCTGAAGAAGCTGGTGTCCGCGTAGAAACAAAGGGGCCCCTGACTGTTGGCAAAACAGTGACAGACCTTTACAGCGATAAACAGTTTGATGATCATAATGCTTTTGTTGTAACAAATGTAGACAGAGAAGCTTTTATCGGCAAAGTCAAAGAACTGATTAAAAAATATTGAGATGGAGCGGTCTTCTGCATAGAAGGCCGCTTTTTGCATTTGATAGGAGGAGATTTTCTATGAAAAAAATTGGGTTTATCGGTATTGGTGTTATGGGATGTGCCATGGCAGCAAATTTGATGAAAAAAGGATATGAAGTGTCTGTTTACACCAGAACAAAGCAGAAAGCGGAAGTTTTGCTGGAAAAGGCGCGAAATGGTGTGATACTGCTGCGGCCTGTGCCAAAGGGCAGGACGCTGTGATTACCATGGTTGGATTCCCCAATGATGTAGAAGAAGTTTATTTTGGAGAAACAGGGATTTTTGCGGCAGTGGAACAGGGCACATATCTCATTGATATGACCACAACCAGTCCCAAACTGTCTGTGAAGATTTATGACGCGGCTAAGGAAAGAAATGTGTATGCATTGGATGCGCCTGTCAGCGGCGGCGATACTGGTGCGAAAAATGGTACTTTGTCTATTATGGTTGGTGGTGATCGGGAAGCCTTCGATGCATGCCACGATATTTTTGCCGCTATGGGCACCAATATCATTTATGAAGGCCCGGCTAGCTGTGGTCAGCATACCAAAATGGCAAACCAGATTGCATTGGGCGGTGCTATCTCTGGTGTATGCGAAGCGTTGGCCTATGCGAAAGCAGTTGGTTTGGATCAGCAGACCATGCTGGACAGCATTTCCGCAGGTGCTGCCGGCAGCTGGCAGATGACCAATATGGCACCACGGATTTTAAAAGGCGATGATGCGCCCGGATTTTATATCAAGCATTACATCAAAGATATGCGAATTGCGGTGGAAGAAAGTGAACAGGTACAGCTGGATCTGAAGATGCTGAATTCTGTTTTGGAAATGTATGAAAAACTGGCAGAATCCGGTATGACGAACCTTGGTACGCAGGCACTGTATCATTACTACCAGAAAGAAAAATAAGATTTTTGTCAGGAATTGTTTCCTTTTTTTGAACAGAAAGATATGCTATAATCAAGCCAGAAAGGAATTGCCATGGATATGGCAGATGGAAGCGTAAGAGAATTCGATAAGGGGGAATTCTATGGATACTGGTTCAATTTTTAGTTTTATCGTAGCACTTTATGCATCTTTGACCACTTGTGCTGTTCCACCATCGGATTTGCCTGTACAGCAGCAGGAACCGACAGCTGTTGCAGCAGAACAGGAAACACAGGAACCGGCAGTGCCGGAAGTACAGCTCATTTATGATCCTGTTGCAACACCGAAACAGCCTACGGTGAATGCGGCAAATGTGGGTTACAATGACAAAAAATCCTGGTGGTTCCGCAGAAATGCCGATCATTTGCCGCCTTCTGCCCAGGATGAAATTGCCATTGGAAATTATGATGCTTATTATTTAGGTGATACCCAGCATAAAGTCATTTATCTGACTTTTGATGAAGGGTACGAAAATGGGTATACTTCTAAAATCTTGGATATTTTGAAAGCCAATGATGTGAAGGCTGCATTTTTTGTTACAAAAAGTTATATGGAAGATCAGCCTGAATTAGTGAAACGAATGGTTGCGGAAGGGCATATTGTGGGAAACCATTCTGTGTCTCATCCCAATATGTCCGACTTGAGCAATGAACAAATTTTGGCGGAGCTGAATGGCTGTGCGGCTTATTATAAAGAACTGACAGGTCAGGAAATGCCGAAATATTTCCGTCCGCCAGAAGGTGTTTATAGCATTCGCTCTTTGGAACAGACAAAAGCAGCAGGATATAAAACCATTTTCTGGAGTTTTGCCTATAATGATTGGGATCCGAAGAATCAGCCAGGGACAAAGGCTGCCTATGATATGGTCATGAACAATTATCACAATGGGTCTATCATGCTGCTCCATGCAGTTTCTCAATCCAATACAGAAGCGCTGGATCAGATGTTGAAAGATTTGAAGGCGAAAGGGTATGTATTCCAGACTTTGGATCAGCTTCCGCCGGCAACGTCCATCGGACAGTGATGACTTGATGTAAAATAGCAGAGCAGCAGTAGGTGCTGGTTCAGCAGAAAACAAAAAAGCTGGAATCTTTTTTCAAGATTCCAGCTTTTATTATATTGACTAAGCTTTATTTGCCTTTTAAATTAAATACGATAATACTGCAAATGATGATGGCACCCCCAAGGAATGTACCGAGGTTGGGAATTTCCCGCAGAATCAGGAATCCCAAAATGGTAGAAAGCAGTGGGGTAACGAACATGAAATTGGTTACTTCACTGGTACGGTTGGCAAAAGACATTGCTTTGCCCCAAAGGAAGTAAGCTGCTGCACTGGGAAAAGCACCCAAATATACAAGCGCCAGAATATGGGACATGTCTGAAGCAGCCAATTGCTGGAATCCCTGCACAGACCAAAAGCCCAAAAGCAGGGCACCGAAAATCATGCTGTAAGTAACGATTTCCAACGCCGTATAGCCTTTTGTTGTAAGCAAACGGCTCATCATATTATAGCCAAAGAATACGAGGGAAGCGCCCATTGTCCAGATTAAACCTACATTGATAGAGAAAACACCATCCCAAAGCAAAAGCACCAAAACGCCGATAAAGGCAGTGGCAATGGAGATCCAGCCGATGGTTTTGATTTTTTCATGATAAACCTTTGCACAGCCAATTGCTGTCAAAATGGGGGTGAGGGCCACAATGATACTGGATGTTGCAGAGGTCAGTGTTTGAATACCTGTGTTGAAAAAGATCATATAGCCTGTGAAGCCCATGGCACCGGCTAGTATGAAGTAGGGGATATCCTTTTTTGCCGGGATACGGATATGGCTGCATTTGCCAATGATGATTAAGAAAATAGCGGCAATACTGCAGCGCAGAAATCCCAGAGGATTGGATGTAAACTGTTCCTGCACGACCTTTGTCAAAGGAAATGCGGATGCCCATAGCAATACAGTACAAAACTTAGAAGAAAAACTTTATGTTTTGCTTGCACGATAATTCCCTCCTTTTATTGCTTATACTATACAACGAAATATGGGGAAGTACAAGAGAAATGTAAAATATTTTTTACGGTTGTTCGTTATTTTTTATACACTGGGGAAATGGATAGCATGCTTATTTCGACTTTGAAATGGAAAGGATATTGTAAGAACATAATAGACAAGAGTATAATAAGAATTTGGTATCAATAAAATTTATTTCTCAAATGGCTTTGTCTAAAGAGCGTTTTTGCATCTGGCTGAGAAAAGGGAACTGCGCCTTGATAGGCTGCGTTGCTGATTGTAATAAGCTGCGAAAAAAACTGAAGAAAGTACTACTGCCCCGATTTGTATTGTCTTTACAAAACGGGGCAGTTCGTTTTCAGAGATAAATTCTGTGCTGTCAGAGCATTGTGTCATTCTGAGGCAGCAAAAGTGTATAGTTGGAATGCTTGAAAATCACATCTGCATCTGCTTCTTGTGATGCGGATTGTTTTGTGGACGCTTCTACATGGATGTTCTGATCTTTTTTCAAAGTGCCTGGCCCGGTTACAATCGCGATATAGCTGGCAAAGACGCAGATCACACCAATAATGGCAGCTGCAATGAGAATTGGTTTCCAATTGGTTTTTTCAGACTCTTCAGATTCATCGTAATCATCGTAATCTTCAAAGTCATCAAAATCTTCATCAAAATCCTCATCATAATCGTCCTCATCTGTGATGTCTGATTCTGCTGCGTCCATCTCGCTGTAAGAGGATTCCTGCTGAGGATCTTCCGGTGCTGTGATTTCTTCAGAAAGGGATACTTCTTCCAATGGCCAGTCAGCAAAAATTTCGACGGCAAAGGGGTTCCGTCCATGGGACAGAAATTTTCTTTTTCCAAATGATATGTCCACAGGTAGGACACTTGGGAATTTTTTCCCACATTGCTCACAGAAGTTTGCATTTTCAGAAATTTCATGCTTACAGTAAGGGCAGTGCATAGTTTCTCTCCTTTATCATGTGCATCAGATTGGTGATGGTGTCATGGTGATGGCTTCTGGATTTTTATACAGAATGACCATGGTCGGATATTTGCTTTTTGTTGCATTGCTTGGAAAAAATAACAAATATAAATGGAATATACATATATTTTACATGTTAATTCAAAGGTGTGCAATATACTTCTGTAATTATATAGAAAAAATTACCATTTCTGGTTTTTTTGATAGGATTTATTTCATTGGATGTAAAATATAATCATTACAAAAGAAAAAGCCGCCAAAAGGCGGCAAGAGTCTGTGCTTTAAGCCGGAAAGGCATCCAGAATAAATGCCAGAATCATCATCATCAGGAAAATCCACACATAAGCGAAAAACCCAATGGCGATAAAACGGATCACCGGATTGCGATGGCGGCAAAGGGGGAAATAGTACCAAATGCCTCTGTAATTCCCCAGCCAAAGCGTCAGGGAAAATAGCATCAGAAAGCTGATGATTTGGTAAGGAATCAATCGAATGCCAACTACATTGTCCGATTCCATAAATAGGCAGCCAATTACAAGACAGAAATACCAGATAGAAGCTGCAATCATATATCCCTTTTTTCTGCTGCGAAAACCCGGCAGAGCATATCCTTGGTATTTTTCAGGAATTTGCAGTTGTTCCAATGTGAGGGGAGGCTTCTGTATTTTTTCAATAGCTTTTTGGAGCGAAGCAACAGAATCATAACGGTTTTTCGGATCGATTTTGATGCATTTGGCAATGACACCGGAAAATTTCCCTGAATAGTTTCCTTCTCCCGGTAGGTCACCAGTCAGCATTTTGTGGAACAGCACACCCAACGCATAAATATCAGCTGCCGGTGCGGAAGGGGAAAAGCCATATTGTTCCGGTGCGGCGTATCCGGCTGTACCAAAGAGGACAGTATCTTGGGAACGCTCAGGGTGATAAGTTTTTGCGGAATTAAAATCCACCAGAATCAGTCTGCCATCATAAGTCAAAATTAGATTGGATGGTTTCAAATCACGATGAATCATGGGAGGATGCTGCTGGTGCAGCGGCTGTAAAATCCGGCAGATGCGCAGAATATAATCTGCTGCTTTTTCTTCTGAAAATGTACCTTCTTTGGCAAGAATTTCTTCCAGAGAATTACCGGAAATATATTCTTCAATCACATATAAGGTGGTGTTTTCTTCAATCAGCTCTTCAATCTTGGGTGTACCCGGAATTTTTTTGGGTCATCAGATACTGAAAAACCTGAAGATCATATATGGACAGCGCTTTTTCACAAAAATTTTCCCGGTTACCGTGTGCTGTACCAGACGAATGTTGTGTGCTGTGTCAATTTCAGCAATTTCTTTATAGAATGATAAACGAAGGCGGGTTTGTAATTCCATAAGTTCACCTCAAAATGAATCACTATTGTTTCAAAATGTGAAATGCAGTATAATTTTACTACAATGGACAGGCTTTTGTAAACAGGAGTGGGAATATGGAAGAAAAAAGTACATCGAAGTTGATGGAGATTTTGAAACATACCAAGAAAACGGAATTGGCGGCACTTCAAGATGATTTGACGGTGCAATCGCATAGCTTCATTACCTATATGGATCGGTTGATTGAGCAAAGGAATCTGAAGCGGCAGGATATTTTTCAAAAAGCGGATATGCCCCAGAAGTATGGATATAAATTGCTCAATGGGGAAAGTCATACCAAAGATCGGGATAAATTGCTGCGGATTTTTATTGCCATGGGAATGAACTTGAAGGAAGTGCAGCGTGCATTGGCATTATATGGAATGCCGGGGCTATATCCTAAAAAACGGAGAGATGCTATTTTCATCATTGCTTTTAATGAGGGGATTTCCTCTGTGGATACGGTCAATAGCTGGCTGCGGGAATATGGAGAAACAGAACTGACCAGAAGCGCAGATTAAAACTCCCCTAAATCGGGGGAAAAATCAAGAGGCTTTTCCTTTATACTGAATTTGCAAATAGCGAATAGCAAAAAGCAAAAGGAGGGAGCCTATGAATGATATGGAATTGGCAGAAATTCTGCGCGGTATGTACAACAATGCCAGACGGAATGAAGCGGTGTGCCAGGTCAATCTTTTTGGTATTCTTTATGCAGAAGAACTGAAAAACAGTGGCTGTACCATCAAACATATTGTGGAGCTCTCTGGAATCCAGTCCGGTTATGTTTCTGAAATCAGTAAAGGAATGAAATTATCCAGATATGTGGTTCCAAGAGGCGATCAAGAATGAGTTTGCCTTCCTTTTTGTGAGAGGTTATTTGCGGAAAACAAATGGAAAAAGGGAGGAAGTAACATGAAAACAGCAAAATTGGTCATTGGGATCCTCAGTATTGTACTGACCATGGTGGTTTTATTCCAATCTTGCGCGGCCACGGTGGGGGATGCGTTGGCAAATGAAGGAGGAACCAGCGGTGGTGTGGGAATGGCTGTGGCACTGCTGATGCTGGTGGCAGGTATTGTAGCCATTGCGGCAAGAAATAGCCGCGGAGGCAGCTTATTCTGTATCATTGCCTATGCTTTGGCAGGTGTTTTGGGACTGACTGCACATGGCATTTTCCAGGATTTGATCGTTTGGGGAAGTTTGTGCCTGATTTTTGCACTGATTTTCCTCATTGGTTTGATTAGAGAGAAACGGGCATAACTAAATGCGCCTAAAGCAGTAAATGAATTGGAGAATCACAGAGAACTTTGGACGTCCTCTGTGATTCTTTGTTTATGGAGTTTCTTTGAAAATAGGGTGGAAGAAAATCAAATGTAAAATGAACGATAGCATACATTTTTATTTTCTGTTGTGACATAGGATGTTTTTAGGAAAAAGTTATGAGGATAAATTTTGTTAGATGTTGGAGAAAGAAGTGCATAGGACAGCATCGTATTTTGATTCTGCTCATGATGTTTTTTATTGCGTTTTATGAGAAATTGTGATATAGTATTATAGGTATTTGCCCAATGATACTGTTTTATAAAATGAAAAATGATTCGTAAGAAACAGGTCGCTGGTTGTAGATAAGGATAGTCCATCAGATATGCCGGAATAACTCAGTCGGTAGAGTAACTGATTCGTAATCAGTAAGTCGCGTGTTCGAGTCACGTTTCCGGCTCTTTGCAAAAAACGGTTAAAACCTTAGGTTTTAGCCGTTTTTTTCATGTCCAAAATTTTTCAGATGGATTCGGAAAACCTCGCTCCCTGTTTCTATATCGGTGGTCAGAAACCTTCTGATGAACTCTGTGGTCATGCCTTGTAAAAAGAGCTGTGCCACAGAAGAAAACAGAAAACGACGAAGAAACATTCTCTGGAAGGATTCTATTTTCTCCTGTCCAATGAGAACTTTTATTTTTTCCTCTGTTTGCCTGAGGTCTATGATGTCTACACTGGTTTCAGAGGAATGTGCCTTTTCCTGTATGAAGTCTTGGAATGCCTGCTCCAATAAGGCGTCTGCATGGGACGTCAGCCAGAGCATTTGTCGTGTATGAATTTCCTGACAGTCAAATGCTTTTTCTGCTTCTGCGTCAGAAATGCTCCGCATTATGGTAGCCATGGCTTCTGAAACTTCATCCTGTAAGCTGACAAAATCAATCTGTGCAATCAAACGAAAGCACAGAGAAAGATAATGATCCAGCAGGTATCCCTTCATCCCAAGGCTTTCCTTTAGGTCTTGTGCTGACTGGAAAAATGCTGAGAATGTCGGTGTGCTTTCGTCAGGTGAGGAGAGATATGCATCGAAAATATCCATAAGATAACCACCTTTTAGAATGTAATATGCTTTGTGGTATATAAACTCTTATGGAATCAGAAGTCAAGTGATTTATTAGACCATTTCCCATTCACCCGTAGCAGGATTTTTTGCAATCAGCAGTTTGTAATCATCATATAGCAGAACATAGATTTCCTTGCATTCGGGAGAGAGGGGAAGATCAAATTCGCTTTTTGCCCCTATGGAACCGTTGACGCCTCCAAAAGCAGAATAGAATTTTAACATCATTTTTCGGGATCATCAGATACATTTTTTACACTTCTCGTATAACCAGCAGAGGTAGCAATGGAAGTTTGGATGGTCATGCTATCCTGTTGTTCTGAAACCTCAAAATCTGTCACAACAACGTTTGTGGCAGGCAAAAAACCAACTCCAAAGTAATAGGCACAGCCTAATAACAAAAGAACAACAATGATAATGCTCAATTTCTTTTTCATACAGAGTCCTCCTTTGATGTTTTTGCTAGCCCTTTCATTTTTCATGTCATCTCTCTACACTCGTATGATTTCTTTTGCTATCTTGCCTTTATTCATTGTGTTATCAATCATAAAAACGATTTCTGATGGATTTTACCAAATAAATACAATATTAAACTTTATTTGGATAAGTATGATATATATACTTTTGTTCCCAAACAATATCCGTAGTGTTACTGTATTCTGAAATCTTGCAGTCATTGAAAAGGTCATCAGCAATTTCAAGGATAATTTCTTTTAACTCTAGGTTATCAAGGAATTTCTGAGGAATTGCGTCTATTCCTAAATGTGCCCCCAAGATGTTTCCTGTGACAGAACCAGTAGAATCGCTGTCTCCGCTATGGTTAACAGATGCGATGATGGCTTTTTCAAAATCGTGCTCATATTTTAGAGAACAGTAAATGGCAATGGCTAGTGTTTCTTCTGCTACCCAACCTTCACCAAGTTCCTTGATGGCATCCAAATCTCTGATTTTAGAATCTGCGGAAAGTGTAATGGCTCGATCCACTAATCCTGTTAAGCGATGCAGATGTTTCGCTTTGGGGAATAGGGTGGACATTATTCTTTTGGCATCTTTTACGGCATCTAAAACAGATACTCCAGAATGGTGTGATAATAGATGTATCATGTGGACAAACATTGCCGCAGGGATATAGCCTAATTCATGTCCATGGGTCAGAGCTGCCGCTTCAGCGCCAATCATATCAATATCTTTGATAGTGTATCTATTATCTCCAAAGTAAAGACCAATAGGGGCAACTCTCATAATACCGCCACAGCCTTTGCTGTTGTTTTGAGGATTGGATGTAGAACCCAATCTGTTTTCTAAAAGATATGAAATACAAGTGCGTCCAGGTTCACGACTATGATTCATTTCTGGAATATTGTTGAGCCATGCATACTGAGGAGCTTCCAACTTGAAATCTTCAGCCAACTGTGTTTCAGCCAGTCCTTATAGCATAAGGAAATGTAATGCGGATAGGGAGCCATGATACCTCTTGTCATCTTTCTTGTTGTTCCAAGCAAAAGACCGTTTGCCGTAAACAATGTCATTTGTGTATCGTCAGAAATTTCAGCAATACCATTCACGAGAGTGAATTCCGTGATACCAGCAGAACCGTAAGTCTTGAAAATTTCAGAGTCTTTCATAAATTCAACAGCGTAACCAAGGGCATCTCCAACGGCACCGCCTATCAAACATCCACGAATTTTATTGATGTCTTTCATATACCATCCATCCTCTTTGCAATCCTCTAAAACTGGTAGGTAAGGATTTTTATTTCTTCAGCCAATCCTTAAATTCCTCTAGTGTCATCTCCCCACGATCACACAATTCCTTCTGCTGTCTTGCTTTCTCAGACCATGCGTAAAAATCCTCCTGAGAGATTTTTTTGCTCTTGATCCATGCGAAACGCTTCTTATATTCCCGTCTGTAAACTTTGAATATCTCATCATCCTTTTTCTTTCTTTCCCAAAGATAGGACGCCCCCAAATCTCTGCATGTCCTGCCCATGTCATCAATGGGGCGGGAGCAGTATTCCGTATCGGTTCTGCCGCGGATTGCAAAATATTTCTGGCAGTTTTTGCATTTTCTGATGGGCTGTTCTCTCTTGATGCACTCCCGCAGGATATAATCAATGACATCATAAATGCTTTCTGGATAAAGCACATCTGTAAAAGCACGATCTTCCACCATTTCATATTTGATATTCAATTTCTGGAAGCGGAACAGCTTCAAAGAATCATCCTGATATTTCTTGAAATGACTTGTCAGCCGTTCGTTGACAGTCCCTTGAGATAAATCTCTGTCCAAACAGTTGTCGAAAATATCTCTGATCTGACGCTGTATCTCCACTGCTTCCGAAGGAATCCAAGTCAGTTGTTTTCTCGGCAGCAGGTCAATGATGTTTTTGAATTCCTGTTCTTCTGCCTGACGGAATCTCTTTTTCCAAACATGGTAAGTGATTTCGAAATAGGGGTGTACCGCTGCCATATCATGGAGAAAGTCCAAAACGCTTCTGGTGTACTGGGCATCTTTTTTCTGGTAGAGGTTTTCAATATCCCGTCCCAGTTGTTCAAATGCACCCATAAGGGGTTGGAAATCCACATACAGAAAATCAATCAGACTATCAGGAAACTGATATTCTTTTTTCAACGCATATTCTTTTGTTTCTGTTACGAAGTTTTCCTGTCCCTCTAACAGATAGACTTTATATTGCAGATCATCAGCCATGGTCATTTTCCTTTCAAAATAAAAATTAGACAGAACTATAATGTTATTATAAATGTGTCTTGACAAAAAAGCAATGGCGTGCTAAATTTTAGTTATAGACTTATAAAAATAATATTTTTGATAAGTCTAAATATTTTGAGATATGAACGAGGAGGTGGTGTTCCAATGCCCATATCAGATTCCCATAAAAATTTCATAGGAGAGGAGGTGTTATGGTGTTATGACGAAACCGCTTCAGGTCATGAGTGGCGAGGAACTCATGGATATGGATTACAAACCCATCAAGTTTGCAGTCAGAGAATTTCTTCCTCAAGGACTTGCCGTACTTGCTGGTGCCCCTAAGACAGGGAAATCTTTTTTCGCTCTGTGGCTTTGTCTTTGCGTTGCGAAAGGGGAGCCTGTCTGGGACTGCGAAACGGCAAAAGGAACTGTATTATATCTCTGTTTGGAGGACAATCAATCCCGTCTGCAAAACAGAACCCTTACCATAACAGATGACGCACCTGCGAATCTGTTTTTTGTTGGGAAGCTGCCTGCCTTGGAGAAGGGCTGGAAGAACAGATTCGAAAGTTTTTATCAGAGCAGAAAGAAACAGTGCTCATTGTCATTGATACATTGCAGTGCATCAGAAAACAAAGTCTGGATTATAGTTATGGGACGGACTATAAAGATATCCAATCTCTGAAAAAGATTGCTGACGAATATCAGCTGACCATACTTTTGATTCATCACTTGCGGAAACAGGAAAGCAAAGATGCATTCCATATGATTTCCGGCACGACAGGGTTGCAGGGAGCAGCCGATACCATTCTGGTGATGACAGAAAATAAAAGGGGCAGTGGTTCTGTGAAGCTATCTGTTCTGGGCAGAGATGTGGAGCCACGGGAACTGAAACTGGAACGGGATGAAAACAGTATCTGGATCAAAAAAGAGGATTCCCTGGAAAAACAAAAAGAACCCGTCGACGAAATCGTTTCCATTGTGGATGGGTGCATGAAAAAACATATTTTTCTTTCAGGCGAGCCAAGTGCATTGGCAGAGCTGTTCAGTAACGCTTCTGGAAAAACTATTTCCCATCTGACGCTCTTGAAACGATTGAAGAAAAGCTCTGGGGAGCTTCTGCGTTTGGGTTATGCTTTCCATACCAGAAGAAGCGATGGCAAAAGAATCATGGAAATTTCAAAAATCACATGGCTGGAAGGAGAAAAGGTAAATGAAAATAGATTTCATCAGTGACGGTAGTCGGCAGAAGAATCCTTCTACTGCCCCTGCCGCAGAAAAAGACAGTAGATTGGCAAAGCCTTTGAAATCGGGGAAAATGTGGGTTTTCCAAAGATGTAAAAATGAAAAAAGTGACGGTAGTGACGGTTTTTGGGTGGGCTGGCAAAAAACTGACCCTGCTGCCCCTGTCGGAGAGAAGGAAGGCGTTTGTTGGCAACGTGACCGCCTGTGTGGCGATGAGAAACAGGATTGGGGGATGTAATCGCCAGAGGAACAAAAGGGCAACGTGAGGGATTTTTGGGGAAATGTTGAGAATTGGCAGTGAACGGCTTTCTTTGACCCTGTTGTAAAGCCCATTGGAAGGGCGAAAAAAGATTGCTGGTTAAAGCGGCGGTGTCTTGTTCCGCCACGATTCCCTCCAATCCCCGCAGTGCGGAGATTGTTTGCCCCGAAAAGTTGGTGTCAGAAAGAAGGCACAGACGTCGGAAGCGGCGCTTTGAAGTGGGAAAAACTGCCTTTTCCCTTAGAAACTGCGGGCTTTGTGCCTGACGTCGGTACCGACATCAAGGAGAGATGGAAGGGGGAGTTGAGGATTGCAAAAGGAGAATACAAAACAGATATTTACTGTCCGGCTTTCGGAGGAAACAGCCAATCTTTGCGTGGCTGGTATGGCAATGGATGACTGCCGGAGCCGGAATGAATTTATTGAAAAAGCCATCAGGTACTATGCTGGTTACCTTTCCGCAGAGAAAAACAAAGTGGTGTTGGGCGAGCAGATTCAGAAAGTCGTAGAGTCATCAGTGAAATCTTCTGAAGGCAGACTCTCCAATCAGAGCTTTCGTATGGCTGTGGAGTTGGCAAAACTGCAGCGGATCATTGCTTATTATTTTCAAATGGATGAAGAAACATTGAGCGAGCTCCACAATCTATGCCAGCGGGAAGTGAAAAGCATGAACGGAACTTTATCTCTGGAAGACATGATAAAGTGAAAAAATGGATGAAAGGATGGTGGCGAAGGCATGGCAAAAATCATTTTCACTGCACGATATGTGAAGAACATTTCCAAAGGACAAATGAAAAACTATGTGAAATACATCGCCACCAGACCGAATGCGGAAAGATATTCCCAGCCGATTTCTGATGAAGTTTCTGCACTCCAAAGGGAATGGATCGCAAAAGAGATGAAAAAATCCTTAAAGCTGAAAGAAGAATGTGCCGCAGAATATCAGGCGTATGAAGAAAATCCTAGCTGTCAAACAGCGGAAGATCTCATTCATAAAATCGCAGAGGTGCAAATTTATCATGGAAATGATATGAAAAATTACGTGGGTTATTTAGCCAAACGCCCTCGGGCAGAGTTCACAGAGCAGGGGCATGCCCTGTGGAATAACGAAGATGAAAAGATTGATTTGCGTAAAGTCCAGAAGGAAGCAGCGGAATATCAGGGACGCATCTGGAACTTTGTGGTTTCTCTGAAACGAGAGGATGCCCAGCGATTGGGCTATGATAATGCAAAGGTGTGGAGAAATCTGGTCACGCAAAAATCTTTGGCAATGGCAAAAGAAATGCGGATCGAACCGGAAAATCTGGTTTGGTATGGTGCTTTTCATAACGAAGGTCACCATCCGCACATCCATATTATGTGCTATTCCAAAGATCCAAAGGAGGGCTATCTGACGAAAAAAGGCATTGAAAATTTGAGGAGTGCCTTCGCTCATGAGATTTTCCATGATGAATTTTACCATCTCTATGAGCAGAAAGATGAGATGCGGAAATGGATTCGGGAGGAATGCAGAAATTTTTTGGAGCGTTCCTTGTCTTTGGAACACAATGAAAATCCTTATGCACAGGCGTTGCTATTCACCTTGGCAAAGAACTTGCAGACAGCAAAACATAAAAAAGTCTATGGTCGTCTTGCCAAAGAAAATAAATTGCTGGTGGATGAAATCGTTTCTGAAATCAGTAAGGATAAAAAGATAGATTCCCTTTACCAGTCATGGCTGGATTTGAAAGACGAGGTCATATCTTTTTATGACGGCAAAGGCTACGCCAGACATTCTTTCTCTGAGGAGCCGGAGTTTCGGAACATCAAAAATCTGGTGCTGAAAACGGCGTTGGAAATCAGCAATAAGCAGATGGAAAGCCAGTACCAAAAGAAAAATCAGATACAAAATGAAATCATCAGGAATCATTTGATACGGCTATTGAAAGAAGTCAGCAATATCGTTGTGGAAGATTATGAAAAACAGGATGCGGTCATCCAAACTATTGACCGTAAACTGAGACAGAAAATTCAGGAGAAAAAAGAAGCCCATGGCATGAAAATGGGGTAATGCAGGAGGTGCTTTATGAGAAAGGTATCAAGGGTAATGAGTACCAAAGAAATCAGAGGGGTCAAATTTCATGTGGAAAGCTGCTTCAATGGAGAAAAAGATATCACCGAAAAAGTAGCGGATATGATCAAAAAAGATTTTGAATCTGGTGCATATGACGAACCAGAGGAAGAAGATTCAGTAGATTGGGATATGGATTCACCGGCTATGTAGGGATATGATGTTTGGCTGAAAGAAGGTGATTTTATGGAAAATATCGCTGCTGCAATTTACTGCAGACTCAGCCAGGATGACGGCAACGCCGGAGAATCCAACAGTATCCAGACACAGAAAGCACTGTTGAAACAGTACTGTGCGGAAAACAGAATCCCCATTGCAGGTGTATATTGTGATGATGGATGGAGCGGCACAAACTTTGAAAGACCCCAGTTCAAACAGATGATGGCGGACATTGAAGCTGGAAAAATCAATGTGGTCATCGTCAAAGACCTCTCCAGATTCGGTAGAGAGTATGCCCAGATGGGGCTTTATATCGAACATTACTTCGAGGAGAAGGGCGTCCGCTTCATCTCCATCGCAGAAAATTATGACTCAAAAAATGGTTCGGATAACTTAGTCCTTCCGTTCACGAATGTTATCAATTCCTATTACACCAGACAGGTGTCAGCCAAAACAAAAGCTGCCCATAGAGCCAGAGCAAAGGAAGGGATGTACCTAGGTGCCCATGCACCATTCGGTTACGAAAAAAATCCACAGAATAGACATAAACTCATTGACGATCCGCCGGCGGCTGAAGTGGTGCAAATGATATTCAGACTTTTCGCCGATGGCATCGGATATGGGAAGATGACAAAGATATTGCGGGAGCGAAAAATCTTGAATCCTCAGGCATATTTCAATCGGAACCATCCCGATTATTATGAAAGTGATTACTGGAGACAGGATTTTGACTGGCACGCATCAACCATACGCTCTATTCTGAACAATCCGGTCTATCTGGGAAAGGCAGTGTTTGGCAGGACAAGAACAAAGGGATTTTTCGATAAAAGGAGAGAGGAAACGCCGGAAAAAGATTGGATCGTATATAATAATGCACATCAGGCTATCATTTCCGAAGAACTTTGGGACACGGTGCATCAGATGATGAAAGCCAAGAGAAGACCAAATGCCAAAGGGGAATTGCAGCCCTTCGCAGGATTGGTGAAGTGTGCTGACTGTGGTTCCTCACTGAACGTCAGCTATGATGCAAAACGAGGTACCTATACAGGCTTCAGCTGCTGGGTATATAGAAACTATGGTAAGGATCGATGTACCTCCCATTACATAAGCTGGAAGGCGTTGTACCAAATCGTTCTGGAGGATATCCGTCGCCATGCAAGTAGAGCACAAAATGCGGAAGAACAGTATCTGGAAATGCTGGTGAAGATGAAAACAGACCAGCAGAAACAGGATGGGACGAAAATCAAAGTGGAATTGCAGCGAGTTGAAAGAAGATTATCAGAAATCACAGCAGTCATCAAATGATTATATGAAGACCTTGCCTTAGGTAGAATCAGCGATGAACGATATGAGGATATGTATCAGGGGCTTGATCAAGAGGAGAGAGAACTGAAAAGCAAGCAGGAAACGCTGAAAGAGCAGTGGGAGAAAACCCAGGAAACGTTCCAAAATGTAGAGAAGTTTATTCCTCTCATCAAGAAATATACGGATATACAAGAACTGAACGCCTACATACTCAATGAGCTCATTGAAAGGATTGTCGTCCATGAAAAGGTCGTAGATGAGGATGGAAATAAGACACAGAAAGTGGAGATTTACTATAAGTTCGTGGGGACTGCAGTAGAGTGAAAGAAGAATGAAATGGAATCAGCTGATCGTGGAAAACGGTCAGCTGATTTTTTGTGAGAAAGGATAATGGCTTTATAATAAGAAATTTTGCAATTCGGTTCATTTATGTATTCATTTCCAAAATATGGAGTGATGGATTCTATACGACATTTTCAATCTGTGATATAATAAAGAATATTATGTCGAGATTTGCAGGAGGTTATTATGGCTGAAGTAAATACCAGCAACATTGGTTTTGAAAAACAAATTTGGGAGGCGGCTTGCGTTCTCCGTGGAAATATAGACGCATCGGAATATAAGTCAGTGGTTCTGGGACTGATTTTCTTAAAATATATTTCTGATCGCTTCGAGGCGAAGTATCAGGAATTGGTGGAAGAGGGCGACGGCTTCGAGGAAGACATGGACGAATACATTTCTGAAAATATCTTTTTCGTACCGGAAAATGCCCGTTGGCGTGTCATTGCGGCGGCAGCCCATACGCCGGAAATCGGTACTGTCATTGATGACGCTATGCGAAGCATTGAGAAGGAAAATAAAAGACTGAAAGATATTCTGCCAAAAAACTTTGCCCGTCCCGAATTGGACAAACGTCGTTTGGGTGATGTGGTAGACCTGTTTACCAATATTCAAATGATTGAGCATGGAAATAGCAAAGATATTTTAGGACGTACATACGAATATTGTCTTTCTAAGTTTGCGGAACAGGAAGGCAAGTTGGCTGGGGAATTCTATACTCCTGCCTGCGTGGTGCGTACTTTGGTTGAGGTGTTGCAGCCTTATAATGGCAGAGTTTATGACCCATGCTGTGGCAGTGGCGGTATGTTTGTTCAGTCCGCAAAATTTATTGAAAACCACGGCGGAAACATCAACCGCATTTCTGTATTTGGTCAGGACTCCAACCCGACCACTTGGAAAATGGCGCAGATGAACCTTGCAATCCGTGGTATTGAGGCAGACCTGGGGAAATACAATGCCGATACATTCTTTGATGACTGCCATCCACAGCTGAAGGCAGATTTTATTATGGCAAATCCTCCTTTTAATCTTTCCGGCTGGGGTGCGGACAAGTTGGGGGAAGATGTCCGCTGGCAGTATGGCACACCACCGGCAGGAAACGCTAACTTTGCTTGGCTTCAGCATATGATCTGGCACTTGGCACCTGATGGGGAAATTGGTATGGTTCTTGCCAATGGCTCTCTTTCTTCTCAGTCCGGTGGTGAAGGCGAAATCAGAAAAAATATCATTGAGGCGGATTTGGTGGAATGTATCGTTGCTATGCCCACACAGCTTTTTTATACCACACAGATTCCCGTTTCCCTTTGGTTCTTGGCAAAGAACAAAAGACAGAAAGGCAAAACACTTTTCATTGACGCAAGAAAAATGGGAACCATGGTCAGCCGCAAACTGCGGGAACTGACAGAGGAAGACATTGCGAAAATTGCGGATACCTACAACCAGTACGTAGCAGGTACGCTGGAAGATGTGAAAGGCTTCTGCGCTGTGGCAGATACGGAAGAAATCGCAAAGCAAGGCTATATCCTCACCCCTGGGCGCTATGTAGGCATTGAGGAACAGGAAGACGATGGCGAACCATTCGAGGAAAAAATGGAACGCCTTACAGGAGAGCTGGCGGAGTTGTTCCAAAAATCCCATGCGCTGGAACAGGAGATCAGAGAGAAACTGGGGGCGATTGGGTATGAAATATAAAACATATAGTGTAGCAGAACTAATAGATGAAATTGCGATGGGACCTTTTGGTTCAAATATCAAGGTATCTTGTTTTGTTGATGAAGGAATACCTGTTTTAAATGGTAGTAATTTAGATGATTTTGTTTTAAAAGAAGATTCTTTTCGATATATAACAGAAGAAAAAGCAAACTCCTTAAAAAAAGCAAATGCATACAGAGGAGATATTGTTATAACACATAGAGGAACTTTGGGTCAGGTTTCATACATTCCAGAAAACTCAAAATATGATAGATATGTGATTTCACAATCACAGTTTCGTGTTAAGTGTAATAATAAAGTGTTGCCAGAATATCTGGTTTATTATTTACACACACCGATTGGTCAACATAAACTTTTGAGCAATGCTTCACAGGTAGGGGTTCCTGCACTTGCAAGACCGACTACTACTTTTCAACAACTTGAGATTGAATTACCAGATATTCAAACTCAGAAAAAATAGTAAGTGTGCTTAATTCTTTGCAAAAAAAATTGCACTAACTCAGCAGATAAATGATAATTTAGAGCAACAAATTGATTTAATTTATCAGAGCTTTTTTGCGGAGGACATGGAACGAGTAGAATTAGGTAAAGCGATTAAGACAACATCGGGCGGTACACCTTCAAGAAAGAATTTGGTATTTTATGAAAATGCAAATATTCCTTGGGTAAAATCAAAAGAATTGAGTGGTAATTTTATTACAGATACAGAAGAAAAAATTAATCAATTGGCATTGAATAAGTCATCCGCAAAACTTTTGCCCAGTCATAGTGTATTAGTAGCTATGTATGGAGCTACAGTGGGAGAATATGGCATTATAACAACTGAAATGGCTTGCAATCAGGCAATATGCGTATTATTAGAAAATTGCGACTATCCATTCACATATTTATTTGAATTTGTGAAACATTTTCAAGAAGTGTTAAAATCAAGAGCGATAGGTTCAGCACAACAAAATATAAGCCAATTAGTGATTAAGCAATTGATGGTTCATTCCAATACAGATAAAATTAAAAAATATCATAAGATTGTTTTACCATTATTTCAGAAAATGGAATTATTATGCAAAGAAAATGCGAGATTAACTGACATAAGGGATTGTTTGTTACCTAAATTGATGTCTGGTGAGATTAGTTTTGGAGGTAATGAATCTTGAGGAGGATACTAGAGCATAAATGGTTTAAGTGGATAATAATTGTCATTTTGCTTTTAATTTTCATTATATTTTTATATTCATTAGGTTTCCGAATTACTTATGCACCTTATTTAGATAATAATTGGGATGCGATTTCTGGTGTGGCTAGTTGGGTTAGTGCCCTTGCTACGATTGCGATTCCTATTGTTGCTGTATTTTTACAACATAAATTGGATTCCAATAAAAGAGAAATTGCGATTTCAAATGAAAGTATGTTAAATGAAGTTACTACCTCAATTGAAATAATGAAAGAGGACATCGAAGAATTAAGGGCACTATATGATGAGATACTTGACCAGCTTGATGAAATAGGGAAGAGTAATATACAATATGAACGTGTTCAGCCAAATGATAGAATGTCACAGTATGAGATAAACTATCCTAAAAGAGCTCTAAATTATATAGGAATTACAATGGGAACTACGACAAAGCAAGTTGCGGATTATATGCAGATGCCAATAGATGAAGTTAGAGAAATACTTATCAATCTTTATAAACAAGGTCTCATTAAAACTAAATATATAAGAGAGGATATTACAAGAGATGATTGTCATTGGCAGATTAGAAGGTAATGGTTTTTATTCATCAAGAGAACTTATGGAAGAGTTAATTGTTGCTGTTCAGTCTTTGGGGCAAAAAGGTTGCTTTGATTACATACAATTAGGAACAACAATAATGAGCGTTTTAATATCTGTTATTGCAATTATTTTTGCAATTAGAGTACCAAAACAAATAGCAGATAGGCAAGATCGGATTTCATTGTTTGAGAAAAGGTACGATTGCTATACTACAATACAAAAATTTTTAGTTGTTGCAAAGCAAATTGAAAATGAAAAAACTAAGAAAGCGATACAAGTAGCTTTTAGAATGTATTTAGGAAACGCAGAAGATATTACTAAAAATATAAACTTAACGACATTTTTAGTTTTTCTAAAAACAAAAAGAAAGTATTCTTATTTCGGGAGAGTTTTTATTCAATAAATATGATGCAAAATTATTACAGGAAATTTTAAGTGTATCATTAAATCTCGTGAGGTTATCAAGTGAAAATGATAATAATAAATTATCAGAAATACTTTCTGATAGAGAAGAAGTTATCATTCTTAAAAATCAATACTGTGAATTATGTAATAAATTTATAAAAGACTATTTCCCATTTCTTGAAGAAGATTTAAAAATCAATTTTAATAAAAGTAGGTGATCCCATGTCCTTTACCGAATCCAACTACGAAAACGCCGTCCTTGAGCTGCTCCAAAATCTTGGCTACCACTGGCAATATGGTCCCGATATTGTCCGTGACTACCACAGCCCCTTATACGAAGATGTGCTTTTACCGTCTTTAGAGCGCATCAATCGGGGCTTGCCTTTAGCTGCGTTACAGGAAGCCATTTACAAACTGAAAAACTTTGAAACAGGGACACTGTTGCAGAAAAACATGGTGTTTATGGATTATCTGCAAAATGGCGTTCCTGTCAAGTATGAGGAAAAGGGTGAGGATCGCTCTGCCTTGGTCTATCTAGTGGATTATGACACGCTGGAAAACAACGACTTTAGAGCCATCAACCAATGGACTGTGGTAGAACATTCCGAAAAACGGGCAGATATTGTGCTCTTTGTCAATGGTTTGCCTTTGGTAGTGGTGGAGCTGAAATCACCCTCCAGAGAAGAAACCGACGCTTCGGCAGCCTACCGCCAACTACGGAATTATATGTACGAAATCCCATCCCTTTTTATCTATAACGCCATTTGTGTCATGAGTGATATGAGCGTTTCCAAAGCAGGTACCATTACCTCTGGGGAAGACCGCTTCATGGAATGGAAAACCACAGACGGCAGTTATGAAAATACACAGTTTGCGGATTTTACCACATTCTTTGAGGGGATTTTTGAGCAAAACAGATTTTTGGATATTCTAAAAAATTTTATCTGCTTCAATGTAGATGGACAAAACACATTCAAAATCTTGGCAGGCTATCACCAGTATTTCGCAGTCAAAAAAGCTATTGCTTCTACAAAACACGCTACCAAAACCGATGGCAAAGGTGGCGTATTTTGGCATACACAGGGTAGCGGCAAGTCTCTTTCCATGGTGTTTTATGCTCACTATTTGCAGGAAGCATTGCAAAGCCCAACCATTGTTGTCATTACAGACAGAAACGATTTGGACAACCAGCTTTATGGGCAGTTTGCAAGATGCAAGGACTTTTTGCGCCAGACACCACAGCAGGTGGAAAGCAGACAGCATTTAAAAGAGCTTTTGGCAAACCGTCAGGCAAACGGCATTATTTTTACGACCATGCAGAAATTTGAGGAAAGCCAGAAAGCCCTTTCCGAAAGAAGAAATATCGTGGTCATGGCGGACGAGGCGCACCGTGGGCAGTATGGCTTGACAGAAAAAGTGGTAATCAAGGAAAACGAGCAGGGAGAAATCGAAGCCAAAACCATTGTGGGTACAGCACGCATCATTCGCCAGAATCTGCCAAACGCCACCTATATTGGCTTTACAGGTACGCCCATTTCTTCCAAAGACAAAAGCACCACAGAAGTTTTTGGGGATTACATAGATGTTTATGATATGACACAAGCGGTGGAAGATGGCGCTACAAAGCCGGTTTATTACGAAAGCCGTGTCATTCATTTGAAGTTGGACGAGCATATTCTGCGGCTCATTGAAACAGAGTATGAAATCATGGCACAAAATACAGATCCTTATATCATTGAGAAAAGCAAAAAGGAACTGGGACAGATGGAAGCTGTGCTGGGTGCGGAAGAAACCATTGATTCTTTGGTTAAGGATATTTTGGATCATTACGAAAATTACAGAGAGAATCTGTTGACAGGAAAAGCTATAATTGTTGCTTATTCCCGTCCTATTGCCATGAAGATTTACAATAGACTGTTGGAATTGCGCCCGAATTGGACAGAAAAAGTAGGGCTTGTGATGACACAAGGGAATAATGATCCCGAAGAATGGCGAAAAGTCATTGGAAACAAAGCCCACAAAGAAGAGTTAGCTAGAAAATTCAAAGACAATGATTCTCCTATGAAAATTGCTATTGTGGTGGATATGTGGCTGACGGGGTTTGATGTACCTTCGTTGGCTACTATGTATGTCTATAAACCCATGTCTGGACATAACCTTATGCAGGCAATCGCCAGAGTAAACCGTGTTTTTCGGGATAAAGAAGGCGGTTTGGTTGTGGATTATGTGGGGATTGCATCGGCATTGAAGCAGGCAATGAAGGACTACACCGCAAGGGATCAAAAGAATTATGGGGATACGGATATTAAAGATGCAGCGTATCCAAAATTCTTGGAGAAATTGGAAGTTTGTAGAGATTTCTTCTTTGGGTATGATTATTCTGTATTTTTCACAGGCAGTGATTATGAGAAAGCCAAGGCTATTACAGGCGGTACAAACTTTTTGTTGGGCAAGAATATGGAAGAAACGGATCTGCCGGAAAAAGAACGGACGCAGTATGTGTATATCAAAGAGGCTTTGCTTCTGAAACAGGCGTTATCTTTGTGCAGCAGTTTGATAGAGGAAAAAATCCGGTTTGAAGCAGCTTATTTTGAAGCAGTGCGAACAATGCTGGTACGCCTTAGTACCGGTGGAGAAAATAAGAAGCTGACATTGCCAGAAATCAATGAAAGAATCAACGAATTGTTGAAACACAGCATCAAAAGTGAAGGTGTAATCAATCTTTTTTCTGATGTACAGACGGAGTTTTCTCTGTTTGATCCAAAGTTTTTGGAAGAAATCGCAAACATGAAAGAAAAAAATCTTGCGGTAGAATTGCTAAAAAAGCTGATTGCGGAGCAAGTATCGGTGTATCGCCGTACCAATGTTGTGAAATCAGAAAAATTTTCGGAAAGAATCCAAAGTGCTTTGAATCGTTATTTGAACGGTATGCTGACCAATGAGGAAGTTATCGAAGAACTGATGAAGCTGGCAAAAGATATTGCAGATGCCAATGCAGAAGGCGAAAAGTTGGGATTAAATGCGGAAGAACTGGCGTTTTATGATGCATTGACAAAACCGCAGGCAATCAAAGATTTCTATCAGAACGATGAGTTGATTGCGATTACAAAAGAGTTAACCGAGATGCTGCGTAAGAATCGTACCATTGACTGGCAGAAGAAAGAAAGTGCTAGAGCAGGGATGCGAAAAATAGTAAAGCGTTTGCTGAAGAGATATAAATATCCGCCGGAAGGTATGGAAGACGCTGTGAAAACGGTGATGAGTCAGTGTGAGATGTGGACGGATAATGTAGGAGCATAAATAACAAAGCGGTTAAGGTTCTCTAGAATAATTTAAGAAGCATTGAAATATAGAATACAATTCACCTTGCAAATTTCACTTATTTGAAAATTATTCGTGCATTTTATGTTTTGAAAAGGAAAGCATCGATTTTTGATTTATGGAATAAGTGATGTATGATATAATAAAGACAACGTTTGAATTAGCGAGATGTTACACGAGAAGCCAAAAGATCTTTTTTGAAATTACCATCAAATGATTGGCTATATGGCAGAAATTATGGAATTAGTGGGAAACGATTGGTTAAGTTTTCTTTTTCTGCGAATCTGATGCCGAGATGCAGTGAATGTGTTAGAGATATTTATGACTCTCTAGGTATCGAGCATAACATCTTTTTTTTGAAACTATGCTGTATAGCAAGTATATTTTGAATCCACCTAAAGATATTGCTGAAGTCAAGAATGTTTATTAGATTTATGAGTGGCTGAATAAACTCAATTTGTGTTCTGTGAATAATCTTTTGGCTGACTATGATATTATGACATAGGAGTTGGTGTAAGAACTACGTGTCTTCTACGCCTGTCTTTTGGGTGTGGTGGGCAGCGGAGGGAAAGTTCTGCATTTTGGCACGCTTCTACAGTACATCCTAGGACTGGTAATGGAGCGGTTGGTCTGGGCAAAGACAAGCAAGGTAAATATTATTGGTAGTTGCGTGTGTCAATATAAGCTGGAGTTGATTTGCCGATTTGTTAATGGAAAATTGCAAAAGCTGATGGTTAGTTATTTGTAGGAAAATAGTTTTTACAAAAAATATAAAGGAGAAAAGAGTGCAATGTATAATGAATTAACAAAAGGAAATTTAATTACTATTATTATCAGCCTGATTGTAACAGGTGTTTCTTTTCTTAGTGTAGTTTATTTTATTCCAATGATTACTAGTGATGAGCAAATTAAATTATTCCTTACTACAATTGTGTCTACTATTGGTGCAGCATTTCTTGTTAATTTTTTGTGGGAGATATTCGCCAAAAAGAGATTTGCTGAATCAATATTTGAGGTGGCAAAAATCTCTAAAAACATTCAGCAAAGTGGCGTTGATCATATTGATACTGACTTTTCAAGTATTAACTGGAAAAATGAATTATTAAAGACACATAATTTTACAGCGATTTTTACATATGCACAGACTTGGAGAAATTCCAATAGGGTTGCAATACAAAATTTCATAAATAAGAATAACAATTTTATCGTTATTATGCCTGATTATGAAAACGATGATATTATGGCTGAATTTGATAGGAGGTATAATTATAAATCTGGAAAAACCAAATCATTAATTTATGAAGCTGTAATTGATTATGCTGAATTAGGAGCAAAAGTATATCTGTATAATAAAAGTTTACAAGCCACATATTATGTGATGGATAATGTTGCTTTGATGGCATTTTTTAAGCACTCTCCAGGAAAAGCAACTGTTCCCTATATAAGGGCAGAATCAACTGGTAGTTTTTATGATTATATTGAAGAAGAAAAAAATGCTATTTTATCTGCCTCGGTAAGTGTATCTGTTACTATTGACGAAAATGGAAATAAAATTATTATAAAGGAGAAATAAAACATGGCTCGATTGCTCTTTATTGATACTGAAACCGGAGGATTAGACCCTGAAAAACACTCTCTCTTGTCTGTCGGTTTTGTTGTGTGGGACTCTATTGTAGGAGAATATTACAGTGCAGAGTATTATCTGAAAAATGAAAACTATTATATTACTAAAACTGCACAGAAGATCAATAAATTGACGGACTCTGATTTTGCGGATGCCATTATCCCTAAAGATTTAATAAAAAATTTGAAGAGATTAAAGAAATATATTTTGCTGATTATGTTTCTATTCCTTTAGCGGGGCATAATACACAGTTCGATGTGCAGTTTATCAGGAAGATGTTTAAGGATAATCGCAGAAGTTTTGACAACATTTTTCTTCATAGAATTGTTGATACCTATTCAATATTAAAATTTTTACAAGATGCAGGTATAATACCAGATAAAATTGATAGTTCTACTCAAGCTTTTAAATTTTTTGATATTATTGTAGATGGAAGACATACTGCATTAGGTGATGCGAAAGCAACAATGCAATTGTACGAAAAAATGATTCAGCTTTTGCATAAAAAATAATTTTTCAGCCATTGCAACGGTATTTCAATAGTGCCTAATATTAGTGTTTATATTAAATAGTCAAAATGGTGAGAAATGCATAGAGATATAACTGCTTATAAAGTTTAAATACGAATGAATTGGCAGATTGAATACCTACTTATCTCCTGGAATTTTTACTGTAGTGCTATTCTAGTACATACGAAGCCCAGAAAGTATTACCTCGTAAAGCTTTCTGGGCTTCGTTTACATTACCTCGTAGAAGCGGGATAAAGTACAATAAGTTTCGCAAATTAAAAAAATAAAAAGAGACATGGTTTGCAGATCTCTGGTAAAACGAAGGTATGCCACATCATTCGGAAAGGAGACGGCAAACTATGCGTATAGTTAAACGAAGAATTTATCAAGTAATAACCTGTATCATAACTGGGGCAGAGCATTTGGAAAAGTGCTGTCTTGGTTGATATCGTAGTCAATAAGGAAAATACAGCGAGTTTTTTGGGAAGCCAAGAGCATGAAGAAGGACAGGACTAACTGGGTCAGCTTCTTCCTATGGCTGTGAGACTGTGGTTTGGATGGGGTGAAACTTATTCTTGTCTACATGTACCTTGGCGTGGAGAAGTCTGTTAATGAGGCAATTTCATTTGCTGGCTGACTTCATTTACACCCGAATCGGTATATCAATTTGTGGAACACTCTTAATTCTATACCCATTCAATCACAAAATAGACATATAGAAAATAAAATAACTATCAGTACTTATCCGCGACCAGCGGTCAAGCTGTTCAGAATTCCTTAAATTGTTGAAATTATCATTTTTAAGCCTTTAATTAAAAACTTATGCAATATATCCCAACCACTAATTTTCTGTTTTTGTTTTCAAATTCGCAATAACTGTATTCCTAATATAATTTATTACACTGTTAAATAATCCGACAGATGTAGCTAAGCATATTCGTACACTAAGCTATCTCGTAATTCAGAAAGAATTCTTGAGATTTTTCTAATAAGTTCCTTCTAAGCATATGCAATCACTTTATTCGAAGGCAATGTCCCCTTGAGGCAAGCCAAAAGAACTTAATAAATTTTCAATGCTGGTGCGTATCAGTAACATCGGACAAGGTTGTTCTTGTTACTGATCATCCAGTAGTGGCTGAGGATGCTCCATATATCAAACATCTGGTTGGTGGAATAACCGTAGAGGTGGATTTGCTTATCGATGTGGGTTTTGTCGTTCTGTTCCCTGATGACATACAGTTTCTTATGTTCCATTTTTACTTTCTGATTTCGAGCATAAGAAAAGCAGGAAGTCCGTTTATGGATTTCCTGCTCAATGTTTCTATTGTGAGGATCGTGATTATTTAGATGTCATATACTCAATAAAATTCAATTCCGTTTAATTCAGTGGATCTTCCATTAAGATGATTTTTTTGTTTGTTGCGTCTAAAAGTACTTCACATCCAATTGGAATTGTGAGCATAGGGTGAGTATGACAACAATCAAACTCTGCTAAAATGGGAATGGAAGTATCTCCTATAACTTCTAAAAGAATTTCATAAGGTTTTCTACCTGTTCCATTATCGTCAAATTTTTCGTGTTTTCCTAAAATTATTCCGCTCACCTTGTCAAATACGCCAGCAAGTTTAAGCAAAGAGAAAGAACGCTCTATTGTATATGCGTCTTTTTCGGCGTCTTCGATAAATAGAATATCTCCCTTGTTTATTATCGGCATATATTCTGTACCAAAAAAGCCTTCCATTGTATTCAGATTTCCTCCAATTAATCTGCCCTGACAAGTTCCTTGTTTTACACAAACCCATTGATTAGAATATTGTTTTTTGCTCGATCTTGTTTGCTCCAATCAATAAATTCCTCTGTCCACGCAATAGGCATTTCATAATTGTATGGTACAGATATACCGTTCACGAATGTGTTGAAACTTTCAAAAGTCCAGTCTACAAAGGGTGGTAATTCTCCAAAGGATGATGCTACATCTGGACCGTAAAAAGTGACTAAACCCGTTTTTGCATAAATCGCCAGTAACAAAGCAGTGATATCAGAAAATCCGATAATTATTTTAGGGTGTTTTTTATATACTCATAATCTATATATGGCAGAATAGAATTTGTATTATTGCCGCCTATTGCCGTCATAATTATCTGAATGTTCTCATCATATAAAAGATCATTAAATTCTGATGCTCGTTCTTTTATTGTTCCAGAACGATAAAAGTCATTTTTCTTATACAAAAATCCATTTTTTACTTGAAAACCTTTACTTTCTAAATATTTTATTCCTCTCTCATAACGAATAGGTTCTGTTGCTGAAATTGGAAACGAAGGAGAACACACACCGATAGTAGCCTTGTCTTTCATTCTACTTGCTTTCATTTACATCGCTCCTTTCTGAATAATAAAATTCAAGTTGTAGATTTTCTTTAACATACTATACCTAATCAGTATTTTCTATCCTTATTTGACAATGGTAATCAGTGTTTTAAGGTTTCTTTCTCATTGTTAGTGAACTGAATTAGAAAGAGTATGTCTATATTGAAGAGTGAAGCTATCGCCTTTTACAAGATGTATGGTACTAGTATGCCTATGTGTATAGAATCTACTTGCATTATAACTGGGGCAGAGCATTTGGAAAAAGAGTGCTATCTCGGTTGATATCGTAGTCAACAAGGAAAATACAGCGAGTTTTTTTAGCAGCCAAGAGCATGAAGAAGGACAGGATTTGCTGAGTCGGTTTCATCCAATTGTTACGAGACTATGATTTGGATGGGGTGAAACTTATTGTTAGCTGCACGTGCCTTGGTATAGAGGAGCCTGCTAATGAGGACCTTCCATTTGCTAGCTGATTTCATTTACACTAAGATCAGTATATCAATTTGCGGAACACTCTTAATTCTATATCCATTCAACTACAAAATAGACATATAGAAAATAAAATATATATCAGCACTTATCCATGACAAGTGGTCTCTATACAAAATATGTAAAATAATCATATGGTTTTAGTAAACGGTTAAGACTTTATGTTTTAACGTTTTATGTTTGTAATTTACTTCATATCTGTATCGCTTAAGTATTGCTGAAGATTCTTTTATTGAAATGAAAACAATTAAATGTTAAATAGTAGAATTGCATTCTGATATATGGTAAAATTATAAGAAATTCTATTTGGAGGTTTTTATGAAAGTTATCGATTTGACGCAAGCTATCTCACCTGAAATGCCTGTTTATCCAGGAACAGAAACACCTGATTTTGTCGATGCTAATACGTATGACAGGGATGGTTTTAAAGAAACTAAGATATCTTTTTATACACATACAGGTACACATGTTGATCCACCAGTTCATCTCTTTCCTAATAGAACTGCTTTGGATGAGTTTCCTATTTCTCAATTTATTGGGAAAGCATTAGTAATTGACTGTACTATGTTACAAGAAGGAGAATACATTACAAAAGAACAGTTATTACCATATGCAAATCAAGTTGAACAGGCAGATTTTCTTCTTTTTCATTTAGGTTGGGATAAATACTGGGGCAGTTCAAAATATTTTGAAGAATATCCTTGTATTGACGAAGAGGTTCTTTCTTTTATTATGAATAGTTCCTTAAAAGGTATTGGCTTTGATACCATTGGTCTGGATCCAGTATCTGATTTAAATTTGACGAGACATCGTGCTTTATTTGCAAAAAAAGACATTCTTAATATAGAAAATTTAAAAAAATTTGCATTTATGTGGCAGTGAATTATTCTGGTTTAGTTGTTTTCCGTTGAAAATAGAAAATGCAGATGGTTCTCCTGTTCGTGCTGTTGCATGGTTTATTTGAAGTAAAATAAAAATAATAAACAAAAGGCTTGTGCTCAGGTTGAGGAACGAGCCTTTTTACGTTTGATTTATTATTTTGGAATTGGATTGTTTTTTCTGTAATATAAGGATGAATATAAAAAAACAATAAATAAGACCACTATTTTATAATGTTTCGCAAATTTATAGAATATATACAAATATAGGAATAAAAATATATATATTCTGATATATAGAATAGTATTGACAAAAAGAATGGCATTCTATATAATGAAAACTGTAATAAACATCATTGAAAAATGAAAGCAAAAAATTTAAAGCAAAAGCAATTATAAGGAGGAAGTTTATTATGGTAGGTAAAAAAGTTGTACATCATCTGATGATGAGTGCGAAAGATGCACACTATGTTGGCGGTCTTGTAAATGGTGCAAGAATTGTAGATCAGTGGGGTGATGTTGGTACAGAACTGATGGTTTATGTAGATGGTGACATCAGTCTGTTCCTGGGCTATGAAAATATTGAATTCCTGGCACCTGTATATGTAGGTGACTTCATGGAATACCATGGCTGGATCGAAAAAGTGGGTAACCAGTCCTATACATGCAAATTTGAAGCATGGAAAGTTGCAACTCAGCTGGATAGAACTGATGCAGATCTTAGCGGTGTTGCAACACCTGGTACAGCAGCTACAGCATGTGAACCTCCTGTACTGTGTGGTAGAGCAACAGGTAGCCTGTATATTGCAAAAAAAGACCAGAGAGGTCCTCAGGAATCTTCTTTCAAAGATAGAAAACATCCTGGTGAAGAATAAGAAGTAGTAGATTATAGCATACAGAAATAATTTTATTTACAATCCATACACATATCTCATTATTTTAGACAAATGAAGGCAGGCATAATTTGCCTGCCTTTTGTAGAGAAAGGAGTGCCAGGATGATGAATATGGTCAAAATTGATTTTGACAGATGCAAAGAGTGCCATTATTGTGTAAAATATTGCCCAAAAATTTTGGTGAATGGGGATAAGATAAATAAACAGGGTTATTACACACCCGTTGTGACAGATATGGAAGAATGTATTGGTTGTGGTACATGTGGAAGAGTATGTCCTGAAGGTGCAATTGAAGTAGTGAAAGATATTTCTGAATAAGGAGTGAAAAAAATGGGTGAAAAGGTTTTTATGCAGGGAAATGCTGCATTATCTGAATCTGCAATTCGTGCCGGCTGTAAAATGTTCTTTGGATATCCAATTACACCTTCTAGTGAAATGCCAGAATATTATGCAGCAGAGGCTCCAAAAAGAGATTTAGTTTTTGTACAGGCGGAAACAGAAGTTGCCGCTTTTAACATGATTGCAGGCGCAGCAGCTGCTGGTAAGAGAGCAATGACAGGTACTGCAGGTCCTGGTTTTAGTTTGGGACAAGAAGCGATGAGCTATATGGCAGCAGCGGGTCTTCCTGCGGTTGTAGTAAACGTAATGCGTCCCGGTCCTGCAGATGGCGAAATCCTTGGTTCTCAAGGTGACTATTTCCAGGCAGTAAAAGGTGGTGGACATGGTGACTACAATGTTATCTGTATGACACCTTATTCTGTACAGGAACAGGCTGATATGATTCAGGAAGCTTTCGATTTGGCTGAAAAATATTTGAATCCTGTTATTGTTCTGACAGATGCAACACTGGCTAAAATGAGAGAAAGTGTTGTCCTGCCTGACGAAGTGACACCCAAAGATATTTCTTTTGCCGGTGCAGTAACAGGCGCAAGAAATAGAAAACACAATGTTATCACAACTTGTGGGGATGGTCCTGCACAGTGGGAAGCATTCAACTTGAGATTGCAGGAAAAATACAGCAAGATCAGAGAAAACGAACAGAAATGGGAAAGCATTCAGGTGGAAGATGCAGATATTGTTATCGTAGCATTTGGCTCTGTAGCAAGAGTAGCGCTGGATACAATTAAAATTGCAAGAGAAAACGGCTTGAAAGTTGGTATGATTCGTCCTCAGCGTGTATGGCCTTTCCCTGAAAAAGCATTTGAAGGCTTGGATGATAAAAAAATTCCTGGTAGTAGAATTGAACGCTGGTCAGATGGTAGAAGACGTAAAACTGTCTGTAAAAGATAAAGATCAGGTAGAATTCTACGGCAGATTGGGTGGCTTTACACCAACACCTGTAGAATTGTACGAAAAAATTCGTGAATTGTACGTGAAATAATAGAAAGGATGTGTCGGAATGCAGGTTGTATATAAAAGACCTTCCGTATTGCAGGATGCATATTTCAAATACTGCGGCGGCTGCGGACATGCTATCATCAATAAACTGATTGCGGAAATTATCGAAGAAATGGATTGGCTGGAAGAAACCGTTATGGTATGGCCTATTGGCTGTTCTGTGTATGCAGATCAGTACTTCAAAACAGACTCTATCTGTGCGCTGCATGGTAGAGCGCCTGCTCTGGCGACAGGTCTCAAACGCGCAAGACCTGAAAATATGGTTATTGTATATCAGGGTGACGGCGATATGGTTTCCGAAGGAATGTCTGAAATTATCCACGCTGCAATTCGTGGTGAAAAATTCAGTGTTATTTTCGTAAACAATGCAATTTATGGTATGACAGGTGGTCAGATGGCTCCTACAACATTAGAAGGTCAGAAAACATCTACAACACCTTATGGTAAGTCTGTAGAAAGAGAAGGTGCCCCTGTAAATATGGCAGAGTTAATCTCTAACATCAAAGGCTGCGTTTACAGTGAAAGAGTTGCTGTTAACACTCCCGCAAATATTGCTAAAACAAAAAGAGCCATCAAAAAAGCTCTGGAACTGCAGAAAGCAGGCAAAGGCTTAGGTTTTGTAGAAGTACTTTCTCCCTGTCCTACAGGTTGGAGTATGAAACCTGTACAGGCTCTGGATTTCCTGGAAGAAAATATGATTCCTATTTACCCTCTGGGTGTATTCAAAGATGAGGAGGTAAATGCATAATGAAAAGTCAATTCATGTTTTCCGGTATTGGTGGTCAGGGTGTTATTTCCATTGGCGAATTGATTTGCACAGCTGCTATGAAAGAAGGATATACTGTTACATTTGCACCCTCTTATGGTCAGGAAAAAAGGGGTGGACGCACCATGTGTCAAATGGTAGTATCTGAAGAGATGGGGTCTCCTATCATTTCTGAAGCAGATGTACTGCTGGTTATGGATGAACGTTCTCTGCATGACTATGAACATCAGGTGAAAAAAGGTGGTTATCTGATCATCAATAGCAACCTGGTAGAAGTAAAACCTGAAAGAACAGACATCGAAGTGGTTTATGCTCCTGTAAACGATATGGCACAAGAACTGGGGAATGCAAAAACAGCAAATATGGTAGCTCTGGGCGTAGCTTTGAAGTACCTGAACTTTGTTGGTCTGGACGCTGTAAAAGCAGAACTGAAGAGTGTATTCCCTGGCAGAAAAGAAAAGCTGATCCCTGTAAATGAAAAAGCGCTGGAAGTAGGCTACAACTTTAAGTAAATGATTGTATGTAATTACAAATATAAAAAATATAAGGAGTGAGAGATATGAAAAATTTGGTATTTTCCGTAGCGGAATATATGGAACGTGTTGCTAAAACCAAAAAAAGCATGTCAGAAAAAGGTATTGAAGTACTGATTGTAACTGATCCTGCCAACATGAACTACCTGACAGGTTTCGATGGTTGGTCCTTCTATGTACATCAGGGTGTTATCGTTGCGCTGGATGAGGAACAGCCCATGTGGTTTGGTCGTGGCCAGGACGGTAATGCTGCAAGACTGACAACATATTTGGAAGAAAAAAATATCTATGCTTATACTGATGACTATGTAAACTCTACAGTAAAACATCCCTATGAATATGTTGCAGATATCCTGAAAGAAAGAGGACTGGATAAAAAAGTAATTGCAACAGAATTGGATGCATATTACTTCTCTGCAAAATGCCAGAAAACAATCGAAAGATGTCTGCCTAATGCAACATTCAAAGATGGTTATAACATTGTAAACTGGGTAAAAATTGTAAAGAGCGCAACAGAAATCGAATTCATGAAAAAAGCAGCTGTAATTGCTGAAAAAGCAATGACAACAGCTTATGACTTCATTGATATCGGTGTTCGTCAGTGTGATGCCGCAGCAGCTGTATATCAGGCACAGATCAGTGGTACAAAAGAATACGGCGGCGAATATTCCTCTATTGCACCTCTGATGCCTGCTGGTATTCGTACTTCTACACCTCATCTGAGCTGGACAGACGATGTTTACAAAGATGGTGACACAGTTATTCTGGAACTGAGTGGTAACTATCGTCATTATCATTGCCCTCTGGCAAGAACCATGATTCTGGGCAATGCTTCTCAGAAAGTACGTGATTTGGGCGCAACAGTTTCCGAGGGTCTGACAGCTGCACTGGAAGGTATCAAACCTGGTATGCTGTGTGAAGATGTAGAACGCATCTGGGCTAAAACAATTGCAAAGAGCGGTTTTGTGAAAGACTCTCGTATTGGCTACTCCATGGGTTTGAACTTCCCTCCCGACTGGGGCGAACATACAGCAAGTCTGCGTCCTGGCGATAAAACTGTTCTGGTGCCTGGTATGACATTCCACATGATTCCTGGTATTTGGTTGGATGACTGTGGTGTAGATACAAGTGAATCCTTTGTTGTAACAGAAAAAGGTGCAGAAACATTCTGTAACTTCAGAAGAGAATTGCTCGTGAAATAATTATGAGGCGAAGATAAGCTTTAGTTAGAAGAATAGGTACTCTGGAGTTATATTATTATAGAGGAGAAAGACTCTAGACACTATACTTCCGAGTACCTTTTTTACATTAGAAAAAGGAGGGGAATGGATTTTGAACAATCAAAAGACTATTGTAGACAAAATTTTTGAAATTCTTCTGAGTTTTTCAGTCTTAGGGATGGCGTTTATCCTGATTGCGGGGGTTTTTGCTAGAACTGTATTAAACTCCAGTTTGACATTTACAGAAGAAGTTGGAATCTGGTTAAATATCGCAGTCACCTTTTTGGGGATTGGTTATTGTGCAAAACAGGCAAGACATATCAGTATGTCCGTTATATATGACTTCGCAAGTTTGAAGGTAAAAAAGATTATGACATGCGTAATCTCTTTGCTTACAGCGATTATTATGTTCTATCTGCTGTACCTTTCCATTTACTATGTGCACAGCGTATATAAATTGGAATATATTTCTCCTGCTCTGCAGTTACCTATGTGGATTTTCTATCTGAGTGTTCCCATTGGCTTCCTGATGGCAGGTGTTGAATATACAAGAACTTTTATCAAAAATATCCGTGAAAAAGATGAAATTTATATCTCCAGTGTATTGAAATTAGGAGAAAATATGGATGAAGGTCTGAATGACGTAGAGGAGGTGTCTGAATAATATGGTAGCATTGATGTTATGTATCATGTTTTTCTTCTTGGCATTGAACTTCCCCATGGTAATTCCCATGGTAGCTGCACCGATTGCCATTATATTCTTCTTTTTCCCAAATGTCAATCTTGCAATTTGTATTCAGCAGTTGATTGCAGGGGTATCCGCACAGGTATTGCTTGCAGTTCCCATGTTCATTCTGGCTGCAGATATCATGTGTTCTGGTCATACAACAAAAAGACTGCTTGATTTGATTGAAACATTTGTTGGTCATATTCGTGGTGGTATGGCAATCACAACAGCAGCAACATGTACTCTGTTTGGTGCGATTTCCGGTTCTACACAGGCTACTGTAGTAGCAGTTGGCAAGCCTATGAGACAGAGACTGGCAAAACTGGGTTATTCCGATGGTGAAAGCTCTTCACTGATTATCAACTCCGCTATTATCGCACTGTTGATTCCTCCCAGTATTTCCATGATCATGTACTCCGTTGTAACAGGTTCTTCTGTTGGTGACCTGTTCATTGCAGGTGTTGGACCTGGTATCCTGATGCTGATCGTTTTCTCTATTTACTGTTTCTTCTATGCAAAATGGGCAAAAATCCCCACACAGAGAAAGGCAACTGGTAAAGAAAGAGTGGTAGCCTTGAAAAAAGCTATCCTGCCTCTGTTCTTCCCTGTAATTATCTTTGCTGGTATTTACAGTGGTAAATTTAGTCCTACAGAAGCTGCTGCAATTGCAGTACTGTATGCACTGATTCTGGAAATGATTGTTTATCGTACCGTTGGTCTGAAAGATTTGCATAGAATTGCTCTGAGCACAGCTGTGGTTACCAGTGCTGTATTCGTTCTGGTTGCAAGTGGTCAGCTGTTCTCTTGGGTTATTTCCTATGCGCAGATTCCTCAGTTACTGACTGACGCAGTATTGGGTACAGATCCTAGCGCACTGCGTATCCTGGTAACAGTAACGATTTTCTTCTTTATTGGTTGTATGTTTGTAGACAGCTTGGTTGTTATCATCATCCTGTCTCCTATTTTCTATCCACTGGCAGTACAGGCGGGCATCGATCCAATTCACCTGGGTATTCTGATTACACTGCAGGCAGCAATTGGTTCTGTATCTCCTCCGTTCGGATGTAACATCTTTACTGCATGTGCGATCTTCAATAAGCCGTATGCAACTGTTGTGAAGGGGTTACCAGCATATATGGCAATGTTGATTTTAATTACGATTATTGTCATTGCATTCCCTCAACTGTCCTTGTTTATGCTGTAATGGAGGAATAAAAATGTTTGATATTAAAAAAGAAGTTGCAGCTCTAGAAAATGAGTTGATTACACTTAGAAGAGATTTTCATGCTCATCCAGAATTGGGGTATCAAGAATTTTTGACTTCTAAAAAGATTTGCGGATATCTAACAGCACTTGGTTTGGAAGATATCCAGACAATTACCAAAACTGGAGTAACGGCTATTTTGAGAGGTACAAAGGGAGAAGGAAAGACCATTATGCTAAGAGCAGATATGGATGCTCTGCCTGTTGAAGAAATGACGGGTCTTCCTTTTGCAAGTCAAAATAAAGGTGTGATGCATGCTTGTGGTCATGACAGTCATATGGCAATCCAGTTGATTGTTGCAAAAATCCTGGCTGCACACAAAGATGAATTTTCTGGTATAGTCAAATTTGTCTTCCAGCCTAATGAAGAAGAGGCTGGTGCTTTGAATATGATAGAAGCTGGTGTTTTGGAAAATCCGCATGTGGATGCTGCTTTAGCATTGCATCTGTGGAGCCCTATCAAAACAGGTCACATCGGTTTGTCTGAGGGTCCTATTCTGGGTACAACAGAAGAGTTTGAACTGGAGATCATCGGAAAAGCAGGGCACACTTCCACTCCTCATACAGCCAAAGATGCAATTTTGGGCGCTTGCAGTGTCGTACAGGCACTGCAGGTGCTTGGCACCAGAGAATTTGATCCACTGTTGCCAATCGCAGTTATGTTTGGTCATATCGAAGGTGGCACAGCAAGAAATATTATCACTGATTCTGTAAAATTGGGTGGTACCATTCGTTTCCTGTTCCCCGACGAAGAAGTGAATAAACCGAAAGTGTTGGCAGCGTTTGAGAGAGTGATTGCAGGTACTTGCATGGCGCAGGGGCTGGAATATAAAATCAAATATATTCCTAGTAATCCATCTCTTTTCAATGACGCAAAAATGGTTAGTATCGTAAGAGCGGCCGCAGAAGAAACTTTCGGAACAAGAGACAATGTGGATGATTTCCGTTCTCTGGCGGGCGAAGATTTTGCGGAATTCAGCCAGAGAGTACCTTCTGTGATGACATGGGTAGGTATTGCTGATCCGGAAAAGAAAAGTAATTTCCCGCATCATCATGCCCAGTTTGATATTGATGAAAGCATGATGAAATATGGTGTAGAACTTCAGGTAAGAAGCGTATTATCCTATCTCAATCAGGATTGAACTGCGCAATAGAAAAGAAGGAGGCGGCTTATGAAGAAGAAAGCCTTAGTTGCAACACTGGCTGGACTTTGCATGGTTGTTGGTGCGACCGGCTGTGCAGGTGTTCGAACCGGTGAAATGGTACATGATGAAAATACTGTATATGAATGGCGTATGGTACACGAAGAATACACCAACGATATGCAGGACGTATATTGTAAAGAATTTGCAGAATTGCTGCACGAAAAATCTGATGGCAGAATCAACCTGCAGATTTATCAGGTAGGGCAGATCGGTAATGCGCTGCAGGGCTGTGAAATCCTGCAGAACGGTGGCGTGGAATTTGCCATGATTAGCCCTGGTAATACGGGTACTGTAGTACCTGAAAACCAGCTGTTCTCTTTACATTTTCTGTTCCCTCAGGATATGGATAAAACACAAAAAGTTTTGAAAGAAAGTGTAGCACTGAATGAAATGCTGGCGGAAAAATATCTGGAAAAAATATTATGCCTCTGAGTTTCTGGACAGAAGGCGCCATGCAGTGGACAGCAAACAAACCTTTGACATCTCCCGATGACTTTAAAGGCTTGAAATTTAGAACTATGCAGTCTCCAATGATCTTAGCTGCTTATGAAGCTTATGGTGCGAATCCTACACCAATGAGCTACACAGAAGTATATTCCGGTTTGCAGCTGAACATGATCGAAGGGCAGGAAAACCCCATCAGTGCAATTCATACTTCTAAATTCCACGAAGTACAGGATTATTTGATTGAGGCAAATTCCAATTTGTTTATTACAGCAACATGTGTAAACCCTGACTTCTTTAATAGCTTGCCAGAAGATATTCAGCAGATTATTCTGGATACAGCAGAAGAAATGATCCCTCGTTCTTTTGAAATTCAGGAAGAAATCAATAGCGCCGCATTGGAAAAAATCCAGGCTGAAAGCGATATTGAAGTTATTCAGTTGACAGATGAACAGAGAGCTGCATTTGAGGAAAAAGCAATCGCCGGTTATGAAGTCTATGAACAGGTAGTAGGTCCAGAAGGTAAAGAAATTCTGGATACGCTGAGAGCCGAAATTGAAGCGATCGAAGCAGAATGATTGTATAGAGCACATAGTGTGCGAAAGGAGCAAGAAAAATGAAGGTAAAGGATATTACATCCAGAGATATTTGGGCTGCAAGAAAAAGAATTGCACCTTATATTACAAGAACACCCCTTGTATACTCTCCTGAGCTGAGTGAAAAAACAGGTGCCAACATTTATCTGAAATTAGAAAACCTGCAGGCGATTGGTGCATTTAAAGTAAGAGGTGCAGCAAACAAAATTTTGAGCCTGACACCTGAGGAACGTGCAAATGGTGTTTCCACATTCTCTACAGGAAATCATGGTATGGCAGTTGCACATATTGCAAGCAGATTGGGAGTAAAAGCGACAGTTTGTATGTCTAGAAATGTACCTCAGGCGAAAGTAAAAGCGATCAGCAGATGGAATCCTGAGATTTTAATGAACTGGGATAGTCAGGACGCAGCTGGTGTATATTGCTACGAACTGGAAAAAGAAAAAGGCGTGAAAGTAATTCCTCCTTTCGATGACAAAGAAATTCTTTGTGGACAGGGTACTATGTCCTTGGAAATTCTGGAAGATTGTCCTGAAATCGACACAGCTATTGTACCACTTTCTGGCGGCGGCCTCATCAGTGGTGTAACACTTGGTCTGAAAATGTCTGTGCCTGATGTGAAAATCATCGGTGTATCTCAGGAAAGAGCAGCTGTTATGATTGAAAGCTTGAAAGCAGGTCATCCCATCGAAATGCCAGAAGAACCTACCCTTGCTGACAGCTTGCTGGGCGGCATTGGTCTGGATAATCAGTATACATACGATATTGTAAAAGATTATGTGGACGAGACTGTACAGGTCAGTGAAGAAGAAATTGCCAATGGCATGGCATATATTATGGAAAATCACAAAGTGATTGCAGAGGGTGCAAGCTGCGTTGGTATTGCGTATTGCATGCGTGAAGGTGTCATCAAACCTGGCAGCAATGTTGCAATTATTGTAACAGGATGTGGTGTTCCTATGGAACAGATCAAAGAGATCGTTAATACAAATTTCTGATTTTGAAATCAACCTCCATAAATCGGCAAAAATCAGAGAATTGTAATAGTATATAACGATAGATTGAACCAATATGGTTCAACTCATAAACGGGAAAATGGATGGAATTACTCTCTCTCGGTGGCATCGGTTTTCCCGTTTTTGTTTATTGTGTGTTAGTGGATTATTAGATAATTTTGGAGTGAGATCAATGAAAATATCAGAAGAAGTATTGTGTTTGAATGATGAGTTGATTGCACTGAGACGAGATTTTCATCAACATCCTGAAATTGGCGGGAAGGAATTTCGCACATCACAAATAGTAGAAAAGTACTTACAGGATTTGGAACTGGAAACGCAAAGAATGGCAGATACTGGTGTTGTGGCAACCCTATATGGTAATCGCCCCAATGGTAAAACAATTCTGCTGCGTGCAGATATGGATGCACTTTTCGTTGAAGAAGAAAATGAAGTTCCTTACAAATCTGTGAATCCAGGTGTGATGCACGCTTGTGGTCATGATGGTCACACAGCCATGCTGTTGGTAGCGGCAAAAGTGTTGTGTGCCAGAAAAGATGAGCTGAAAGGAAATGTAAAATTTGTATTCCAGCCCAATGAAGAAGTAGGAGCTGCACATTTGATGGTAAGAGACGGTGTTCTTCAGAATCCATCTGTGGACGCATCCTTTGGCCTGCACTTGTGGTCGCCTATAAAAAGCGGTGTGATCGGTATCAAATCCGGTTCTGTTATGGCAGAAATGTATAACTTTAAAATCACGCTGGTAGGTAAAGATGGGCATACATCGGCTCCAGAAGCAAGCATTGATCCCATCATCTGTGCTGCCAACATCATACAGTCTTTTCAGACAGTACAAACAAGAGAAATTAGCAGCTTAAAGCCAACGAATATCATGTTTGGCAAGATTCAGGCTGGAACATCTTCAAATATTATTCCACAAAAGCTGGAAATGGAAGGTTCTTTACGATATCTATACGATGGAGGGGAAAACAGCGAAGAAAATCCCAGAAAACGTATGGAACGTATTGTAAAGAGTGTATGCGAAGCCCATAGAATCGATGGCAAAATTGAATTTGAAGTTAGTAATTATATTCTGATCAACGATGAAAAAATTATTGATTTCATCAATTCCGATGTGGTTCCCAAAATGGAAATCACTCATAACGAAATACAGGCATATCAGTGTCTGGGAGGCGAAGATTTCTCCGAATATTCCAACCACAACAATATACCTGGTGCATTCCTGTTTATTGGTGTGGGGAACGAAGAAAAGAAAACAGATAGACCTCACCATAGTTCTACATTCAATATTGATGAAGATTGTTTGAAGATTGGTGTAGAATTGTTCAAAAATATTTGTTTTGCGTACTTTGATAAAATGGAAGGAGAAGAATGCTAATGGATGATCTGGATTATGGCGGAAGAGCAAGATTGGTTTGATTTATCCTGCAATGGGATGGGTGATGGAGCCTGAATTTACTGCAATGGCACCTAAGGGTGTTTCCATTCAAACAACCAGAGTGATGAATGGCAGCACAGATAAAGAAGGTCTGAACGACTTAATCATTGCCGGTACCAAACAGGCTGCCAGTTTGCTTGCGGCTATTCCAACAGATATTCTGATGTTTGGCTGCACCAGCGCAAGTTTCTGCAATGGCGTAGAGTATGAAAAAAATATGATTGCGGAAATGGAAAAAGAGTTTGGTCTGCCTTTTGTCACGACTTCTACAGCTGTTGCAGAGGCGGTAAAGGCGGTAGGTGCGAAGAAAGTTGCTTTCGCAACACCTTATATTGAAGACTTGAATGTTCTGGCAAAAGCATATCTGGAAAGCTGTGGAATTGAAGTACTGAATACCAAAGGTCTTGGTCTGCTGTATGACAAGGATATGGATGCTACACCTCTGGAAAAGATTTATGAATTAGCTAAATCTGTTGATGTTCCAGAAGCAGATGCAGTGCTGATTTTATGTACAGGCGTACGCAGCGTACCTATTATTGAAATGCTGGAAAAAGATCTGAAAAAACCTGTCATTTCTGCAATTCAGGCATCCATGTGGTATTCTCTGAAAACACTGGGTATTGACACAAATGAAGTAAAAGGATTCGGCTCTTTATTTGAAAAATAAAAATTGGAGGAATAAACGATGCAGATTGAAGGACGCGTAAAAGATATTACAGCAAGGGATTTTTGGGCAGCAAAAAACGGATCAAACCTTATGTAACAAGAACACCTCTGATCTATTCCAAGGCGCTTTCTGACATTACAAAAGCAAATGTATATATCAAAGCAGAAAATTTACAGGCCATTGGTGCTTTTAAAGTACGTGGCGCAGCAAACAAGCTCCTGAGTATTTCTGAAGAACAGAAAGCAATCGGTGTGTCCACATTCTCTACAGGTAACCACGGTATGGCAGTTGCTTATATGGCAAATAGATTGGGAATTTCCGCTCAGATTTGTATGTCCAGATATGTACCTCAGGTAAAAGTAGACGCAATTGGACAGTGGAATCCTACAATCAAGCAGGACTGGGAAACACAGGATGAAGCGCAAAAATATTGTGAAGAACTGCAAGAAAAAGAAGGTGTAATGATTATTCCTCCTTTTGATGACAAATATATTTTGTGTGGACAGGGAACCATTGGTTTGGAAATCATTGAAGATCTGCCTGAAGTAGATACCATTATTGCGCCTTTGTCTGGTGGCGGTCTGTTGTCTGGTATTTCTCTTTCTTCCAAAATGAGCGTGCCTGATATAAAAGTAATCGGTACTTGTATGTTTGGCGGCGCTGCTATGGTAGAAAGTCTGAAGGTCGGAAAGCCTATCGAAATTCCAGAAGATACAACGTTTGCAGATAGCCTATTGGGTGGAATTGGTTTGGATAATCAATATACATTTGATATTGTAAAAGATTATGTAGATGAAATCCATCAGATTGCAGAAGAAGAAATTGCAAAAGGCATTGAGTTTGTATTGGAAAAACACAGAATGTTGATTGAAGGTGCAAGTGCAACAGGGATTGCTTATGCATTACAGCCTGGTACTATTGAGGAGGGCTCTAATGTTGTTATCGTGACAACTGGTTGTGGTATTAGCAGAGAGTGGTTAGATCTTGTATTAGCAGGAAAAACATTAGATGGAAGATAAATAAGAAAAGGAGAAAATATTATGAAAGAAGTTATTTTTACAAACAAAGCAACAAGCCCTACTGGTCCTTATTCTCAGGCGATTAAAGTAGACAAAACTGTTTATCTGGCAGGTGTTTGTGGGGATAACCCTGTAACAGGTGAAATCATGGGTGGCGGTGATATGAAGGTAGAAGCGAAATATGCCATGGAAAACCTGAAAAACACATTGGAAGCTGCCGGCGGCAAGATGACAGACATTGTAAAAGTGAAAGTTGTATTTACGGATCTGGAGCAGGCTGCTGATTTTAATGAAGTATACATGACATATTTCCCGGATTATCGACCGGCAAGAATTGCTATGGGGGTTGCAGGCTTGTTAGGAGGGGCACATCTGGAATTGGATGCTGTAGCAATTTTGGATGAAGAATAATACAAGTTTACTTTTATGTGAATTTTCCTAAAAAAGATTATGATGTTCAAGATAGCGTAAAACCTATATAAAGATTTTGGGGGTTTGATGAAATAGTCAAACTCCCTCTTTGTTTTTTCGTTTTATGATTTGACGGTAAAGCCTGCCAAGAATCACAAAGTAATGAGATTAGTGAAAGGATATGAGCGGATACGGGAAAATGGATACCTATTTTTATGGTTATGCTAGCTGCTTTTTGTTGGGGTACAGGTGGTGTATTTACGAAAATGATTGTCCCATTTGGATTTAGCTCAACAGATATGGTGTTTATAAAGTCAGTAGTGGCTCTGTTTTTTTAGTGTTGGTTAATATCCGAAAAGGAACAAAATTATTTCGTATCAACGAATTTGCGGATTTGAAATATTTAACAATTGTAAGTTTATTGGGGTATGTTTTTTACGGGGCTATGTTCGTTCTAACGGTAAATGAAATGGGTGTAGGTATTGGTGGGGCTATGCTCTATACAAAATGTGCTTTTGTTATTATATTGGAAAGATGGATTTTTCAAAAAAAGATTACATCTAAAAATTTTTACAGTGTTTCTGACAATTACAGGCTGTATGGGTATTGCAGGATTGTTTTCAGGAGCTTTTGAACAGATTACAGCAAAAGGGTTGTTGTTTGGATTTTTATCAGGTGTTGGATTTGCAATTTATGATGTTATGAGTAAAAAGGTTTTAGATAAAAATACTTCAGAAACCGTAACATTTTTATACATTTTTTATTGCCTCTATTGTAGTTGGATTTATCGTACATCCGCTTGAGATTTTACAGGTAATTATGCAGAATGATTTATTCCTGATTGTAATACTTTATGGTATTGTCGTTTCAGGATTACCTTATATTTTATATGTTTGGGCATTATCTAAAATTGATGCAGGTATTGCGGCAATTGTATCAACATTTGAGCTGTTTACAGCGGTGTTTGCGGGTATAATTTTATATCATGAACCATTAAACATGATAACAATTTGTTCTATGATTGCAATTTTACTTGCCGTATTCATCTCCAATTATACATTTCAGAAAAGAAGATGGTAACTGAATGAAATGGCGAAATTACGAAGTATTTTAATATTTTATTTTAGTAAATGTTTATATGAACAGATTGACAAGTATGCGAAGTATTAGTATGATGAATATTATAAAATACATAGATTGTGAATCAGAAATGATTGTATGCAGTAAGAAGAGGGGAATTTTTATGGAATTTAATTATACACCTAAATATCCAGTACAGACACTTCAAAAAGCTATCGAAATACTAATGTACATCAAAGAAAATGGATCTTCAGATGGACTTACAATCGCAGAACTGAGTGAAAAGCTGGATATGGGAAAAAGTGTTGTTCATAGAATTTTAGATACACTGTATGCGTATCGTTTTGTGGAAAAGACGGACAAAAATGGAGCTTATCGTTTAGGCTGGGGGATTTATGAGATTGCTCAAACGATACCGTTGCATCATAGTTTGAATGAAGATGTGTACCGGAAAATTATGGAGAAGCTATGCAATGAATTTCAAGAAACTGTAAATCTTGGGATTTATAATAATGGTGAAGTGGTGATTATTTGTAAAGTTGAACCTGATCGAAGAGTTCGTTCTAATATTGAGGTTGGTGAAAGAGAACCATTGTATGCAACAGCGTTAGGAAAACAATTTCTTTCAGAATTTACTAAAGATAAAGTAAGGGAGTATTTTGAAACAGTCCAATTAAAGAAACTGACAGAGAATACGATTGTAGATTTGGATAAAATGTATGAGGAATTAAAAAAGTCAGAATGAATGGAGTTTCTATAGATAATCAAGAGTATAGTGAAGATTTGATTTGTACAGCAGCACCAATTTATAATTATGAAAATAAGATTGTTGCAGCTTTAAGTATCAGTGTACCTGAAAGTCGATATACCGAAAAAAAATCTAAGGAGATTGTTAATTCATTAAAAGAAGCAGCTATGGAAATTTCTGAGTTTCTTGGATATTAAAGTTTTTATCATGAAAAATAAGCAGTAAGATTTATTTCTTACTGCATTTTTATTTTTCTAAATGTAATATATAAAATGATTTACGATTTGCTGCTTCGTAGTTTTGCAAAAATTTGACCAATATTTAGTTTATTTAAGCTTCTAGTGCTATTCTTTTTCTCTGAATCATATGCAAACGCTTTTTTCCTATGTTGTTACATAAAGAAATTATTTCTTGTAAGTTGGCATTTATAAGAGTGTGATTTTATGGTAATCTCAATGATTTTTCAAATTGTTTAGGTGTTTTCTAAAAGAAAAGTTAATACAAATAATCATGTTTGATTTTATTATGTTCTGTTTTTCATAGGAAAACATAGTGAAAAGATTTATAAGTCATTTTTTCAAGGACTATATAATAGAAACCGAAGAGGAAAATTCGCTAGCATTTTTTTATTTATATTTTACAATATACTGAGTTTATGATAAAATAGACATATAGAAAATAAAACAACTATCAGTCCTTATCCGCGGCCAGCGGTCGCGTATTCAAGTCGCGTTTCAGCCGTTTTTCCATAGCTATTTTTTCTTAGAAGGAGTATTCAAGATATGCTTCCTATTCTTTCATAAAAGATTGCAAAAATTAAATTATTCTTTTATGAATAAATTATTCTGAATTAAATAATAATCAAAAACAAGATTATTTGAATCTGAATAATCTTGTTTTTTTATGGCAAATTTTCTGATTTTCAGCATTCCTCGATTTGGCACAAATTTTGTTTTATAAATGGACAAAGAAATCAAAAGGAGTTGTGACCATGAATGCTCTAGAAAACACCAAGATTCTGGATTTATCCGAAAAGCAAACCATCAGTTTAGCAACGTTTTTACCTTTCATCCTATGGTACGGAAGTGACAAAAGTTGAGCGGCCGGATGGCGGGGACAAAGCGAGAAGTTGGGCACCTATCAAAAAGGTGATAGCTTGTATTTCAATTACCTGAATCGTGGGAAAAAGAGTATCATTTTGGACATTACCACAGCAGAAGGGACAGAAATTTTGGAAAAATTGATTCCTTTTTATGACGTCATTTGTGTAGGTGAAGAAGCGGGTTATATGGAGTCTTTGGGACTTGGTTATGGCAAACCTGATATTATTTATGCTTCTTATTCCTATTATGGGGAAATAGGATCTTATAAGAATAAGCCAGTCAGCTCTCTTACAGCACAGGCAAAAGGTGTTGCCATGGATATGACTGGTGTCCATAACGCATACTCCGTTCAATCTGCGCCGTCCATTGCAGAGCATGACAGTGCCGCATATTTTGCCACGCGAATTGTTATGGATCTTATTGATTGGAATAGCAGAGGAATTAGTCAGAAAGTAGATATTGCACTGCTGGATTCCATCTATTCCTATATCGAAGCAGCGCCGGAAGTTTTTTCTACTGTGAGAGAAGTACATAAAAGAAAAGATAATTTCAAAAAAGTTCTGTGATGTACTGGAATTAGAGGATTTAAAGGAAGATTCGAGATTTATTGTTAATGAAGGAATAAGAACAGATTATATGAACATTCTTCGCTCGATTCTGGCAAAACCCATTGTCTGTTTAAAAAGAAAACAGAAGCAGAAAATTTGGTATGTTCTTACGGCTGAATTTCCTGCCGTTTTGTTTGAGAAAATTTTAAAAAAAACTTGTAATGTTTTAAGATTTCGATTGTTATTATAGTGAAAGGTGGTGAAGATGGGTGGACTTTGAAAGTGTATATCAACGATATTTCAAAGATGTTTTTTTGTTTTTACGAAGCATATCAGCCAGCGAGGATATGGCAGAGGAAATCACACAGGAAACTTTTACAAAAGCACTGAAGGCAATCGACACTTTTGACGGCAGGAAAGATATACGTGCGTGGCTGTTTACCATTGCGAGGAATACATACTATACTCATTGTAAACGCCAGAAAATATATGTTGAAGAAGATATAGAGAATATGCATCTGGTTAATCAGGAGGCTTTTACCAGTAAAATCATAGGCGAAGAAAGTGCGCTGCTTGTTCATCGTTTTCTTCATCATATGAGAGAACCATATAAAGAGGTTTTTACTTTGCGCGTATTTGGCGAGCTTCCTTTTGAAAAGATTGCGGTGTTATTTGGAAAAACACCCAATTGGGCCCGTGTGACATTTTATCGTGCGAAAAAAGAAATTATCGAATATATGGAGGGGATAGAGAATGGAAAAAATCAGTTGTAATATTGCAAGGGATTTATTGCCGTTATATATAGAAGGAATTTTGAGTGAAGAAACAGCGCAAGTTGTTGAGATGCATTTGCAGACCTGTAAGAGCTGCAAAAAAGATTTTGAAACCATGCGTCAGGAGTTTGTTTTTCCGTCTGCGCCCAAAATTCAGGAGGAAAATGAAAGAATATTAAAAGAACTGAAGCGTCAGCTAAAAATTAAGAGAATATTGACTGCGGTTGTTGCGGTTTTTGTGACTGTGGCTGTTGTTATATCAGGTTATTTGGTATACACAAATGTCGGGGCTGTACATAATTTTTTCACGGAAGACAACGCAGTTATATTGCGGGATATTCATACAGGAGATACATGGGAACCACTCTATATTGAGGGGGATGAATATTTGAATTATGATCGCTTGATCTGTAAAAAGAAGATGGTTGTCCACATTGACAGTGCATCGGCAGTTACTTTTAGAATCAGTGATACAGATGGGAATATCGTCATAGATGAGCAGACTCTTGAACCGGGAGAAGGCGCTTCCCTAAAGGAATTGAAACGCAATACAGACTACAAAGTGGAAATAAAAACAGAAGGGGATTTTGTTTTGCTCCGATTTGTATAACTGAAACGATAAAATAAGAAAGGTTCTTCGCGATCAAATATCATAGAAGAACCTTTTTATTATAAAAAATGATCCTTCCATAATTAAGAATTTTGAAATAGCTTCCTTTCAGCCTTTATGGTAAGATTGACAAAATAAAAGGGTATAGATAATGAAATAAAGGGGGAGTACGAATGAAGCGCATCATGAAGATTTTTATCTTTGGCGTTTGTATCGGCATCGCAGCATTGATTATTCAAAAATCATTTCATATTAATGAGGATGTATTCATGCGTGGCTATTGCATTGCTGCGATTGTTATTGTAATTGGTGCTGTGTTATTTAACATGCTGTATAATCGATATTACTTCAAAAAGGTAAGAGCGTTGTCGGAACAATTCCTTGAGGAGAAACCACAGGAGTATATTGATGGGATACAGGCATTGCTGAAAACTGCCAAGGGACGATATTTGCAGAATATCCTGCGCCTAAACTTGACAGCAGGATATATGGAGCAAAAACGATTTGAGGAAGCAATGCAGATATTGGAAGAACTGTCAGACAGACAAAGAAAAGGTGCCATTGTAAATGTGGTTTATTGTATCAATCTTTTCATTTGCTATTTCGAAACCAATCAGTATGAAAAAGCCATCGCATTATATCATGAGAATTCTCGGCTCATTGAGAAATTTCGATATAGTAAAAGCTATGGTGCCAATATTGCTATACTGGATGTGTTGGCTATGGTGATCCGCAAACAATACCAAGAAGCGGAAGATCTGCTGGAAAAAGCAAAACAAATATATGATACACCGCAATTTCAAAAAGCCTTTCAAGAAATTTCCGGTAAGTTGAATGGAATAAAAGACGGGACTACATAAATATCAAAAAACTGTTGACACTCATTTATATGCGAAAAGGTCAGCGTTTTTTTTTATTTTAAAAATTTCCGGCTGAGATGGAAATCAAAGAGAAAGGAACCTTATAAAATCCGTTGTGTTTGTGCAAATGATGAAAAAATGCATAATAATATCCTTTGTGCTTGGGAAAGTTTGTGCAAAAGTTTTGTTAGCACTCTTTACAAGTGAGTGCTAACAATGTATAATAAGATCGTATTCAAAAGGAAATAACCTAAATTTTGAATAGATTCTAAATGGAGAAAGGTGGAATGGTTATGAACTTACAAAAATTTACACAGAAATCTCTGGAGGCCATTCAGAACGCCCAATCTATGGCAGTGGAATATGGTAACCCCCAGATGGATCAACAGCATCTGCTGGTTACATTACTGACGCAGGATGAAGGTTTGATCCCCCAGCTGATGCAGAAAGTGAATGTGAATGTAAACGGTTTGCTGCAGGCAGCGGAAAATGAAGTGAAAAAACTGCCTCGTGCAACAGGCGGACAGACATATGTTTCTTCTGACTTGGAAAAAACACTGACAGCAGCAGAAAAGCTGGCAGAAAATATGACAGATGAATATGTATCCGTAGAACATATTTTCATGGCAATGGTAAACAGCCCTAATGCGGCGCTGAAAGATATTTTCCGTCAGTATAACATCACCAAAGAAGGCTTTATGAAAATTCTGGCAACAGTACGGGGCAATACTCGTGTAACCAGTGATTCTCCTGAAGCAACTTATGATGCTTTGAAGAAATATGGTACTGACCTGGTGGAAAAAGCAAGAAGCAAAAAACTGGACCCTGTCATCGGTCGTGACGATGAAATCCGTAACGTTATCCGTATTCTGTCCAGAAAAACCAAAAACAACCCTGTGCTGATTGGTGAACCCGGTGTTGGTAAAACAGCCATCGCAGAAGGTCTGGCACAGCGTATTGTCAAAGAAGATGTTCCCAACAGTCTGAAAGACAAAACCATTTTCTCTCTGGATATGGGCGCCCTCATTGCTGGCGCAAAATTCAGAGGTGAATTTGAAGAACGTCTGAAAGCCGTTTTGAATGAAGTCAAAAAGAGCGAAGGTAAAATCATTTTGTTCATTGATGAACTGCATACCATTGTTGGTGCAGGGAAATCAGATGGTGCCATGGATGCAGGGAACCTGTTAAAACCTATGCTGGCAAGAGGGGAACTGCATTGCATCGGTGCAACCACACTGAATGAATATAAACAGTATATCGAAAAAGACCCTGCTCTGGAACGTCGTTTCCAGCCTGTTATGGTAAACGAACCTACGGTGGAAGATACCATCGCAATTCTGCGTGGTCTGAAAGAACGGTATGAAGTATATCATGGTGTTAAAATTCAGGATCAGGCAATGATTGCGGCTGCGACATTGTCCAACCGTTATATCTCTGACAGATTTCTGCCAGATAAAGCCATTGACCTAGTGGATGAAGCTTGTGCTATGATTCGTACAGAAATGGATTCCATGCCCACAGAACTGGATATTATCCAGAGAAAGATCATCCAGCATGAAATCGAAGAAGCGGCACTGAAAAAAGAGGACGATAAACTTTCCAAAGAACATCTGGAAGAAATCCAGAAAGAACTGGCAGAAATGCGTGACCAGTTTGCAACTTTGAAAGCAAAATGGGAAAACGAAAAAGATGCCATTGGCGTTGTTCAGAAACTCCGTGAACAGATCGAAGATGTCAATGCGGAAATTGAAGCTGCTGAACGGAAATATGATCTGAACAAAGCAGCGGAACTGAAATATGGCAAACTGCCTCAGCTCCAGAAAGAACTGGAAGAAAAAGAACGGGAAGCTGAAGAAAACGGCAACAAGAATACATTGCTGCGTGATAAAGTAACCGAGGAAGAAATTGCTCGTATCATCGAACGATGGACAGGTATTCCTGTTGCGAAATTGATGGAAGGCGAACGTGAAAAACTGCTCCATCTGGAAGATATCCTTCACGAAAGAGTGGTAGGACAGGATGAAGCTGTTCAGAAAGTTGCGGAAGCAATCCTGAGAAGCCGTGCAGGTATCCAGAGTCCTAACAGACCTATTGGTTCCTTCATGTTCTTGGGCCCCACAGGTGTTGGTAAAACAGAACTGGCAAAAACATTGGCAGAATGCCTGTTTGATGATGAAAAGAATATGGTCAGAATCGATATGACTGAATATATGGAAAAATTCAGTGTGTCTCGTCTGATTGGTGCGCCTCCCGGATATGTAGGTTATGAAGAAGGCGGTCAGCTGACAGAGGCTGTTCGGAGAAAACCTTATTCCGTAATCCTGTTCGATGAAGTGGAAAAAGCACATCCTGATGTGTTCAATATTCTGCTTCAGGTATTGGATGATGGCCGAATCACAGACTCTCAGGGCAGAACTGTTGACTTCAAGAATACCGTTATCATCCTGACAAGTAACTTGGGCTCCAATTATCTGCTGGAAGGCATTGATGCAAACGGCGAAATTACCCAGGAAGCAAGAAATCAGGTAGAAGAACTGCTGCATCATTCCTTCCGTCCTGAATTCCTGAACAGACTGGATGAAATCGTATTCTACAAACCTCTGACAAAGGATAACATCACCCATATCATTGACCTGATCATGAAAGATCTGAACAAACGTCTGGCAGATAAACAGCTGAAATGTGAACTGACAGAACGTGCGAAAGATTATATCGTAGAAACTGGGTATGATCCTGCCTTTGGTGCAAGACCTTTGAAACGTCTGGTACAGCGTGACATCGAAACACTGCTGGCACGGAAGATTATTGCCGGTGATATTGATCAGGGCACAACCTTGGTAGTAGATGTAGAAAATGGCGAATACAGCGTTACAGCGAAATAAAATCTGTTCTTTGCAATGACCTCAAAAGAATAGAGAAACCCCATGGAATGACAGAAAACTGTCGTTCCATGGGGTTATTGTTTTGTAGGGAAAACTTATTTCTTTTTCTGTTCCACGGTACTTACAAAATTTCTCAGGTCTTCCATGGAGCAGATGGAGCTGCTGTTGTTGGATAATGCAATCTGTGTGGTGTCGGGTAAGCCTTTATAAAAATGTTTCGCACGTTCGTTGTGCAGCAGTAAATCCGCAAGATCTTGATATTTTTGTCCAGCCATGTCTGTATGCCTCCTTTTTGTTTGTCAGCATTATTCTGCGCAAAAAATATGGCTTTTATGCAGTTTCTTTCTTGAGTGGATTGCTGCTTTTTGGTATACTAAAGCAAGGTGATTGCTTATGTTGAAAAAATATAAAACCATTCTGGCGCAGGCGGAAGCGGAAATTGTGGAAAAGAAATCCCGTTTTATCGCTACTGTTCGCCCTGTAAAAACAGAGGAAGAAGCCAGAAGTTTTATCGAAGAATTGAAAAAGAAATATTGGGATGCAACCCATAATGTTTTCGCTTATCAGATTGGCGAAAGAAATGAAATTCAGCGTTTCAGTGACGATGGGGAACCACAGGGAACAGCAGGTATGCCGGTGTTAAATGTTCTCAAAGGGGAAGATGTGAAAGATACCGCTATTGTGGTAACAAGATATTTTGGCGGTACGCTTCTTGGTACTGGCGGTCTGGTGCGTGCCTATGGAAAAGCCGCAAAAGAAGGATTGCTGACAGCTGGAATTGCAGAATTGGTTCTGTATAGTCGTTATTTTGTGACTGTGGATTACACAGATTCTGGAAAAGTACAATATGAAATTTTGCAGGATGGACATGTGCTCCATGATACCCAATATACGGATCAGGTGCAGTTTTGTGTGCTGGTAGAATCGGAACAGTCCGAAGCCTTCGAAAAGAAGATGCTGGATATTATGAAAGGCAAACAGGCTGCCGAAAAGGTGGATGAAGTCTTTGGTGTTTGGCAAAATGGCGAACTTCAGTTGACAGAATCGTAGTTTTATCTTGTTTTTTCGATGAAAAAATGATAAAATATTTTGGTGAATTTTAATCGAGGAGGGTTATGAATGTCTGGACATTCTAAGTTTGCGAATATTAAACATAAAAAGGAAAAAATGATGCTGCCAAAGGTAAAGTATTTACCATGTTGGGCAGAGAAATTCAGGTTGCAGTAAAAGCTGGCGGCCCCGATCCCGCTGTAAACGGTAAACTGCGTGATGTAATCGCAAAATGTAAATCTAACAATATGCCCAATGATACTATCGAAAGAAGTATCAAAAAAGCAGCTGGTAACGAAGAAGGCGTAGAATACGAATTGGTAACATATGAAGGTTATGGCCCCAGTGGTGTAGCAGTTATCGTAGAAGCGCTGACAGATAACAGAAACCGTGCAGCTGCAAATGTAAGAAATGCATTTACAAAAAGGCGGCGGTAACATGGGTACCAACGGCTGCGTATCTTTCATGTTTGACCAGAAAGGTCTGATCGTGATTGATAAAGAAGAAGTAGAAATGGATGAAGAAGAACTGATGATGGCAGCTCTGGATGCAGGCGCAGAAGACTTCGCAGCAGAAGAAGACAGCTACGAAATTACAACTTCTCCTGATGACTTCTCTGCAGTACGTGAAGCTATGGAAGCAGCAGGCATTCCTATGGCAAGCGCAGAAGTGACAATGATTCCTCAGACATATACAGAACTGAAATCTGATGAAGATATCAAGAAAATGAATAAATTGCTGGATATGCTGGATGATGACGATGATGTACAGAATGTATATCATAACTGGGATGAGTGATCAAAATAGATGACATAGCTGCGAAGTCAGTAAGATCAAGGCTTCCAGCGGTTTTTGAGGGCGATTTTCAAAGCCTCAAAAATTCCAATTTTATAGATGACATAGTGTTTTTGGAGCTGAAAAACGATTTTCGGGCAGTGAGATAGAAAAAATCTCGCTGCCTTTTTTCGTTTCTGAAAATCTACAAAAAAGTGGTTTCCAAAAATATAACCAATTTTTGAAAAAATTTTTTTCGACAAATTTTTGAAGGAAAATGTCATGAAAGTGCCAAAAGTAAAGTTGTATGAACATCCTGAAGTCTTTAAAAAATTGAATACAGAGGAAATGATTTATTTTTATAAATCTTAAGTTTTACATAAAGTGCTACCTACAAGGATGGAATGTTTATGGAAGAACATGAAAGAATTTTAAACCTATATTTGCCAATATTGGTAAATTAGCAGAGGTTGTTGTACTAGAATCTTTGTGATATACTTTTTTATAAATGTGGATCTTTGTCTATTAGGGGGTTTAAATATAAAAAGGAACTAGAATAATTGTGGATTAACTATGTGGGATTGATTTATATATGTGTTTTGAAAAAAGAACATCATGCAGTTGTGAAACGAACAATTATTACAATCCTATATAGCAAAGGAAAGAGGTGTGTTATGGATACCATCAATGCTTTATTACATAATACAAATTCATTAAGAAATGCAACTATTTTAGCGGGAAGCAGAGGTTTGAATAATAAGATATCTGGTGTTACTGTCTTAGAAATGTCTGATCTAAATGAAGAGGGGAGTTCTTTATTAAATCTGAAGCAAGGAGAAATTGTAATTACGTCTTGTAATGATATCAAAGAAAATGTTGAAAAGCAGCTTCAGTTAATTTATGCGTTAAAACAAAGAAAAATAGCAGGTATTGTTTTATTTTATATAGGCTATGTTATAAAAAGTTTGGATTATAGTGTGATTGCGTTATGTGATAAGCTGGATCTTCCATTAATTTGCCCACCTAATGATCCCCAAATATCTTATGCTTCTGTGATGAATGATATAATGGGTCTTTTAATGAGGAAAAGTGAACATGAATCAAAGAAAGAGAGAACTATTCTAAAGGGGATAATGGAACTAAATCAGAAACAAAGATCTTTTTCGGAAGGATTAAAATTTTTTAAGTGATTCATATGATATTACACTGATGCTATTGGAAAATAGTATGGAAGAGATTTGTTCCTGCGGTTTAGATATCTTGCAGATGAAGGAGCTGTTGAAAAAACAGGATTTGTTTGATGATAGAAAGGATAATGTCTTTTTTTCATTGATGATGGAAATCGGTGTGTTTGGAAAAAGATATGGCATAATAATACGTATTTATGGTTGGGCATGTTTTCAAGAACACAGCAATTGCATAATGTAAGTTTTATTATGCAAAGTTTCGAGATGATTATAGATATATGGGAAAAAGATATTCTTCACAAGAGTCAGCATGAATTGATTTTGTCAATTCTGGGTGATAATAGGTCGCAGGCATTTGCTGTTGCAGAAAAGCAGAAAATTGATCTGGAAAAAGCTGTAGGTGTTATTTGTATTGCGAAGCAAGGAGATTTTGAGAAAAATAGAAATATAAAGATACTCATGGATTCTATTATAAAGCAAGAAGGATTTAGAGTTGTACACACAGAAGTTCAACAAAAATTTGTTTATCTATTATTTGGGCATGAAGAAAATAAATTTTTGGATGTGAAGAATTCCATTGAGAATATATCTAATTTCCCGTATCATACAATTGTAGCAACAGTATATGGAAAGGAAGATTTATTCTTATTTCTGCCTAAAGTAATTGAGGTTTTTGCTTGTCTAAAAGAAATAAAAAACAGTAGAATATATGATCGAAGTGAAATTCAATCAATTCTTCAAATGCAGTTTCTTCTCCATTCACCAATGCGGATACTGTATCAAAGCATGCAAAATAGGCTGGATATATACGATAAGAAGAATAAAAGCAATTTGAAAAAAATGATTGTTGACTGTTGTTTAGAATATAAAATGAATTTGAAAGAGATGGCAAAGGCAGAATTTATCCACTATAACACAGTGCAATATCGAATGAAGAAAATTGAGGAACTCCTGCAGATCAACTTAAAAAGGCCGTCAGATATGGATACATTATATACATTGGCTTTGTTTATGAAGATGAAAGAAAAGTGAATAAAGTGTAAAAAAATAAACCATAACTTGGTTTGTTTTTTTTATAAAATTTGGTTTGCATTTTTGTTTTTTGACAATTGTTTCAGAATTATGGATTTGTATAATTAAAGAAAAATACAAAACAGGAGAGTGGTAATTATGGCAACAAAAAATTGACAAACATTCAGGAAGCAACAGATTTTGTAAGAGGTTGTACATTTTATGCAACTGGCGGGGGCGGACTTCCTGAAAATGGGATTGAGTCTTTGATGAGCGAAATTAATGAAAAAGGCTTTGTACAAATAACAGATATTTCAGAGATTCCCGATGATGCTGTTGCTGTATGCCCGTTTTTGATGGGTTCTATTGCACCGCATGATGAAGCAACTCTTAAGGAAATGGCAGGTTTTGGTTTTATTGATGGCGTAAATAAAGAAAAAGCCAGACTGGCAAAAGCAATTCAGGAACTGGAAGCATATACAGGGGTAAAAACAACAGTAGTTGTTCCTATTGAACTGGCAGGTGCGAATACTTCTGGCCCCATTTCTGCAGGCAGTTCTTTGGGTATGATGGCAGTTGATGGAGATTATTGTGGACGTGCTATTCCGGAAATTTTGCAGATTACACCATATTTGTATGACAGAAAATGGCTTCCTGTCGCTTCTGTTGATGAATGGGATAATGTTTGTATTATCAAAAAGGCAACCAATCTTCGTGTAGTTGAAAGAATTGGTAAGCTTATTAGCGCTGGTGCATATGGTTTGGCCGGTCAGGCAGGTTTTATTATGAGTGGGAAAGAATTGAAAGAAACCGTAATTGCTGGAACTCTCTCCAAATCTTATGAACTTGGTAAGTTTATTCGTGAAGCTCAGGAAGCACATCTGGATCATATTCCTCAGAAAATTGCAGAAAAAGTTGGCGGTTGGGTGTTGGCAGAAGGAAAAAGAACAGACTTTGAAGATGAAGATCGAATCGGATACTACTGGGGAACGACAACCATTCAGAGCGATGCTGGAGATGAATACAAAATCTGGTTTAAAAATGAAAACCATGTATGCTGGAAAAATGGAGAACCATTTGTTTCCAGTCCGGATTTGATTTGTGTTGTTGATCGTCATACAGGTGAACCAATTCCAAATCCGAAGATGCGTCAGGCGCAGGAAGTGGCAATCATTGTTTTGCCTTGTGATGAGAGATTGAGACAAGACAAAATCAAAAAGGTATTAGACCCTCAATATTTTGGTTTCGAAGATATTTCCTATGTTCCAGTAGAAGAACGTATGAAATAAATAAGATTGTATATGTTGACGTATAAACCTTAAGGAGTCTGAAAGGAGAATTGTTATGGATCAAAATGTTTATACGCCAGAGGATAAATATTATGATTATCCTGATAGACCTGTACCACATGACAAACGGAAAAGTCCAATTAATATTGCTGTAGTTACAACTGGGATGGCAGTTGCTATGTCAACTTTATATACAGGATCAGCACTGGCGGAAGTTATGAATTTTAAAGAAGGCACGATTGCAATTGTTGTAGGCAGTGTGATTTTGGCCATACTTGCTTCGCTAACTGGGGGAATCGGAGCAAATCAAGGCATTTCTACATCAATGTTATCTAGAGTTCCTTTCGGTAGAAAAGGTTCCAATATTGTTGGTCTGGTTTTGGGAATATCAATGTTGGGGTGGTTTTCATACCAATGTGGGTATTTTGGTGAAACTATCGCGCTGATGCTGCCAGGGCATTTTTTGACATCCCCAGTTGTTGCTACAATTTGGGGTGGATTGCTCATGATGTCAACTGCCATTGTTGGCTATAAAGGGATGACTTATTTAAGTATGGTAGCAGCACCGTTACTTTTGGGACTTTGTCTTTACTGTGCCATTATGGCAATCAGCACAACGGGTCTGAGTCCTATCATTGCACATATGCCAGATAATCCTGCTACCATCGGAACTGGTATTACAATTGTAGTAGGTGGTTGGATTACTGGGGCAGTTTTACAGCCGGATATTTCCAGATATGCGAGAAGCAAAATGGATAATTCCGTGGGTGTTATTGTAGCAATGTTTGTTTTTGCTGCAGCAAACTGGGGTGGTTTTGTTGTGGCAAAAGCGACAAATAGCGCTAATATCATGGAAGGCCTCAGTATTTTAGGCATGGGTGTTTTGGGCTTACTGATTGTTGTATTAGGTCAGTGGACAAGTAATGATAATAATTTGTATTCCGCAGCTTTGGCAATTATCAATATTAAGCCAGGGATTAACAAGCATATCGTTTCAGCCGTATGCGGTGTCATTTTTACTGCTTTGGCTGTTACTGGCATCCAAAACCATTTTGTAGGGTTCTTGTCTGCGTTAGGAACATTTTTACCTCCAATAGGTGCTGTTTTGGCAGTAGATTATTACTTACTAAAGAAAAAACATCAATATGATTTCGAAAATATGGATCAGACGACCTCTTATAAACCACTTGCCTTTGTATCAGTTGTTTTAGGTGGAGGAATCGCATATATTTCCAAGTTTGGTTCTACAACAATCACTGCGATTATTCTCACGGTTGTTCTGTATTATGGCTTAAGTAAATTGATGGAAAAGAAAATTGTGTGAGAAAACGCCATGCTGTATATTTAGCATGGCGTTTTTATTTAAAGGAGGCTTTGTAATGGTACAAAAGGAAATTTTAGATTTATGTTTGGAACGGTATTATGACAGAATGATAGAAGGAATTCAAAATAATATGCGTATTCCAAGTGTGAAAGGTAAGCCAGAAGCAGGGGCACCTTATGGGAAATTTGTGAATATGGCTTTAGAGGATGCTTTGTTGCAGGCAAAAGAACTGGGACTTCGTGTGAAAAATATTGATCATAAAATAGGCTACGCTGAGATTGGAAAAGGAGATCAAATGATTGCAGTATTGGGACATTTAGATGTAGTTCCGGCAGAGGGTGAATGGAAACATCCTCCCTATGAAGCAGTCATTTCAGAAGGGATTTTATGGGGACGAGGTGCCTTAGATGATAAAGGCCCTATAATAGGGGCATTATACGCATTAAAAGCAATTCAAGATAGTGGTATACAGCTAAATAAAAGGATTCGTGTCATTTTAGGCACAGATGAAGAAAGCGGGTCTTCGTGTGTAAAGCATTATATAACAAGTAAAGAGGAAATGCCGTCTTGCGGATTTACACCAGATGCACAGTTTCCAGTTATTTATTCGGAAAAAGGAGCCATCCAAATTGTTATTGAACAGAAACTTACAGCAAAAGAGGATATGTTATTTGAGGAATGTAATGGGGGCAAAGCTATAAATGCGGTAATGTCAAACTTTTCAATAGCTTTTTTTGATGAGCAAACGAAAACAAGGTATCAAAAAACTTTGAAGGGAAAAATGCTCATGCCAGTGAGCCATGGAAAGGAATCAATGCTGCTCTAAAAGCGTCGAAGGAATTGTTGACTCTTGGCGATGTTCCTGAAGCTATTAAGAGAATGAGTTGTTTTATACAGGAAAGTCTGATGATGTTTCCGCGAGAATTAGAGAAGGGTGTTCGATCCTTTGAAGAAGATTTGGGTAAAATAACGATTAATCTGGGAAAGGTGTACAAAAAGAAAGAATCGGTTTTTTACGAATTTGATATCAGATATCCATATGGAATTAATGCAGCAGATGTGATAGATCAAATGGGTCAACTTTCAGGTAAATATGAAATGACAATAGCAGATAAAAAAAATAATCCTCCACTTTACATTTCAAAAGATACTGAGATTGTGAGAAAACTCATGAATTTATATTGTAGTGAGATGGGGGAAGAAATTGCACCGATTGCTATTGGTGGCAGTACCTATGCAAAATCTTTTCCTAATATGGTAGCTTTTGGCCCCATTTTTCCATTTCAAGAAAATAAGATCCATCAACCAAACGAGTCAGTAGATTTAAAAGATCTTTACCGAGCGATTACATTGATTATGTATGCAATGGTAGTCTTGGCACAGTAAATAATGAGCTATTGTATATGCAAAATAAATTGCATACTAGGACTAGTGATCAAAATAGATGATATGGCGTTTTTGGATTCAAAAAACGCTTTTTGGGCAGTGAGATACGTAAATCCCACTGCCTTTTTTTATTTCTAAAAATCGACAAAAAGTGGTTTTCAAAAAACAACCATTTTTGAAAAATTTTTTTGACAAAATTTTGGAAGGGGGTAAAAAATATTGAAGGAAAAATGTCATTAAAGTGCTAAAAGTAAAGCCGCATAAACATCCTGAAGAAAAATACATTGGAAGCAATGCAGAAAGCGGTGGGAGGATATACTGAAATCGTGGGAATAGATGAATCCTATTAAACGATGACGGGAATTTTGATTGGCTTGAGAGCTAGGATTGCTTCATTAAGTGTAGGGTAGAAAAATTTACAGTTGTGTAGTAAAATAAATTATCTGTTTAGAAAAGAGAAAATGTATGAAATAGGTATATAGGTTAAATGTATTAAGCTATTAGAGTAGTTTTGGATAGATCAAAATAGGAGGTAAAAATGGCACA
>BBZU01000002.1 GCA_001304995.1 Clostridia bacterium UC5.1-1D10 | reverse complement strand
TTTTTTCAAAAAAGTACATACACACTCCTTCGATAACTTTTTACAAAATAAAAACAGAGTCTGCGCTTCCACAAACTCTGCTCCATTCTTTTCGCCCCTCGTCAAAGGCTTGAATGAAATGAGCCTTTGACGAAATTATTTATGATAAGGTTCTTTCCGGTTGATCCGTTCTGCCCGATAAATCTGTTCCAGCAAAATCACCCGCATCATCTGATGGGGGAATGTCATAGCAGAAAAACTCAAAGCAAAATCTGCCCGTTTCATGACTTCCGCAGACAATCCCAGAGAACCGCCAATGACAAAAGCCATATGGCTGACGCCGCCAACAGCTTTTTTTGCCATGAAGTCTGCCAGACCTTCGGATGTGAGCCCTTTTCCCTCAATGGCAAGAGCTACCACAAAGGCATCGTCTTTGATGGCTTTCAGAATGCGTTCCCCTTCTTTTTTCTTCACTTCTTCTTCCTGCGCTGGACTCATGGTTTCCGGCGCTTTCTCGTCGGGCAGTTCCACGATTTCCAATTTATGATACCGGCTCAAACGCTTGCTGTATTCCGCAATGGCATCCTGCCAGTATTTTTCTTTCAGCTTGCCTACGCAAACAATGGTAATTCGCATGGCTTCTCCCTCCTCAAATGGTGACCTTTGCCCCATTGGAATTTCTGGCAGCCATATCCATTTTCAATGCGCCGCCCAGTTTGATGCGGTTTCGTTCCAGAATCTCCTCCACCGTTTCATAAGCAAGGTAGGGGCTGTTGTTTTCTTCGCTCAAATGTCCCAGGAAAATATGTTTCATTTTTCCGCTCATAACCTCCGCAAGCAATGCGCCGGCGGTGCGGTTGGACAGATGCCCTCTTTCCCCCAGAATACGCTGTTTCAGATTCCAAGGATACCGCCCTTTTTTCACCATATCCTCGTCATGGTTGGATTCCAGAAGCAAAATATCGCTGTCGGTGATATTCTCCCGGATAATATCTGTCACATGGCCGATGTCTGTGGCCACAGTGATTTTCTTTTCTCCCGCAAAAACGCTGTAACCCACAGGTGCCGCCGCGTCATGGGGAATAGCAAAAGGTTTCACACACAGGTCATTGATGACACATGGCTCCCCTTCATATACAAAACGTTTGTTGCGTGGGGCAATTTTGCCCAGGATACCTTCCATAGCGTCCCACGTTTCCATGGTGGCATAGATCGGCACGTCAAACTTCCGGGAAAATACCCCTGCCCCCTTCACATGGTCAATATGCTCATGGGTGATAAACAAAGCGTCGATCTGGTCACCAGTGAGAGACAGTTTTTCCAGTCCTTCCAGTATCCGCTTACCGCTGACGCCTGCATCGATGAGAATTTTCGTATGTTCTGTGCCCATAAACAGGCTGTTGCCGCTGCTGCCGCTGGCAATGGTACAAAAATCCAAGGGATCCCCCTCCTTTCCAAAATATTCCATAAAAACAGCCGCAAAAGTTCCGCCTTCCGCTCCCTCTTACGGCTGTTAAAAAATTTCTCTCTTATTCGCTCACACGGGTGATATCCGCACCCAGTGCATTGAATTTATGTTCGACTTCTTCATAACCTCTGTCGATGTACTTCACTCCATCAATGACGCTTTCGCCTTCTGCTGCCAGTGCCGCCAGAATCATGGCTGCCCCTGCACGCAGGTCTGTGGCGGAAACATTTGCCCCAGTCAAACGGGGAATGCCGTCAATGCGGGCGATTCTGCCGTCGATCTGCACCTGTGCGCCCATCTTCCGCAGTTCGTCAATGTACTGATAACGGTTGTCCCATACGTTTTCTGTGATAACGCTCTGTCCCTGACAAACGCTCAGCAGCGCCGCGATCTGGGGCTGCAAGTCTGTGGGGAAACCGGGATAACTCATGGTCTTGACGTTTGCACAGTGCAAAGGTCTGTTTGCTGTGACACGGATGGAGTCATCATGCTCCTCAATAGTCACGTTCATTTCATCCAGCTTTGCTGTTAGAGAATCCATGTGCTTGGGAATGATGTTCTTCACCAGCACATCGCCGCCGGTAATGGCTGCGGCGATCATGTATGTTCCTGCCTCAATCTGGTCAGGAATAATGGTATACTGTGCGCCGTGGAGTTTTTCCACACCTTTGATACGGATCACATCTGTACCAGCGCCTTTGATATTGGCACCCATCATGTTCAGATAGTTTGCGGTATCTACAACATGGGGTTCTTTTGCCGCATTTTCAATGGTTGTCACGCCTTCTGCCATAGATGCAGCCAGCATGATATTGATGGTAGCGCCTACACTTACCTGGTCCATATAAATGGAAGTGCCCACCAGTCTGTCTGCGTAAGCACGAACCATGCCGTTGCCTTCTTCCACTGTTGCACCCAGGGCACGGAAGCCTTTCAGATGCAGGTCAATGGGTCTGACACCAAAGTTGCAGCCCCCGGGCAATGCAACTTCCGCTTTTTTGTATCTGGCAAGCATCGCTCCCAGGAAATAATAAGAAGCTCTGATCTTCTGTACTTCTTCAAAAGTGGCACAATGGGCTGTTCCCTTATCGCAGTCGATCTTCAATGTATGCCCATTATCCAAATAGGTGCATGTGCCACCCAGTTTTTCGATGGTATGACAGAGATTGTTCACATCCTCAATGCGGGGCAGGTTTTCCAATACACTGACGCCCTCTGCCATGATAGCCGCGGGAATCACTGCAACAGCCGCGTTTTTCGCGCCACTGATGTTGACTTCCCCTACAAGACGTTTACGTCCCTGTACAATCAATTTATCCATAAACAACATTCATCCTTCCAAATCATTCGCCAAAGGACTTTCTAAATTTCGCCCTAACATTCAGATTATATCACGAAACACCCCCACTGCAAAGCCTTTTTTTGCTTTGTTTCGGGCTTTTGCGCCTTTAAAATCCTTTGTCCGCCCAAAAAGGACAAATTCATTCCACATAAATCATTCTCTTGGTCATACCGCCGTCTACCACCAGATTGATGCCGTTGATAAAATCGCTTTCCGCAGCTGCCAAAAACAGACATGCCCGCAGAATATCCGCAGGTTTCCCCACTCGTCCGGAAGGATGCTGTTTATGGTCTGCTTCCGTCAAAGCGTCATAATCTCCCGTTTCAATCCAGCCGGGGCTGATGGCGTTCACCGTCACCGCCGTATCCGTCAAAGATACGCACAGGCTGTTGGTAAGAGAAACCACGCCGCCTTTGGATGCGCCGTAAGCCTCCCAGCCCGCTTCGTTCTGATTCCATCTGGTAGAAGCAATGTTGATGATTCTGCCGTATTCCGCGCCTTCATTGGCACGAAGGAAATTTTGACAGCACAAAAAAGTCCCCCGCAGGTTTGTATGAATGACATCATCAAATTCCGCTGCTGTCAATTCCAACGGAGATTTCTGCATACGACTGATGGCACCGCAGTTCACCAGTACGTCAATGACGCCGTATTTCTGGCGCACGGTTTCAAAAAACTGTTTTATGTCTGCTTCCTGCCGTAAGTCCATGGGCAGGTATACCATATTTTCTCCTGTAAAATCTGCTGTTTCGGGCAAGTCCGTAGCAATGACAAAATACCCTGCCGCCGCAAAGCCTTCCGCCAGAGTATGTCCGATGCCGCCTGTGGCTCCCGTAATGACTGCATGTTTCATGGGAACCCCCTCCTCTCTATATAGTTTCATTATACAACAAAAGAAAGGCGGCAAAAAGGCAAAATTCTGCCAAAGTGTCTTGGCAAAAATTGACACCGCAAAGCAACCATAACAAATAAAATCTGAATAAAATAAGAAAGCCAAACTCCTTTGTCATCATAAGGATTTTGGCTTTCTTTGTTTTCTTATGAAGATTCCGTAAAAAACTCGACTTGGAAAAAGTCAGGTTTTAAAAATTTTATTTCTGTTTTGGATGCCAGATGGCTTTTTCCAGTTCCACCAAAGGCAAAGGCGCCAGCGCAAGAGCCGCTGTCAACAGCCACTGTTCTCCGTTCAAAGGTACCACCTGGAAAATACCTGCTAAAGGCGGCATCATGATCACAACACACTGGAGGACAACCCCCACCACAAATGCCATGAGAAGAAACTTATTAGAGCAGAAGGGCAATTTCCCCAGAGAGCCTTCTCCCCGCATATTGAAAGCATGCACCAGCTGAGAAAGAGAAAGCACCGCAAAAGCCATGGTACGCCCTACGGCATAGCCGTCTTCTTGGTCAAAATATACATGCCCAATGCCGAAAGCCAGCAACGCCAAAACCCCAATCATAACCCCTTCTAACAGGATTCTGCCGCCAAGTCCGTCCCCAAACAAACTTCCGGTATTTTTCCGGGGCGGTCGTTCCATGATGTTTTCCTCTGCCGGCTCCATACCAAGGGCAATGGCAGGCAGAGAGTCCGTCACCAGATTCACCCACAAAAGCTGAATGGGCAAAAGAGGCGCCGCCCAGCCCAGAAGCATTGCCACAAAAATGGTCAAAATCTCCCCGATATTGCTGGAAAGGAGGAAATGGACTGCTTTGCGGATATTGTCGTAAATGCCTCGTCCTTCCCGTACGGCTTCCACAATGGTGGCAAAATTATCATCTGTCAAAATCAGGTCTGATGCCCCTTTTGCCACTTCCGTGCCGCTTTTGCCCATGGCACAGCCGATGTCTGCCGTTTTCAGGGCAGGGGCATCGTTGACACCATCCCCTGTCATGGCAACCACATTGCCCCTTTTCTGGAAGGCTTTCACAATACGGACTTTATGCTCCGGTGCCACTCTGGCAAAGATGGTGCAGGTTTCCGCCGCCGTTTCCAGTTCCTTGTCGCTCATTTTGTCCAGTTCCGCCCCTGTGACAGCGCAGTCTCCTTTCTGATAAATGCCCGATTCTTTGCCAATGGCTTCTGCTGTCAGCACATGGTCTCCCGTAATCATGACAGGACGGATGCCTGCCTGTCTGCAAAGATGTACCGCCTCTTTTACTTCCGGTCTGGGTGGGTCTACCATGCCTGCCATGCCTGCGAAAACCAGATTCCGCTCCAAGGTTTCTTCTGTCAGAGGTGGTTTTTCCGACCACTGGCGAAACGCCACCGCTACTACTCGGAGCGCCTGTGCCGCCATTTCCCCATTGACCATTCTTGCCATGCTTTTTCGTCTGCTGTCAAAGGGAACCTGTCCACTGCCCTCCATACAGAAGGCGCATTTTTCCAGCAGAATATCCGGTGCGCCTTTTGTGACAGAAATCCAGCCATCCTCTGTTTTGTGGAGGGTGGTCATGCGCTTTCTTGCCGAAGAAAAAGGAATTTCTCCCACCCTCGGCATGTCCCGCCGGAGGGCGGCAAAGTCGATACCCATGCTTTGGGCATATTCCCCAAGAGCTTTTTCCGTAGGTTCTCCCTGCAAATTTCCATCGGACACATTGCAGTCATTGCAGAGGGCAAAAAGATTTGCCACTGTTTCACGCAAATCCTCATTTTCGGCTCTCTATGGCTGTAATCTGTCCATGTAGTGACCTGCATACGGTTCTGGGTCAATGTCCCTGTTTTGTCAGAACAAATAACCTGCGCGCCGCCCAATGTTTCCACTGCCGACAATCTTCTGACGATGGTATGTTTTTCCGACATACGAGAAGTACCCATAGCCAGCACAATGGTCACAATGGCAGGCAGTCCTTCGGGAATGGCTGCCACCGCTAGACTCACCGCCGTCATAAACATGGAAAAGGGCGGTTTCTCCTGCAAAATCCCCATGCAGAAAATGAGAGCACAGATTGCCAGTGCACCAATGCCCAGCTGTTTTCCTGTCTGTTCCAATTTCTTCTGCAAAGGCGTCATGCTGTCAGATGTATGGGAAAGCATAGCGGCAATACGCCCCATTTCTGTATCCATGCCCGTTGCTGTCACCAGCACTTTCCCTTTGCCGTAGACCACATATCCTCCCACAAGCACCATGTTTTTCCGGTCACCTGTTGCCGTTTCTGCGGGCAAGCCCCCTGCCGCCGTTTTTTCCACCGGCAGCGCTTCTCCTGTCAGGGCGCTTTCTTCTGTTTTCAGACTGCAGCTTTCCACCACACGCCCGTCAGCACAGACAGCGTCCCCTGTTTCCAACAACAGCAAATCCCCCAGCACCACTTCTGCCGCCGGAATTTCACGCACCACACCATCTCGAATGACACGAGCATGAGGCGCCGCCATTTTTTCAGGGCTTCCAGCGCCTTTTCTGCTTTGCTTTCCTGAAAAAGCCCCAATGCCGCATTCAGTACCACAATGCCCAGAATCATCACCGCATCCAGCACATCATTTTCCCCGCTCAATCTGGAAATGACCACAGACACCACTGCCGCTCCCAGCAGCAGCAATATCATAAAGTCATCAAACTGTGCCAGGAACCGCCAGAACAGACTTTTTTTGCCGTCCGTTTCAGCCAGTTCATTCCTGCCTTTTTGCGCCAGCCGCTCCGCCGCCATTTGGGAAGTTAATCCCTGTTTTTCGTCTGTTTCCAGCCGGCGTGCCGCTTCTTTCGTTTCCATTTGCCACCAATTCATATCCTCACCCGTTTCTCTCATTGTCTTTGGTTGTCCTGCTTTTCCATTCTATGCGCCTATGACCAAAAACATGACTGGTGCATATGATGACCACAGGAGGTGTTTCCCATGATTCTTTCCTTTCTGCTGGCGCTTTCTCTCAGTCTGGACGCGCTGGGAGCCGGTATGGCATGCGGGCTTAGGCGTATCTCCCTGCCCATTTTTTCCCGTGTGGTTTTGGGATTGGAAACGGCTGCGCTGTTGTTTCTTTTTCTCAAAGCTGGTACCTTTCTAGCTGCCTGTCTGCCTCCCCACTGGGCGGAGCGAGGGGCGGCGTTGTTTCTGGTGGGCTTTGGTCTGTTCCTGCTGTTTCAAGGATGCCGCAAACAGACTGACAGCCCCTCTCCCCTGAAATTCCTGCGCAGTCCTTCCCAATGCGACACAGACGGTTCTGCCGTGCTGGAAGCAGGCGAAGCTTTGCTGTTGGGTCTGGTGCTTTCCGCCGATGCCTGCGGCGTTGGGCTCAGTGCTGCCGCGGCAGGGTTTTCCGTATACTGGCTGCCTTTTTTCGCTGCTCTTTTGCAGACATTTTTCCTTTCTGTTGGCGCAGGCGCAGGAAAACGGCTTATGGAAGCGGCACCCATGGCGGAAAACCGCTATACCCTTTTGTCCGGCGGCATTTTCCTTGCCATGGGGCTACTGCGACTGTTCTGGTAGTCAGACATTTATTCTTTTCATTTTGGAAGAAATATGCTATGATGAAAAAAGCGTAAGGACGGCAAACAGGAGGCGATAACATGTTCACATCCTTTAACAGCGTAGAACTGATCACAGTATCTTCACTGGAAGAACAGACCAAGCTGCGGAATCTGCTGACCCACGGGGGCGTGGAACACATGGTGTCAGTGAAAGATCCCCATCAGACCAACGGCTTTTTTCCTGTGCCCGATCCCGAAACCATGATGACACAATCCATGGCGTATACCTTTTATGTCCATAAAAAGCAATTACAGCAGGCAGTTTCTCTGCTGGAACAGGAGGGGTTTATATGATTAACGTATTCAACAGAAAAGAAGTCTGCATCACTTACGACATGGCAGAACAGGCACGTGTAAGAGATATTCTGAAACAAAACAACATTGAGTATGATTTGGACACAAAGCGTATCGAGTCCCCTTTGGGCGGACAAAGCCTCATAAGCTCATCCACTTCCCCTCTGGGTGCTCAGGTCAGTGTCAACAGCGACATGAGCAATCGTTGTCTGGAACACAAAGTATATGTAAAGAAATCTGATTACGAACTGGCTAAAAAACTCATTGAAAAATAAGCATACAAATGCCGGATGTTCCTTTGGGAATATCCGGCTTATTTTTATAACAGAAAAGCCGAAAATCTCTGCATCAACAGAAATTTTCGGCTCTTTTTTATTTTTTGAAATGGACTGTGACAAATTAGCCGTGGAACAGCTTTTTGGTCTGATAAATGGGTTCACAAGTCAGGTTCACGCCCAGTTTCTGGAATACGTTTTCATCCACACCAGAAAGGATAACGGAAGAGTGTACTTCGCAGCATTTCAGTTTTTCCAGCTGCTGCATAGCCAGTTCCGCCTTTTCATCTGTTGCGGCACAAATGCACAGGGCGATGAGGATTTCATCTGTGTGCAGTCTGGGGTTATGGTTGCCCAGATGGGACACTTTCAAATGCTGGATAGGTTCGATGATGGTGGGAGAAATCAGCTTCACATCGTGATCCAGATTTGCCAGTTTCTTCAGTGCGTTCAGCAGCATGGCAGAAGACGCGCCCAGCAGAGAGCTTGTCTTGCCGGTAACGATGGTACCATCAGGCAGTTCGATGGCTGCCGCAGGTGCGCCGGTTTCTTCGGCTCTCTTCATAGCCGCTGCTGCTACGGGACGGTTATCCACGCCAGTGCCTGCCTGCTTCATCAACAGTTCCAGTTTATAGATGGATTCTTCGCCGCCGTTGCCTTTTCTCTGTTCGCACAGGGCTTTATAATACCGGCGGATGATTTCATTTCTGGAGGCGTCTTTCACCGCTTCGTCATCCACGATGCAGTTGCCTACCATGTTAACGCCCATATCTGTGGGGGATTTATAGGGAGATTCCCCGTAAATCTTTTCAAACATGGCGTTCAGTACCGGGAATACCTCTACGTCACGGTTATAGTTCACAGTGGTTTCGCCGTAAGCTTCCAGATGGAAGGGGTCAATCATGTTCATGTCGTTCAGGTCAACGGTAGCCGCTTCATAAGCCAGGTTGACGGGGTGCTGCAAAGGCACATTCCAGATGGGGAATGTTTCGAATTTCGCATAGCCAGCCTTGATGCCACGTTTGTTTTCATGGTACAGCTGAGAAAGACAGACTGCCATTTTACCGCTGCCGGGGCCAGGTGCTGTTACAACAACCAGAGAATGTTCTGTTTCGATATATTCGTTTTTTCCGAAGCCTTCTTCGCTGACGATGAGGGGCACATTGCTGGGGTAGCCAGGGATGGTGTAATGGCGATATACCTTTAGACCCAGATTTTCCAGTTTCCGCTGATAAGCCACCGCGCTTTCCTGACCGTTAAACTGTGTCAGTACGACGCTGCCCACATACAGGCCGTAGCCACGGAACGCGTCAATAAGGCGCAGAACGTCCATGTCGTAAGTGATGCCCAGATCGCCGCGAACTTTGTTCTTTTCAATATCGCCGGCATTGATGACCAGAACGATTTCTACGTCCTCTTTCACCTGCACCAGCATGTTGATTTTACTATCCGGCTTGAAGCCCGGCAGTACCCGGGAAGCATGATAGTCGTCGAAAAGCTTGCCCCCAAACTCCAGATAAAGTTTGCCCCCAAACTGTCCGATTCTTTCTTTGATGCGTGTTGACTGCATCTGCAAATATTTGTCGTTATCAAATCCAATCCGTACCATTTTTTAATCTCCCAAATCTATTGTCACATCCGTTAACTGTTTCATTTACGGTACAAAATTATACTATTTTTTCTCACGATTTACAAAGGAAACCTCGTTTTTTTTCGAAAATCTCCCACTTGCATGAAAACTTTTGTCATTTCTTAGGGTTTTTCTATGGAATTCTGTTCAAAATCCTCCTCTTTGCAGACCACCGATAAGCAGTATATACGAACCGCCGCCGCTCCTGCCCGCAAAAGGGTACGTGTACATTCTTGTAGTGTGGCGCCTGTGGTGAAGATATCATCCAGCAGCAATACGCGTTTTCCTTCAATGACTTCTTTCTTTGCCACACCAAATACGTTCTTCAGATTTTCCTTTCTCTGTGCCGCTTTCAGACTGCTTTGGGGCAGTGTATCCACACGACGCTCCAACACACCGGGCACATGATACATTCCCGTTTCTTTCGCCAATCCTTCGCAAAGAATTTCTGCCTGATTGAATCCGCGAAACCGCAGTTTATTGGCATGGAGTGGCACTTCCGTCAGCACATCTGCCCATGTTGTCCAGTCAGGATGCTCCTGCAAAAGATATTCTGCCATCAAGTGACTGAGCCGCTCACCTTCATGGCGATACCCATGAAACTTAAAAGCGGCAATCTCCTCCTGCATGGTTTCATAGGAAAATGCCGCTGTGCCTGCCTCAAACAGAAAATCCCCGTGGCGGCACCGATGACAAAGAACGTCATTGTCCACAGGTCTGCCGCAGATCTGACATTTCTCTCCTGTGAGAAAAGGCGGATGTGCCAGACAATCGGGACACAATAGCCGTTCCTCTTTCTCCAAAGGCAAAAGACTGCCGCAAATGGCGCATCTGGGCGGAAAAAGAAATTCCAGCATGGTTTCTTTCACACTTCTCATTCTTCCGCCTCCGCCATAAAATCATAAAGATTCCGTATCCGCTGGGCAAGACCTGTATACCGTTCCACTTCCCTGTCGTTGCTGACCATGGCAGAAATGGTTTCCTGTATGCCTACCAGCACCACCAATGTTTTGGCACGGGTCACCGCTGTATAGAGCAAGTTTCTTGTCATAAGCATAGGCGGGCCACTGTGAACGGGAATGATAACAACAGGATATTCACTGCCCTGAGATTTATGGATGGTGATGGCATAAGCCAGTTCCAGTTCTTCCAGCTGGGAATAATCGTAATCCACCACTTTCCCATCATCGAAAACCACCTGCATGGTTTCGTTAGCGTCATCGATCTCTCTTATCATGCCCGCATCGCCGTTAAATATGCCTACGCCTTCATCACAGCGTTTTCCCATGGCATTATACATGCGCCACGCAATATTATAGTTATTTTTGATCTGCATGACCTTGTCCCCTTCCCGGAAGACAATCTGACGGAATTCTTTTTCCGCTCGTTCCTCAGAAGGAGGATTCAAAGCAGCCTGCAAAACGGTGTTGAGATTCTGCACACCTAAAACGCCTTTGCGCATAGGTGTCAGCACCTGCATATCCCGTAGGCCGTCACATCCCGTAAATTTCGGCAGACGGGTCAGCACCAAATCCCGAATAGTACGCACCACATCTTCCCCGAAAGCACGTTTCACAAAAAGAAGTCCGTACCGTTTTCGTTGAGAACAGGGTCATCCCCTTTGTTGATGCGGTGGGCATTCATGATGATGGCGCTTTCCTGTGCCTGACGGAAAATATGCTCCAAACGCACGACTTTCAGCCGTTCACTGCGAATCATATCTTTCAGCACATTGCCGGGGCCAACGGAAGGCAGCTGATCCACGTCCCCTACAAAAATTAGACGAGTACCTGGCGCAACCGCCCGCAAAAGGGCGTGCATGAGCATAATATCCACCATAGAAGTTTCGTCGATGATGATCACATCTGCCTCAATGGGATTTTCTTCGTTCCGGTCAAAGGTCTGCCTGCGGACATCTTCCCCCAAAAAGGTACTTTCCAGCAGACGATGGATGGTCTGAGCTTCCACGCCGGTGGCTTCACTCATGCGTTTTGCCGCTCGTCCTGTGGGAGCCGCCAGCACCACCTCACATCCCTCATCCTGCAATAACTGCAAAATGGTATTGATGGTGGTGGTTTTCCCGGTACCGGGGCCGCCGGTGATAATGAGGACACCACTGCTCATGGCTTCCAGCACTGCCGCCCGCTGTTCTTCCGCCAGAATGACACCTGTTTTCTTTTCCATGCGGGCAATCTCATTGGCAACGCCTCCATATTGGTACACATATACTCCTGAGAAAGTTCCAGCAGACGTTTCGCCACTGCCATTTCCGCATAGAAATAAGAGTTCAGATATACGCTGTCCATACCGTTCATGGTTTCCTGCCAAATCTGGCTATCCACCTGCAATTCCCGAATGGCGTTTTCCACATGATCTGGATGGAGCTGTAACAACTCTTTCGCCTGATCCATAAGACTTTCCTTAGGCAGATAACAATCCCCATTGGATGCCGCATTGGTGAGAATATATTTCACTGCCGCCTTTACCCGATTGGGGTCGTCAGGGGAAATCCCTGCCGATGCCGCCATTTTATCCGCCATACGGAAACCAATGCCCCAGATGTCGTCTGCCAGCCGATAAGGATTATGCTTCACCACTTCAAAAGTACGGGATTTATATTTCTTATAAATCCGCATGGCATAGGTAGGGGAAACATCAAATTCCTGCAAAAACAGCATAGCTTTTCTCAGTTCATGCTGTTCCCGGAAAACCTCGGAAATCCGCTGGGCTTTTTCATATGTGAGTCCTTTGATTTCCGCCAGCTGTTCCGGCTTTTCTTCAATAACATAAAAAGAGGCTTCTCCAAATCGGTCTACAATTTTCTTGGCAATCTTCGGGCCAATACCCTTGATGAGCCCCGAAGATAAATATTTCTCAATTCCGGCACAGGTGGTAGGCATGGATTTTTCATAGCTGGTCACTTGAATCTGTCTGCCATAGAGGGGATGGATAGACCAATGTCCGGTGATTTCCAGACTTTCCCCGGCGTGAATTTGTGGCACAATGCCCACGCAGGTCACCTCGTCGTCCTCTGTTTCCAGCGCAAAAACCGTATAGCCGTTGTCGGCATTTTGATAAATGATGCTTTCCACTTCGCCTGTAATGCGGATTTCGTCCATGTCCTTCCCTCCTTTGCCGCATAATATAAAAAGTATAGCACATTCTCCATGAAAAGAGAACAGCCGTTCCCAAAATTCCCCCAAATCCTTGACAAAATTCAAAAATGCTGTAAAATGAACATTGTTCAACTTGAAAGAAAAGGAGGGGTTTCATGCATCCCAATGTAACTTCCAAAGAAAAACTGCTCCTTGCCGCCAAAGAATTGGCGAAAACAGAGGGGCTTTCCGCTTTGCAGATGCGTTCAGTGGCTTCTGCCGCAGGCGTTGCCGTTGGTTCTGTTTACAATTATTTTCCCAACAAAAACGCTTTGCTGACGGCAGTGGTTGCCAGCATCTGGTTTGATATGTTCCATAATGACACAGAAGAAAACACCAGAAACATGGGCTTTTGTGATGCTGTTTCCCATTTGTTTTCTCAGATACAGAAAGGCATTGCCGCCTATCCGGACTTCTTTGCCGCTCATCGGGTGATTTTTGAGGAAAGCGAAAAAGAAAACGCTCTGAAACTGCGGGAAAGCACTTTTTCCCATATGGAGAAAAATCTGCTGGGCTGTCTGGAAGCCGACCCGCGCATTCACCCCGATGCCTTTAACGGCAGTCTGACACAAAAAGCGCTGGTATCCTTCACATTCACCCACCTGCTGGCATTGTGGAACAACGGCGCAAAAGACTGCGATACCCTCATCGCCATTCTTTCCAAAATACTGTATGGAGATCAGGAGGTGCGTCCATGATACCAAAAAATACTTATTGCTGCTGGCAGGGCTTGTCTGGGGCGCGGCAGGGTTCAACATCCTGCGTCTGGGGCTGCTGGCTTATGCGGGGCTGGTAAAACCCTTGTATCTGCTTCTGTCTGCCGCCGTTTTCGTGATTTTTCAGAAAATGGTATTCGGCAAACTGGTACAAAAACACACTGCCCGCATCCTTGCCTATGAAGCGCCGAAAGTTTGGTTCTGGCACTTTTTCGATAGGAAATCTTTCCTCATCATGGCCTTTATGATGACCATGGGCATTTCTCTGCGGAAATTTTCACTGGTGCCCATTGATTTTATTGCCTTTTTCTACACAGGCCTGGGGGCATCCCTGCTGTTGGCTGGAATTCTGTTCCTGCGGCAGTTTTTCCTGACACTGACTGACAACACAAAGGAGGTTTTTCATATGGATTTTCAAAAACTCATTTCTTCCGCATTCCGCTACGCCATTGCGGGTCTGGCATGCGGCGTATTTTACCGTGAATTTACCAAGTTCACCGCTTTTACAGGCAAAACCACACTGGCATTCACCCATCTGCACCTATTGGTCATGGGTACGTTGCTGTTTCTGATTCTGGCAGCCATTGCCCTTCATACAGATCTGGCTGAACAGGCTCGTTTCCAGCAATTCCGCAAGGTCTATGCCGTTGCCCTGCCTTTTATGGTAATCATGTTCTTTGTCCGCGGCATCTTGCAGGCATTGCAGACACCCCTTTCCACGGGCGCAAACGCTGCCATTTCTGGCATTGCAGGTATTTCCCATATCCTCATGACCGTTGCGCTGGTGCTGCTGTTCCTGGCTCTGCACCGCTGCACACCGAAAAAAGCGTAAGCATGAAACCCACTTCTTTGAAGTGGGTTCCTTTTGAAAGTAACTTGAACAATGTTCATATTCATATATCAATCATAGGAGGTTTTTTATGCAAGCAATCATGGAAAATTTATTCGATATATTCTATCTCACCAGCGTCATCACACTGGGCATCATCATGGCAAGCAGAAAACAGGCTCAAAAGCAATATCAGCTCTTTGGCATCATGGCCATATTACTGGGCTTTGGTGACGCATTCCATCTGATTCCCAGAGCTTTTGCCCTTTGGACAACGGGGCTTGAAAACCACGCCTTTTCTCTGGGCATGGGCAAACTGATTACATCCATCACCATGACAATTTTTTATGTGATTTTGTATCATGTTTGGCGGCTGAGATACCACATCACAGAGAAAAAAGGACTGACCGCAGTGATCTATCTTTTAGCGTTCCTTCGCATCATTCTCTGTCTTTGCCCCCAGAACGCATGGACAAGCCCCGCCGCGCCCTTATCATGGGGAATTTACCGAAACATCCCTTTCACCATCATGGGGATTCTCATCATCATTCTCTTCTATCAAAGCGCCCGTCAGCACCATGACAGTTCCTTCAAAAATATGTGGCTGACCATACTGCTCAGTTTCGGATTTTATATCCCTGTGGTATTGTTTGCCGATACCATCCCTTTGATGGGTATGCTGATGATTCCCAAGACACTGGCATACCTCTGGACTGTCTGGATCGGCTATCGAACCATGAAAGCAGACACATGATCTTTTCAACAGACCATATTCCTTGGTCTTTTTTTCTTCCTATTGTAAACCATCATTGTTTAATATTGTTGACAATAGATTTTTCCAGTGCTATATTGAAACACAAAATTTGCAAAGGCGGTGTTTCTTTGACTCTCACGAAAACAAAAACGCAAATCCTATGCGCCCTTTTTGCGGCGCTCATTGCCATTGGGGCATTCCTGCGGGTACCTGTACCCCTAGTACCTTTCACCCTGCAATTTCTTTTCACCACACTGGCAGGGCTTTTGCTAGGGAAAAAAGCCGGCAGTGCTGCCGTGTGGCTTTATGTACTGCTGGGACTTGTGGGACTGCCCATATTTGCCGAAGGCGGCGGCATTTCCTACATCTTCAAGCCCACATTCGGCTATCTCATTGGCTTTGGACTAGGGGCTTATGTGACAGGCTTACTGACTGAACAAAATACCTCTTACAAACAGCTGCTTCTGGCAAACTTTGCCGGACTTTTGGTGGTATATCTCTGCGGCATGGCTTATTACGCTGCCATCAGCGCTTTTTACCTGCATAATCCCATTGGGCTGTGGCCTCTGTTCCTCTACTGCTTTTTACTGGCAGTGCCCGGGGACATTGTCCTCTGCGTGGTTGCGGCGGTACTGGCAAAACGGCTCATTCCCATTTTCAGATACGACAGGAGATGAATTTTATGGATACACTGGAAACATTGACACAACAGATCATGGACGGGCACCAAGTCACCCGAGAAGAAGCCCTTTGGCTCTCCAAACAACCTTTGGAACACCTGTGCAGACAGGCGGACAGGATACGCCGTCATTTCTGCAAAAATACCTTTGACCTGTGCACCATCATCAACGGCAAGAGCGGCAGATGCAGTGAAAACTGCAAATTCTGTGCTCAATCTGCCCACAATCACACAGACGCGGACACTTACCCCCTTCTTTCCAAAGAAGAAATCCTGGCAGACGCCAAAAAGCAGGCGGCACAAGGGGTTTTGCGGTACTCCATCGTCACTGCTGGAAAAGCCCTCTCTGACGCCGAAATCGACATCATGTGCGATACCATAAGGCAAATCCGGCAGGAAACCACCCTTTCCGTCTGCGTTTCCTTCGGACTTCTGACAGAATCACAGTTCCGCAGACTGAAAGATGCCGGCGTGAGCCGTGTCCATAACAATCTGGAAACATCAGAAAGACATTTCCCCAATATCTGCACCACTCATACCTTTGCCGACAAAGTATCTGCCATACAGGCAGCACAGCAAGCAGGGCTGACCGTATGCAGCGGCGGCATCATGGGTATGGGTGAAACCATGGCAGACCGCATCGACATGGCACTCGCCCTGCGGGGTTTGGGTATCACCAGCGTTCCCGTCAATGTGCTGAACCCCATCCCTGGCACGCCTTTTGGGGAATATCCCACTTTGTCAGAAGCAGAAGTCCTGGGGATTCTTGCTCTTTACCGCTTCCTTCTGCCTGCCGCTTCCATCCGCATGGCTGGGGGACGTGGGCTTTTGCCGGACGGCGGAAAAAGCTGTTTCCTCTCCGGCGCAAATGCCGCTATCACAGGGGATATGCTCACTACCGCAGGCATTACGGTACAAACAGATTTACAGATGCTCACAGAACTTGGATACGAGGTGAAACTGGATGAAACAACTGATGATCATCGGCACTGACACAGACGTGGGTAAAACTTACGTCAGCGGGCTAATATTGAAAAAACTGCAGGAAAACGGCAAAAAAGCCGTCTATTTTAAAGCCGCCATGAGCGGCAATGTCCATCTGACTGATGGTTCCCTTTTGCCCGGTGATGCGAACTTTGTGAAAACCATTTCCGGTATTTCCCAGCCCCTTGCTGACATGTGCCCCTACGTATACGAAACTGCTGTTTCTCCCCATTTAGCGGCGAAAATCGAAGGAAATCCCATCGAATGGGAGAAAATACAGGAAACATACGATACCCTTTGCGGCACATACGACTTTGTCACTGTGGAAGGCTCCGGCGGCATCCTCTGTCCCCTGCGCCATGACGAAACCGCCTCTTTTTCTCTGGCGGACTTTGTTAAGTCCCAGCATCTTTCCTGTCTTTTGGTGGCGGATGCAGGACTGGGCACACTGAACCATGTGGGCTTGACAGCAGCCTATCTGAAAAACCAGAACATCCCCTTGCAGGGCATCATTCTGAACCGCTTCCAGGCAGGAAATCTCTTACATGAAGATAACAAGGTCATGTGTGAGGTCATGTCAGGCGTTCCCGTCATTGCCTGCATTCCACAAGGTGCCGCAGACCTGCCCATTTCCATCGAAACCCTACTATCCCTTTATACAGAAAGGAAGGAAAGTCCATGCTCTGGTATCCCTACACACAAATGAAAACTATGGAGCCGCCCCTAGAGATTCTGGACGCCAAAGGCGTCTGGCTTTACACAAAAGAAGGAAAACTCATTGATTCCATTTCCTCTTGGTGGAGTGTAATCCATGGATACAGCCACCCAAAGCTGAACGAAGCCATCCTGTCACAGGTACCCCACTTTTCCCATGTGATGCTGGGCGGTCTGACCCACAAGCCTGTGCAAGAGCTTTCTGACAAACTGGCGGAATGGCTTCCCGGCAGTCTGAACCATTGCTTTCTCTCCGATTCCGGCAGTGTTGCCGTAGAAGTTGCTCTGAAAATGGCATTGCAATATTACATCAATCAAGGCGATACAGAACGCACCATGGTGCTGGCACTGGAACACGCCTACCATGGGGACACCTTCAAAACCATGGAAGTAGGCGATGACCCAGATTATCATTTTGTGTTGAACGCTTACGGCAAAAGCCCCCATGTAATACACATTCCAACCACCTTAGAAGCACTGGAACAGACTTTTGCCAAATATCATCAGAAACTGAACTGCATGATTGTGGAACCTCTTTTGCAGGGAGCCGGGGGCATGCGGATGTATGATATTTCTTTTCTGGAACGCGCCAGAGAACTTTGCGACCAGTACGGTGTCCTTTTGATTTTTGATGAAGTTGCCACAGGCTTTGGCAGGACAGGACACCGCTTTGTTGCCGACGTGGTAGAGCCGGACATTCTGGTACTGGGAAAAGCATTGACAGGCGGGTATCTGGGGCACGCTGTCACCGTTGCCAATGACAGAGTTTTTGCCGCTTTTTATGACGATGACCCTGACCACGCCCTCATGCATGGGCCAACATTCATGGGAAACGCATTGGCTTGTCGTGTGGCATTGGCTTCCATTACCCTTTTTGAAGAAGAACACACCATGGAAAAATCCGGCGCATTGAAGAAATCACCCGTCGGGAAATGGTAGGCTTCACAGACCCTCGCATTCGGGAAATCCGCATCATGGGGGGCTGTGTTTGTATTGAAGTTTATGATCCTGCCGTTTTGGAAGGCTATGCCGCCTTTGCCCGTCAGCGCGGGGTTTTCAGCAGACCTTTTCTTTCTTATCTTTATGCCATGGTGCCTTACGTCATTTCCGAAGAAGAACTGGTACAGGTGCTGGACACCATGAAAGCATGGTTCCGTCAGAACTGACTCTACGCTGCGGCGGTTGACCTCTCCTGCCTTTCTGGTATCATATAGGACAGGAGGTGCATCCAATATGGATCGGGAAAAATCGGCGCACTGCTGCGGCAGCTGCGTTTGGAGAAAGGCATGACACAAAAAGAAGCAGCCCATGCGCTGCAAATCAGCGACAAGACCATTTCCAAGTGGGAACGCGGGCTGGGATGTCCGGACATTTCCATGCTGCCATCCCTTTCCGCACTGTTTGGAGTGCCCATCGAAAAACTGCTGGCAGGCAATCTGCCAACATCATTTCTGGAGGGAAACATGAAAAATCGAAATATTTTGTCTGTCCCCACTGCGGTAATCTGACACTCACCACAGGGGACGCTTCCATCACCTGCTGCGGACGCAGTCTGGAACCCATGACAGCCAAAAAGGCAGAGGAAAGCGAAAAATTCCATGTGGAAGTCATCGAAAACGACTGGTTTCTGACCACTGACCACCCCATGGAAAAAGAGAATTACATCTCTTTTGTAGCATTTGCTACGGGAGACAAAGTGCAGCTCTACAAGCAGTATCCCGAATGGGACTTGCAGCTGCGAATACCCAAACGTGGACATGGTACATTGTTCTGGTACAGCACCACAAAGGGATTTTTCTATCAATATCTTTAAAACAAAACAGCTGGAATCCATGTACTTTGCATGAATTCCAGCTATTTTCATTTCATAAGAATGGTCACAGTATTCTGTTTTTATGACATTATGCATCAAATATACAGCCTTTTTCTGCACACATCTTTCTTACCCTTGAAAATCCAAGACTTTTTTCCTTTCTTTTATGCTCCTTTATAATCCAAAATATACACCTTTAAAGAATCTTAAACAAAAATTACGACTTCATAAATAGGAAAAATAGAAAAACTATATTATACTAATGCCCTGTTAATAACTGCCATTACTCGAACAAGAAAATAGAAAAGGTGGGAATCTCATGGAATATATTTTACAAACGAACAATCTGTCGAAAGTATATGGAACAAAAACAGTCTTAAATGATGTCAGCATTCATGTCCCAAAGGGCTCTATTTACGGTCTGGTGGGAAAAAACGGTGCCGGGAAAACGACGCTGATGCGTACTGCGGTCTGACACAGCAAAGCGCAGGAAATTACACACTCATGGGAAAATCAAATGATGATTCTGCACGAAACCGCATGGAGATACTCATTGAAAAACCAGGTATCTACGAACACATGACAGCACTGGAAAATCTGCGTTACTTTTCTCTGCTCTTTGGTATCCCCTCTCCTGACTATGACAAAATATTGAAAATGGTCGGCTTGCAAAATGCAGGAAAAAAGAAAGCCCGTCAATTTTCTCTTGGGGTGAAACAGCGATTGGGCATTGCCATTGCTCTGTTAGGCAATCCTGACTTTCTGATTCTGGACGAGCCCATCAACGGCCTTGATCTGGAAGGCGTATATGAAATGCGTAAAATGCTGGAGGAATTAAATCGTGAGCACGGGATCACCATTCTCATCGCCAGCCACATTTTAAGTGAACTGTATAAACTGGCAACAGACTATGCCATCATTGACGGCGGACGTCTCATTAATGAATTCAGCAAAGAAACGCTGGAAGACGCATGCAGCAGCAGTGTCCAGATTTCTGTGGAACCTGCTAGTATGCAGAACGCAAAAACATTGATCGCGTCCCGTTATCCTGATGTACGCTGTGAAGTTCTTTCCAACCACAGCCTGCGTCTGCATGAAAAAGTGAATCTGGCTGACCTGAATCAGTATCTGGTGGAAAATAAAGTGCGTGTGTGCGGTTTGAGCGCAAACGATGAAGACATGGAAAAATTCTTTGTAGAAAAACTTTCAAGGGGGAAAGCTGTATGAGAAATCTAATTTGCGGACATATTTATCAATTAAAAAAGATCGCTTCTTTTTGGGATGCCTTGGGGTCGGGCTGATTTTCCTGGCTATCTCCATCCGGATTTTCCTGTTGGGCTTTACGTCTGACACAGGAATGACCAGTATGATGCAGACATTTCTCGGCGGCGACATGGTTCTTTACGCATTTATGGTGCTGGCAGCCAATATCATTGCAGAGGTTTATCGTTCTGGCGCAATGAAGAACATCGTCGGACGCGGCATTTCAAAGAAGAACTACTATTTATCTATGGTCTTTACCATCTCTGGCGCATACATACTGGTGATGCTGGTGCTGTCCATTTTTATGGGTGTGTTCGCAATGAGCAAATACGGTATGGGAACTCTGGAATATCCTGCTTATTTTACCCTGTCCATGGTGGCAAGAGTTCTTTTTGTCATGGCACATATCAGTTTTGCCGTTACCATGGCCGTTCTGACACAAAATGTTATCACCGGTGCAATTTTCGGTTTTCTTGTGCCATATATCCCGCAGGCTTTGGAAATGGTGCTTGGATTCTTCAAGATCCATATCAGTCTTGACTTTATCAAGATTTCTACACACATGCCTTCTGTTTATGACGCATCCAATCAATTATCCACATTTCTGCCCTGCTTCCTTGTAGCAGGCGGTTATCTGGTTTTTTCTTTCCTGATTGGGTTCCAGCGCTTGAAACGTCAAGATATCAAATAATAAAATCATATAGAAAGCCAAAAAGGCTTGTTGACTGTACACACAGACAACAAGCCTTTTTTGTTTATGTATCATGCCAAATCCTGTACCAGCTTTGTCAATGCTGTTAAATCATCCTCATTGGGGTGTGCCAATGCTTTCTGGAAATTTTCCAGCATCATATCCCGTTTGGGAGAGGGTTCCATAGCGGCGTAGCGTTCCCGCACCACATCAGGCATTTTCCCCTGACACATAAATGTACCCACAATTTCACAAGAATCAGGCACATTTGCCTGTACCCGTTCCAAAATCTGTGTAAAGTATGCTTCACTGCCGCCGAAGCCAGCGGTACCGAAGAGGAATACCTTTTTTGTTTTCCAGTGTCTGCAAAAATTCTCCCATCTGGCTGTCACAGGTACCTTTATCTGTCCAGAAACCCGCAAAAATCACATCTCCAGAGTTTGCGGCAACATGAGGTGCGCCGCAGTAGACGCAATCCAATGTAGGCAGTGTCTGACGAATGGCTTCTGCCAATTTTCCTGTATTTCCTGTTCTGCTGCTGTAACAAATGGCATATTTCATATCATTTTCCGCCTTTCTCATAAATACAATGGGTGCCTTCATGGCGCATCATGCCGCTTAAGCAATCTTTATTGCAGCGGACACACCGTCTGATTTCTTTTTCTCGTCCTGTCAAAACTTTCTCCGGCCACTGAGGGTCTGCAAGGAGCTGACGGCTCATGGCGGCACAGTCGATTCTTCCTGTTTTCAGCTGTTCTTCCACAAAAGCCGGACTGGTCAATCCGCCCACACCACAGACAGGCAGGTTTGTATACTGTTTCACTATATCGCAGAACCGCAGGAAACAGCCTTCTTCATGAAAATAAGGATGGTTCGCGGGAGGGATGGTATCAGACAGAGCCGCATGGTTTGCCAGTGATACATGGAAGCTGTCTGCCCCTGCCTTCTCCAGCATAGGTACGACTGTTTTCAATCCATCCTCCATAAATCCTGCTTTGCCATATCTAGGCTGTTCCATACGAACTGCCAATTTCACATCAATGGGCATATCCGGCACAGCTTTCCGCACCGCTTCCACAGCTTCCAGCAGAAATCTTGCCCGATTTTCCAGAGAGCCGCCATAGTTGTCTGTCCGCTGATTAAACAGGGGAGAAGCAAAACTGCCGCACATTCTATCCCCATGAACCTGCATCACATCAAAGCCAGCTTTTTTCGCCAGCACTGCCGCATCCCCAAAAGCACTGGTGATGCTGCGTACCTTTTCCACTGGCATATTGGTAACATACGGCCCCACAAGGTCATTGATCATCTGCCGCAGATCATCCTGAGAAAGTTTCCCTGCCTTCACCTGAGGCGCGTACTGCCGCAATGCTCCAAAATCTGTATCATCCTGATGGAGCTGGGCACAGATTTTACAGCCATACTTATGGGCTGTTTCTGCCAATTTCTCATAAAAAGCAAAGCCGCTTTCTGTATAAAGGTTATTGCCAAAGGGCATGGACAGAACCGGCACATCACCGATGATGATCATGCCGCAGCCGCCGGCAGCAATCTTTTCGATTCTCTCCAAATAAGCATCGTTAGGCACCCCCAATGTGGTAGGGGCGAAAACAATGCGGTTTTTCAAAGTTACATTCCCTAATGTTACAGGGCTTCCAATGGTTTCATACATGACGTGTCTGCCTCCTTTCGGCAGCAATTTTTTTCATGGTGCCCATGAGTTCTGCTTTCTGGGACGGTGTCAAATCTTTCAGTACTTCTTCGTCCCACTGGGCAAAAAGGTCATAGCTGGCACGGAATACCTTTTCCCCTTCTTCCGTCAGGGTTACCATTCTTGCTCTGCGGTCAGCAGGATTTCTTTCCTGCACCAGAAAACCTTTTTCCTCCAGTTTTGCCAATGATCTGGCGCAATAACCCGTATCCATGTGAAGGGCTTCCGTCAGCTCTTTGGGCGAACACTGGGGATGTTTTCCCGCATACAGAATAAAAAACAACAATCCCTGTGTCAGACCCATTTCCTGCAATTTTTCGTTGCAGAATTCCGTGAAATCTTTCCGCAGAGAAGTGATAAGATATGCAAATGTATCAAACATATAAACACTCCTTTCATTTACTTGACTTTGTCAAGTATATGTTATTTATCTGACTTTATCAAGTATTTTGCCATAAAAAACGGAAACTCTGAAATCAGGAGTTTCCGTCTGTTCTTTATCCAAAATAATATCCAATGGCAAGGAGATCTGCATCATCTGCTTCCACTTTCTGGATTGCCTCCACATAGGAACCATTTCCAGCATTCCCACTGCCCGTTTTGCAATAGACATCTCCAGTGCTTTTTTCCACCAGAATATAAGGCAGATATTCCATGCCTTCGAACAGGTAATATCCCGCAATGACGTCTTCTGACACATACAGTGCGTCAATCTCTGCCGCCAGTTTCTCTGTGATTTTCGGGTCAATGGGTGTATCCTCATGGACATAACCCTGTTCCTGCTGGGCTTCCAGACAGGATGTAAGGACTTCTTTCGCCTTTTCCAGCGCTTCTTCCTCTGTCAGCTCCGTTTCCCGAAAATCCACACTGATGAGAGGATTATCTAAAGGCACAACACCTTTTCGCATATATGTCACTTCTGCGCCAAGTGCCTCGGAAACATCTCTGAGGGGCAGCATTTTACTGGTATTCAATGTGCTGTCCTTACTGCTGACTGTCAGCTTCTGGCTGCCTCTGACCAGCAAAAGTCCGTTGCCTTCTTCCCGCAGTTCAAAGCCCATATCATTGATAAGCACCCACAGAGGTACATAAGCCGTATCCTTTGCGATCAGTACAGGCGCATCCACATATTTTCCATCACACAAAAGGAAAACATGTTTCTCCTCTTCTTTCAAATAAAAGAGGGGTTCTTCTTCTACCGTAAAGCCATAGTTCCAGTCGCCGGATGCGTACTCTTCATCCGTATTGTCTATAGTGCATCTATATTCCGGCGGAGAAAGTTCTTCCTGCTCCGCTCCAAAAACAGGAGTCTGCCAAAGCATGATACAGGACAATAAAGCCGCAAAGCATCTTTTCTTTTTCATGGGGCATCCTCCTTTCCTTGTATTTTCGCACAATATCCTAGTATCATTTTCTCTTTTTCAAGCAAAAAAACAAGGCAAATCCCATGAAATATATTGACATTTCTTTTAACTTTTTATTACAAAAGTTCATAAATAGAAAAAACCTGCGCAAAAAAGCAAATGCCCCTTAAGGAAACATTGTGTTTCCTTAAGGGGCATTGCAACGGCTATCTTCAGAAGAAAACATATCAAATAAAAGCTTATAAAAATAAGCAAGCTGGAATCCTCTATATCATAAGGATTTCAGCTTGCTTTGTTTTCTTATGAAGATGCCCCTAACACAGGCTTTTTTTTCTTTACATATTTTTCAAAATCAGATCTGGAATACATCTGTTTTGTCTGTCTTTTCCCAAGGCAGATCTAGGTCTGTTCTGCCGAAGTGACCATAAGCTGCAACCTGTTTGTAGATAGGTCTCAGCAGGTCGAAGTTTTTGATGATGGCAGCGGGACGCAGGTCGAAGTTGCGCTGTACCAGTTCTGTGATCTTATCATCGGAGATTTTGCCTGTACCGAATGTATTTACCAGAATGGAAACGGGTTTTGCAACGCCGATAGCGTAAGCCAGCTGTACTTCACATTTGCTTGCAATGCCGCTTGCAACAATGTTCTTTGCAACGTATCTTGCTGCGTAGCATGCGGAACGGTCTACCTTTGTGGGGTCTTTGCCGCTGAATGCGCCGCCGCCGTGGGCAGCGTAACCGCCGTAGGTGTCAACGATGATCTTTCTGCCTGTCAGGCCGCTGTCGCCCTGAGGGCCGCCGATAACGAATCTGCCTGTGGGGTTGATGTAGTATTTTGTGTTTTCATCCAGCAGGTTTGCATCGATGACTTTCTTTACAACGTGTTCGATAATGTCCGCACGGATCTGTTCCTGTGTTGCTTCAGGGTCATGCTGTGTGGAAACAACAACAGTGTCAACACGAACGGGTTTGTCGTCTACATATTCTACGGTTACCTGTGCTTTGCCGTCGGGACGCAGGTAAGACAGTGTGCCGTTTTTACGTACTTCTGCCAGTCTCTTTGTCAGTCTGTGGCTCAGAGAGATGGGCAGGGGCATCAGTTCTTCTGTTTCGTCACAAGCAAAACCGAACATCATACCCTGGTCGCCAGCGCCTGTATCAAATTCGCTGTCGTCTTCGCCTGTTTTGTTTTCCAGAGCTTTGTCTACACCCAGAGCGATGTCAGGGGACTGACCGTGGATGGATGTGATAACGGAGCATGTTTCGCAGTCGAAACCATATTTTGCACGATCGTAACCGATCTGACGCAGGGTATCGCGAACGATGCCTTCTACATCAACATAAGCGCTTGTGGTGATTTCACCCATAACGAAAATAATACCTGTTGTGGTGCATGTTTCGCAGGCAACTCTTGCTTTCGGGTCTTTTGCCAGGATTGTGTCCAGAATGGCGTCGGAGATCTGGTCACAGATCTTGTCGGGATGTCCTTCTGTTACGGACTCAGATGTGAATAATCTTCTGCTCATAATTTCCTCCAGTTTGTTTTTTTGTATTATCAAGTTTCAGTCGTTCTTTGGGACACTGTAAAAGGCATAAAAAAAAGCCGCAGGGCTTTCTCATTCTTACTCATCTTCCGCAAAATATGCGGGGGAATTGGCACCGATGCGTTTCCGCCGGTTGCCGGGTGTCACAGGGCCCTGTCCCTCAACCACTCTTGATAAGTTTCCTTATTGACTTCTGTGGTATTGTAGCAGGTTCTGCCCTGTATGTCAATGTCTGGACGCAAAATCCCCAGTAAAATCATACACTTTCCCGATATTGTATAACTTTTTCCGAAATTCCGCGTCCTTTCCATGCAAAACGCCCATAGGATTATCCCAGATATGGCTCTATGGCTTCCCGCCAGGCTTCTTCCAAGCGGCTCAAAGACCATGCCGCATTGGCTGGACTGGTGGAAGGCAGTTTCACAGCAGAGATGCCTGCCTTTGGAAAAAGATATTTCCTGTACAGTTTTTCCGCTGTTGCCCCATTGGCAAAAACAGGGATATTCCCTGTTTGCTCCAAAATAGGTGTCAAATCCACAGGCACCACATCTTTGATGGAGCTGTCACTGCTGCCTACAATGGTGCATTTTTCCACCACATCATAAAGAGCAATTCCGTGACGAAGGAGCATTTCTGTTTTTTCTTCCTTTGTCACAGGGATTTCCTCGCCGCAAAGGATGGCCATGAGTTTCCAGAAACGATTCTGGGGATGTCCATAATAAAAGTCGTTTTCTCTGGATTTCACAGAAGGCACTGTGCCCAGAATGAGCAGACGGCTGTTTTTGTCGAAAATAGGTGGAAAGGTATGCTGTACAGTGATGGGTTCCATGGAAAAATCCTCCTTTGCTTACTTTTGCTTTATGATACGGCTTTTCCTATGAAAAGGCAAGAAAAAAGCGTATCTGTTAAAATCCTCATAAAAACAGGGCAGTCAGAACCCTTCTGTTCCAACTGCCCTTCTTTTCTATAAAAGATAGGCTCATTATTTTCCTTTCACAGGAGGTTCATTGAACCACAGGCCGCCTTCTATCACAGTGGTATCGGTATAGCCGAAATATTTCAATCTCTGCTGAAGCATATAAGCACGTTTGCTCTTTGTGCAGATGATCATCAGTTTTTCATCTTTATCTACATCTTCCAAAGGCCCATGTACCTTTGCCACATCCACAAATTTTGCATTGGGAATAGATGGCGCCTGCGCCGCATCCAGCACACGGTATCCTTCCCCTCTGTTTTCCATATATTCCGCAGGGGTCATAGATTCCAGATCGCCATTCATTTTGTTCAGCAGGATATTTACTGCTGCTACAAAAGGATGGATCGCTGTGGAGAAGGGAGGCGCATAAGCCAAGTCCATATTTTCCAGCTGATCCAGTGTTGCGCCCAATGAGATGGCTGTAACACCGATATCCACCATTTTATCTACGGCACCGGGGCCCAGAACCTGAACGCCCAGCAGTTTCTTCGTATTTTTGTCCACAATGAGTTTTGTGATGAAGTTATCCGCACCGGGATAGTAATGAGCTTTATCGTCATTGACTGCCACAACGGTTTCCACGTCATATCCTGCCGCTCTGGCTGCTGCTTCGTTGAGCCCTGTTCTGGCTGCATTGAGTCCGGGCAGTTTCACAACGGCTGTACCCAGCACACCGGCAAATTCTTTTTCTCTGCCAGCCAGCACTTCTGCCAGCACACGACCTTCCATGTTTGCCGCGGAACCCATAGGCGCCCATGCACTTTCTCCTGTCAAACGGTTGGTTACTACCGCACAGTCCCCAGCGGCGTAAACATCCGGCAGGCTTGTCCGCAGAGATTTATCTACCATGATTGCACCGTTTTTGGCAAATTCCAGACCGGTTTCTTTCAAGAACGCAGTGTTGGGACGGATGCCCAGAGAAAGCACAACCACATCCGCAGGGATCAGCCCCTTGTCTGTCTGTACGCCTTCTGCTTTTTCACTGCCTGTGATACCTTCCATTTTTGTGGAAGTGGAAACATGGATACCAACCTTTTCCAGATGTCTTGTGCCATAAGCGGCAAATTCCGGATCAAAACCGGGCATCACCTGAGGTGCCATATCCATAACAGTTACATCTAAGCCCTGTTCCAGCAGGTTTTCCGCCACTTCCAGACCAATAAAGCCGCCGCCGGCAATCACAGCAGTTTTTGCGCCGCTGGCTTTCACATAATTTTTCAGATCTTCCGCATCATCAGGGGTGCGCATGGTGAATACGCCTTTCAGATTGACCCCCTGCAAAGGCGGAACGATGGAGGAAGCCCCTGTGGAAATGACACATGCGTCATAAGGATAAACTTCTTCTTCGCCTGTTGCCAAATTTTTCGCTGTCACGGTTTTTCCTGCTGCATCCAGTTTCACCGCTTCTCTGCCTGTCAAAACCTTTGCGCCTGTGAGAGCTGCGAATTTTTCCGGTGTATTGACAATGATCTTTTCCCGATCTGTGATGACATCCCCTACATAATAAGGAAGGCCACAGCCAGCATAAGAAATATCCGCATCTTTGGTGAGGATCAGCACTTCCGCGTCAAAGCGCAGACGTTTCAGTTTCGCCGCTACCTTTGTACCTGCTGCCACACCGCCTAAAATCAAAACACGCATCATAATCCATTCCTCCAATCCCATTTGTCTGTCGTTTTCTTGTATTGAGTATAGTTCTTTTTCCACCATCCCTTCCGTAACTAAGTCACAGGAAACAACCGCAAATCTTCGTCCGCATGGCACGAAATATGCGTAAAATAAATTTTTCTGCCATGAAAATCGTATTTTTTTCTTTTGCAAAAACCCTGAATTTACAAGCTTTTTCCGTATTGTCCGCTCTATTTTTTCGATTTTTTCAAAAATTTTTTCAAAAACTTTGGAACTTTTCAAAAAATGCCTCCGTCTGAATAAGCGTAACAAACAATAAACAAAAAACAACGCAAAAAACGAAACATAATTTTTTGATTACAGGAGGAATTCACTATGAAAAAGAATCTGAACAAAGTACTGGCACTGACACTGGCATTCACTGTTGTAGGCAGCACAGCTGCATACGCAGAAGTTATGAAAGGCGAAACAACAGCAACACCCGTTCCCATCAGCGCAGACGCTGACGATCAGGCAGAAGCATCCGCTTATATCAGCAACACAGGCAAGATCACAGAAGTAGCTGACACAGAAGATGGCAACAAAGTATTCACCATGGACAACGAAAACGGCGGTCTGCGTTTTGTGGTAGCGCCCACAACAACCATCGTTGACAGAGAAACAGGCAGCGTGATCACAGCTGACAAACTGACAGAAGGTATGGAAGTTGCAGTGATCTATGGCGCAAACGCTCCCATGGGCATGAGCATGCCTCCTTACATGGGTCAGGTAACAGCAGTTGTTGCAAACGCTGACAAAGGTTCCATCTCCGTTGGTCACTTCAACGACGACCTGCTCAACGAAAAAGACCTGCTTCAGCTGAACATCTCCGAAAAAACAACTATCCTGACAACTCTGGGTACAAAAAGCATCCTGAGCGCTGACGATGTAAAAGGCAAAGACGCTGTTGTATTCTACGACATCACCACAAGAAGCATCCCCGCGCAGACAACACCTTCTCTGGTACTGCTGCTGGAAGAAAGAGAAGCTGTAACAGAAGGTACAGAAGAAGCTGCTGTTGATACAAAATCCGTAGAAGCACCTGAAATGGTAGCACTGCGTGACGCTGCGGAAGCAAAAGGTTACAGTGTAAAATGGCAGGGCAAAACTGCTCCCGTTGTACTGGAAAAAGACGGTATGACCGCACAGATCACACTGGGCAGCACAACATATGTAGTAGAAGGCGACATGGCAATGACATCCTCCGCTGCTGCTGAACTGACAGACGGCGTACTGTATGTATCCGCTGACGTTGTAGAAAACCTGAAATAATGACCCCTCCTCCGTTGGGAGATATGAAAAGCCGTACTTCCTTCTGGAGGTGCGGTTTTTTTCGTTCCGCATATTATTTCGAAAAATAATGAAAAACTTTAATGAAATCGCAAAACTATCCACACAAAAATATGATATGATAATATCATCTTAAAAAATCAATACCGATCGGGGAGGTTATCATATGGTTTTTTATTTTTCCGGCACCGGAAATTCTTATCATGTAGCGAAAAAACTGGCAGAAGGTCTTGGCGAGAAAATGATCGACATGGCAAGAGCCACAAGAGAGGATGCTTATGAATATACCCTGAAAAAAGGGGAAAAACTGGGCTTTGTATTCCCTGTTCACGCTTGGGCGCCACCCCAGATGGTGGAGCAGTTCGTCCAGCGTCTGGAACTGTATTATGAAGAAGATGTTTACACCTATGCTGTCTGTACCTGCGGTCAGTCTGCCGGAGAAACCATGTCCATTCTGGAAGCTTCTCTAGAGGCAAACGATCTTTCTCTGGACAGCGGCTATTCCGTTATCATGCCCGATAACTACGCCGTATTGTTCAAGGCGCCTTCACCGGAAACCCAAAGACATCTGCTCCGTCAGGCAGACGAAATCGTACAGCTCATCCTGCGGGCAGTGAAACTGGAACGGAAAGACTTCTTCCGGGTGAAAAAAGGCAAAGGCGGCACATTCCTCAGCAATGTGGTGAACCCTCTGTTCCGTCGTTTCGCCACCAAAACAAAACCCTTCTATCCCACTGTGGACTGCATCGGCTGCGGCATCTGCGCCTATGTCTGTCCTTCCGGCTGCATCAAAATGACAGCAGGGGTTCCTGTTTGGGAAGAAGACCATTGCTACATGTGTATGTCCTGTTTGCAGCACTGTCCCAGACAGGCCATCCAGTACGGCAGACGTACCGCAAACAAAGGACGTTATCTGCACCCCGATTACCGCAAAAAGGAGTGATCACATGAAAAAACATAGATTTCTGGCAGCTTTCACTGCCTGCACCCTGTTGGCACTGTCCGCCTTTGGTTCCTTTACGGAAGCCGCCGCTGCGGACAGCCGCACAGCAGCACTGACCACACAGTCAGAAAGCTACTTCAATTTCCATAAGGATACCCAGCACTGGGGTCAGGCAAAGACATTTATCAGCGCAAAAGACCCTTTCTCCTACGCTGTGCAGTATCCTGTGACCAATCAGGCAGCCTTGGATGAGCAGATCATCAAGACCCTGAAAACAAAGGCAGATGCTTTTGAAAACGCCTACACCAAAGCGGCAGAAGAAAAAGCGGAGGAAAGGACACCAGACAAACACACAGGCACCCTTATTGTTGGCTATGATTCCTACATCACCAAAGATAACATTGCCAGTGTATCTTTTCTGGAAACACGGAAAATCGACGGCGCCTACACAGAACCGGCATCTTGGAGCACTTATCTGTTTGATACCACAACAGGCAAAGCCTTGACGGCAAAAGATATTTTCCGGGATTCCTACCGTGAGAAAGCATCCGCTTACGCCCTGGATTACTTCCAGAAAACCTACGGCAAGCAGCTTTTCGGCAACTATAAAGCCATTCTTGCTCCGGAAAGCGATGTATTCAGCACATTTGCCCTGACAGACAACAGCGTCATCTTCTACTTGGATAAATACGAAATCCTCCCCGGTGACTGCGGTGCCATCCGCCTGGAAATCCCCAGAGAGGTATTCAAAGGCTCTTTCCTGACAGACCCTGAGGAAGTCATTCCGCCCGTTGTGGAAGAACCTGCCCAGCCCGAGGAAAAACCCTCAGAAACAGGACGCGTCATTGACCCCAACAAACCCATGGTGGCACTGACTTATGACGATGGCCCTTCTCCCACAGCAACCAACGCCATTCTGGATGTACTGGAAAAATACAATGCAGTGGCTACCTTCTATGATGTAGGCTATCGTGTAGCACAGTACCCTGATGTGGTAAAACGGGAAGCGGCTCTGGGCTGCGAAGTAGGCAGTCATTCCTACGACCACAAGGACTTCAAAAAACTTTCCGCATCACAGATTCAGGCAGATGTGAAACAGGTCAATGCGGCTTTTGCGAAAGCAGGCGTAAAACCCACTTCCTTCCGCCCTCCTTACGGCAATACAAACGCTACCGTACAGGCAAATGTGCCCCTGCCCATCGTCACATGGTCTGTGGATACATTAGACTGGAAAACACGGAATGTGGACAGCATCATGAAAGAAGTGAAAGGTGCAGGCAATCTGGACAGTAAAGTCATCCTGATGCACGGCATCTATGACACCACCGCACAGGCAACGGCAAAACTTGTTCCTATGCTTCAGGAACAGGGCTACCAGCTGGTAACCGTTTCCGAGCTGATCCAGTACAAACACAACGAAACACCTAAGGCTGGAAAACTTTACGGTTATTCTTATTTCCAGTAAACCTACATAAAAAAAGCGTTCTGCGAAAATCTCCGCGGAACGCTTTTTCTGTTTTAAGATTCTTTTTGTTTGATTTCGTTCAGGCTTTCCTGATGATGGCGCTTCATGCAGGCGAATGTTTCCTCACTGATGATATGCTCCATGCGGCAGGCATCTTCCAGGGCTGTTTTTTCCGAAACGCCGATGCGCATGAGAGACGCGGCAATGACACAGTGCCGTTCATAAGTCGCCTCTGCCACTTTTCTGCCTGCTTCCGTCAAAGAAATCTTGCTGCGGTCTGTGACAGTGATATAGCCTTCTGCCCTGAGTTTCTTCATGGCATTGCTGACGCTGGGCTTGCTGAATCCCAGTTCTGTGGCAATATCAATGGCACGGACATAGCCTGTTTTCTGCTGCAAAATATATATGGTTTCCAGGTAATTTTCCATGGATTCTCTTGTTTTGATCATTTTCTCACCCCAAAGTTGAACTTGTTTCTATGGTAACAGAGTTTCCCAAAAGTTACAACTGCAAATACAAAACTTTCGCTTTTCACAAAAAATTTTACACTTTCCATTGACAATTTACGGAAAATATTGCATCATAAAGATATGTATACAGGCATCATACACCTGTATATCAAAAATGCTTGTTTCTGCGCAATATCGTCCTCTCCTGACGGTTTTGCGTATTGAATCAAACTTTTCATCTCTTCATGTCATTGTCCCTCCGTACATGGAAAACTCCCCCCAATTCCGTTTTTCATGTATTGACAATGACAGCCCTTTCAAAGGAGACGGCAGTTTCCCCCCAAAACAAACTGCCGTCTTTTTTGTTGTCTGAAATGCATTTTTGAACCAAATTTTTACATATTTATAGAAACAGGAAGTGATTTTATGCATGCGATGCCGGAGCGCTGGACACCGGAAACCTATGACGATTTTCTTGCAAAACTGAAACAGGAGGCAGAGGAAGGCTACCGCCTGTTTAACGAAAAACTGCTGGCTTCTGAACTGCCCACTCTGGGACTGAGACTGCCTTTGCTGCGCAAAACGGCAAAAAACATTGCCAAAGGCGACCCCAACGGATTTCTGGCTGTTTGCGGCAAAACATACCATGAAGAACGGCTTCTTTACGGACTGGTGGCGGCGGAACTGCCTTACGCGGACTTTCTGCCCCATAGTGACAAAATGGCAAAATATCTTGTGGAAAACTGGGCCATCTGCGATACCTTCTGTTCTTCTTTGAAAAAGGTATTGTCCTATAAAGCAGACAAAGCCCATTATTTCCGCTATATTTCCGTATATCTGTCCTCCCTGAATCCATGGACAGTACGGGTATGGCTTATTGTTATGCTCCACCATTATCTGACACCCACCACCATCAATACGGTTCTGACACGTACACTGGCAGTGGACTCAGACTTCTATTATGTCCGCATGGCGCAGGCATGGCTTCTGGCAGAAGATGGGTGAAATTCCCCGAAGAAACGAAAAAAAGCTGTCCTTGCCGCTGATCTAGACCCTTGGGTGTTCCGTAAATTCGTACAGAAAGCACGGGAATCCAGACGGGTTTCTGATGAGGACAAAGACTATCTGAAAAGCTTGTTGTCCTAAAAACACAAAGCCTGTATTCTCAGCTCATTGCTGAAAATATGGGCTTTTTTGATACACTTTTCCCATTGACAGCCATCTTTTTTATTCCGTACACTGACCTTATCTATCAGATATTGACTTCGGAAAGGAGGAAGGAATATGAAAGGACTTCGAAATCAGCCTTGGTATCCCCTTTTGCCATCGGTTCCCATACACATTCTGGCTTATATCTGCAATTTCATAGACTGTTTTTATAACGCCGCGCCTTCCTTCTTTGGCGTTGGGTTCAGTCTCCTTTATGTTGGACTGTGCTTTTATCTGCTGCTCCTCTTTCGGCAAAATGCCTTCTGGCTGAAATTCTATGCCATTTTTTCACTGATGTTTTTCGCCAGTCTTTGCATTTCTTATCTGGATATCTCCTTTGGAAATGTAGACAGTATCGCCCTTGTCCTTTCCCTGCTGTTTGTGCCTGCCTATTACGGCCTGACAGGGATTATTTATCTGGAAATCATAGTTCCTTGCCTATTGTTATTGGAAGGAATGCTTTGTCTGTATTTCCTCCACAAAAGAAAAAACATATAAAAAAGGAAATCTCATAAACTATGAGATTTCCTTTTTTCTTTACTGAATGTCTACCACTTCGTAGCCTGCGTCTGTGACAGTCTGCACCAGTGTTTCATCGCTGACATCTTTGGACAGTGTCACTGTTGCGCTCTTGCCTTCCAGACTCACTTCCGCTGTCACGCCATCCAGATCGTTCAGGGCTTTTTCCACTCTGCCTGTGCAGTGATTACACATCATACCTTCGATTTTCAATACTTTTTTCATTCCAATTTCCTCCTTATGATTCAGTTCTTTCTGTATATCTTCTTTCGGCAAAGCCGTTGTTGTTTTAGCATATTTCGGGCGGAACAGCCGCAGTCTGAGGGCATTGCCCACTACAAAAGCGGAGCTGAAACTCATAGCCGCCGCCGCAAACATGGGATTGAGTTTCCATTCCAGGAAAGGATAGAATACCCCAGCCGCCAGAGGAATCCCGCAGGCATTGTAGAAAAATGCCCAGAACAGATTTTCTTTGATATTGCGGATGGTGGCGTGACTCAGTTCAATGGCTGTCACCGCATCCATCAAGTCGCTTTTCATCAATATAATGTCAGCGGATTCCATGGCAACGTCTGTTCCTGCGCCGATTGCCACACCTACATCTGCACGCATAAGAGCAGGGGCGTCGTTGATGCCGTCACCGATCATGGCAACTTTTTTGCCCTGTTCCTGCAAACGGCGCACTTCCCGTTCCTTATCCTGAGGCAAAACTTCCGCAATGACCTGTATATCCAGTTCCCTGGCAATGGCTTCCGCTGTCCGCTTGTTGTCCCCTGTAAGCATGACCACTTCAATGCCCATCTGATGGAATGCGTCCACAGCGGCTTTGCTGGTAGGCTTCAAGGTATCCGCCAGCGCCACAATGCCCAGAAATGTTTCGTTTTCTACAAAGAACAGAGGGGTTTTTCCCGCTTCTGCCAGTTCCACGGCTTTTGCTTCCCATTCTCCCAGCTGGATACCTCTTTCCTGCATCATTTTCAGATTTCCAGCCAGAATATGTTTACCTGCCACGTCGGCTTCCACACCCTGACCTGCTGTTGCTGTGAGGTTTTCCGCCTTTTCAAAAGCTACTTCTTTTTCTTTGGCATAAGCAACGATGGCTTCTGCCAAGGGATGTTCCGAAAGGGCTTCCACTGCCGCCGCCTGTTTCAGCAGACGATTCCGCAGGATGCCTTTTGCCAGCACCACATCAGTCACAACAGGTTTGCCTTCTGTCAAAGTGCCTGTTTTATCCAGCACCACCGTCTGCACCTGATGGGCAATTTCCAGACTTTCGGCGGATTTTACCAGAATACCATATTCGGCGCCTTTGCCTGTGCCCACCATGATTGCCGTAGGTGTTGCCAGACCCAAAGCACAGGGGCAGGAAATGACAAGCACCGCAATGCCGATGGACAACGCAAAGGAGAAAGGCTGATTTCCAGCCACAAACCAGATGACTGCCGCCAGAACGGCAATGGTGATAACCACAGGCACAAACACGCCGCTGACTTTATCCGCCAGTTTTGCAATGGGCGCTTTGGATGCCCCGGCTTCTTCCACCAGTGCAATGATCTGGGACAAAGTGGTGTCTTTGCCGACTCTTGTGGCGGTCATGCGGAAATAACCGCTTTTGTTGACTGTCGCACCGATGACCGTATCGCCCACTTGTTTTTCCACAGGGATACTTTCGCCGGTGATAGCGCTTTCATCCACAGCAGAAAAGCCTTCGATGATTTTTCCGTCTACGGGAATCCGCTGTCCCGGTTTGACGATAATGGTATCCCCTGTCACCACATCTTCCACAGGGATTTCCTGTTCCACGCCACCACGAAGGACAGTAGCTGTTTTGGGCGCCAAGTCCATAAGCTTGCTGATGGCTTCGGAAGTTTTTCCTTTGGAACGGGTTTCCATATATTTCCCCACGGTAATGAGGGTCAAAATCATGGCCGCGGATTCAAAATACAGCTCCATGCCGTAATGATGGGCTGTCATCAAATCCCCATGCCCCATAGCGTAAGCCATGGAATAAATGGCAAATACGCTGTAAACCACAGACGCGGCAGAACCCAGCGCAATGAGGGAATCCATATTGGGCGCCTTGTTCCACAAAGCCTTGAAGCCCACCACAAAATATTTTTTGTTGATGATGAGTACCGGAATGGTCAAGAACAGCTGCGTCAAAGCGAATATCATGACATTTTCGTCCCCAAGCAAAATGGCAGGCAATGGTGCCCCCATCATATGCCCCATGGAGATATAGAACAAGGGAATCAGAAAACAAAAGGATGCGATGAGCCGCCGTTTCATATGATGCATTTCTTCTGCCGCCACATTTTTCGGTGTTTCCTGCGTTTTGGTTTCACCCTGCACGGATGCGCCATAACCGCCGCTTTCCACCGCATGGATAATGTCAGTGGTACCAAGGGCGTTATCGTCATACTCCACCACCATACTGTTCTGGAGCAGATTTACATTCACACACTGGACGCCCTCCAGCTTACTGACGCTTTTCTCCACATGGGCAGAGCAGGCAGAACAAGTCATGCCTGTCACGTCAAATTTTTGTTTCATGGCATTTCCTCCTTATTTTAGTATTTTGCCCAGCATAGCCACCAGTTCATCTACCTTTTCTTCCTTTTCGGCATCGGTGGTGGCTGCCACAACGCAGCCCTTCAAATGGGCTGTCAAAATTTCCTTATTTGCTTTGTTGAGAATGGCTTCCACTGCCATGAGCTGCTGGGAAATATCCATACAATAGCGGTCATCCTCCACCATTTTCAAAATCCCATCCAGCTGTCCTCTGGCTGTTTTCAGCAATTTCGTAACCTTATCTTTATCTGCACGCATGTTACCACACCTTTCCTTCCACACTGTACCCTCCCCCCTAGGGGGGTATTATTTCTGAGGACAGTATATCATACCAAAATGGTAGGTGCAATACCTTTTTGATATTTTTCTTTCATTTTTCTGCATACAGTTGTATGATGGATAGAAAAAAGGAGGAATACGTATGTCAACAAAAAATACACCTTTACGCAGAAAAGACCGTTTAAGAACAGAAACAGAAGCCAGAGACATCATCAACGGCTGTGACTTTGCCGTATTATCCACCGCAGACAATGACAACATGCCTTACGGCGTCCCTGTTTCCGTTGTTCTGGAAGAAAACCACATGTATTTCCACTGCGCCAAAGCAGGCCGAAAACTGGAAAACATCCAGCAAAATCCTCATGTCTGTGTGACTTTTGCCAAAGTACGTCTGATAGACGGCGAAAATTTCACCACACATTATGAAAGCGTCATTGCGGAAGGCACAGCTGCCGTTGTAGAGGAAGAAACAGAAAAATGTCATGCCCTCCAGCTTATTTGCCGCCGTTACACCCAGCACAGCGACGAAGAAATCGACGCCTACATTCAGCGCTACTTTGCCCAGACAGGCGTTGTTCGGGTAGATCTGGAAAGCATTTCTGCCAAAGCAAACATTTAACATTTTTAAAAGCCGAAAAATCAAGGATTTAACATTTCTTCGCAACATATTTTCCACAGATTTCTTATGGATTTTACATATATTTAACAGAAATAAAGTGGCAGACTTAACAATTCGCGAGCAAAATAATAGTGAAAAAAGTAGAAAACGAGGGGAATTTATTTGTACGCAGTTATTGACATCGGCTCCAATACCATCCGTTTGGTGCTTTATAAAATCGAAAACAATCAGATCAAATCATTACTGAACAAAAAAAGCCCTGCCGGTCTGGCAGGTTATATCAATAAAGACCGCTGTCTGAAAAAAAGCGGTATTCGTAAGGCTGTTGCCGTTCTTTCCGAATTTCGGGAAATCCTGGATCATATGACCATTCAGGAAGTTTTCCCTTTGCCACCGCTTCCCTGCGCAACATCAACAACTCGCCGGAAGTGCTGGAAGCCATTCGGGAAAACTGCGGCTTTGAAGTGCGCATCCTTTCCGGCGAAGAAGAAGCCATCTTCGACTATTACGGCGCATTGCAGGCCATGGAAATGGATAAAGGTCTGCTCACCGACATCGGCGGCGGCAGTACCGAGCTGGTATTCTATCAGGATCATACCATTCAGCGGGCAACTTCTCTGCCCATGGGCTCTTTGAACCTGTACCAGCAGTATGTAAAAAATCACCTCATCGCGAAAAAATCCGAATTACAGCAGATTCAGAAAGAAGTGCGCAAAAAATTACAGGAATTGCCGCCTCAGAAAACAGATATTTCCGATTTATGTGCCATCGGCGGTTCTGCCCGTGCGGCTATGCAGATGGTGCAGGCTGTTTCCAAAAAGAAGAAGGAACAGTCCCTCCCTTATTACGATCCTGCCTGTCTGAAAGCTATTCTGGACAGCGCATGCGACACACCCGATATTTTTATCAAACAACTGCTGAAAACCGCGCCTGACCGTATCCATACGTTCCTGCCCGGCATTACAGTTTTATATACCATTGCTGAGTTTTACAACATCTCCCGCATCACCACCATCAACTACGGTGTAAGGGAAGGTTATTTGTACTATTTGTTAGAACAGAGGGGGAAAATTCATGGGCGCTAAAAATATCCGTTCACCCAAAACCGTGAACTTTCCTGGCTGCGGTTCAACGACCGTGTCCTCAGTGAAGCCATGGATGAAACCCTGCCTTTGCTGGAAAGACTGAAGTTTATCTCCATCTTCACCAGCAATCTGGATGAGTTTTTCATGATCCGCGTGGGCAGCCTCTTTGACATGATGCATGTGAAAGCCCATGCCATCGACAACAAATCCGGCATGACCCCCAAAGAACAGCTGGAACACATTTACCGCGCTGTGCGTCCCCTTTGCGAAAAGCGGGATAAACTCTTTGGCAGTATTCAATTGCAGCTTCGCGCCCATGGCGTTTCTCATCTTGCTTATACAGAATTGGAATCTGTGGAACAGAAATATGTGAAGCAGTATTTCAAATCTTCCGTCTTGCCTATCTTATCTCCGCAGATCGTGGATACCCACCATCCGTTTCCACATCTGCAAAACAAAGTCATCCATGTATGCGCGATGCTGAAATTCAAAAGCAAACAGGTCTTTGCCGTCATTCCTGTGCCCCAGGCACTGCCTGAAGTTTTATTCCTGCCAGGAATCGATGTGCGCTACATCCGTATGGAAGACATCATACTGGAATTTATGGACCAAGTTTTCGATAACTACACCGTCGATGAAAAGGTTTGTATCTGCATCACCAGAAACGCGGATATCAACCCCGACGATGAAGCCTTTGACGTAGGCAGCGACTTTCGGAAAAAAATGAAGAAAGTGCTGGGACAGCGGCGGCGGCTGGCGCCTGTGCGTATGGAGATCTCCCATTCTATCAGCGAACATTTCATCTCCTATCTGTGTGAACATCTGGCACTGACGCCTGCCATGATTTACACCACATCCGCCCCTATGACCATGGGATATGCATTCTCCCTGGCGGATAAGCTCACCGACACCAAGCGGAAAGCGTTGACCTACCCTGTTTTTAAACCACAGTACCCTGCCCGCATCCACAAAAACGAAAGTATCCTGCGGCAGGTGCAGAAAAAAGACATCCTGCTCTCCTATCCCTTTGAAAGCATGGAGCCTTTCCTGCAAATGATCAAAGAAGCATCCAATGACCCTACGGTCATTTCCATTAAAATCACCATTTACCGTCTGGCAAGAAAGACCAAACTGGTGGAATATCTCTGCAACGCGGCAGAAAATGGTAAGGACGTCACCGTTCTGATTGAGCTGCGGGCACGTTTTGACGAGCAGAACAACATCGACTGGTCAGAACGTCTGGAGGAAGCCGGATGTACCATCATTTACGGCTTCGAGGACTACAAAGTTCATTCCAAACTCTGCCTCATCACCAAAAAAGAGCGCGGGGAAGTCCAGTACATCACCCAGATTGGCACCGGCAACTACAACGAGAAAACGGCTGAAATGTACACAGACCTTTCTCTGCTGACAGCCAATCAGGAAATCGGTCATGATGCCAACATCTTCTTCCAGAACATGGGCATCGGCAACCTTATGGGCAGCTACAAATACCTGCTGGTTGCGCCTGTGAGCCTGAAAATCTCTGTGATGCGCCTCATTGACGAGGAAATCGCCAAAGGCAGTGACGGACGCATTTTCCTGAAGCTCAATTCCCTGACGGACATCGACATCATCGAAAAACTGAAAGAAGCCTCCTGTGCAGGGGTACAGATTCAGATGATGATCCGTGGCATCTGCTGCCTACTGCCGCAGGTTCCCGGCATGACAGAAAACATCCGTGTGTTCAACGTGGTAGGACGTTATCTGGAACATTCCCGTATCTACTGCTTCGGCAGCGGCAAAAACGAGAAAATGTATATTTCCTCCGCCGATTTCATGACAAGAAATACAGAACGTCGTGTGGAAGTGGCTGCGCCGGTTTATGACCCGGACATTCAAGCACAGATCCACAATGTCATGGATGCAGCCAAAGCCGATAACGTGAAAGCGCGTATCCTCTGTGCCGATGGGGAATACATCAAGAAACCCTTTACAGGCACTGCCGTTGACAGCCAGCAGCTTTTGATGCAGCAGGCACAGCAGCAACAGACAACTCCATCCGAACTGCCGCAGAAAGAAGGCTTTTTCGCCCGTCTGCGTCATCGGATTTTCAAATAGACAACATCTCCCTATCTTCGGGCAATGTGTTTTCATCGCTGCGCATTGCCGTATATACCAAAAAAAGACGTGAACTTGAGGAATCTCTTGTCCACGTCTTTTTCTTATTTCTTTTTATACTGCTTATTTGCCTGCCAGATATGCACGCAGCAGTTCTTCCATGGCTTCATAGCTTTCCATGAAATTCATTTTGCCACGCAGTTCAGAAGCGCCGGGCAGTCCTTTCATATACCACGCCATGTGTTTCCGCATTTCTCTGACACCGATATACTCCCCTTTGTAGTCAATGAGCATACGTGCGTGTCTCAGGGCTTTTTCCACCCTCTCTTCCGCCGTAGGCTCCGGCAGAAGCTCTTCTGTTTCCAGATAATGAATGATACGCTTAAACAGCCAAGGGTTCCCCTGAGCGCCTCTGCCTACCATAATGGCGTCACAGCCGTATAGTCCAGCAGTGCCTTGGCATCCTGAGGTGTAAACACATCTCCATTACCAATAACAGGTATGGAAACGGCTTCTTTTACCTGACGGATGATATCCCAGTCGGCTTTGCCGCTGTAATACTGTTCTCTGGTGCGTCCATGGACTGCCACTGCCGCCGCGCCGTTGGCTTCGGCAATTTTCGCGATTTCCACGGCATTGATATGGTCGTCATCAAAGCCTTTACGGAATTTGATGGTAACAGGCTTCTTCTGGCTTTCCACCAGAGATTTTACGATCTGCCCCACCAGTTCTGGTGTCTTTGTAATGGCGCTGCCTTCCCCGTTTTTGACGATTTTCGGCGCAGGGCAACCCATATTCACATCAATGATATCAAAGGGATAAGGCTCGATTTTCTTGCCCATTTCCCCCAGAATTTTGGGATCAGAACCAAAAAGCTGGATGGCTGTGGGACGTTCCGCCGCCTCTACCTGCAACAGTTCTGTGGTGTTTTTGTTGTTATATAAAATGCCTTTTGCGCTGACCATTTCGGAATAAACCAGACCGCAGCCCATTTCCTTGCAGAGCAGACGGAAAGGCAGGTCTGTGACCCCAGCCATGGGCGCCAGAAAAACATTGTTTTCCAATGTCACATTTCCAATTTTCATTTTCTTCCTCCAACATGCGATTTCTGCCCACTTTCCGGGCTTTTCCTATCCTATCATATCAGAAAAAAACAGGCAAGACCCGAAAAGAAAAATTTCTGCCTGCCTGTTTTGGATTTACTTGTTTTTGTGATACAGAATCTTCAGACCTTTCAATGTCAGAACGGGGTCAAGAACATCGAAGATCTTACGGTCGGGGTCAATGACTCTTGCCAGACCGCCTGTGGCAATGACCTTCATATCCGGCATATTCAGCTCTTTTTTCAGCTGATCAATGATATAAATGGTCTGCCCAATGTGTCCCAGCACCAGGCCTGCCTGGATACTGCCCACTGTGTTTTTCACAATGATGGACTTGGGCTTTTTGATCTCGATCTTAGGCAGCTGTGCCGCACGCTGTGTCAATGCGTCCGCGCAGACAGAAATGCCCGGTGTGATGAGCCCTGTGATAAATTCGGATTTTTCGTTCAGTACGTCAAAAGTGTTGGCTGTGCCATAGTCAATGACCACCGCAGGGCCGCCGTAAATTTCATTGGCTGCCACCAGATTGACGATACGGTCTGCCCCAACGCCTTTGGGGTTGTCCCGTTTGATGGAAATGCCTGTTTTCATGCCAACGCTGACGATCATGGGCTCAATATGGAAATATTTCCGAATGCCCTGTGTCAGAGAATACATAATATCCGGCACAACAGAAGAAATGATGACCGCGTCAATGCTGCTTGCCTTTACATCGGAAGCGTCAAAGAGGGAATGGATAAAGATACCCGTTTCATCTGCGGTTCTGACACCGGCTGTTGCCATACGCCAGCACTTAATGAGTTTATCCCCGCGGTATACCCCCAAAACATAGTTGGTATTCCCTACATCAATTACCAAAAGCATGTATCGTTCCTCCTAAAAATCATCTTCTGTTCCGATTCTTTTCATAGAGCAGGCGCAAGCCCTGCAATGCCAGAACCGGGTCGTATACATCGAAGATTTCTTCGTTTTCATCAATGACTTTCGCCAGACCGCCTGTGGCGATGACTTTGATATTGGGCATATCCAGTTTCTCTTTGATCTGCTGGATGATATAAATGGTTTCGCCGATATGCCCCAGCACCAGACCAGCCTGAATACTGTCCACTGTGTTTTTTGTAATCAGTGTTTCAGGACGTTTGATTTCGATCTTAGGCAGCTGCGCTGCTCTCCGTGTCAAAGCGTCTGCGCAGATCTGCACGCCAGGTGCAGTGATGCCTGTGAGAAATTCACCTTTTTCGCTGACAACGTCGAAAGTTGTAGCCGTGCTGTAATCCACCACAATGGCAGGGCCGCCGTAGAGTTCATAAGCTGCCACCAAATTGACGATACGGTCTGTCCCCATTTCCTTGGGATTTTCCATCCGCAGATTGATGCCTGTTTTCATACCGGCACGAACCACCATAGGTTCTTTCTGCAAATATTTCCGGATGCCGCTCAACAGGGAATACATCACGTTTGGCACTACGGAAGATACCACAACGGCGTCGATTTCAGAAATATCCATACCGGAGTGGACAAACAGCATCCGAAGCAGCATGCCTGTTTCATCGGAAGTACGGCTGCTGAGGGTGGAAAGCCGCCAGTTTGCCACCAGCTTGTCCCCGTCAAAGACGCCCAATGTGCTGTTGGTATTGCTTACATCAATGACTAAAATCATGCTAGATCTCCTCTGCTTAAAAAATACCTTTCTCAAAAACGGCACGGGAACCCGTTCCCGCGCCGTAAAAACATCATTTCTATTTCTTTCTCTTAAGCCCGTTTTTTATGTACGGCTTTGCTCAGAGCCTTGGAAACGATACCGCCTGCAACACAGCTTGCGGGCATTTCCAGCGCACCGTTGACACCTACGAACAGTACCACGAATACCAGAGGGTTTACATTGCCGAAAGTCTGATTCAGACCCTGGATGTAATCTGTATTCCAGAACAGCAGAACCAGTGTACCCATGAACAACAGGGTGTTCAGGAACGCTGCCAGGAAACCGCCTGCGAAATAACTGAAGGTGTTGGTGCGATCTACTTTATGGATCAGCTGGAACAAAACACCGGTGAGCCATCCCATAAGCGCACGGGTAGGTACGCATACCAGGAAGGTATACAGGGGGCTGATGCTGAACAATGCGCTGGTGAAAGCGCTGGGTGCTGTCAGTACCTGATAAAAGCTGGTTGCGCCAAAGACAAGTCCCAGCCACAGCCCTGCTTTGGGGCCAATAATCATGGCGCCGATGGCCACGGGGATCATCATCAGGGAAATGGAAAGCCCCAATGTACGGAAGTATCCCAGCGGTGTGAAGGACATGACAATCAGGATTGCTGTCATCAGACCGATACTGGTCAGCTCGCCAACAGACATCTTGCTTTTGGCATGCACTCTGCCGCTAGTGGTTTCCACTACACAATCAGAAGCAGGAATCACTTCCGCTTCCACGGGTTTGTTTACAACTGTTTCACTCATATTTATTTGCTCCTTTCATTCTCATTCTTATAAGATATAAGATGATATGGAAAATAGTAACCGTTCCGCGTTTCAGCACAGACGCAGTATATTTGCCCTCCTGTGGACATAACATCTTCGGCTGTTTTTCTGCCGTTTCGCGTAACCACCATACATTATAACAGCAAATGAAAGGATTGCAATATTTTTTTGTGTTTTTTGTTATTTTTTATACAAACTATCAGTGATTGTTTTCCATTTCTGCCTTTTTCAGCAATTCTTCTTTGATTTTTTCCCCTTCTTCTGTAAAATATACCACATACCACAGCTCCAGGGCTTTCAAAAGTTCCTTCTTTTCCCGCTGGAGGCGTTTGATCTCCAGTTCCGCGCCAATATTGTCAAAATCGAAATCGTCTTCCTGCTTCACTGTTTCAAAATACAGTTCTCCATCTTCATTGAATCCCATCAAAAAGGTGCAGCCCAATTTCTGCGCCAATACCACACAAATGACCCGGACTTCTTCCTGAATGCTCTCGGGGAGGGCCTGAAACTCCGGCTCCAAAAAATATTTCTGTTCTGCATAACTGGCTGCCGCCAATACTTTTCTTTCCATTAAATCACTCCTCGAATGGACACTTCTCCTGAAAATACCACTTCTTCTTTCCCGTTATCCGCCCGACGCACCAGCAGTTCTCCTTCCGGTGTAATGTCTAAAGCCTCAGCGAAAAACGGCTCTCTGCCCAGCACATGGACTTCCTTACCCAATGTGATGCAGTGTTTCCGATAATCCTCCAGCATGGCTGTAAAGCTGCCTGTCCGCAGGAAAGTCTCATAATGCTCCTCCAGCCGCTCCAGCACTTTATGCACCAAACGGCGGCGAGAAACAGTCTTACCGCACTCCAGATACAGACTGGTAGCAATATCCGCGATTTCCGGCGGAAAAGATGCCGTGTTCACGTTAATGCCGATACCGGGGATGACAAAATGCACTTCACTCATTTCGCAATCCATTTCCGTTAAAATCCCAACAGCCTTCTTGCCGTTGATGAGAATATCATTGGGCCATTTGATGCCAGCAGAAAGGCCTGTTTCCGCTTTGATGGCCTCTGCCGTTGCCAGTCCACACAAAAGGGTCAACACAGATGCCTCCGCAGGCATGATCTGTGGACGCAGCACCAGACTCATCCATATCCCTGTGCCCAGAGGGGATTCCCACACTTTCCCCCGTCTGCCACGTCCGGCTGTTTGTTTTTCCGCCACCACCAAGGTGCCTTCCGGCGCACCTTCCAGAGCCAGTTCTCTGGCACGGTTATTTGTGGTGTCTGTTTCCTCATAGAAATAAATGGACTGTCCCATGGTTTTCGTTTTCAGTCCCTGTTCCAGTTCTCGTTTGTTGTACATGGTTTCGGGATTGGTGAGCCGATATCCCCGATTTGTCACCGCTTCAATCTCGTAGCCCTCTTCCCGGAGCTTTTTGATGCCTTTCCACACTGCCGCACGGGTGATGGAAAGCTCTCTGCCGATGTCCTCCCCCGAAAGGAACCCTTCCTGTCGCCGGAGCAATTCCAAAATACGATACATATCCATGCCTCCTTTCCGGCTGTAAAACTGCCGTAACTGCAAACGTCAGGAGGGGGTTCCTCCTGACGTTGATTGTGTCATATTATTGGATGACAATTATTTTTTTCCTTTTTCGTTTACACGGCTCAGGAATTTTTTCAGATCGATGATAGCACGGCCATGTGTGCCTTCACAGATTTTGTCTACTTCATCATAAGCTTTTACAGCGAATGTCAGCAGTTTGCCGTTTACTTCTGTCAGTTCTGTAACCACGCGTACTTTCATGCCCACAGGTGTTGCTGCCAGATGTTTGAAATCAAAAGTTGTGCCAACTGTTTCCCAGCCATCAGGCAGGAAAGGTGCTACTGTGCCGATTGCTGTGCCTTCGATCCAGCTCAGCAGCTTGGGAGAAGCAAATACAGGCACTTTGTCATTGCCGAAATGAGAAGCTGTATCGCTTTCTTCCACGATGTATTCTCTTTCATAGGTCATGCCGGGTACGATGTTGTTAAATTCCATTGCAAAAATCCCCTTTCTTACGCTTGTGTGGTTGTATCTTCCTCTGCCGCAGCAGATGTGGTTTCATTTGTTGTTTCTGTTGCTTCCGCATCGATTGGTTCTTCTGTCTGGTTTGCCAGACCCAGAATTTCCGCTCTGACATCCGCATCAAAGAGTTTGCGGAATTCGTCGCCGGTTACTTTTTCTTTTTCTACCAGCAGTTTTGCGGAGGCATGGAGTACTTCCATGTTTTCCTGCAAAATGCAGATGGCTTCGTTATAAGCCCCCATGACGATGCGTTTGACTTCTTCGTCGATGGTGGTGGCAACGGCTTCACCGTAGTTGCGGGTGTGACCCCAATCTCTGCCGATGAATACTTCGTTGCTGTCTTCCCCAAACTGGATGGGGCCCAGAATCTCACTCATACCGTAACGAGTTACCATGCCTCTTGCCATGGCGGTTGCACGTTCGATGTCGTTGGAAGCGCCTGTGGTCACATCTTTGATGACCAGAGCTTCTGCCGCACGTCCGCCCAGCAGACTGACGATTTCCTGTTCCATATACAGCTTTGTCATATACATCTTATCCTCACCGGGCAGTGGCATGGTGTAACCGCCAGCCATACCTGTGGGAATGATGGAAATGCTGTGGACAGGATCCAGTTCGCTGAGAACTTCGAACAGGATCGCATGACCGCTTTCGTGGTATGCAGTGATATATTTTTCTTTTTCGGAAATGACTCTTGTTTTCTTTTCGGTACCCACACCGATTTTGATGAGGGCTTTCTGCAAAGATTCCATGTCGATGGCTTTCTTGCCGTCTCTGGCGGAAAGCAGTGCCGCTTCATTCAAAAGGTTTGCCAGATCCGCACCGGTAAAGCCTGCTGTGGTCTGTGCCACAACTTTCAGATCAACTTCAGGTGCCAAAGGTTTGCCTTTGGAATGTACACGCAAAATGGCTTCTCTGCCCTTTACGTCGGGACGGCCAACATAAACCTGACGGTCGAAACGGCCGGGACGCAGCAGCGCAGGGTCAAGAATATCCGCACGGTTGGTCGCAGCGATGATGATAACGCTTTCGTTGATGCCGAAACCGTCCATTTCTACCAGCAACTGGTTCAGTGTCTGTTCTCTTTCGTCGTGACCGCCGCCAAGACCTGCGCCTCTGCGACGACCAACGGCGTCGATTTCGTCGATGAACACGATACTGGGAGAATTTTTCTTCGCCTGATCGAACAAGTCACGGACACGGGATGCACCCACGCCGACGAACATTTCTACGAAGTCGGAACCGGAAATGGAGAAGAAAGGCACGCCTGCTTCCCCTGCAACTGCTTTTGCCAGCAGTGTTTTACCAGTACCCGGAGGGCCCACCAGCAAAACGCCTTTGGGGATTCTTGCGCCCAGGTCTGTAAATTTCTTAGGGTTGCGGAGGAACTGCACCAGTTCTTCCAGTTCGGCTTTTTCTTCGTCACAACCAGCTACATTGTCAAATGTCACTTTGTTTTTGTCGTCTACGCCGCTCATTTTGGCTTTGCTTTTGCCGAAGGAGGCCATTTTGCCGCCGCCCCCCTGCATTCTGCCCATGAGCACCACAAAGAGCACTACCATGACGATCATCATAATCAAAGAAGGCAGGATTGCAGAAAGCATATTGCTGGGTGCGTTGGGTGTCACAATCTGAATGTCACTGCCCTCCGCAGGCATCTGGCTCACCTGTTCCATAAGCACATCCACACTGGGCACATTCACTGTCATCTTTGTGCCGTCATCCAGCACAGCTGTTGCGGTGCCATAGTTGGATACTTCTTTGCTCTTGGTGACCTCAATGGTCTTCACATTATCCTGATCCAATTCATTAATCAAATCACTGTAATTATAGACCTTCATTTCTTCCGCAGGCTGCATCAGTCCTTTGCCGCTGAAGGCCAAAGCAGCTAGGATGATTACAAAAATCAACACATATAAGCCTGCCGACTGCCAATATTTTTTCAAAGGCTTCCCTCCTAAAATGCTTAATTTTTTTGTTGACGCTGTCCAAATTATCCAGCATATCAATTTATAATTCTATCACATCTTTTCTCAAAAGGCAACGTTCCTTTTCGGAAAGAATTCGTAAAAAAAGCCGATTTTTCCTGTGTGTATCCAAAAACCGCCTTTTCTTAAAATTCCATGAGAAACTGCCTTTTCAGACCAAATAGAAAAGCACGGAAATTCCGCCTTTCTGACAGAAATGTCCGCGCTTTTTTGGTTTTGATTATTCTTCTTCGAAATGTACCACGCCTACATAGTCCAGGTTTCTGTATTTCTGTGCATAGTCCAGACCATAGCCCACAACGAAAGCATCGGGGATGGTGAAGCCCACATAATCCACAGGAACTTCTGTCACACGACGATCAGGTTTGTCCAGCAGTGTGCAGAGTTTCAGTTTCTTAGGATTTCTCTGGATCAGCAGTGTGCGCAGTTTGCTCAGTGTTCTGCCGCTGTCGATGATGTCTTCTACCAGCAGTACGTTTTTGCCTGTGATGTCTTCATCCAGGTCACGCAGGATCTTGATATGACCGCTGCTTTCTGTGCCATCGCCGTAGCTGGATACATCCATAAAGTTCATGGTAACAGGCATTTTCATTTTCTTTGCCAATTCTACCAGTGTCACAACGCCGCCTTTGAGGACGCATACCATTTCCACCTGTTCATCGCCGAATTCTTCGTACACTTCCTGAGCGATTTCTTCCAGACGTTTGGTGATTTCTTCCGCTGTGAACATGACTTCAATTCTTTCTTTCATTTTGCCGAGCCTCCGTAATTCGAATCCTTACATATTGTGTTGTTTGGGCGTCAGGAGCAAACTTTGCCGATGTCCGTCCGCCGTAAATCCAGACGATGTCCCTGCCGCAGGCAATGAGGGGGATACTGCCCCTTACATCCGCCGGGATCTTCTCGTCGATGAAAAACGATTTCAGTTTTTTGGTGCCGCCGGGCAGAGTGATCTGATCCCCTGCTTTTCGGGTACGGCAGCACAAGTCCTGTGTTATTTTATCATAATCAAAGACGTTCGTACAGCCATCCAGGGGAATTTCTTCCCTTTTTCCTGAAAAAGCGCCGCTTTCCACCAAAAGCTCCGCCTCCTGCACAAAAACGTCCGTCCCCAAAGGGATATCATAGGAAAATCCTGCCTGCTTCTTTTCCTCTCTGCCAAAAATCATCCTGTCATACTGCCGATATACCACAAGTCCTCCTGCTGTTTTTACAGAAGTGCCGCTCTGTTTTGCAAGCAGACTTTCCACATCCTGCAAATGCACATGGGAAATATTCTTGCTGCTGCCCAGCGTATCCGCCATGGCATACCGTAGAACACGCATCCGCAAAGCCCGATGGAGAGCAAAAAGTTTCTCACAGGACAACTTGACGGGATTTTCGTTCAACTTTGTTTCTTCGTAAGCTGCCTTTGCCGCCTGTTCCAGAAAGTCACTGTCTGCCGCCAGAAGTGTTGCCGTTTCCGCCAGATGTGCCGTACTGCCGCTGTGGACTTCCTCCAGCAAAGGCAATGCCTCATGGCGGATTTTGTTTCTGGTATATGCTGTGTCTTTGTTGGTGCTGTCCTCCTGATACATGAGCCTATTTTCTTTGCAGTAGGCTTCGATTTCTTTTCGGCTGCAAAAAAGCAGTGGGCGGATGATGTTCCCTCGCACAGGAGCCATGCCTGTTAAACCAAGAAGTCCCGTACCTCTGCAAAGACGCATGAGCAAAGTCTCCGCCTGATCGTTGGCATGATGAGCAACGGCGATCTTCCCATTTTCTCCTGCCAGCTTCGCAAAGGTTTCATACCGCAGAATTCTGCCCATTTCTTCGGTGCTTCTGCCCTGTTTTCTGGCTTCTGCCGCCACATCGAAAGAAACCACCTGACAAGGCACCCCAAGGGATTGGGCAAAGTTCATGGCAAAAGCCGCATCTCTGTCTGCTTCTTCTCCCCGCAGTCCATGATGAATGTGGACTGCCTGTAAATCCCATCCATACCGAGGCACCAACTGCCGCAACACATGAAGCAGGCATACGGAGTCTGCACCGCCGGACAGACCTACAATGAGTCTGCCGCCTTTTGCCATATGATATTCTTCTATGGTACGCTGCACCTGTTCCAGCATATTCCTCGCCGCCTTTCTGTGAAAACTTTACACGAAAACCGTCCTGCCGTCAATGAAAATCCAAAAAAGGCGCAAAACCACAGTCTGTGATTCCACGCCTTTTCTCACGCAATTTTTTTCCAGAATCTTGCCGCCTGCACCGTCATGTCATCCGGCTCTTTCTGGCAATGCTCCTGCGCCGCCTGTAATATAAAATCCGCTGCGTCCTGGGGATTTGCAAAGCTCTGGGGCAAAAATTTCTCCTCCAGCCATTGGGCTGTCTGCCGCTCTCCTCCAAAGGCATCGGTGATGCCGTCTGTCAAAAGCAGAATCAAGTCCCCATCTTTCAGACGCATATCGTTTTTCTCCACACGCACCTGTTCCAGTATTCCCGCAGGCAAAGTATGAGCATAAACAGAAATAACCCGATTTCCTCGGCAAATAAAAGAAGCCACCGCTCCTAGCTTGATAAACTCCGCCTGTCCGTCGTAGAGGTCAATGCTGCAAATATCCAGTGTGGCATAATTTTCCTCAGCGCGCCGCAAAAGCAAAGCGGAATTGATGAGCTGTACCGCCAATTCTCTGGAAAATCCAGCTGCCGCAAACTGTTCCAAAAGTTCAATGGCAGCCTTGCTTTCCGCCGCCGCTTTTTCTCCTGTGCCCATGCCGTCAGACACCGCCAAAAGAGCAGTCCCTCTTTCGCTTTCCAGAAAAGAAGAAGCGTCGCCGCAGGGCTTGCCCATTTCTCCTGCCGCAAAAGCCGTTGCCGCCGTCAAAGCAAAGACAGGGGCTTCCACAAATGTCAGCACACAGCCTTCCCCTTCCAGATGGCACACATTTTCATCCACCTGTTCCATTTGCCGTCCCAGCGTCTTGCGCACCACCGGCAGGATGGTTTCCCGGCAAATGCCTCTGCCGTTGCATCCTCGCACCACCAGCCGCACTTGTTTGCCTCTGCCGCCTTTCTCCTCGGTGACCTGTACTTCCCGCACCCGGATACCTGCTTTCCGCAGGGCAAGGGTCAGGCTTTCCTGCAAATTTTCCAGAATGATACATCCTGTATTCATTTGTCCTGTTAGTTCCTCCAGAATACCGCCCACAGCATCCAACTGCTGTCCCACCAGATTCCGGCACTCCTGCAATCTGCCTGCCCAGACTAAGTCTTGACGGTATCGTTCATAAACGGTACATACCGTTTGGGCAAAGGCTTCTTTTCGAGGGCACATTTCCTGAAACCACGGCGGAAGCTGTTCCGTGGTGACCCGTCCCGCCCCATCACAGCAGGACAGAGCAGAAAATGTCATGCTGTAAGTACGATATACCTCCTCATCCCAGCAATAGTGCGCCATGCCGCAGCTTTGGCAGACTTTCTCCGCCACTGTATCCACCAGCGCGGAAATCTCCTGTCTCCTCAATTCTTCTTCGCCGCCAAAGACCTTTGCCAGACCATGAAAAGCCTTTCCGAACCCCCTCAGACGTTCCTCCGCCATTTCCCGCATCTGGGTATAGCGGTCTTTTGCCTGATTTGCCTGCCAAAGTCCCCCAGCCCCTGCCAGTATCTTTTGGGGCAAGAACAAAAACAGCAAGGCACCAACACCCAGCCAAAGAAGCTGCTCCTTGTTGGCAAAAACAGGCTCACCGTAAAAGCTGAACAGCACCGCCGTCATCCAGAATGCCAACCCAGCAAAGAGCCTACCCACGTCTTTCAAACATCCTGCCAACAATCCACCCAAAGCCAACACCGCAAACAGGGACAAATTCCCCACACCGCAGGCAAAGAGCAGAAAGCCCATAAGAGCCCCTGCCGCCGCGCCGCCGCCAACGCCTTCCCGCCATGCGGCAATGAGCAAAAACAACGCCGTCAGCACAGGAAAGAGCCTGTCCTGCAAAAAGGCAGTTCCATCTGCGCCGCTCCCGTCAGGCACCGCCCAGTATCAGAAGCACCGATAAAGTTTCCTCTCGGCTCCACACTGCCGTTCTCTTGGGGACAAACAGCACGCCTGCCCCTTTCTGCACCAACAGGGAAATGCCAAGCACCATAGCGCTTTCTACCCCTGCCACCACAAAATAAAATGTCAGTCCGCCTTGCCCCACGGCGTAAAAACATCCGCCCAAGGCCATGGCAAAAGCACCCAACAGTGCTTTTTTCAAGGTTTCTTCCGCTGTGACAAAGCGTCCCAATGTCAAATGAATGAGTGTTGCCGCCAAAAGCACCGCTCCATGCTTCAAAACCGCGCCATTTCCCATACCACCCAATGCAGCCGCCGACAATGCCAGCCAGAATACCCGACCACTTCCGAGGAACACCGTCAATATGCTCATGGCAAGGGGATGTAAAATCTGCAATACTTCGCCGCCGCTCCAAAGATATACCATTGCCCATAATGTGCCGTATCTTCCCGCCTGTGACAGAGAAGTTTTTTGCTTCGCCTTAGGGGCAGGCGCAGGACGCAGGGCTTTCCCCAAAGGGGGCAGTTTCTGTTCCGTTTCCAGTAAAATTTCCGTTTTTTCCATGTCTCTTTCCCTCCATAGCCATAGTTTACGGAAATATGCCTGTTTTTTTTGGCGAAACCTGTCTTTATCGTATTGTTTTTCCGACAAAAAAAGTCGTCCTTATTTTCTAAGAACGACTTTTTGTTTATCTTTCCGGGTATGGGTGGTCTTTCCAGTACCACCATTTCAGTTTTTCCGGGTCTTTCTCCTTGTTTTCCGCATAGTAGACCGCCAGCCGCCATACGTACAGGGCACAAGGGTCTACCCGAAATCCTTTAGCGGCACAATCTTTTTCATAAATTTCCTGAGGTTCTTTTCCTTTCAGGTCTGCAAGGGTATAGATGCCCTGCTGTTCCAGATAGGACGCCATTTTCGGCCCCACACCGGGAATCTGGCACAACTCGCTTTTCATGGCAATCCCTCACTTTCGGAATTTCTTCACCACACGAATATCATCCCCGAAGAATTTTAGCACTTTATATTCCCGCAGCCGGGAAGTGATGCGGTCTGAATACTGATTGGTGATGTCCTCGGGATTTAAGTTCGTGGAAATGATGACAGATTTGTTTTTCAGTTTCCGGTCATTGATGAGGCGGAACAGTTCCGACGCTGTAAAGAGGGTGGCAAACTCTGTACCCAAGTCGTCGATGATGAGCAGGTCTGCCTCCAGCAGTTCCTTGTCCCATTCTTCTTTCTCCCCGTCCTCATCCTTGGAAAAGCGGATTTCCTCCAGCTTGCGGAACAGCTGCCCTGCCGTCAGGTACAGCACCACATATCCCTGATCCAACAGTTCTTTGGCGATACAGCTGCACAGGAATGTTTTCCCTAAGCCTGTTGCGCCGTAAAGCAGGAGGTTCTGCCCCCCATCAGCGAAGTTTTCCACAAAAGCCAGCGCCTGACGCAAAATCTGCATGGCGTTTTCTCTGGGAGAAATGCCTTCTTTTTGGAAACCTGCTCGCTGTAAAGGCGCACATCAAAATGATCGAAGTTTTCCACTTTCACAATATCCCGCACATTGGACTGGTCATAGAGCTTGTCCATAACCTTCTGTTTCAGGCAGGTACAAGGCACATTATCCACATAGCCTGTATCCTTGCAGGTTTCGCAGACATATTTCAACTCCATATCCGCTGGCGTTAAACCGATGCTTTCCAATAACATCCGTCGTTCTGTCTGCAATTCTTTCTGTTTTGCCCGCATTTCCACCAAGGCATCCTGCATATCACCGGGTTTTAAAAGTACCAGCTTTGCGGTCTGCACACCCAGCATGGAAAGGGTTTCGTCGATTTCCCGCACACGGGGCAAACGGCGGTAGATTTCTTCTTTCCGCTGACGGAGTTTTGCCGCCTGTTCTGTCCGCAGAGCGTCATATTCCCGCAGGATTTCTTTATAAATCTGTGTTCTGGTTGCCAAAATTTCTCACCTGCCTTACCATTCTCGTTGTTTTTCCCGTTCCAATCGTTCCAGTTCGTTATAGTCCCATTCCCGCTGGGTGTAGTTGATAAAACGGTTCTGTCTTTGGGGTGCTGTCTGTCTGGGCTGCTCAGAAGACTTCTGCTGGGCGCGTTTTGCCGCAAAAGCTTCGTCCTGCTTGGCAATATCCGCCTGACTTTTCACCCCTGCCTGATGCCACTGCTGCAAAATCTTATCAGCATAGAGAAAGCTGACACCACCAGTACGCATAATGGTACGCTCACATGCCGTTATCACCACATCCAAAGGTAATTTATACTCCCGCAGCCATTTTTTCATATACGTTTCTTCTTCCGGCGCAGGCAGACGTTTTCCCTGGCCGAAGGCCCGCATGATGGCACCATAGCCCTCCTTGCGTATCTGCAAATATTCTTCCACGGCTTCCAGAGAATCCAAGCCTTCCTCTGCCCAGCCCATGGCTACTTTTTCGATATAATGCATCCCCCGTTTACCACGGGAAACGCAATAAGTCAAGAGCAGGTCAATGACTTCCAAAGGCAGTCCCAGCCAGTCATAAAAGCTGAACAATGTCGCCATATCGCCGCTGGAAAGGGTCTTGCCCAATTTCTGCTGAGCAGACTGAAACAGCCGTTTCACGTCCTCTCGTTTCAGATAACAGGACAATTCCGCAGGAGAATACTGGGGGCGTTCTGAGGGGATGGCTTTAGGCTGGGACACCTGCGCCGCTTCTTTTGCGAAATAGTCCCGTTCCTCCCAATACCGCCATGCTTTCAGCACATCACTTTCCAGTATTTCCAGTTTTTCCGCGATTTCTGCCGCTGAAGTCTTGCCTTCTGCCGCTTTTGTCATCAAAAAGACGGACACATACAGCGGGGGCGCTTTTGGCACTTCTTTTTCGATAAAATCTTTCAAAATACGGATTTCCTCCGCCATATCTCTCCCTCCTTTTCTTTATGCGTACAGGGTTATTATACTACAAAACCCTTCCCTTCACAATAAAAGAGGAATCTGCTCAGCAAGTTCCCATTCAGAAAACATTGTTTTTCTTTAATGGGAACTGCGGCGGCTTTCTTCAGAAGAAAACATACCCAATCAAATCCCATCAAATAAGAAAGCTGAAATCCTTTGATTTCAGCTTTCTTTGTTTTCTTATGAAGAAGCCCCTAAAAGGGCAGATTCCTCTGAACCTTACTGATTTTTATTTTTGATGTGGGCATTGAAATAGTAAATGATGAAACTCAGTACCACCACTGTCAGCAAAGCCACCACGAAGATACGGGAGTCTTTGACGGCAATGAAGATGGCAAGCAGTCCCAGAAAAATACTGATGGCGTACATGATCAGTACTGCCTTTTTCTGGCTGAAACCATGGTCGATGAGTTTATGGTGCAGATGCCCTCTGTCTGCCTGCATAATGGGCTGATGTTTCGCCATACGACGAAGCATAGCAAAAATGGTGTCGAAAATAGGCAGACCAATACAGAAAATACTTACTACCAGTGCCAGCAGGGCATAGCCTTTGAACACGCCCAGAATACTGGTTACTGCCAGTACAAAGCCCAAAAATGTGGAGCCTGTATCCCCCATGAAGATTTCCGCGGGGTTAAAGTTACGGGGCAAGAAGCCCAGACACGCCCCAGCCAAAGCCGCTGTCAGCACCACCGCTGTGGTGGTACCTGTCATGATGCACAGCACCATCAGGCTCAGGGCCGCAATGCCTGTTACCCCTGCCGCCAGACCGTCCAGACCGTCGATGAGGTTTACAGCGTTTGTAACGCCAACAATCCACACCAGCGTAATGGGAATACTTAATTTCTGCAATGTTGCCGTTACAGGCCACAGCACAATCTGAATCTGTGTGCCGGAGAAAATAACGATCAGCGCCGCTACGATCTGCACGCAGAATTTCAGTTTTGCCGGCAGGTCTTTCATATCGTCGATCATGCCCAGCACCGCAATGATGCCAGCGCCTACGATGAAGCCCGCAAACTGTTTGGGGCTCATGCTGCGGTCAAAGAAATAGACCATGAGCACCGTAATCAGAAAGCCCAGCACAATGGCAACGCCGCCCATACGAGGCATAGGTTTTTTATGTACCCCTCTATCCTTGGGATAGTCAATGGCGCCCACTTTTGCGGAAAGCCATTTTGCGAAAGGTGTTGTCACCAGCGTAATGGCAAAAGCGCAGGCAAAAGCCGCAATATATAACAACCAGTTATGCTCTACCAAAAAATTCACTCCTAACCCTTTCGGCAAAGGCCGAAAAAAGGAACCCAGTTTATTTCGTACCGAAAATACGGTCACCGGCGTCCCCCAGACCAGGCACAATATAGCCATGGTCATTCAGACATGTATCATAAGCCGCCGCATAGATATCTACATCAGGATGGGCTTCCTGTATCTTTTTCACGCCTTCGGGCGCAGCCAGAATACACAGGAAAATGATCTTCTTCACGCCTTTATCCTTCAAAAATCCGATGGCAGCTTCCGCTGTACCGCCTGTTGCCAGCATGGGGTCTGTCAGAAAGACAGTTCTTTCTTCCACATCGGCAGGCAGTTTGCAGTAATATTCCACAGGCAGCAGTGTTTCCGGGTCACGATACAGACCGATATGTCCGATCTTTGCTGTGGGCATAAGCCGCAGCAGACCTTCTGTCATGCCGATACCCGCGCGGAGAATAGGCACAATGGCAAGTTTGGTATCGATGGTGCGGCACATTGCCACATCCACCGGTGTCTGCACCTGAATTTCTTTCAAAGGCAGATCTCTGGTGGCTTCATAGGAAAGGAGCATGGCTACTTCGCCGATGATCTCACGAAATTCCTTGGAGCCGGTTTCTGCGTCACGCAGCATTGCCATTTTGCTCTGGATCAGCGGATGTTCCGATACGAATAATTTACTCATGGATTTCCCCCTTATCAATCTTCGATCTGCTTGATTCTTCTGATATGGCGTTCATCATTGGAAAAAGGTGTTTCCAAGAATGCTTTTACGATCTCCAGCGCCAGACCGGGGCCTGTCACACGAGCGCCCATTGCCAGAATGTTGGCATCGTTATGTTCTCTGGTTGCTTTTGCGGAGAACACATCGCCGCACAGTGCCGCGCGGATGCCTTTGACTTTATTTGCCACAATGGAGATACCGATGCCTGTGCCGCAGATGAGGATGCCTTTTTCGCATTCGCCGTCTGCTACGGCATGAGCAACCAGTTTGCCATATACGGGATAATCCACGGATTCTTCGGAGAATGTCCCATAGTTCTTATAAGGAATGTTGTTTGCGTCTAAATAAGCGATGACTTCCTTCATCAGAGGGAAACCGCCGTGGTCACAGCCAAGTGCTATCATTTTTCTTCTCCTTTCGCTTCAATGAAACGGTATCCGGCAGATTTCTGGAGCCGGTTCATAATGGCCAGCCCTTCCCCTTCCAGAGGGAATACTTCCGCGTATACCGTATCTGCTTCCAAGAAATCGAATTTGCGCAATACTTTGAACAGATTAGCGCCTACTTCCTCCAGATTCTCCCGACTGCCCACAGACAGAACGATGTCCGCCTCATAGCCGTCTTTAGATTCCTCTGTGGCAAGAACGCCTACTTTTTTCCCTGCCGCTTTTTCCTGTGCCGTCAGGGCATTGATTTTAGCCTGTACCCCTTCTCCACGCACCAGATATACTTCCGCTCTGGGAGAATAATGGGTGTACTTCATGCCGGGGGCTTTTGGACGCAGTCCTTCCTTCGGTTTCTGCAAAATGGCAGGGTCTACGGTTACTTCACCCACAAAAGGCTCCATCATTTCCTTTGTGATGGCACCGGGGCGAAGGATCATAGGGGGTGTGACGGAAACATCCACAATGGTGGACTCCAATCCCCACTCTGCCGCACCGCCATCCAGAATCATGTCAATCTTCCCATCCAGGTCAAAAGCCACATGGGATGCCCTTGTAGGGCTGGGCTTGCCGGATGCGTTGGCACTGGGCGCCGCAATGGGCAGACCTGACGCACGAATCAGCGCCATGGCAACAGGATGAGACGGAAAGCGCACCGCTACCGTATCCAGTCCGCCAGTGACGGAATCAGGCACAATATCTGCTTTTGGGAATATCATCGTCAGCGGGCCTGGCCAGAAAGCATCAATAAGTTTCTGCGCCGCCGCAGGAACCTCCCGCACAATGGGACGCAATTCACTGATCTGGGAGATATGCAGTATCAAAGGATTGTCGGAAGGACGGCCTTTTGCCAGATAAATGCCTTTGCAGGCTTCACTGTCCAGACCGTTGCCCCCTAAGCCGTAAACAGTTTCCGTAGGAAAAGCAACCAGCCCGCCTCTTTTGAGGATTTCCGCACCTTCGGCGATGATGGCTGCATCAGGCTGTTGGGGGTCTACCTTGCGCAAAATGGTTTTCATAATCTTACAGGTTCGCTCCGCAGCATTTTTTGTATTTTTTGCCGCTGCCGCAAGGGCAAGGGTCATTGCGTCCGATTTTTCACCTTTGACGATGGTTCTGGAGCGTTTCTGTTCCAGTGTCAGACGTTTTCTGGTGTCTGCGTCAAAGATGCCGTCCCACTGGGGCAGCTGATACAGGTGTTCTGCATGATATTCCACCATTTTCTTGAACAGACGTTCAAAGTCGATGTCCAGTACAATGGCTGTATCTTCTTCCAGCTTTGTCATTTCATAAGGTGTAGGCAGTACATCATTGATGCCGTCCACGAAAGCCACGATTTCTTCTGTGGTCATGGAGAAACGTTCTGCCAGTTCTTTTACTGTACCTTCCAGTTTTGTCAGTTTATTTGCCAGAATATATTCATAGATGTGCTGTTCCTTGGGCAGGTATTCATCCCAAATCGCATCCACACTTCTGCCTTCTTTGGAAAATGCTTTTTCCATCCAGCGTTCATACAAACTCATATCATTTCTCTCCTTTAACTTTATCATCCATTCTTTCGCAAAAAACTTGCTCTTTGCAATCATAATATAATTTTGCCCGATTTGCAACAAAAAATAGCAATTCCGCCTCTCTGGCTCTCAAAAAACAGCAAAAAAACACAGGTCTGCCGCTAAGGTGCTGCTTCATCAGAAAACAAATATAGTTGAAATCCTTAATGTACACAGGATTTCAACTATCATGTTTTTACCGGATTGTTTTCTTCTGAAGACAGCAATCGCAGTTCCTCTGAAGAAATCAATAAAAAGGAAATCCGTTGTTTTCTTAAGAGGAACTTGCTTGCGTCCTGTGTTTTTTCTGTCATACTGCCGCGGCAGCCAATTCTCTCTCGGAAAGCAGGCAGGTGCCCGGCGGCAAAAGGGCCGCGATCCGCTCCAGCAGTTCTTTCCAGATAGATTTTTTCTCTTTTTTCACCGGCGGCTCCAACAGCACGCCTGTAATGTCTTTTTCCCTGGCAAAGCGGCTGATGTAAGCTGCCACGTCCTGCTCACAGCACAGGCAGACCTGTCCGCCCAGCCGGCATCCGTAATCCGCCAGCCGCTGCATTTCGTACATTTCTCCGCTTTCCAATATATTTTCGCCCTGCGCTACATGCAAGATGTATAAATCCCCGTTGCCTGCCTCTGCGGCATCTTTGGCCAGTTCCATGAATCTTTTGGATTCTTTCCCCGCCGTTACCAGCACCAGTATGTTTTCTTTTTTTGTTTTCATGAAGGTTGCCTCCTTAAATCATTCGCCAGTTTCCCTGTATGGCGAAAATTTTGTTTTTCAAAAGCTACCATACACTCCATAGCTATCATAACTCATAAATCTTAGAAAACACCGATGGTTTCTCTTAATTCTTTCTTACAAAACAAAAGAGAGGACTGGCTTTTGCCATATCCTCTCTGTTTTTTCTTATTCTTCTGTCAGGGTATCATCCTGCAAAGATTCATTATCCAACTGGTTCTGTACATCGCTGTCATCCAGCACATCTTCTGTGCCTTCTGTCATATCTTCGGCAGGCATGTGTGTCACGGAAGGGGTACCATTTTCCAGTGTAAATGTGATGGTGTCACCGTCTTCCAGCACAACATTTTCCCAAACCTGTTCTGTGCCGTCAGTGAATGTCATCTGTACCTGCCAGCCGTTTTCCACCACAGGTACCATACCATTCAGGGTAACAGGTACGGAAAAACCGTTTTTCCATTCGGATTCCTTCAGCATATTATCTGTCCAGTCGTCTTCTTCTGTGGGACGGATTTTCAGGGCAGATGCGCCTTCCCCTGTTTCATTGATGAAAGTCATATTGTAGGAAACTTCCTGCTGGGGTACTTCTTCTTTCCCACAGCCGGCAAAAGCCGCAACGGCACACATCAATGTCAATACCAAAACCAGTTTTTTCTCATATTCCAAATCCTCATTTCTATCTTTCTTTACTGTGCTGTGTAGGGTTCAAATGTAATGCTGTTGATGATCACATCTTCCAGCGGTTTGGCGTTTTCATCCACTTTCACAGCTGCGATGGCGTCTACAACGTCCATTCCTTCAATGACCTGACCGAAAATGGTGTAGGCATTGCCGTAAACATATTCCAGATGCACTGCGCCGCCATGTTCCCGATAATAGTCCATAACACTGTCGGGATAAAGCTGGCTCAATGTATAAAATTCATCGCCGATGGTAACGCCCATTTCTTCTTCGTTGTTGTCACGGGCATCTTCCAGTGTTTTCAGATAATCTTCTGTCACAGTTTTTGCCTGCACGATGAAGAACTGGCTGCCGTTGGTGTTAGGGCCTTTATTTGCCATGGCAACAGCGCCGTTATAAAAATGCAGGTTCGGGGAAACTTCATCCTCGAAATCTTCTCCCCAGCAGCTTTCACCGCCAGTACCTGTGCCTGTGGGGTCACCTGTCTGGATCATAAAGTCCTCAATGACACGGTGGAATGTAAGCCCATCATAGTAGCCATCCTTTGCCAGTGTTTTGAAGTTTTCCACTGCCTTGGGTGCTTCTTTGGGGAAGAAACGCATTTTCACGACGCCTTTGGAAGTATCGATGACAGCGATTTCTTCGCCTTCTTCGGGCATCTGTGCCTGCAAATTCACATATTCCCCTGTGGCTTCTGTATCGGTTTCCGCCTGTGCTTCACTGCCGCAGCCTGCCGCTGTGAACATCAGAAGTCCCGCCAGAATCAAACTGATATATTTTTTCATGGTTGTTTTCCTCCTGCCTGCTTTTTTCATCTCATACATGAAAAATATTGTATTACACGCAAAAAGTCTGTGTCAATTTGTTTTTCTTAAATCTTTATTAAAATTGGCGAATCAGCGCCATGACTACTTCCACGCCGTTATTCTGGGTGCTCTTTTCCATGGCCGCAATATATGTTTCCCTATTTGCATAAAGTTCACGCACTTTTTCCTCCATAGTTGCGGCTGTCAGTTCTTCTTCCGGCAGCACCATGGCAAAGCCCTGTTTTTCGTAGGACGCAGCGTTCAGAATCTGGTCGCCGCGGCTTGCCTTTGCGGAAAGGGGAATCAGCAGATGAGGCTTTTTCAGTGCCAAAAACTCGGAGATGGAGTTGCTGCCCGCACGGGCAATGATCACATCTGTTGCCGCGAACAGGTCTGCCAGACCATCGGTGACATATTCAAACTGGCGGTATCCCTTTGTACCTTCCAGACTTTCTTCCTTATGACCTTTGCCGCAAAGATGGATGATGTCAAAATCCTTCAGCAAAGAAGGCAGGCTTTCCCGCAGGGCATCATTGAGCTTCACTGCCCCCAGAGAACCGCCCATCTGAAGCAGAACAGGCTTTGTGCCGTCAAAACCGCAGGCTTCCAGCCCTTTCTGTCTGTCCCCTGTGAACAGTTCCGCACGAATAGGTGTCCCTGTGTGGATTCCTTTTTCCTTAGGCACATATTTCAGTGTTTCTGGGAACGTGGTGCAGACAGTCTTTGCAAAAGGCATCGCAATCTTGTTTGCCAGACCCGGTGTAATATCAGATTCATGGATGATAACGGGAATCTTGTTTTTCTTTGCCCCCAGCACCACAGGCACTGCTACAAAGCCGCCTTTGGAGAATACCAGATCAGGTTTCAGTTTTTTCAGCAGTTTGGTGGCTTCGCTGACGCCTTTCACCACACGGAACATATCAGTGATGTTCTGTCTGGACAGATAACGGCGCAGTTTCCCTGTTGGGATGCTGTAATAAGGCACGCCTTCCGCCTCAATGAGTTTCTTTTCAATGCCGTTTTCGGAGCCAATATATAAAACCTCCCAGCCTTCCTGCCGCAGCAAAGGCAGGATCGCCAGATTGGGCGTCACATGGCCTGCTGTGCCGCCGCCTGTCAATACAATTCGTTTCATAGAGAATTCACCCCTGTAATATACTATTTTTCACTGTTTCCTATCATAACAGAAAAAATGGGCAACTGCCAGAAGATTTCTGTTTTTTCTGAAAAAAAGGCGATTTTTATGCAAGTCCCACCTTTTTACTGCATAGATATGATAGAAAAAAGCAAAGGAGACTGACAAACATGTACCCATATAATCGCAATACTCATTATTTCCAGCGGCAGAGCCTGACGGCGCGGGAAGCCAAAGACCCTGCCATTCAGGAGCTGGCAGAGGACGACCGTCTGCTGGCCCTGTTGAAAGTGGCTACGGAGGAAACAGCACAGCTTGCCAATCGTTATCGCCGATTGCTGACAGAAGCGCCAGCGCTCTCCTCCTCTGCCGATATGCTCAAATCCATGTATCTGGATGAGAAAAAGCATCTGAAAAACCTGCGGGAAGCCCTGTTTCTCATCACAGGTGAAACGCCGGAAACACCAGACGAAAGCCAGACCCCTTCCACACTGGAAGTCATCGACCCCAAAGCCTATCTGGAGGAAACCCTCATGCAGGAACTGGACGCGGCAGATTTCTACCGGAATTTCTTTCTGGCAGTGCCCGACGGCGCCCTTCGTGACCTGTTTTTCGAGATTCTCACAGATAAGCAGAGCCACGCCAACGCATTGACCTATCTGTTCAGCAAATATTTTTGAACAAAAATCTGTGCAATCTTCTTCCTTTCGTGCTATACTGATAGCAAATCACATACGAAAGGATGAATACTTATGAGCGACTGTATTTTCTGTAAAATCGTGTCGGGGGAATTCGGCTCCGCCACTATATATGAAAACGATGAATTTAAGGTAATTCTGGATCGTTTTCCCGCCAATGAAGGCCATGTGCTGATTCTGGTGAAGGAACACGTTGCCAATATCTTTGAAATCGACCCTGATAAAGCCGGCAGACTGTTCCGTCTGGCAGCTATCATCTCCAGAGAAATGAAGGCAAGACTGGGCTTTGATCACATGAACGTGATGCAGAACAACGGCACCGTTGCTGGTCAGACTGTATTCCATTTCCATCTGCACCTGATCCCTCGTTATGAAAACGACGGCATCACCATTGCGTACAAACCCATGGATCTGACAGACGAACAGATCGAAGACATGCGCAAAAAACTGGAAATGAGCCTGTAATTTCACAAAACACAAAAGCCCCTTTCTTTTGAAAGGGGCTTTTTTTATGTCTTTTTCCCCAAAAATTCACCAACAACCCCTAGGACTTCTGCACAAAACCTCCTTTTCTCCCCCTGCGCATCCTTCACAAAAATGCGTTTTTGCCCCATTTCTCCTTTGATTTTGGGCAAAAAACAGTGATACACTGAATACGAAGGGTTTTTCTGGGAAATCCTAAAAACAGCACAGGAAAAGCGAAAGGAGTGTTTTCATGTATCGAAAAGATCAGTTGGTTTTTTATGGCAATACAGGCGCATGCCGCGTGGCAGACGTTGCGCCCCTTCCCCAGCAAAAAGATGGCCGCCTATACTACACCCTGATTCCGCTTTTCTCCCCCTTTTCTGAAACCATCCACGTTTCCGTTTCCACTCGGGCATTTATGCGTCCCGTCATTTCCGCCGCTGAAGCAAAAAACTATCTGGACAACATCAGCGACATCTCGGCGGAGCCTTTCCGCAGTCGTGATCACAAAGAAGCTGCCAATCATTATGGTGAGATGCTGAACACCCATGACTGCATGCAGTATTTACTGCTGATGAAATCTCTCTACCGGAAGATCGAAGAAAACGCCCGTATGGGAAAACACATTTCTCAAACAGAACAGCGGTATCTGAAACAGGCGGAATCCCTCCTCTATGGGGAACTGGCGGCGGCTCTTGGCAAAGAGCCAGGAGAAATCCGCACAGAAGTACAGCAGCGCTTTGCAGAAGAAAAGCAACTGGCATAAAAAAAGACCATCGTTTCTACGATGGTCTTTTTTCTAGATGCGGATGACAGGACTTGAACCTGCACGGACGTAATGTCCACTAGAACCTGAATCTAACGCGTCTGCCAATTCCGCCACATCCGCATATGCTTTTTTGAACTTTCTTGACTATCATACTATAAAAGAGATTCTTTGTCAACAACTTTTTTCAAACTTTTGAAAAAGTTCTTTCAAAAATCACCAGACCTGCTTCATAAGGATGGTCCAGATATCGCACCTCTCCTTTGAAATCAGAAGAAGAAAACAGTTTCCAAAGTATGGTCAAATCGCCGCCGGCCGCCAGAATCATCAGCGCACCTACCCAAAACAAAGGCAAGCTCCCCAGAAAAATAGCCGCAATTGCCGGCACAATCCCCAGCAGCACACAAGGCATCACTCCGCCAATGGCATACTGCCCCTTTGTCAATTCCTCCTGACAGGTACAGTAAGGTGTCAGGGAGTTCCACATGATCCCAAAGGAAATGGATTTCCATTTATTTTTTGCGAAAAAAAGACCAGAACAGGCCATGGATGGCTTCATGAACAACAATGAGCAGAAAATACAATACCAGTACCACCAGCAACATGGGACTGGATATGGAACCATGGCCATTTTTCCAGACAAAAACTGCCAAAAGCACCAACAAGATAGGTAAAGCCAGCACCACCGCCATAACATTGGCATAAACGGCAGAAATGGTCAGGTCATGGGCTTCAAAACCTTCCGCTTCCAATGCGGCTTTTTTCTCTAAGAACATTTCCTTCCGTTTCTGTTCAGCCGCTGTCAGCTTTCTTTCTTTTTCTGTTTTTTTCTGCGTTCCATGCTACCCGTGCCTCCCGATGACTTTTCCCCATGCGCTCCACTTCTTCCAACTGTTCCTGAAAACATGCCGCCAGCTTTTCACTGCCCAATTTTTTGCATAAATCACGGCCATACGCCAGCATTTCCTTTGCCTGCTCGTATGTCTTTTCGTCGGCATTGTGGATAATCCAAGTATGCCCTTCCTCTCCGTAAATGAAAAGAAAGCCCATCAGCACATCTTTTTCATATACCAGTACAAATTGGGGGAACCCCGTTTCTTTGGAACGAGAAAGTGCTTCCAACAATTCCTGCCGTTCTTCTTTTGTATGCACGGCACAGCCGATTTTTCTGCCCTCCCGCAAAAAACCTGGATTTCGTCTTTTGTCATTTCACGCATATTCCGAAAAATCAGCATTTCTTCTCCTCCTCATCCTCCACAGGTGTACCGCAGAACTTGCAGTGCCCCCCCATTGAACAGGACATAAGGGTCCAGCAAATTGTATCAGACCCTGCATCTGCCATAACGGAGCATCACATAAATCACCATAACTAAGCAAAAGAATGTTGCCCCCATACAAACCTCAACCCATCCGTCAATCTGTAATCCCATCAAAACGAACATCAAAACCATAAATACAAATGCCAGTGTCAGCCACATCTTATATTTTTTCCGCAGTTTCTTCAATGTCATGTCAATCCCCCCTTTGTTTCATCATAGCATAAGTATGGAAGAAAAGCCATCTCCAACGAAAAAACGGACATTTCCGTTCATGGAAACATCCGTTTATTATTATCTTCTGGGTGTAGAGGAGGAATTCATATGGAGATCTCCTCGGCAATAAGGGCAGAATTTCCCCTGATAAATATCATGAATGGGCAGGCGTCTGCCGCAGTGACAGCAAACCCCATGGCGAAAATAAATGAAAGCCGCCGCCGCAATGAAAAGCAGACCGATCCACATCAGCGGACTTTTGCCGGAATAATCCCCTGTAAAAATCGTATAGATGATGCAGAACAAACCGATCAAACAACAAAAACGCATCCATCTTCTGGTTCTGTCCAAACTCATTTTCTTTCCTCCTAACTGTCCTTTGAAAGCCTGAGATAAAAAAATAGACCACTGCTTCTGCAATGGCCTTTTCAGATGCGGATGACAGGACTTGAACCTGCACGGACGTAATGTCCACTAGAACCTGAATCTAGCGCGTCTGCCAATTCCGCCACATCCGCATATTGTACTTTTTTCTGTACATGTTTTTCTTTGCTTAGTTAGAATACTATAAATTCTTCTCCTTGTCAACACTTTTTGCTAAAAAAATTTTTCAAGTATTTTGTATATCATGCAAAACCGGGACAAAAAACGTCTGTTGCAGGTTGTTTTTCGTCCCACAGGAAATAAAAAAATGACTTGCATTTGCAAGTCATTTTTTCTTAGATGCGGATGACAGGACTTGAACCTGCACGGGCGTAATGCCCACTAGAACCTGAATCTAGCGCGTCTGCCAATTCCGCCACATCCGCATATCTGGTTTTGTGTCTTGCTGTTTTCAGCTGACTTGGATATCATAATACAAAACCAGAACTTTGTCAACACTTTTTTCAATTTTTTTAACAAAACAGCGGAACCAGCACTGGCATGGCCAACGTGCAGATAACACCGCTGACGAAAGCCAGTATGGCTGTCTTGCTGTCTGTATACTTACTCAAAAGGGGCAATGTGGTATCCATGGCTGTTGCCCCTGCGGGAGCGATGGCTGTATAAACGTTTCTGCCTGCCAGCACAGGCACCAGCAGGAATGTCAGCACTTCCCGGAACACATTGGACAGGAAGGAAATGGTGCCACCGATGGGATTTCCTGCCTCTGTCATGAGGATACCGGACAGGCTGTACCAACCCAGACCGGAAGTAATGGCCAGACCTTCTTTCACATCCATACGCAGGATCATGGCGCAGACTGCGCCCCCTGCCAGAGAGCCCAGAATAACCCCCAGAGGGATCACCAGTATCCGCAGACCCATGCGGCGGATCTGTCCGAATACTTCCCGGTTCACACCCATATCAATGCCCACGGAAAAAAGCAGGATCAGCAACATGTAAGAAGATGCCGTATCCAGAAAACCGCTGACGTTTTCCGGCATCACAACACCCGCGCCAATGCCCAGCACAAGAGCAATGAGAATCGCTTTGCTCATTCTTTTGCCCCCTTCCGCAAAAATACCTTTGTCAGCAGATACACTGCCACAATGGAGCCAATAACTGCCAAAACCGCATACAACAAAGCCTTGCCGCCCAAAGACGGCAAAGCCTGTATGATGTCACCATTCCTGCCGATGCTGACGCCCATACAGAATATGAGCAGCATCAGCCAAACAGTTTGCAGTTTGGCGTTGATCTTCAGCCCTTTTTCTTTGAGGATGCCGCAGAAGCCCACAACAAACCCCAAAGCCAGTACAATAAATATCTTCGCCATAAGTCTTATACCTGTTTCATCAGATCGACTACTTTGTCGATTTCTTCTCTTGTTACATATTTATGTGTGGCAAAACGCATGATGCCGTTATCTTCACCGTTGATGATGACATCATGTTTTGCCATATAGTCCACCAGTTCCGCAGAGGACAGGGGATAATCTTTCAAACGGAAAAATACCATATTGATCTGCTGTCTTTCCTTATAAACTTCCAGACCTTTCACACCGCAAAGAGCTTCTGCCATATATTTGGCGTTGTCATGGTCTTCCTGAAGGCGTTTAGACATGACATTCAGCGCGATTTTGCCGGCTGCCGCAAGGATACCTACCTGACGCATACCACCGCCGATGATTTTACGTTTTCTTCTGGCAATATCAATAAATTCCTTGCTGCCCACCAGCACAGAGCCCACAGGTGCGCACAGACCTTTAGACAGACAAACGGAAACGCTGTCCGCATACTGTGCGATTTCTTTTGCTTCTACACCCAGAACGGTAGCTGCGTTGAAAATACGTGCGCCGTCCAGATGGATGGGCAGATGGTATTTGTCAGCCAGTTCTCTTACGTTCTTCATGTATTCCAGACTTCTTACCTGACCGTCGGAATCGGCGTTTTCATAAGAAATCAGTGCTGTTTTAGGCTGATGAATGTCGTCAGGGTCTTTACGGATATATTTTTCGATGATATCCAGAGGCATTTCCCCACCCACATTCTGTACAGTACGCAGCTGTGCACCTGCAATGATGGCAGCCGCACCTGCTTCATGTGCTACGATATGGCAGTTATCAGGCAGAATCACTTCTTCCCCACGGTTCACATGGGTAAACAGTGCCAGCTGATTGCTCATAACGCCGCTGGGTACAAACAGACCAGCTTCCTTGCCCATGATTTCCGCTGCCAGCGCTTCCAGTTCGTTTACAGTCTGGTCATCACCATAAACATCGTCGCCTACAACAGCTTCATACATGGCTTTCCGCATTTCCTCGGTGGGCACCGTTACCGTGTCGCTTCTCAAATCGATTTTTCCGTTAATCATTCTGATTACGCCTCCCCGGTCATTTTTTCTCTGATTGCGTCGATTTCTTCACTTTCAATGTATTCGTCAAAGGTCATCTGTCTGTCGATGATACCGCCAGGCAGAATCTCGATGATTCTGTTTGCAATGGTCTGTGTGAACTGATGGTCATGGGAATCGAACAGCAATGTGCCTTTGTATTCCATCAGACCTTCGTTCAGTGCGGTGATGGATTCCAGATCCAGGTGGTTGGTGGGTTCATCCAGAATCATAACATTTGCGCCGCTCATCATCATTTTGCACAGCATGCAGCGTACTCTTTCCCCACCGGAAAGAACATTTGCTTCTTTCAGGGCTTCTTCGCCGCTGAAGAGCATTCTGCCCAGCCAGCCACGGATGTCCGCGTCATACTGTTCCCCTTCTTTTGCGAAAGGACGCAGCCATTCAATCAAAGAATCGTGGCAGCCATCGAAGTATTCCGCATTGTCTTTGGGGAAGTAAGCTGTTTTTGTGGTAATGCCCCATTTGAAAGTACCTTCATCGGGTTCCATTTCGCCCATGAGGATACGGAACAGTGTGGTTCTTGCGATTTCGTCTTTCCCAACGAAAGCAACTTTGTCGTTGGGACGAATCATAAAGCTTACGTTATCCAGCACTTTTTTGCCGTCGATGGTCTTGGACAGACCTTCTACCAGCAGTACGTCATTGCCCACTTCTCTATCCTGTTTGAAGCTGCAGAAAGGATATCTTCTGGAAGAAGGTTTGATGGTATCCATCTGCAGGTTATCCAGCAGTTTTTTACGGCTGGTTGCCTGTTTTGCTTTGGAAGCGTTGGCGCTGAAACGCTGGATGAATTCCTGCAATTCTTTGATCTTCTGTTCCACGCGTTTGTTCTGATCTTTCAACTGACGCTGTGTCATCTGTGTATAGCTGTACCAGAAATCGTAGTTACCAACGAACATGGTGATTTTGCCATAGTCGATGTCGGCGATGTTGGTACAAATCTTATTCAGGAAATGTCTGTCGTGGGATACGACGATAACTGTATTTTCAAAGTCCATCAGGAAGTTTTCCAGCCATTTGATAGCGTGCAGATCCAGATGGTTGGTAGGTTCGTCCAGCAGCAGAATGTCAGGATTGCCGAAGAGCGCCTGTGCCAGCAGGACTTTCACCTTCTGGGTACCTGTCAATTCTTTCATTTTTACATAATGGAATTCGTTGGTAACACCCAGACCATTCAGGAGGATTTCCGCGTTGGATTCGGCAGACCAGCCGTCCAGTTCCGCAAATTCCCCTTCCAGTTCGGATACCTTGATGCCATCTTCATCGGAAAAGTCCTCTTTTGCGTAAAGGGCTTCTTTTTCCTTCATAATGTCATAGAGACGTTTGTGGCCGTACAGAACGGTTTCTACGACTTCAAATTCGTCGAACATGAAGTGGTCCTGTTTCAGTACTGCCATACGTTCGCCGGGGGTAATGAATACAGAACCTTTGTTGGGTTCCAGTTCCCCTGCCAGTATTTTCAAAAATGTGGACTTACCGGCACCGTTAGCACCAATGAGTCCGTAGCAGTTGCCTTTGGTAAAGTTGATGTTCACATCATTGAACAGTACGCGTCCGCCGTACTGTAAGCTTACACCTTGTGCTGCGATCATGTTTGTTGTTCTCCTTTTCTCTGTTCTTTTTTACTCAAATCTTTCCTATTATAGCGCATCTGTCCCGCAAAATATAGCCCAAATCCATGTTTTTTACATTTTTTCCGGGATTTTTGCCCCAAAAAAAGACGGTCATGCATGTTTTTTCATACACAACCGTTGAAAATCTTTTTTTCTTACGCCGCATCACTTTCGTTCATGCTGGTGATTTCCTGTTCATAATTGATGGCGCCCTGGGCTTCTGCCGGAATTTCGATGGACTGCACACCATTAAGGTCGGAAATATCCATAGTCACACCGTATTCCTGCACGGTGATGCCTGCGCTGTCTGCCTGCAATTCTTTCAGTACATTGTTTGTCACTGTCTGCAAAACATTCGCTAAATCCATATGACAGGATACTGCTTCGCCCGTATCTTCTTTGAATACGAAAGTAACGGGAACATCTGCCACACCTTCATAATAATTTTCCGCAATGCCGCTCATACCAGCCAATTGCAGCAGCTTTCCGCCTTCCACAACGGTATAAACATCCGCTGCCGGCAATGTACCCTGGAGTGTCACCTGTTTGTTTTCTCTTGCTGTTTCCTGCCAGGTAGATGTATGCTGCAGGAGTGTAATCATATTTTCCCGCACATCATAAATCTGTACGGAATCCAAAGCCGCGTCTTTTTCCAAAGACATTTCTGTCCACTGGTTGTTATAATTCATAAACAGATTCACGTTGGTATCTTCCGCTTCCAGATACCGTTGTGTGGAATAACTCTGTCCGCCTGCACTGTTGAGCACCTCTGTGATCTGCATACAGAAAGGCTCCTTGAGCTGGGAAACCGTCACTTCTGTACTGTCACTGCTGTCCTGCATATTGGAAACCACATTCATCGCGCCTTTATAGCTGTTTGCTTCTTCCAGACTCTGAAGCGCCGCTGTTGCATATTCTGCGGGAGTCATCCCCGTCTGCGCTGTATTCTCCGCGTTTTCGGGTGTTCCGCAAGCCGCCAGACAAACAACTGCTGTGGCAGCCAAACAGATTTTTGCTGCTCTGAAAAAGTTCTTCATTTCCTAACCCCCTATCCTACGCAATTTCTGCATGGGTATCCTTTCTGTTTTTATTGTAGCGAAAAACAGTTTTCATTGCAAGGGGAATGCCAATGTTTCAGAAAAATATAAGAATTTCGCTTCTTTCTTGTAAGATTTCCTCCACTGACCCTCTGTTCTTCCCCAAAGAACCGCTTATTTGCTCCACTTTTTTCCTTTTTCTGACATTCAAAAAAAAGACTGTCTGTTCCCCCCGGAAAGACAGTCTTTTTTTGTTCCGTTCTATCTCATCATCTCGTATAACACCCTTAACAGGTCTTCATCTTCCCGCACATGGGCAAAAACAGCATCCCGGCGGCTGCAAAATTCTCTGAGAGCCGCTCGCTGTTTCATGAGGCTTTTTTATAAGCTGCCGCCGTGGCTTCGTTCAGCTCCAGATCTCTGCTTTCTCCCGTTTCCGCATCCACCAGCCGAACAGCGCCGCCCACTTTCGGTTCTTCCTCCTCCTTTGAAAGAACCTGTACCAGCAAAACCTCCTGTTTTTTCTGCTGGAGCAGCTTCACCGTATCCTCGATGCCATTGTCTGTCATAAAATCAGAAATCACAACGGCAATGCCCCGCCGCAAAGGGCCGCATCCCATGGCTGCGGACAAAGGCGCAGTCCCCCCGACTGCTTCCAGTTTGTCCAGAAAATCCACGGTTTCCAGAAAGCGTCCCTTTTGTGCCAGATTCCGCTTCTGTGCTCGGAGGGTATCCCCAAAGGCAAACAGATGCACCTGATCGCCGCCGCAAAGTCCCACATAGGCGAAGGATGCTGCCAATTTCTTTGCCGCTAAGAATTTTCCATCCTGTTCCATGGAACGGCTGCAATCCAGAAATACATGGACAGAAGCCTGTTTTTCCTCCAGAAACAGCTTCAGGTACAGTTTGCCAAAACGGGCAAAGCCATTCCAGTCTACCCGCCGCAGATCGTCTCCGGCAGCATATTCCCGGTAATCGGAAAATTCCAAGGAACTGCCCTTTGCCATAGAACGTCTGGCACCGCTGTAACCGTCTGTGGAAAGGCGGTATTTCAGACGGATGGCCATTTCTTCCAGCCGCTTCAGATATTCTTTTGTCAGTGCTTCCCTGAGTGTTTTCATTTTAATACAACGCCTCTATGATCTCGTCGGAAGTTTTTCCTTCTGCCATGCCTTCAAAGTTCAGGAAAATACGATGTCTGAGGGCAGGTTTCGCCGCCTGCTTGATATCCTCATAAGCCACATGGTATCGTCCCGCCAGAAGAGCAAAGATTCTTGCCGCCTGCAAAACCGCCTGAGCGCCACGAGGACTTGCTCCATAGCGCACATACTGCCGCACCACTTCCGGCGCTTCCGGATTTTCCGGATGGGTTTTCAAAATCAAATCCATCAAGTATTCCGCCACCGGTTCCGCCACAGGCACCTGCTGGGCAATTTCCCGCATCTGAAGCAATCTTTTTCCGTCCATCACCTTGGATGCCCGATGGACTTTGCCGTCGGTAGTGGTCAAGACGATCTTCATCAATTCCTCTTTATTGGGGAAAGCTACATCCAGCTTGAACAGAAAACGGTCCATCTGGGCTTCCGGCAGAGGATATGTCCCTTCTGTTTCCAGTGGGTTCTGGGTCGCCAGCACAAAAAACGGTTCTTCCAGGCGGTAGGTCTGGCTGCCGCCAGTGACCGTATGTTCCTGCATGGCTTCCAGCAGTGCAGACTGGGTCTTTGGTGTGGCACGGTTGATTTCGTCCGCCAGCACCAGATTGGCAAAGATAGGCCCTTTGCGGAATACAAAGGACATATTGCCGTTTTCTTCCCGGTTCATGACTGTTGTGCCCGTTACATCGGCGGGCATCAAGTCTGGTGTAAACTGGATTCTGGAAAACTCCAGGTCAACCGCGTCCCCCACGGCTTTGACCAGCTGTGTTTTCCCAAGTCCGGGCATGCCTTCCAGCAGCACGTTGCCCCCCGCAACCATTGCTGTCAGCACATTCCTTACCAGTTCTTTCTGTCCAATGATAACGCTGCCGATCTCTTCTTCCACCCGAAAAAAATCTGACGCAAACTGCTGAATTTTTTTCTTCTTCCATGGTTTTTCCGCCTTTCTGACCGATTTTTCTTTATTATAAACAGCAAAAAAATCCACGTCAACGCACTGGGGAAAACGTAATCTTTTCGGCGGAAAATATTATGTTTTTCTTAAACTTCTGCCCTTGTTCCCGCTTTCGTTTCCATATATAATCGTTATCATGTGGAAAAAAGACGGAGAAAGATCCCATTTTCATCTCACATTCCCCCCGCAGCCATAGCTGCTTCCGAAAATTTTTTACAAAAACCATATGGCACATTCCATGAAATCATAGTATAGTAGGATAGGAATTCAGTAACAAATAAAGGAGCGCAACGACATTGAAAAAATGGGATTGGAAAAAAACAGATCAACCATATTTTAAAATTGCTGTATATGTATTCATCGTGCTGGCAGCCACTGTACTTTTTGAAAAAGTCGTCGGCAACCTGCCCAGCATCAGCAATACCATACATACATTTCTGAAAGTGACACAGGGTCTGTGTCTGCCGTTTCTCATGGGCTTTATGATCGCCTATGTCATGAATCCCTTCATCAATTTCTTTGAACGGCATACCATGAAAAACAACTCTTTTTTCCAGCGGCATCCGCGGGTGACCCGCGCCATTGCCATTACACTGATCTACACCATGGTCATCGGCGGCATCATCTGGATTGCCATTTATCTGGTGCCTGAGATCAAAACATCTGTTGTGAATTTTGCCAAACAGCTTCCCGTCTATACAGCTACACTGAACCAGAAGATCGAAGATCTTTTCATGCAGGTAGACTTCATCGATGGGGAAGATGTGAACAACATCATCAACCGACTGCTGACACCGGTTCTGGGTGTTTCTGAAAACTTGCAGACAGGCAGCGGAGAATTTGGATTCCTTCAGGATTCCGATGGAATTTCCAAAATGTTGGCAACCTTCATCGGCAACGTCTTCACCATGGGACGTTTCGTATTCAATCTGATCATGGCGATCTTCATTGCATTTTATATGCTCTTTGACAAAGAAAACTTTCTGCGCCAGCTGCGGAAAGTCATTTATGCTCTGACTTCTGAAAAAACAGCAAACCGTATTCTTTACAACGGCAGCCGTATCCACAATATCTTCCAGAGCTTCATCGTAGGCAAAGCCCTGGACTCTCTGATCATCGGCATTCTGGCGTTCATTGGTCTGACTCTCATCAAAGCGCCTCTGGTTTTGGTATTGAGTCTGATCATCGGCGTTACCAACATGATTCCTTATTTCGGGCCATTCCTGGGGGGCATTCCCGCAGTCATCATCACACTGCTCATCAGCCCCATCCACGGCATCTGGGTCGGTCTGTTCATCCTTGCTTTGCAGCAGTTTGACGGCAACTTCCTGGGGCCCAAGATTCTGGGGAACTCTCTGGATGTAAGCCCGCTGTGGATCATCCTTGCCGTTGTGGTAGGCGGTGCTGTCATGGGGCCTTTGGGTATGTTTATCGGGGTACCTATTTTCGCCACCATCAAAATGTTCTGCACAGAATATATCAACCGCAAATATGACAAAAAATATAATCAGGCGGCAGCCATCACGGCATCTGACACAGAAAAGGAAACAGAAATCTGAGCTTTCCAGACAAAACAAACGGACACACGGAACTTTCGGGCGGGGAAGGGGCCTCTTTTCCCTGCGCCGGAAGTTTTTTATTTTGAATTAAGGAGGAATTTTATGGCACGACGCGCAAACCAATACTTTCTGTTTGTATTTCTATTCTTCATGATTGGCTCTACGGTGCTGGGGCTTTTGCTGACAAACGTTATGGGTCTGCCTTCAGACTGGTCAAACATCATCATGCAGTTTTTGGTATTCATTCCCATGCTGGTCATTTATGTAAAAACGGAGAAAGCCTCGGTGAAGGAATGCTTTTCCATTAAGCCTTTAAACTGGAAAAACGCCTTGCTTTGCCTTGGCATCGCTTATTGCTCTCTGCCCTTCATTTCCATGATCGTGGTGCTCACATCTCCGCTCCAACCCAATCTGGTAGAGCAAGCCATGGGGGAACTTAACGACAGCTCCCTCTTTTCTCTGCTGTTCGTCATTGCCGTACAGCCCGCTGTTTTTGAAGAATTGCTCTTCCGCGGCGCTGCTCTGCATGGCTATCGGAGTTTAGGAGCGAAAAAAGCCCTGCTGATGAGTGCTCTCATGTTTGCTATGCTTCACATGAATCTTCAGCAGGCATTGTACGCCTTTCTTCTGGGCGTGATCTTCGCGTTTATGGTACAGCGCACCGGCTCCATCTTTGCCTCTATGCTGCCCCATTTTCTCATCAACGCATTAAACTGCGTTGCCACCACCGCCCAGACACCCCAGCAAGGTGTTGTGGAAGAACTTTCTTTCGCACAGGAACTGGTGAGCGTAGGTCTGCAATGCTTGATCTTCCTGCCTTTCCTGGCACTGCTCATTTATCTGTTCCTGCGGCGGAACCCTGCACCAGCGCCTGCTTTACCGGCTGATACAGACGCACCCAAAGAAAAGATATTCACCGTATCCTTCTGGATTATTGTGGCAATCTTTATTTTCTTGGGTGTTCTGCCAAACCTTTATTGGAACTAAAAAAAGAGAGAGAATGTAAAAACATTCTCTCTCTTTTTTATGCCGCCGCCAAGTCTTTATCCCGGACACCTTCGCCCCGACGGAATACGGAGCAGAGCAGCCCCACAAGCAGAGCGTTGATGCACAGCACCGTATTGCCATAGCTCACCAAAGGCAGCGCATAAGGTGCCACCAACATAAATCCCAGATTATAAGCCGTAAAGAATACGGTCTGCATGAGCAGCACCAACCAGATGGAAAAAGCCGTCATCCGTCCAAAAGCACTGCGCTGTTTTCGGATCTGCTGAAAAGACAGCAGGAAAAACAAGGCAAACACCGCCAATACCAGCGCCACCACCAGTTTTCCATAGGCAAAACCCAGTCTGGACAGCAAAATGTCATTGCTGAACAAGTCCTGTCTTTGAGAAAGCACAAGCTGTACGCTCATTGCCATTTCGTTCTGGGGAAGGGTTCCACTGCCCAGCCAACGACAGTTTCCCAGATATTTTCCACCAGATATCTGAAATAACCGCCTCCAAATTCCCCGCCTGTCACGCGCGCAACGGCAAAGCTCAGCCGATACCGCAGGCAGGTATTCCAAGCATCGCCAGTCCTCCTACCCCAATGCCTGCTCCTGTTGTCAGCGCCAACAGCCGTTTTCCCTTCTGTTTTCCCATGGAAAACCAGTCTGTTCCCACTGCCACAGCAAATGCGCCATAGGCAGAGATGGAAAAAATCAATACCATAGAAATTTTCCCAAAAGAAAACAGCAGTGCCGCCAGAATTGCCATTGCCAGCCAGCTAAACCAGTATCCTCTTTCTTTTCTTCCTCTCATGAAAAACAGTACAGAAAGAAAAGGCAAAGGCGCCAGCAAGGCCATTCCTGTCAATGCATAAGCGTAATCAAAAAAGAAAAATACACTTTCTCCGCCGCTTTTTTCTACAAAAGGAACAGCCAAAATCAGCATTGCCAGAAATAACAGAATCACCCATTTTGCCTTTCTTGCCAGCAGGGTAAAATCCAGAAAATATGCCGCCCCAAACAGTGCCACAGCCAAAAGCACCGGCACCACAATATCTATACCAAAAGATACCTGATCGATGGTCAATCGGCAGAACAGACCCATGGACAGCAATACCGCCGCCACCAACACCATCTGCCATTGCGGCTTGGGACGATGAGTTCTGTCCAAAGCCATGCCTACCGCAATGCCGTCACCCATTTCCTCCACAGTGCGTTTTTCCGCTTCTTCCTCCGACAATCCTTCCGCCAGAAAGGCTTCCTTCTGCAGGAGCAAATGGTCTGTCAATTCCTCCGCCACAGCTTTTCTGGTCTGTTTCCAACGAATCTGGTCACAAACCGTATCTACATATGCCTGCATTTCAGCAGAAGAAAGCTGTGCTTCCGGTTCTGCTTTTCCTCGATTTTTCTTCTTTCTTTTCTTCGCTTTCCATCTTTGCCAGAATCAAAGAAATTTCTGCTTCTTCCGCCTGTTTTTGTTCCGCCTCTGTCATGCCGGCTGCTTTCCATGCTTTCCGGCATTCTGCCAGATGGCTGCGAAATCTGTCTGCCACTTCTTCCCGCACAAGGTCTTCTTCCGACAGTGTATCCTTCGCCAGCCATGCTTTCCATCTGCCCCATATCTCTTTAAATCCCTTCACAGCAAGCACCCCCATTCAATACCTTATGTACTGCCGCCGCATAAGCGTTCCATCTTTCGGTCTGTTTTGCCAGTTCCCCCCTGCCTGTTTCCGTCAGACGATAATACTTTCTGGTGCGCCCCTCTGCCGCTTCCTCATAGGATGTGACAAAACCGTCTTTTTCCAGCCCATGCAGTATGGGATAGAGGGTTCCTGCCTTCAATCGGAAGGTATCGTCAGAACGAGCTGCCAGCGTTTCGATCATTTCGTAGCCGTACATGTCCTTTTCTTCCAAAAGTTTCAGCAGCAATACGGATGTATTGCCTACACCTTTTTCCTGTGCCATCTTTCCACCTCCATATATAGATTATCTATATAATATATCGATCATCTATATATGTCAATATCTTCAAAATTGAAAAACGCTGAAAAAATATGATATAATGAAAAAAAGGCCTTAGAAAGGAGCGTGCCTATGGTTCGAATGACAAAATGCATCACCGTATCCACCGCGGCTGAAAAAGAGCGTATCCTCAACATTCTGGTGGAAAACAACATCCCTTACCGCGTCAAAATGGACAACGTCAATCAAAGCATCTCCTTCAGCGGCTTTGGCGGCGTTAATTCCGTGAAAATCTCTTATACTTTTTATGTAAAAAAGAGCATGTGGATGAAGCCCTCTTTCTTATCCGAGGAGGTACACTATCCTAACAAAAAAGCACGAAATCTCTTGGATTTCGTGCTTTTTTAATCTCAGTCTTTTTTCTGTTCTTCGTCCATGCCGTAACGAGCTTCCAGACGGTAAATAGGCATCCCCTACGCAGAGAATTTTTCTTCATACTCTGTCATGATATTGCCTTCATAATCGCTATTGTGCAGGTCTAAAGAAATGTTGGACAGTTTCCAGTTATCGGCGCAGAATTCATTGAGGGAAAATTCAAAGAGATTTCGGTTGTCAGTTTTGAAGAAGATTTCCCCTTTGTCACCAAAGGCTTCCCGATAGCTCTGCAAATATCCTCTGTAAGTCAGGCGGCGTTTATACTGCCGTTTTTTGGGCCAAGGGTCGCTGAAATTCAGATACAGCCGCTGGAATTCCCCTACTTCAAAGAAATCAGACAGCTTTTTCGCGTCATCCCATACCAGTGCCAAGTTCGGCAGTTCTTCTGTGGTACGTCTTGCCGCTACCGCCACAACGCTCAGATTCCGTTCAATACCCACAAAATTGATATGGGGATAAGCTTCTGCATTTTTACGGATGAAGCCGCCTTTGCCGCAGCCGATTTCCACATAAATGGGATTGTCATTGCCAAAATATTCCCGCCATTTGCCTTTCAGGGCTTCGGCGTTTTTTCATCACATGGTCGTTCTGGGCAAGTTCTTCCTCTGCCCAAGGTTTTTTCCGTATTCTCATGATGTTGCTCCTTTTTTTCAGATTCGCATTGTATTTATCATACTATCGAAACGAAAATTCCGCAACGGTTTTTTGGAAGTTCCTAGCGTGAAAGACGCCCAATCCAGTAACCCATGTCCTTTTGTCCCGGCAGGGACGAAATTCCGTAAAGCCTAATCCTTCTGCCCGGCGTCGGGCACTGCTGTCATAGCTGTCCGGCAGACCCACCTCCATGCCATCTTCTCTTTGATGCAAAATGAGGTGTCCATAACGATGATAACACAACAGGAAAAAGAAATCCCGCTGCCGCTGAGATGGAATTTCACCGAAATAAAGAAGCTCTTTCAGAGAAATGCAAATCCACGGCGTTCCATCTGCAAAAGGCGTCATACGACGATTGCCCGCAAAGAAATCCCATTCCACCTCTGTTTTGGGTTCCTGCATTTCCTCTGCTTCTTCCTCACATTCCTTCGCCTTCTGGGTTTCTGTATGTAAGGTTTCTTCCTGTTTTTCCTCTGGCTCTGGTTCATCCGCTTCCACCCAGGAAACCCGTTCCTGCTCTTTGGGCGGCTCTGCCTGTTCTTCTTTCTTGATAATCTCTATGGGAACCTCCCGGCAGTCCTTTCCGTTCTTTGCAGCTTCCACAGACTTTTTCCCCAGTATCCTTGCGCTTTCCTCCGCCGTTAAAATGCCCATTTCCTCCAGTTCCGCCATTTCCTGACGGAATTTTTTCAGCAATCCACGGAAATTCCCATGGTAGGAAAAGTCCGGCTGTTCCTTAGCAGGAGCTGTCTGCTGGATGATTTCTGTTTTTTCTTCTTTTGGCTCTGGTTCTCTTTGGGGTAATTCAATGACCTGAGCTTTTTCCTCCACAACGGGACGCTCCAGCACAGCCGTTTCCGCCGCCTGCAACACTGGTTCCTCCTCCAAAGGAGAAAACAGAGCACGCCACTGCCGTTTTTCCCCTACATAGGCAGTCAAAGGCGCAGACAGGCTGTTTCCCGTTTCCGTTGCCACCGTAACCCCAAACAAATCCTCAACAGTGTAACCGCCGCCCAAAGCATCCGGATCAAAGTCCCATGCCATTTCTCCGTGTCCCTGTTTGTTCACAGTCAACTCACCGCAGGAAATCCCCTTGCATTCTCCGTCCTTTGCCAAAAGCCCATAAACCTGATACTGTCCATGGATAAGGGGGCGCAGTCCTTCCACCGCCACCGTTAATTTTCCCTGTCCGTTTTTGATTTCCAGAATACAGCTGCCCCAAGGCCCCCGACTGCCCATGCCATAACCTGCCGTTTCCTGCCGCAGCATCAGATACACTTTATCATATCGCCGTTGATACACGTTTCTTCTCCCCTTTGCTTGTCTTTCCGATACAGTCTATGCTGAGGGAAAAGAAAAAAGAACGAAAAAAAGGCTGTGTAAAAGCAGATTCCACTTAAGAAAACATTGTTATTTGTTTTTCTTGATTTCTTAAGGGGAATTGCGACGGCTATCTTCAGAAGAAAACATAAAGTCTCAAAAAATAAGCAAGCTGAAATCCTTAGGAAACAATGGATTCCAGCTTGCTTTGTTTTCTTATGAAGATGCCCCTAACAGCCCTTTTTCATTCCTGTTCTTCCGGTATGCCATATAAAGACAGACTGGTATTTTTATACCGATGGTCAAAGGATACGTCTTTCCCAAACCAATAGGGCGGCTCATAGGCTTCCGCTTCTTCCAGTGTAGGGAATTCCACTTCTGTGGTCATAAGCCCTGCCAGCTTTCCTTCGTATACATCCACTTCTGCCGTCAAGCCATCCTCCAACGGTACCAGATACCGCACTTTTTCCACAGCAGGACTTTCTGCCTTTGTCAGCAGATGGTCATATTCCTCCTTGGTGATTTCCAATTCAAATTCCTCTTTCGCCAGCAGTCCTTTTCCCTTTACTGTCAAAATATAACGGTCATCCCACTGCCGCAGACGAATGGTGGGGGACATGCTGATATAACACTGGGAAATTTTCCGCGCGGGAAAATCCGCCAGAGAAAAAGGCACTTCCTTGGTCAAAAACTTCCGTTCGATTTCCATAACACGCCTCCTTTTTTCCTTAGGATACCCGCTCGCAAACCACCTGTCAATCCATTTGAGACACCCTTCTTTTTGTTCCATTGAAAAAAAGCAAAAAAACGCATATAATAAAAATCAGTAAACATAAAAAATACATTTGGCTATGCCAAAAAACAGTAACGGAGGTGTTTTTCACATGAAAAAAGCATTGATTTTTCTGGCAGACGGCTTTGAAGAAATGGAAGCTGTGACACCATTGGACTTTATGCGCAGAGCAGGCTTAGACGCGAAATTCGTTTCTCTTGCGGGCACACTGTCTGTAACAGGTTCCCACGGTGTTACGTATCGTGCGGACATGCTCTTTGACGAAAAAGTAGCATCCGAAGCAGATATGCTGATTCTTCCCGGCGGACTGCCTGGTGCTCAGAATCTGCAGGACAATGAAGCACTGGGTAAACTCCTGCTGAAATTCCATGAAGAAGGCAAATTTGTCTGTGCTATTTGTGCCGCTCCTATGGTATTGGGACATCTGGGCATTTTGCAGGGCAAAAAAGCTACTATCTATCCCGGCATGGAAGATCGCCTCATTGGTGCAACACCTGTTGCTGACAAAGTATGCCGCGACGGCAATGTCATCACCGGCAAAGGCCCCGGCGCAGCCATGACTTTCGCCCTGACACTGGTGGAAGCACTGGCTGGCAAAGAAGTGGCTGACAGCCTCAGAACCAGTACTGTGTACGACTAAGATCAATGGCGGAAAACAGGCGGGATAGGCTTTTTCCCTGACAGGGATTGAGCCCCGTCTGTTCCGCTGCCTGTTCCACTTGCTCCAAGTCTAAGTCATAGATGTAGGAAATCTGTGCCGGTGTATAAACAGCAGGCAAACCACAGCGCAGTTCCCGCTGAAACATCCGACAGATGACACTGTCACCCTTTTGGAGCAGCACAAGGAACTGGCTCCGTGTAATGCCCCTGACAAGGGCTGTTTCCAGCAGAGACTCCGCCTGTTCTTTCGATAATTGCAGGCAGGAAAGCATCTGCGTCAGATCATAAGGCTCCTGTCCGGTTTTCAGTATCAGGTCTGCCATGGTCAGGCGGGACATGATCTCCCGCTCATAATACTCCAAAAATGTTGCCATAAAACCCTCCCCTTTTTTGTTCATTGTAACAGGACAGGAAGGGTCACACCATAGGGAATGGCTGGGAAAGAGGTTGGATTCATGAATGCCATACAAAAATATTTCAAATACCGCCAAAGTTTGATCGACCAGTATGCCAAGGGCGATATGACCAAACGGAAATATTTGCAGCGCAATTACGAAGCCGTGATCTATGGCGACATCGGCCCCTTTCGTAACATGGATACTTTGGAAAAAGCGTTGTTTAACTATCAGTATTACAACGCGCTGGCAAAAGAAATGAAAACAGTCAGCACCACCCGTGACATGGATTATGAACTGAAACGGGATTATATGGAAAAGAGCAATTACTATTACAGCAAAAAAGATAAAGCCACCCTGACAGCCCTACGGATGCTGGACTATAAAGGGGTGGAAGCCTATTTTATCAAGATTCGCAGTAAATTCCTCAAGGGAAAGCTCTTTGAAATCGTCATTGAGGAAGAAGGTATCATCCTCCACTCCACCAGCACACTCATATTAAAATGTTTGCGGGAAGAAGGGGTGTTTCAGGAGGAAAGCCGAAAATCCGTCATTGATGATTATGTGAATCGGAGATATTAAGCAGAAAAAAGCCCTTGCAAATTCTCTGCAAAGGCTGTAAGATAGTCTTAGAAAAGGGCTACCGCTTGTGGAAGGGCGGTCAGTCCCGTTTAAGTTGGCTTTGACCGTCTAACTTCGCAGGTTAGGCGGTCGTTGTTTTATTTCTTCTTGTTTTGCAACAAGGAAATCACTCCAATGATTAACAAACAAAAAGCAAATAAGCCTTCGTATGTAACCATAGGCGTCACCTCCTCTCATAGGAAGTGACTGAACCGCCAAAGGGTAACCCTCTGAATGATCTTATCACAAAATCATCCTTTTTTCTATCAAAACAAACAAAATCAGGGTGGATTCATCAACGAATCCACCCTGATTTTTGTATGGAGGCATTATGTGGAACAAGCTCTGCTGCCGCAAGGGAGTAAGACAGCAGACAAGGCATTTCCCGTTGTTCAGCCGGCTTTCTGCTCCAGACGCAGTCTGTCGGCAATGAGGGCAATAAACTCACTATTGGTGGGTTTGCCCTTATGGTTGTTTACGGTATAACCGAATAATTCATGGATGACTTCCACTTTTCCCCGGTTCCAAGCCACTTCAATGGCATGGCGGATGGCACGTTCCACCCGGCTGGGTGTGGTGTTGCACTTTTTGGCAATGGAAGGATACAGTTCCTTTGTGATGTAATTGAGGACATCCATATCATTAACACTCATCATGATGGCTTCCCGCATGTAATGGTACCCACGGATATGAGCAGGCACACCGATTTCATGAAGGATGTTGGTAACTCTTGTTTCCAGATCCACTGTCCCCTGTGCCGCAGGTGCCGCTGCCGCAAATACACTGCCTGCAGGTTTCACTGCGGGCTGTTCCTGCATGAGCTGACGGATACGCTGGCTCAGGGCTTCCAGGTCAAAAGGCTTCATCATGTAATACCCAACCCCTAATTCCATGGCACGCTGCACCACTTTATCCTGACTTAATGCAGACAAAATGATGGTGATTGGCTGGTGCATATCCGGGTTTTTCTGGAGTCTTTCCAGCACACCAATACCATCCAGTCTGGGCATGATGCCGTCAATGACTGCCACATCGGGACGGTATTCCCGAATCTTGTTCATGGCGTCGATGCCGTCCATGGCAACGGCTACCACCTGCATATCTTCCTGCTTCTGCAAATAATTCACGACAATATCACAAAAATCCTTATTATCATCGGCTAACAGCACTTTTATTTTCATTTGGCTCAAAATCAATCCCTCCGCTTTGTAGTTTGCTGCATGAATATGACAAACATTCTTGCTTTTGGGTTGATTATAGTACAGTATACATGCCGTGACAATACGGTTTCGGCAGACAAATCCCGACGGAAAAACCGCCATTTTTTCGGCTTTTTCCTCGATTTTTGCGACAAAGCACATTTCCTGTCAGCCTATGGAGGACACTGTCGGATTTCATGGAGAATTTTGGGAAAGACCGCAGGATTTTGGCTTGCCGAAAGGGCTTTGTTTTTGTCAGGTACTGTTGGATTTGTTGAAAAATCAAAGATATGGTAGAAATTTTCTTTTGCCTCCACCATATATAGAAAGGGCAAAATCAACTCTTTTTTCACACAAAAAAGAGAACAGAACATTTGAATCTGATGTTCTGTCCCCTTCTTTTTCTTTCCACAGGTATTCTTTGTCATTTGAGAAAGAATGTTCTTTACGATTCCGACAAAATTCCTTTTATTTCTCCTCAGCATTGTCCGTAGAGGCAAAATATGTCCCCACAGCCATAATCAGCAGGGCGATAAAAAAGGATATTGACGGTTTTTCCCGAAAGATCACCAGAGAAAGGGCTGTTGCCATGAAAGGTGCCAGTGCGTAATAGGCGCTTGTTTTGGCTGCCCCCAGATACCTTTGGGCATAGATATAAAAGAAAATACTCAAGCCATAGGCGACAAATCCCAGTAGCAAGGTACACACCCCATAAACCAATGGCAATGCATTTTCCCCAAGGAAAAACGCCAGTACCAGTGATCCCAGACCGGATCCAAAGCCTTTGATGACAACAATCTCCAAAGGGTCTTTATGGGAAATCATGCGGGTACAGTTATTTTCCAGCCCCCAGCACACACAAGCCAGCAATACAAATATGGAACCATAGGAAAATGTAAAGCTGGTCACATCCTCCACGGAAAGGATGGCACTGGAAATGGTCACCAGAACAATAGCCAACCAGAGCCGTCTGGATATGGCTTCCCGAAAAATAAAAAGGGCAATGACTGCCGTGGCAACGATTTCAAAATTATTGAGCAAAGAAGCGTTTGCCGCCGTGGTCATGGTCAAGCCAACCATGAGAAAAATGGGTGCGGCAATATCCAGCACCACCATTCCCACAGTGTAGGGCATGTCTTTTTTTGTCAAAGGGGCTTCTTTCTTTCCTTTTCCTGTCATGCGCTGAACAAGGCGCACCACTGCCAATCCAATGCCTGCCCCCAGATACAGCAGGGCTGCCATCATGGTTGGCGGTACTTCTTCCAACAGCAATTTAGACACGGGAGCATTAAGAGCATAAAGCCCCGCCGCCAGAATTGTCCAGAAAATAGCTGTTTTTTGCGATGTCATAGAAATCCCCTCATTTCATGAACTGGTCGATGGCTGCCGACAAATCCTCCAGAGCTTTTTTATCCCCCGTTTCCACAGCTTCCACAATGCAATGGTTGATATGGTCTTTCAGAATGATTTTTCCCGTATTGTTCAGGGCAGACTTCACCGCTGCCAGCTGAATCAGCACCTGACTGCAATCCTGCCCTTCCTCTACCATCTTTTTCACCGCTTCCAGATGTCCAATGGCTCTGGAAAGGCGGTTCAGCACTTGTTTGGTATCGTGATGATGTGCCATAAAATCCCTCCTTCATATCCCCCCTAGGGAGATATTTTCAGCATAACATGTTCACATAAAAATACAATGGGATTTCCTTTTTTAGACAAAAAATATGCCCAAACTTTAGGGACATCTTCATAAGAAAACAAAGAAAGCTGAAATCTTTATGATATAGAAGATTTCAGCTTTCTTATTTTTGTAAGATTTTATTTATTATGTTTTCTTATGAAGACAGCTATCGCAATTCCCCTTAAGAAATCAAAAAAAGAAAAATCATTGTTTTCTTAAGGGGAAGTTGCTGTTGTCAGAGCATATCTATTTACTGATTCTGTTTTGCTTCAAAAACCGCGTCTGTCAGTTTGGCAAAATCCTCAATGGACAATGCTTCCCCTCTGACACGAGGGTCCCAGCCCAAAGAAGTGAGAATTTCTGTCCATTCTTCCTTGGAAAATCCCAGATTTCCCTGATTGAACAGACAGTTCAGCAGTGTTTTCCGGCGCTGTCCAAAGGCGCATTTCACCAGATGGAAGAACAGTTCTTCATCTTTTGCGGCAATTTTGCGCTCCGGCAGCACTTTCAGTGTGATGACTGCGGAAGCCACCTTGGGACGGGGCATAAAACAGGACGGCTGCACAATCATGTCCAGATGGGCGTCACAGTAATACTGTACCGCAATGGACAGGGCACCATATTCCTTATCCCCGGGGCCTGCCTGCATTCTTTCTGCTACTTCTTTCTGTACCATAACGGTAATGGTATCTACTTTTCGCTCATTTTCCAACAAGTCCATGATGATGGGTGTGGTGATGTAATAAGGCAGGTTTGCCACCACTTTGATGGGACGGTCATTATTCTTCTCCCGAATGATGGCGTCAATATCTGTTTTCAAAATGTCCTGATTGCGAACTTCGATGTTGTCATAATCTGCCAGTGTTTTAGACAGAATGGGGATCAGGTTGCTGTCAATTTCAATGGCAACCACTTCTCTGGCGTGTTCTGCCAATACCTGTGTCAAACTGCCGATACCGGGGCCAATTTCCAGCACACAGTCCTCTTTTGTGACACCGGCGCATTCTGCGATGTTATCCAGAATGTTGCTGTCAATGAGGAAGTTCTGACCAAAATTCTTTTTGAAGTAAAAGCCGTTTTCCTCAATGATCTGTTTGGTTCTGGAAGGTGTTGAAATACGTTCTGACATGTTCTCTCCCCCTTCTTACAGTCCCAGACTGCCCAGCAGACCGAAGGACAGTACGGATACGATGATGCCAGCTGTCAAAACCCCTAACATGATGACAGGGAATGTCTTTTTGGGGTCCATGCCCAACAATGCGCTGATGAGAGCACCCATCCATGCGCCGGTACCGGGCAAAGGCACCGCTACAAACAGGAATACGCCCCAATAAGCGTATTTGCGGATCTGCTCACTTTTCTGTTCCGCTCTGCGTTCACACCATTCCACCACCCGGCGCATAGGTGTCTTTTTCAGCACCTTGAAGATATACCGGATGAACAGCAGGATAAAGGGAATGGGCAAAATATTGCCGATATATGCGATGATGAATGTGGGCAGCCATTCCATATTCATGGCAAAGCCCGCAATGATGCCGCCGCGCAGCTCCAGAATGGGAAGCAGGGAAACCAAAAATACAATCCATTCCCGCGCCAGCGTACCTTCAAATGTTGTTACAAACCAATTTGCTATCGTTTCTGCCAAATAATCTCCTCCTAAACGAAATTTTCCAATTCATACATTGCCTTATTATATACGAAAACCAGCCGCCTTACAACATTTTGGACAAAGGCGAATGTATATTTTTTGAAAATTTACGGCTTTTTTACTTTTTCTATTGAAAAGGGCTGGGGAGTGTGAGAAAATGGGGCTACATAGTATATGCAAGAAATGGAAAAGAGGGAGAGTATGACAGAAGAACTACGGGCGCAGCTTATGGGCGTAAAGCTGACAAAAAAAGAAAAACTCATTGCTGAGTTTATTCTGGATAATTTTGCAGAAGCATGTTTCATCACATCGACGGAAATCGCAAGACGCCTGCAAGTCAGCGACTCCTCTGTCATTCGCTTCACCCGCACACTGGGGTATACAGGCTTCATGGATTTCCAGCGGAGCATCCGCAAAACTTATACAGAGCGTATCAACAGCGTTTCTGACAACATCACCATTCCGTCTGAAAGACTGAAGCTGAGCATTGGCAAGCTGGATCAGAGCGACATCATGGAAAGCTATTTTTCCAATGTGCTGCAAAACCTGAAATCCTGCGTAAACCAGAACGATTCCCTGTCCTTTGAACGGGCAGCGGGACTGATCACAGGCAGCAAACGGAAATTCATTGTCACATCCCGTGCAAACTCCTGCGTAGGGGATATGCTGCTTCTGCTGTTGAAGCATCTGCTGCCGGATGTTTACGAAACATCCCACCCTGCTCTTAACGTCATCGACCATCTTTGCGACATTACGGAAAATGACTGTATCGTTGCCGTCAGCTTCCCCCGTTATTCGGAAATGGACCTGCTGGCAGCCCAGATGGCTTATGAAGCCGGCGCAAAGATCGTTCTCATTACGGACAAAGCAAGTTCCCCTCTGGCAAAGTATGCCACTCAGCTGCTCACTGTCAGCGTAGACAGCAATACCTTCTTCAACTCCTACGTTGCGGTGCTGTTCACCATTGAACTGCTGTGTTCCTTCATCAGCAAGAAAATGGGATACTCCACAGAAGCAAAATTGCAGCTCATCGACAAATATCTGTCTAAAGTAGGGCTGTTCTAACACAAAACAAAAAGCCGCTTTTCTTTTGAAAAGCGGCTTCTTTTTATGCGTTTTTCAGTGCATCCAAAGACGCGAAAAACAGATCATAGGCGTCTTCCCAGCCATCCAGGGGATAACTTGCGCCGCCGTTGCAGCTTTTGAGCAGATTGGAAGTATACTCCTCTCCTTCTCCAAACAATTCCCCTACGGTAATGGGAAAGCCTTTTTTCGTTGCCAATGTGCAGAGAGCCAATGCCGGGTCTGCTTCCTTTCTGGTTGCTTCCAGGGCAGCCAGCAAAGCAGGGTCTGCTTTTGCCATCTCCAGTAATTTCCATAAATTTTCGTTCATTTCTGCCACCGCCTTCTTTTGTTCCTTTTCAAGTACTCAGTATAGCACATTTTTTCCAAAAAATTAAGCCAAACCAAACAAACAGAAGAACCCATGAACTGCGGCACATAGACAAATCCCAATAATTGTTGGCAGCAGGAAGGAAATCGCTGTCCATTTCCGGCTGCCCGTTTCCTTGCGGATAGTCAGCAGCGTAGTAGCACAGGGAAAATGATTCAGTGAAAACAAGATGGCACAGACAGCCGTCGTCCAAGTCCAGCCGTTTGCCGCCAGCATTGCCCCTGTCTGGCTGCCCCCTTCCACCAACATGCCGCTTTGACTGTAAAACATCAGCAGAATGGGCAGTACAATCTCATTGGCAGGCAGCCCTAACAGAAAGGCCATCAAGATAGGGCCCGAAAGCCCCATGAGCCCTCCCAAGGGTTCCAGAAACATGGCAATCTGTGTCAACAGCGTACCATCTCCCACAGGAATCCGCTGGAGCAGCCAGATGATTGCCCCTGCCGGTGCCGCCGCAGTCATGGCACGCCCCAACACAAAAATGGTTCTGTCCAGCAAGCTTCTGACAAGCACCTGCCCAATCTGGGGACGGCGAAAAGGCGGCAATTCCAGCACAAAGGCAGAAGGCATCCCCCGCAGCACCGTTCGGCTCAGGAAGAAAGAAACCAGCAATGTCATACCCACCGAAAGCCCAATGACCACAAAAAGAGTAATCCCAGACATCCACGGCCTTCCTGCTGACAAGAACACTGCCGTCAGCAGCAAAATTGTTGGAAACCGCCCATTGCAAGGCACAAAATTATTGGTCAGTATGGCAATGAGCCTTTCTCTGGGGGAATCAATGATACGACATGCCGTAACCCCTGCGGCATTGCAGCCAAAGCCCATACAAAGTGTTAGCGCCTGTTTTCCGTGCGCTCCTGCCCGACGAAACAGCCCATCCAACTGAAAAGCAATCCTTGGCAGCAGACCACAGTCCTCCAGCAGGGTAAACATAGGAAAGAAGATAGCCATTGGCGGCAGCATCACAGAAACCACCCAGCTTACCGTCAAGAACACCCCATCCATGAGCAGGCTTTCCAGCCAGACAGGGCTCCCCCAAGACACCAACGCACTGCGGCATGCTGTCCCCAACTGGGTAAAGACGGACATGAGCCATTGAGAAGGCACATTGGCTCCCACTGCCGTAATCCAGAACACCAGCGCCAGCAAAAGCAACATCAACGGCACCCCTGTCCGTTTCCGCAGAAACAGTTTATCCATCCGTGCTGTCGTATCCGCTTTTGCTTTATCCTTTTTACAGACGTCAGCTGTCAGGGTTTCTGCCCGTTTCTGAAAACAAAGGGAACGTTCTTTTCGATAAACAGCAAGGGCTTCTTCCTCCCCCGCAAAATACCCATTGCATCTGGTTCTCCATTGGCGCAGTTCTTCGCCAACTTCTTCTGATAAAACGTCCTCCTCATTTTGCCAAAGGAAATCCAGAAGGAGCGGTCTGTTTTCGCTTTCCGGCAGCAGTTTTTCTCCTTCTGCCAACAGCTTCCCAAAGTCCGCTGGCAAAGCCTTATGAAAAGGCGTATGGCGCACATGTGGTTCCTGTTCCATGACTTTCTCCAAAGCTGCTGTCAAATCTGACAATCCTCTTCCCGTTCTGGCGGCAGTTTTCACCACGGGAACACCTGTCAAAGCTGACAGCTTTTTATCATCAATCTGAATGCCTTTTTTCTCCGCTTCGTCTGCCAGATTCAGGCACAGCACACAGCGGGGCATCAATTCCATGGCCTGCAAAGCCAAAGGCAGATGACGTTCCAAAGCGGATGCATCCACCACCACTGCCACAGCGTCCGCATCACCAAAAGCCAGAAAATCCCGCGCGCAGGCTTCTTCCGCTCCGGCGGAAAAGAGGGAATAAATCCCCGGCAGGTCTACCAAAACCGCCTCTTTTCCCCCTAAGAGAAACCTTCCTTCTGCCCTGCCTACGGTTTTTCCAGACCAGTTGCCTGTATGCTGTTTCAGCCCCGTCAAAGCATTGAACAGAGTGCTTTTTCCCGTGTTAGGATTACCTGCCAGTGCGATACATGGTCTTTTTTCCTCACCCATCCTCATTCCACCGCCTTCACTTGGATTTGTGCCGCATCGCTGTCCCGAAGGGCAATGCGGGTCTGTTTGACATGATACAGGCGTGTGCCGCCCCAAGGGCATGTATACAAGGGCACCACCTGACTTTCTTCGCAAAAACCCAGATCCAGCAGCCGCAGCAGGCGGCTTTCCACTACCTGACAGCTCTGTCCCAGAGGGACTTCTGACAAAAGCATGCTTCCCTCCATATTCCCACCTCCCGGAAAAATCCTGTTATGCACAATATATGCCGGGCATAAGGGGGTGTGCCTGTACAAAAAAACAGACCTGCGATCTTTCATCGCAAGTCTGTCTGTTTTATTCTTCATTGATGAGTTTGCATGTATAGGCGTTGATGATGTATGGCTCCGTCTGTTCCATGAGATAAATGCGGTAACAGGGCACCCCATAAAGCATGCCTTCTTTGGTCTGGCTTTCTTTATCCGACAGGTCGTAGCCAAGTTCCATACGATTTACGGTAAAAGCCCCTTCGGGCTGGTTTTTCCGCAGTTCCCGCATAAATGTGAGCAATGCTTCATCGGCGTAGAAAATATCTTTTTTCTCGCCATTGTATCCCACCACAGGGCAATAAACAAACTGCACCTGATAAATACCTGCCTGAGATACAAACACCCGGAAGTAATTGGAAAACACAATGGTATCGTCATACTTTTCATAGAACACCACGCAGTAGCCTTCCTCGGTTTCCAAAATGTCATAGGAAACAAATTCCCCGAAGATCTTCTCTTTGCCATCCATGTATTCCTCTGCTATTTTCAGAGCTTCTCCCCGGCTCAGCTGGCCTTTTTCTTTTGCCACCTGCGGGAATGTGAGGGTGCCGTGTGGGCCTTCCACTGTCAGTTCTGATGTAGAGGTACGATATAGGGTAGTGGTCTGGCTGGGAACGACTGTGGTCTTTTCTCCGTCAAAAAACGCCCGTTCCAGATCTTCTTTGGTGTATGTTGGCACCATGCATGCCAGACGGCTCATAGGTTCTGTTTCCGTAATGAGGTCTGTATACATGGTAATACCGTTTTTGGAAAGCACTTCAAAAATCGCCTTTTCCTGAGAAGCAGTCATGGCGCTTTCCCGGTTCTGCTGATAATTGAGTACTGCCAAGCAGGCGTTCAATATCACCAGCAGCACAATGACGAATTTTTTCGCTTTTTGCCACTCCATAGACTGTCTCCTTTCTTTTCAGATTCTCAGGAATTGGTGGACGCATTGATCACTGTTTCCGGTTCCGTTTCTGTCACTGCCGTTTGCTCCGGCAAGGTACTGTCTGTTTCGATGAGGAATATCCGGTCATAAAGATTCACAAACCACTGTAAACGGATACCTTCTGTCCGGTCTGCGAAATACCCCAGCGCAATGTTTTTGACATCCGCAATTTCCCGCTGTTCTACTGTTTCCTGATACAGACGATTGGCAGAGTCCAAAGCGTCGATAAACTGCACATCCAGCTTAGCATCCTTTGTCTCTGACGCCTGATAATTCACCGCGTAACGACGGTATTTCTTAACGGAATTATTGCTGACTGTCACTTCGATAGCATGTTTCATGCCGATTTCCTGCTGTATGCTTTCTGACAAATACACAGGCAGTCCATTAACGGCATAATCAAAGTAATAAACCATTTCGTTGCCGCTGCCACCAATATCCGCCAAGTACACATCCGTCTGCAAAGAGGCGTCATTGGTCATAAAATTGCAGCTGATCTGATAGCCATCCAAAAGGGCTGTTTTCGGGCCGTCACTGCCGTAATTTTCATAGTTATAGTACTCCAGCATCCGGTTACCCGGATTATAACGGAGCACAACAGAGCTGTCACTGAATACAAAATTCCCGTTTTCATCCCGCTGGCTCCAGTCCACGGAGAAATTACGGAAAAACCGTTCCGCCGTGTTTTCCAGCAGCATACGGCTGACTGCGCCTTCCTGCTCAAAGGCAGGCACCTGCTGCAAGGTATCATAATGATAGGGCAGCTCCGCCCATTGGGGCAGGAACAGATTCTGTCTGAGAACGGCAGAGCTGGTTTTCTGTCCTGTGGAAATATAGACCATTTCCCCTTCGGGCTGTGCCTGCAATGCCTCAAAAAGTATAGAGGCGGATTTGCTTTTCATGGCCCGATAAACCACACAGTCGTTGGTCTGGGAATTGACAAAATACGCTTTGCTTTCCTCCCCTGTACGCCTTGCGGGCACAATGGTGATATAGTCAAAACTTTCCAGATCCTGACCATTTTTCAGGCTGCGCATGCCCGCCAGATAATCATCCATATTAATCATAAAATCATACTGCATGACAATACATTTGTTTTGCAGCATTTCTTTCCAGTCGGCTTTTTCCAATTCCGTGCTTTCGCCGATGTTTTCCGCCAATATCTCCTGCAAAACGTCGTTGGCTTTTTCCAGCATATCACTGCTGCCAACTTTGTCGGGATAGTATACGGAAAAATTAGACGCCCCATCTCCTACTGCATACCTGGTGGCCAGCAACGCATTGCTCTCTGCCGCCTCATCCGTAGCGGAAATGGACTCTTTTACTGCACGAAAAAAGTTATGGCCTGTTGTTCCTTCAAGCCATAACTCTCCTGTCTGATACACAGCGGCTATGACCAGAACAACAATGATAACATTTGTAATCCTGTTTCTTTTCATTCGATCTCACCGCTTCTTTATGAATTTATATTTTCTGCGCGCCTTAGTACAGACCGGGCAGCGCAATCATGTTTTGCAGATCTTTTTTCAGCTGCTTGGGCAGACGCTTAATCACAACCGTGTAAGACGCTTCTTCATACCCAGCTTTATCCGCCGTCAGTGTCACATAGTTATAACCCATTTCCAGTCCAACGGTAGCCGCGAAGATTCCCATGGAACCTACGGTCACTTCCTGTGCGCTTACAACGCTCATATCCCCGTTGGCGTCTTTACAACTGACAGACACGGAAACCTTTGTATTGGGTTTCGCTTCGCCGTAAATGGTGCGGCTGCTGTCAAATGTAGATTCTGTTTCTTCCTGGTACAGGTCAATACCGCTGCTGACAGTGATGGGAGTTACCTCTGCGGCAAATGCACTGACGGGAGAAAAGCACAGAAGTCCTGCCAAAACCAAGCCAAACAATCTTTTTTTCATCTCCGTCACCTCCTTACCGTCTATCTCGTATTTTTCACTGCCATTATTATACAGCAATAATATTACAGTTTTGTTACAGCGCCCTTACAGTTTCTTAACACCTGATTTTTCCAGTTACTGCGGTGTCGTTTCGGGAAAAATCCTGTCATTCCGTAGGGCCTCCTGTTTTGAATTCATGTTCATATTCCAGCTCTGGACGTTCCTTGGGGAACCACATGGTCATGGTGGTGCCTTTGCCATATTCACTTTCTGCCGTCAGGCGACCCTTATGGCTTTCCATGATTTCCTTGGCAATGGCAAGGCCCAGACCGGTGCCGCCCATGGCACGGCTTCTGGCTTTGTCTACACGATAGAAACGCTCGAAAATACGGGGCAGGTCTTCTCTGGTGATGCCCATACCCGTATCTTTGACAGAAATCTTGTAATACTTCTCGTCTTCTGTGATGAAGATACGGATTTTTGCCTGCTCCAGGCTGTATTTGATGGCGTTTGTCACAATGTTATTGACTACCTGACCCACACGATCTCTGTCGCCATAAATAATGACAGGATGTTCGCAGGGCTCAAAGGTCAGTTCCTGATGTTTCGCCTCGGCATGAATCTTGCTCTGGCGAACAGTAGTCATGAGGAATTCGTTCATTTCGATTTCCGTGATATTCAGGCGTACCTGCTTGTTGTCAAAACGGGAAAGCTGCAACAAATCCCGTACCAAGAACGCCATACGGTCGGATTCGCTGTCGATGATGGACAAAAATTCCATGGCTGTTTCCCTATCATCCAGCGCCCCTTCCATAAGGGTTTCCGTATAGCTTTTGACTGTGGTCAAAGGCGTACGCAGTTCGTGGGAAACGTTTGCCACAAATTCTTTCCGCATATCGTCCAGTTTTTTCTGTTCTGTAACGTCCTGCAATACCACCACAACGCCTTCCATTTCGTTTTTGGGGTTGTAATGAGGAGAGAATGTTGCATGGATAAACTGCTTATCCACAGGGAATGTGACTGCCTTGGAAGGCTCATCCCCCATATCCAGATAAACGCCGGTGCTGATGTCGAAGGCACGGATAAAATGGGAAAAGTCCATATCCATTTTTTCCACCTTCAGCATTTCCTCCGCTGCTGTATTGGCAAGCATCAGCTCGCCATCTTTAGCAAAGGAGATAACACCGTCACTCATGTTATGCAAAATGATTTCCATACGGTTTTTCTCTTTGGAAATTTCCGACATGGTCTTTCGAAGTTCCGCCGCCATGTAGTTGAAACTGCTGGTGAGCTGACCGATTTCGTCGCTGCTGCGGACTTTCAGACTCTGGTTCAGCTTCCCTTCCGCCATATTCTTCGCCCCTCTGGTCAACGCCAGAATGGGCCCTGTCAAGGTCTGCGCAAAGACATAACCCATGATGGCTGCCAAAAACAGAGCGATGGATACTGCCACAATGATGATTTTCGTGGTTTCGTTGAGGCTGCTCTGCATATCGCTGGCATCCAGACGGGTATACACGATATATTCCACATTGCCGTTTTCGTCTGTCACAGGAAGGGCATAGCTCATCCATTCCTTCAGCAGACCAAAGGAGTCTGTGCTTTTCTTGCCAGAGGAGAATGTGGCTGTGCCGTTCATACCGGAAATGACTGCCTGGTCTGTGTACTGGGTGAATGGCGCTTTGGGAGCGGTGGTGGAAGCGATGGTTTCCCCTTCCGCATTAAGCACATTCCCCTGAATACCCATGGCATTGGTTACCGTTGCCTGCAAGTCTTCCTGGAAGCTGTCCGCATCCCCTGCGTCAATGACCTGTTCCACGATCTTTTCCGCATAGATCTCCAGCTGCTGTCTTGATTTATTTATTTCGATATTCCTGAGGCTCAGCAGGATATACGTCCCACTGACGATCATCACAATGAGCACCAGCCCCAGATACATCGCGATCAATTTCCATTTTATGCTGCGCAATGATCCCACTCCGTTTTAATCACAATCAAAATAGTAACCAACACCACGTTTGGTGAGGATATAAGCAGGTTTGCCGGGATCGTCCTCTATTTTTTCCCGCAGACGGCGCACAGTCACGTCAACGGTACGAACATCCCCGAAATACTCATAACCCCATACCTTCTCCAACAGTGTTTCTCTGGAAAATACCTGTCCTTTCTGCTGTGCCAAAAACTTCAAAAGCTCAAATTCACGCAGTGTCAGGTCGATGGTCTTGCCATCTTTTTTCACTTCGTAGCGGTCAAGGTTCAAAGACAGCTTTCCGTAAGGAGAAGCTTTCTCGTCAGATGCCGCCATGCCTGCCGCTTCCTGAAGGGCAGCCACTTTCCGCAGGTTTGCTTTTACCCGTGCCATGAGCTCCCGCACACCAAAAGGCTTTGTTACATAGTCATCTGCGCCCATTTCCAGCCCCAGTACCTTATCCACTTCTTCGGCTCTAGCTGTGAGCATAATGATGGGCGTATGTTTTTTCTCCCGAATTTTACGGCAAGCCTCATACCCGTCCATTTTAGGCATCATAATATCTAACAGAATCAGATCGGGATTTTCCTCAAAGGTCTTTCTGACCCCTTCTTCCCCATCGGATGCCGTAATGACCTGATACCCCTCTTTTTTCAGGTTAAAGGCAATGATATCTACAATATTTTTTTCGTCGTCTACAATCAAAACTTTTCTGTCCATAGCTTCGATTCCCCCTTCAGAATCAAAATTTTCCCTTTCAAAAAATTATACTAAATTTTGAACAAAATGTAAACCAATCCTCTTTTTTGAACGAAAGATGTGGCAGTTTTGTTCCAGATTACCCCGTTATCAGACAAGTATATATGGCTTTCTCCACTTTCCTATGATAGACTGAAAAAAAGGGCATTTTTTTAAGGGGGAATTGATATGAAAAGAGCATTGGTATGGACATTGTCGCTGGCATTTCTCGGTTGTGGCTGTGCCGCAGGCACACAGGAGAAATATATCACCGGAGAAGTGCTGGAAAGGCATTTGGACGAAAATGGTGATCTGACTTCTTTTGTCATGCGGGAAGATGGCGGGGAGGAACGCACTTTCCTCGTTTCAGAAGAAACCAATATCATCACCTCGCTGGATGATGATGTAATGGTACACGCATTCAAGCACAAAGACCCAGGTACCGTCCACGCAGCCGTACAGTATCAGGAAGAGAAATCCGAATCTTCTGCCTATCCCGCGCTTCTGGTGGATATTCAGGAAATCTATGACGGAGAAACCACACACCTTGCGGACAACACTCCTGTTAACCTGTGGTACAGAGAAAATCATATCTATTATCGTTTGGAAAATGGTGTTGCCTTATTGCATATTTCCAACGAACTGCCTTTCAAGGCTTACAACATCCCTATGCTTCAGGAGCAGTATCCCATTTCCGAGGATGCAGCCAAAGCCATTTTAGCGTATTTTGAAAAAACAGGCATGCGTTGTTCCGTTCCCGAGGAACTGGAAAAGGCTTATGCGGATTATCTGCAAACAACGGAACCGACTGATTTTCTTACCCACACTTTCTTGCAGCGCACCTCTGTGGACAGCGCATCCCAACGGGTATTATATACGGATACCTGTTTGGAATTTTATATAGACGATGACCACAATCCCTACACATACTTCGGCAACGCCTTTGACCTGCAAACCGGCGCACCCATTCCCATGGAGGAACTATTCACTTGTCCGCCGGAGGAAATCGGGAAGCGTCTGCTGGCATTGTCAGATGTGAATGACATTCTGAAAAAAGAAATGGAACAATCTTTTTCACCAGAACAGATCATGATGTACGATGACCATCTGGAAATCCGTTTTCCGGAAGGCTCTCTGGAACATGCCGCCACAGAACAACAGGTTTCCCTGTCCTATACCGATGAAGTGAAAGCATTGCTTCAGGACTGGGCAATTCCTGGCAATAGGGCATATATTTAAGGGGGAATCCGTATGAAAAAAATCATTCTATTGCTGCTGTTTGGTTTACTGGCACTTTCCACCTGCGGACGGGAAATGTGGCTTAAAGGAGAGGTCATTGGACGGGAAACCGATGAAAACGGGAACCTGACCGCCATTGTCACAGAAACAGAAACCCACGGAATCGTCCGTTTTCTCATTGCAGAAGATACTGTCGTGGATCAACTCAATGGAAAGGTCACCGTAGAGGATTTTCTGGAAAATGACGCTGCATATCCTGTTGTTTCCGTCTACGCCGATGCCAATACCATGACATTCGCACCCTATGAAGGAGAAGAAGGCACACTGACTTACACCGCCATTCTGATCCATCTGGAAGGCAGTTATGAAACAAGCACCACAATCCCCATTGATGGCACTACATTGACAGTTCAGGAAAATGGAAATGACAAACGGTATAAGCTGGAAGACGGCACACTGCTCCTTACAGAATCTGCATCCATAGATTCTGCCCTGCAAAATGTAGAATTACAACCTCTATACAACACCTTCGAATTACTGGAAAAGGCTTATACCGCATACAAAGAAACGGAAAATCCTGCTGATTTTGAACCATTTTCTGTTTCACAAACAACTTACCTGACAGCCGCCAACGAAAAAGTCCAATATTTCGAAACAGACTTCTGGCTGTACACTGGCAAAGGCAACACAACATACGATTCCATCGGTATAGCAGTGGACAAAGATACAAAAACCATCATTCCCACTGCAGAACTGTTCACCTGTCCGGCAGAGGAAATCGGCACAAGGCTTCTGGCACTGGCAGACCTGTCTGACGCAAACAGAGCCGCCATGGAATCCGCTTTCCGGCTGAAATATGTGATATTCTTGGGCGATTCCATCTACATCAAATTCCCGGAAAACAGCCTTTCCACCCAGCCGGAAGGTTATGCTGTTTATTTAGAAGACACAGAAAGCGTCCACGCGCTGCTTCAGGACTGGGCAATTCCCGAATAAGAGGAATTCCTTTTCCAATGAAAGGGGAAAATAATATGAAAAAACTTTTGATATTTCTATTTCTTTGCCTGTTGGCACTGACTTCCTGCGGTAAACGCACCGTAAATGCCCACGGAAAAATCATTGCCAGGGAAACGGATGAAAATGGCAGACTTATTTCTGTTGTAGCAGATACGGAAACCAACGGCACTATTCGTCTCATCCTCATGGAAAACACCCATCTGGATGTTCCCGCATGTTTTTCCGAAAAAGACTTCCTGACGGATGACAGCCTGTATCCCTTTATCTCCACAGTCTATGACGCACGCACTGGCAAAAACGATACTTATGAAAATAGAAAAATCCGCTGCTATGAGGCGGAATTGATTGATATGGATATTGAAAAAATAATACTCCCGCCTCCACCATCACACTGTCTGACGGCACAGAACTGCGCGTATATCCTGACAGCGACCACACACTATACGCCTTGGCAAACGGCACAGATCTTTTGTTGGAAAATCACCCCCAGACACCAGAGAATACCATGGCAGTTGGAAAGAAAAACATCGACCATCTGGAAGAAAACGCAAAAGCTGCTGTTCTTGCCTACTATGAAGAACGAGGACGCCTTTATGACATTATGGAAGAACTGGAAAAAGCTTCTGCTATCTACCAGCAAAGCCAGAACAAGGAAAACTTCTCCATGATGCGCATAGAGCAAAATGTTTATCCAACAGCCGCCAACGACAGGCTCATATTCTTCCAGACTTCCCTGCATCTGCCTTTGGCAGAGAAAACCTTTACCGAGCGTAATCTTTGCGAAGTCTTCGACCGCAAAACAGGAGCCTATATTCCCATAGAAGACCTGTTCATCTGTCCGCTGGAAGAACTGGGAAGCCAACTTCTGGTGCTGGCGCATCTGTCCGACGCTGATCGGGCAGATATGGAAGCCGCTTTCCGGAGAGAATATATCTTTTTTACAGAAGATTCCTTATGTATCGACTTTCCCGCAGGCAGTCTAACCAATTATAAAGAACAGTATATCGTCCCTCTCAAATATACCTCAGACCTGCGAGGATTGATGCACGACTGGGCAATTCCGAAAGAAGGATAACAAAAAAGCACTGAACAAAAGCAACTTCCCCTTAAGAAAACATTGAGTTCCTTTTCCTGATTTCTTAAGGGGAATTGCAACGGCTGTCTTCATAAGAAAACATAACAAATCATTCCAAATAAAAAAGCTGAAATCTTTTATCATTGTAAAGATTTCAGCTTTTATGTTTTCTTATGAAGAAGCCCCTAAATGTTCTGTGCTTTTCTTACCGAAAAACCCAATCAGCCGTTCAGACGTTTTTCCAGTTCTTCTTTCATATCTTCGTAACCGGGTTTACCCAGCAGTGCGAACATATTCTTTTTGTACGCTTCTACCCCGGGCTGGTTGAAGGGATTTACATCCAGCATATAGCCGCTGATGCCCACTGCTTTTTCAAAGAAGTAAACCAGTGCGCCGAAGTGCCAAGCGTCCATACGATCCATTTCGATAACCATGTTAGGTACGCCGCCGTCCATGTGTGCCAGCATTGTGCCTGCGAAAGCTTTGCTGTTTACAAACTGCATGTCTTTTGCTTTCAGGAAGTTCAGACCATCCAGGTCTTCTTTGTCGAAAGGTACCAGTACTGTGCTCTTAGGTTCTTTGCACCACATAACGGTTTCAAAGAAATAACGGCTGCCTTCCTGAATGAACTGACCGATGGAGTGCAGGTCTGTGGAGAAGTTTGCTGCCACAGGGAAAATACCTTTGCCGTCTTTGCCTTCGCTTTCTGCATAAAGCTGTTTATACCATTCGCCGAAAGAAACCATGTGAGGTTCATAGTTTGCCAGGATTTCCACTGTTTTGCCGTTACGGTAGAAGAAGTTTCTTGCTGCCGCATACTGGTAGCAGGGGTTTTCCATGATGTCAGGGTTGCTGTAAGCTTCTCTTGCCCACTGTGCGCCTTCCATGACTTTGTCGATGTCTACGCCTGCCACTGCCATAGCCAGCATGCCTACTGCTGTCAGAACAGTGAATCTGCCGCCGATATCATCGGGGATCACGAATGTTTCATAGCCTTCTGTGTTGCACATGGTTTTCAGTGCGCCTCTGGCTCTGTCTGTTGTCGCGTAAATACGTTCTGCTGCGCCTTCTTTGCCGTATTTTGTTTCCAGCAGCTGTTTGAAGATACGGAAAGCGATGGCAGGTTCTGTGGTAGTACCGGATTTGGAGATGACGTTTACAGAGAAATCTCTGTCACCCAGAATACCCAGAATGTCGCTCAGGTAAGCGGAGCTGATGTTGTTGCCCACGAAATAGATGTCGGGGGTTGTTTTCTTTTTGTCTTCGTTGTAAAAAGGTGTTTTGATGAAGTCCAGAGCGGTTCTGGTGCCCAGATAAGAGCCGCCGATACCGATAACGATCAGTACTTCACTCTGTTTCTGGATTTTTTCCGCTGCTTTTTTGATACGGGCAAATTCTTCCTTATCGTAATCCACAGGCCAATCTACCCAACCTACGAAATCGTTGCCTTTGCCTGTTTTTTCATGAAGCGCTGTGTGGCATGCTTTCACTTCTTCTGCCATTGCGGCAAAGTCCTGTTTTGTCACAGCATCGCCTTTGACTGAAAATGTAATGCTCATCTTTGGTTCCTCCTCTTTATTATGTTGTCCCCATATTTTCATTTATATTACTGCGTCCCTTTCAAAATGATTTCATTGACAGGTTCCTGGATCACTTCTTTGGAAACTTCTTTTTCCTCTGTCACAAAACCATTGACGCGTGTAATCTGGATGGTGCTTTTTTTCTGACCGTCCTTGCCCTGCTGGATTACTCGCTGATAGCTGGCAGGCTTGGTGTCGTCATACTGTGTTTCATACTGCTTGGGTTCCACACTGGTCAGCACCTGTGTTTCCACGGATTTGACGGAAACCATCGGCTTTTGCACAGTTACGTTCAATGTCTGACCGATGACAACCGCTTTTTTCGCATCTGGATTCATCTGATACAGTTTTTCCAGTGTCATATCATATTTTGCCGCGATCTTCCCTGCATTATCCCCTGTTTCTACGGTATAAGTGGTGGTGACAGGGGTGGTGCTGGTGAGCTTCGCCACGGCGTCATCCACAGACAGGATTTCCGCAGAATCCACAAACTGATTTTCCACTGTCACATTTTCCACAAAGGAAATTTCCGCATTGGAATTTTCATCCTGGGGCAGATAAGGTTCTTTCAGTTTATCCTGTACCTGCTGGGCTTCCTCCGCCGTTGCCAGAGGCGCCACAGCGCCGCCGTCTACAAAGATCACAGATGCTTCTACTTTATAAGTAACTGCGTTGCGCAGTTTTGGCATCAGATATTCCATGGTGCAGATATCTTTTTCCGGTCACCGGACACATGAAGCTTGTCCGCCCGAATTTCCTCATTTACCCGCACATTGGTGCCCACTGTGGTTGCCAGTTGGGCTTCCAGATTGGTCTTGATTTCTTCGGCGGAAATGGATGTGGTACTCAAAATACCCATGCTTTCCTCGCCCACAAACACTTCCGTACCATTTTTATGAAAAAACGCAAAAAACAGGATCAAAACAACAATCACAATCGCGCCGATTCCGGCTTTCTTCGGTGTAAGCTGTATATTCTTACGGGCTTTATTTCCTTTCTGCCCGCCGGATTTTCGGCTGCGCTGTGTTTTTTGTCTGCCTTTTTTTCCTCGATTTCTTTCCACATCGGCACCGGCTTTTCCGCTGTAAGCAACGCGTTCCTCACGCTTTGGGAACAGCTCCGTTTTTTCGCCATTGGGCTTTCGCCTCCCTTCGGTCTGCAAAAAAATATGTCGATACATCTTTTATTTTATGCCATCGGGAAACGGATTGCAAGAAAAAACAACAGAGTTCTTCACAAAGGGCAGTTTCTGTCCGCAAAAAAGCCGGAAATTTCCACAAATCGGAATTTCCGGCTTTCTGTTTAGACTTGATACAGCCCTTAATCTTCTTTTACGGAGAAAGCTGCTTTTGTTACGGAGTGACGTTCTTTCAGAGCGTCTGTTCTGCCTGCTGCCAGATTCTTTTCAGCAGAAGACAGCATCAGTTTGATACGGTTGAGCTGGTTAACTTCACTTGCGCCCGGATCGTAGTCGATGGCTACGATATTGGAGATAGGATACTGTTTACGCAGTTCCTTGATAACGCCTTTGCCCACAACGTGGTTAGGCAGACAGCCGAAGGGCTGTGTGCAGACGATATTGGGCACGCCGCTGTGAATCAATTCGATCATTTCCGCTGTCAGGAACCAGCCTTCACCAGTCTGGTTGCACAGGGAAACCACTTTCTTCGCATATTCGCCCAAAGTACGGATATCTTCGGGACGATCGAAGCGTTTGCTCTTTTCCAGTGCTTTCATCAAAGGTTTCTGATACCATTCGATGACTTTTGCCAGTGCGTTGGCAATGATTCTGCCTTTTCTGGTACCGCCCAGATATTTTTCTTTCTGGGTTGCGTTATAGCAGCAGTACAGACCGAAGGTGAGCAGGTCAGGCACAACTGCTTCTGCGCCTTCTCTTTCCAGCAGATTTACCAGATCGTTGTTGGCTGTGGGATGGAATTTTACCAGAATTTCCCCTACCACACCAACACGAGGTTTCTTCATATCTTCATAAATTTCCAGGTTTTCGAAGTCACGAATGATGCCTGCGATATTGTTGCAGAATGTCTTTCTGTCTGCACGCAGGATATCTTTTTTGACTTTTTCATTCCATTTTTCATACAGTGCGTTTGCGGAGCCTTTTACCTTTTCATAAGGACGGGTGCGGTAAAGCACACGCATAAAGGTATCGCCGTAAACCAGTGCCTGCATAGCTCTGTGAAGCAGTGCGGGTTCATATTTGAAGCCGGGGTTCTTTTCCAGACCAGCAGGGTTAATGGAGATAACAGGGATGTTAGGCATACCTGCGTTTTCCAGTGCTTTACGGATGAACGCGATGTAGTTTGTGGCACGGCAGCCGCCGCCAGTCTGAGAAATCAGCAGAGCAGTGCGGTTCAGGTCGTAGTTGCCGGACAGCAGACCGTTCATGAGCTGACCAATGGTAATCAGTGCAGGATAACATGCGTCGTTGTTAACATATTTCAGACCTGCATCGATGGCGTCTTTATCCATAGCCGCCATAACTTCCAGATTGTAGCCGCATTTGCGGAAAGCGGGTTCCAGAATGTCAAAGTGGATAGGAGACATCTGAGGACACAGGATGGTGTAATCCTTCCGCATTTCTTTTGTAAAGAGTACACGTTTCAGAGAAGCGTCGCCTTTTCTCAGTTTCACGTTCTTTTCTTTTCTGTCTTCGATGGCAGCGATCAAAGAACGGATACGGATTCTGGCTGCACCCAAGTTGTTTACTTCGTCGATCTTCAGTGCTGTGTAGATCTTGCCTGCTGCTGTCAAAATGGCTTTGACTTCGTCAGTTGTTACAGCGTCCAGACCGCAGCCGAAGGAGTTCAGCTGTACATATTCGATGTTTTCCTGTTTCTTTACGAAAGCTGCTGCTTCGTACAGACGGGAGTGATAAGTCCACTGGTCACGAACAACGGTAGGACGTTCCAGATGTCCCATATGTGCCACACTATCTTCTGTCAGAACAGCGATGTTATAGCCTGCAATCAGTTCGGGAATACCGTGGTTGATTTCAGGGTCTGCATGGTAAGGACGACCGCCCAGAACAATACCTGTCATGTTGTTGTCTTTCAGGTATTTTACGGTTTCTTCGCCTTTTTTGTGCATGTCATGACGGAAGTTTTCCCATTCTGCCCAGCCAGCTTCCACAGCCGCTTTGATTTCTTTTGCATCACAGCCCATGGGAACAAATTCGTCTGTCATACGTTTGATGATGGTTTCAATCTTATCCAAAGAGAGGAAAGGATTCATGAACTTGATGTTCTTTTCTTTCAGATCCTCTACGTTGTTTTTGATGTTTTCGTTATAAGATGCCACGATAGGGCAGTTATAGTTGTTGTCAGCTGCGCTGCTGTCCCGTCTTTCGTAAACGATACCGGGATAGAAGATAAAGTCTACGCCCTGTTCGATGAGGTACATGATATGACCGTGTACCAGTTTTGCGGGATAGCAAACGGATTCACTGGGGATGGATTCCATACCCTTTTCAAAGATTGCCTTTGTGGAATAAGGGGACAGTACCACACGATAGCCCAGTTTTGTGAAGAATGTGAACCAGAAAGGATAGTCTTCCCACATATTCAGCACACGAGGGATACCAACGGTGCCTCTGGTTGCCTGTTCTGCTGTGAGGGGTTCATAGTCAAACAGTCTATGGCGTTTGTAATCATACAGGTTAGGTGCGGGATTTTCGTTCTTTTCTTTGCCCAGACCTCTTTCACAACGGTTGCCTGTGATGAATCTTCTGCCGCCGCTGAACTGGTTGATGGTCAGCAGACAGTGGTTGGTGCAGCCCTGGCATCTAGCCATAGTGGACTTGATTTCCAGTGCATTCATTTCTTCACGGCTTACCAGTGTTGTCTGGTAGCCTTCTGTATATTTATCTCTTGCGATGAGCCCTGCGCCGAAAGCACCCATGATGCCGGCGATGTCAGGACGAACGGCTTCTCTGCCGCTGATGAGTTCAAAGCTTTTCAGTACAGCGTCGTTATAGAATGTACCGCCCTGTACAACCATGGATTTACCCATAGCCTTAGGGTCAGCGATTTTGATAACTTTCAGCAGTGCGTTTTTGATAACGGAATATGCCAGACCTGCGGAAATATCTGCAACGTCTGCCCCTTCTTTCTGTGCCTGTTTTACACGGGAGTTCATGAAAACAGTACATCTGGAACCCAGGTCGATGGGCGCTTTTGCGAAAAGGGCAATCTTCGCGAAGTCCGCAACGGTGTAATTCAGAGATTTTGCGAAAGTTTCGATGAAGGAACCGCAGCCGGAAGAACAAGCTTCGTTCAGCAGTACGCTGTCGATGACGCCATCCTTGATACGGATACATTTCATATCCTGACCACCGATGTCCAGAATGAAGTCTACATCAGGTTTGAAGAACTGCGCTGCTTTATAGTGGGCAACGGTTTCGATGTAGCCCAAGTCCATCATCAATGCTTCTTTGATGAGGCCTTCGCCGTAACCGGTTACACAGGAATTGCGGATGGTCACGCCTTCAGGCATCAGGTCGTACATTTCATTCAGACTCTGCATAACCACTTTCAGAGGGTTGCCTTCGTTGCCTGCGTAGAAGGAATAAAGCAGGTCACCCTGTTCGCTGACCAGAGCCACCTTTGTAGTGGTGGAACCAGCGTCGATACCCAGGAAGGCATTGCCTTTGTATGTAGAAAGAGGTACGCGTTTTACTTTATCTTTATCATGGCGTTCTTTGAACACCGCATAATCATCTTCGTTTTTGAACAGAGGATCCAGACGGCTTACTTCTGCGGACAGTTCTGCGCCTGTTTCCAGACGGCCCAGCAGAGTATCAAAGTCCAGGTTTGCTTCGCCTTTGTTGGAAACGGCTGTGCCGTATGCTGCGAAGAGGTGAGAGTTTTCAGGCAGCAGTGCTGTTTCGTCTGTCAGGTGCAGTGTTTCGATGAAACGCTGGCGCAGTTCAGAGAGGAAATGCAGAGGGCCACCCAAAAATGCCACATGGCCGCGGATAGGTTTACCACATGCCAGACCGGCAATGGTCTGGTTAACAACTGCCTGGAAAATGGAAGCTGCCAGGTCTTCCTTTCTTGCCCCATCGTTGATGAGGGGCTGGATGTCTGTTTTGCGAATACACCACAGCGGGAAGCGATGGGATAAATCACTTCATGGCCTTTTGCGTATTCGTTCAGACCTGTTGCGTCTGTGTGCAGCAGGCTTGCCATCTGGTCGATGAAGGAACCGGTACCGCCGGCACATACGCCGTTCATACGCTGTTCCACATTCCCGCCGGAGAAATAAATGATTTTCGCATCTTCGCCGCCCAGTTCGATGGCAACATCTGTCTGGGGCACAACGGTTTCGATGGCGTTAGCAGTAGCAACCACTTCCTGAATGAAGTCTACGCCAACGGCTTTTGCCAGGGCAACGCCGCCGGAGCCGGTGATCATGGTTGCAAATTCACAATAACCCAATTCTTCCTTAGCTTCTGCCAGGATTTCTTTTACGGTTTTCTTAATTTCGGAAAAATGTCTGCGATAGCGACTAAAAACAATTTCATTTGCAGAATCTGTCAGCACGACTTTGACTGTTGTAGAACCGATATCGATCCCCATTTTGTATGTCTGTTCATTATGATACTGCACTGTTCACACCCCCATGTAAATACTTCAGATAAATGTCCTGTGCGGCAATGTCCCGCCAGAGCTGTTCTTCCATATATCTGTACTTCTCTTCGTCATCAATGGTTTCATCCAGCACCTTCAGCGCCAGGATGCCGTCCTGCATAGCCAAGGTCATCATCACGCAGCTTTCGATGTCCACATCTGCGGCGATTTCCTTGCGTTCCTTCCCCCGCTCCAATATGCGGCGCAGGACTCTTTTTCTTTCTTCAGTATTCTGCGCAAAGTAGCTTTGCACTTCCTCATATTTTTTCATGCCTTCATAAAGCAGGAAGTAAAAATCCCGAAAGGCAATATCCATACCAATGTTTTCCTGGAATCTGCGGAAACGCTGCGGCGCAAAAAAAGCGTCCCACAACAAGGTCTTTGTGGAAACGTCCGCCCGTTTGTTTTCCCATGCCTGCCGCATTTCTTCCAGAGGCTGTAAGTAATAGGGCCGCAGGTAAGTTTCGATGACCTTGCCCACCAGATCTTCACGGCTTTTGAAGCAATAATAAAAGCCGCCTTTGGTGGCGCCTGCTTCCCGAATGATTTCGTTGGTGGAGATATCGGAAAACCCTTTGCCCAAAAACAGCCGAAATGCTGTCTGCAAAATATTCAGTTCCGTTTTCATGCGATCCCTCCTTTATGTATACATACAGACCGGTCGGTCTGATTTCTGTAACATTATATGCCCGAAGGCCGTTAAAATGCAATTAAGAAACCGCTAAGATGTCGTTAAGAATCGCGTAATATCAACATTTTCTCCAATTTTTTCCGTGTCGATTCCGACATGGATGCGCATTTTTCCCAAAGAAAAAACAAAGGTCTTTCGACAAAACCCACCTTTTTGTATACAAAAAACAGATCCCTCCTGTTCGGGGTATCTTCATAAGAAAAACAAAGAAAGTCGAAATCCTTATCATGACAAAGAATTTCGACTTTCTTATTTTATTATTTGTTATGTTTTCTTATGAAGACAGCCGTCGCAATTCCCTTTAAGAAATCAAGAAAGCGAACATCAATGTTTTCTTAATGGGAATTTGCTTTAGAGAAATCTTTTTTACATCACCAAACAATACGCTCCTGCCAGACACAGCAGATGGACAGGATAGAACAGGTAAAAGGCATATTTGCCGCCTTTTTGTCCCACTTCTCCCCTATACCGCCGCAGCAATGCCCATGTGCCCAAAGACACTGCCAGATACATAAAGGACTCAAAAACAGCCGCGAACGTAATCCCCCAGGACAAAAGCGCCAGAGGAATCCAAAGGCCGTAATAGAAAAGTATCATCCAGAACATGGCACGCCACCGCTGAGGTGAATGCCATGTATACCAGAGTACAAAACAAACACCACGCCAAAGGCGCCGTAATCCGTCCCCATAATCTCCGCCAGCAGCGCAATGACAAACACGGCAAATTTTCCCATATCCCTTCTGTCCTTCTGCGCGGAAAAGGCATAGGCAACGCAGGACAACACCCCCAAAAACAGGGTCATCATCACATTGGTCAGTCCAAAGGAAAGGGTGATTTCCCCCGTTAAAATCAGGCTTTTCACCATCTGAAAGGGAATTTCTGCCAGCAGGGCAAAGCCAAAAAGCCGTTTCAAATAGGCTTTCACGTTATGAGTATGCCATACGCCTTCTGCCAACTGGAAGGCGAAAATCAAAAAACGCCATCCGCCCCAAAGACAGGACAGCCGTATACAAAGTCTGCCCCATGGCAGGCTCCAGCACATCCTCAAAAATCTTCATGGCATGATCCAGAAACATGGAACAGATGGCAAGTATCTTCAGTTGAAACCTTGTCAATGTCATATGGATTTCCTTCCCGTAAAAAAGCGGCTTTGCTCAGCAGTTGCCCTTAAGAAAACAGCATTTTCCCCTTTATTAGATTTCTTAAGGGCAACCGCAATAGCTATCTTCAGAAGAAAACAATCCTCATAAAATGTTGATAAAAATGTGAAAGCTGAAATCCTTTCTGAAAGATTCCAGCTATCTCTGTTTTCTGATGAAGCAGCACCACTGTATGCACGCCGCCCTTTTCTCATATTTTTGTCATTTCCTGAATTTTATCCAACTGATGGGCAATGATCTGGTTTTTGGTACGGATGCAGATCATCTGGATCTTATTCATACCGATCAATTCCCCTTCAATGATGGTTTTCTGCGTAGTAGTGATGCGGATACGCATGCCCCGCTGGAACTCCGCCCCACGGAACAGAATGGTTTCAATGGGGAACAGTTCATGGCACCGTTCCATGACCCTCGCCATGTCCACCTCGCCAAAGGTCTTTTTCACCACTTTCACACTTCTGATGAATTCAATGATTGCCCAGATCACAAAAGCAATGACTGCCGCCAGAATGATCTGAGAGCCGCTTAATGCCTGAAATCGTTCCAACATATCCCATCACCCTCCTTTATTTCAGTCTTTATGCAGATAGCTGTAAATTTCCCGTTTGGATACGCCGCGATCCTTTGCCACCTGCTTCATGGCGTCTTTTTCACTATAATTTTGACTCAGATAATGCTCCATGTGTTCCTCGATGGAAACGCTTTCCCAGCTTTCCTGTGCTGCCTGCCGCTGCTGCTGCAAGGTATAGCCGGCAAATACCAGCACAAATTCCCCTTTGGGCGGCTGAGCGGTAAAGTGAGCTTTGATTTCCGCCAAAGTACCACGGCGCACTTCCTCGAATTTCTTTGTCAGTTCCCGAATGGCTGCCATTTCCCTGTCGGAACCAAAAATCTTTTCCAGTTCTTCCAAAGTATCCAACAGACGATGAGGCGCTTCATAAAAAATCATGGTGCGATGTTCTTTTTCCAATGTGGAAAGAACCGCCCGCCGTTCTTTTTTCTCCATGGGCAAAAAGCCCTCGAAAACAAACCGTCTGGTATCCAAACCGGAAAGCACCAGTGCCACTACCGCCGCAGACGCCCCCGGCGCCACAGTCACAGGCACTCCTGCTTCATAGCACAGCTTCACCAAGTCTGCACCCGGGTCAGAAATCCCCGGCATACCAGCGTCTGTCACCAGTGCGATATTTTCTCCCGCCAGCAGCCGTTCCACCAGCTTCGGGCCTTTTTCCGCCTTATTATGCTCATGGTAGCTGGTCATAGGGGTTTTGATTTCAAAATGATTTAATAGTTTCAGCGTATTGCGGGTATCTTCCGCCGCAATGATGTCTGCCGTTTCCAGCAGTTTCAGCACCCGCAGCGTCATATCATCCAGATTGCCGATGGGGGTGGCGCATAAATAAAGTGTTCCTGCCATACTCACGCCTGCCCTTCTCCGTAATAAATGTCATAGATTTCGTCGGTATATTCTCCTGGTGCTTTGTAGATCACCAATGGCGGCTCCACTTTAATCATGGGTTTGCCGCCTCTGCCTGCTTCCACCAGCACCATAGAGGGTGCCTTATCCACAAAGGAATGAACGAACCGCAGCCGCTTGGGCTCCAGTCCATACTGCCGCAGGGTACACATGATGTCCGTCAATCGATGGGGACGATGCACCATATAGAACCGTCCGCCGGGACGCAGAACCTTTGCGGCGCCTTTTACCACATCTTCCAATGTGCAGAGAACTTCATGGCGGGCAATGGCTTTGGGGCCGGAAGGATTTTGCAGTCCGCCGCCTTCATTCATATAAGGGGGATTGGAAGTGACCACATCGAATACAGAGCCGCCAAAAATGGCTGCCGTTTCCTTGATATCCCCTTCCACAATATCCACTTTTTCCTCCAGTTCATTGAGCGCCACACTGCGTCTTGCCATTTCCACACTTTCCGGCTGTATTTCTAGCCCAGTGAAATGGCTGCCCAGTGTTCTGCCTTCCAGCAGAATGGGCAAAATGCCGGTACCTGTACCCAAGTCCAGCACCTTTTCTCCTTTTTTCACCCGTGCGAAACCGCTGAGGATGACGGCATCCACGCCGAAACAGAACCGTTTGGGGTCTTGGATGATGACATAGCCCTTTCGGTGCAGGTCATCCACCCGTTCTCCCTCTTTGATTAACACATCAGTCCTCATATTCCTTCAGTTCCTCCGCCACAGGCTGCTGTTTCCGTTTTTTCTTGGACTTGATGACTTTGATCTCGTCCACGTGATAGAAAGCAATGGTAGGGGGATCATTTTCCGTTTTCCGCACTGCCGCTTTCACCTGCTGCATCAATACGTTCGTGGAAAGGATTTCCCCGGTACCGTCAGGGGTGGAGATGATATCCCCCACAAAAGGCAGCTTTTTGTTCAGTTCTTCGTATACATCTTCTTCGTACTTCAGGCAGCACATCAATCTGCCGCAGATACCGCTGATCTTGGTAGGGTTCAGCGCCAGATTCTGGTCTTTTGCCATTTTGATGGACACAGGCTGGAAATCTCCCAGGAATGTAGCGCAGCACAAAGCTCTGCCGCAAATGCCGATGCCGCTGAGCATTTTCGCTTCATCCCGGACACCGATCTGCCGCAGTTCGATACGCATACGGAACACTGCCGCCAGTTCTTTTACCAGTTCACGGAAGTCTACACGACCGTCAGAGGTAAAGTAAAAGATCAGTTTATTCTTATCGAATGTCATTTCCACATCCACCAGTTTCATGTCCAGTTCCAGACGGGCAATCTTCTGCAAGCAGATGCGGAAGGCTTCTTCTTCCTTCTTAGCATTGGCTTCCACCACTTTGGCATCCTCCGCTGTTGCGGGACGCAGTACCTTTTTCAGAGGGGGTACAATGGTTTCTTCGGGCACAAAGGTGTTTTCTTTGATGACCGCGCCATACTCAATGCCTCTTGCTGTTTCCACAATGGCAAAACCACCTCTTTCCAGTTTCTGACCATCGGGATCGAAATAATACATTTTACCGGCTTTTTTGAACCGGATTCCTACAACTTCTATCATACAGTCTAATTCTCCTTTAATTGTAACAGCATCACTTCCATAGTGAGCCGAAAATTCGCGTTGCGCGCCAGCTGCACACGGGCACGCTGTATGAGAGCGGCTTTTCGTGCCAGTTCCTCTTCGGATTCCACGGCACTTCTGAAAATCTCCGCCTTTTTTGTCTTTTTGAATGAGGTCTTTTTTCACTGCGCAGCCGTTTGGCATAGAGCAAATCCCGATACCAAAGCTGCATCATATCCAGAAAACGCAGATCGTCTTTATATTTTTCCAAATCCTTTGCCCACAGAAAGACCTCTCCTTTTTCGCCTGGGGCAAAGCCATGAGTTTTTCCAAAATCTCCTGCCGCATCTGCTGAAAACTTTCGTCCTCCAGCAAATCCAGCGCCTGTCCAATGCTTCCCTGGGCATAAGCGGCATAAACCGCGCTCTCTGCCGGGGAAAGTCCTTTTTTCTTTTCCAAATAATCTGCCACCATGGTATCCGGCAAAGGTCGGATATGAAGCAAAACCGTACGGGACAATATGGTGGGCAAAAATGCCGTCTGATTTTCTGCCAGAAGGAGAAAAACGGCATAAGCAGGCGGTTCCTCCAATGTTTTCAAAAGGGCATTTTGTGCCTGTACGGTCATGGTGTCCGCCTGTTCCACAATATAAATCTTATAACAGTAGCGATACTGTTTCAGACTCACGTCCTCCAATATCTGCTCCCGCACATCGTCCACGCCCAATGTCTTTTTGGTGGGGCGGACGTACACAATATCCGGGTGGTTTCCCGAATTGAATGCCGAGCAGCTTTTGCAATGACCGCAAGGCTCTGTGCCGCCGGCTTCACACTGCAATGTTTTGGCAAATGTATCCGCAATGAGCCGTTTGCCGCTGCCTGCGCTGCCCGTCAGCAGATAGGCGTGGGAAACGCGTCCCCCCGCCACTGCCTGCTGCAAATGGCGCAGCAAAAGGGCATTGCCGTAAATATCCGAAAAACTGTGCAACGCCCTTCACTCCTTTCCTTTTTGTGCCATCAGAATTTATGGAACTGATCCACATCCAGCACAAATACTGTTGCGCCGCCTACCTTGACTTCAATGGGCGCAAGGATAAATCCATGCATTGCGCCGCAGGAAGAAGGCAGTGTTGCGTACTGTGTTCTTGACTTGCTGTTTTCTTCAATGATTTTCAGGGCTTCATCCACTTTTTCGTCTTCCACACCGGTCATGATGGTGGTATTGCCGCTGCGGAGGAAACCGCCTTTTGTAGCCAGTCTGGTTACCTGAATTTCTGCTTCGTTCAGATGGGAGATAACTTCGCCCGCGTCTTCATCCTGGATAATGGCAATGATCAATTTCATATAAATCCCTCCTTATGGAATCCATGGCTTACGCTCTGTCCAAAATTTTGTCCAGCGCTTCTTTGATCTGCCCAAATACTTCTTCTAGGGTGCCGGAGGCATCAATGCGGCAGATCCGCTCCGGCTCTTTTTTACAGAGTGCGTCATAGCCCTCGTATACCTTTTGGTGAAATTCCAGTTTTTCCTGTTCCAGCCGATCCAATTCATGATTTTCCTCCTGCTGTTTGCGGGCCATGCCCACTGCGGGAGGCAGATCCAGAAAAACAGTCAGATCCGGCACAAGACCACCGGTGGCAATGGCGTTCACCTGTGCCACCATATCGCCCAATCCTCTGCCGTAAGCCTGATAGGCAATGCTGGAATCCACATAACGGTCGGAAAGCACCACTTTTCCTGCCTGAAGTGCCGGCAGGACTTTTTCCTCCACATGCTGGGCACGGGCCGCCGCATAGAGGAGCATTTCCGTTTTTGCGGTCATTTGGGGATATGCCGGGTCAAGAATGAGTTCCCGAATGGCTTCTGCCACGTCAGTTCCGCCGGGTTCTCTCGTCACCACCAAATCCACCTGTTTTTCCTCCAGATAAGAAATGATTTTTTTCAGCTGGGTAGACTTTCCGCTGCCGTCGCTGCCCTCTATGGTGATAAAATACCCTTTCATGACACACCTCAAACTCTCTTTCCGTCCATTATTGTCAATTGCATAGAAAAATTATAACACACTCCCGAAGAATACGCAAAATAAAACGGTGTCAAATTCCTGCGTGCCTCAACAGAAAAAGCCGGACTCCCTTCAAACGGGCATCCGGCTTTTGCTGCGCTGTTTACTTTCTGCCGCCTCGTAAAATCAGCAGTTTCTGTCCCGAAAAGAGCCGTTCGGGATTTTCAATATCATTGACCATGAGGATACGTTCCGGCGTGGTGCGGTATTTTTTGGCGATATCCCACAGGCTTTCCCCATCCTGCACCACACAAATCACGGCGGAGGGACGCTTTTCCGGTGTTTCTTCGGGCATTTCCAGAAGGTCTGTGACCACTTCCGTTTCTTCCATGGCTGTCACCAGAATTTCCAGCAGAATCTGTGCCCGCAGTTCCCCTTCCGTTTCTGTCATAAGGCGGAAGTCCACCTGTTCCGCTGTGCTGCGTACACAGGCAGTATCCCCTGCTTTGGCACCTCGCACTTCTACGGTCTGACGGAAAGGAATGCCCCGTTTCAGCACACATACCGCTTCATCGTCATCAGCGGAAAGATAGAGGATTTCCGCCTGCAACACCCCTTCCACATTGACAGCGTCTGTTTCCACGGTCACATCTTCCGTATGTACCTGCCCCCATGCCGCTACCGCCTGCATCATGGGCATTTCTCCATTTTCCAGAGATACCCCTTCTTTCAAGCTGAAACGGCTCCGTGTCATGCCCACGCATACAGGGAAGGTAACTTTTTCCCGTTTGGGCTGCAAACAGCTTTCCAAACCATAGGCGTCTGTGACCATTTCCTGTTCCGTATGGTCTACGGCTTTCAGTTCCGCACCGATGACCGCTGTCACATCCAGATTCCGTGTTTCTCCATCATCGTTCACCGCTGGACGGACTTCACTTTCATTGACTGTCAGTTTCACATCTGTCCATGTTTGGGGAGTGATGCCGCCGCCTTCAATAAATCCATGGAAAGGGATTTCTGCCTCCACCGCCACAGGCATGCCGTTTTCCTCTGTGCCGTAAATGGCTGTCAGCCGCAGATTCCCCCGCACTGCCACTTTTCCGTCCATGGCACGAATGTCTGTATCGGAAAGGGTCAATACCTGATGGAGCATTTCCCCGATGTTTGGCTGGTCTGCCCCCAGTGACACCGTATGCTTCACCGTGAACCTGTCCTTTTTCTCTGCAACGGGGCGTTCTGTGAGCACCTTTTTCCGCAGCAGTTCCACCGTTTCTCCCTGGGCGCCGCTGACAGTCTGAAGGCTCTTGCTGCCTTCCGCTTCCGCCCATACTTCCACAATGGCACGCAGTCCCACTTTCCGGTCATTGATGAGCTGGCATTCCAGATGTTCCGTTTCCGCCATCACATTCACAGCGTCCTCCGCCGTCATGCCTTCCACGTACAGCACTTCCTGTATGGGCAGAGAAGATGTCATGGCATACACAGGTTTTTCGCCGCCTGCCGCCCGATACAGCACACGCACCAACAATTCCCCGGTGAGATTGATTTTTTCCTCGCCGCTTTTCACCTCGTCCAGCCGTACCGTACCGCTGCAATGGAGCACCTGCGCCACATCGGGGCGGTTATCGGGCACGATCATATCCCCTTCCAGCAAAATACGGGAATGGTGGGTTCCCTTCCGCTGTTTCCAAGTCATGGTATCCTTTGTCATTTCCAAGGCCATATTTCTTACCTCCTTCATCATATCAGGCACCTGCATCCCGTCTTTTGCGGATTGCCTTTCTGTAAAATATATGACGAAAGGGAAAAAATATGATTCTATCTATTGTCGTCAAAGGCTCATTTCATGGGGGCCTTTGACGAGTAGGCAGAGGTATCAATCAAGGATTCCATCGGCAAATGCCTTGAAATTCCTGATTGTTCCTCGTCGGAAGTAAATTCCGACTGCGGATTCCAGATTTTCCGCCTCTTGAAAATATACGAAAACACTTTATTGTATATAAAAACGGCTGTGTTTTCCAACACAGCCGCTTCTTCCATTATCCAAAGAAAGGAAAGAGCCGAAACAGCACTTTGCCTTTCAAATCTTTTTCCGCAATGACGCCCATATTCCGGCTGTCAAAGCTTTCTGTCCGATGATCTCCCAGCACAAATACTGTATCCGGCGGAATCACCAGATCCGCAACGCCCTCCGTAGGCCCCATGGCATAAGGCTCATCCAGCAGGACACCATTTACCATGACACCTTCAGGCACAATTTCCAGACGGTCGCCTTCCACAGCAATGACACGCTTAATGACTTGCCGTTCTCCGTCTTCGTCTTTATAATCAAAGACTACCACATCTCCCCGGTCATAGCCCCCAAAAAAGCCTGCCAAACGGCTGACGCAGACCACATTACCGTTATCATAAGTAGGCTCCATAGACCCGCCGGAAAGGCGCAGGGGCCAGCAGGCATAAAACAGCACCAGAAGGATGATGGCAGCACGCAATATATCATTTCCCCAATTTCTTATGTTTCGCCGCAACTTTTCTCTCCTCTTTTATTTCCGTTTTTCGGACAAAATACCGCATTTTTCCGTAGTTTCAAGTATACGGTTTTTCCTGTTCTCAGGCAAGGGGAATTTGTGTAGAAAATTACGCCAATTTTGGGATTTTTGTATTACATCTGTTTACGCACGGTGCGGTACTCATCCTCCAGACGATAATAGGGGCAATTGCGGAAGCCGTCACGCAAAAAACGCTCCATTTCGTCCTCATCCAGATTCACGTCACAAAAATATTCTTCGTATTCCTCATCGTACTGATAATACATACAGCTTTCACATTGCATGGCACTCTCTCCTTTTTTTAGAACAACTGTCTGCCTGCCACAAATTTATGAAGGACTTCGCTGTCCTCTGTCAGATAAATGACACGTTCCAGACGCTGGGCAATGTCATATTCTCCGGGATTGTCATAACGGCTGTCATCCAGCACAAAAGCGTCGAATTCATAACCTTCCGCAAAGGAACCTACTTTTCCGAAGAAGGCACCGCCGCCCAGTGTTGCCAGATAGAACACTTCTGGGATGGTGAGGGGCGCCAGAGATTCATCCACCAAACGCCAACGCAGTTTGGAAACGCGGATGGCTTCCGCCATAGCAAAGAAAATGGAGCATCTTGTGCCGCCTGCGATGTCGCTGCCCAGACCCATGGGGATACCTTCTGTGAGATAACGGCGGGCAGGGGCAATGCCAGAAGCCAGATTGGTGTTGGATTCGGGGCAATGGGCAATAAATACGCCTCTTTCTTTCATCAGACGGATTTCGTCGTCACTGCTCAGGACACAATGTGCCATGATAGTGGGGCAGTTTTCTCCGCCAAACAGACCGAAGCTGTCGTAAGCATCGCCATAGTGTTTGGATTTAGGGAACAGTTCCTGTACCCAAGCCACTTCCCCTCTGTTTTCGGACAGATGGGACTGTACGGGCAGGTGATGCTGCTTCTGGATGTCACCCAGTTTTTCCAGCAGTTCGTCGGTGCAGGAAGGCAGGAAACGAGGTGTCAGGATGGGTTTGACATGAGGGAATTTCTCTGCCACATCTGCCAGCCACTGAATGGTTTCTTCTGCGGATTCTTCTGTGGTTTCCCGCAGGATGTCAGGGCTGTGACGGTCCATATTGACTTTCCCTACCATAGCGCACAGACCTGCTTCTTCCAGCAGTTCCATGAGCACTTCTGTGGACTGACGATGGATGGTGCCGAAGATACAGCCTCTGGTGTTAGGGCCTTTTCTCATTTCTTCCACAAAACGAGCGTAATTCTTTCTGGCAAAATCTGTGTCCACATATTTTGCTTCCTGAGGGAATGTATGAGTGTCCAGCCATTCCAGCAGTTCCAAATCCATGCCCAGGGCGCGGAAACGATACTGTGGCGCATGAACATGCAGGTCTGTAAAACCGGGCAGAATCAGCTTCCCTGTGTAATCCAGCAGAGGGAAATCCTGATATTTTTCGGGCAATTCAGCGAATACACCGGCAGAAACGCCGTTTTCGCAGACCAGATAACCATCTTTGCAGGTTTCCAGTGTTTTCATATCTTTACTATAACAGATATCACCTTTGCAAACAAAGTTTTTCTGAACCATTTGAAATCCTCCTTAAAATCTCCATAAAAAAATACCGTCTACATCTGCGGATACAAATTCCCCCAGATGCGGGAAACTCATAGCGCGGTTGTTTACGGTAACCGGTAGAAACATCCAACCTATTATGGACCTATATGGGTTTCATTTCCGTTAAGCAGTATACGCCGAAACTACAACAGTTGTCAATGTTTTTCGCTGGTAAAAATCAGACAAAAAAGAAGTCTTGCCTATGACAAGACTTCTCTCTGCACTCTACAGGATTCGAACCTGCGGCCTTTCGGTCCGGAGCCGAACGCTCTATCCCCTGAGCTAAGAGTGCAAACCGTAATCCTTATTTTACAAGAAAATAGGCGGTCTGTCAAATTTTCTTTTCGTCTTTTTCCAAAAAACTTCGACACATCTTCGGGTAGGATTCCGCTTGTTGCAGGAGATGCAGAAATTCTGCCACCGTCAGTTTTTCCCATAGTTTATCTGCTGGAGGATAAAACTTTTCCGACCGTCCCAAGAGAAAATCCGTGGAAACATCGAAATAATCCGCCAGTTTCAGCAAATCATCAAAAGAAGGCTGGTTCCTGCCGGACTCATAATTGGCAACGGCTGTATGGTTGTAATGGAGGTACTGCCCCAAAGCCTCCTGTGTGATGCCCTTTTCTTTGCGGAGCTGACGCAGACGCTGGGGAAATTTGTTTCGCATGGACAATGCCCCCTTTGGAAAACATACTCTGGTATCGTTTTACCTCATTATACTTATTTTAAATAAGAATTTCAATATAATATGTTATTTTGAAGTCTAATCCTATTTTTACGGCACAACCTATAATGTTATCAGGTGATGAATATGCATGCGAAAGACTTTGAAAACTTCCTTTCTCTGAGAATCTCACAGCTTCGGCATCAAAAAGGAGTTTCTGCCAGAGAAATGAGTCTTGCCATAGGACAAAGTGAAAATTATATCAGCCGAATTGAAAGCAAGCGGATGTTGCCTTCCATGCTTGTCTTTTTCTATATTTGCGAATATTTTGGCATCCATCCAAAGGAATTTTTTGACGAGAAGCTGGAAAACCCCGGCATCTCCAAAGAGCTGATGGAGAAATTCCAGAAACTGACGCCGGAGCAATCCCAGCACATCCTCGCCATCATGGACGACATTCTGGATCGTTGATATGTTTTTGTGAAAAACAAAAAGTCGGAACTTTATCATAAAAGTTCCGACTTTTTTATTTGCTATGAAATCAATTTTTCAATCAATCTTCAATATGCAGAGGTTTCAAATCCCAGATTTCTTCCGCATACTGGCGAATGGTTCTGTCACTGGAGAACTTACCGCTCTTCGCCACGTTAATGATTGCCATTTTCGCCCATTTTGTCTGGTCACGATATGCTCTGTCAATATCCCACTGGGCTCTTGCGTAATCCGCATAGTCTTCCAGTACGAAGTATTCGTCTGCTCTGCCGCCGAAGCCGTTGAGCAGTGCGTCGTAGAGTTCACGGAACAGGTCTGTGTTCTGGTCAAATGTACCGTCGATCAGGCTGGTCAGTGCCATACGCACTTCCTGATTCATGTTGTAAATGAACCAAGGGTCATAGTGGTCATGGTATTTTGCCTGTACTTCTTCAGCGGACATACCAAAGATAAAGATATTGTCTTTGCCTACTTCTTCGTAGATTTCCACGTTTGCGCCGTCCATGGTACCAACGGTCAGAGCGCCGTTGAGCATGAATTTCATGTTACCAGTACCGGATGCTTCTTTACCGGCTGTGGAGATCTGTTCGCTGACATCAGCGGCAGGAATCAGGCGTTCTGCCAGAGATACGCGGTAGTTTTCCATGAATACTACTTTGATTTTGCCTTCGATGGTAGGGTCGTTGTTGACTACATCAGCAACAGCGTTGATGAGCTTGATAATCAGTTTCGCACGGCGATAGCCTGCCGCTGCTTTCGCACCGAAAATGAATGTACGAGGCACCATATCCATGCCGGGGTTCATTTTCAGCTGGTTATACAGCCCAATGATATGCAGCACATTCAGCAGCTGGCGTTTGTACTCATGCAGACGTTTTACCTGAATATCAAAGATGGAATCGGGGTTGATGTCGATGCCTTTTGTTTCTTTGATATACTTCGCCAGCGCAACTTTGTTTGCTTTCTTGATTTCCATGAAACGACGGCGGAAGTTTCATCTTCTGCATAGGGCAGGAGTTTTTCCAGCTCTGTCAGTTCTGTGATCCAGCCATCGCCAATGGTTTCGGAGATCAGCCCTGCCAGACCATGGTTGGCGTGAAGGAGCCATCTTCTCTGAGTGATACCATTTGTTTTATTATTGAATTTTTCAGGATAAAGTTCATAGAAGTCCTTCAGTTCCTGATGTTTCAGAATTTCTGTATGAAGGGCCGCAACGCCGTTTACGGAATGGCTGCCCACGATGGCAAGGTATGCCATACGAATCTGACCGTCGGCAATGATTGCCATACGACGGAGTTTTTCAGGGTCCATGCCGTATTTCGCCTGGAGTTCCAGACAATAGCGGCGGTTGATTTCTTCCACGATCTGATAGATACGAGGCAGCAGACGGCTGAACAGTTCCATGGGCCATTTTTCCAAAGCTTCCGCCATGATGGTATGGTTGGTGTAAGCGCATACCTTTCTGGTGATTTCCCAAGCGTCATCCCAAGGCACATCGTTTTCGTCCACCAGCACACGCATCAGTTCCGCAACTGCTACGGTAGGATGGGTGTCGTTCAGCTGGAACGCCACTTTATCAGGCAGTTCGTGGAAATTGGTGTGGTGTTTCTTGAAACGTTCCACAACGCGCTGAACCGTTGCGGAAATGAAGAAATACTGCTGACGCAGGCGCAGTTCTTTCCCTTGGATATGTTCATCGGCAGGGTACAGCACGTCTGTCATGGTGCTTGCCAGCAATTCTTCTTCGGCTGCTTTCTGGTAATTGCCTTCGTTGAAGAATTTCAAGTCCAGTTTATTCTTCGCCCGTGCTTCCCACAGACGCAGTGTATTAACTGTGTTATTGCCATAGCCGATAACGGGATAGTCATAAGGCACAGCGATAACAGACTGATAATTTTCCTGTACGAAACGGTATTCTCCATTGCCTTTGGGCACAGCGCGAACATTGCCGCCGAATTTGACTTCCACAGCGTATTCATTCCGTTTGATGCCCCAAGGGTCACCGTTTTCCAGCCAGTTATCGGGCGCTTCCACCTGATAACCGTTTTCAATTTTCTGTTCAAAAATACCGTAGTGGTAGCGGATACCGCAGCCATAAGCAGGCAGCTGCAATGTGGACAGGGAATCCAGGAAACATGCAGCCAGACGCCCCAGACCGCCGTTGCCCAGACCCGGATCAGGTTCCGCGTCCTCTACCATATTGTAATCAATGCCAAGTTCTTCCAGAACTTCTTTGACCTCATCATACATTTCCAGATTAATGAGGCTATTGCCGAAAAAGCGGCCCATCAAAAATTCCATGGACAGGTAGTAAACCACCTTCACATCTTTTTCGTAATATTCGTCGTGTGTTTTCATCCATTTGTCGGTGATAACGTCGCGAACAGCAAACACAGCGGCCTGGTAAACTTCCTCGGCAGAGGCTGCTTCCAATGTTTTGCGGTACAAAGTTTTGACGTTTTCCCGAATCATTTTTTTCAGTGTTTCTTTATCTAATAACTGACTCATAAAAAACCCCCAATAATGTGTACTGAGAACTGCTCAGGCTTTTTCGCCCACCGATTGTATTTTTTGCAGTCCTGTATTCCACTATACCACAAAAAATGCCAGAAAATGCAATTATTCCCCGGGATTTCCTGTAAAATCCGGGTTAAATATGCAGAAAATCCAGCCATACTCCCAGCCAGAAACCCAAAAGCCCGCCGGCGGCACGCAGCAGGAACTGTTTTTCCCCCACTTCCTCTGGCAAAACGGCGCCGCAGACCAGATACAGACAGGCTCCCCCGGTAATGGCCGCCAACAGTGCCGTCAGCACATCCATAGAAACCAGACCGCCGCTGCTGCCCCAGAGCAATGCCCCCAGCCAGAAAAAGGCCGCACCCGGCAGTCTGCGTTTTTCAGCCACCGTACCCAAGGCCACGCCGCAAAGCACCCCTGCCGCCACAGCGTAAAAAGCCTGAGAGGTAAAGACCCCCGGCAGATACCGCAGGCAGAAAAAGGCCACCCCCAAGCCGGACAAAAACCCCAGTACCAAGGCAAAAGCCCCTCGTTTCAGGGACAAAAACAGCACACCGCCATACACCACACAAAACATGGTCCAGAAGGAAACAGACATGTTCCCCCTCCTCCCGATTTTTCTCCTGTTATTCAGCTTATGGAAGCAGAGGAGAAAACAGAAGCAGACGGGCACAAAAAAAGCCGAAATCTCCTCTAAGAGATTTCGACTTTTGATTTTACGCCATTTGGAATACGATACCCACTGCCGCGCCAATGAGGATCAGCACAATGGGATGGACTTTCTTCCACTTTCTCGCGGCAAAGAGGATCACAAAGAACAGTATCCACTCTCGCCACTGGAACAGGCTGCCCCACTGAGTAGCGGCGCCGTTCCACGCTTCTTTATTGAATAAAGAAAGAACGATGACGCCAAAGCCTGCGGAGGCAATGAGCCCTACGACGATGGGACGCAGACCATAAAAGGCGTTTTCTACCAATGTGCTTTTACGGAAGCGTTCCAGAAATTTATAAACAATGATAATAACGATAACAGAAGGTGTTACCAAACCTGCTGTGGCAATGACACCGCCCAATACACCGCCGCACTGGAAGCCAACATAAGTTGCCATATTGACGCCCAGCGGACCAGGTGTGGATTCGGAAATGGCAATCATATCGGGAATCTGTGCCACACTGAGCCAAGGGTATTTATCCGCCAGGTCATAGAGGAAAGGCAGTGTTGCCAGACCGCCGCCCACAGAAAAAAGCCCGATCTTGAAAAATTCCAGAAATAATATCAACAGCTGCATTTACTTGGCGCCTCCTTTCTCTTTTGCCTGAAAGGATTTTACCACAATGCCGATGACCGCGCCCAGCAACACCAGCCATACAGGTGAGATATCCACAAAGGTTGCCACGATAAAAGACAAAATGGCAAGAACAAGCCCCAATTTATCCACAACGGATTTTTTCCACATGCCGGAAACGGCATTGATGATCAGAACGCCTACCACCACACGGATGCCGCCGAATGCATGCTGTACAACGGGCAGGTGGGCAAAATTGGTCAGCACTGCCGCAATAATCATAATAATGACCAGAGAAGGGAACACACCGCCGGCTGTGGCAAAATAGCACCGGGGATCCCTTTTCTTTTATAACCAATGAATGTTGCCGTATTGACGAAAATGACGCCGGGGGTACACTGCCCAATGGCAAAGTAATCCAGCACTTCATCCTCCGTTGCCCATTTCCGGCTCTGCACCACTTCTCTTTGGAGCATGGGCAGCATGGCATAGCCGCCGCCAAAAAGTGAATGCCCCAATCCGTGCAAAAGTCAGAAACAATGATATGAGTTCTTTCATCTTCTGTCACCTGATTTCTTCTCTTTTGATAGTTTATGCATCTGGATTTTGTGCTTTGAGTTTTTCCATCTGGTCTGTTGTCACCAGTGTATCCATGATCTCATCCAAATCCCCGTCCAGTATGGCATCAATTCGATGGAGTGTCAACCCCACACGATGGTCTGTCACACGGCCCTGGGGGAAGTTATAGGTACGGATACGTTCGCTTCTGTCACCAGTACCCACCTGAGAACGGCGGTCTGCGGAGATGGCTGCGTCATGTGCCTGACGTTCCCGTTCATAAACACGGGCATAGAGCACTTTCAACGCCTGTTCTTTATTCTTCAGCTGAGATTTTTCGTTCTGGCAGGATACCACGATACCTGTGGGAATATGGGTCATACGAACCGCGGAGTCTGTGGTGTTGACGCACTGACCGCCGTTGCCGGAGGCGCGGAACACATCCACACGGACATCATTCATGTCGATATGCACGTCCACTTCTTCCGCTTCTGGCAGCACCGCCACCGTAACCGTAGACGTATGGATTCTGCCGCCGCTTTCTGTGGCAGGGATACGCTGTACACGGTGTACGCCGCTTTCGTATTTCAGACAGGAGTATGCCCCCTGTCCGGTAATCATAAAGGAAATTTCCTTATAACCGCCCAGATCGCTTTCGCTGGCGTTCATGACTTCAATTTTCCATTTTCTTCTTTCTGCATAACGGGTATACATACGGAACAGGTCTGCCGCAAAAAGTGCCGCTTCGTCACCGCCTGCGCCGCCGCGGATTTCCACAATAACATTCTTCTCGTCATTAGGGTCTTTGGGAATGAGCAAATGGTGATTTCTTTTTGCAGTTCTTCCAGACGTTCTTTGTTTTCCGCCAGTTCTTCCTTCACCAGCTCCCGGAAATCGTCATCCAGTTTATCCTCCAAAAGTTCCAGTTCCTCCGCAATGGATGCTTTCACTTTTTCGTATTCCCGATATGCCTCTACAATGGGTGTCATATCGCTGTATTCCTTCATCAGTTTCCGCCACTGGCTCTGGTTGGCAATGATTTCAGGGTCGTTGACCTGATCTGCCAAATCCATATACTTCTGTTCAATTTCCGCCAATCGGTCAAACATGAGGCTCCTCCTTCTTCTGTCCAAAGACCACACGATCCAGCCCTGCCAAGTCCTGACGACATGCCACGGATGTAAATCCCGCTTCCTCCATCAGGGCAAACAGTGCTTCCCGCTGGTCATATCCAATTTCAAAAAACAGCCAGCCCCCATCTCTCAGGCGTGCAGGGGCTTCCGCTACAATCTTTCTGTAAAAATCCAGACCGTCTTTTCCGCCGTCCAAAGCGTTTCTTGGCTCAAAGTCCCGAACTTCCGTCATGAGCTCTTCGCAGTCCGCCGCCGGAATATAAGGCGGATTGGACACAATGAAGTCCAAAGGAAACAGACTGTCCGGCAAAGCCGCAAACAAGTCGCTTTCCACAAAATCCACATGGGTCTGGTTTTTTCGTTGTTTTCTCTGGCAAAAGCCAAGGCTTTGGGGCTGATGTCCACAGCGGTCATATCCATATTTCCCAGCTTTTCCAGACAAATGGGGATGCATCCCGTTCCGGTGCCAATATCCAGCCCACAGCAGAGGGATTCTTTTTCCGCGGTTTCCAATATGATTTCCACAAGGATTTCCGTATCCGCCCGGGGAATGAGCACCCCTTCGCCTACGGAAAAAGGCAGTCCCATGAACTCCCATTCTCCCAGAATATACTGGAGAGGGCGTCCTTTTGCTCTTTCATCCAGAAAAGCGGCGTATTCTTCCGCCGCTTTTTCGTCCAATATGGTTTGTCCTTCTGTCATACGCTGGATTTTATTCATGCCTGTGACTTTTTCCAGCAGCAGTTCCGCATCCATGCGGGGATTTTCTCTCCCTGCCGCCGCCAGCATTTCTTTTCCTGTTCGCAGCCACTGGCTGACAGTCTTATTCTGGTTCATCTTCCAGAACCCCTTTCATGGCAGCAATTGCCGTTTCAATCTGATCCGGGTCAGGTTCTGCCGTGGTGATTTTCTGCAAACACAGACCAGGATAGCTGATAAGTGCCACCAGTTTGCTGTTGGAATTGCCTGCCCAGCGGATAACTTCATAGGAAATGCCCGCAATGACAGGCACCAGAACGATTCTCGTTACCAAACGCAGCAGGAAATCGTCCGTCCGCACAAAGAAAAATACCACCATACTAATAATCATAACAAACAGCAGGAAACTAGTACCGCACCGTTTATGAAGTCTGGTGCAGGGAATGACGTTTTCCACTGTCAGTTCTTTTTCGCTTTCGAAACATTGATGGTCTTATGTTCCGCGCCATGATACTGGAATACCCGATGGATCTCCTTCATACGGGAGATGCCGAACAGATACAGCAGGAAAATGGCAATACGAATAAGCCCTTCAATAACACCCAGTGCCCAGGTAGGCACCATGGTTTTGAAGAAGTTTCCCAGCCACACAGGCAGCAGGAAAAACAACAGCATACCCAAAATCAGGGAAAAGCCAACACTGCAATAAATGATGATGTCATTCATGCGGTCACCCAGCTTCTCCTGCAAAAATTTCTCAAACTTGGAAGGCTCCGCTTCCTCTGTCCAATCTTCCCCAGCGATTTCCGCAGAGCGCATCAAAATGCGGGTACCTGTCACCAAGGAATCCACAAAAGCCGCCACACCGCGGAAAATAGGCAAACGGAACAGCCCTTTTCTGCCCAAACCGCCCCATTCTTTTTTCTCTATGGTAATCCCGCCTTCGGGATTGCGTACAGCCATGGCATACATCTTCTTGCCTCGCATCATCACGCCTTCGATGACAGCCTGACCGCCGATATTCGTTCGTTTCATGGTTTTTCCTCCTTTCTGTCAAAAAGACACGCAAAAAACCCCTTCCTTTCGCAGCAAGGCAAACCGCGAATATTTGCCTTGTTGCGAAAAAAAGGGCGGACAAATTTGCCCAGCCCTTTTACGTGTTTCTTGATTATTTTCTGCCGTATTTTTTGTTGAATTTTTCTACGCGGCCGCCTGCTTCCAGCAGCATTTTCTGGCTACCTGTGTAGAAAGGATGACATTTGGAGCAAACTTCGACTCTGATTTCATCTTTTGTGGAGCCTGTTACGAATTCGTTGCCACAGTTGCATTTTACTGTCACCTGTTTGTAATCGGGATGGATTCCTTCTCTCATTTTTTTCACCTCATTCTCTAATTTGTTGATCAATAATCCGAAATTATTTAAAGACAACGTGGGTATTATAGCATATATTTTCCGGGATTGCAACAGCTTTTCCTGAAAATACCGTCATTTTTCGCTGTTTTTTTAAGCGTCCCCTCTGCCCAGCTGTTTTTCCCAGATGGGCAGACGTTCCACAAATTCCGCATTTGTTTTTGTTTTATGCATCAGGTCATAAAAACCCTGTGTCATTTCCACTGCCGTCATGGTTGCCGCCATGCGCCGAAGGGTGTAATTGCATTCCATTTCCGCAGAACTTAAGAGCTTATCTTCCCGTCTGGTACCGGACTTGATGATATCCACAGCAGGGAAAATCCGCCGTTCCGCCAGTTTTTTATCCAGCACCAGCTCCATATTACCGGTGCCTTTGAATTCCTCGAAAACCACTTCATCCATTTTGCTGCCTGTATCCACCAATGCCGTTGCCAGAATGGTAAGGCTGCCACCGCCTTCGATGTTTCTAGCTGCGCCGAAGAATCGTTTGGGCATATACAGCGCTGCCGGGTCAAGACCGCCGGACAATGTTCTGCCGCTGGGCGGAATGGTGAGGTTATAGGCTCTGGCAAGTCTTGTGAGGCTATCCAGAAGGATCACAAGGTCTTTCCCCTGTTCCACCATACGTTTTGCCCGCTCCAGCACCATTTCCGTCACCCGTTTATGGTGTTCCGGCTGCTGGTCGAATGTGGAATAGACGATTTCCACATTTTCTCCCTCAATGGAACGCTGGATGTCCGTCACTTCTTCTGGACGCTCGTCAATGAGCAGCACAATGAGGTGGACTTCCTTATGGTTCTGGGTGATGGCATTCGCCACCTGTGTCAAAAGCATGGTTTTCCCCACTTTCGGCGGCGCAACGATCATACCTCTCTGGCCTTTGCCAATGGGGGCAACGAGGTCGATGATACGTCCTGTCAGTTCCTCCGCCCTTGTTTCCAGATGGAGTTTTTCCTCTGGATAAATGGGGGTCAGTTCCTCAAAATTGGGGCGTCTGGCTGCCACATCCGGGCGGTCGCCATTGACAGTCTTAACAAAAATCAGGGCGCCGAATTTCTCCCCTTCTCTTGCCGGACGCAAAATGCCTCTGATGGCATCCCCTGTTTTCAGCCGAAAACGGCGGATCTGGGAGGGAGAAACATAAATATCCCCTGTTCCCGGCAGGAAGTTTTCCGTTCTCAAAAAGCCAAAACCGTCTGCCATAACTTCCAAAATGCCTTCACCCTGTTCCTGATTCTCAGGCGTTTCCCGCAGGGGGCGTTCATGATTTTCCGGCTGGGCCATTTCTTCTTTTGGCATCTGTGCCGTTTCTTCAGAAAACCACAAACAGTCACATCTTCGACATTTTTCGCCAAAGATTGTGACTGTTTTTCTTTGATTCTTGCGATGAGATCGCCTTTTTTTAAGGCGGAAATGGGGCCAAGCCCCATTTCCTTTGCCATTGTTCTCAATTCCATCAGGGTTTTCTGTTCCAGTGTTTCCTTTTCCATCATTACCTGACTCCTTTTTTCCGCAAGCAAACTACATGATCACATCATTATGCTGCGGGGATTTTCAGTACATCACCGGGCTGGATATTCGCGCCTTCCTGTAAGCCATTTGCTTCCAGAATCTTTGTATATTCAGCACCGTTGCCATAGAATTTCTGTGCCATCGTCCAAGGTGTATCGCCCTGCTGTACTGTATAATCTTTCATGCCAGCGCTGGATGTTGTGCTGGATGTTTCTTTCTTATCGTCAGTTGTAGTGCTTTCTGTTTTTTCACCGTCAGCAGTTGTTTCTGTTTTTGCGCCGTCAGGGTTTTTCAGCGCGTCCAGTTCTTCCTGCAGCTGCATTTTTTCCAGCTGAATCTGTTCATATTTTTCGTTCAGATCCTGTGTTTCTGTCACTTTCTGCTGTGCTTCTTCCAGCTGGCTGGACAGTGTCACAGTCTTGAAGATCAGAAAAACAATGAGCACCAGACCAACGATACCCAGAATCAAAGGCAGTTTGCTCTTTCTGCCGCCTCTGTAATCGTCGTAATCATCGTCATAGAGGCTGTCCAGATGTTCCTGTTTTGCACGTTCTTCAAAGTCAATGTCTTCATAACGGGGACGATCGCCAGCACGTTCCATATCGGAGAAAGGCATTTCTTCCCGTTCTTTTTTCTGTTTTTTCTTCTTCATGCCGGATTTCTGAGGAGCAGAAGTCTGGATGGTCACTTCTTCCATGATTCTGGATTTTTTCCGTGCGGGCATCACGCTCACATACTGGATATCCTCATTGTAATCATCCTCTGCCATGGAGCCTCTGGGGCTTTCGGCATATTCGCTTTCCATGCTTCTTGCACGGCGAGATACATAACGAGTAGGGTCGCCTTCCTGCTGAGGTGCGCGTTTGATTTCATTGATCTCGGAGCTTACCTGCTGCATTCTTGCTTCCTTCACTTCTTCCACATCTTCACGCTGAGGACGTCTTGTGCGGTATGCTGCCGCTTCTGTATCCTCATTTGCACGACCCATAAGGGGATGTGTCTGCATCAAAATATCCTGCACTTCTTTGGGCAGGTCGTTATACAAATCTGCGTAATACTCTTTATCCGCATCGCTCATACTGCGGCCCTGGCTGCCATTTTCCAGTTTATCTTTCTCTTCCATATGATACCTCCAAAGACAGTTTTTTCCTGTTTTTTGCATACGAGTTTTCTACTTTGTTGTTTTACATCTTATTTATTTTACATTCTTCCTGGGCAGGTGTCAACCAAAGGGTTGAATTTTCAATGATTTGTAAGGATTTCTTTTGCCAAAGAGACCTTTGTCCGCACTATAAAAAACAGGAGGCAGCTATTTTCATAAGCCCCTCCCATTTTCCCCGTTTTTTATTGCAGACTCGTTACGGTACAAGTGCCGTCCGTTTCTGTTACATATTCCAGTTTCACTGTGCTGCCCACCTGTTTTTTCAAAACCTCCAGATGGTCAGCGGCTTTCACGGCAAAAAGTTCCTCTCTGCCTTCTAGCATCAGATAATAATAGGTATTGCCGTCTGCAACGATGTCTTTCAGCAGGGTGATCTTCCCTTCCGCTGTTGTGCCGCCGCCTGAAGGCGTCACATTGATGCCGCTGTTTGCCATGAGATTCCGGTAAACCTTTTCACACTCTGCCACCGTATCCCCAATGGCCACAATGTGATATTTCTCGATATTGACCATAGCGTATTTCTTTACCAGACCTGCCGCGTCTTTCAGAGAAAGGAAGTAGGTGGGTTCATCGGTAATATTCAGCAAAATAGGGAATGTTGCCGTATAGCCCAAATGCTGCACTTCCCCTTCGGCAGAAGCCATGGCGGAGATTTCTTTTGCACCGGAAATCTGATAATAATTGGTTTCCTTGGTGCGGCTGTTCATGAGTACAAAACCAACGATGGATTCATCGCCGCCGATGGAAGTCACACCGGTATATACCCATACGTCGTCGTTAAGAGCCACATAGTTATAACCTTCTGTGGTCTGCAAACAGCCTTTCTGACCAAATTTACTGTTGATGAAGCCGTTCTGCAAAGTCCCGTAATAGTCATACTGTTCCACCAGCAGTTCCGCGTCATAAACCTTATCCACCCACTGGGGCACATCCGCCACATCGTAGTAAGCGTGTTCCCCTGTGGCAGCATTCACCAGAATTGCCCCCTGAATATCTGCACCGCCAAAAAGACCGATAGTCTTTGTTTCCACAGAGCATACCCAATAAGGTACGCCGTTGTCGTCAACCTCAAAATTGCTGCTGCGGATCATGGCTGTGGGATAACGGAAACGCACATAACGATACAGATTCCGTCCGAAGTGTTCAAAGGGAGAATACTTGATGCCCTTTCCTTCCGGCAGCTTCACCAGTTCCACATCCTGTGTGGTCATGTCGATGTTCATGTATGCAGGAATACCTGTATCGCGGTTAGTGATCCATTTGATAATGTCACCGTATTCCAGTGGTGTCACACGAACAGGTTTGCTGTTCAGGTTGATCTGGTTGTAGTAATCGCTGACTTCATACTGGGAAACCATGTCCACCATGGAACCCATTTCACGTTCAGCCAGTTTTGCGGCGGAATTGCTGTCCAGAATGGGAATCTGGCTGTAATTCACTTCGTGGATATCCTCCGCGAAATCACCGTTCTGCACTGTCAGCAAAGAGCTGTATGCAGATGCCCGCAGAATGGGAGAAGACAGAAGCACCCCTACCCCATAAATGACCACCAGCGCCAACGGGATATAGAGCAGTTTTTTCAGTAACGGATTGCTCTCCCACTGACTTTCTTTCTGGAAAAACAATGTTTTGGCGATTGTCCAGAAATTGATCACCAGCGCCACAACGATCATTGCCACGAAGAACATCCAGCTTTCATTGCTGTGAATATTCAGCGCCGGCAGGTAATAATAATACATTCCCGCCCAGATGATCAGCGTCAATAACAGCGGGATCCACTTGCTTTTTTCAATTCATGCCACTCCTCTCGGATTTTTATGATTTTCGGGGGCAAATCCCATTTTTTGGGTTTTTTGTTGTTTTTCTCAGGATTCTCCTCTTTACATATCCCCCGCAATTCATTATACTATACTATATTTCCAGACAATTGTATAGTATAGACCAGATACAAAATCGCGTGCAGAAAGCACATATGGTTAAAGGACGTGATATATATGAAAATAGAACGTGTAAGCGATACACAGCTGAAACTGACGCTGACCAAAGCCGATCTGGCAGAGCGTGACATTAAACTAGAAGATCTCATCCGCCCCGGCGAAAAAACCCAGCAGCTGTTCCGTGACATCATGGAACAGGCCATGGAAGAATGCGATTTCATCACAGAAAACACACCTTTGATGGTAGAGGCCGTACCCGTTGGTCTGGACGGCATCATGATTATCGTCACAAAGGTAGAAAGCAAAGATAAAAACAGCAATCCTACGGAACTGTTCAATCAGGCAAAAGATCTGCACCGATTCAAGAAAAAACCACTGGCAACAGAAGAAACGGAAACCAAAGAGGACGACGACCTGCTGGTCTACTCCTTCAGCAAACTGGATGACGTCATTGACTTATCCATCCGACTGGAACCCCTGTTCCACGGCACTTCTTCTCTGTACAAAAACGAAGGCAGATATTTCCTAGTGATGCAGGGCAATACATACACCACCGAGGAAACCATCGACGATCTGGAAACCATTCTGGATGAATACGGACAGAAACACATTTCCACACTGCTTTCCAAGTATTATCTGGCAGAGCATGGGGAAACCATCATCGGCGAAAAAGCCATCAAGGCATTGGCGCTGAGTTTTGGGAAAGCGTAAAAAAGGGTGTCGACAAAGTCGACACCCTTTCGTCAAAGGCTCATTTCATTCAAGCCTTTGACGAAAAGACAGAAGTATAAAGCAGAAGTTCCATATGAAACTTCTGCTTTTTCCTCGTCAGAAATAAATTCTGCCTGCGGATTCCAGTTGGGAAACTCTTTGTTTCCCAAACCTTTCCGCGTTCTTAAAATAACACAGAATCACTTTTCTCATAACTAAGCTGGCATTTCATAAGAAATGTCAGCTTTTTTATGTTATTCCTCCACATGAATCTCCCGGAGGAATCTATACATGGGCAGCAATTTTTCCCAGCCTTCCACAACGAAATCCACCAGTTCCGGAGAGAACAGCAAATCATCGATTTCTCTGGAAGCAGTCAGTCCCAGACTTTTCCGCTGATACCAATCCATGACGGCAGGGCTGTAATCCCCTTTTCCCATGGGGCGTTTATAGGAATCCCCATACAGGACAAACTCCTTCTTTTTTGCCGTATCCTTTACCAATCGTTCAAAGGCGTCGGGCGCAGCGTCCACTTTCTTCCGAAAAGCCTGCATATAAGCCGGTCTGCCTTCATAAAATCCCATGCCGTATTCATAGCCTTCAGGCATCACTTCAAAATAAAACACCGGACGGAATTTCCACTGTTCCGCCTTGGTCATAGGTTCTTTAAGCACCATCCACTTTCTTGCCTTATAAGGGCTTTTATCCTTGGAAAAGCGCACATCCCGATTGATGCGGGAAATGGAAAAGTCCATCTGGGGCACATTTTTCTTTTCCAGAAATTTTTTCGTCAGCGCCGCCGAAAGAGCATCAAAAGGTTCTTTCAGTACCGTGCGATATCGTTCCCGATTCTCCTCCATCCACGCTTTATTGTTATTCATTCGCAGTTCCCAAAGAAAATCTATGGTTTCGGGGGTAAAACCCGTAAAGTCTGTCATAATACCACTTCCTTTCGCCTATTATCATACCGTAAAACTGGGAAAAATAAAAAGACAAAAAAACACGGAATCTGTGCCATGATGTGCCATGGAAGATTCCGTGTTTGTGTTTGCGTCAAATGCCTGTAAAGATTACAGCAGACTGCCGATGGACATGAACAGAGGTGCGAATACCAGAGATACAACTGTCATCAGCTTGATCAGGATGTTGATGGAAGGACCGGAAGTATCTTTGAAGGGGTCACCTACGGTGTCACCAACAACGGCTGCTTTGTGCGCTTCGCTGCCTTTGCCGCCATGGTTGCCTTCTTCGATGTACTTCTTCGCATTGTCCCAAGCGCCGCCGGCGTTGGACATGAAGATTGCCATCAGAACACCTGTTACCAGAGAGCCAGCCAGCAGACCGCCCAGAGCGGAAGTACCCAGCAGGATACCAACGATCAGAGGAGCTGCAACTGCCATGATACCGGGAACCAGCATTTCTTTCAGAGCTGCTGTGGTAGAGATTTCTACGCATTTTTTGTAGTCAGGTTTTGCAGTACCTTCCATGATACCAGGGATGCTGCGGAACTGACGTCTTACTTCTTCGATCATCTGGAACGCTGCTTTACCTACGGACTGCATTGTGAATGCGGAGAACAGGAAAGGCAGCATACCGCCGATGAGCATACCAATGATAACTCTGGGTTCCAGAATGGAGATTTCTGTCAGTTTTACAGCTTCTGCGTAAGATACGAACAGAGCCAGTGCTGTCAGAGCAGCAGAACCGATAGCGAAACCTTTACCCATAGCTGCTGTTGTGTTACCAACGGCGTCCAGTTTATCTGTGATGTTACGAACGGAGTGATCCAGACCACTCATTTCAGCGATACCGCCGGCGTTGTCGGCGATAGGGCCGTATGCGTCAACGGCTACGGTGATACCTGTTGTGGACAGCATACCAACGGCTGCCAGAGCGATGCCGTACAGACCACATACTGCATAAGCTACGAAGATACCTACACAGATCAGCACGATAGGGATAGCTGTGGACTCCATACCAACAGCCAGACCGCTGATGATGGTAGTTGCAGGGCCAGTTTCGGACTGGTCCGCGATTTTCTTAACAGATTTGTAGTCACCGGAAGTATAAACTTCTGTGATGATACCGATGATCAAACCAACGATCAGACCAGCGATGATAGCGATGGCAGCGTTCATGTTGCCAAAGAATACCCAGCTCAGAGCCAGAGATGCGATGATAACCAGCACTGCGGAAGAGTAAGAACCCGCTTTCAGGGCTTTATGCGGATTGGAGTTTTCGTCGCCTTTTACAAAGAATGTACCGATGATGGAAGCCAGAATACCAACAGCTGCCAGAACCAGAGGGAATACAGCGCCTTCTACGGAGTAGTAAACGATACCCAGTGTGATAGCAGAAATGATGGAACCAACATAGGATTCGAACAAGTCGGCACCCATACCAGCAACGTCACCTACGTTGTCACCTACGTTGTCGGCGATAACGGCAGGGTTACGAGGGTCGTCTTCAGGGATACCAGCTTCAACTTTACCTACCAAGTCGGCACCTACGTCAGCAGCTTTTGTATAAATACCGCCGCCAACACGGCCGAACAGTGCGATAGAGGAAGCACCCAGACCAAAACCGAACAGAATGTTGGCGTCTTTTGTGATGACATACACTGCACCTACACCCAAAAGGCCCAGACCAACTACGGACATACCCATAACTGCGCCGCCGCTGAAAGCGATGGACAGGGCTCTGTTCATACCGCCAACTCTCGCTGCGTTTGCAGTTCTTACGTTTGCCTTGGTTGCAACATTCATGCCGAAATAACCAGCCAGTGTGGAGAAAGCAGCACCAATGATGAAGCATACAGCTGTCTTCCAGTCTACACCGAAACCGATCAATACAAACAGTACAGCCGCGAAAATAACCAGAATCTTATATTCTGCTTTCAGGAAAGCGTTTGCGCCATCGCGAATCGCAGAAGAGATTTCATGCATACGGTCTGTACCTTCTTCTTCTCTGCCTACCTTAGAAGCCAGGACAAAGGCAAAGAGCAGCGCAACGATGCCCAGCACCGGCGCCAAATACATCAAATTTTCCATAATAATCCCCCTGTTTCATAAATTTGGTGATAATACAGATAATCAGAATATAATTGCTGTTTTTTTGTGAAAACAAAAAACCAACAGGCTGTCTTTTTTGAAAAAAACAAATACACACCCTGCGCCCCACCGCAAAAAGCCCTGTTTTTCTGCTTCGGCACCGGTAGCGTGTATTTTGTATATTTCCAAAATGAGATAGCCATATTCCGTCCCACTTCATAGTATATACGAAACCATAGAAAGAAACAAGCTTTTCCCCACGCCTGCCTGCACTAAATTTCACAATAATTTTTGGTATCTTTATACAAAGGGATACGGATTTTTTGAAAAAAATTTTTCTATTGTCGAACAAAGCACATTTTTCCTTCCGGCAAATTTCCGTCTTTCCCATGGACAAGTGTTCCTTTTTTCACAATCTTTACAAAAAAATAGACCTGCGGCAAAAACCGCAGGTCGTAACTGCTTGTCAGGAAATGCACAAAAACTGCGCCACCAAAGGCAGTGTGATAACAGAAAAAATAGTGGAAACGAAAACATATTCCGATGCCCGTTTTTCATCATTGCCATAAATTTCCGCAAAGGAAGGCAGGGCTGCCGCCGCAGGTGTACCCATGAGCACTACCAGCACGCTCAGGGCAATGCCATCCAGAAACAGACTTGCCACAGCCTTTGTAAACAAAGGCATGATGATCAGTGTCACAAAACTGAATACATATACTTTCTTATCTTTGAAGATCTCTTTGATATTTGCCACTGCCAACAGGGAACCGATATAGATCATGGACAGGCAGACCGTTGTATCGGCAGAGAACTGCAGAGTGTCATAAATAGGCTGAGGCAGGGAAATGGAGTTTACGAAACAGAATACACCAATAACTGCCGAAATGCAGATCAGGTTCAAAAACGCTTCCTTCAGCATTTTTCCTGCGGATTTACGCTTGGCACTGCCAATGGCAAAGAGCACAGAGCAGACAGTAAACAGGAACACATTGCAGGTGAACATAACTGCCACGCAGAAAATCAGCCCTTCCTCGCCGTACATGGCCATAATCAAAGGCTGCCCCATGAAGATAACATTGCTGTAAACACCGCCGCCAGAGAACAGCCCCAGTTCCGGAAACTGCATCTTCATGGCTTTCCCAATGATGAAAAACAGCACTGCCCCCAAAGCGCACATCAGAAACATGCCGCCGCAGGTCTTCAGAAATCCAATTAGAATCTCATGAGAAAAAGGACGCTGCATCAATACGATCATGTTTGCAGGCACTGCCACACGGGTCAGCACAATGGAAAGTCCCTTTGCATTGTGCTCTGTCAAAAACTTCTTCTTGTTCAAAATTACACCGACCACCATCAAAAGAACCATGGTCAGCAGCTGGTAAATTACCGGTATTGCCACTTTTTGTTCCCTTCTTCCTCTTTACTTCTTCCTTCAAGTAATGTATGTTTGTTTCTTGCACATCAAAAAAAATTGTACCCCTTTTGTTCAAAACAAATCATCTGTTTTGAAATTGAAAACTGGCGTTGATTTTGCCTAAGACCCATAAAGTCAATTTTGCCATGACAAAACCAATGACTGCCCCCGCCAAAACGTCCGTGGGAAAATGCACTCCAAGATACAGACGGGAAATCCCCATGAGCACTGCAAAAACATAAGCGACAATTCCCCATTTGCGATTCATGGCATAAATCGCTGTCGCCGCTGCAAAGGATGAGGAGGTATGTCCCGAAGGGAAAGAAAAATCCGCCAAAGGCGGCACCAGAATGGAAAATCCCAACAGGTCATAAGGTCGAATCCTGCCCACCATAGGCTTCAAAGCCACATTGCATACCAAAGCTGTTGTCCCCAGACATAACAGCAAAGCCAGTCCGTATCTGGCGAATTTTCTGTTCCTAATGCCCCATAGGAGCAGCAAAATCCCCAGCAAAATCCAGAACCATCCTGCATTGCCCATTTTTGAAATCAATAGCATGGGGGCATTGAGCCCATCACACACCACATGTTCCTGTATCCACAGTATGATCTTTGCATCTAACTGTTGTATCATCTCCAAAGGCTTTCCTCCTTTACGTCAGCCCCCAAGGAAAATATGCTCTACCAGAATCTTGATGCCAATGATAATCAGCACGGCACCGCCGGCAAATTCTGCCTTGGCCTGCAAAAAGTTCCCCAAACCTTTTCCAAGCATACCGCCGATAAAAGAAAGCACAAAAGATACCACGCCAATGATGCCGGCTGCCCACCAGATATTCACATCCAGAATGGCAAAGCTGATGCCTACTGCCAATGCGTCAATGCTGGTTGCCACTGCCTGAAGCAGCAGAACCTTTGCTGTCAGCGCAGACTGACCGCTTTCTTCCTCGTCGTCACCAAAGCTTTCCCGGATCATATTCCCACCGATGATGGCCAGCAGCACAAAGGCAATCCAGTGGTCTACGGATTCAATATATGTTTTCACACTGCTGCCCAAAAACCAGCCAATGACAGGCATCAGAAACTGAAAACCGCCGAAATACAGCCCCTGTGTAGCGGCTTCTTTCTTCCCAAAACCCTTAACGGAAACACCATTGGAAATGGAAACGGCAAAAGCATCCATGGCTAAACTGACTGCAATCAAAAATATGGTTACAAATTCCAAATGAATTCCTCCTGTTCCTTCTCGTCCCTTCTTTCAGTATAGTCCCATAACTTTTATACTATACCACGCAATGAGAAAAAGGGTCAATGAAAATCCATCATTTTCCAAAATTCAACTATTTTTCATAGAAATAAGTGGAAAAATAAAACCACATTTCCCCGAAAAAACATTTCTGAAAAAATCTTTATATAAATATAATAGCTGGAATTCTTTATATTGCAAGAATTCCAGCTATTTTATTTCTTATGGAGCAGTCCCCATCTGCCAAACTTATTTTGCGGAAACGTATTTATAAATTTTTGCTTTATAAAAAGCATAGCCTACCACCAGGAAGATCACAAAGCCTGCGCCGCCCTGTACCATATTTTCCGGAATGGAAGTCAGCGCCACTGTGAAGCTCTTCTGCAAAACAGCCCCGCCGAAGTAGTATCCAATAATCATCCATACAATGCCCACAACGGAACCTGTCAGATTCCGCAGACCGAAAAAGTGTTTTTCCTGCGGTGTATAGTGAGCGATCTTGCCTACCAATAACCCCATAACGCCTTTGATAATCAGTGTAAAAGGCGCCCAATGGGCATATCCGCTGAGCAAGTCAGCCAATGCGGCTCCCACACCGCCAGCCACCATACCGTAACGCCAGCCAAAAAACACACTGATGAGCAGTATCATACTATCTCCCAGATGAATATATCCATTGGTGGCAGATACAGGAATTTGCAGCACCATGGTAGAAACAGTGACCAATGCGATCATCAGCCCCCGCAAGCATATTTCTTTCGTCTTCATATCCATACCCCCGTTTCGCATCTTCCTTTGTGAAACAGCATATCATATTTTCCATGCCTCTGCCATTGTCCCAGCCCCACTGTTTCAAATTGTACCCATACAGTTTATTATGTCAGGCAATCTTTTCTGCCATAAATATAGGTAGAAAGTCCGTTCAGATTTTTTGTTTTCAGAAAAATATCCTTTATTTTCCAATCTAATTTTCCAGAAAAGCGGAAGGACAAACACAAGATTTCTGTTTTCCTTGAAAGAAGATGCACGTCTCCTCATTTTCCCCAGGATTTTTTGCACAAAAAAGAAGATATGTACCCATATCTTCCCATAATGTTGTGTATTAAAACGTAGAAGCTATCTTGTTTTCAGCTCTTTTCGTTTTTGGACATAAAAAATGAGAGTGACTGCGCTCGACCTCGTGCCCTCTTGCACATTCGTGCATGACTCTTCCCTGCTCGCCTTTCTCCCTTGTTTTGCTTCTATATTGTTTTTAGATATAAAAAATGAGAGTGGCTGCGCTCAACCTCGTGTCCTCTTGCACGTTCGTGCATGACTCTTCAGCTGCGCCTCTCTCCCTTGTTTTGCTTCTATATTGTTTTTAGATATAAAAAATGAGAGTGACTGTGCTCAACCTCGTGTCCTCTTGCACGTTCGTGCATGACTCTTCCCTGCTGCGCCTCTCTCCCTTGTTTTGTTTCTTTTTTGTTTTTAGACATAAAAAATGAGAGTGACTGTGCTCGACCTCGTGTCCTCTTGCACGTTCGTGCATGACTCTTCCCTGCTGAGCCTTTCTCCCTTGTTTTGTTTCTTTTTTGTTTTTAGACATAAAAAAATGGGAGTTACAGGGCTCGAACCTGTGACCCTCTGCTTGTAAGGCAGATGCTCTCCCAGCTGAGCTAAACTCCCATGTTTTTAACAATTCAATTATCACTCAAAAGTTGACCCGTAAGGGAGTCGAACCCTTGATTCGACCGTGAGAGGGTCGCGTCTTGACCGCTTGACCAACGGGCCAAAGAAGAAAAATAGCGGAGGAGGGATTTGAACCCCCGACACTGCGGGTATGAACCGCATGCTCTAGCCAACTGAGCTACTCCGCCTCAAGTCGACTAGTTTATTATATAGTCATATTGTCTGTTTGTCAATACCTTTTTTCAAAAAAATGTCTTTTTTTGAAAACTTTTATTGTTCCCGGTTGATGTACAGGATTTCATTGCTCTTGACCAGCCCCAGTTTTTCTCTAGCGATCTGTTCGATGTAGCTGTCGCTGTTGTAGTAATCCTTTTTGGCCTGGAAATCCAATGTCTTTTGCTGTTCATCGGCAATCTGCTGTTCCACGTCAGCCAGTTCCACTTTCAGCTGGCGATATTCCCGATACTGCCAGTATACGCCTGCCACAACGAACACACAGAAAGCTACCAAAAAAGATGGATCCATAATCCACAGGACTTTTTCTTTTCTGGCTCTTTTTTCCATGGCAGTCACCCTTCCTAAGGTTTTCGACGCAAAAAACAAATATCCCGCCGTAATGTGTCTTTTTTTATTTTCACATATACTTTACATAATTGCAAGTGTTTTTTTGGATTTTCCACCGCAAAATCTGACGAAATTCCCCACCGGTCTGCCAAAGGCAAGATAGACCAAACGAAAGGGTGTAAAAATTATGGTCAACAATAACATGACAAGCTTTCCAATGACTTTCAGCACCTTTTCTCCCACGCCCATGACCAACGGACTGGCAAGGGTTCCATAAAGCCCCATGCCGCCAAAAACAGCCACCAACAGGAAAAAGCGGACTTCCCCATGATTTTCTTTTAGCAGCACCTCAAAGACCCCCAGCGCCACCGCTGCCCAGTACAGGCCATCCTCAATCTGAACCGCCCAAACACCATGGGGCAATATCCGCCGTGCAAGCCGCATACCGTCATAGACCAGTCCCATACCGCCGCCCAGCAGCAGGCAGCACAAAAACAAACTTCCCTGTCCCTGAATGTCCACCTGCCTGCCTCCTTTCAGCGGAACAACTTGGCAAAGAAAGATTGTTTGCCGCCGCCCATATTTTCCGCATAGGTCAGTGCGTCCATGCGTCCTTCTACCGCCACTTCCCCTTCTTCCAGATTCAGCCGTCCCACATGAAGCCCTTCTCCCTTAATGATGAGCAGTCCGCAGGAAGTATCCACTGCCACCCCTTCCTCATCAAAACGCAGTACGTCCGTCACACCGCCGATCTCGATCCGTTCTCTGTCTGTCATACGAATGGTATGCTGCCGCAAATTTCTTTTTTCTTCCCCCAACAAAAAAACCTCCCCATACTGTTTTTACAGTATATGAGAGGTTTTGGGACATTATTCCACTGCGCGATACATGCCGGCAGCATCTTCTTTTTTAGTGGATTCCTGCAGATTCAGCACTTCCACCTTTGTCACGTTATTGCCGAACTGAATTTCGATGATATCGCCGATCTTCACTTCCGCGCCGGCTTTCACCACTTTGCCATTGAGGGACACACGTCCCGCGTCGCAGGCTTCGTTGGCTACGGTTCTGCGCTTGATGATACGGGATACCTTCAGGAACTTATCAATACGCATGTTCATTTCCCCTTTGCTTTTTTCTTTTTCTGCTCAGGCAGCTGCGGCTCCATCTGTACCAACAGATGCTGAAGAAAGCTTCTGTCATCCACTTCTTCCACCAGCAGCATTTCCTTTGCCCCGGGATAGGGCGCTTCCATAGGCGCATGGGGCAGAATTTCTCTGGCGGCAGGAACAGGCTTCACCAGCAGACGGTCATCGCAGACATAAGCGGCAATCTTGCCCCTGTAATAGAGAATATATTCCCCCATCATCATACGATATGTGATCTCCTTCAAATCCGAAAGCTGATCCAGTAAGAACTGCAAATATTCTTTGCTGGAAGCCATTTTCCTTCACCTCTTTTTCTCTTTCAAAAAAACGCTTTCTCAGGACGAGAAAGCGTTTCAAAAACAATCAAATCAAATTATTTGTTGATCGCATCTTTCAAAGCTTTACCTGCTTTGAATCTGGGTGCTTTGGAAGCGGGGATGGGCATTGCTTCGCCTGTCTGAGGGTTTCTGCCTTCGCGAGCTGCTCTTTCAGCTACATCGAATGTGCCAAAGCCTACCAGCTGTACTTTGCCGTTTGCTGCCAGTTCTTCTGTTACAACATCTTCGAAAGCTTTCAGTGCTTTTTCAGCGTCCTTTTTGCTCATTTCCGCCTTTTCAGCAATCGCTGCAACTAATTCAGATTTGTTCATTGTGTTAGTCCTCCTAAATAAATCTATTAAAGTTTCTTGGATAAGGCAATTTTTGCCTGATCCCAGAGCAAATCCATTTCCTCCAGAGTCATTGTGGAAAGCTGCTTTCCCTCCGAAAGGGCTGAATTCTCAACATACTCAAATCTATTTATAAACTTTTTGGTGGCTTTTGTCAAGGCAAACTCGGGATTTATTTTCAAAAACCTTGCTACATTCACAAGTGCGAACAAAATATCACCGAATTCTTCCTCTATATTGCCGTCAGGCTGTTCCACAGCCTCCTGGAGCTCCCGGATTTCCTCCGCCACTTTTTCCATGGCGCCGCCGGCTTCATAAAAATCAAATCCAACGTCTGCCGCTTTCTTCTGCACCTTTTTGGCACGGGTCAGGGCAGGCAGCGCATCAGGCACACTTTTGAGGACATCTGTCTGGGTCTGCATGTGTTTTTCCTTTTTCTTCAACGCTTCCCAGTTCACCAGCACCTGTTCTGCCGTATCCACGGAAATTTCCCCGAACACATGAGGATGGCGATAAACCATTTTCTCGCAGATGCCTTGAATGACATCATCCAGTGTAAAGCCGCCTTTCTGGGCTTCGATGGAAGAATGGAATACAACTTGCATAAGCACATCCCCCAGTTCTTCCTTCAGGTTGTCCATATCGCCTTTATCAATGGCATCCACCGCTTCATAGGCTTCCTCCAGCATATCCGCCCGCAGACTCTCATGGGTCTGCACCTTATCCCAAGGGCATCCATTCTCACTGCGGAGCTGTTCGATGATGTCCCGCAAATCCTCAAAGGTATATCTTTTCTGCACGTTCATTTCCTCCTTTTGATTGGGACGTTTTTTGTCCCACATTTTATTCAAAAACCATAAACTTACCTTCATTGCACTTCCAGAAAAACGGCGTTTTATCCATATCACGCCGTCTGAATTTATGTTATGATAATTCTAACAAAAATCACCTGCAAAAGAAAGTCTAAAGAAGAAAGGAAGTTGCAAAGATGTTTCGCATTGTCAATAAAAAAGAATTAAACAGTGCTGTGACACTGCTTGAGATCGAAGCCCCTTTGTGGCGAAAAAAGCCAAAGCGGGGCAGTTTATTATTTTCGCGTAGATGAGTTCAGCGAACGTGTCCCTCTGACCATCGCTGATTATGACAGAGAAAAAGGCACCGTCACCATCATCTTCCAGAAAGTTGGTCTGTCCACAAAACTGTTGGCAGCCAAAGAAGTTGGCGACTCCATCCGTGACTTTGTAGGCCCTCTGGGTGTTGCCACAGAATATGACGGCTTCAAGAAAGTTGCTGTTGTAGGCGGCGGCGTAGGCTGTGCCATCGCTTATCCTCAGGCAAAAGCCCTCCACGAACTGGGTGTGGAAGTAGACGTCATTGCTGGTTTTAGAAACAAAGACATTATCATTCTGGAAGACGAAATGAGCGCCGTTTCCGATAACTACTACCTGATGACCGACGACGGCACAAAAGGCGAAAAAGGCTTTGTTACAGACAAGCTGAAATCCCTCATCGAAGCTGGCAACCAGTACGACGCTGTCATTGCCATCGGCCCTATCCCCATGATGAAATTTGTCAGCCTCACCACAAAACCTTACGGCATCAAGACCATTGTCAGCCTGAACCCCATCATGATCGACGGTACAGGCATGTGCGGCGGCTGTCGTGTCACCGTTGGCGGCGAAATCAAATTTGCCTGCGTAGACGGCCCCGACTTCGACGGACATCAGGTGGACTTTGACGAACTGATGAACCGCAACTCCGTTTACAAGAAAGAAGAAGCAGAATTGACTGAAAAACATATCTGCCGCATGGATAAAATGGCACACGACTTGATTCACTAAGGAGGACGGAAACAATGGCAAACATGAGCTTGGAAAAAATCAAAATGCCTGAACAGGCACCTGATGTGAGAAATAAAAACTTTGAAGAAGTAGCCATGGGCTACACAGCGGAAATGGCCATGGAAGAAGCTACCCGCTGTCTGAACTGCAAACACAAACCCTGTGTCAGCGGATGTCCCGTAAACGTACGCATTCCCGAATTCATCGCAGAAGTGGCAAAAGGCGACTTTATGGCAGCTTATAAGATCATCACTTCCACAAACGCTCTGCCTGCTGTCTGCGGTCGTGTATGTCCTCAGGAAAGTCAGTGCGAATCTAAATGCGTGCGTGCCATCAAAGGCGAAGCCGTTGCCATCGGTCGTCTGGAACGTTTCGTGGCTGACTGGTACATGGCAAACTGCGATGAAATGCCCGAAAAACCCGCCCAGAACGGCAAGAAAGTGGCTGTCATCGGTTCCGGCCCTTCCTCTCTGGCTTGTGCTGGCGACCTGGCAAAAGCAGGCTATGCAGTAACCATTTTCGAAGCATTCCACACAGCCGGCGGCGTACTGGTTTACGGTATCCCCGAATTCCGTCTGCCTAAGACGATCGTGCAGAAAGAAATTGATAAACTCTCTGCCATGGGTGTTGAAGTCATGACAAACATGGTTATCGGCAAAGTATTGTCCATCGACGAAATCATCGAAGATATGGGTTATGATGCTGTATTCATCGGTACCGGCGCAGGCCTGCCTTCCTTCATGGGTATCCCCGGCGAAGCACTGGTAGGCGTATACTCCGCTAACGAATACCTGACTCGTATCAACCTGATGAAAGCATATATTTCCGATTACGACACACCTATCCGCCATAGCAAAGCTGTTGCTGTTGTAGGCGGCGGCAACGTAGCTATGGACGCTGCAAGATGCGCGAAGAGAATGGGTGCGGAAAAAGTTTACATCGTTTACCGTCGTTCCGAAAAAGAAATGCCCGCTCGTCTGGAAGAAATCCATCACGCAAAAGAAGAAGGCATCGAATTCCACCTGCTGCGCAATCCTGTGAAAATCCTGGATAACGGCAATGGTCAGGTATGCGGTATCGAATGTCTGAAAATGGAACTGGGCGAACCTGATGCCAGCGGCAGAAGACGTCCTGTACCTGTGGAAGGCTCCAACTATGTCATCGACGTTGATACTGTGGTTATGTCCATCGGTACATCCCCGAACCCTCTGATCCGCAGCACCACAAAGGGTCTGGAAACCAACCGGAAAGGCTGTCTGGTTGTCAACGAAGAAACCAACCAGACCACCAGAGAAGGCGTTTATGCCGGCGGTGACGCTGTTACAGGCGCAGCTACCGTTATTCTGGCTATGGGCGCTGGCAAAAAGGCTGCCGCAGCCATTGATGAATATCTGAAAAACAAATAATCTTTTTTCAATACAGAAAGCACGAATCTAAAAGATTCGTGCTTTTTTGTAAACAAAAAACGGTATGACCCAAAGCAAATTCCCCTTAAGAAAACATTGATTTTTCTTTTCCTTGATTTCTTAAGGGGAATTGCGACGGCTGTCTTCAGAAGAAAACATATCAAATAAAATCTTATAAAATAAGCAAGCTGGAATCCTCTATATCATAAGGATTTCAGCTTGCTTTGTTTTCTTATGAAGATGCCCCCCAAAGGCCATACCGTCATTTTCTCAGGATTCTTCTTTCTTTTTTCTTCGGCGCAACTCCCGCTCGTATGCCACCAGCATATAAATACTGTTCCATACAAACAAAATTCCGATGGACAGCTCCGGCACCCAGAAAACCAGTATGACGCTGAGCGCCATACAGCTTCCATGGCTGCCCCTGAAAAATCTGCGTCCAAGTCCCGTCAGATTCCAGCGCATTGGATTACGCACCCAGGACAATACCACTGCCGCCAAGCCGGATACCAGCACCACCACCACAAAAAGGCCATAGATACGCCCCGTATCCCACACACTGGGCGCCCAAACGCTTACCAGTGCATCAGCACAAAGACAGATCCAAGCCAGAAGCTCCAGCCGCATCCATGCGACACATCTTTTCAGCTGCACATCCGAAAGATTCTCCATAGCCGCCTCCTTATGATGCCTGACCTAATTCTTCCTTCCATTCCAGCCAAACACAAACAGGGTTCCAAATAAATACCACAGGGATCACCAGTGCCTGCATGCCCTGCACCCACTCCGCTTTCCATACAAAGAACAGCACAGCGCAGATGAGAATCACCAAAGCCCCCAGCAAATACCGTCTGGGACGACGCAGTTTATATCCGTGGCGCAGGGGGTTATCCAGATGGGATGCCACTGCCAGCACACCGCACAGAATCATGCCGCCAATTTCTACCCAGCCCGGCAGGCTTTCTCCCAGCAGCACTTCCGCGATTTTCACACTAAAAATCACCCATAATGCCATGAGCAGCCATGCGGCGATTTCTTTTCTGATTCTCATACAGCCCTCCATAAGCTGCTGTTTCCTTCTCTTGTCCAAAAAACTTCCTCCGTTCCAGTGACTTTCGCCTGATTCTTTGTTTGTTCCATCTTACTCCCCTTTTGTGTTCTTGTCCAGCTTTTTCCGGCGTTTGGAAACTTTCCTGTAAAAAGACTAGGCGGCTGGTGGTCTTTTCTGCTATAATAGTGCAGACGGCAAAAAATGCCTGTAAAAATCGAAACACAAGGAGGTTTTTGCACCATGAAAATACAAACACTGGAAATCGGCAACATCGGCACCAACTGCTATGTGATCTCTGACGATCAGGGCACATGCGCCATCATCGACTGTGACGGCAATCCCCAGCCTTTGTTCCGCTATATCGAAGAAAACAGCCTAAAACCCACCCACATTCTGCTGACCCACGGTCATGACGACCACATCGGCGCTGTGGAAATGGTAAAAGAAAAATACGGCTGTCCCGTTTACGCCTGCAAGAAAGAACAGGCTCTGCTGGCAGACCCTGCTTTGAACTGCTCTCTTTACATGAGCGGCCCCACTTCTCTTTCCGCTGACGTATGGGTACAGGAAGGCGACGCTGTGAAAGTGGGCGATCTGGAATTTACCGTACTGGAAACACCCGGTCATACAGCCGGCAGTGTATGCTATCTCATCGGCAACAACATTTTCTCCGGCGACACCCTGTTCCAGGGCTCCTGCGGCCGTACAGACCTGCCTACGGGCAACTGGGGCGAGATCATCGCTTCTCTGAAACGTCTGCGGAATCTGCCCGGTGACTACAATGTATATCCCGGTCACGGCCCTTCCACCACAATGGAAATCGAACGCCGCATGAACCCTTATATGTAACGACATCAAAAGCCCCCTTTGGGGCTTTTCCCATGAAAAGGAGGATTTGTATGCAGTATATCATGTCTTTGGATCAAGGAACCACCAGCTCCCGCTGTATCCTCTTTGACAAAACGGCGCAGCTGTCAGCACTGCCCAGAAGGAATACCGTCAGATCTATCCCCAGCCCGGCTGGGTGGAACACGATCCCATGGAAATCTGGCAGAGCCAGCTGGAAGTGGCGCAGAAAGCACTGGCGCAGAAAGGGCTCACTGCCGCTGACATTGCCGCCATCGGCATCACCAATCAGCGAGAAACCACCATTCTCTGGGACAAGCGCACAGGCAAGCCCATTTACAACGCCATTGTATGGCAGTGCCGCCGGACGGCAGAGGACTGCGAAGAATTGGCGAAAAAAGGCTACACCGACCTGTTCCGGGAAAAAACAGGACTGCTGCTAGACGCATACTTCTCCGCAACAAAAATCCGCTGGGTGCTGAACCATGTGGAAGGGGCAAGAAAACTGGCGGAGGAAGGCAATCTGCTTTTCGGTACCGTAGATACATGGCTCATCTGGAATCTCACAGGCGGACAGGTACACGCCACCGATTATTCCAACGCCTCCCGCACCATGCTGTTCAACATCCATACTTTACAGTGGGATGAAGAAATTTTGGATATTCTGGACATCCCTTCTTCTATACTGCCCAAGGTTATGCCCTCCAGCGGCGTATTCGGTCATACCCTGCCTTTCCACTTCGGCGCACCCATTCCCATTGCAGGAGCGCTGGCGACCAGCAGTCTGCCCTCTTTGGACAGGCTTGCTTCACACCCGGTTCTGCCAAAAACACCTACGGCACCGGATGTTTTCTGCTGATGCATACAGGAGATGCCCCGGTGGCCTCTAAAAACGGCCTTCTGACCACCATCGCATGGAGACTGGACGGAAAAGTCACCTATGCCCTGGAAGGCTCTGTATTCGTGGCTGGAGCTGCCATTCAGTGGCTTCGCGACGAGCTGAAACTCATCGGCTCCGCACCGGAAACGGAAGAACTTGCCATGTCTGTGCCTGACACCTGCGGCGTTTATCTGGTACCCGCTTTTGTGGGACTGGGTGCGCCCTACTGGGACCCTTACGCACGGGGCATTTTGACAGGTCTGACTCGTGGCGCCAACCGGAATCATATTGCCCGTGCGGCACTGGAATCCATGGCATACCAGACTTATGACGTGCTTCACGCCATGGAGGAGGACGCTGGCATTCCTCTGGCGGAACTGCGTGTAGACGGCGGCGCTGCTGCCAATAACTTCCTGCTGCAATTCCAGGCGGACATCACAGGGGTTCCTGTGCTCCGTCCCAAAACACTGGAAACCACTGCCCTTGGGGCTGCTTATCTGGCAGGTCTTGCAGTGGGCTACTGGAAAGATTTGTCGGAAATTCGCCGAAACTGGGGCGTTTCTCACGCTTATTCTCCCAAGGCATCCAAAGAAGAAGCGGCAGAAAAACTGGAAGGCTGGCAAAAAGCAGTGCGGCAGACCTTGACAAAATAAAATAAAAATATCCTTAACAAAATTTCCGAAAAAAATTGGATGAACTTCACTAAGTTTTCACAATATATTGTGTTGTCTATATTTTTAATTGCAATATATAGCCGTATGTGGTACATTATGATACAGCTAATGACTATGTATTGTATCTCGCTTGCCGAGAATGAAGGAGGATATCATCATGTATGTGATTAAGAAAGATAATACCCACGAACCGTGGAATGTGCAGAAAGTCGTAGTTGCCGTAAACAAATCCGCTTACCGCGCACTGGTGAAATTCACACAGGAAGAACTGGATTTCATCTGTGATTTCGTGGAAACAAAAGCGAAATCCCTTGGCAAAGAAGGCATCCCCATTGCGGAAATGCACAACATCGTCGAAGGCGCACTGGAACAGGTAAAGCCTGAAGTTGCAAAAAGCTACCGTGATTACCGCAACTACAAACAGGACTTTGTCAAAATGCTGGACGAAGTTTACAAAAAAAGCCAGTCCATCATGTACATCGGTGACAAAGAAAACAGCAACACCGACAGCGCTCTGGTTTCCACAAAACGCTCTCTGGTATTCAATCAGCTGAACAAAGAACTGTACCAGAAATTCTTCATGACCACAGAAGAACTTCAGGCGTGCCGTGACGGTTATATCTACATCCATGATATGTCTGCCAGACGTGACACCATGAACTGCTGCCTGTTCGACGTAAAAAGCGTTCTGACCGGCGGTTTTGAAATGGGCAACCTGTGGTACAACGAACCCAAGACACTGAACGTTGCCTTTGACGTCATCGGCGACATCGTTCTTTCTGCTGCCAGCCAGCAGTACGGCGGTTTTACAGTACCTTCCGTAGACCTGCTGCTGGAACCCTTCGCGGAAAAGAGCTATGAAAAATTCTACCGCCGTTACATCGACATGGGTCTGACACCCAAGGCTGCGGACAAAGAAGCCATGGCAGACATCCTCAACGACTTTGAACAGGGCTTCCAGGGCTGGGAATACAAATTCAACACCGTTGCTTCCAGCCGCGGGGATTATCCTTTCATCACCATGACATTCGGCACAGGCACAGGCAAATTTGCCAAAATGGCATCCATCACCATGCTCAACGTCCGCAGAAAAGGGCAGGGCAAGAAAAACTGCAAAAAGCCTGTACTGTTCCCCAAACTGGTATTCCTTTATGACGAAAATCTCCATGGCAAAGGCAAGGAACTGGAAGATGTCTTTGAAGCAGGCATCCTCTGCTCCTCCAAGACCATGTATCCCGACTGGCTTTCCCTTACCGGCGAAGGCTATGTAGCGGATATGTATAAAAAATATGGCGCTATCATCAGCCCCATGGGCTGCCGTGCGTTCCTGTCCCCTTGGTTTGAACGGGGCGGCATGGAACCTGCTGACGAAAACGACAAACCTGTTTTCGTAGGCCGATTCAATATCGGTGCTGTCAGCCTGCATCTTCCTATGATTTACGCAAAAGCAAAACAGGAAAGCAAACCTTTCTATGAAGTGCTGGACTACTATCTGGAACTGATTCGTCAGCTTCACATCCGTACCTATGCGTACCTGGGCGAAATGCGCGCTTCCACCAACCCTCTGGCATACTGCGAAGGCGGCTTCTACGGCGGTCATCTGGGCATCCACGACAAGATCAAACCTTTGCTGAAGGCTGCTACCGCTTCTTTCGGCATCACTGCTCTGAACGAACTGCAGGAGCTGTATAACGGCAAATCTCTGGCGGAAGACGGTCAGTTTGCCATCGACACATTGCAGCACATCAACGATAAAGTAGCGGAATTTAAGAAAGCCGACGGCAATCTGTACGCCATCTATGGTACTCCTGCGGAAAGCCTCTGCGGCTTGCAGGTAACACAGTTCCGCAAGAAATACGGCGTAGTGGAAAATGTATCCGACCGTCCTTATGTAAGCAATTCTTTCCACTGCCATGTAACAGAAGACATCACACCTATCCAGAAACAGGATCTGGAAAAACGCTTCTGGGATCTATCCAACGGTGGCAAGATCCAGTATGTAAAATATCCTATCGACTACAATTTGGACGCTATCCGCACACTGGTGCGCCGTGCCATGAAGCTGGGCTTTTATGAAGGGGTAAACCTTTCTCTGGCATACTGCGACGACTGTGGCCATCAGGAGCTGGAAATGGACGTATGCCCCAAATGCGGCAGCAGCAACCTGACAAAGATCGATCGTATGAACGGGTATCTGTCTTATTCCCGTGTCAAAGGCGACACCCGCCTGAATGAAGCGAAAATGGCAGAGATCGCAGAAAGGAAGAGTATGTAATGCGTTACCATAACATCACAAAAGACGATATGCTCAACGGCGAAGGCCTGCGGGTTGTCCTGTGGGTAGCAGGCTGCTCCCACGGCTGCAAAAACTGCCAGAACCCTATTACCTGGGACCCTAACGGCGGTCTGCCCTTTGATGAGGCTGCCAAGGCAGAAATTTTTGCAGAGCTGGAAAAAGACTACATCAGCGGCATCACATTCAGCGGCGGCGACCCCTTATACATGAGCAACCGGGAAGATATGACAGCCCTGGCCAAAGAGATCAAAGAAACCTTCCCCGACAAGAAAACATGGCTTTACACCGGCTATCTTTGGGAAGAAATCAGCGCTCTGCCCATCATGGCATATCTGGACGTCATTGTAGACGGACGTTTTGTGGAAGAACTGAAAGACCCTCAGCTCCACTGGAAAGGCAGCTTTAACCAGCGGATCATCGACGTACAGAAATCCCTGGAAAAAGGCACCATGTACCTTTACCACGTGGAATAAAGCAATATAGAAAGGAAGAAATCAATGGTTTCCATCAGAATCAAATATCTCAGCGACAAAATCGAAAAACTGCGCTACATCGACGGTAAATCCGACTGGATCGACCTGCGGGCGGCAGAAAGAGTGGAACTGAAGGCAGGCGAATTCCGCCTGATCCCTCTAGGCATTGCCATGGAACTGCCTAAGGGCTATGAAGCACATATCGTACCCCGCAGCTCTACTTTCAAGAACTTCGGTGTGATCCAGACCAATCACTGCGGCATTGTGGACGAAAGCTACTGCGGCGATAACGACCAGTGGTTCTTCCCCGCTCTGGCCATGCGCGACACTGTCATTGACGTGAACGACCGTATCTGCCAGTTCCGTATTTTTGAGCACCAGCCTGCCATTTCTTTTGACGAAGCAGAAACACTGGGCAACGACGACCGTGGCGGCATTGGCTCCACTGGCAAGAATTGAGGCGATAACATGACAGACCTGACTTTTCGGTTCGCAGAAAGAAAAGATATTCCTTTGATTCTGCGGTTCATCAAAGAACTGGCAGATTATGAAGGGCTTCTTTCTGAAGTAGTGGCAACGGAAGAAATTCTGGAAACCTGGATTTTTGATAAAGAAAAAGCAGAAGTGCTTTTGGCTGTGGATAAGTCCGGCGAAGAAATCGGCTTCGCGCTGTTTTTCCACAACTTCTCCACATTTCTGGGGAGAGCCGGCATTTATCTGGAAGATTTATATGTATCCCCTGTCCATCGGGGCAAGGGCTACGGCAAAGCCATTTTGCAGAAACTGGCGCAGATCGCTGTGGAAAGAGGCTGCGGCAGACTGGAATGGTGGTGTCTGGATACCAACACCCCTTCCATCGGGTTTTATCTCTCCTTAGGGGCGGAACCTATGTCCGACTGGACGGTATACCGTCTTGCAGGAGATACCCTGAAAAAAATGGCAGAAGATTAAGCACAAAAAAAGCAGAAAAATTCCCATACCGGAAATTTTTCTGCTTTTCTTTTTTTATTTCAAACGTATAAGCCGCACCAGGAAAAACGCCAATGACCCTAAGGTTACCAGCAGGAACAACGACAAAAACTGTGGTGGCAGATTTCCGCCAAAGGCTGACTGGAACACCAGATAGGAAAACAGCACCGCAATGATGAGCTTCAGCGTGCCCAGCATATTTTTCAGTGTGCGATACACTCTTTCCTGATTTTTGGGTGTTACCTGCACCCCTGTATTCCAAATCTGTGGAAAATGCTCCACTACGGACAAAGCAAGGAACATGACCCAGCCTACCGCCATGAGCACCCACAAGGAACCCTTACTCGCCATACGGTCTACATGCCCTCTGAAGTCATAATGCACCGGAATACGGTCTGCAATCTGTCTCCAGACTGCCAGCAGCCATACAGTGGTTCCTCCCAGCGAACACAGGCCCATGACATTTACCAATCTATCATATGGACTTCTCGGAATTTTCATAATACTCCCCCATCCATTGCAAAATTCTGGTTTTGTCTATGATACCACATTCTGGCCCAATCCGCAAAAAAGAGAGATACATTTTAGAAACAGCCTCAAAAAACAAAGAAAACCGGAATCCTTACAAGCATAAAGGGTTCCGGTTTTCTTATTTTCACTGAAATTTTATCTTATGTATTTCTTCGGAAAATCTGCTTTCCAGTTCTTTCTCTTTTGAAACGATTTTTCTTATTCAGCTGCTGCTTCGAATACAGGTGCAACAGCGCCTTCGAATGTTTCGTTGATGTAGTCTGCGATTTCCTGAGAGTTCAGAACTTCGATCAGTGTCTGAAGTTCAGGTCTTGTTTCGTCGCCATTGCGAACTGCTACAACGTTCTGGTATGTTTCTGCTGCCAGAGAGTCAGCTTCTTCAATTGCCAGTGCGTCAGAGATGCTCAGACCGCCGCTCAGTGCATAGTTACCGTTGATAACAGCGATATCCAGAGAGCCCAGAGACAGAGGCAGCTGTGCTGCTTCCATTTCAACGATTTCCAGGTTATGAGGGTTTTCTACGATATCCAGTTTTGTTGCTGCTACGCCAGCGTCTTCTTTCAGTTTGATCAGGCCGTTAGATTCCAGCAGCAGAAGTGCTCTTGCTTCGTTTGTTGCGTCATTGGGTACGCCTACTTTTGCGCCGTCAGGCAGAGCAGCCAGGTCGCTGGAGTTGCCTGCGAAGATGCCCATGGGTTCATAGTGAACAGCGCCCAGAGCTACCAGATCCATGTCGTTGTCAGCGTTGAACTGATCCAAGTAAGGCTGATGCTGGAAGTAGTTTGCATCCAGGTCGCCTGTGTTCAGTGCCAGGTTGGGCTGTACATAGTCTGTGAATTCCTTGATTTCCAGTGTAATGCCTTTTTCTGCCAGCAGGGGCTGTGCTGCTTTCAGGATTTCCGCATGAGGGGAAGGAGAAGCGCCAACTACGATGGTTGCGCCTTCTGCTGTTGTAGTTGTAGCTTCATCTGCTGTTTCATTTGTTGTTGTGCCGCCGCAGCCCACAGCGCCGAAAGCCAAAGCTGCTGTCAATAAAATACCGATAAACTTTTTCATAATACATGTTCCTCCTTGAAATTAAAATAGCATTTGTTTTCATTTATATGTGTACTCTTTACGAGTCACAGCCGTTTGTCTGTACCTTTTGCGATACGCAGGCCGACTTCCTGCAATACCTGTACGATGACTACCAGCAGAACTACCATGACTAACATGATATCTCTCTGGCTGCGGTAATAACCATAGTTGATGGCTACGGCACCCAGACCGCCGCCGCCGCAGAAACCTGCCATTGCGGAGTAGCCCAAGATGGTTGTCATGGCGATGGCACTGCCGATGAGCAGAGAAGGTTTTGCTTCGGGCAGCAGTACCTTTGTCATGATTTCAAAGGGAGAAGCCCCCATGGACTGTGCCGCTTCCACAACACCTCTGTCCACTTCCTTCAGGGAAGATTCCACCAGTCTGGCAATGAAGGGAGCCGCCGCTACCACCAGTACTACGATGGTTGCTTTTGCACCGATAACCGTTCCCACAACTGCCTGTGTGATAGGCATCATCGCTACCAGCAGAATCAGGAAAGGAATGGAACGCAGGATGTTGATGATAATCCCCAGCACCTGATTGAACAAGGGCGCCGGTGCGATACCGTCCTTATCTGTTGCCACCAGGATCAAGCCCAAAGGCAGCCCGATGACATATGCGAAAAATGAGGAAATAATGGTCATATAAATACTTTCCCAGAAGGCTACGCCTACCAGGGAAATCATTTCTGAATTAAACATACGCTACCTCCTCTACTTCTACGCCCTGATCCAGCAGATACTGAATCATTTTCTTCCGCAGGGCTTCGTCTTCGGGGAACTGCAGAATCATCTGACCAAAAACTTCCCCATCAATATTTCTGGTGTTGCCGGCAAGGATATTTGCCACACCGTTACAATCAATCATCATACGTCCCAGTACAGGTTCGTTGGAAATACCGCCTTTGAATACCACACGATAGCAATAAGGCAATCTCCCTGCATAAGCTTCTCGGTTGGAACCTTCATGGAATACCAGTTCCTGACCGATCTGTGTTTTGGGAGCACGGAAGATTTCCTGTACACTGCCCATTTCTGCGATCTTACCTTCGCTGATAATGGCTACTCTGTTGCAGATTTCCTGAATGACTTTCATTTCGTGGGTAATCACCACGATGGTGATGCCCAGACGTTTGTTGATGTCTTTCAGAAGTTCCAGAACCCCGGCTGTTGTGTTGGGGTCAAGCGCGCTTGTTGCTTCGTCACAAAGCAGGATTTTGGGGTTTGTGGCCAATGCTCTGGCAATGGCAACCCTCTGTTTCTGACCGCCGGAAAGCTGGGAAGGATAAGATTCCATTCTGTCACCCAGACCAACCAGTTCCAGCAATTCTTTTGCCTTTTCTCTGGCTTCCGCCTTTTTCACACCGGCGATTTCCATGGGGAAACATACATTTTCCATAGCTGTCCGCTGCATGAGCAGGTGGAACTGCTGGAAGATCATACCCATGGAACGGCGTGCCTGTCTCAGATCCTTTTCGGAAAGGCAGGTCAGCTCCTGTCCATCCAGATACACCTGACCTTCGGTGGGGCGTTCCAGCAGGTTGATGCATCGTACCAGTGTACTTTTGCCGGCACCGCTCAGGCCGATGATGCCGAAGATTTCGCCTTTTTCAATATCCAAATCAATGCCGTGGAGCACTTCCAGCGTTCCTTTTTTCCGGGGAAACGCTTTGGTAATCCCTTTGAGCCGAATCATGATTTCCTTCTGCTCCATGTTCCTCTCTCCTTTTCCTTCTTACGGATTCATAAAAAAACTCCCGTCCCTGACTGTCTGTCAAGGGACGAGAGCATAGCTTCGTGTTACCACCCTAATTTATCATCACCTCACGATGATGACCTTATCCGGTACGGGCAAAACTGCCGATATCGTAGTGCTGTCACGGGCACCCCCGTCGCAGCCTAAAGGATTTCCTCTCGGTGCGCGACTCCAAGACCATCTTCCATCTTTTCCGTGTTTCCTCCTTCGCAGCTACCAGAGGTTCTCTGTAAAACCATCCAAGATGTACTCTTCTTTTCTTAGCCTTTTTCTCTTTCAGTTAATCACCATTATAACCCGATATTTTTCTTTGTCAACCACTTTTTTGAAAAAATAGAAGTTCTTTCTCCAAAACAGAGATAAAATGCAGTTTATTCTACATTTTCCCCTTCTGTTCCCCCTGTGGCGGTTCCGCTTTCCAGTGCAGCGATTTCTTCTTCCGTCAAACCGTAGTATTCAAAGGGAATATCATCATAAATGAAGTCGTGGAGCATGTCTGCCGCCTGCTCAATGTCATAAACGTAATACCATACGCCGCCGATGGTCTGACCGGTGCTCTGGATATAGTCATTAGGGAATGCGCCCTGTTCCAGCTTCACATTGGGATTTGCTCCCACAGATGCCAGCTGAAGGATTTCCTCATTGGTGAGGGAAGTTTCGATCATAGGCGCGAATTTGCGAATATAGGAAGGATATTCCAGAGGATTGATGTCTTTTGCCTTTTCAAAGAGGCATTCCAGTACCTTTCTCTGACGTTCCGCACGCATGGTATCGCTGTCGATCTTACGGATGCGGGCATAGCTTACTGCCTGAGGCCCATTCAGATGCACCATGCCGCTTTCTCTCAGAGGTCCGCCTTCCAGCAGATACGCGTTGATCTGATAGCGTTCTTCTTCTGTTACCTCCAAGTCAATGCCGCCCATGACATCAATAACATCTGCCAGAGAGTCAAAGTTTACTGCCGCATAGTCTGTGATGTCCAGATTGAAGTTTTCATTGATAGTCTGGATAGCAAGTTCCGCGCCGCCATAAGCATAAGCGTGGTTGATCTTTGTCTGTCCATAGCCGGGTACATTCACATAAGTATCACGGGCAATGGAAACCAGTTTGATCTTCCCTGTTTTCCCATTGACAGAAGCCACCATAATAGCATCGGAACGACCTTCGTAGTCATGGTTTCGGGAGTCCAGCCCGAACAACGCAATATTGGTGATTTTTCCGTTCTGGGAAAGACCTGCCGTTACGGACAGTTTGCTTTCATCCAATGTGGTACGATTCAGTCCGCCCAGCAAATATGCGAATACGCCATAAGCCGCCAGCATCAGGGCAATCAGTATGGCCATAGTAATAAACAGTGTCTTGAAAAACAATCTGCGCAATCTGTTTTTTCTTCTTCTACTCAAACATGCCGCCTCCGTCTGCAAAATTTTTATGTTTTACCCTCAAAAAGGGCATTTTTTCTGTTCCACTGCTGCCCAAGGGCATAGCACAGCATTTTTACATTATATCTCCCTTTTCGACAAAAGACAATGAAAAATGTTTTAATTAACCTTTCTTGAGACAAATTTCGGCATAAAATAAGGCATGTCCAAAAAAGACATGCCTCTCAGTCAAATCAATCTTTGATTTCATCCCAGATACCAGCTTTGGTATACAGTTCATAGAAATGGTTGGTAGGGCCTACACCTTTGCCGATGTCCAGAGAATGGGCAATGGCTGTTGTGATGTAGTCTTTGGCGATGCGAACAGCTTCTTCCGCTGTTTTGCCTTTTGCCAGATTTGCGGCGATACAGGAGGACATGGTGCATCCTGTGCCGTGGGTATTCTTTGTATTGATACGGTCAGAATGGAGTGTCACAATGTTTTCCCCGTCAAAGAGCAGGTCTGTGGCGTCATCTTCCAGATGGCCGCCTTTGATGAGCACGTTTTTGGCGCCCATTTTATGAATGGCTCTTGCTGCCTGTTCCATAGAAGCCAGATCGTTGATCTTCAGTCCTGTGATGACTTCCGCTTCCGGCAGGTTGGGAGTGATGACATAAGCCAGAGGAATCAGTCTGGTGATGAGCGCTTCTTTGGCTTCGGGCTGCATCAGGTCAAAACCGCTCTTGGAAATCATAACAGGGTCCAGCACAACATTCTTGGGCTGATACTGTTCCAGTTTGTCGGCAATGGCGTGGATGGTAGGGATCTGAGATACCATACCGATTTTTACGGCACTTACTTCAATGTCTGTAAAAATAGCGTCAATCTGGCCTTTGATGATCTCAGGGTCGATATCCTGACAGCCAAATACACCCTGTGTGTTCTGGACAGTTACCGCTGTGATAACGCTCATACCATAAGTACCCTGCGCGGAAAATGTTTTCAAGTCCGCCTGAATGCCAGCGCCGCCGCAGGTATCAGAACCAGCTATGGTCAATACATGTTTCATACTTCATTCCTCCTGTTTTCAAATACTCTTTTTTGCCGCCTGCACAAAATGAGCAGACTTCAGCAAAATCATGGCAATGACACTGCCGCCGAAGGAGCTGAGCAGGAAAGAAGGCACAAAAGCCAATGCGCCGGCTTCCTGACCCATCATGAGGATAGCTATGGGCACTGCCAAAAGGCCGCCCAGAACCCCTGTACCAACCACTTCCGCAACAGCCGTTGCCCAGTTGTTCTTTGTCATTTTATAGATCATCCCTGCCAGAAACGCCCCTACCATACTGCCGGGAAAGGCCAGCAGAGAGCCTGTGCCCATGAAGTTGCGCAGCAGGGAAATGCAGAAAGCGTTGATGACGCCGTAAGCAGGCCCCAGAAATACTGCCGCCAGTATATTCAGGGTATGCTGTACAGGGAAGCATTTGGATGCCCCCACAGGGATGTAAATGATATTCCCAGCCAAAACGCCCACTGCAATGAACATTGCCGAAATTGCCATTTTCTTTGTTTTCACGGTGCCTCTCTCCTTTTTCTCAGTCCGCTTACATTGCTGGAAAAGGTGGGCATCCTTTGCATAAAAAAAGCACAGCTCTTTTGCTGCGCCTGTTCTGCAAGATTCCGCTTCCCTACGCTGGCATGATCCAGATCAGGTGAAATAAGGGTATCGGCCCTCTTACCGATTCTCAGCCGTTTGCGCGGCACCCCCAGCAAATGTAAAAATTTGTTGTTCTTCTGTCCACAGCATACCACTGTTTGTATTTTCTGTCAACGAGTTCAGGTGTACTTTTTCCCGAAACAAAAAAGGCTGTGACCCTTTGTTTTTCTGGGATACAGCCTTCTTTTCGCCATGTTTTTATTTCTCTGCTTTCGCCGCTTTTGTCACTGTTGTAACACCGTCTTTTGTTTCCAGCGCATGTCCGGTCAGATCCAGCATGCCCTGCAAAGGATAATACAGGTCACCATCGATGGTGTAGCCTGTGAGGGTCACTTCCGCGTCATTATAAGTCAGCTTATTGGTTGCTTTTTTGGTAATCAGGCGGTCGCTTTCTTTCAGCAGCAGTTCATTGCCCAGTGTGGTGAAGGTACCGCTGTTTTTCAGTGCCAATGTATTTGTCGCAGCGTCAAACTGTGCGGAGAATCCGCCGTTTGCAGACATCATTGCCGCATAGTCACGGAGTTTCACATACTTTGTGCCCATGATGTCCATGGTATGCAGTGTGTAGTTATTGCTGCCCATATTCACAGGTTCCACAGACAATTTTCTTGCGTTTTCCAGACCTACCCAATCCAATTCATAAGGCTTGATGCTGTCTGTGTAAATGCCGCTGACACCCATGGCCAGCAAATCCTCAAACTGCAAGTAGCGGTTCACGGTATGAGCATAAACCTGCACATCTTTCGCCTGGAAGGTATCCACAATAGACTGGTTCAGACGGCTTTTTTCGATGGTTACAACACCGATGCCGTTTTTGGCACAGAAATCCGCTGTTTTTGCATAGTCCACATTGGTCTGCAAATACAGGGTATAGATCCACTGAGGGAAGTCATAGATTTCCTTGATCCAGCCCAGCATTTCCTCGTTATAAATCTGCGGGATGATACGATCCAGAATTTCGGGATGGCCGATGTTGTTGGCGATATTCTTCAGATCCTGGAACTGTTTCTGAACAGTGGCCTTGTCTGTATCCTTTGTATCTGTCACCAGATATACGTCTGTATAAGTCGTCATCAGATACATCAGGTCTACGGCTGTCATAGGGGTCTGTTCATAAATGATCTTCTTATTCTGGAAAGTGTTGCTGTCCATGACCAGATTGCTGCCGGGTTCGATTTCCAGACGGTAATAACTGCCGTCTTTATCAAAGTCATGGCGTACCACCAGCGCCCCATCAGATGTATAAATAAAATCCGCCTCCATGACGCGGTAGCCGTTTTCCCAAGAGGAAATAAAGGCTTCCTGGGAGTTGGTTTCGATTTTTCCGTCATATTCCCCCAAAGCGTGGGCAATGAGGGGATTTCCCGCAGTCCAATCCGCATTTGCCGCGTATGCGCTGCTTGGCACCAGCAATACCCCCAGCATTGCCGCCATAGCCATAGCGCTCAGTCTTTTTCCTTTCATCTCATCACACTCCATATTCTGGTAAAATATTCTTCAGACACAAAAAGGCAGAAGCATCGTTTTTCCATGCCCTGCCCCTTGTTGTGTTTTTGCTTATTCTTCGTCTTCGTACATGTCGTAGAAAGCGTTGGAAACTTTGTCGAATTCATCGTCATCTTCGATAACGTTCAGTTCGATTTCGTCGCCAACTTCTTTGTATTCATACAGCAGAACGGTTTCGTCTTCCAAAGGAAGCAGGGCAATATATTCTTTGCCTTCCAGACCTTCCACTTCAAATACGCCCAGAATGCCGCATTCCATTTCTGTATCGTCGTCCAGTGTCAGGAACATGGTTTCCAGATCCATTACGTCTTCTTCGTGTTCGTGGTCATGACCGCAGCCGCATCCGCATTTTTTCGCTCATATTCGCTACCTCCTGCAATGTTATTTTTTACTTAAAAGTTCCTTATTTATGATACATGATTTCCATGATTTCCACAATGATTTTTTCGGGATTTTATTTTTTCTTTTTTGTTACAAACTTCTTGCCGCTTTTTGCCTGCCCTTTGGGCTGGGCTTTTTCCTTGGGCTGGGACTTTCTGGGTTCCAGATCTTTTTTGGTCTTGGTGCTGTCGGTGAGCTTGCCGTAAACCATATCTTTCTGGGCAAAACGCAGTCCCCATACCTTTTCATACTTATGAATCCAGCGGCGTTCATAAGGGGTCACGATGGAGATGGCACAGCCTGTCTGTCCCTGTCTGCCGCAGCGTCCCGCACGGTGGAGATAATGGGTAGGATCTTCGGGAATATCCAGATTGATGACATGAGTCACGTCAGGAATGTCCAGACCTCTAGCGCCGATGTCGGAAGCCACCAGCACCTGCACACGGCCTTCTCTAAAATCATCCAGGGCTGTTTTTCTGTCCAGTTTACCTACCTGACCGTAGATGCCAGCCGCCTTGATACCGTGGTAATTGAGCTTGTCCACAGTGACCTCGATGTTTTCCGGGTTATTGAGGAATACCATCGCTTTTTTCGGTTTTTCCCCTGCCAGCACTTTCCGCAGCATGAGGAATTTTTCTCTGGGTGCAGTCAGGATGAAGTTATGGGAAATGGTATCGGGAACCTGTCCCACCTGAGAAGCCCCTTCCACAAAAAGGGCATCTTCCTTCATGATTTCTTTTGCACGCTGCTGGGTTTCGCCTCCAACGGAAGCAGAAAGGAGCACCAGCTGTCTGTCACGGAGGGTTGTTTTGATGACTGCCTGCACCGCTGCGAAATTGCCGTCCTCCAGCAGTCTATCCCCTTCATCCAGCACGATGGTCTTTACCAGATGTGCCTGAATTTTTTTCCGTTTGATGAGGTCTAAAATACGACCTGTGGAGCCTACTACGATGGGCGGTTTTTCCCGAAGGCGTTCCACCTGACGCTGCAATCTTGCAGTACCAATGATGAGGGCACAGCCCACATTGACACCGGCGTTCTTTGCCAGCAGTTCCGCCTGACGATGCACCTGTGCCGCCAGTTCATGGGTAGGTGTCAGGATGATTGCCTGTGTGCCCCTTACGTTAGGGTCGATTCTCTGAAAAATAGGCAGCAGATAAGCAAGTGTCTTGCCGGAGCCTGTTTCCGATCTGCCAACCACGTCCTTTCCTGTCATAATGGCAGGGATCATTTTTGTCTGTATATCTGTGGGCACAGTGATGTCCTGCTTTGCCAAGCCTGCCACAAGGGCGTCGGACAGTCCCAGTGTCTGAAAATTCTGTTCCATGGTTCCATTCCTTCCTAATATCAAAGCGTTTCGTCGTTTTTCCCATTATATCCGCTTTTCCGCAAGCTGTAAACCTCCGGCGCCGTCTTTCGCCGCAAAATAGTCCAGAATGCCGCAGTAAATGCCCCATGCCATCTGTTCCTGATAGGTATCGTCATTGAGTTTCGCTTCTTCCGCTCCATTTGACAAAAAGCCGCACTCCACTAATGCCGCCGGAATCTGGGTGGTGCGGAGGATGTAATAATCGCTGTTTGCCTTGATTTGTCTGGTGTTCTCCTGATCTACCCTCTGCCGCAGACTTTCCTGTATACACTGGGCAAGGGCTTTGCCTTCTCCACTCTGGCTATGGTAAAAAACCTGCGCTCCTTTTGCGGAAGAAGAAGGAAAAGCGTTCTGATGGATACTCACCAAAATGTCCGCGCCGCTTTCATTGGTGATTTCTTTCCGCACCCGCATGTCCTCCTGTTTGCTCTGTCCCAAAGCCATGCCGTCCCCTCTGGTCACATAAACCCTTGCACCGCCCTGTTCCAGATACGCCTGCAATTTCTTCACAATGGCAAGATTCAGTTCCTGTTCATCCACCCCGGTTTTCCCTGTTTTTCCCGGATCCCAGCCGCCGTGTCCCGCATCCAGCACAATGGTTTTTTCCGCCACAGGCAGCATGGTTTCCGCCGCCCGTCCCTGATGGAGCACACAAAGGCAAATGACCATACAGCATGCCCATAACAAATATCGCCGCTTCTTTTCGTCCATATCCATTCCCCCTCCTGTCATGTTTATGAAGCAAAACAGAAAAAAAGACGGGTCTGTCTGCCAGTCACCGTCTTTTTTCTAAAGGGAATAGGAATCAATATCTTACAAAATATTGGGAATCTTTCCAGCTTTTCTTTGTTTCTGGGGCATTTGCAGCAGCACCAGTGCGCCAAAAAGCAGGATAACCCCCAGCCAGCCGAAGCCGTCCGGCACTTCACCAAAAGCAACCACACCCAAGAGTGTTGCCGTCAGTGGCTCCGCAAAAGCAAGGACAGAGGCTTTCCCCGAATCCATACGAGATAGCCCTCTGGTATAAAGCAGGAAGGGAAGGAGAGTACACACCAACCCCAGCAGCAAAATGCCACCTGCCATGGAAAAATCACTGACTGCCAGAGAAAACATATCCGCCGGATGGGACAGGGGCAACATGGCAGCAGATGCCATAAGAAATGTGTACAGTGTCACCGTTTCAGAAGTATATTTTTCAAAGCAAATTTCCCGAAAATACTATAAAGGGCATAGCAGAAACCCGATGCAACGCCTGTAAGGATGCCCAATGCCGTCACATGGATACTGCCGCTGAAAATCCCTGTGGTGCAGATGCATCCAGCCAACGCCAGCACAAGTCCTTTCACCTTCTGGGCAGTAAATTTCTCATGAAACAGCACTGCCGACAGCACCATAACGAAAAAGGGCGCTGTATAAAGGAGGATTGCCGCCACGGACAACGTGGTGATGCTGATGGTCACAAAGTAAAAGATATTGAATCCGGCAATGCTGCAAATGCCTGTGCCCAAGAACATCCACAAATCTTTCCAGTCCACACGGCAAAGTTTCCGGTCTTTGCCAAAGAGCAATAAAAACAGTCCTGCTGCCGTTACCAGACTGCGCAGCGCCGTGATCTGCACGGCATCAAACCCCACCGCCGACAATTTACGGGAAAACAATCCAATGACACCCCAAAGACAACCTGCCGCAATGACCATAAGCCCTGCCATTTCTTTCTTCTGCATACCTTACCGCCTTCCTTTCTGTAATATCTGCCCTCAGTATAACACCCCTCTTGTATAAAGTAAAACGCTGTTTTATACTATTATCTATGAAGAATCGTCAAGGATAAGGAGGTCACCAAATGGATTTCAAAAAATGCGAAGCGCTGCTGGCTGCCATCGACACAGGCAGTTTCACAAAGGCGGCGGAACAGCTCCACTACACCCCTTCCGGCATCAGCCACATGATGACCAATCTGGAAGCGGAACTGGGTTTTCCCCTGCTGTACCGCTCCAAAACAGGCGTTGTCCCTACGCCCAGCGCGTTGGAACTCATGCCTGTTCTCCGGGAAATGGCAGACTGTGCCAATCGTTTTGAGCAGATTTCCTCCCGCATCAATGGCTTGCAGACAGGTCGCCTCACCATCGGCGTTTACACCAGCATTGCCACCTGCTGGCTGCCTCCCGTCATCAAAGCTTTTGCCGCATCCTATCCCGGCATCCGCATCATATTAAAAGAAGGCATCCATCAGGAACTAGACAGCTTTCTGGAAAACAGGCAGGTGGATATTTGCCTGTACAGCGAAAAACCCGACAGCCCTTACACATGGATTCCCCTGCGGAAAGACCCCATGATTGCCGTACTGCCGCCGGATCATCCCATGGCAAAAGAAAAGGCGTACCCTCTTTCTGCCTGCCAGCAGGAGGACTTCATCATGCCTGCCTATGGTGCCGATTATGACGTTGTCCAGCTGTTCCGCGCCCATAACATCCACCCCAAAGTAAAATATGAAACCATCGAAAACCATGCCGCTCTTTCCATGATTGCCCAGGGCTTGGGCATGAGTATCATGAACCACCTCATCACCGAAGGACACACAGCTAACGTCGTCAAACTGCCTTTAGACCCGCCCCATACCATTTCGCTTGGCGTTGCCCTGCCGCCGGCAGAACTTTCCCCTGCGGCCCAGGCTTTCGTAGACCTGACTTGTGAAATGCTGGCGGAAAAATAACCTTTTTTTCATCAGGCTCCTCATGAGAAAACAATGCTTTCTTATGAGGAGCCCTCTTTTTTGTCCTTTTTGTGCGAACACAACAAAGAATTTGTCTTTTGAATGTAAAAAAACATCATCCTTTCTTTTGTCAGACCATAAGCTGGTATCATGCCGGAGGAAATTCCCATTTTTTGAAAGGTTTGATTTCTATGGGCTTTTTGCTGTATACAAAAGACAGTATTCATTTTTGTATTTCTTATATGGACATTTGTCTGTTTAATATTGACATTTTTTTGCAACTTTTTTGAACTTTTTTTGCGCTATCCTCCGAAAATTTTTTACACTTTAAAAAAAACATCTTTTATATTGACGGTTCCGCCTGCCGTGCTATAATCAACTTCATAAAACCAAAAAGACCATGGTCTTTTTCCGTCCCACATAATTGGGACGCATTTTCAATCACACTTTAAGGGAGGCTTATTTATGGAAAGAGTATTCAATTTTTCAGCTGGACCATCCATGCTGCCACTGGAAGTTCTGGAACAGGCACAAAAAGAATTTGTCTGTTACGGCTCTTCAGGCATGTCCGTAATGGAGATGAGCCATCGATCTAAAGTGTTTGAAGGCATTTTGGAAAAGGCTCAGGCAGACCTGCGGGATTTGATGCACATTCCCGACAATTACAAAATCCTGTTCCTTCAGGGCGGCGGCTCCACACAGTTTGCCATGATTCCTCTGAATCTGATGAACAAAAACAACAAGGCTGACTATGTGGTGACAGGTCAGTGGGCGAAAAAAGCCGCGGAAGAAGCGGCGCGCTACGGCAAAGTCAACATTGTGGCTTCTTCTGCCGACACCACTTTCGACCGCATCCCCGAACTGGACGAATCCAAATTTGACAAACATGCGGACTATTTCTATATCACTTTAAACAACACCATTTACGGCACACGCTGGACAGAGCTGCCCAATGTGGGCGATGTTCCTCTGGTGGGGGATATGTCCTCCTCCATTTTGTCCGAGGAAATCGACATCACAAAGTTCGGTCTGCTCTTTGCGGGCGCGCAGAAAAACCTGGGCCCTGCCGGGGTGACTGTTGTCATCATCCGGGAAGACCTGCTGGGCAATGCCATGGATTTCACACCCACCATGCTCAAGTATGACATCCATGCCAAAAACAATTCCCTTTACAACACACCGCCCACTTACGGCATTTACTTCATGGGCCGTGTATTCGAATGGGTAAAGGCACAAGGCGGCGTAGCAGCCATGCAGAAACGCAATGAGGAAAAAGCGGCACTGCTCTACGATTTTCTGGACAGTTCCGCCCTGTTCCGCGGCACTGTGCAGAAAAAAGACCGTTCCCTCATGAACGTGCCTTTTGTGCTGCCCACAGAAGAATTGAACGCAAAATTCATCAAGGAAGCCGGCGAAAAAGGCTTCGTGAATCTGAAAGGCCATCGTACCGTTGGCGGCATGCGTGCCAGCATCTACAACGCCATGCCCAAAGAAGGCGTAGAAGCGCTGGTGGCGTTTATGAAACAGTTTGAAGCAGAGAATAAGTAAAGGAGAATGTCCGTATGTATACCATCAAAACACTGAACCAGATTTCTCAGGCAGGCCTAAGCAAACTGCCTGAAGCAGAATTTCTCATAGATCCGGAAGCTGCCCGCCCTGAGGGCATCATCCTGCGCAGCTTCGACATGCACAGCATGGAGCTCAACGACAATTTGCTGGGGGTAGCCCGTGCAGGTGCAGGCACCAACAACATTCCCATTGACAAATGCACAGAAATGGGGATTCCAGTATTCAATACCCCCGGTGCCAATGCCAATGCCGTAAAAGAACTGGTGCTGGCAGGTCTCTTGGTATCCTCTCGCCGCATCATCAACGGCGCACAGTGGGTACAGACCCTTACAGACAACGAAAACGTGGAAAAAGCCGTAGAAGCTGGCAAAAAACAGTTCATCGGCCCCGAAATCGCCGGAAAGACTCTGGGCGTCATCGGTCTGGGCGCCATCGGCGTACTGGTGGCAAATGCCGCTCTTGACTTAGGCATGGACGTCGTAGGCTATGACCCCTTCCTGACACTGGAAGCTGCTTGGCATCTTTCTGCTTCCGTTGACAAAGCGGAAACACTGGAAGAATTGGTGGCAAAAAGCGATTACATCACCATCCACATTCCACTGAATGACAAGACCAGAGACACCTTTGACGAAAAGCTCTTTGCCGTTACCAAAAAAGGCGCAAGACTTTTGAACTTTGCCAGAGGCGGTCTGGTGAACAACGACGCACTGAAAGACGCCATTGAAAAAGGCATCATCGCAAGATATATCACAGACTTCCCCGACGAAACCCTGTTGGGCAACGAAAACATCATCGTTCTGCCTCATCTGGGTGCGTCCACACCGGAATCCGAGGAAAACTGCGCCGAAATGGCTGCTGTGGAACTGCGGGAGTACCTGCGTTACGGCAACATCCGCAATTCCGTGAACTTCCCCGGCTGTATCGTGCCTTATTCCGGCAAACCTCGTATTGCCATTTCCCACTCCAACATCGTGAACATGATCGGGCAGTTGGGTGCGGTATTTACCAAGCACCATATCAACATCGATAAGATGGTAAACAACTCCAAAGGCGAGCTGGCTTACAACATCATCGTCTGCGATAACCTGCCGGAAAACATCAAGGAACTGGTGGATGACCTGTATGCTATCCACAGTGTTAAAAAAGTACGCGTACTGAATCAGGAGGGATAATATGGCAACCATCAGACCTTTTATGGGCATCCGTCCCGCGCCTGAGTATGCGAAGGACGTGGCAGCCCTGCCTTATGACGTTATGAACACAGAGGAAGCCAGAGAAATGGTAAAGGGAAACCCCTATTCCTTTTTGCATATTGACCGGGCGGAAATCGATCTGCCCGTGGGTACAGACCCTTACAGCCCCGCTGTTTATGAAAAAGCAAGAGATACTTTCTATGAACAGCTGGACAAAGGCATTTTCACACAGGATCTGCTGCCCAATCTGTATATCTATCGACTGACCATGGACGGCAGAAGCCAGACAGGACTGGTTGTCTGCACCGCCATTGACGAATATTTGAATGACACAATCAAAAAGCACGAGCTGACCCGTGCCGACAAAGAAGCTGACCGTATCCGCCATGTGGATACCCTCAACGCCAACACAGGCCCCATTTTCCTGGCTTACAAGGAAAATGCTGACGCCAAAGCCATCATCGACGGCTATACAGCGGCGGTACCTCCTGTGTATGACTTTGTTTCCGAAGACGGCATCGGTCACACTGTATGGGTCATTGACAGCGATACAGAAATCGGCATGTTGGTACAGAGCTTTGCCAATGTGGAAAATTTCTATATCGCCGACGGACACCACCGGAACGCATCTGCTGTGAAAGTGGGTCTGAAACGTAGAGAACAGAAACCAGATTACACCGGTGAAGAAGAATTCAACTACTACCTTTCCGTACTGTTCCCTGCGGACGAACTCTTTATCTTGGATTACAACCGTGTGGTCAAGGATCTGAACGGGCGAAGCGAACAGGAATTTTTGGAAAAGATTTCCGAAAACTTCAACGTTTCTCCCGCTCCCGCTTCCCCCTGCCATCCCCCTCGCAGACACACCTTTGGTATGTATCTGGGTGGCAAATGGTATCTGCTGGAAGCCAAAGACCACATTTTGTCCCACGACCCTGTGGATGGATTGGATGTCTCCATCTTGCAGGATTCACTCCTTGCGCCTGTCCTTGCCATCGGTGATCCCAGAACGGATAAACGCATCGACTTTGTCGGCGGTATCCGCGGTCTGGGCGAGCTGGAAAGACGGGTGGACAGCGGCGAAATGCAGGTTGCATTTTCCATATTCCCCACAGCCATGGATGAACTGATGGCAGTGGCAGACGCCGGACGCACCATGCCCCCCAAATCCACATGGTTTGAACCAAAGCTGCGCAGCGGCTTGTTCATCCACGATCTGGGCGAATAACCTATGCTAGAAACCCCCCTTTGCGCCTCCCCTTGCATCGGGGGCTTTCTTTTTTTTATTTTTCCAATTTTTCTCCTGCATATTCTTTTTTCTTTTCCTCATACTAAAAAAGAAAAAAGGAGGCGGAATAACATGAATAAATTCACCACAGGCATGCTTGTGGGCGGCGCAGCTGCCATCATGGGCGTTGGCTATCTGATGCAGGACAAAAAGACCTACCGCAAAATGATGAAAAAAGGCAAAAAAATGGCTGTCAAAGCCGAAGAGGTCATGGACGACATGATCGACAATATGCTGGAAAACTGACCGGCAAAACACTTATTTCCAGAAAATCTCTCGTAAAACACTGCACAGAAAAAGGGCCATCTATTCGATGGCCCTTTTTCCGTTTTCTTGAGAGAGGGGTATGATTCTATATTCGAAATTTAAACTTGTTGTCTAATAATCCAGTAAGCCCCGTTTGTGGTAGGGCTTGTTTTGGCTTCCGCCAAAATGGTGTCCAGCGGCCACAGCTTTTCTGTGTTTTCCACACTTTTGGGATCTGCCACAAAAACTTCGCCTCTGGCATCTATGTTGCAGAGCAGTATAAAATGTCCGCCGCCGGTGAAGTGACCTTCCCCCATAAGGGCAATGACGGGATAACCAGCCTGCAAGGCTTTCTGTACCTCCGCCCCATTATTGGTGGTAGCGCACTCCAATCCAAAATGCTTGAGTCCGTCAGCAATGAGGGTATGATAGCTGCCGGAACCCGGCGCACAATATCCATTCTCTGCCGCCCAGTCCGCCATTTCTTTTGGACTCACCTGGGTGTCTGTCAGGGAACTGACTGCCATAGCCAATACCGTAGGGCCGCATCCGGCTTCCTCCATATAGTCTACTTCGCCATATAACTCATTGGCCCAGCGTTCGTCTGTCTGGTTGTAATAAACCAACCAGTCCGGCACATGTGCCGCCGACTTGCTGATGGTCACCGAATCAGGCGAAACGGGAGCCGGCGCCAAAGAAGGAATGAGAAAAATTACGAACATAAGTCCGCAATAAATCAGGGTTCTCCTCCAGCCGTTCTTTCTGCGACGGGGAGAGAAAATTTGAAAGTAAATCTGTACCATTGTGAGAAAAAATAAAATACCCAATATTGCTATTTGCAAAATACGCAATATCTGCATCGCCCACGCCCCCGTTCCTGATTACAAAAGCAGTATAACACACTTTTTTAACGGAACTTTTGCGAAACCCTGTCGAATTTATTAAGATATTCCATGGAAATTCTTAGGATATGAATTTTTTCGCAGAAAAGTCCCATTTTCACACATTTTTCTTCATCTCAAGAAAAAGAAAATCGGTATTTCCGACGATCTGAAATACCGATTCTTTTTTATTTTGTCAAAGCCACGGCTCAGCCTTTCAGCAGCTCGATGCCTTTGCGGATTCTGCGCAGGCTTTCTTCCTTGCCCAGAATGTCTGCCAGTTCCATAGCGCCGCCGGGAGAAGTAGGTTCACCAGACAGAGCGGTACGAACGGGCCACAGGAGCTGACCGTTTTTGATGCCCAGTTCACCAACCAGTGCCATCAGTGCGTCATGGATGCTGGTAGTGTTCCAGTCTGCCAGATTTTCCAGTATAGGCAGAGCTGCTTCCAGAGAAGACAGAGCAATTTCGTCGTTTGTTTTCATTTTCTTATGGGTATACAGTTCTGTGCCGTATTCGGGCAGCGTTTTGAAGAATTCCACCAGACCGGGAATGTCGTTCAGTGTTTCCAGACGTTTCTGGAGGAGAGCGGCAATCTTTTTCAGATCCAGATCTGTATCACCCAGTGCTTCTTTCAGCTTGGGTTCTGCCAGAGCGTAGTACTTTTCAAAGTCCATGGCTTTCAGGTATTCGCTGTTCATCCATGTCAGCTTCTTGATATCGAAGATAGCAGGAGATTTGCTCAGACCAGCCATATCGAAGTTTTCTTCCAGTTCTTTCAGGGAGAAGATTTCCTGTGTGCCGGAAGGGCTCCAGCCCAGCAGAGCGATATAGTTGACGATGGCTTCTACCACATAGCCTTCTCTTACCAGATCTTCAAAGGACTTGTCTCCATGACGTTTAGACAGTTTATGGTGTGCGTCACGCATAACTGCCGGCAGGTGTACATATACGGGAGGTTCCCAACCGAATGCTTTGTACAGCAGGTTATATTTAGGTGTGGAGGACAGGTATTCGCTGCCGCGTACCACGTGTGTGATGTGCATCAGGTGGTCATCCACAACGTTTGCGAAGTTATAAGTAGGGAAACCGTCTGCTTTCATCAGAATCTGGTCGTCCAGTTCTGTATTTTCCACAGTGATGTCGCCGTATACCACGTCAGAGAATGTGGTTGTACCGCTGTCGGGCATTTTCTGACGGATAACGAAAGGTACGCCTGCGTCCAGTTTTGCCTGTACTTCTTCTTTGGACAGACCCAGGCAGTGACGGTCATATTTTGCGAAAGCGGCGCCTTCTGCGTTGCTTTCTTTCAGGGATTCCAGACGTTCTTTTGTGCAGAAGCAGTAGTATGCTTCGCCTTTTTCCACCAGTTCTTTTGCGTAGTCCATGTACATGCCCATACGTTCGCTCTGTACATAAGGGCCGTATTCGCCGCCGATATCGGGGCCTTCATCATGGTGCAGACCTGTCATGCGCATGGTGTTGTAGATCACATCTACTGCGCCTTCCACCTGACGTTCCTGGTCTGTATCCTCAATACGCAGGATGAATTTCCCACCTTGGGATTTTGCAATCAAATATTCATATAAAGCGGTTCTCAAGTTCCCGATGTGCATATAGCCTGTGGGGCTGGGGGCAAATCTGGTTCTGACTTCCATATTTCATCTTCCTTTCTCATTCTTTTGCGCCGAAGCCATAGTCCGGCAAAATATCATATTCTAGTTTAAACGGAAAACCCTGCCCTGTAAAGGGATTTCGGGAAAAAGAGACTGAAATTATTTGTTTCTTTCCGTGATATATGCTATACTTGACCACAAGTGAATCCGAATACAGAAAGGAGCATTTCAGAAAATGTCTTTAGATAAAGAGAACATGAAAAAATATGTCTGCTCATCGTCTTTACACTGGCAGTGTTCGTAGGTCTGTGGCGGCTGGAAGCAGTCATTGGTGCCATTACTTTCCTGGGCGGCATCCTTGCCCCCTTCATTCTGGGCGGAGCCATTGCCTTCATCCTCAGTGTACCCATGAACCGCATTGAAATCACTATCTGCAAGCTGTGCAGCAAAGACAGCAACGAAAAGCGACAGAAAAAACGGGAAAAATTCCTGCGTCCCTTCAGCATGATCCTCACACTGGTTCTTGTCATTGCCGTATTGGCACTGGCAGTGCTGGTCATCTTCCCAGAACTGGGCAGAACCGTTTCCGGATTGGGCAGAACCATCCAGGCAAACGTACCCATCCTGCTGGATAAACTGGAAGAACTGTTCCACAACAACAAAGAAATTTCCTATTGGCTGGCAAATCTGGATCTGAACTGGGATGAAATCATCAAAAAAGCCACAAATATTTTCCAGAGCGGCGCTGACATCGTACTGGGCTCCACATTCTCTATGGTACAGAGCATTTTCAGCGGCGTGACCACGTTTGTCATTGGCTTTGTCTTTGCCTGCTACATCCTCATTCAGAAAGAAAAACTGGGCAGACAGTGCCGGAAGCTGCTGTTTGCTTATCTGAAAAAACAGCAGGCAGAACGTGTGCTGGAAATCGCTTCCCTGACACACCGCACATTTGCCAAGTTCCTCACCGGACAGTGTCTGGAAGCCGTCATTCTTGGTACCATGTTCTTTGTTGCCATGACACTTCTGCGCTTCCCTTATCCCCTGCTGGTAGGCGTCCTCATCGCCCTCACAGCACTGATCCCCATTTTCGGGGCATTCATCGGCTGCGTGGTAGCTGCATTCCTGATTCTCATGGTCAGCCCCATGCAGGCACTGGCGTTCATCGTGCTGTTTTTGGTATTGCAGCAGCTGGAAGGCAACTTCATTTACCCTCATGTGGTGGGCGGCTCCGTTGGTCTGCCATCCATCTGGGTATTGGTAGCCGTTACCGTAGGCGGCAGCCTCATGGGCATTGTGGGTATGCTCATTTTCATTCCCCTTATGTCCGTTCTGTATACCCTCCTGCGGCAGGATGTTATCAAACGTCTGGAGAAAAAACAACTGGATATTTCATGATATTGTCAAAGACTCCTCACATCGAGGAGTTTTTTTTATGCAGATTACACACTTTCCTTGTTTTTTCCTCCTGTGTGTGCTAAAATAAAAACAAATCCAATACTACCCTAAAGGTCGGAGGTGTATGATATGAGACAACGCGAAGAAATCATCAAAGCCTGGCTGGACATGTGGCTGGGACAGGAACTGCTGCCGCTGGAAGCAGTCTTTACACCGGATGTGCATTACTATGAATTTCAGGGACGGGAATACGAAGGCATGGACCAGATCCGTCGCTGGTTTGAAACATGGAACAGCGAAAACCGTGTCGTAAAATGGGAAGTTGGCCGTTTCGTACACGATCAGGATCTGACATTGGTACCCTTCTATTTCCAGAACGTGAACAAAGAAGGGGAAAAACGGGAATATGAGGGGGTTTATCTGGTAGAATGGGACGGCGACCATCGCATCCAGAAATTGCAGGAATTCTACTGCAAACTGCCTCATTACAAACCTTACGCATAAACATCTGTGCCTGCTCTTTCAAAAGCAACTTCCCCTTAAGAAAACATTGATTTTTCTTTTTCTTGATTTCTTAAGGGGAATTGCGACGGCTGTTTTCATAAGAAAACATAACAAATAAAATTTTCATAAAATAAGAAAGCTAGAATCCGTTGTCATGATAAGGATTTTAGCTTTCTTTGTTTTCTTATGAAGATGCCCCTAAGAGAGCAGGCTTTTTCACGAAAAGGAGCAAAGACAATGACATTTACACCCATTGACATGGAAACATGGCACAGAAAGCCATATTTCCTCCACTATCACAAGGACATTCCCTGCACTTACAGCATGACCGTTTCTCTGGACATCACCGTTCTGAAGAAAACAGGCGTTTCCCTGTATCTTGCCCTGCTGTATCTCTTGACCAAAAACGTAAACCGCTACGAGCAGTTCCGCACAGCCTTTGACAAAAAGGGAAATGTGGGCATCTATTCCAACATGGAGCCATGCTACACCATTTTCCATAAGGAACAGGAAACCTTCTCCAACCTCTGGACAGAGTACAGCGAGGACTTTTCCACATTCCTTGCACGATACAAAGCCGATCTGGAAACCTACGGAAATGTACTGGATATGGACGCAAAGCCAAACACACCGCCCAACACCTTTCCCGTTTCCATGGTGCCATGGACAACATTCACAGGCTTCCATCTGCACCTGCAAAAGGGCTATGACTATCTCCTGCCCATATTCACACTGGGCAAGGCATGGGAACACCACGGTCATTGGAAAATGCCCCTTGCCATACAGGTACACCATGATGTCTGTGATGGGTTCCATGTAAGCCGTTTTGTGGAATCTCTTCAGCAGGATTTGCATCAATTCCAGCCATAAAAAAGAAAACACGAAAACTTTTTGTAAAAGCAGCTTCTCCCTTCAGAAACATTGTTTTTCTTCCATTTCGTAAGGGGAACTGCGACGGCTATCTTCAGAAAAAAACATACCTGATAAAAATAAGAAAGCTGAAATCCTTGCAATAGAAAAGATTTCAGCTTTCTTTGTTTTCTTATGAGGAAGCTTCAAAAGAACTTCGTTTTTATGGTTCTGATTGATTTTCTGTGGTTTCCTCTGCCCCCAGATACCGCAGGATCGCCCGGTAATAGGCTTCCGCTGCTTTTTGGCAGCCTTCCTCCGTACCGAACTGTGCCACATCCTTTTCATTGGTGACAAAGCACTGTTCCACCAGCACAGCGGCACCTTCCTGATTTTTCAGCACACCAAAGGTATCGTAATCATAAACAGTGGTGTCCGTGGAATCCACCAGCATTTTCTGACCATTCACATAGTACCCGAAACGGATACCATTGCCGCCCCGCAGCTCACTGCCTGCCGCTTCCATCTCTTCTGCCAGCAGAGCGGCAAATTCCATGCTTGCCTCATGGTTTTCCATACCCGGTACGGCTGGATAGCACTCAAAGCCTGATGCTTCCCCTGTTTCATCGGCATTGCCATGGACAGAAAGCATCAGATCCGGCTGCAAAAAGGCAAGTTTGCGGTTACGATCGGTGATAGACATGCCCTCACCCATTTTCTAGTAAGCACTACCCGAAAACGTCCATCCTCTTTCAGCAGTTTTTCCAAAGCTGTCACTGTCTGCTCTGTCAGCTGTACTTCCTGAATGACCCCCACAGAGCCTACATCTTCTCCGCCATGACCTGCGTCCAGCGCCACAGTATAGGGCTTGCCATAGCGGTAATACAGAAAGAATCCCCCATAGCCCAGCACAAACAGAATCAGTACAACCAGCAGACGACGGAAGATACCGCCTTTTCTCCGGCGTTTTTTCCGTTTTGGCGGCTGGTACACATCCTCATATCTTCTGGGTGGTTCCTCGTATCTTCTGGGCTTTCGCCGCCGTTTTTCCGGCGGTTCAAAATCTCTCCAGTTTCTCCCCTTCATGCCTTAAATGATGAAAGTATCTCCTTCTCTGCGGATCAAAGCCACATGGGCGCCGTAAGGCTTTTGACGCAGTTTTTTCGCAGATATCAAAATGTTTCCAGAAGTGCATGGGCAGCAGCACCTTTGCCCCAACTCTTTCCATGAAATAATCCACTGCCCAGTCATATTTGTCCTGCAAACGAGGGTCAGCAGGCACACATGCCACGTCGATTTCTCTGCCTTTGAGCAGGTCGATTTCCCGACGATAGCTGTCAGCGATGTCGTTGTTGAATTCGTCACTTTCGCCGTTCCAATGCCACCAGTTCAAATCCCCTGCGTGGAATACGGTGCGTTTGCCGGCTACTTTCACCACAAAAGCAACGCCCTGATCATTGGAAGCCAGTGTTTCGATTTCCAGATCATCCACTGTGAGTTTCTGGTGGGGTTTCACCCATGTCACTTCCCCTTTGAAATCCTTGGGCAGTTCCACATCATCGGACAGGATATAATGTGCCCGATCTGCCCACCGCAGGATAGCAGGGTCATAGTGATCCCCATGGCCGTGGGTTACGAAAATATAAAACTTCTTATGAGGGAAATCCCCTTCATTCACTCTGTCAAACATCCCGTTCTGGGTGTAGTAATCAAAAAGCAGTACAGACTGCTTTGTTTCGATCTGAAATCCGCTGTGATGCAGATAAGTCATATTCATAAAGTTTCTCCTTCCATCTTCTTCCGTTTGAGCAGTACCCGTTCTTTGGCTTCTTCCAGAAACTGCCGCGCCAGTGCTTCGTCATAGAGCCATTGCCGCAAGTTTTCACCAGACAATATAAGGGGTGTGCGGTGATGAATCTCGCCCACACATCCCGAGGCGTGCTCCGTTACAACGGTGGCTTCCCAGCCTTCCGTCTTTTTCCGGCAGAAACCAGCCAGATACAGCATTTCTTCCTCTTGGGGCAGAAAATCCCATCCTGTCCCATCTCCGTCCCACTCGCAAAACCTGTCACCGGAATGACACAGCGGTTCTGGACAAAGTCCTTTCCGAAAAGGGGTTTTTCCAGCAGGGTTTCGCTTCTGGCATTATAAACCCGCTTGCCTTTCTGGGTCAGATACCCCCAGTCTGCCACATCCGCCGTTGTTTTGCCGCCGGACACCCGCAGTATGGGAATGAGATTTCCGGGAAATAATTCCCTGCCGAATTCACAATTGGGGTATTTTCGCAGAATTTCCCTCATGATAGCCGCCATAGGCTTACTGGAGGGGGAAAATTCCCATATCATTTGTCTGCACATTTCATTTCACTTCACGCATGGCACCTGTATGAGGGTCCATGACAAAACCGTAAACTTCCACATCTTTATAGATCAGTGGATGGTTGCGGATAGTATCCACGGTGTTCTGGACAGAGGCGCAAATATCGCCAAAGCCTGTGAGCCACTGTTCCAGATTTTTATGGTTGGCATCTACATGGTCGATGACATCTCTGGAAATGCCCTTTTCTTCCATTTTGGCGATCATCTTTTTGGCATCCAGCGCTCTGCCGCCGCAGTCATCATGGCCGATGACCAGAATGGTATCCACGCCCAGTTCATAAACAGCCACCAGCAGGGAGAAAATCACACTGCCATAGGGGTGAGTGATCTGACCGCCGGCGTTTTTGATGAGCTTTACATCGCCGTTTTTGATGCCCAGTGCCGCAGGCAACAGTTCTGTCATACGGGTATCCATACAGGACAAAATGGCAATTTTCCGGTCGGGATATTTTGTGGTTTCATATCGTTGGTACATTTCATGGTCTACAAAAATACGATTATATTCCAGCATTTTTCTCACGCTGTCGTTCATGGGAAATCCCTCCTTTGTATCCTCTCACTTCTTTCTGCTCTGCCATTTCAGTGTGGCAAAGATCAGCACAAACCAAAGTACGATCAGAATCAATGCCAAAGGCAGGATGGCGTTGAGCAGACTTTCTGCCGGCAATACTTTTGCCGCAATATACAGCCCGATGCCCACCAGCACCAGATACAGCAGTGTTACCACCTGCATGATTTTTCTTGTTTCCTTCATATCGCACCTTCCTTTCTGCCGCTCTGTACTGATTCTATCATTCCAGAGGAAAGAAATCAAATTTCCGAAATAAAAAAATCCGACATTTTTCCAAAAACATCGGATTTTCCTGCTTTAAAAAAAGTGAGCAGACCTGTAAGCCGGGTTCTGTCGTGGACAGCCATCTATCTTGGTCTGTTGTTGCCAACAGCATCATGCGACTTTTCATCGAGGAGAGACGAGCAGCCTCTTTGCCCTCTTTCGTCTTGCTTCAGGTGGGGTTTACATAGCCTCCTGCGTTACCGTAGGAGCGGTGGGCTCTTACCCCACCTTTCCATCCTTACCTGCCCAAAGACAGGCGGTTTATTTCTGTTGCACTTTCCTTAGAGTCGCCTCCACCGGCCGTTAGCCGGCACCCTGCTCTATGAAGCCCGGACTTTCCTCACTGGAGCGAATCCAGCGCGACTGTCCAGTCTACTCAGTGGATAATTATACTCCAAAAAGGAGCTGTTTGTCAAACCTTAAAGCAGCTACCGCCCACAAATTCCTTAATCAAAGAGTTGTTGGGGATTTCTGTACCCGGTGCCGCAAGGAAATAGCCCAGGAATTTGATGAGCCGTTTTGCGGTGATATATTCAGGCTGGTCTTCCCCAATGGCAAAAAGTTGGGGTTCCGCATACTGCTTCAGCACGCTCAGTTCGTAGATAGTTGCGGAGTTGAAAATGGCGTCTGCGTTTTCCTGATAAGGGAAAATGTTTTCTGCTTCCCCATCGGTGACGTCGTTCCATGTGCGGATGGTTTCTGCCGCGTCACGTCCACGGAACTGATAATCTCGTACAATACGGCGAATCAAACGGCTGTCAGATGTGGAAATGCGGTTATGGTCGTCCACATTCAGCTGTGTCATGGCGCTGATGAAAATCTTGAATTTCTGTTCCGCAGGGATTTCAGATGTGAGCATATCGTTAAGCCCGTGGATGCCCTCCAGCACCAGGATTTCGCCTTTCTTCGCCTGAATACGGTTGCCGTTGTATTCCCGTTTGCCTGTAACAAAGTTATAAGTAGGCAGGTCTACCATTTCCCCTGCAATCATTTTCTTCAAGTCGTCATTGAGCAACGGCAGATCAAGGGCATGGATATGTTCATAATTCCGTTTGCCATTTTCATCCACAGGCGTTTTTATCCCGTTCCACGAAATAGTCATCCAGAGAGATTTTATGAGGCTGAATGCCCAATACTTGCAGCTGAATGCACAGGCGGTTGGCAAAAGAAGTCTTACCGGAAGAAGAAGGCCCGGCAATGAGTACCACACGAACTTTATCCAAACGCTGGTGAATCATATCAGCAATTTCCGCAATCTTCTTTTCGTGAAGGGCTTCATTGATGCGAATCAGGTCTCCAAATCTGCCCTGGGTCAGTGTATGGTTCAGTTCTGCCACATTTTTCACGCCCATGAGCTGGCACCAGTGCATCTGTTCCAGAAATACACTGCTGATCTTTTTGGGATTGGAAAATTCCCGCAGCACTTCCGGCTGTTTCTGGTCAGGGAAACGGATGAGAAAACCGTTTTCATAAGCCATGAGGGAAAAGACCTTCAAATCCCCTGTGGACGCAGGCATATATCCATAGAAATAATCATAGAAGCCGTCCAGTTCATAAAGATTCACATTGGACGCCCGGCGATAACGGAACAGCTCATCCTTATCGGGCATGCCCTGTCGTCTGGCGATTTCTCTGGCATCTTCTTTCCGCATGGTGCGTTTGCAGATGGGCAGGTCTGCCTCCACATATTCCCGCATTTTGCCTTCGATTTTTGCCAGCACTTCTTCTGTGATTTCTATTTCTGGTTTGCGGATTTCGCAGTAGAGATTTTTCTGCAAAGAGTGTTCCACTACCACCAGAGATTCATTGCCCCAGAGTTCGTAAACGGCTTTTGTCATCAGAATCAGCACCCCACGGCGATAAACGCGCATGGCTTCATCGTTTTCGATGCCGTAAAATGTCACATCGTCACAGGTGCGGATTTTCTGATGGAGTTCCCGCAGTTTATTTTTCTGTCTTGCCAGCATAATAGGCCCATCTACCATGCCGGAAAAATCTTTTGCCACGTCGGCAAAGGTTGCCCCCTCTGCAATCTCCACCATTTTTCCCATGACGTTGATCTGTCTTGTTTCCATGACTTTTCTCCTCCTTTTCTCCTCTTACAGCGCCCAGAATGTCTGCCCGTTGACTTTGGAGCAAACCACTTCCAGGCCCCAGCCCTTTTCTGCCGCCGTCTGTTCCAGCGCTTTCTGGAGCACAGGCACAATAAGCACTTCACTGGCATAATGGGTCACATCTGCCACACAAATGCCTGTTTCCACTGCCTTCTGGGCTTCGTGGAATTTGATGTCCGCTGTCAGATAAGCGTCCGCACCGGCGTAATAAGCAGGCATGATAAATTCCGCGCCGCTGCCTGTGCAAAGGGCTACCTTCTGAATCATTTTATGTGCATCACCTGTCAGGCGAATACTATCCAGACCTAATTTTTCTTTCAGCATTCTGGCAAAATCCGCGAAAGCCACAGGCGCAGGCAATACGCCCATGCGTCCAATGCCTTCTTTTTTGTATCTCTGTTCCACAGCATATACGTCATAAGTCACTTCTTCATAAGGATGGGCTGCCTTCATAGCGGCGATGACATTTGCCGCCTGAGATGCAGGTACCAAAGCTTCCAGACGGACTTCTTCCACCCGTTCCAGCCCCAGGAAAGGATTGCTGCCTTCCATGGGCAGGAAGGTGCTTTCTCCCGGTGCCGCAAAGGTGCAGCAGGTATAATTGCCGATTTCTCCTGCACCAGCGTCGCACATGGCTTTCCGTACCCCTTCGGCATGGGTCACAGGAACAAATACCGCAATTTTCTTCAAGTCCTCCGCCCATGTTTCTTCTAAGTATGTCAAATCCTGCAAGCCAATCAATTCCGCCAATACGTCATTGGTGCCGCCTTTGGCGATATCCAGATTGGTATGAGCGGAAAAAGCCGCAATGTTATTCTGAATCAAAGAAATGATTTTACTGCCCACAGAGGTTTCTGTGGTGATGCTGTCAAATTTCTGGAACAGCAGCATGGGGTGATGGGTGATAATCATATCCGCGCCCATTTCCGCCGCTTCGGCAATGACTTCTTTTGTCACATCCAGCGCAACCAGTATTTTTTTCACTTCATGGTTGGGGTCGCCCACTGCCAGACCGGGTTTATCCCAGCTTTCCGCCAATTTTCTGGGGGCAATGCCCTCCATGACTGCCATAATATCTTTTACTTGTACCATGCTTTCGCCTCCTTGATGACTGCCAGTTTTTCCTCGATTTCCGCCAGGCGTTCCGCCGCCTTCTGGGTGCCGCTTTGGCGCAGACCTTCCGCCACTTTTTCATACTGGGCTTCTTCTCTAGTCAGTTCTTCCCACAAAATGGGGTCTTGTTTCTCCAATAATCTGCCGCCGTAAAAAAGGGAGGCAGGTGTTTTCTCTCTTTCCTCGCCGGGGATACAGCGGAAAATATGATAATACTTCCCGTCCTCTTTCACCATGATTTCCTCATCAATGGCAAAACCAAAATCCCACACAGTCTGGCGCACAGCGTCTAAATCATGCTGGGGAGAAAGTATCCATTCTTTCAGGCTTTTTGCCACGTCTTCGCTTTCTTTGAGGATACGGCAAATGAGCATACCGCCCATGCCTGCAATAACGGCACTTTCCACTTCCCCTGTATGTACAGGCAAAAGTCCGCTTCCCAGACGGGTTTCGATGGCGTTCCCTGCGCCCATGGCGGCGATGTTTTCCTTTGCCTTTTCCAGAGGGCCTTTGTTCAGGTCACAAGCCAGTGCGCGGTCGATTTTCCCCTGTTCATATAAGTACAAAGGCACATAGCCATGGTCAGTGCCGATGTCTGCCATACTGCGGCGTGTCACCAGTCCTGCCACTGCCTGCAATCGTTTTGAAATATCCATAACCTGTTTCCTTTCTATGCAAAACAGGCGGCAAGCATACCCCTTTTGGGTACGCCTGCCGCCTGCCACTTGTGTTTCTTATTCCAGATAATCTTTCAGTTTTTTGCTGCGGCTGGGATGACGCAGTTTACGCAGGGCTTTTGCCTCGATCTGACGGATTCTTTCTCGTGTGACATTGAATTCTTTGCCCACTTCTTCCAGTGTTCTGGCACGTCCGTCGTCCAGACCAAAGCGCAGGCGCAATACCTTTTCTTCCCTTTCGGTGAGGGTATCCAGCACTTCGATAAGCTGTTCTTTCAGCAGGGTAAATGCTGCCGCTTCCGCAGGGGCGGGAATATCGTCATCGGGGATAAAGTCACCCAGATGGCTGTCTTCTTCTTCGCCGATGGGAGTTTCCAGAGAAACAGGTTCCTGTGCGATCTTCATGATTTCACGAACCTTTTCTTCGGGCATCTGCATTTCCACTGCCAGTTCTTCTGCGGTCGGTTCACGGCCTAATTCCTGAAGCAGCTGTCTGGAGATACGAATGAGTTTATTGATGGTTTCCACCATGTGTACGGGAATACGGATGGTTCTTGCCTGATCGGCAATGGCTCTGGTGATTGCCTGGCGAATCCACCATGTAGCATAGGTGGAGAATTTATAGCCCTTGTGGTAATCGAATTTTTCCACGGCTTTAATCAGCCCCAGATTGCCTTCCTGAATCAGGTCAAGGAACAGCATCCCACGACCTACATATCTTTTTGCGATGCTGACAACCAGACGCAGGTTGGCTTCTGCCAGTTTCTTTTTGGCAGCTTCGTCGCCGTCTTCCATACGCTGTGCCAGTTCCACTTCTTCCTCTGCGGAAAGCAGAGGCACTTTACCGATTTCCTTCAGATACATTCTGACAGGGTCGTCGATATTGATGCCTTCGGGCAGTGTCAAGTCAAGGTCTTTTTCAACTTCTTCTTCTGCGTCCAGGTTGCCCAGGATATCAATGCCCTGTGTTTCCAGATATTCATAAATCCGATCGATGCGGTCGGGGTCCAAGTCCAAATCCGCCAGATGGTCCATGACCTCTTTATACTCTAATACGCTTTTCTTCTTTTTGCCCATGGCAACCAGTTCTTCCAGTCTGGTCAACAATGTGGTTTCTTCGACGGATTTCAAAGCAATCCTCCCTTTCTGTGTTCCTTATAGTCTAACCATATCAGATGGTAATATGCAGTGCCTCCAGCTTTCTTTTCTCCTCCACCAGCTGTTGGATTTCCTCCACGGTGGATGCCTGTGCCGTTTTTCGGTCGATCTTTGCCCGCTTCAATACTTTTGCGGCTTCATTGACGGCTTTTTGCAGGTCAAACCCATCGTCTGCCGGCGGTTGTGCCGCGAAAATCTCCGTGACACGCCGTTGCGCTTCGCCTTCCTCAAAAAAACTGATCAGTTCCGCAGGGAACACATTCCCCGCTTCTTCCCATAAAGTGCCCATGGCTTCAAATGCCTTGCCGTAGACCTCTGTGGGAAAATCGTCCTTATCCAACACCTTCTGTAAAATTTCATATATATGCCGATGGCTGGCAGAAAAATACAATAAACTTTTCTGGGCGTCCAACAGCCCCTTGTCTTCCTTTTCTCTGCCGCCGTACTGCCTTTGCATCTGTACCTGCCGCTTCTGGGCTTCCTGCTGGAATGCCTCATCTTCTTTGCGGCGAAGTTTCCGTATTTCATTCTGGATGGCGCTTTCCTCCACCCCTGTCATACGGCTGACCTCGGCGGTATACACATCCCGCTCGATGTCGCTTTCCAATTTTGTCAAAATCTGCGCTGCCTCTGTGGCAAAGCGCACCCGATGTTCCGGGTTGTCCAGGGCATATTTCCTGCGGATGCAGGCGATCTGGAACGATATATAATGAACGGCATTGACCAGCAGCTTGGAAAACTCTGCTGAGCCGTTTTGTTTGATAAATTCGTCGGGGTCTTTGCCGTCAGGCACCTGTGTCACCCGCACATGGAATCCATTTTCCACCAATACGGGAATGGCACGGAGAGCGGCGTTTGTGCCTGCTTCGTCGCTGTCGTAAAGCAGGATCACGTCCTCGGCGTATTTCTTCAATGTCATGGCGTGTTCCCTGTTGAATGCCGTTCCCAAAGACGCCACCACATTATGGAATCCTGCCTGATAGACAGAAATCATATCCATATATCCTTCCACCAGAATGAGCTCCTTCTTTCTGGCAGCTTTTGCAAAGTTCAGCCCGTATAGATTGCGGCTCTTGCTGAACAGTATGGTTTCGGGGGAGTTCAGATACTTAGGTTCCCCCTTGCTTAGGATTCTGCCGCCAAACCCTACCACGCGTCCTTGCGCGTCGAATATGGGGAACATAAGCCGCCCCCGGAAACGGTCGTGGTAGCCGCTTCCCTCCTTATCAGGAATGACTAAGCCGCTTTTGACCATATCCTCTACGGAATATCCCAATCCCTTCAAGTGGTCGAAAAGGGCATGTCTGCGATCTGGGGAATAACCGATACCGAACTTTCTGGCAAGGTTTGGCTTTAATTGCCGCCGCTCCAGATAAGCCCGTGCCGGTGCGCCTTCTTCCGACTGGAGGGTGTCATAATAAAACCTTCCTGCCGCCCGATGCATTTCAAAGAGCCTTGCTTTCAGCCGCTCCATGGCGAGAGCCTGTCCCGTCATTTGAGGCTCCGGCAAAGGGATATTGGCGCGCTCCGCCAGTTTTTTCACCGCTTCGGGAAAATCACAGTTTTCCATTTCCATCAGAAAGCCGTATACATTCCCAGACGCTCCACAGCCGAAACAGTAATAAAACTGTTTTTCACTGTTGACGGAAAAAGACGGGGTCTTTTCGTGATGGAAAGGGCAAAGTCCGAAGTAAGAACTGCCCTTTTGCTTCAACGGAACGTATTGGGAAATGACATCCACAATGTCATTTTGCATACGGATTTCCTCAATCAGCTCTCTCGGATACCGCATTGTCCTTCCCCCCTTCCGCCTTTTTGGAAACAACGTTTCTGGAATTTCCGTAAACATTGGAGAAAGGAAGCTGTTACACTTCCTTTCTCCTGCTATACTCTATGATTTCGACATTTCCCCGAAAAATCCTCCCTTTTGGCGACGTTTTGTATATTTGTACAAAAACCGACCACAAAACTCCGATTTTTCGCAAAAATCCATCAATAAATCAAAGGACGCTCCATTCCGCAGGAATAAAGAGTTTCTTGAACCTTGCCACGGCAAAACGGTCTGTCATGCAGGCAACATAGTCGCAGACGGTCTGCTCCACCGTTTCTCCTTCTTCCATGAGGCGGCGGAACTCTCCCTCCATCTCCTGTGGATGTTCCAGATAGTAGGCAAAAAGGTCGCCTACAATCTTCTGGGCTTTTTCATGCTCACTGGTGGCAATGTCACTATGGTAGACCTTCCGGAACATGAATGCCCGCAGTCCCGTCAGGGTCGCCCGCATTTCCGGACTCATGCAGATGTCATTGATTCCGGTGCTATGTAATATGGTATCCCGGATCATGGCATTGATGCGTTTGCTGGACGTTCCCCCCATGACTGCCACATATTCCGCCGGAATATCCTCAGGGCGGAGCATACCTGCCCGAATGGCATCGTCAATGTCGTGGTTGGTATATGCGATTTTATCTGAAAGCTGTACGATCTTCCCTTCCAGTGTGGCAGGGTGTCCGCTGGTACGGTGGTTCAGTATACCATCCCGGACTTCCCAGGTGAGATTCAGCCCCTTGCCGTCTTTTTCCAGACGGTCTGCCACGCGAAGGCTCTGTTCATTATGGGCAAAACCTCCCCAGTCTTTGCAAAGTTCATCCAGTTTCCGCTCCCCGGCGTGGCCAAAAGGCGTATGCCCCAAGTCGTGACCCAAAGCAATGGCTTCTGTCAAATCCTCATTGAGCCGCAATGCTCTGGCAATGGTGCGGGCAATCTGGGCAACCTCCAAAGTATGGGTCAAACGGGTGCGGTAGTGATCTCCTTCTGGAGAGATGAACACCTGCGTCTTATGCTTCATGCGCCGAAAGGCCTTGCAGTGTATAATACGATCTCTGTCCCGCTGAAAATCCGTGCGGAAATCGCACTTTTCCTCTGGGCGCAGCCGCCCTTTGGATGCGGCGCTTTTTGCCGCCAGAGGACTCAGTATTTTTTCCTCCAATTCTTCTTGAAACAAACGATATTCCATTCTCATCCCTCCTTATTTTCGAGATTTTTTCTTTGTCATATATATTTTTCTTTGTCCGACAAAATCCAATGACCATCTCTATTTTCAAACTCCAACAACATGGTTTCGTCGTATTCCTCAAAAAGCAGATAGTCCACAGTAACATAATATCGATCATTTTTCTGTTCTACAAATTTCAGACTATCCAAATCAATGGTCACAGCGCCGTAACCTCTGCTCCCCCGCCGCAGATAAAGAGCGCCTTCGTATTCCAGAAAATCGTCATGGAACACTTCGTCAATGACGGCATCTGACAGGTAGTTCCGCAGGCTGTCGCGAACTTCCGCATTTGTCTGGAAATTGGATACTTTATAATAGGAAGACATGGTAGGATCTTCAAAATAGGACGCCACCTGTTCCTCTTCGCCGGGAAGATAGAGCTTTGCAACAGTGCCTTCCCCGTTGTCATAGGCTTCTTCGCTTTCATAAACTCCATAATAGGTAGTATCAACATCCACTTCCGCCCCAAACAATTCCAATTCACACTGGTTCAGACATTCCACATTGGGCTTGATCTCCTCCAGAAAGGCAGTTTCATCAAAAGCCGGAGGTTCCTCTTTTGCAGCACAGGCTGTCAAAAGGAACGCCGCTGTCAAAAGTGCTATCCATCGCAAATACTTCATATCCATCCCTCCTTTTTCTTCCTTAATAAAAAAATACGCTTCTTCCACAAAAAAATCCTCTTTTTTCTTGTAAAAAAATAGGGAAAACCCTGTAAAATCCAAGGTTTCCCCGTTTTAATTTCCAATAAAATAGATGGCACATTTCACAGCATTGAAAACAGCCATGGCCGCCGCTGCCACCACAAAAAATCTCAGCTGCCGCTCATACCCATCCGATGCCCAATGCCATGCGTCCTGTGTCTGCTGATACTCCCGCAGCATACACCAGTACAAAACGGCACACAGCCCAAAGAATACCGTTGTCCATGCAGAGATTGCCACCAAAGGCCCAGTCATCTGGTACTGCTCGAATACTCCCGCCAGCAAATCCAGAAACATGCAGACAGTCAAAACCTTCTGCATATTGTTTCGGATGAAGGGATGGCGGTCTAAAAATAAAAGTAATTTCGGTTTTTCCATAAGATTCTTCCTTTCTCAAAACGATAGGATGCACAAAAGCAAACAGATCCCCGCAGCCGCCAAGCAAATGGCAAAAGTCACCCACATTTTCCCGGGAGTTGCCTCCACTTTGCCTTCTTTAAAAAATACCAAGACACACCGGGCACAATACAGAAAAACTAGAGCCATTATGGCGTGTGCCAACCAGTCTAGTGAAGATTTTCGCCAAAAATCAAAGGCATTCCCAATCAAATAGAGAACGAACCAGAATTTCAGAGAATGTCGATGGGTATCAAAAAACATGTCCAATTTATGCAGATCAATCTTTTTCATCTTACTACCTCCTTTTTCTCAGCATAGCAGAGAATGGGCGCATTGTCCATGGATACAAAAAATCCAGCCAAAGCAACTTCCCCTTAAGAAAATACTGCTTTTCCTTTCCCTTGATTGCTTAAGGGGAAGTGCAACAGCTGTCTTCAGAAGAAAACATAGCAAATCAAATCTCAGTAAAATAAGAAAGCTGGAATCCTCTATATGGCAAGGATTTCAGCTTTCTTTGTTTTCTTATGAAGATGCCCCCAAATCACGGCTGGAATTCTTTAAAATATGTTTTTGCGAAAATGTCCTTCAATGCCAGCATGGCATCTTCTGCGGAATAACCGTATGTTTTCTGGACTTCCCGAATCATGGCAGCAAACTGGGCTTCGTAGGGGGCACAGTCCATTTCCTGCTGATAAGTCACCAATATGGGATAGAGTTTCGTCCAATCCACCACATAGCCCGTTTCTGTCTGTTTGATTTCCGGCTGTTTTTCTTCTTCTGCCAAAAGGCTGTTGCAGTCTGTTTGCAGCACTTCAGCCAGTTTCACCAATCCTGGTACCGTAGGCACAGTGGTGCCCGCTTCCCATTTGGAAACAGTTTGTCTTGCCACCTGCAATTTTTCCGCCAGCTGTTCCTGTGTCATGCTGGCGTTCTTTCTCGCCTTTGCGATATTTTTTCCCAAATCCATGAAAATCCCTCCTTATCTATCATGGTAACAAAAACACGCTGCTCTTTCCACCACCTGACGGGCAAAAAAGCACGCCAGAAGTGCATCTTCCCAATAAAAAACAGATGAACCCCTTTGGGGGCATCTTCATAAGAAAACAAAGAAAGCCAAAGTCCTTATGATTACAAAGGATTTTGGCTTTCTTATTTTGTTTCGAATTTTATTTGTTATGTTTTCTTATGAAGACAGCCGTCGCAATTCCCCTTAAGAAATCAAGGAAAGGAAAATCAATGTTTTCTTAAGGGGAAGTTGCTTTAGGCTCATCCGTTCTCTTTTCATTCCGGCACTTTACCGTCACCACGATAATGGGCATACACTTTCCCGCGCACCTGCACAAACTCCATTTCTGGATAGCGCAGGGCTGTGAGATAGCCGCCATACACACACCCTTGGTCGATGTCAACGGTGTTATTTACCAAATCCGGGCGTTCTGCCACCGTATGTCCATAAACCACCAAGGCTTTCCCATGGTAAGACGCCGCCCAGTCCCGTCGCTGCGGTCTGCCGTTTTCGTCTGTTTCGCCAGTGGTTTCGCCGTAAAGGCACACTGCCCGTATCTTCCCGGAAAAATAGCCCATGTTTTCTTCCTGCAAGCCCCCATGAACCACAGCCAGCCTCTTTTTATCCAGCAAAAGATAGTAGCACTGGCTTTCATAGCACTGCATATAGCGGCAGCGGAAGGCCTGCCGTTCTTCCCGGCTGAGTTTGTCCAATTCCGCCACGGTTTTTCCAAGCCATGAGAGATCCGCACACGGTTCCCCAGGAAATAGCGGTAAAGCTTATTGCAGTGGTTGCCATGAATCCAGAAACCGCCGTTATAGGCCACTTGATCCATCCAGAAATTCAGGCACGCCAAATTCGCAGGGCCTTTGTCGGACACATCCCCAACGGAAATGAGCCGCCGTTTATCCGGGTGGACATAAATGCCGTTTTCCTCCCGGTAGCCCAGCTTTTCCACCAGCTGGATCAGCTCGTCATAACAGCCGTGGACATCGCCGATAATATCATATTGATTTTCACGGAACTCCAATATGCGGAAGTTCCGTTCCCGTCGTTCCTTTTTCATACACACCAATCATTTCTACTTCTGTTTTTTCAATCTTTTTTATCATAACATAAAATCCTCTGTCCGTGCAAAAAAAGTGAAAAAACTTTCTCACAGCCGCATAAAGTAATGACAGGAGGTGGTATGTATGTATGGAAAACGAGAGATCCCCGCACCCTTTGCGCCCCAAAAACAAAAAGCGAAACCACAGAAAAACCAGGCAAGACAGACTTCCGGCGGCTGTTCTCCGGCGGCGGTGCTTCTGCTGCTGGATCTGCTTTCCCGGTAAACAGATACGGCGTATTTCCTCTTTGGAAAATACGCCGTATTTTTTCTATTTTACAATCCCATAAGTCCCATGATCTGCTGCATCTGTGCGCGGTCGCCTTCCGGCAGATTCTGAGATACTGCCGCCAGCAGGGCTTTCTGTTCTTCCTTGGAAAGGCTGCCTCCTTGCGCCAATGCTTCTCCATATTCCAGAAAAACATCCAATCGTTCCAGTCCTGTTTTATCCTTGCTTTTTTCCTGAGCTTCCCGGATCAGCCGCAGCCGTTCCTCGCCCAGCGCTTCCATTTGTGCCTTTGTCCAGTCCATCCAATCCCTCCTTTTGTATGAGGATCTCCCTTGCGTCCATAACACGCATGAGGGTATCCAGTCTTGTCTGTTCGCCTTGGGACAGGCAGGGGCGAATGGCTGAAAGCATCTGCCTTCTGCGCACAGATGGCGGCAGAGTATCCCGGCTGCGGGCCTGAAGGACGCCGCCTGTGAGCATCCGCCGCATTTCCATGAGCCGCACCACTACATACAGATCCCTTTGATACTCCTGATCCAGAAACGGAATGGCTGCCATGAGCATTTTCTCCTGCTTTTCCCCTTCCTCCTCCACTGCCGGCGCAGACTGCTGTACAGGCTGCGGCATATCCTGCCCCATGAGCCTGCGCAGTCTTTCCAGCCTTCCTGCCAGATTCATGAGTTCTGTTTTCCGGTTTTCCTCCATAGTATTCCCTCCATCCTGTCCTTCATCAAAAGATATGCCGTCAAAGGGAAAAAAAGAACTTCTTTCTCATTCCCCAAAAACTGCCCCATGCATACTCTGTCAGAAAGGGGGTCTTTCAAATGGAGCATTTTACAGATACCGCCATTTCGCAGAAATCATTCCCCACAGGAAAAGGCATCGGCATTGCCATACTGGACACAGGCATCTCTCCTGTGGCGGATTTTACCATACCTACTGACCGCATCATCGCTTTTCGGGATTTCATCAACGGACGGACAACGCCTTACGACGATAACGGACACGGGACCCATGTGACAGGCGCAAAAAAAGAAACAACGCCTATGTTTTTCACATAGGCGCTGCCTCTTCCATTTTCTTATAATGCTTTTATATGTAGGAGTTAGAGATTATCCGATTAATTACTGGAACATGAGAAATGCTACCAGTACGATGATGCAAGCATCTACCAAGTGGCTGCAAGCATTTTTACACCACTGCATAATTTTTTTCGCCTTCCTTCTTTAACCTAACAGATTAGGCAGGAACATAGAAATTGCAGGTACATAAGTGATCAGCATCAGTGTTGCGATCATCAGCACCAGGAAGGGGATGATCCCCTTGATGACCACATCCAGCGTCGTTTTCCCAACACGGGAAGCAACGAACAGGTTTACACCCAGAGGAGGTGTGATGAAGCCGATAGCCAAGTTGGTTACCATGATGATACCGAAGTGAACGGGGTCAACGCCCAGAGCTGTTACAACAGGGAACAGGATAGGAGCCAGGATCATGATAGCACATACTGTTTCCATGAAGCAGCCTACCAACAGCAGCAGCAGGTTGATCAAAAGCAGGATCAGCACTTTGCTGTCTGTCATAGTTGTCAGCAGTGTTGCAACGGTTGTAGGGATACGGCCCAGTGTCAGGACTTTGGAGAAACCTGTTGCACAGCCGATAACCACCAGGATGGTTGCTGTTGTTTCACAAGATCTCTTTGTTACTTCCAGCATATCTCTAAAGTTCAGTTCTCTATGTACGAACAGACCGATAATCAAGCTGTAAACTACGGATACAGCAGCTGCTTCTGTTGGTGTGAAGATACCGCCGTAGATACCGCCCAGGATGATAACGGGAGACAGCAGCGCCCATTTACCTCTCCATACTTCACGGAGCGCATGGCTGATGCTGAAAGGTTCTGTGTCGCCTTTATAACCAGCTCTTCTTGCGTAGAAGTAGCTGTAAGCGATCAGTACCAGACCGATAAGGATACCAGGGATGAAGCCCGCTAGGAACAGGGAGCTTACGGAGCTGTTTACGGTTACGGAGTAAACAACCATAGGGATACTGGGCGGGATGATAACGCCGATGGAACCAGCGGCAGCGATCAGTGCCAGTACGAATTTTTTATCATAGCCTTTTTCCAGCATAGTAGGAACAACCATACCGCCGACAGCTGCTACGGTTGCAGGGCCGGAACCGGAAATAGCTGCGAAGAACATACATACAACAACGGTTACGATGGCAAGACCGCCGCGGATTCTGCCGAAGAATACGTTGGCAACGTCCAGCAGACGTTTGGAAATACCGCCGCCGCCCATCAGTTCACCGGCGAATACGAAGAATGGAATCGCCATGATGGGGAAAGAGTCTGTACCAGTTACCATGTTACGCGCTACAAAGCCCAGTGTCAGCTGATCCGTAGCGAAGATATAAGCCAAGGAAGCGATCCCCAGGGAGAAACCGATGGGAACAGTCAAAACAAGGCTGACGATCAATGCAATAAATACCACTGCTGCAATAGCTCCAGTTGTCATGCTTCCTGCACCTCCTCATGATTATGCAATGCTTTGATTCTTCTAATGATGCACTGAATCTGGCGGATAGCTGTCAAGAAGAAGCCAACCAGAGGTGCTGCGTATACGAACTGCATGGGCACATGCAGCGCGGGAGAAATCTGACCGCTGGCAGAGATTTTCTGGAAAACGGTTACAGATGTTACCGCAATGAAGATGGCAAAAGCCAATACGATGATTTCACTGAGGATTTCCACATAAGGACGCGCTTTTTTAGGATAGATATTGATGGCAGCGTCGATGCGGATATGGGCTTCTTTTTTCGCTGTGTAAGCCACAGAGAAATAAACCAGCCATACAAACAGATATCTTGCCATTTCTTCAGACCATGTCAGAGAGCTATGGAATACATAACGCATGACAACCTGAACAAAAATGATAATACTCATCAAAAACATCAAAGGCACGATAAAGCATGCTTCCAGATGTTCATTCAAAAACTTCATACCTTTTTCCCTCCCCTGTATCTTTACGCCGCAGGTGCTGCATCAGCTTCTGTCTGTGCCGGTGCGTCTGTTGTCTGTTCTGCGGGATATTTTTCTTTCGCTTTTTCGGCTTCGCTGTAAAGCAGATCGATAACTTCAGGATGTTCTACCTTTTCATAAGCCAGATCTTTGATGCCGGCACAAGCAGCTTTCATTTCTTCCACCACTTCAGGGCTCAGTTCCGCGTAGTTCATGCCGGGGTAGCTTTTGATGTTTTCCAAAGCAACTGCTTCGTATTCGGAACATCTTTCACGTTCATAAGCAACAGCTTCATCGGAGATTTTCATGATGATTTCCTGTTCTTCCGGTGTCAGACCGTTGAATGTTTCTCCACTCATGAGGATAACATAAGGGGAATAAATATGTTTTGTATAAACATAGTATTTCTGTACTTCCTGGAATTTAGACTGCCATGTCAGTTCAGCGCCGTTGTCCTGGCCGTCTACTGTACCCTGCTGCAAAGCGGTGAACAGTTCTGTGAAGGCCATGGGTGTAGGGTTCGCGCCATAAGCTTTCCACTGTGCAAGCTGCAGTTCGTTTTCCATGATACGAATCTTCAGACCTTTCAGGTCATCCATGGATTCGATTGGTTTATCTGTGGTGGACAATGTACGGAAAGAGTTTTCCTGCCACTGCAGCAGCTGGAAACCAACTTCATTGAGCTGTTCGCCCAGGTAATCACCCAGTTCGCCGTCCAGCACTTCATATACCTGCTGTTTGTTTTCGAAAATCCAAGGGATATCCAGACAGTAAATATCGTTACAGAAAGCAGCTACTGTAGCATTTGTTGCCAGTACGATGTCATAGTCACCAAACTGACAGCTTTCCAGCAGTTCACGTTCACCGCCCAATACGTTATCCGTATAAATATCTACGGTCATTGCACCATTTGTTTCCTGTTCCAGACGCATTTTGAAGAATTTCGCCGCGTCAATAGTAGCAGGGGCATTCCCCAGTGCATAAATCAGATGTTTGCAGTCTTCCTGCAGTTCCACGCCTGATTCAAAGGTAACAGGCTCTACCTTCTTTTCCACAACCCCTGTGGGTGTTGCGGGTTCTGCGGTTTCCTCCTTCTGTCCGCCGCAGCCGGTCATCCCCAGCAGCATGGCAGTTGCCAGCGCCAGAACACCGAGTCTTTTTTTCATACTTACTCCTCCCTCTTTTTCTTTAGAATCCTCACAAAAGCACACCTTTTTTAAAAGAAGTTCTTTTTTCTTATTTAAAACCAACTTCGTTTTGAAATATAAAACTTCTTTTTGATTAGATTAAACTTTATATTAGATTATATTTAATCCAATTCTAATTTTCAATTGGTATTTCCTCTAATTTAAAAACATTTATCCGCCACATAAAAACACCTTTATTATGCATATAGAACAAATATTTTGAATCATTATGCGCTTTTTACAAATTTATACATCCTTTTTTATTCATTTTTCCCTTTTTCAAAATCCCATTTTGCGAAAAACATCCTTCTTTTTCACTGCTTACAAGGCATATTTATCTATCATATAAAACGGATTCACATAATTTCTCTATTGAATTTTTACACAACCCGTCTTACAATAGAGATAGATGCATTATCAACAGTTTTGTGAACACTGCAAGCGGAGGGGGAGCAAGTAGATATGAGCGAAAAAATCACACTAGCCGATCAGATTTATGCGGACATTAAAAAAGACATCACCAATAAACAATTGGTCTCCGGAGAAAAAATCAACATCAAAGAACTGGCAAGAAAATACGGTGTCAGCGACACACCTGTCAAACAGGCGTTGCAGCGTCTGGCAGAAGAAAAACTGGTGGTCAACACCCCCAACAAGGGCATGAGTGTACGCACACTGACGCCCCATGAACTGAACGATACCTTTGACATCCGTCTGATGATGGACACATTCTTCATCAAAGATATCATCACCACCCTCAATTACAACAGTACCCTGCGCCAGCAGCTTTTGGAAAACATGGAAAAACAGAAACAGTTTATTTCCTGCAATGATTCCACTGTGGACGCAGAAGGCTATTTCCAGCTGGATCTGGAATTCCATGTGCTGTATCTGACTGCTTCCGGCAATCAGAAAGCTGTGGAAGTCCTCAAAGATTTGCAGCCCTTCACATTCTCTGCCGGCACATACTTCAATCAGCCCCATTATCGGGACTGCGAATGTGTGGAAGAACATCAGGCGATTCTGGACGCAGCCCTTGCTGCCGATCCAGAAGGACTTCGCAAAGCCATCGAAACCCATATTGCCAATTCCCGCAGAGCATTCCAACTGATCTTTAAAGTCAACCAGATGGTTTGATTTTCAAAAAACAGCGGAGAAATCTTCTCAAGTTTCTCCGCTGTTTTTTATGTCTTTCTGTTTTTCGCCATTTTCTTTTGGACTGCCTCAAATAGCTCCTCCGAAATCAGCGGCGCATGGGTATGGCAGACCACTGTCCAACGCTCTTTGGGGCAAGGGCGGCTTTTTTTCTGTTTATAACTGATCTTTTCTGTTTTTCCCTGCACCATATTTCCCAAATATACGGGATTTTTCAATATCTTGCATACGGTAGATGCTGTCCAAATGCCTTTCGCCTTTCTGCCGCAGTCCTTCCCCTCCTGGGCCAATGCCATGGCCGGGGACAATATACCGCAGCCATTCAGCACTGCCGCCACACCACCACAGGAAAATCCCATGAGATACAGCCGAAAGATACCTGCCACCACCTGCGCTCTTTGAGAGCAAGGCACCAATACATGATGGTCAAAAGGACTTTTCTCATAGCCATAAGGGGCATAATTCCCCAAATATTGCCCCATTTCCCGTTTCCTACGAAGAACTGCCCGGATATTATCGGATAATTCCTCGCAGTACCACTCATTGATGAGGCTGTTGATCTGGCTGGCCCGTTTATTCTCCCGTCTTGCCGTATCTACTCCATCCACCACAGACACAAACCGTATGCCCCACAAGGGAAACAACTCATAAAGATACCGCTCCGCTGTTACCAAATTTCGTGTAAAGCGGGATTGGGTCTTGCACAAAATCACAGAAAACCGTCCTTCTCTGCCATGGGCAATGAGCTTCTGAAAACCAGGCCGATCTTCCCGCAGCCCCGAATAATCCTCATCCACATAGATGCCTGTCACCTGCCATCCTTTCTTCGCCGCATAAGCTAGAAGCAATTCTTTCTGATTGGCGATGCTTTCACTGTCTTTCCCTTCCTGCCGCTGTGCGTCCTCTACCGACAATCTACAATAAATGGCTGCCCGTTCCATCGTTCTTCCCCCCTTTTGCCTATGGATATGCGGCATCCCCTGTCCCTTATCCCTTTTTTGCGCCTGTCACCCATGTCACAGGCATCGCCTGTGGCAACGGTACACTTTCCGGCGGACGTTATCGCGGCATTGCCCCCCAGGCGCACATCATTTCTCTGAAGATTTTGGATGCTATGGGACAAGGGACTTCTTTGCGTGCCATTCGTGCCATGCGATGGATATTGGACAACGCCGCAAAATATAATATAAAAGTAGTCAATTTATCCATAGGCACCAATGACAGAAGGGTTCATCGTCCTCTGCAGGAAGCAGTGGAATCCCTTTGGCACAAAGGCATTGTGGTGGTAGCCGCCGCTGCCAATCCCGATGGCGGCGCACACTTTCTGCCGCCGCCATCCCTCAGTCCCAGCATTCTTTCTGTGGGTACATGGGAGGACAGAGAATGGTTTCCCTCAAAACAGACCACATCCGTAGGTCAGCCTGATCTGTGGGCACATGGGGAAAACATCATCTCCGTTCTTTCACCGAATTATAACTTTTCCCTTCAGAACCGTTCCAAAAGCAGCATTGTCGACCACAGCTACATCGCCATGAGCGGCGCATCTATGGCAACGCCTATGGTCAGCGGCATGGCAGCCTGTCTGCTGGAGCGATTTCCAAACCTCACACCCAGTCAGGTGAAACAACGCCTTTGTGCCGCCGCCGAGAAAAACGGCGGGCTTTTGGAGCCTTCCTGTCTGCCTGAATGAAAGGAGCGATCTTTTTATGGAAGAAAACAATGTATTCCATCTGGCAAAAGTCCTGCAAAACACAGACAACGCCAGAAACGAACTGCATACCTTTCTGCAAGCCATGCAGACAAGGGTGGAACAGGATTATCTGCAAAAATACAGGCAGCTGCCGCCATGCAGCAAGCAGACGCCGTGGAACATCCTCCTCGGGAAGTGACGCTGCTGCGGGCACTGCGGGCATTCACCGACGATGCCGGAAAAAGCCGTCTGGATGAAATCTGCCGCAGTCTGATGCTCTTTCACACCATGGGACAGATTCAGCAAAATGTGGCATATTCTCTGGCGGAAGGCAGTCCATTGGCTGTCCGTGACCGTTCCGGCGAAGAAAGCTGTGCGCCATCTCCTCAGACCGTACGCATGGCAGGCCTGCTGATGATGCTTTCCCTCACCGATCGCATCTAAAAAAGAACCCCCTGTACCTTTCGGTTTAGGGGGTTTTGTCTTACATCTTTGTCCGACATTTCCTATTTATATATCACAAATGCTGGTTCACAATGAACATGTTCATTTTTTTCATGGTGCGGATATCTTCCTTTGAAAAGCGGAGGATTTCTTTCAGTTCTTCATTTTCTTCCATAATGTCCGGTGAAAGGACGAATTTGAAGGACGCCGGCAGCATAGGCTGTATGGAAAGGCCGGAAAACATGCCGATCATGCGCCCTGCGGGGCTAAAAGAATTGATGGCGTAGAGAAATACCCGTTCCATCTTATTATTCTGGTTTTCAAACTGGAAATTGCTGAAGGTATCATAGCGGCGCATGGTGCCGTGATAGAGATACTTACATTTATAACAGTTGGAATAATCGTCCACATCCGCATACAGATCGGCGCTGAACATGCCGTTTTCTCCGGTTCCCCGAATGTCGATGACATTGCGGACGATACGGCTGCGGCGGCCGTCATAGAAATAAAGATACATCCGGGTTTTCCCATGGCGTCTGCCGGAAAGATCCACCCGTGTTTCGGTTTCCTCTACCTCTTTATCATAATCAATAAGCTGATTGACGGAAATATCCAGTGCATTGGCAATGATGAACAATGTTTCAATATCTATGGCAATGTCCCCGTTCTCATACTTCGATACGGTGGCCTTGCTTTTATTTATAAGTCCCGCAAAGACTTCAATGGTCATATTTTTCATTTTACGATACAAACGGATCCGTTTGCCCACATGTACGCTGATTTCCTTCATAAATCCCCATCACCTGCTTTTTCATCTTCCCATTATCCCTGTTTTTTTCTTGTCAGTAGCCATACAACAGTATGCGGCAGTTGATCTGCTGCGGCAGATTTTTGTCCGCAGTTCTCAGACAAGATGCAGCATCCGCCGCTTCCCTCCCTTGGCAAAATTCCCTTTGAACCGTTGAAATTCCAATCTTCCGAAAGAAATTCTGCCCCAAGAAGAAAAAACAGAGATTTGTTTTTTCGTTCACATTATACCATAAATTACCTGTCATTAACAGACTTATTTTGTATTTGCATCAGAACAAAGATCACGAGAAAGGCAGAAAAAAACACCTCTGAAGGCATGGGAAAAACCATATTTTTTTCACCTTTTTTTCATAAAGATGTTTATTCTAAGTAGAATGTTAAGTTTTTTTACAGAAAATATTTATTCATAATTCCCTGCCTGTTTTTTGAATTTTTTTATCAAAGATGCTCACCTTTTGTAAATATTATCCTTTGAAAATATGAATACTTTTGTGTTTTTGCCTAATGTTTCTCAAAAAAAACATGTTTTTCTCAACACTTCATGTACATGCCGTCTATTTCTTCAAAATACAAAATTTCCATGAATTTTGCTTCATTTTATTTTTATTTTTCATTTTTTTACACTTAAATAGATATAAAACAATATTATAAAGAAACTTTTAACACAAAAAGTTTCACCAAAGTATTCCTAGTTTGTTTGTGTTTTTTGGTTTTTTCTGCATAATATATCTTAAGCTTATGGTTTTCTCACATGCAATATGTACAAAACTAAGCGTCATGTCATTATTCATTTTTTTCTGAGAGAAAAATATAAGGAGGTTGTATTCTATGGAAAAAAGCAAAAATTTAGTGACATCCTAGTCATTGGTGGTGCGCTCTTTGCCATGTTCTTCGGCGCCGGCAACTTGATTTTCCCGCCCCTGCTGGGTCAGCAGTCCGGTACATCCTGGTTCATTGGTTTCCTGTTCTTCTTCATCTTTGACGTAGGTCTGGCACTGGTTGCCATCCTGGCACTGGTTCGTAAAGGACAGTTTGAAATCAACGGTATCACAGACGTAATGGGTAAGGTTCCTTCCACCATTATCAACTGTATCGCCGTATTGTGTATTGGGCCCCTGCTTGCAATCCCTCGTACAGCAGCGACCACATTTGAAATCGGTGTGCAGCCTCTGGCTCCTAACTTCAGCACATGGATTTTCTCCGCGATCTTCTTCGCAATCGTATTGGCTCTGACAATTCGTCCTTCCAAAGTAGTTGATATCATCGGCGCTTTCCTGACACCCGTACTGGTTATCACACTGCTGGTTATGATCATCAAAGGTATCATCTCCCCTCTGGGCCCCATTGATCTACCTGAAACAACAAACCCCGTACAGAACGGTACTCTGAACGGTTACCAGACACTGGACGTACTGGCTTCCATGATCTTCATCATGATCATCACATCCAGTGCACAGGGCAAAGGCTACACAGAAGGTCACTCCCTGTCTAAAGCAGTCCTGAGCTCCAGCTGCGTTGCTTCCATCGGTCTGTTCGTTATCTACGGCGGTCTGACATATCTGGGCGCAACAACATGTAACCTGGCTGACATGCAGGGTCTGAACCAGACAGCACTGCTGGTTGCTATCACAAAAGCACTGTTCGGCAACGCCGGCGTTATCCTGCTGGGCGTTATCGTACTGTTTGCCTGCCTGACAACAGCAATCGGTCTGAGCTCCTCCACAGGTGCTTTCTTCGAAGAACTGACAGGCGGTAAAATTTCCTACAAAAAAGTTGTAATCATCGTAGTAGTATTCAGCTGGCTGATCTCCAACGCAGGCGTATCTACAATCATCCAGTTCTCCGCTCCTCTGCTGAATCTGGTATACCCTGGCGTACTGGTACTGATCATCCTGGCGTTCTTCCACAAATCCATCAAGAACAAAAACATCTACCGTGTTGCTACATACTTCGCTATCATCGTAAGCGCACTGGAAATCCTGGCTGGTTTCGGTCTGCCTACTGGCTTCGTAAAATTCCTGCCTCTGGCTCCCATGGGCTTCGCTTGGATCGTTCCTGCTATCGTTGGTGGTATTATCGGGAAATTTATCCCCTGCAAAGACTGATGCCTATCTTTTGATCGGTAAATAAATCATATTGCATAGAGTGTAACAAAACCCCCTCTGTTTGAAACAGAGGGGGTTTTTCTTGCTTAAAAAAAGATACGTCTGCCGGAAAGAATCAAGATCAAAAGCCCAAGGGCAAGCCATATCACCATCGTCAGGTAATCCTTCCCGCGAAAGCTATACCACAGCTCCTGTACCCATGCCACCGCAAGCATCAGCAGCGCAATCCAGGTACACACCAATCCCAAAAGTACCGCGATGCCAAACATATTCTCCCAGCGATTGGCAACCAAAATGGCAGCCATCATCAGCAGCAGGCCCATAACACCCACCGCTGCTGCGTATTTCCATAATCTGCTTCCACTGCGACCCATGGTTCGCCCCCTTTTGCTATATTTTCGCTTCTTATTAGGCTGTTATTTTACCATGGGCAGCCGTATACAAAAATCCCTCAAAGGGTATACAAAAAAAGCTGAAAACCTCCGTTTCCAGAGATTTTCAGCTTGATTTTGTTTATGGGTTAATGTCTTCAGCCAATCAGCCCAGCTGTTCCGCTACAACCGCTTTTGCTTTTTCCAGAGCATCTGCGATCTTGGAAGCGTCTTTACCGCCTGCCTGTGCCATGTTGGGACGACCGCCGCCGCCACCGCCGCATACAGCCGCTGCTGCTTTGATGATGTTGCCGGCATGTACGCCTTTTTTCACAACATCGTCAGTTGCCATAGCCATCAGGTTTACTTTGCCGTCTTTGCCGCTTGCCAGTACCACTACACCGCTGCCCAGTTTCTGTTTCAGCTGGTCACCCAAGGTACGCAGCGCATTGCCGTCCATATCTTTCACTTCAGCCGCCAGCACTGCAACGCCGCCGATTTCTACTTTGCCGCTGAGCATTTCGTCTGCTGCGCCGCCCGCCATTTTGGCTTTCAGTTTTTCCAGTTCTTTTGCTGTTTCTTTCTGTTCTGCCAACAGCTGTTCCAGACGAGAGAGCAGTTTGTCAGGTGTGGATTTCACCAGACGACAGATTTCTTTGATTTCGTCTTCCTGTGCCTGATAATGTTTCAGCGCTTCTTTACCTGTTACCGCTTCGATTCTTCTCACACCAGCTGCTACGCCGTTTTCAGACAGAATCTTGAAGGAACCAACCTGTGCGGTATTTTTCAGGTGCGCGCCGCCGCAAAGTTCGATGCTGTAACCGCCCATATCTACCACACGTACCACTTCGCCGTATTTTTCGCCGAACAGTGCCATTGCGCCTCTGTTTCTAGCTTCGTCGATGGACATTTCGTCTGTGTGTACATCATAGCTTGCGAAGATAGCGTCATTTACCAGTCTTTCTACTTCTTTGATTTCATCAGCAGTCATTGCTGCGAAGTGTGTGAAGTCAAAACGCAGTCTGTCCGCGCTTACATAGGAACCAGCCTGTTCTACGTGAGTACCCAGAACGGTACGCAGTGCTTTGTGCAGCAGGTGGGTTGCGCTGTGGTTTCTGGAAGAAGCCATACGCAGTTCCACATCGATGCTTGCGCAAGCCATTTCGCCTACCTGCACCAGACCTTCTGTCACTTCACCCATGTGTGCGATCTTGCCGCCAACAACTTTTACGCAGTTGGTTACTTTCACAACGCCTGTTTCTGTTTTGATAACACCCTGGTCGCCTACCTGACCGCCGCTTTCTGCGTAGAAAGGTGTTCTATCCAGGAATACCGCTACTGTGTCGCCAGCCTGTGCAGTTTCTGCAACGGCTTCATTTGCAACCAGTGCAACGATTTTTGCGTTCGCTACATCATATACATCATAGCCAGCAAAAGCTGTTTCCAGTTCTACGGGCAGTTCGTTGTAAACAGTTTCTGCTGCGCCCATGTAGTTGGATTTTGCTCTTGCGGAACGCGCACGTTCTTTCTGTGCTTTCATTTCTGCTGTGAAAGCGTCTTCATCGATTTCCATGCCTTCTTCTGCCAAGATTTCTTTTGTCAGGTCAACAGGGAAACCGTATGTGTCGTACAGACGGAAGGATTTTTCACCGGACATCACTTTTTCGCCGGCAGCTTTCATTTCTTCCATGTCTGCTTTCAGGATTTCCATACCTTTGTCGATGGTCTTATAGAAGCTGTTTTCTTCGATGGACAGGATTTTGAAGATGTAATCCTGTTTTTCCACCAATTCGGGATAAGCTTCACCGCTGCAAGCGATTACGGATTTGGACAGTTCTGCCAGGAATTCGCCTTCGATGCCCAAGAGTTTCCCATGACGAGCCGCACGCCGCAGCAGACGACGCAGTACATAGCCACGACCTTCGTTGGAAGGCAGTACACCGTCAGCAGTCATCATTGTTACGGAACGGATATGGTCTGTGATAACACGAACGGAAACGTCTGTTTTATGATCTTTGCCGTATTCTACGTTTGCTTTTGCGCAAACAGCGTCACGGATGGATTTTACGGTATCTACGTCGAAAATGGAGTCTACACCCTGCATGATGGTTGCCATACGTTCCAGACCCATACCGGTATCTACGTTTTTCATAGCCAGTTCTGTGTATGTGCCGTCTTCTTCAGCGTTGAACTGTGTCAATACCAGATTCCAGAATTCCATGTATCTGTCACAGTCACAGCCTACGCCGCAAGTAGGGCTGTCACAGCCGTATTCGGGGCCACGGTCATAGTAGATTTCTGTACAAGGACCGCAGGGGCCTGTGCCGTGTTCCCAGAAGTTGTCTTCTTTGCCCAGTTTTACGATTCTGTCCCAAGGCAGGCCTACTACATCATGCCAGATTTTGCCTGTTTCATCGTCTTCTTCGTAAATGGTTACATACAGTCTGTCTTCGGGGATTTCCAGTACTTTTGTTACGAATTCCCAAGACCAGGGCACAATTTCGTTTTTGAAGTAATCACCGAAGGAGAAGTCACCCAGCATTTCAAAGAATGTGCCGTGACGAGCGGTTTTCCCTACGTTGTCGATATCACCTGTACGGATACATTTCTGGCAGGTTGTCACTCTTTTGCTGGGAGGGATTTCCTGACCTGTGAAGTATGCTTTCATGGGTGCCATACCGGAGTTGATCAGCAGCAAGCTGTTGTCGTTGCGGGGCACCAGAGGGAAGCTGGGCAGACGCAGATGGTCTTTGCTTTCAAAGAATTTCAGAAATTCTTCACGAATTTCGTTTACACCTAAATATTTCATATCTTACCTCCTTAAATATTTTCAATCTGTTAACAGGATACCCGGAAAATAAAAAAGCCCCTGACAAAAGTCAGGGACGAATTCACCGTGGTACCACCCTTGTTACGCCCAAAGGGACGTCACTCAAAGCCTTTAACGCAGGCATACGCTTTGACATACTTCTCTTTCCGCCAAAGAGCTGTGGTTCTTACCCGAAAAGACTGCTTCGGCAATGTGCTGCGGGAAATCTTCCACCAGTGATTTCCTCTCTGGAACGTCCACCCCTTGCGTACTCCTTCTTTTCTTGGCTTGTTTCCATATAAAAATACAATTAGATTATAGACATGCCCTGTCACTTTGTCAAGAAAAACCGCCCTTTTCCAGTAAAAATGACCATATGCAGCCCACACGCCTTATGGTATCATCGAAAAAAGGGCATTGTTTTTCAAAAAGGGGGATTTATTATGAAAAGTATTGCTGGCGTTCTCGCTGTCACTTTGAACCTATTGATACTGACGCTGATTTGGGGCTTTTCCTATCTGCACGCTTACACAGATGCACTTGCAGGCACATTCATGCCAGAGGAATATCGGTATCTGCCCATTCCGCTGATTGTGCTGGTCATTGGGTCTATGATTGTGGAGCTTGCGCTCATTTATCGACAGGAACTGTCCGTTTATTTCCGTTCCAACAACAAAGAAAAATAATAAAAAGCTGATATGAGGGGCATCTTCATAAGAAAACAAAGCAAGCTGAAATCTTTATGATATAGAGGATTTCAGCTTGCTTATTTTTCTTTGATATATTTTCTTAAGGGTAATTTGCTTTCTGTATCAGCTTTTTATGTTCTCATTTCTCCCAGCACTTCTCCCATCCGCTTCATACCCACTTCGATTTTATCGTCGGTAAGTCCCGCAAAACTGAGCCGCACATGGCTGACCGTTCCACCTTCAATGAAAAACTGACTGCCCGGAGAAACCAGCACATTTTTCTCCAACGCCCGATTGCAGAACAACTCCGCATCTACTCCATCAGGCAGACGTACCCACAGGCTCACACCCCCTTCCGGCAAGGCAAAAGATGCCCCCTTTGGCAGGAGATACTTCTTCGCCATGGAAACGGCTTTGCGATATTTGCCGCTGCCATACTGACGCACCTGTTTTCCATGGGCTTCCCAGCCATTGACCCGGAGATATTCCTCCAAAGATTTCTGGATAAAGCCAGAGGTGGAAATATCTGTGGTATACTTCGCCTCCATAACCGCATGACGCACTTTTTTCGGCAATACCATGAGCCCCATACGCAGACCGGGCATGAGAATCTTGGAAAAACTTTTGATGTAAATGACGCGATTCTTATAGTCCAAGGCTTTGAGGGGCAAAGGCATTTCCCTGCTGTAATGGAAGTCGTAGAAGTCGTCTTCCTCGATGATGTAAGTATCGTATTTTTCCGCCAGTTCCAGCAGACGGCGCTTTTTCTCCATGGAATAAGAAATCCCCGTAGGTGTCTGGAAATAGGCCATCATATAGATAAAACGGGGATGGTACAGCTTCAGATAATTTTCCAGAGCTTCCATTTCCATACCGTCCGCTTCCATGGGGATACCCACAAGTTTTGCCCCTCTGGACAGGAATGCCCCTGCCGCACCATAAAAGGTAGGGCTTTCCACAAAGACCACATCCCCATACCGCAGGATAGCTTTAGACATAATGTCGATACCTTGCTGGGCACCGGAAATGATCTGCAAATGTTCCGCCGCCGTATGGATGCCAAAGGACATCAGATAACGGCAGAGTTCCTCTCTCAGGGGCAGATACCCCATACTATCCGTATAACGGAAGGCGCCGCCTTTCTCCCGTTCCAGCACCGTATCAAAGGCTTTTTTGAAGGCATCCACCGGGAACAACTCATTGGGCAGGGATGTCAGCGTAAAATTGATGGCATGTTCCAAGGCCGGTGTCTTTTCAAACAATTGCAAATTTCGCCTTGCCACAGGTTCCGGCACTTTTTCCACAGGCAAAGGGGAAATATAAGTACCACTTCCTACCCGAGAATACACCATCTGCTTCTGTTCCAGATATTTATAAGCTGTCACCACTGTCACCGTATTGACACCGAAATGGGATGCCATTTTCCGAATGGGCGGCAGTTTGCTGTCCGCAGGCAAAAGCCCATCTGACGCCAAAGCGCCAATGGCATCGGCAAGCTGGCGATAGATAGGCACCTCCGATGTTTTATCCAGTTGTATCTGAAAAATCTCGTCCATGTTTCCACCTTCTTTCTATCTCAAACCAAAAAGAAACCGGAAATTTCTGTTTTCTTCCAAAATTTCCGGCTGTTTTCTATTTTAATACTGTTTTCTGCCTGATGCACCAGGGATTCCCATGGCTTCCCGATACTTGGCTACGGTTCTGCGGGAAATCTGCACACCCTGTGCCACCAGTTTTTCCGTCAGTTCCCGGTCACTGAGGGGATGGGTCTTATCCTCACCGTCAATGATGTCAGCCAGCTGTTTCTGCACACTGCTGGCAGATACGCTCTGGGCACCATCGGTGACAACGGCTTTGGAAAAGAAGTCACCTAAGGCAAATACCCCTTTGTCGCATTGGAGATATTTATCCTTTACGGCACGGCTGATGGTAGACTCATGCACTTGCATTTTTTCCGCCACATCCACCATACGCAGAGGCTTCAAGGCTCCGTTTGGAGAAAGGAAAAATTCCCGCTGCACTGCCACAATCTGTTTTGCCGTTTCCAGCAAAGTGGATTCCCTTCTGCCCACACACTGGACTGCCCATTCTGCCTGCCGCAGTTTCTGCGCCACATATTCTTTCGTATCTTTGGAAGGGTCTTCCTTCAAAATCTGCCGATAAGAAGGGCTGATAAACAGTCTTGGCACCAGAGAACTGTTGACGCTCACCAGCAGTTCTCCCCCTCTGCGCTCCACGAACACATCGGGCACCACGTATTCCACCGGGCGATCATTGGCAAAACCACTGCCGGGCTTGGGGGCGCAGCTGCGAATCTCTGCCAAAGCGTCTGCCATTTCTTCCATAGATATATGCAGCTTCTTAGCAATATAGGAGATGCGGTTTTTGGCAATATCCGCCAGATAATCTTCCACAATGTTCTGGGCTGCCACAGAAGCGCCTTTTTGCATGAGCTGTATCTTTAGACATTCCTTCAGATCTCTGGCTCCCACGCCGGGCGGATCAAGTTTCTGCAAATGTCCCAATATTTCCTCTGCCCGCTGCATATCCAGATGGTAACGCTCCATAGCTGCTTCTAGGGCGTCTGTTTCCAGATAGCCGCTTTCTTCCGTGCTTTCCGCCAGAAATGTCAGTATCTTTTTTCCTTTTCACAGACAGGCAAAAGATGGATCTGGAAAAGCAGGTACTCCCTGAGGCTCTGGGCTTCCTTCTTGCCATAGCGCAGGTCTTCCCGTTCTTTTTCATTATCCATTTCTGTCTGGTAAAAGCCCCGGTTCTGTTCATCGCTTTCCTGAAGCCACTCCAATTTTTGCAGCAGTTTTTCATCTTCCGGCAAAAGAGGGCGTTCTTCCGACCAGTCCAGCAGTGGATTTTCTTCCGCCACTTCCCGTATGTATTCCGATAACGCCAGGGTATTCATCTGCAGGATCTCAACGGACTGCTGCATCCGCTGGGAAAGAATCTGCTTTTGCTGTATTTGCAGCGAAAGATCCATATCCTCCGCCTCCTTCCCTCTTTTTTTGTTCTTATTGTAACACAGGGGAAATGGAGTAGCAAGTTTTATGCCATTGTTTTACATTTCTGTGAGATTGCTGCCAGTTTTTTGTAAAAGATACCAGTTTTCCAGCCGAAATGTTGGTAATAAATTCTCATTTACATTTATAGATAATAATAGTACACTTTAGGGGAAGAAAATGTTTTGGATACAAACTAACTGGGAAATGATTTTATAAAATGCAATTCTTTCCTAATTAAATACATCTTAAAATTTGATGTAACGAAACACATATTTTGCTTAAAAAAGCATTTTTCCCGTTTTTTGGCAAAAAAATGTTGTGAATTTCTTATTTTTGTATTAAAATATTGCTGTTATATATAGCTATATTTTTATAAAGTATAACCAAACTAAGCGTTTCCAGCCAAATGCTTTTCTTTTGTGCTGTAAACGCAAAAATCACTTGACAGAGGGGGATAATATGCAAGCTTTAACGTTCAAACGTGGAGTTCACCCGCCCGATGGAAAAGCTCTGTCCGCAGAGCAGCCCATTCAGGTGATACTCCCCAAGGAAAACTCTGAGTTGTTCTACCCTATGTCCCAGCATATCGGGGCTCCTTGTGAACCTCTGGTAGCAGTTGGCGACCATGTAAAAGTAGGACAGAAAATCGCTGAGTCACCTGCATTCATGTCTTCTCCCATCTTTGCCAGCGTATCTGGTGAAGTTGTGGACATTAGACCCATGCTGGTACCCGGCGGCGCAACTGTAAAATCCATCGTTGTCAAAAACGACGGCAAGATGGAAGAAATCGAAGGTCTGAACCAGGGCAGAGATTACACAACCATGTCCAACGAAGAAATTCTGGCAGCAATCAAAGATGCCGGCGTTGTTGGTCTGGGCGGTGCGGGCTTCCCCACACATGTAAAACTGAACCCTCCCAAAGACACACCGATCGATCACATCCTCATCAACGCAGCTGAATGTGAACCTTACCTCACATGCGACTACCGTCTGATGCTGGAAGAACCCGAAAGAATCGTAAAAGGTCTGCAGATCATGCTGAAACTGCACCCCGGTGCAAAAGGCGTTATCGGTATCGAAATGAACAAGCCCAAAGCCATCGAATCCATGACAAAGGCTTGTGAAGGCATCGACAACATCACTGTTCAGCCTCTGGTGACCAAATTCCCTCAGGGTTCTGAAAAACACCTGATTTACGCTATCACAAAGAGAGAAGTGAAATCCGGTGCACTGCCTGCAAGCGCTGGCTGTATCGTAGACAACGTTGATACCGTTGTTGCTATCGAAAGAGCTATCTGCAAAGGCAGACCTCTGATGAGAAGAATCGTAACCGTTTCCGGTAAAGGTATCAAAAACCCCGGTAACTACAAGATCAGAATCGGTATGACACTGAGAGATCTGGTAGACGCTATCGGCGGTTTCAACGAAGGCGCTAACGCACCTGTAAAACTGATTGCCGGCGGTCCTATGATGGGCCCTACCCTGTACACTCTGGATGTTGCTTCCGTTAAGACCACTTCCGGTCTGCTGTGCTTCACACAGGAAGAAGCTTTCATTCCCGAAGAAAGAAACTGTATCCGTTGCGGTAAATGCGTAGAACATTGCCCTATGGGCCTTCAGCCTTTCCTGCTGAACGCATGCGCACTGAAAGGTGACGGCGAAGGTTTCGTAAAACATCACGGTCTGGATTGTATCGAATGTGGTTCTTGTTCTTACGAATGTCCCGCAAAACGCCAGCTGGCACAGTCCATCCGCGCAACTAAGAAAATCGAAGCAGGCAAAAAAGCTGCCGCAGCCGCTGCTGCAAGAGCAAAAGCGGAAGCTGAAGCAAAAGCCAAAGCTGAAAAGAACTGAGAAGGGGGGAGAGTAAAGAATGGCTAATTTTGTAGTATCCGGTACCCCTCATGTGCGTTCTAAAGAATCCATTCAGAGCATCATGCGTGACGTTATCATCGCGCTGATTCCTGCAACAGCGATGGGTATCTATTTCTTCGGTATTCCTGCATTGATCCTGATCGCAGTTTCCATCGTAGCCAGCGTATTCTTCGAATGGCTGTATCAGAAACTGCTGAAAAAACCTGTAACCATCAGTGACCTGTCCGCAGTTGTAACAGGTCTGCTGCTGGCAATGAACCTGCCCGCAAGCGCTCCTATCTGGGTGCCTATCGTTGGTGCAGCATTCGCTATCATTTTTGCAAAACAGCTCTTTGGTGGTCTGGGTCAGAACTTCATCAACCCTGCACTGGCTGGTAGAGCATTCCTGTTGGCTTCTTATCCCACAGAAATGACATCCTGGACAGCACCCGTTGGTTTCAGCGGCGCTGACGCAGCAGCAGTTGCAACGCCTCTGGCTACACTGAAAACAGGCGTTATGCCCGACGCAAGCCTGCAGGATGTTATCTTCGGTAACATCGGCGGCTGTATCGGTGAAACATGTGCAATCGCACTGATCATCGGTGGTATCTACCTGCTGGTGAAACATGTTATCAGCTGGAAGATTCCTGTACTGTACATCCTGACAGTATTCGTACTGACCGCTGCTATCGGCAGAAAAGGTCTGCGTGTACCTGTTTATGAAATCTTCACCGGCGGTCTGATGCTGGGTGCTTTCTTCATGGCAACTGACTATGCATCTTCCCCCCGTTACACCGAAAGGCCAAGTTATCTTTGCCATCGGCTGTGGTATCATCACCACACTGATCAGAATTTTCGGCGGTTACCCCGAAGGTGTATCCTACTCTATTCTGATTATGAACCTGGCTGTACCTCTGATCGAAAGATTCACAGAACCTAAGATCTTCGGTGCACTGCCCAAAGTGAAGGAGGCGAAAAAAGCATGAACACAAAAGAAGTTGTAAAACCCGCAGTTGTGCTTCTGCTTATTTCCGCAGTTGCTGCGGCTTGCCTGGGTGTGGTTTCTGAAGTAACAAAAGAACCCATCGCACTGCAGAACGAAAAAACATTGAACGAATCCATGAAAGCAGTTATGCCTGAAGCATCCAGCTTTGAACAGCTGACAGATGCAGAACTGACAGGCACAATCACTGCCGTTTACCAGGCTGACAACGGCGGCTACGTTCTGACAACAGAACCCGGCGGCTTTGGCGGCGCTGTAAAAACAATGGTTGGCATTGACGCTGACGGTGTGATCACTGGTCTGCGTGTAACTGGCCACTCCGAAACACCCGGTCTGGGCGCAAAATCCACAGAACCCGAATTCTATGAACAGTTTGCTGGCAAATCCGGCAGCGTAGCTGTTACAAAAGACGGCGGTGAAATCGTGCCCATCACAAGCTCCACCATTACTTCCAGAGCTGTTTGTGCTGGTGCACAGGAAGCTTTGGACTGGGTCGCAGCGAACGGAGGTGCTAACTAATGGCTAACCCTATCAAAATCCTGAAAAATGGTATTATCAATGAAAACCCTACCTTTGTACAGGTTATCGGTATGTGTCCTACACTGGCTGTTACCAGCTCCGCGATCAACGGTATCGGTATGGGTCTTTCCACAACAGCAGTACTGATTTTTGCGAACTTGTTCGTATCCCTGCTGAGAAAAGTAATTCCCGATAAAGTAAGAATCCCTTGCTTCATCGTTGTTATCGCAACATTCGTTACAATCATCGAATTTATGCTGAAAGCATATCTTCCTGCTTTGAACGCATCTCTGGGTCTTTATATCCCTCTGATCGTTGTTAACTGTATCATTCTGGCCAGAGCAGAAGCATTCGCTTCCAAAAACGGCCCTATCGCTTCCATCTTCGACGGTATCGGCATGGGTCTTGGTTTCACAATCGCTCTGGGTGTTCTGGGTCTGGTGCGTGAATTCATCGGCGCTGGTACTCTGTTCGATATGACAGTACTGCCTGAAGCATTCCCCAGAACTCTGCTGTTCGTTATGGCTCCCGGTGCGTTCTTCACACTGGCTTGCCTGATGGCTGCACTGAATCACTTCAGAAACAAGAAAAAAGCATAAGGAGGGGTAGAGAATGTATCTGATTTTATTATTATTGGCCGGGATCTTCGTAAACAACTACGTTTTGTCCCAGTTCTTAGGCATCTGCCCATTCCTCGGCGTTTCTAAAAAAGTAGACACCGCAGCCGGCATGGGTATGGCCGTAATCTTCGTTATCGTATTGGCCAGTGCGGCTTCCTGGTTGGTTTATAACCTGATCCTGGTTCCTCTGCACATCGAATACCTGTATAACATCGCGTTCATTCTGGTTATCGCATCCCTGGTACAGTTTGTAGAAATGTTCCTGAAAAAAGCAGCTCCTGCTTTGTATCAGGCACTGGGCGTATTCCTGCCCCTGATCACAACAAACTGTGCGGTACTGGGTGTTGCCGTACTGAACATGCAGAAGGGTTATTCCTTCATCGAATCCATCTTCAACGGTATCGGCGGCGCTGCTGGTTTCGCACTGGCAATCGTACTGTTCGCTGGTATCCGTGAAAGAATCGCAGACAACGATACACCTAAGGCTTTCGACGGTTTCCCCATGGCTCTGGTAACCGCTGGTCTGATGTCTATCGCTTTTCTGGGATTCTCCGGTCTGATCAAACTGTAATGCAAGGAGTGTGACAAAAATGGACATTATGAATATTGTATATCCGATCCTGAGTATCGGTGGCCTTGGTGTTGTTTTTGGTGCAGGCCTTGGCATTGCCGGCGAGGTCTTCAAAGTAGACGAAGATCCCAAGATCGGTGAAATTTTGGAAGTACTGCCCGGCGCGAACTGCGGTGGCTGTGGTTTCCCTGGTTGCGGCGGTTGTGCTGCTGCAATCGCTGCTGGTTCTGCTCCTGTAAATGCCTGCCCCGTTGGCGGCGTTGCAGTAGCAGAAAAAGTAGGTGCCATCATGGGTATCGAAGCAACAGCTTCCGAACCCGTAGCTGCATTCGTAAAATGCGGTGGTACTTGTGAAACAGCAAAAATGAAATACGACTACTTTGGTATTGACGACTGTAACATGGCTGTACAGCTGGCTGGCGGCGGCGCTAAGAGCTGCACATATGGCTGTCTGGGTCTGGGCAGCTGTAAAAAAGCTTGTGCTTTCGGCGCAATCGAAATCATCGATGGCGTTGCAGTAGTAGATAAAGATAAATGTGTAGCTTGTGGTAAATGCGTATCTGCTTGCCCGAAACACATCATCGAACTGCTGCCTGCTAAGAAGAAAGTAAAAGTACAGTGCTCTTCCAAAGATGTTGGTAAGAATGTAATGCAGGTTTGCTCCACAGGTTGTATCGCATGTAAGATCTGTGAAAAGAACTGTCCTTTCGATGCAATCCATGTTATCGACAACGTGGCAGTAATCGATTACAGCAAATGTAAATCTTGCGGTATCTGTGCAAACAAATGCCCGAAAGGCGTTATCACAGGTAAGAGACCTGCTGCTCCCGCTGCTGCTCCCAAAGCAGAAGCTCCTGCTGCTGAAGCACCTAAAGCAGAAGAAAAACCCGCTGAATAATCCAAAACAGCAAAACGGTGAAGCCATCGGCTTCACCGTTTTTTTATGCTCACTGACATTTCCAATTAAGAAAGCCGGAACCCTTAACACAGAGGACTCCGGCTTTTTTCTCTCTCCCAAAACTTTACGGGAAACATTCCCCCTTTGACCTTCCTTGATTGCTGTTTCCTCTCTTTCCCCCTCCTTTGCCAAAAAGCGCCGTCTTTCGTCATTTTCTCAAGGAAATCAAAGGTTTCCTCCCTGTTTTTTATGTTTTGTTCCCTTTACCCCCTTGTCAAAATATGATATACTTTTGGAAATAACACAGGAGGACAATCACATGAAAGGACGTTCACAAAACATTTGGGTTTTGATACTGCTGCTGCTGGCTGGCGTTGTGCTGGGCGGATTTTTGGCACAGCTTCTGAGCGGTTACCCTGCCTTGAGTTGGCTCGGTTATGGCAAAAGCTTCGGGCTTACCTCTCCTTTGGTGTTGGATTTGGGCGTGCTGACACTGCAATTCGCTTTTACGGTACGTTTTACCATCGCCGGTATTCTGGGTATCGTCCTTGCTTTTTTTATTTATCGCAAAATTTAAACAGATCCAGCCGTCTGTTTCGGGGAAATTCCACGGGAAGGGCGGTTTTTTCTGTCGTTTTTTGCGTGGAAATTTTCTTGTTTTTCCTAATTCCAATGGCTTTTTTTATTGAAAATTCCGCAAAAAAAAGGTATTATAAAATGTAAGGCTTTTTCAGGAGAAGAAAAATCCATTCTGGTTTTTATGATAGAAAGGGGTTAATTGAATTTATGTTTTCCAAAGATATGGGTATCGACTTGGGTACCGCCAATACACTGGTTTATATGCGTGAAAAAGGCATCATCGTAAACGAGCCTTCCGTTGTAGCCATCAACGTACAGACAAAAGAAGTGCTGGCTGTGGGCAACGAAGCAAAAGAAATGATCGGACGTACACCCGGCAACATCGTTGCCATCCGTCCCATGAAAGACGGCGTGATCGCAGACTTCGACGTAACACAGGCAATGCTGCGCTACTTCATCAATAAGGCTTATGTTCGTTCCATGTTTGGCCCTAAGCCCCGCATCGTTATCTGCGTACCCTCTGGCGTAACAGAAGTAGAAAAAAGAGCTGTACTGGAAGCAGCCATCGCTGCCGGCTCCAAAGATAAAGACACTTACCTCATTGAAGAACCCATGGCTGCATCCATCGGCGCAGGTCTGCCCGTTGCGGAACCTACCGGCAGCATGGTCGTTGACATCGGCGGTGGTACCAGCGAAGTGGCAGTCATTTCTCTGGGCGGCATCGTTACCAGCACATCCCTGCGTGTAGCCGGTGATGCTCTGGACAGCGCCATCGTCAACTACATCAAACGTGAATTTAACCTGGCTATCGGTGACAGAACCGCTGAAGAAATCAAAATCACCATCGGTTCCGCTTACCCTCTGGAACAGGAAGAAAAAATGGAAATCCGTGGTCGTGACCTGCTTTCCGGTCTGCCTAAGACCATTGAAGTCAATTCCGTACACATTCGCGAAGCACTGAGCGAACCCGTATCTTCCATCATCGAAACCATCAAACAGACTCTGGAAGCAACTCCTCCCGAACTGGCTGCTGACGTTATGGAATACGGCATCACTCTCACAGGCGGCGGCGCACTGCTGCGCGGTCTGGATGAACTCATCACATCCGAAACAGACATGCCCGTTCATGTGGCAAACGAACCACTGAACTGCGTTGCTATGGGTACTGGTCTGGTGCTGGAACACATCGATACACTGAAAAACGTATTGATCTCCCCCAGAAAAGCATTGTTCTAAGAATCTGAAATCATCGTGAAGGAGCGTTTCAATTGTTTTCCTTTTTTGAAAAATACAAAAAGTTCATATTCACTGGTGCCATACTGCTTCTGACAGTATTGGCGCTGGTGACAAGCGGAAAAAAGCTGAATGCCACCATATTTGAAAGTGCCCTCGGCTTTGTTGTGACGCCCTTCCAGGATATTACTTCCGGCATCGGCAGATGGGTGGAAAACACCACCTCAGAACGCCGGGAGCAGGAAGAAATTCTGGCAGAAAACGAAGCCCTGCGGGAACAGGTGGCATCTCTTCAGTCTGATAACACCCGTCTTTCCCTGTATGAAGCGGAAAACGCAAAACTTTCCGCACTGCTGAAGATCGCTCAGAAATATCCCGAATACAACACCTTCGGCACTACCATCATTGCCAAGAACCCCGGCAGCTGGTATGACGTATTCACCGTAGACAAAGGCACTTCCGACGGCGTGGAAGCCAACATGGTACTGGCTGCGCCGGAAGGTCTGGTGGGCAAGATCATCGAAAGCGGCGCTACTTACGCCAAAGGCCAGTCCATTCTGGACAGCCGCAGCTCTGTGCCTGCCATGAGCGCCCGTACAGGGGACTTAGGCGTTGTGAAAGGCGATTACACTCTCATGAACAACGGCCTGTGTAAAATGGAATATATCGACGCAGAAGCGGAAATCGCCGTAGGAGATGAAATCGTCACTTCCCATCTGAGTGATGTTTATCCGCCGGGACTGACCATCGGCCGTGTGAAAGAAATCAAAAACGACACCAACGGTCTGACTCGTTATGCCATCATCGAACCGGCAGTAGACCTGAAACATCTGGATACCCTGCTGGTCATTGACAAAACAAATACTCGTACCGTTTCTCCCGGTGACCTGTCTGTTCCCACAGATATTCCTGCAACTCAGCCGGAAACAGAAGAAGACCCCCTCACCGAAACGGACGAAACCCAAACCACTCCCTCCGGCGATACACCGGATGAAGAAACACAGACAAACAGCAATTTGGAGGCCGACACAAATTGAGAATTTTATTGACAGGTATTCTTATTTTCGTCAACTTCATACTGCAGACCACATTGCTCCCGTATATTTCCATTGGGGGCATTCTGCCTAATACGGCGCTGATCATCGTGGTTTCCTATGCTCTGCTCCGGGGCAGCACGGAAGGCGCCATTGTGGGCTTTTTCAGCGGTCTGCCCATTGATATTTTCTTCGGTACATCCTTTGGGTACTACACTTTGCTGTTCCTCCTTGCCGGTCTTTTGATCGGACGGAGCCAAAAGGATTTCTACCGTGAAAATTATCTGCTGCCCATCATCATTTGTTCACTGGCAGCCATCGTATATGAAAGCATTATTTTCATCACCGGTTTTTTCCTCCAGGGAAATACCACGGTGCTGTATTTTCTGGTGCGTCTGGCACTGCCGGAAGCCGTTTACACAGCGGTTGTCACCATTCCCATTTACCGTCTGCTCTTTGGCATCAACGAATGGCTGGAGTTAAAGGAAAAATACAAGTATCGGCTGTTTTAACAAAACCTGCCTGCCATGAAGGAGGTTCCTATGCGTAAATATTGGGAACATTTTTTAGATTTATGCAAAAGCAGAATATTTGTCGTATTGTGCGGGATTTGTCTGCTTTTTTTCATATTGCTCATCCGTCTGTTTCTTTTGCAGATCGTCAACGGGAAGGAATACAATGAGTCACTGCTCACCAGCGTATCCAAGGAGGTCAATGTGCCCGCACCTCGCGGCAACATCTATGACCGCTACGGCAGACCACTGGCGGAAAACAAAGCGGCTTATTCCGTACAGATTGACGACAGCGTCACACCAGATCTGACGGCTTATCGTGCAGACCTGATTCGGGATCTGCTGGATACCCTGTTCGCTTCCGGCACAGAGGCAAATGACGCCCTGCCCATTTCCAAATCTTCCCCCGCTGCATTCACCTTTGAAGGGGATGAAAAAGAACGGGAACAGGCTGAGGAAAAATGGAAAACAGAAATCGGTCTGGATCGGAAACAAATGGATTATACCGCTGACGAATGTCTGAATTATCTCTACGAAAAATATGAGGCGCCCGAAGACTACAACACAGCGCAAAAACGCATGTATGTCTACTATGACCTGACTCTTTCCGACAAGAGCCTCATGTGTCTGACACTGGCGCAGAAACTGACGGAATTCGGCGAAACCATCATTGACAGCATTCCTCTGGATACGGAATATCCTTATTCCTTCCAGTTCGGCGGCAGCAAAACCAAAGAAGAAAACTGGAAGCTTTCCTTCCTCATGGAAGACGAACAGCTTTCCTATGATTCACTGGAAACACTGGATTATCTGCGGGACTTCTTCGGCTTCCCCGAATACCTGCCCGACGACCTGGTGAGAAAAGCCGTTGGCATCCGTAATTCCCTTTACGAAGTGCGGTATCAGAAATATCAGTCTGTAACCATCGCCACGGAAATCAGTGACAAAACACTGGCTTATGTAGAAGAAAATCAGGATGTTTTCCCCAATGTGGTCATCAGCACCGTTTCCCTGAGAGAATATCCCAACGGGGAACATTTTTCACAGATCATTGGCTATATCCGCCAGATGACCGAGTCTGACATTGCTTTGTATCAGGATATTGTCGACGCAGAAGGCAATCCTGTTTATAGCTCCACAGACATTGTCGGTCAGGCTGGTATCGAAAAACTTTATGAACAGGATCTGAACGGCACCGACGGCAAAATCACCATCGAAGTCGACAAAGAAGGCCGTCGTATGAGCGTCATCAGCTCCACAGATCCCATCCCCGGCAAGGACGTTTACCTGACCATTGACAGCGAACTGCAATCCATTGCCTACACCGCATTGGAAAACGCTTTGCGGGATGTACTGCTTAACCGCCTTACTTCCGGCGGAAAATACGGCATTTCCACCACGGAGCTTTTCTCCACCATGGTCAATGCCAACCATATTTCTTCTGCCCTGATGCTTTCCGCACAGGAAGGAACCGTACAGAAAACACTGGTAGACCGCTGCAAAGCTACCGTCCCTGATTTCTCAGTGGATGCGGAAAACGCAGTGGAAATCCTCCAGACCTTCCTGACAGACGGTCTGACAAACGGCAATGTTTCCGCACAGGAACTGCTGCTGTGCATGATCGAGCAGGAAAGAGTTCCTGCCACACCGGAAGAAATCGAAGCTGTGAAAAACGGCTCTCTGGCGCCTTCCTCTTTCGTCATCCGTAAGTTGGAAAGCGGCGAAATGAGCCCCGCTGATACAGCCCTTGACCCCTCTACCGGGTCTGTGGTGGTTTCCGAAGTAGACAGCGGTCAGGTGCTGGCGCTGGTAACTTACCCGTCTTACGACAACAACCAGCTGGTCAACACATTCAACAACAGCTACTATAACCAGCTGCTGGAAGATACCAACACACCTTTGGTTAACCGTCCGCTGAAACAGAAAAAAGCGCCCGGTTCCACATTCAAAATGATTTCCGCCATTGCAGGTCTGGAAACCGGCACCATCACCCCTTCCACTGTCATTGCAGACAAAGGGATATTCAAAGACGCCGGTACTCCTTACGCCCGCTGCTGGATTTACAGCAACAATGGCGGTACCCACGGTGCTGTCAACGTTTCTCATGCGCTGGAAGTATCCTGTAACTACTTCTTCTATGAACTGGGTTACCGCATGGGCAACGCGGATAACGGCACCACAGAACAGTCCATTGCCACACTGAACGAATATATGGCAGGCTTCGGTCTGAACTCTGTCACCGGCATTGAACTGGAAGAATACGGCCCTACCATGGCATCTCCTTACTACAAGGAACGTACCATCAAAACATACAACCCCGACGCTACCAGCAGCCAGACGCGCTGGACAGACGGGGATACCATCCGTGCCTTCATCGGCCAGTCCATCAACAGCTACACACCGGCGCAGATGAACCGCTACATCGCCACACTGGCAAACGGCGGCACATTGTACCAGTATCATCTGGTGGACAAAGTGGTCAATCCTGACGGCACCATACACGAAGAAAAAGACGAAGTCATCGAAAACCAGATGGATCTGAAGGAAGAAAATCTGGCAGCCGTTTACGAAGGGATGTATCTGGTTGCCAACGGCTCCAAAGGTACCATGCGTACCGCCTTCAAAGACCTGCCCGTCACTGTGGCAGCAAAGACAGGTACCGCTCAGGAAGACCTGTCCCGCAGCTCCCATACCTGGCTGGTCTGCTTCGCACCTTACGAAGACCCTCAGATCGCCATCACCGTCATGATCCCCTTTGCCGAGAACTACGGTTCTCCCGCGCCAAAGGTAGCATCCGCCATCATCACGGAATATCTGGGACTGGACTACACACCAACAAACACCAATATGGAAACCGTATTGGATCAGTAATATTTTCAGGAGGGGAACTATGAATCAGGAAAACTATGTCATCTTCAAAGGAACCAAGGACGGCGTAACGGTACTGTTTCAGCCGGACGTTCCTTTTGAGGAACTTTGCACACAATTGGAACAGAAAGTAGAAGAAGCAGGGAAATTCTTCGATAATGTGAAAACATCACTGGCGTTCAAAGGCAGAAGCTTCACCGAGGAGGAAGAAGAAAAACTGCTTCAGATCATTGCAGAACGCACCACCATGCGCATCACATTCGTCAAAACAGAAAACAACGAACTGAAGCAGATCTCTGAACTGCTGGAAAAAGACATCCGCGCATTCAACCTGACCAAATTCCACAGAGGCTCTCTGCGCAACGGTCAGAAGATCGAATTCGACGGCAGCGTTGTAGTTGTGGGCGATGTGAATCCCGGTGCGGAAATCAAGGCAACAGGCAACATCATCATCCTGGGTCAGCTCAAAGGCATGGCACATGCCGGCTGCAAGGGCATGACAGACGCTTTTGTCACCGCTGTTTACATGGCGCCGGTACAGCTGCGCATTGCGGACATCATCACACGTTTTCCTGAAGAAAACAAACACGGCCCGAAGCCGCCCGAATACGCTTTCGTCAAAGACGGTCAGATTTTCGTCATGGCTTTGTCGTAATTTGGGAAAACAAATTGCTTTTTGCTAAAAAATTTTCGTGCAAATTCAGGATATATTTGTTAAAATACAGATATATATGATATTTTCGCTTAGGCAAAGAGATCTTAGGCTCTTTTGCCTGTTCCTGTCGCTCAGACAGGAACGATATTCGATTTAAGTAAAAAACTAGGGGGATATGATCCATGAGTGAAGTAATTGTAATCACCAGCGGCAAAGGCGGCGTTGGGAAAACCACCACCAGTGCAAACCTTGGCTGCGGTCTTGCCATTCAGGGCAAAAAGGTCGCTTTGGTAGACGCAGATATCGGTCTGCGTAATCTGGACGTTGTCATGGGGCTGGAAAACCGCATTGTATACGATCTGGTAGATGTGGTAGAAGGCAACTGCCGTCTGAAACAGGCGCTCATCAAAGATAAACGTTATGAAGGTCTGTTCCTGCTGCCCGCGGCGCAGACACGGGACAAAGACGCGGTTTCTCCCGAACAGATGCAGAAACTGTGTGAAAACCTGAAAGAAGAAGGATTTGACTATATCCTCATCGACTGCCCTGCCGGCATCGAACAGGGGTTCAAAAACGCTATTGCCGGCGCTGACCGTGCTGTTGTAGTCACCACACCGGAAGTATCCGCTGTTCGTGACGCAGACCGTATCATCGGCCTGTTGGAAGCAAACGGTCTGAACAATCCTACCCTCATCGTGAACCGTCTGCGTATTGACCTGGTAAAACGCGGCGAAATGATGAACATTGAAGACGTAACAGAGATCCTTGCCGTTGATATTCTGGGCGTGGTTCCCGATGACGAAACCATCGTTATCGCAACCAACAAAGGGGAACCTGCTGTCAGCAGCGAAGAATCCCGCGCAGGACAGGCTTACCGCAACATCGTACGCCGCATCATGGGTGAAGATGTACCTCTGATGACCTTCGAGGAAGAACCGGAAACATTTATGGACAAGCTGAAAAAGCTGTTCCGCCGTTAATCCCCAGGTTTGGAAAGGAGTGTCACGATGGATTTCTTTAGCTTTTTTAAGAAAAAATCCGCACCGCCTTCTGGCAGTGTGGCAAAAGACAGACTGAAACTGGTGCTGGTACACGACCGCGTCAACTGCTCCTCTCAGGTACTGGAAATGCTCAAAACAGACATCATCAAAGTTATCTCCAACTATATGGAAATCGACGATGAAGAACTGGATATCCAGATCACCCAGACCGAATCTGATGACAAGAACGGTACCGTTCCTGTACTGTATGCCAATATTCCCATTAAGAGCATGCGCAAAGTCAACCAGGACTAATTGAAACAAACACAAAAAACAAAGCCGGGGAACCTGAGCCAGACTCATGCTTCAACCGGCTTTGCTGTATTATAAAACCAACCTCTGGAGGTAGCCTATGCAAAGCAAAAAATGGCTCCAAAACCTGGATTGGTATCTCATCGGCGCCGTATGCATCCTTGCCGTTTTCGGCATCATCTGCATCGCCAGCGCCCTGCACTTCAATCTGGGAGAAGGAACTTCCGAAGTCTATAAGCAGATCGTCTTTTTCGTCATCGGTCTTGGACTGATGGTGGTGGCTGCCAATGTAGACTACGAATATTTTTCACAATACTATATCCCCATTTATTTCATCAACATTGTACTGCTGTTGGCGGTATTTGTACTGGGGAACGAATCCAAAGGCGCGACACGTTGGATCGCCATTGGGCCTTTGACCATCCAGCCGTCGGAGTTTGCCAAAGTGATGATGATTTTCTTCTTAGCCAAGTTCATTTCCCTGCATCAGTCAAAAATGACACGGCTGGATTTCTTCCTGAAGCTGTGCGTCATCAGCGGCATCCCCATCCTGCTGGTACTGAAGCAGCCTGCCCTTTCCGCCAGTCTGGTACTGGTGGCCATCTTCTGCATTCTGGTGTTCGTGGCAGGCATCGACATCATCTGGGTGCGGAATGTAGCCATTGTGGCTGTACCGCTCATCGCTTTTATTCTGTTCGACGTCAGCCGGGAAAATCCCCTGATTATGGACAAGATCTTTGAACCTCACCAGTTCAACCGTATCCTGTCCTTTGTAGACCCCACAGCGAACCCTGACCTCTATTACCAGACAGAAAAATCCATCAATGCCATCGGCTCCGGTCAGCTCACAGGCAAAGGGCTGTTCCAAGGCACTTTGAACCAGCTCAGTTATCTGCCGGAACCCCATAATGATTTTATTTTTTCTGTAATTGGGGAGGAATTTGGATTTTTGGGTTGTATATTTACATTAGGGCTATTGCTCTTTGTGGTATTTCGTTGTATCATTATAGCATTATCTACGAGAGATACATTCAGCCAGCTCATTGTAGTGGGTGTGGCAGGCATGTTTGCCTTCCAGACCTTCGTTAACGTCGGCGTTGCGACGGGCATCGTGCCCAATACCGGCATGTCCCTGCCCTTTGTCAGCTACGGGGGCAGCTCCATGTGGACAAACATGGTGGCACTTGGACTGGTACTGAATATTCGAAAAAAAGAAACCAGATCATTATTCGAGGGGGGTTTATTATGAATATCGCATTGATTGCGGACGACAATAAGAAAAAACTAATGGAAAACCTTTGCATCGCTTACCGCCATATCCTGTGCAAGCACGAGCTTTACGCAACAGCTACCACAGGCCGTCTGGTTGGGGAAGCTGCAAATTTGAATGTGCATAAATATCTGGCTGGGCAGCTGGGGGGCTCCGAACAGCTTGGTGCGCAGATCATCAACAACGATTTGGATATGATGATCTTCCTGCGTGACCCTGCTTCTCACCAGTCTTATGAAGAATACAGCAACCTGTTCCGCCTGTGCGACACCCACAACATTCCCGCTGCTACCAATCTGGCAACAGCGGAAGTGCTGCTGCTGGCGCTGGACAGAGGCGATCTGGACTGGAGAAATGTGGTGAGATAACATGCAGTTCACCTTTCATCCTGTACCCTTCTGGATCATCACAGGGTATTACCTCATCATCAATATCGTGCTGTTCTGTGCCATGGCCCTGGATAAAAAAACGTGCCATTCGCGGCAGACGGCGGGTGCCTGAAAAAACATTGTTCCTGATGGCGATTTTAGGCGGCAGTATCGGGGGCTTTGTTGGCATGTTCACCCAACACCACAAAACAAAACATATTTCTTTTTATGTAGCTTATGGCTTAACAGCTGCCATGCACATTTTCCTGTGCTGGCTGCTGATGACTACCTTTGCCTTTACAGCATGAAAACACAAAAGCAGATTCCCCTTAAGAAAACATTGTTTTTCTTTTTCCTGATTTCTTAAGGGGAATTGCGACGGCAATCCTCATAAGAAAACATACCAGATAAAACTTTTAT
>BBZU01000001.1 GCA_001304995.1 Clostridia bacterium UC5.1-1D10 | reverse complement strand
ATCAGCAGATACTCTGCTGTTGAATTGACTATGGGTTGTAAGTTTATTTCTGCTGTTTAGTTTTCAAGGATCAGTCTTGTTTGTTGCTCACACCTTTTCGGTGTCAGCTCATTTAGTTTATCAGGTTTGTTTTATTTTGTCAAGCACTTTTTTTAAGAACTTTTCGGTCATTTCTGACCATTTATTCTCAAACCCGATATTTTTGTTTTTGTCATCTTTTCGATGACGCTTGAATATCTTACCAGATTTCTTTTTTATTGTCAAGTACTTTTCTAAGTTACTTTTTCCGATTTTTCAATTTTTTTATTGAAAAACAGGCTTTTTTCACCCTTCAGATATTCTGTTTTTTTATGCTCTCTTGCGAGTGCTTGATTATTCTATCAGGTATCTTTCCATCTGTCAACTACTTTTTTCAATTTTTTCATTTTTTGCGAATTTTCTTTTTTCTCCCCATTTTCTCAACAAACCACCTCCATCATCTTCTTATGAACCCCCTGCTCCCCTCTCATCCCTTTCCTTTTCGCCAGAAAAACAATGAGCGTTCTCCCAGTCTTATATAGATCTTCTCCCACCAATATATCTTTGAACCTCCTTGGCCCTTCCTTCTTTATTTCGCCCCCTTCTATTTGCGATATACAAATGCCACAACATATCCCAACGAATTATAAAAGAACCTTTTGCGAACGATTCTTTTTGTTTTCGTAAAATCACCTTGACTTCCCCCGTCACAGAAGTATCATGGACTTAATACCACATGAACATAAAGGAGGTTTCCATATGAAACAAGTCACCATCGGCAGCCGCAGCGTCCCCGCCATCATCCAGGGATGTATGCGCATTGGCCATCTGGATACAAAATCCCTGCAAAACCTCATTGAGAAACAACTGGAATCCGGCGTCAACTTCTGGGATCACGCAGATATTTATGGCGGCGGTACCTGTGAAACCATTTTTGGAGAAGCCTGAGCCAAATGCCCGGCATACGTGATAAACTCATTCTTCAGAGCAAATGCGGCATCCGTCCCGGCCCATTCACCTGCTACGACTTTTCCAAAGAACATATCATCCGCAGCGTAGAAACCAGTCTGCGCCGCCTGCAAACAGACCGTCTGGATTATCTGCTTCTCCATCGCCCCGATTTGCTCATGGAACCGGAAGAAGTGGCAGAAGCCTTTGACCAGCTGGAATCCCAAGGCAAAGTCCTTCATTTCGGTGTCAGCAACCACACCCCCAGCCAAATCGAGCTTCTGGAAACATGTGTCAAACAGCCTCTGGAAATCAACCAGCTGCAATTTTCTCTGGCACACACCCTTCTGCTGGATGCTCCCGCATATCTGAACACCACAGACAGTCACGGTATTTCCCGTGACGCAAACGTGCTGGATTACTGCCGCCGGAATCATATTACCATTCAGTGTTATAGTCCTTTTCAGTATGGTGTATTCGAAGGCACATTCATCGGCAACCCTGACTATGCCCAACTGAACGCCGTCCTGACCCATCTGGCGAAAAAATATGACACCACAGAAAACGGCATAGCCGTAGCATGGCTTCTGCGCCATACTGCCAACATGCAAGTGGTTGTAGGTACAACCAATGCCTCCCGCATCCCCGGCATCGTCAAAGGGGCAGAAATTACCCTCACAAGGGAAGAATGGTACGAGCTCTATGCCGCCGCAGGAAATAAACTGCCTTGATTTGCTTTTTAAGCTTCTTTAAGAGAAAAAAGTCGGAATCCTCGAAACAGCAGATTCCGGCTTTTTTAATTTTATCCTCAGGAGAGCCCCGCTTTCCCGACAATATTTTTTCTATATAAAATAGAGATACAATCATCCGTTCCATTTCCCCGATACTCCAACACATCTCACTTAGCCTTACTTTTCCACTTCCTTCACCCCAACACATCCCACTCCTCCTCACCTCTCCTTTTCCTATGCTCCAACATACCCCATTTCTTCCCACTCCCCTCATTCCACGTAAAATCAAAACATGCCATCAAGCTGAGAAAACATCTTCCTCCCAATATCCACCCCTTCATCCTTTCCCCTGATCTCTGCATCCTCAAGTCCGGCTTCATCAGAAAGGAAAAGCAAATCCTCACAACTCCAAATTTCCCATTATCCTATTTCCATCCGAATTTTATCAGAATCATTTCCCGCTCCACACCGCCACCCTCTTTTTCCCCAAGAAAAAAAGGATAAATCCTTTCGGATTTATCCTTTTTTGTATCCCTTATATTTCAGAATCTGTTTACAAATTCCAAATTAGTTTCTGGGGAAGTTGATCTGAGCCTGAGCTGCTGCCAATCTTGCGATAGGTACGCGGAAAGGAGAGCAGGATACATAGTCCAGACCGATCTGGTGGCAGAATTCTACGGAAGAAGGATCGCCGCCATGTTCGCCGCAGATACCCAGGTGGATGTCAGGGCGTACGGGTTTTGCTTTTTCTACTGCCCACTGCATCAGCTGGCCAACGCCTGTTCTGTCCAGTCTAGCGGTAGGATCGCATTCATAGATGTTTTTGTCGATGTAGTCAGCCAGGATTTTACCAGCGTCGTCACGAGACAGACCATATGTCATCTGTGTCAGGTCGTTTGTACCGAAGGAGAAGAATTCAGCTTCTGTTGCGATCTGGTCAGCTGTCAGAGCAGCTCTGGGGATTTCAATCATAGTACCTACCAGATATTTCAGTTTTTTGCCTTTTTCTTCCATTACTTTTTCTGCTGTTTCTACAACAACGTTTTTCACGTATTTCAGTTCCTTGATTTCGCCAACCAGAGGAATCATGATTTCGGGTACGATTTCGATACCTTCTTCAACAGAAACTTCAACAGCAGCTTCGATGATTGCTTTTGTCTGCATTTCTGCGATTTCAGGATAGCTTACAGCCAGACGGCAGCCTCTGTGACCCATCATAGGGTTCAGTTCGTGCAGGCCTTTTGCTTTGATTTTCAGTTCTTCAACTGTTTTGCCTGTTTCTTTCGCCAGAACTTCGAATTCTTCTTCTGTGTTAGGCATGAATTCATGCAGAGGGGGATCCAGCAGACGGATTGTAACAGGTCTTTCGCCCATTGCTTTGTAGATGCCTTTGAAGTCGTCTTTCTGGAAAGGTTCAATACCAGCCAGAGCTGCTTTTCTTTCTTCTACTGTTTCAGCCAGGATCATTTTTCTGAATTTCATGATTCTGTCGCCTTCGAAGAACATGTGCTCTGTTCTTGTCAGACCGATACCTTCTGCGCCGAAGTCGATAGCTGTCTGAGCGTCGTGAGGTGTATCAGCGTTTGTTCTTACTTTCAGCACTCTCTTTTCGTCAGCCCAAGCCATGAATTTCGCGAAGTTACCGCTGATTTCAGGGTCAACTGTGGGGATATCTTCGCCATAGATGTTACCTGTGGAACCATCCAGGGAGATGTAGTCGCCTTCTTTGAATGTTTTGCCACCCAGTGTGAATGTTTTTGCTTCTTCGTTCATTTTGATTTCTTCACAACCGGATACGCAGCATGTACCCATACCACGAGCAACAACGGCTGCGTGAGATGTCATACCGCCACGAACTGTCAGGATACCCTGTGCAGCTGCCATACCTTCGATGTCTTCAGGAGATGTTTCCAGACGAACCAGGATCACTCTGTCGCCAGCTTCAGCCTGTGCTTTTGCGTCTTCAGCTGTGAAGCATACTTTACCAGCAGCAGCGCCGGGAGATGCAGGCAGACCTTTGCCGATAGGAGTAGCTGCTTTCAGTGCTTTCTGGTCGAAAGCAGGGTGCAGGATCTGATCCAGCTGTTTAGGATCTACTTTCATCAGAGCTTCTTCTTTTGTCAGCAGACCTTCGTCTACCATTTCTACTGCGATACGCAGAGCAGCGTTAGCTGTTCTCTTACCGTTTCTTGTCTGCAGGAAGTACAGTTTGCCTTCTTCAACTGTGAATTCCATATCCTGCATGTCTTTGTAGTGGTTTTCCAGTTTATTTGCGATTTCCATAAACTGTGCATATACTTCAGGCATATCTTCTGCCAGTTTGGCGATGGGCTTAGGAGTACGAACGCCGGCTACAACGTCTTCACCCTGTGCGTTAACCAGGTATTCACCCAGCATAGCTTTTTCACCAGTTGCCGCGTTTCTTGTGAAAGCAACACCTGTACCGGATGTATCACCCATGTTACCGAATACCATCATCTGTACGTTAACAGCGGTACCCCAGCTGTAAGGGATGTCGTTCATTCTTCTGTAAACGAATGCACGAGGGTTATCCCAGCTGCGGAATACAGCCATAGCAGCTTCAAACAGCTGTTCCTTAGGATCCTGAGGGAATTCTTTGCCCTGGTCATCCAGATAGATCTGTTTGAACATTTCAGCAACTTTCTTCAGGTCTTCTGCGGACAGGTCTGTGTCGTATTTTGCGCCAACCTGTTCTTTATATTCATCCAGTTTTCTTTCGAATTTGGATTTGGAAACGCCGATAACAACGTCAGCGAACATCATGATAAATCTTCTGTAAGAGTCATAAGCAAATCTGGGGTTGCCAGTTTTTCTTGCCAGACCTTCTACGGAAATATCGTTCAGACCCAGGTTCAGGACTGTGTCCATCATACCGGGCATGGATGCTCTTGCGCCGGAACGAACGGAAACCAGCAGGGGATTTTCGGGATCGCCCAGTTTTTTGCCTGCGATTTCTTCCAGTTTGCCCAGAGCCACTTCGATCTGTGCGATCATTTCGTCAGTCAGCTTTTTGCCGCCTTCGTTGTACTCTGTGCAGGCTTCAGTTGTGATTGTGAAACCCTGGGGGATCGGCAGACCCAGGATTGTCATTTCTGCCAGGTTTGCGCCTTTACCGCCCAGCAGGTTACGCATGGAAGCATTACCTTCGCTGAACATGTAAACATACTTTTTGCTCATACTTTTTACCTCCTGTAAACACTTTATAATGATAAAGATGATTTGGGATACATACAAAATCAAAATCAGCCGTCCTATCAACCGACGCATTTTGTAAAAAACTTTGCAAGCCGCCTCGCCTTCCCTTTTTCTTCCCAATAAGAAACAGACGTAATTTCTTCTTCAGGGCAAGTATTGATGCAGTTTGCCATGCTTTTTCTTTTGCAGAATTTTCCCTATACTAAGATTATACCAAAACGCCATGGAACGCAAGCCGATTTTTTTGATTTTTTTGAATTGTTTTTGACGTATTTTGCCGCGGGGCTATGTATACAATGTATGTTTTTCAATGAAATGCACAAAAAATTCCATGCGATTTGTCCATATCCACCAAAAGAAAAATCAGCCTTTCTTTTTATCTTTTCTTTCCCCCGTTTTTTATGAGCAATTTCCTTAGACTGCGGGGCTTTTCATTGACCTTGCAGCCCTTTCATCTTACAATATGCATAACTGCTTTGTACGGCAAAATGGGAGGTGCTTTCCAGCCCCTCATCATCACCTGCTTTTCATATATATTGATCGGAGGAGATCTTCATGCGTAAAGAAACGAAAGCCCTGCTTCAGGAAAACAACCAGCAGGAAACCCTGCTTTTTCCAGATTTTCAGTCTGTCCTCAACAATATGGTGACCTATCTGCGCTCTACCCGCCTGCCTTATTCCCTTCAGGAACAGGCACGCCAGCAGATCATCCAACTGTTTCTGGCAGAACAGGAGAAAGGGGCTTCTCCCGATGAAGTCATCGGCATGGACTTTAAGGAATACTGTGATACGCTTTTGGAACAATCCCCGCGGAATAATGGCCATACTCGTATTCTCTGCGCTGTCCGCTATATTTCCATGTTCCTCGCTGTCGGCACCGCCATCCTGTTCCTGCCGGATATGATCTCCGCCCCTTTCACCCCGAACCATTCTTTTACCTTGCAGGTGGGTAAACTGATTTTCCTTTTCTTCCTGGTGACATTCGGGTATTTCCTGCTGAAAAACGCCGGCAAAAGCGCCTTCACCCCTGCCGAAAAGCAAAATCCCTCGAAAAAACCCTGCATTTTCTCGCCTTGCTCTTAGGGATTGCATGTGCCTTTTTCCTAAAAAACCGGCTTGGGAAATCCCTTTTTGGGTGCCTTTGGCTGCCGTTGTTATTCTATTCTTATGTTACGGACTTCTGAACCATTTTCTGGACTGATTTACAAACAAAGAAAGCACGAAACCTTCTATTATATAGAGAGATTTCGTGCTTTTTTATTGCCGTTTTTCTAATATTGCCGATTTTTATAGAAGATTAGAATTCCATTTTTCTTTCAGGTAAGGAATCAGGTCTGCGATAGGCATTCTTACCTGTTCCATAGTATCTCTGTCACGAACAGTTACGCTCTGATCTTCTTCAGATTCAAAGTCGTATGTGATGCAGAAAGGTGTACCGATTTCATCCTGTCTTCTGTAACGTTTACCGATGGAGCCGGTTTCGTCATATTCGCAGTGGAATTCTTTGGACAGCATGTTGTAAACTTCGATGGCTTTGTCACCCAGTTTCTTGGACAGAGGCAGTACTGCTGCTTTTACGGGAGCGATAGCGGGATGGAAATGCAGAACAGTTCTTACATCGTTTTCACCCACTTCTTCTTCGTCGTAAGCTTCGCACAGGAATGCCAGTGTCATTCTGTCTGCACCCAGGGAAGGTTCGATGCAGTAAGGGATATATTTTTCGTTCTTTTCCTGATCGTAGTATGTCATGTCCTGACCGCTTGTTTCCTGGTGGCATTTCAGGTCGTAGTCTGTTCTGTCTGCGATACCCCACAGTTCACCCCAGCCGAAGGGGAACAGGAATTCAATGTCTGTTGTGCCTTTGCTGTAATGAGACAATTCTTCGGGAGAGTGGTCACGCAGTCTGATGCTTTCTTCGGACATGTTCAGATCCAGCAGCCACTGTCTGCAGAAGTTTCTCCAGTAGTGGAACCAATCCATATCTTTGCCGGGTTCACAGAAGAATTCCAGTTCCATCTGTTCGAATTCTCTTGTTCTGAATGTGAAGTTACCGGGTGTGATTTCGTTACGGAAGGATTTACCAATCTGACCGATACCGAAAGGCAGTTTCTTTCTGCTTGTTCTCTGTACGTTTTTAAAGTTTACGAAAATACCCTGAGCTGTTTCGGGACGCAGGTAAACCACGTTTTTCGCATCTTCTGTAACACCCTGGAATGTTTTGAACATCAGGTTGAACTGACGAATATCTGTAAAGTTGTGCGCGCCGCAGGAAGGACATGCTACCTGGTGTTCGTCAACGAAAGCTTTCATCTGTTCGTTGCTCCAGCCATCAACAACTTCTTCAGGCATGTTGTGTGTTTTCATGTGGTCTTCGATGAGTTTGTCAGCGCGGAATCTTTCTTTACATTCCTTACAGTCCATCAAAGGATCGCTGAAGCCGCCAACGTGACCGGAAGCTACCCATGTCTGAGGGTTCATGAGGATCGCGCAGTCAACACCTACGTTGTAAGGGCTTTCCTGGATGAATTTTTTCCACCAAGCTTTCTTTACGTTGTTTTTCAGTTCCACACCGATGGGGCCGTAATCCCATGTGTTTGCCAGACCGCCGTAAATTTCAGAGCCGGGGTATACAAAACCTCTGTTTTTCGCCAACGCTACGATTTTTCCATTGTCTTTTCTACCATTTGAAAAACCTCCTTCAAAAATTCCATTAGAAACTTTTTCGAGGAATAAAAAAAGCCTTTTCATCCCTCGCCGTAAAGCAAGGGACGAAAGGCATCGTGTCTTCCGCGGTTCCACCCTCATTGATTTGCATTGGTTTATGCAAACCCACTCTTGTGAAAAAATTGCTGCTCCCAAGTGCCATTCTTCACTTTGTCCTGCCGGTCTTGCACCAACCGCCGGCTCTCTGAAAGTCCGCCGCAAATACTCCTCTTGTTCGTCACAGCTATGTAATTTGGTATCAATCTAACACGTTTCCAGAAGAATGTCAAGGGGATTTTTGATTTTTTTCAAAAACAAATGTCCGCCGCAAAACGTCTGCTTTTCAAATCCAGTCCCACGTGCATCTGTAAATAATGCCGCATGACCTTGTCCAATTGTTCCAAGGCTTCCGGCGAAAGACGGAATCCAAAAATCTGTTTCCCCTCGTTTTCCAGCACATGAGAAAGAGCCGCTCCCACCGCCGGCAAAAGGAGCCTTGCACCGGGTCTTTTGTGCTTCTGACAGGTGAATCCTTCCCCATCAAAATACAAGCATTCTGGCGTTTCCTCGCAGATCATGCAGTCCGCCGATGCCAGCAGACCGGAAAGCTGCAAATACTTGATTTCAAAGATACGCCCCGCCAGTTTCGGCTCCAGATGCCCCTTCGCCATCCCCTGCAAGGTAAAGAGAAGCAGCTGCATAATCTCATCCTGTTCCATGCCTTCGGGACATGTTTTCTCCACCAGTTCCGCCAGATACACCGCCTGAGAAAGAACAGCCACATCATTCCGCAGACCATAAAAACTCTCAATCAAATCAATCTGCGTCACCGACCAAAAACCTCGCCCCTCGTAAATGGTAAAATCACAGTAGGCAAAAAGCTGTGTTCCTGCCAGCAGATGACTTTTGGCGTTTTTCGCCCCTCTGGCAGACAGGCGCACCTTCCCCACCCCTTTGGCAAGAACGGTGATTTGCTTGCTGCTTTCGCCCCGCTGAGCTTCCCCTATGACGATGCCTCTGATTTTCCCTACACTCATGGTCTGACTCCCTTTTTCATAAAACCAACGGAGAAAGCCTCAGGCTTCCTCCGCTATGTCAATAAAATTCTTTATATTTCGAGCTGTCTGTAATGCGCCTGCGGCCGTTTTCCTGCTCCCGTCTGGTGCTTTCGTGGTACCGCAGATAATCACTGACCTGCCCTGTCTGTGTGAACCGCTGCCATAATGCCGTCTGTTTTTTGTCCATATCCATCGTCCCTTTCCGTTTTTAGAATATGAAAGAGAACCAAAACCATACGGCACAAATCCTGCCAGTTCTTCCAGTTAAATATTTTTCTTGTCGTAACCGAAGTTTTTCAGCAGGAAATCGCTGTCCCTCCAGTCTTTCTTCACCTTTACCCAAATCTGCAGGAAAATAGGAGAGCCTAACAGACGTTCCATATCCTGACGGGCATAGGTGCCGATTTTTTTCAGCATACTGCCGTGTTTGCCGATGATGATACCCTTATGGGAATCCTTTTCGCAGTAAATCAGCGCCTGTACGTCTACCATGTTCTGGTCAGGACGTTTTTTCATGGACATAATTTCCACAGCGATACCGTGAGGGATTTCATCCTGCAGCAGATACAGTGCTTTTTCACGGATGATTTCAGAGGCAATCTGACGTTCCGGCTGGTCTGTCACCATTTCCGCAGGGAAATACTGAGGACCTTCCGGCAGGAATTTCCGAATGACAGAAAGCAGTGTTTCCGTGTTGCTGCCTGTTGCCGCGGAAATGGGCACCACTTCTTTGAAGGGGTACAGTTTCCGATAAGCGTCGATGATGGCCAGCAGTTTTTCCTTTTCGGGCACAGTGTCAATCTTGTTGATGACCAGCACCACAGGTGTTTTCACATTGCCCAGTTTTTCCAGCACATACTGATCCGCTTCCAGTACCTTGTCTGTGGGTTCCACCAAAACAGTACCAGGTCTACTTCCTTGAATGTGTTTTCAGCGGAGCGCACCATAAATTCACCCAGTTTGTGTTTGGGTTTATGGATACCGGGTGTGTCCAGAAATACACACTGGAAATCGTCTTTTGTCAAAATACTTGTGATCTTATTTCTTGTAGTCTGAGGTTTGTTGGACGTAATGGCAATCTTTTCCCCGATGAGACAGTTCATCAGTGTAGATTTCCCTACGTTTGGTCTGCCGATGAGAGATACAAATCCAGAATAAAATTTTCCCATAGCTACCTCCTTACGCCTGTTCTGCTTTTTCCGCTTCTTCCGCAGCCTTTGCCGCCGCTTCTCTCGCGTCCCATTCCGCCTGCATTTCCAGCATCATCATGTACTGGAGCCATCTGTCGTTTTTGGTATCAATATCTTCCTGTGTCAGGCCTTTCAGCACGGTCAACGCCTGATAATATTTCATGCCGTCCTCAACGGTGATATATTCGGATTTCATGCCCAGCACAATGCCAATGCGGTTGGGCAGCATATAACGGCGAATTTCTTCCTGTACGCCTTCAATGGGCTTGCCCAGACGTTTCATAAATTCCAGGGCGTTTTTGTAGTGGATGATGTATTCACTTTCTTTGATTTTTACCCGCTGACCCTGCCATTTTGTTTCGATGTATTCCACGATTTCATCCATGGTTTTGGGATTTGCCTTTACTTCAATGCCCGCAAATCTTGCTTTCAATGCTTCAATGCCTTTTGCTTCCATTGTTTACACTCCTTGTTCTTTCAATTCATCATATTTTTTCCGAATGGCCTGCATATCTTCCCAAGCCGGTCGCTTTTTCGTTTCGTCCCGTAATAATGCGGAAGGGTGGTAAGTGGCGATGATGTGATAGCCTTTTCGCTCTATCCACTGCCCCCGCTGTCTTGTGATTTTAAAATCAGGAGAAATGATGGTGGTAGCCGCGATTCTGCCCAGACAAACGATAATCTTCGGGTGGATCATGGCAAGCTGGTATCTGAGATAATTCAAGCACGCCTCTTTTTCGTCATCATGAGGATCTCTGTTTCCGGGCGGTCTGCATTTGACGATATTCGCCACATACACATCCTCCAGAGAAAGATTCACTGCCGCCAGCATTTTATCCAGCAGCTGTCCCGCGGGGCCCACAAAGGGAATCCCCGTCAAATCTTCCTGCTGACCAGGGCCCTCCCCGATGAACATAATATCCGCGTTGCGGTTGCCCTTGCCAATGACCACGTTTGTCCGCATTTCACCTAAGCGGCACTTTTTGCAGTTATAGCAGGCACCCTCTAAAATTTCCCAGCTTTTTTCCATAAACCATCACTCCAACATATACTGACGCAAAGCATCTTCCGCCAGTTCCACAAAATCTTCTCCTGCACCCCAGTCAAAACGGAAAATCATGCCTTGTCCGCCGCCTCCCGCCGCCAGATGCACATGGGTCACCCCATCCAGATTGCTGGCAAGGAATGTGAGCGTCGCACGATTGCTGGAACGCATGTAATATTTCTCGAAGAGGCGCATGACCACTTCGCCTTGTTCCGTCTGCAATTCATAAGCGTCCAGAATTTCTCCCAGAACGTCTTCGTCCATGTGTTTTTCCAAAACTTCCGCCGCTTCTCTGGGCGAAATGGATACTTTAAAATCCTTTACTTCCATGAGAATCCCCCTTTTCCTCCGGCTTACTTGATATCCTCCCCGCGGAAACCAAAAGGCAGCAGTTCCGTCAGGGCAAATTCCTTCTCCCCTTCTAATTCGCTCCAAAGAACCACTTTTCCTTCCGGCATGAACTCAAAAAGTACCTGCCTGCAAATGCCGCAGGGAGCGGCATAATCACCGCTGCTTGCCACAATGGCGATTTTCTCAAATTCTCTTACGCCTTCGGAAACAGCTTTTGTCACCGCTGTCCGCTCTGCGCAGATGGTCGCCCCATAAGTGGCGTTTTCCACGTTGCATCCTGTAAAAACTCTGCCGTCCTTTGCCAGCAGTGCCGCCCCCACCTGGAAATGAGAGTAAGGGGCATAGGCTTTTGTCATTGCTTCTTTTGCCTTTGCGATGAGTTCCTGATTTGTCATGGAAACACTTCCTTTCCCTTATGCTCTTGGAATTCCCGCCAGTTCCAGAATCTCTTTCTGTTTGGCGAACATTTCTTTTTCTTCTTCCGGCTCCATGTGGTCATAGCCCAGCAGATGGAGCATGCTGTGGGCAGTGAGGAAGGCAATTTCCCGTTTCAGAGAATGGCCGTATTCCTCCGCCTGTTCTCTTGCCCGTTCCAGAGAAATGATGATATCCCCCAGCACCACTTCGCCGTTCTCGTTTCTATCCATGATTTCCCCTTCTTCAAATGTCAGCTGGGGAAAGCTCAGCACATCTGTGGGGCGGTCGATGCCGCGAAATTGTTTGTTGATCTGATGGATTTCCTCGTTATCCACGATGGAAATGCTGATTTCGCATTCTTCCTGGAAGCCTTCGTATTTCAGGCTGTCCAGAGCGATTTTTTCCATAACGGCTTCCAGTTCTTCCGGGAAGCCCTCTGTCCGTATATCAATCAGTACTGTCACTGTTTGTTTCCTCCTGTTCTGTGTCTGCCTTTTGCTTGGCAGCCTCCTGGATTTCCTTCTGTTCGGGATAGGAAACCCGTTCGTGATACATGCCGTGGAACACCTTCAGAAAAGCCAGCCGGATGGTTTCCAGTTCGTTCAGTGTCAAACCGCTGTTGTTGAGCTGTCCATCGTCCAATTTGTCTTTCATGAGGTTTTTCACAGCTGCTTCTGCTTCTTCCATGGTTTTCCCATGACCCAGCATGGAGCGCACCGCCGCTTCCACCGTATCCGCCAGCATCACAACTGCCGACTCCCGACTGGAAGGGATGCGTCCCTGATAGCGGTAATCCGCTTCGTTCACATTCTCTGCGCCGTAAAGCTTCAAAGCTTTGAAATAGAAAAATTTCACCAGCGAATTGCCATGATGCTCTACAATCATATCCCGCACCACTGGCGGCAATTTATACCGTTCTGCCAGTTCCAGCCCGCCTTTGGTGTGTCCTGTAATGATCTTCGCGCTTTTTTCCGGCGGCAGTTCGTCATGGGGGTTATGCCCAGACTGATTTTCCGCGAAAAACTGTGGATACCGCAGTTTTCCCACGTCATGATAGTATGCTCCGGCTCTAGCCAGCGCCGTATTGCCGCCAATGTCATAAACAGCTGTTTCCGCCAGATTTGCCACAATCAAGCTGTGATGATATGTTCCTGGCGCCTCAATCATGAGCTTCCGCAGCAGTTCGTTGTTGGGATTGGTCAGTTCCATCAGTCGCAGCGGTGTGTTTGCCTCAAACATATTTTCCCAGAAAGGCAGACTGCCCACAGCCACAATCATGGATAACAGTCCCGTTACCGCGCCAATGCCGCTTTGGAGCAGCAGTTCCGCCGAATACCCTTCCCCAAAGAAAAATCCCAGAGAAATGGTGGCTACAAAATCCACTGCCGCCATGCCCAGCGCCGCCGGAATCAGGTGGGAACGCTTGTCCGTTTTCTGAATGATAAGGGCGGCAAAGGTACCGCTGATGAGAGCGTACATCAAAAACTGCACATCCCCATTGAATATAAAGCACCCGATGATGCAGAACAAAGCATTGAGCCACAATGCCATCCGTCTGCCAACCAAAAGGCTCACCAGCATAGCAAAGAGCCCTACGGGAACGATGGTGAATATTGTCAGGTTCGCCAATATCCGTATGAGCAGCACCATCATCATATAGATGGTGAATAACATGCGTATTTCATTGGGCTTGAGGAGGATATTCCCCTTGCCCCACCGAAAAAACAGATACAGCGCCGCAAAAAGCATGCCTGTAATAACCAGACTGCCCAGCATAGGCATCAAACTGCCTTCCAGCCCTGTTTCACTGACCAGATTCAGCGACACCAGCTTGTCATAAATCTCCTGAGTAATGATTTCCCCTTCGTCTACGATCTTCTGGTTTTTGCGAATGAGGACTTCATCCACTTCCGCTCGTTTTTCCTCTTTGGCCGCTTCCACAGCCGCCTCATCCACAATGAGGTTGGGCTCCACAGCCGCCGACAGAATGACCCCTGCCATGGTTTTTAAGTCACTGCTCCATGCCAGTTCCTGCAAATATCCCAGCCCGGACGCTTTTGCTTCCGTCAGGCCGTCTGCCGTCACTCCTTTGTCATAAATCTCTTTCAGTACCGATACGCAGTCATTGGCGAATGCCTTCCGCTGTTCTGCCGTGAGATTTTCATAGGCCATAAGCTGTCTGTTGGACAGCACCACAGGCAGTTCCAGAGAAATCTCCTGGACAGCGTTGTAAAAGCTTTCCCCTTCCGGCAGTCCTGCCAGAACCGTATCCAGCTCCTGAAAGACCCCTTCCACCATGGTCACGTTTTTATCCATGACGGTGGTATCCGTTTTATAAATAGGCCCCACGCTGTTTGCCGCCGCTTCCCGGAGTTTTTCCGTTGCCGCTTCATCCACCGTGTCTTCCTGCGCCACATACCGCTTCGTTGCCACAGAGCCCACCTGCACCGTTTCCCGCTGCTGGATAGAGCCTGTCCCAATGCAGACGATGGTCACCACAAAGGCCAGCACAAACAATACAATCCGGTGCAGCTCCTTACGCTCTGCCCCGTCTGTTATCTTTCTTTCCATCTGCATCACTCCGCTTTCTGGATTCAAACTTTTCATATGCCAGAATGATTTTCTGTACTAAGGGATGACGCACAACGTCCTTGTTGGTGAGGGTAATCATGCCGATGCCCTCGATGCCGCTCAAAATCTTGGTAGCTTCCAACAAGCCGGAGCGTTTGCCCTCTGCCAAATCGATCTGTGTCAAGTCCCCCGTAATGACCGCCTTGGAACCGTACCCGATACGGGTCAGGAACATTTTCATCTGTTCCGGTGTGGTGTTCTGGGCTTCATCCAGTACAATATAGGCATTATCCAATGTACGTCCGCGCATATACGCCAGAGGCGCCACTTCGATAAGCCCTTTCTCCATATTTTTCGTGAAATTTTCTACCCCCATAATTTCATAGAGCGCATCATAGAGGGGGCGCAGATAAGGGTCTACCTTCTGCTGCAAATCCCCCGGCAAAAAGCCCAGTTTTTCCCCTGCTTCAATGGCAGGACGGGTCAAAATGATGCGGTTCACTTCATTGTTTTTGAATGCGGTGATGGCCATTGCCATAGCCAGATAAGTTTTCCCCGTACCGGCAGGGCCAATGCCGAACACTACCGTATTATCTCTCATAAGATCAATATATTTTTCTGCCCCATGGTTTTGGGCTTCAAAGGTCTGCCGTTGGCAGTAATGCAGATCAGGTTGTCATAAACCTTTTCCAATTCCTGCAAATCTGCTTCTTCGGCGGAAGAAATGAAGTATTCCAGATTCTGTTCTGTGATTTCTTCCCCTCTGCGGGCAAGGGCAGCCATGGAGTTGAGCACATTCCACGCCTTGTGTACGCCTCTTTCTTCCCCCACCACTTTCACATCATCGCCGCGGTTGACAATCTGCACACCGCAGCTTTTTTCGATTTTTCTGATATTGCTGTCAAACTGCCCGAATACAGGCAGGATAATGTCATTCTCCAACTGAATGGTTCTCTCTATTTGACTCATCTTCAGCATCAAATTCCTTTCTCACTTGTTTTTTCCAATTTCTTCGGACAAAGTCACTTTGCACACCGCCCGGACTCTGTCTGTATATGTTTCATATCTGATTTCCGTCTGCTCCACGGACTCACCTTCTGCCAGCCCCTCTGCCGCTTTTTCCTTGCATTTTGTTTCCAAAAGGGCTTTCGCCTCCTCTACGGTGTAAGTCTTTTCCGCCGTTTCATAAGGGCGGTAAATCTCTGTCCGCAGAGAAAAAGGCAGCGTCCAGTCTCCCAGACCCATGTTTTTTCATCAAAAACTTCTTTGTCGAAGTCTCCTTCCATGTGTGGCTTGATGAAATCCAGTTCCAGATCCCCAAAAAGCACCACATGATTCTCCTTTTCCTTGCCGCCGAAAATCTTTTCCGTTTCCGTCAGCATCATTTCTTCCGTCACCTCTGCCCAGGTTTTTGCCTGTACGCTTCCGCTGGCCGCCACATATTCCGTTTCCATGGGCTCCCCTTCCAGTCCCACCTGCACTTCCGCGGAAATGAGCACATCCCCAGCCTGTACCACATCTCCCGCCTGCACAAGGGGCGTTCCTTTGGCTGCTGTGATCCGCTCCACCACACCGTCTTTTTCGGCAATGATGTCACAGGGCGTTTCCTCTTCCATAGGCGTAGGCGCCACAATGGTTTCCGCCACTTTTACCGTAGCTTCCGCCCCCTTGATGGATACACTCACCCAGGATAAGTCCGAAATATCCGCCAGCAGCGCCTTGGTCACCGCGTCTGCGTCCACCTGTTTTTCCATTTTCCCGGCTTCAGACCATATGCCTCACAGGCAGTCAAAATCTCCTCTTCTGTCAGCCGTTCATTGCCTTCCACATGAACCACCCAGACGAAAGAAGAAAGCACATAGAGCGCCGCCGCAAAAATAAGATGCCCACAGCGAATATGGGATGGGTCTTTGCGTGCCGCATCTTTTCCGGCAAACCGCCCAATGCCAAAATCTCCAAATGGCACCCTGTCTTTTGGGCACATTCTTCCAGTTCTTTCAGTCCAGCTAAAGAGGTTTTCATCTCCATACCACCGCCGACGCCCTTGGCATCCCAGAATAAAATCCGGCGGTATGCAGACAGATTCATGAACCGTTCCATGGAAAAACCGGTTATTCTTATCATAACATATCCACGCAAATAATACCACAATACGGGCAACAAATTCCGCACCTGCCTTCCTTCCTACCGCAAAAATTCCAGGCGGAAAATCCGCCCTTTCACCACGATACAGGCTGCCGACATCTGCTTCAGTTCCAGCCCTTCTCCCGTCAGCAGCAGCCTGCCTGCGCCCGTAGCGATGCGTATGGTTTCGGCGCTGTATTCCAGCAGCCCCTTATGGTTTTCCACCGTCACTTCGTCCTGTCCCACCATGGACACTAAGGGCAGATCCAGCACCACTTCCTTGGGCAGATCCAGCTTTTCCGCCATGCCTTTGCCAAATCCCACAGCCAGAACCTCCTTTCTGTCAAATGCCCTCTTTTATAGGTATGCCCGCTGTCCCCGTCCCATACCCGCAAAAAAAGCCGGAAGTTGCTTTGGCAAAAACCAAGCTCCTTCCGGCTGTGTGTTTCTATGAAATTTTTTATCAGGACAACAGCGCACGGTCACTGGAAAATTCACTGCCGCTGGCAACAGAGAACTGCCGCAGCAGGTCGTCTACTGTGAGTTTTTTCTTTTCTTCCCCGCGGATATCCAGAATAATCTGTCCGTTGTTCATCATAATCAGACGATTGCCGTGAGCAATGGCATCTTTCATGTTATGGGTGACCATAAGAGCAGTCAGGTTATTTTCCGCAATGATGCGGTCGGAAATCTCCAGTACCTTTGCCGCTGTTTTGGGGTCAAGGGCTGCCGTATGTTCATCCAACAGCAGTACTTTTGGCTTTTTCAGGGTAGCCATCAGCAGTGTCAATGCCTGCCGCTGACCGCCGGAAAGAAGCCCCACCTTGGAACGCAGGCGGTTTTCCAGCCCCAAATCCAGTGTTTTTAAGAGTTCCTTGTATTCTTCCCGCTCTTTGGCACGGATGCCCCAGGACAGGCTCCGTGTTTTCCCTCGACGGTAAGCCACCGCCAGATTTTCCTCAATTTCCATATCTGCTGCTGTACCCATCATAGGGTCTTGGAACACACGTCCCAAATAAGCCGCCCGTTTGTAGTCCGGCAGTCTTGTGACATCTTTCCCGTCAATGAGCACCTGACCTTCGTCCAAAGGCCATGCGCCGCAGATGGCATTCATCATGGTGGATTTTCCGGCGCCGTTGCCGCCGATGACGGTGACAAAGTCCCCTTCCTCCAGCTTCAGATTCAAGCCGCTGAGGGCTCTTTTTTCATTGATGGTATTTGCATTGAATGTTTTGTATACGTTTCTCAGTTCCAACATAATCTCAAGCCCCCTTTCCTGCGCGGCGAATGCAGCATCTTCCCTGGAGATAAGGCACTGCAAGGAAAAGCGCAACGATAAGCGCACTGATCAGTTTCAAGTCTGTGGTTTCCAGTCCCAGCCAAAGCACCACGGCAATGACCACGAAGTATAAAATAGCGCCAAATACAACGCTGAGCATACGCAGCGCAAAATTGTTGAAAATCTTGCCGAACAGCACCGCACCGATGATAACTGCCGCCAAACCGATGACGATGGCGCCCCTGCCCATGTTAACGTCGGCATTGCCCTGATACTGGGCGTACAGTGCGCCGGAAAGCCCTACCAGCGCATTGGAGAGCACCAGACCAAACACCTTCATACGGTTTGTGTTAATGCCCTGGGCACGGGACATATTGGCGTTATTGCCGGTAGCACGAACAGCACGACCCACTTCTGTGCCGAAGAACCAGTATAAAACAGCGATGGTGGCTGCTACAAAGATCACAGATACCAAAATGGCGTGAGGAATATCTCGAAGGCTCAAAATCAAGTCATACTGATTGACATTGATGGCTTTGTTGGATGCCCCCATAATACGCATATTCACAGAATACAGCCCCAGCTGTGTCAAAATCCCGGACAAGATGGGCGGAATCCCAAACAGGGTATGGAACAACCCTGTCACCAGACCAGCCAACGCCCCTGCCACTGTGGCACATACCAACGCCACATAAGGATTGACTCCCGCCAGCATCATCACCACAGCCACAGCGCCGCCGGTGCCGATGCTGCCGTCTACGGTCAAATCCGCATAGTCCAGAACTTTATAAGTGATGTATACCCCAATTGCCATTATTCCCCAAATAAGCCCCTGGGCCACAGAGCCGGGCAGCGCTCGTATCAGATCCATGATTTCCATGGGTGATCCCTCCTCTTTTTTCTTTCCTCTTTCCTTTGGAAGAAAAAACAACGGGACGGTTGTCCCGCTGTTCCTTCTAAAATGATTTCGTCATGTCAATGTTTCATTTTTATTCTTCGACACCGATGGCAACCATGTCTTCCGGCATGGTGATGCCCAGTGCTTCAGCGATTTCCGCATTATATTTCGGTGTTACGTTTTCGGAAACGTATTCAATGGGCATGGTGGCAGGGTCTGCACCATTTACCAGGATTTCGTAAGCCATTTCACCGGCTTTGCAGCCCAGTTCGTAGTAGCTGATGCTCAGGGTTGCCAGACCGCCTGCTGCACACATATTTTCTTCCCCGCAGATGACAGGGATTTTCGCCGGTACGGTTACGTTTTTGATGATTTCCATGTTATTTGCCATGGTGTTGTCTGTTGGAATATATACTGCATCGCAGTCTGTGATGGCGTTTGTGATAACCGCCTGTACTTCGTTGGAATCAGCCGCTGTAAATTCTTCCCATGCGATGCCGGCTTTGTCCAATTCCGCCTGTGCCAGCTGAGACTGGAACTGGGAGTTGGGTTCCGCGCTGCAATATACGATGGCTACTTTCTGCACATCAGGCACTACTTTCTGAAGCAGTGCGATCTGCTGGTCAACGGGTGCCAAATCGGATGCCCCTGTAACGTTGTAGCCCGGTGCGTCATTGGATTCGATAACGCCTGCTGTCACATAGTCAGTAACGGATGTACCCACGATGGGGATGTCTCCTGTTGCCGCCGCAGATGCCTGCAAAGCGGTTGTGGCATTTGCCATAATCAGATCCACGTTATTGGAAACGAATTTTGTTGCGATGGTAGCGCAGTTTGCCTGCTCATTCTGCGCGTTCTGATAATCGAATGTCACTTTGTCCCCCAGTTTTTCTGTGAGGGTATCCTGAAAACCTTTGGTGGCTTCGTCCAGTGCCACATGTTCCAGCTGCTGGATGATCCCTACGGTATAAGTGCCGTCGCCAGTGGTTTCCGCTGTTGTTTCTTCTGTTTCTGCGCTGCTTCCGCAGCCTGTCATGGCTATCATGACAGCCGCCATGCTGCCGCCGCAATCACTCGCATCTTTCTCTTCATAGTCATACACTCCCTTATCTATTTTTGCTTTTGTAACACATTGATGTTTTACTTTCGCACGCACATGCGGTTATGCTGTGCTTTGTTAAAGTACATTATAGACCTCAAAAACAAAAAAGTCAAGGATTTTTCTCTCTTCCTCTGCAAATACATCGTGCATGATATTTATGCGTTTTTTCCCACAAAAAAGCAGCCCCTGTCAAGGACTGCTCCATCCATACCCAAATATAGCCGGATTCCTTGAAATACCAAGGATTTTAGCCATCACATTTTTATGCGTATTCTTCTCTTTTTCAAACAGTGTCGCCGTTTTTATATGGCACAGACTGATTTCTTTCTGCCAGCACCAAAACAGAAAAAAGCGAACCACATAAGTGGTTCGCTCTGAACTCTGATTTTATTTGCCTTGGAGCATTTTTCTCACAAGATTGCCTACGACTTTGTTGTCCGCACGGCCTTTTACCTTAGGGGTAACAATGGCCATTACTTTCCCCATTTCTTTTACGGATGCTGCACCGCTTTCGGCAACGGCTTCCGCTACAATCTTCTGAATTTCGTCTTCACTCAACTGCTCTGGAAGGTAACCCAATAAAATTTCGATTTCTCTGTTCAGTTTTTCGATCAAATCCTGTCTGCCACTTTTTTCATATTCGGGCAGAGAGTCACGGCGGCTTTTCAGCTGTTTGGCAATAACGTCCAGAACACCGTCCTCATCCAGTTCGATCTTCTTATCTTTTTCAATCTGCAGAATGCCGGAACGAATGAGCTGTACGGTATCTTTCCGAACCGTGTCTTTCTCTTTCATGGCAGTCTTCAGGTCCGCAAAAAGCTGTTCTTTTAATGACATAACCATCATTCCTTTGCGCAACAAAATAAAGTAAAATTATTTGAATTTACGTTTTCTGGCAGCTTCGGATTTCTTTTTGCGTTTTTACGCTGGGTTTGTCATAATGCTCTCTTTTGCGTACTTCGCCCATGATGCCGTCTCTAGCACATGTTCTTTTAAAACGACGCAGTGCGCTGTCTAAGGATTCATTTTCTTTAACTTTTACCTCTGACATGAATTTCCCTCCCTCCAGATGCGAGATTCGTGTACGGGAAAGGCTTACCTTTTTTACCGTACATTTAGGAATTATACACAAAAAACAGCTCTCGTCAATAAAAATAAACGGATTGAGGCGAGAAAATTTGATTTTTCCGCAAATTTTTGGCTTTCCCGACCAAAAAGCAGAGGCTCTTTCCCTTCTTCTGTTTATTTCCCGCCAGCGAAAAACGGAAAAATCAAAGCAAATCCCACTTTTCTCAGCGTGACTTTCCTTGAAAACAGTAAATGTTCAAGAAACTTCTTCCTAAGAAAACAAATACAGCCGGAATCCGTTTTCTTTGGACTCCGGCTGCCATATTCTCTTACTTCAGGAAATCAGTTCAAAGCATGTTTTCACGCTTTTTTCTTTTCTGTTTTCTTGGCAGGTTTCTTTTCTGCCTTTGCTTCTTCTGTCACTTTCCTCTCCAGCACCACCATACCCAGAGGAGGCACTTTCACACGGATGCTGTTCTGGTAGTGATTCCAAGGCATTTTTTCGCTGACTGCGGCTTTCTTGTTGACCACACCGCTGCCGCCGTATTTTTCCGCGTCACTGTTGAAGACTTCTTTGTATGTTCCCGCAAAAGGCACACCAATACGGAAATCTTCGTATGTTTCCGGTGTGAAGTTGCAGATGAAATACAGTTCCTTGTCCTGACTGCGGCGGATGAAGGAAACCACAGAGGATTCCGCGTCATCACATTCGATCCATGTAAAGCCATGGGGGTCATAGTCCTGCTGCCAGAAGGCGCTTTCGGACAGGTAGAAGTGATTCAGGTCTTTCATATACTGCTGCATCTGCTGATGGTCTTTGTACCGGAGCAGATGCCAGTCCAGAGAACGGGATTCGCTCCATTCGTTAAACTGCGCAAATTCCCCACCCATGAACAGCAGCTTTTTGCCGGGATGACCGTACATGAAACCGTAGGACAGACGCAGATTTGCGTATTTCTGCCACAGGTCGCCGGGCATCTTGCCGATCATGGCGCTCTTTTCGTGTACCACTTCGTCATGGGACAGTACCAGCACAAAGTTTTCGGAATAATTGTATGCCATACCGAAAGTCAGGTTATTGTGGTGATACTTCCGGTAGATGGGGTCTTTTTTGATATAGAACAGGAAGTCGTTCATCCAGCCCATGTTCCACTTCATGGTGAAGCCCAGACCGTTGTCGTCGGCACTCTTTGTAACGCCTTCCCAAGATGTGGATTCTTCCGCGATCATCATGGTGCCGGGCAGACGTTTGGACACGATGGAGTTCATGTGCTTGATAAATTCCACAGCTTCCAGATTTTCTCTGCCGCCGTATTCGTTGGCAGCCCATTCGCCGTCGTTCTTGCAGAAATCCAGATACAGCATGGACGCAACGGCGTCTACACGCAGACCGTCGATGTGGTATTCATCCAGCCAGAACAGCGCGTTGGCAATGAGGAAGTTGCTGACTTCTTTTCTGCCGTAATTGAAAATATAGGTACCCCACTGGAGATGTTCTCCCCGTCTGGGATCTTGATGTTCATACAATGCTGTGCCGTCGAACCGCCCCAGACCAAATTCGTCTTTGGGGAAGTGGGCAGGCACCCAGTCCAGAATGACGCCGATGCCGTTCTGATGGCAGGTGTCGATAAATTCTTTGAACATGGCAGGTGTGCCGTAGCGGCTGGTAGGTGCGTAGTATCCTGTCACCTGATAGCCCCAGCTGCCGTCAAAAGGATGTTCTTCCACAGGCAGCAGTTCAATGTGGCTGAAGCCCATTTCTTTCACATAAGGCACCAGTTTTTTCCGCCATTTCCGTATAGGTCAGGAAGCGGTCGCCTTCTTCAGGCACACGCATCCAGGAACCCAGATGGACTTCATAAATATTCATGGGCGCCGTATAGACATTTGCTTTCTTTCTGGCGGTCATCCATTTTCTGTCTTTCCATTTATACCGCCCGATAGGGTAGATCACAGAGGCTGTTTCCGGGCGCAGCTGTGCGTAGAAAGCGTAAGGGTCGCACTTGTCCACCTGCTTGCCAGTGGACTGTACCACATGGAATTTATACTGATCCATGGCAGCCAGACCGGGAATGAACAATTCCCAGATACCGGACTGACCCAACAGACGCATGGGATGTCTGCGGGTATCCCAGCCGTTGAAGTTCCCAATGACGCTGACGCTTTTTGCATTGGGTGCCCAAACGGCAAAGGAAACGCCTTTTGCCCCTTCAAATGTAATCAGGTGGGCGCCTAATTTTTCATAAATTTCATAATGATTCCCTTCGCCGAACAGATACCGGTCGAATTCAGAAATGGTCGGACTGAAGGCATAAGGGTCGTATGTATGCCAGCTGTTGCCCTGATAATCGGTGCATTCCAGCCGGTAACGGAACCATTCTTCTCTGTCAGGAATAATGACTTCAAAAAATCCGTCCTCGTGAATGCGTTCCATGGGATATTTCAGCCTTCTGGTGTTGGCATCCACAACGGTAATGGTCTGGGTGCTGGGGATAAACGCACGTACAACCACGCATTTTTTTCCGTCTTCCTCCACTTCGTGCATACCCAGCACGGTATGGGGGTCGGCATGCTCCCCGTTAATGATTTGGAAAAGTTCGTTCAAGTGTTTAATGGTAATCATCCTCTCATCCCCTTTTGTATCTCTCAACTTTTGCTGGCGAGATGTATTCAGATTATATTATATACCATTTTTGTTCTGAATTCTATCCAATTTCATAATTCTTTGTTCATGAAAAACGACAATTCCTTCCACCTGTCTTTTTCATGGGAAAACAGATTGTAAATCGCCATGAAAACAGATATACTGTAATTAGAAAAACAAATGTCTTTCCCAGACATATCGTTCCATAAGGATTTTTCATATCACCGAGGGGGGATCGCTTTATGAAACTGATGTTTTTAGGCGCTGACCATGAAGTTACCGGCAGCTGCCATTATATCGAAGCCTGCGGCAAAAGCATCCTGTTGGACTGCGGCATGGAACAGGGACGGGATACTTACGAAAATCAGGAGATTCCCGTTGCTGCTTCCGCCATTGATTATGTGTTTTTGTCCCACGCCCATATTGACCATTCCGGGCTTTTGCCCCTGCTGTACAAAAACGGCTTCCAAGGCAAAATCTACGCTACCGACGCCACCACTGACCTGTGCCGCATTATGCTGTTAGACAGTGCCCACATTCAGGAATTTGAAGCCCAGTGGCGGAACCGAAAGGCAAAAACGTGCCGGCGCGCCGCCTTTTGAACCTCTCTACACCACAGCAGAAGCCACAGCCGTTATGGAACACTTCGTTCCCTGCGATTATATGGAAATGGTGGAAGTCTGCGACGGCATCCGCCTGCGTTTTACAGACGTTGGGCATCTCTTAGGCTCCTCCAGTATGGAAATCTGGCTGACAGAGGGAGATATCACCAAAAAGCTGGTATTTTCCGGTGACATCGGCAACATCAACCAGCCCATCATCCACGACCCCCGTTACACAGCGGAAGCGGACTACGTTATCATGGAAAGCACTTATGGTGACCGCCTCCACACCGCCCCTCCTGACTATGTGCAGGCGTTGGCGGAAGAAATTCAGGCAACGCTGGATGCCGGTGGCAATCTGGTGATTCCCTCCTTCGCCGTAGGGCGTACACAGGAAATGCTCTACTTCATCCGGGAAATCAAGGAACGAAATCTGGTAACGGGACATGATAACTTCCCCGTTTACATCGACAGTCCCCTTGCCATTGAAGCCACAAGGGTATTCATGGAAAACCGTCTGGACTGTTTCGACACTGCCGCCATGGAACTGGTGAAAAAGGGCATCAACCCCCTTCAGTTCCCCGGTCTGAACCTTGCCATCACCCCGGAGGACTCCACCGCCATCAACTTTGACCGGACACCGAAAGTCATCATTTCCGCTTCCGGCATGTGCGAAGCGGGACGTATCCGCCATCATTTGAAACATAACCTCTGGCGTCCGGAATGTACCATCCTGTTCGTAGGCTATCAGGCTGTCGGCACACTGGGGCGCAACATTGTAGAAGGTGCCAAAGAAGTGCGGCTGTTCGGTGAAACCATCGAAGTTAACGCCAAAATCCATCAGCTCGCCGGTGTCAGCGGTCACGCGGACAAAAAAGGTCTGCTGAACTGGATTCACCACTTCGACCAGAAACCCCAGACCGTCTTTGTGGTACACGGGGAAGATTTGGTCTGCGAAGCCTTCAAAAACTGCCTGAAAGAAGACTATGGCTTCCATGCCGTAGCCCCTTACAGCGGTGCCTGCTTCGACCTCTCCGACGGCTCCATGATTTCCGCTGGTGTGAAAATCCCTGTGGTACCGAAACTTTATCCCCATGCCCGTGCAGCAACGGAGGGCGGCAAACGTGCCATGTACCTTTCCGATCAGCTGGACGAAGCCGGCAAACGCCTCCTGCGCATCATCAGTCAGAACAAAGGCGGCGCCAATCGGGATATGGAAAAACTCCTCAAACAAATCAATGCCCTTTGCGACAAATTGGAAAGCTGACTTTCCTCTTCATACCAACCCTCGAAAACGTCGGATTTCTTCGGATTTCCGGCGTTTTTCCCGTTTTTCCATAGAAAAAGCACGAAATCTATCGAGATTTCGTGCCAAACTTTAGAAAAACGAAATTTTATATCTTTTTAAGAACGCGGAAGGGCTTGGGAAACAAAGGGTCAACACATTTGCTCCGCAAATGCCAGCCATCTATGGCTGTCCGCATCCTTGCGGTGTGGGGTTTCCCAACTAAAATCCCTAGGGGAAAAGCAGGAGTTTCAAGGCTCTCCGCCGCTGGATACTCTGCACCCCGAAGAAACGGGGGCAGCGAAGCTGACTTTGCAAAGCAAAGTGCTTGACCCAACTGCTTTATACTTCTATCTCCTCGTCAAAGCCTTGAATGAAATGAGGCTTTGACGACAAGCTTTTGCGCCTCTTTTATTTCCCCGCAATATCCATTTCTCTCACCCGTACGGAAGGTGCCCTCTTGCCGCCGCTGGTGAAATACAGGTCATTTGCCGCCTCTGTGATGTTTTTCAGCAGTTCATAAAAATTCCCTGCCACGGTAATTTGTTCCACCGCCCGTCCCAGTTTGCCTTCTGTCACCAGAAAACCTTCTGCCGACAGGGAGAAATCACCGGAAACGGTGTTGGCTCCGGCGTGAAGCCCCGTAATATCTGTAATGAGGATGCCTTCGCCCATGTCCGACAGCAGTTCCTCCTGACTGCGCTGTCCCGGTGCCAGATAGAAATTGGTCACTGCCGTTTTGATGGGAGCTGTCAATCCTGCCTTAAAGCCATTGCCTGTGGAAGGCACGCCGTCTTTTCTTGCCGCCTTCCGATTATACAGATATGTTTTCAGCACACCATGTTCCACAACGGCTTTGTTGTAACAGGGTACCCCTTCGCTGTCAAAAGGCGTAGAAGCGTACCCTTCCGGCAACAGAGGATCATCCCGCAGTGTCACACAATCTGCGGCAATCTGTGTTCCCACTTTTCCGCCCAGCATGGAAAATCCCTTCTGGATGTTTTCCGCAAAGAATACCCCGCCGAATACCCCCAGAAAGTTTGCCATAACAGGGCCATCCAGCACCACTTTGTATTTTCCGCTGGCAATGGGTGCCGCGCCCAAATGGCTTGCGGCAATCTGTGCCGCCTTTCTGCCTGTTGCCACAGGGTCAAACTGTTTCCAGTCATTGTCTTTCCAGAAGTGAGAGCCAGTCTTGACTTCCTCTCCATCTTTTGCAATAGCGCAGACATAAGCCGTAACGCTGTTTTTGGCATGATAGAGGGATAAACCATGGCTGTTGGCAATGGCCGTTTCCACCCAATCCGTATCCAGCACGCAGTAATCCATGGAGGCAATGGAAGCTTCCCCTTTCAGAGCAGCATGCTCCATTTTCTTTGCCGCCAGTATCTTTTCTTCTGTGGTCAGCCGTTCCAACGCCTTGTTTTCTCCTTCCAGCACAGGATAAGCATCCCCAGCGTGGTACAGTTCCTCCCATTCGCTTTCGGAAAGGAGTTCCGCGTGTTCCTTCGCCGCTGCCACCAGATAATCCGCCGCCGGCTCTGTCAGTTTTTCTGTATAGGCATAGCCTGTCCGTCCCTGCCATGTGCCGCGGAAAGAAATCCCCTGCAATGCGCTGTTTTCGTAATCGGAAACTTCCCCTTCCATAATCATGACCTCAAAATGTTTGCTGCCTTTATAATATACCTCGCAGTCAGAAAATCCTGTGGCGAGGGCTTTTTCGATGAGTATTTTCTGAAAATTCTTGTAATCCATTCTTTTCGGTTACCCCCTTCCGCCTACGGTCATTTCCTTGACCCGAATCATAGGCTGTCCCACATCTGTGGGAATGGAGCCGCTGATGCTGCCGCACATGCCCTGTGCCCGCTTCAGGTTGTTGCCCACCTTATCAATCTGCATGAGGACTTCCGCCCCTTTGCCGATGAGGGTCGCTCCACGGACAGGTTCACAAATCTGTCCATTGCGGATGATATAAGCTTCCAGCACTGCAAAGTTAAATGCGCCCGTTGCTGGGTCTACACTGCCGCCGCCCATCTGCTTTGCGTACAGCCCATAAGGCGTATCGGCGATGATGCTTTCCGGTGTGCTGTTTCCCGGAGCCAAAAATGTATTTGTCATGCGGCTGGTAGGCGCAAAACGGTAGTTTCCCGTCTGGCACTGCCTGTCACTGCCGCTCCCATTTTTCTGCCGTTCATACGGTCAACCAGGTAAGTTTTCAGGACACCGTTTTCAATGAGCACATTCCGTCTGGTGGGTGTGCCCTCGTCGTCCATGTTGGCGGAGCCCCAGCCGTTGGGAATGGTGCCGTCATCAATGGCTGTCACCAAAGGGGACGCAATCTGCTGTCCCAGTTTTCCGGCGAATACAGAGGCATTTCTCGCCACAGCCGTCGCTTCCAGCCCATGTCCGCAGGCTTCATGGAAAATGACGCCACCGAAACCATTGTCGATGACCACAGGCATTTTTCCCGCGGGACAAGGCTTTGCTCCCAGCATGGTAATGGCAATTCTCGCCGCTTCTCTTGCCGTATCTTCCACATTAATCTGGTCGAAGAATTCAAAACCAACCGAACCACCGGGGCCCAGATGTCCGCTCTGTTTTTCCGTAGCTGAGGATGCCACCGCTTCTACGGTAAAACGGCTCCGCACTCGTCTTTCTTCTGCCCAAACGCCTTCGGAATTGGCAACCAATACATTTTTGGTCACATCCAAAAAGCCTGTGCGTGTCTGGGTAATGGCAGGATCATAGGCAAAAGCCGCTGCTGATGCCGCCGCCAGATAATCCGCTTTTTTCCGTTTTTCCACATCGTCCGGCAGTACAAAAATAGGGTTAATGTTCTGCCACTGGCGCGTTTTCCAGTCCGGCAAACGGAGCAGATGCGTCCCTTTTACCGTGGATGCCATCTCCCGTGCCGTCCGCACCAGATTTTCTTCGGAAGTATCATTGACAAAGGCATAAATGACACGATTGCCGCAGAACAAACGAATGCCTGCGCCGTAGTCCAGTCCGCCCAACGCCGTTTCCACCTGCCCGTTCACCATGGCAATATGGTTGCGCTTGGTCTGTTCTACATAAAGTTCCGCAAAGTCCGCCCCTGTTTCCAGAGCCGCTTCCAATGTATGTTCCACCACAGATTTTTTCAGCATGTGCCATCACTTCCTTTCGGTTCCGTTTCTTCCAGATAGCGTGCAATGGCTTCCAGATAATGAAGCATGCCGCCGCCCTGCTGGAATATCTGATATTTCTTCTCAAAAGCGGCATAGGGGATGGATTTGCGCCCGCCTTTCTGTGCCGCCTCCCAGTATGTCTGCAATGTTTCTAAAGGTAAAAAATAATATTCCCCCAACGCGGAAAAATACACCAGCAAAAAGGCAATGCCCCGCTGTGCCTGAAAATCCTCCATAAACCTAAGCTGGTGCTCATGGATATTCTGGAGGGGCAGGTGCTTCTGTGCCGTTTCCTTGGCGTCAAAGCATACAGGAATCCCCTGCACCACACCCATGTAGTCTACGGTACTGTTCTGGTCGAAGTATGCCAGCGTAATGGTGCGGCGTTTGTTGTCCACCTCCACCGGCGTGATGGGTGTGGGTATTTTCTGAAACAACGCCAGCCCTTTTTTCCGGTAGGATTCGTTTGTAAAATTGATGATATCTTCTAAAGCGCTGCCTCGCAGCCCTCTGGAATTCCAGTATGCCATATGACCTCCTGAGGAAAAAATCCCCTTGTTGTGATATAAATTTTATGTTTCAGACATTATACCACAGTTTTGGTTTCCCGGCGCAACTATTTTAATGGCTGCCTGTCAGTTCCGACACCGTCACAAAACGGATGCCTTCTTTTTCCAGTTCCGGCGCCATTTCCGCCAAAACCTGTGCTGTCAGCACGCCCCCTTCCGGCCCCACATGACCGATGGCAACGGCACTGCCTTTTGTCTTGGCAATGTCTGCCGCTTCCCTGAGCCGTTCTTCCACCACACTCTTTTCCGTGGTGCTGTCCAGAAATACATCCCGTTCCAATAAAGGTACTCCTTTTTCTCCCGCCAATGTGCCGCATTTGCTCTCCGCCGTCGTGACACTATCCACAAACACACCGCCTTTTTCCCGTACCACATCCAGCACACAGCCTAATGTATTCGCGTCCTCCATGACGGCAGAACCCATATGGTTATTGACCCCTGCCGCCTGTGGCACCGCACAATACGCCGCCTCCATGCACTGCCGGACTTCCGCCGCCGACATGCCCCGGCACACAGCCCCGTCCCCTACCCATTCCGGTTTTCCCGTCAGGGATTCCATGGGCATATGTATAATGACTTCTTTTCCTGCCTCTGCTGCCTGCGCCGCGTTTTCCGCCGTATGGGAAGAAAAAGGCAGCACCGCAGCTGTAAAAGGAATGTCCAGCGCCAGCATCTCCGCCGTTCCTGCGCCGTTATAGCCGAAATCATCAATGATAACCGCCAGTTTTGCCTCCTCCACTGTCATTTGCGCTGCCGGTACAAAAGCCGCCTGCAATTTCCCCGCTGTCCTGCCTGCCAGAAAACAGCACACAAACAGCAGTCCAATCCCCAAATATTTCTTCTTTTTCATGTCATTCACTTCCGTTTTTTACCTTTATCCTATCCCCCATTTCTTGTCCTTATGCCTTCTGGGCGGAAAAAAAGCCGGTATCCGCCAAAAAGAAAGCAGATACCGACCAGATATTATGCCATACTGTTTTTCTTCCAGAACTGGAACTCTGTCCAAATGAGCACTGCCGCCAGCAGACACGCCAGCACATCGGCAATGGGTGCCGCCGCCAATACCCCTGTCAATCCAAATCTGCCGGACAAAATCAGCGCCAGAGGAATCAGGAAGATAATCTGTCTGGACAATGCCACCAGCAGGGATTTTACAGGTTTGCCGATGGCTTGGAAAAAGGATGCTGTCACCTGAGGCAAACCATACACAAAGAATCCCAGCATATACAGCCGGAAACAGAACACCGCAAATTCCAGATACAGCGGTTCATTCTTTACAAATAATCCAGCCATGAAGCCGCCGCCCAGCTGGAAAATGCCGAACCACACAATGGAAATGATGAACGATACGGTCACCGCCACACGGAAGGTCTGTTTCACCCTGCCGTACTGTTTTGCGCCAAAATTGTAGCCGTTGATGGGCTGTGTGCCGGATGCCACCCCAACAAACATGGCATGTGCCACCTGATAAATCTTCATCATGATACCATAGCAGGACAAAGCGATTTCACTGCCGTATTTTGTGACTGCGCCGCAGTCTGTCATAAGGTTGTTCATGACGATTTGTGTCAGCGCCGTTGCCATCTGCATACAGAAACTAGGGAAACCCAGAGAAAGGATACTGCCGCAGGTCTTGCCGGACAGTTTCAGGTATTTTTTATAGAAAGTGATATGTTCAAATCTTGGGATATACGCCACACAGATGAGCCCAGCCACTACCTGACCGATGATGGTGGCAATAGCCGCTCCTGTGACACCCATGTCAAAGCCAAAAATGAAGATAGGGTCTAAAACCAAGTTAATTCCTGCCCCAATCATCATGCTCCGCATGGTGTACTTTGGATTGCCGTCAGAACGAATGATTGCCGTAAATGCCATATTTGCCATCTGGAAAGGCAGTCCCAAAGCAAGGATGCGCATATAAGTCACAGACAAATCCAGAACCGCGTCTGATGCCCCAAAAAGACGGGCGCAGGCAGGGCCGCCGATGATGATGACAGCCGCCAGAAGAACCCCTGCCAATATCAGCAATACAAAGGCATTGCCGAAGGTCTGTTCCGCTTTGTCCCGTTCTTTCCTGCCCAGACAAAGGCTGATGTTGGCGGCACAGCCGTCCCCCACCATAAGGGCAAGGGCTGCCGAAATGGTAATCATGGGGAAAGCCACGTTAGTAGCCGCCACGCCGTTGATGCCCACAGCGCGCCCCACGAAAATCTGATCCACAATGTTATACAGACAGTTGACGATGAGCGTCAGCACCGTCGGTATGGAAAACTGCATCAATAACTTACTGATCTTTTCCGTACCCAGAATGTTTTCTTTTCCCGTTTCCATGCCATTCCCTCCTCATTTTTGCAGAAAAAAAGACGCCTTTCGGCGTCCTTTTGAAATTCTTCTGTTCTCTGGACAGCCGAAAAAATCAATGTTGTTTCCATTGTATTTCTTCTCCCATCCAGACTGTCTGTCGGCTTCGTAATTGCAACGAATCAGCCTTTCGGCTCGCGGGCTGTTACCGCCGGTAGAGATGCACTCGTTTCCGAAGAATGTGTCTTTGTTCTGTTTATTTTACATCATCGGCAGGCTTTCCACAAGAGCCGCAGAATTTTTGTCCTTCCGCCAAAGGCGCGCCGCAGCCGCCGCAGAATCTGCCCACTTCACCGTCAGCATCCGTGATCTGTACATCACCAGCTGCCTCAGCTGCTTTCTGGGCTGCTCTCTCTGCCGCCTCCTGGGCTGCCGCTTCCGCTTCCAGACGTTTCTGCTCTGCACGTTCCGCTTTTTCCGCTTCCCGGTCTGCTTTCACCTGTTCGATTTCCGCTTCCAGTTCTTTGATGCGGTCTTGTGCCTTTACGATCTTGTCACAAATGGCTGTGGCTTCTTCGTCCAGCTGGTCGCCCATGACGAATCTGGCCCAGTAATACATGCCAAGCTCCCGCTGGTACTCATTGATATTGCCTTTCTGAATGACAATATCGCTGTTGATACGGTTGATTTCCAGCCCATCATTGGCTTTGTCCGCCGCCGTTCTTGCCAGTTCTCCTAATTTATCCAAAAAAGCCATTTCCAGTGCCTCCTCATTTGTCCCATTTGCATTGTATATTCGCCAAAACAAACGCTTTTTCCTGCAAAAAAGCAGAAAAATGAGTCTGCTTGTACGAAATTTGTATCTTCCCCCCTGTTTTTTTCCTGTCCATTAGGGAAAGCGTCCGAAAATTGCTCCTTTTCTTTGGACTTTTCCTCTAAATGCACAAAAAAACGACGTTTTCCCAAAACAGCTGTTTACATTGCAAAAATACTACCGTATAATGATAATACTTTATTTTGATACGGAACGTGTTATTGCAGTGAGAGGGAGTCTGAATCATGGAGTTGTTGAAACAAAGAATATTAAAAGATGGGACAGAAATCGGCACTGAAGTCGTGAAGGTAGATTCTTTTCTGAACCATCAGTTAGATATCGGTCTGTTTATGGCGCTGGGCAAGGAGATCCACCGTCGTTTCGGTCATCTGGGCATCAATAAGATCCTGACCATCGAAGCGTCCGGCATCGGCATCGCTGCCATCACCGCCATGTATTTTGATCTGGTGCCTGTGGTTTTCGCCAAGAAAGCACAGCCCAATACCATGACAGAGGAATTTTACGGCGCACCCGTCAAATCCTTTACAAAGGGTACCGTGTCCATCGCTCGTGTATCCAAAAATTATCTCAACGCCAATGATAAAGTTTTGATCATTGATGATTTTCTTGCCCATGGCGAAGCGGCAGCAGGTCTTGCCAATCTGGTAGAACAGGCAGGCGGCACTGTATGCGGCATTGCAGCCATCATCGAGAAAGAATTCCAGGGCGGCAGCAAAAAACTCAGAGATGCCGGCTATCTGGTAGATTCTCTGGCTGTCATCACCAAAGTGGAAAACGGCAAGATCTACTTCAAAGACTGAAAATCACATACGAAACAAAGGCACAGGGCTTTTCCCAAAAGGAAAGATCCTGTGCTTTTTTCATGGATTTTTCCCCTTTCTGTACGTCCGCAAAAGACATTCGAAAATTTTGCATATTTTGTTATATTATTGTATGTTTGTATTTTCCCTTTATGAAAGAATGTCAGTTTTTTCCATTTTTCTCCACCCATCTCCCTTACAACATAATATACAAAAAAATGCATGAAACCTATGGTTATTTTTTCCATTTCTTTTTCCATTTACCTATTGAGAAACCATCTGCTTTTTGCTATGATGGAAGCGCACGTGCCCCTTTGATTGTCACAACCAAGAGACACTGGGGGCAGGTGTATTTTTTATGTTTTTTTAATGGATTTATGTAAAAATTTAAGGGGGTTTTTTCTATGCTGCGAGGGTTCGCAGAAGATTTGAAACACGAGTTTCGGGGATATAATTCCGCCGCACTGATGAAAGACCTGATGGCAGGTCTGACCGTTACCGCCGTTGCGCTGCCGCTGGCGCTGGCATTCGGTGTCAGCTCCGGTGCCGATGCCGCATCCGGTCTGATCACAGCCATCATCGCCGGTCTGGTCATGAGTTTGCTGGCAGGCGGATATTATCAGATCTCCGGGCCAACAGGTGCTATGGCAGCCATCCTCACATCTCTGGTGGCAGGCTATGGTCTGGACGGCGTATTCATCGCCACACTGCTGGCTGGTATCCTGCTGCTTCTGGCGGGCATCCTGCGTCTTGGGAAACTGACCTCTTTCATACCTGCTCCCGTTATCACAGGCTTTACCTCCGGTATTGCCATCGTCATTGCTTTGGGGCAGATCGATAACTTCTTCGGCACCCACAGCGAAGGCGCCACAGCCATTGCCAAACTGGCAAGCTACGGCACACTGGGCTTCCATCCCAATCTGACTTCCGTAGGCATCGGTCTGTTTGTAGTGCTGTTCATGGTATTCTTCCCGAAAAAATGGAACGCTGTGGTTCCTGCATCTCTGGTGAGCATCATCCTTACTACTGCATTTTCCATCTTCATGGGCTTGGATGTGCCTGTGGTAGGCACCATTCCTCAGACCCTTTTCCCGGAAAAACGTCTGGTCTTTTCCGCACTGGATCTGTCCACCATCACAAACCTCATCATGCCTGCCTTCAGTATTGCCATTCTGGGTATGATTGAAAGTTTGCTCTGCGGTGCCAGCGCAGGTCAGATGACAGGTGTTCGTCTGAAAAGTAATCAGGAACTCATCGCCCAGGGCGTGGGCAACATCCTGCTGCCTTTCTTCGGCGGCATCCCTGCTACCGCAGCCATTGCCCGTACCAGCGTTGCCATCCGTTCCGGCGCAAAAACACGTCTGACCGGTATGTTCCACGCCGTAGGGCTTTTGATCTCCATGTTCCTGTTGGCTCCCGTCATGAGCCAGATCCCCATGGCAGCTCTTGCAGGTGTCCTCATGGTTACCGCATGGAGAATGAACGAATGGAACTCCATTCTGTATATGTTCTCCCATAAATTCAAAGGTGCTATGCTGGAATTTTTGGCTACCATGGTGGCTACCATCGTATTCGACCTGACCATTGCTATCCTGGTGGGCGTTGTCATCGGTCTGATCTTCCTGGTATCCCGTCTGTCCTTCATCGAAATCAACTACGAAAAGGTAGACATGGATCGCCTGCATGTGACAGACCCCGCCCTGCTGAATCGTTACAATAACGCCATGGTGGCTTATATCACCGGCCCCATGATCTTCGCCAACACACAAAATGTGGCAGATATTTCCACAAAAATCGGCGACTGCGACACACTGCTGCTGTCCATGCGCGGTGTATCCAACATTGACATTTCCTGTGCCCAGACCCTCCGCACCCTCATTGGAAACCTGCGGATGAAAGGCGTAGACGTAGTTCTCTGCGGTCTGCCCTCCCGTGCCATGGAAATGATGCGCAGAACAGACCTGGACGAATATGTGGGCAAAGAAAACTTCTACTGGAGCGTAGAACGTGCCCTGCTGACAAACCGTCCTCTGCCTCCCTGCCGTCAGGATTGAAAAAACGCAGTTTCATAAGAAAGCAAAAAAGGCTGAAATCCTTACAATACCAAGGATTTCAGCCTTTTTCTTATGCTTTTTCCGCCTCGTATTCCGCTGCGCAGTTTTTCAGGATTTCATCCAGCTCCTGCCACTTCTGTTTCAGACGCAGAGGTTTGCCTGTCTGGTCTAAAAAGCAATGCTCGGAAACGCCCGTAAACAGCACCTGTTCACTTCCTGCCAGTTTCATTTCGTATGCCAGATGCATCATCATGCCGTTGTACTTCTGCACCTTTACGGTAATTTCCAGCACATCGGCAAATGTGCAGCTTTTCTTGTACCGTCCATGTACCCCCACCACAGGAGAAACGATGCCTTCCGCTTCCAAACGGTCAAAACCCCAGCCGATTTTCTCCAGAAAATCCACGCGGGCTTCTTCCATCCAGCGGATGTAATTGGAATGATGGGCAATGCCCATTTTGTCTGTTTCGTAATACTGTACTTTATGCAAATATGGTTCCATATGTCGCCTTCTTTCTTCAAATGGTTTCTTTTTTTGTATTCGCCGCCAAAGCTTCTATTCCTTCCCGCCTCTGCATGTTGACATAATTTTTCCGTAAAAGCGCCGCCCACTTTGTCAAAATTTTATAAATCTGAAAAAATCGTTGCCAAAACAAGCCGTTTCCCACTAAACTGATATTAGAAACTTATGCCGCCGGCAGGCAGAACAGGAGGAATGTCTATTGAACGAAATTTTATTGCTGGCAGGCATTGTCATCATCATCTGTATTCTGGTGCATCGTCTAACCTTCTGCCTTGGGGTACCGTCCCTGCTGGCGTTTCTGGCTCTTGGCATGTGCTTCGGCGTCGATGGCATACTGCATATTCCCTTTGATAATTACCGTCTTTCTGAAGTCATCTGTTCCATCAGTCTGATCTTCATCATGTTTTACGGCGGCTTCGGCACCAACTTTGAAGAAGCCCGTTCCGTAGCTGTCAAATCCACACTGCTTTCCACCCTTGGGGTACTGTTTACCGCCGGACTGGTGGGTGTCTTTGCCCACTTCATCCTACGTCTTCCCTGGGCAGAAAGCATGCTCATCGGCTCTGTCATCTCATCCACAGACGCCGCTTCCGTATTCAGTATTCTCCGTTCCAAAAAGCTGAATCTAAAAGACCACACAGCTTCCATGCTGGAAATGGAGTCCGGTTCCAATGACCCCATGTCCTATATGCTGACCCTGCTGTGGATCACCATACTGACAGGGGATCAAGTGTCCGTTCCCCTGCTGGTGCTGCGGCAGCTTGCCATCGGCAGCATCCTGGGGCTGCTGTTAGGCAAAGGCGCTGTTTTTGTACTGAATCGCTGCAATTTCTACATTGACCAGGGGAATACCATATTCCTTCTGGCTGTTTCCGCTCTGGCTTACGCCCTGCCTTCCGCTCTGGGCGGCAATGGATATCTGAGCGTATATCTCTGCAGCATCGTCATGGGGAACTCCTATCTGCCCCATAAGCGTGATCTGGTACTGACATTCGATGTATTGACGGGCATTGCCCAAATGGTCATCTTCTTCCTGCTGGGACTGTTGGTAACGCCTTCCCAGCTCCCCGCCGTATTCCTGCCAGCATTGCTGATTATGGTATTTCTGACATTCATCGCAAGACCCCTTTCCGTAACTGCGGTACTGGCGCCCTTCCGTTCTTCCAAAGAACAGATTGGTCTAGTTTCCTGGTCTGGACTCCGCGGTGCCGCTTCCATCGTGTTTGCCATTCAGGCAGTGCTCAGCGGCGCACCTATGGAATACAACCTGTTTAACCTGGTGTTCTGCATTGTTCTCCTTTCCATCTCTCTGCAAGGCACTTTGCTGGCACCTATGGCACATAAACTGAACATGATCGACGAGAAAGCCGATGTCCGCCGCACCTTCAATGACTATCAGGTAGAAAGTGACATCACCTTTTCCAAGATTTCCATAGGCCCCACACATCCATGGGTAGGCCATCCCCTGCGGGATATCCCTCTGCCGCCGGAATTGCTGGTGACGCTGATCCTGCGAAACGGTGTTTCTCTGGTGCCTAATGGCTCCACTGTCCTGCTGGCAGGAGACCTGCTGGTTCTGGCAGGGCATGAATTCGAAGATCGGGAAAACCTGACTCTCTACGAAGTTTCCATTGACAAGACCCATAAATGGAAAGGCAAATCCCTGCGGGAACTGTCCCTGCCCAAAGGCACCCTCATCGTCATGATACAAAATGAAAACGGCACCGTTATTCCCGACGGCAACACCGTCATTCATGGGGAAGATACCCTGGTCATTGCCAGATTCTGATACCAAAAAAGCTGATTCTCAAAAAGAATCAGCTTTTTTCATTTATCTTATTTCTGTTCCGGAACCAATTCGCAAACGCAGTAATCCCATTTTTCACACAGATGTTTCTGCGCCTCCTTGGATGCCTGTCGCATACAATCCAGAGAAAGCACATCCCCTTCCATATGGAAATACACAGAAACCCACATTCTGCGTCCCGTGCGGGTCACATCGTAAAACACAGGTTCAAATCCATATGCCTGCAAAAGAGGTTCGCAAATCTCTTTGACCTGCTCCAGTATTTTTTCATCAGGCGCAAAAAGGAAAATATCTTTCACAGCGCAAAAAAACATTTTAGCAGCCCCCGGCAGTGCGAAGGCCACCACCAGCAATGCCACCACCTGGTCTACATAGGGTGCCATCCATGCAAGACTGGTATCTTTCAGTACCTTTGCGCCAAAGAATGCCGCCGCCATACCCATGCTGTAAAGGACATCCAGCCGCCACGCCATCCATTCTGTCTGCAATATGGGAGAAGCCACTTTTCTGGCACCCACATACATGACACCCAGAATACAAAGGCTCACCAGCCCCAACAGCAGCTGGAACATGGATACAGCACCATATGCTACATGAGCGCCGCCGGAAAGCATGGTCTGGACAACATTCACTGTCAATCCCGCCATGACAGAAAGCATCATGGCAGACTTCACTGCTGTAAATACCGATTCCACCTGGGCATAGCCGAAGGGATATTTCTCCGAAATCGGTCTGTAAAAAAGAGGTGTCAAGCAGACGGCCGCTGCCATCATGAGCATTTCCGCCCCGTCATAGGCGGCATCCATGAGTACCGACTGGGAATGGCTGGCAAAGGCAAACAACAGCTCTGCCGCCACAAAACATACGTCGGCAAAGACAGAGAGCTGCAAAATCCGTTTTTCCGTCTGCAATTCTTGATTTCTCGACCTTTTGGGCATCACTGCCCCTTGGGTTTGTTCCATTTTCATTCACTCCTTATAAAGACGCTTGCTGTTTTTGAAAACCATCACCGTCCCATCTGCGGCAGACCGCTGCCCCCGTGATGTTCTTCCAAATGGTTTTCTCTCGCTCTTTTGCGGCTAAGGAAGATATATTGTTGTCCCAAACCCCTTTCTTTTGCTTTCTGCTTCTGATTTATCATATAAAAAAGAGAGAATATGGATTCTCTCTTTTTTCGTCGCATTTAAAACTTTAATTCATCGATATCCATAGTGCCCATGGGAATGCTGTTGCCGCAAGCGGGACAGGCAATTTCCTTCCGGGTTTCCATGGTTTCCTCATCCACGTCGATTTCCTCGCCGCAGTTGGGGCAGATGAAGGAATAGAAGTATACGGGTTCTTCCGTTTCTTCTTCATCCAGTTCCATTTCTTCCAGTTCTTCATCGTCCAGGAAGGTTTCCAGCATAAATGCCATATCTTCCAGAATATCCATGATGCCATGGAAAATCTTGCCTTCTTTGGTGTCGGGATCAAACCCGCTGCCGTCGCAAAGCCCTCTCAGATATGTGATTTTCTTATCGAAATATTCCATTTATCACTGCCTCCTTCCGAAAGATTGGAAAAAAGATTAGTTGTTCACTCTGCTCAGGTATTCGCCTGTACGAGTGTCGATTTTGATGATTTCACCCTGGTTGATGAACAGAGGTACCTGAACGGATGCGCCTGTTTCAACGATAGCGGGTTTTGTAGCGCCCTGTGCTGTGTTGCCTGCGAAACCGGGTTCTGTGTCTGTGATTTCAAGTTCAACGAACAGAGGGGGTTCGATACCGAATACGTTGCCGTCATGAGCCAGCAGTTTTACGTTTTCGTTTTCTTTTACGAATTTCAGGGAATCGCCAACGTCTTCAGCGTTCAGAGCGATCTGGTCGAATGTTTCGTTGTTCATGAAGTGATACAGTTCACCGTCATTATACAGGTACTGCATATCCATTCTGTCGATGTGTGCTTTGGACATTTTTTTCAGTAGGACGGAATGTTTTTTCCACTACTGCACCTGTTTTGATGTTTTTCAGTCTTGTACGAACGAAAGCCGCACCTTTACCGGGTTTTACATGCTGGAATTCCAGTACGCTGTAAATTTCGCCTTCGTATTCCATGGTTACGCCGTTTCTAAGTTCACCTGCAGAATCATGTTTCATTTCCTCCTCAAATTTCATCTTACGGGAAAAAATTCCCGCTGCTTTTAAAAATTATACTATATTTCTTATTCTAAAAATAAGCATATCCTTTTATATTTTAATGGAAAATCATTGATTTTTCAATACATAATCTGAAAAAAACCATCTTTTTGGCTCAGATCATGCCATTTCTCTTGAAATAAACCTGCATGACTTTCCGCTCCGCACCACGTTTTACCTTTGTGATGAGCTGGTCACGGTCGCAGATGGGCGCTGTCATGATGCAGTACAGACCGCCTCTGTGGCCGCACCACATATCTGTAAAGACCTGATCGCCTACCATAGCCGCTTCCTGAGGCACCAGACCCAGTCGTTTCAAGGCCTGCTTCATTTTTCTTGGATTAGGCTTGCCTGCTTTGTGGATGGCAAGGGCTTTCAGGGGCTTATTGAAGCGATGCACCCGTTCTTTGTTGTTGTTGGACAGGATGCACAGACGGAAACCCATTTCCTGCAGCTGGGCAAAAAAGTCAATGAGTTTTTCGTCGGGGTCTGCCACATCAAAGGGCGCCACCGTGTTGTCAATGTCAAATACTAGTCCCCGTATGCCCATTTCCTTCAGCTCCGCCAAAGGCAGGTCATAAATGGACTGAATGTACAAATCAGGGAAAAAACGTTCCAGTATCATATTGCCTCCTTATATCCTCTCGTCCAGTTCCATACGCAGCAAAGCGTTTTCCTCCACCGTTCCCAGCTGCTCCCCGCTGAGATAACGGATCATGGCTTCGTCGGCGTTTCCCGTCACGCCGTAAATCAGTTCAATGCGCTTGGTGCGGAGCAGGGTTCTGCCTGCCGAACGGATATTGGCGCAGAGCACCACATTGATGTCCTGTTCCGTGAGAAACTCCGCAATGGTCTTATCCCCCAAGGGCACCACTTCTTTTGCCTTCACCAGTTCGATTTCCACATCATAGACTGTAAATTCTTTCGTTTCGCTGTACCGGAGAAAAATCTCCCCGTCCTTTGTGGGAATGGCAACCCGCATGGCCCACACCTTCCTTTCTTTGTCCTATTGTATCCATCCTTTGGGGGCGTGTCAAATTTTCCCGTAATTTTTTTGCGTATTTCACCGAAAAAGGGTAAAATAGGAACGAATACAGAAGGTTACATCGAAAGGAGATTGAAATATGGACCCTAGAATTGAACAATTGGCTTATAATCTGGTGCATAATTCCTGCCGCCTCCAGAAAGGCGAAAAGGTCATGATCCATCAGAACGGCATCCATCCGGCACCGCTGGTGAAAGCCATCATCAAAGAAGTATACAAAATCGGCGCAACACCCTTTTTGCAGCTCATGACAAACTCTCTGGAGCGTGAACTGCTGCTGGGCGCCACAAAAGAACAGATGGAACTCATGGCAAAGGCAGACAGCCTGCTCATGAACGAAATGGACGCTTTCATCGGTGTTCGCGGTGAAGACAACATCACCGAACAGGCAGACGTGCCCAACGAAAAACAGAGCATTTACGAAAAATATTACTCCGCTCCTGTACACCATGAAATCCGCGTACCCCATACAAAATGGGTGGTACTGCGTTACCCCACCAACGGCATGGCACAGTCCGCACATACCAGTCTGGAAGACTTTGAAGATTTCTACTTCAATGTATGCAATCTGGACTACGGCAAAATGTCCAAAGCCATGGACAGCATCGTTGACCTGATGAACCGCACAGACAAAGTCCGTCTGGTGGCAAAAGGCACCGACCTGACATTCTCCATCAAGGACATTCCCGCAGTGAAATGCGCCGGCACCTGCAACATTCCCGACGGGGAAATCTACACCGCTCCCGTTCGCGACTCCATCAACGGCGTCATCACTTACAACACCCCTTCCGAATACAACAGCTTTACATTTGAAAATGTAAAACTCACATTCAAAGACGGGAAGATCATCGACTGCGACGGCAACGACAAAGAACGTCTGGAACACATCTTCAACACCGACGAAGGCGCAAGATATGTGGGTGAATTTGCCATCGGCGTAAACCCTTATATCACAAAACCCATGAACAACATCCTGTTCGATGAAAAGATTGCTGGCAGTATCCACTTCACTCCCGGCAACTGCTATGACGATGCACCCAACGGCAATAAATCCGCTATCCACTGGGATCTGGTGCTCATCATGACACCGGAATACGGCGGCGGTGAAATCTGGTTCGACGATGTGCTCATCCGCAAAGACGGACGTTTCGTTCTGCCTGAACTGGAATGCCTGAATCCTGAAAATCTTATGTGATTTTGTTTCGGCAGGAAACATAATATAATAGTAGAAACAGCCTTTCTCAAACAGAGAAAGGTTGTTTTTTTCGCATATTTTAAAGAAAAATAGAAAAATTGGGGGCAAATTCTGCCCCTTCTACTCTTGTTCCAGACAAAATCCCTCCATATTGTCGTTTTCGACTCTCCCAGTCCGCACCGGACTGGCGAAAAGGTTTCCAAGTTTGGTACTTTTGCGCCAAAAGTACCTCTCCGAAGGACACTAGCCTTAGGGGCATCTTCATAAGAAAACAAAGAAAGCTGAAATCCTTTTCATATATGAAGGATTTCAGCTTTCTTATTTTTACTAGTTTATAATGGATATGTTTTCTTATGAAGACAGCCATCGCAATTCCCCTTAAGAAATCAAGAAAAAAGAAAACCAATGTTTTCTTGAGGGGAAGTTGCTTTAGATATCCGTTTTCTGTACCTTTCGCTTCTCTCGAAACAGTTCCTCCGTTGCTGCCAGAAGTTCTGTCTGTATCTCCTCCACCATCTCCGCCATATGGGATACCGTCACTACATAAGGCGTTTTCCATGGGTCACAGCCTGCTGTCATGGCATCCAGCAAAAGGGAAAGAATACTTCGCACTAAGTCTGTTTTCTGGTATAAATCCTGCAATACATCCAATGGTTTTTCCATGATTTTCTCCCTCCTTTTGCCCATGGTATCACACCTTCTCCCCCTTCATGGGAAAATGCTACAATCCAGTAGCATAATTTTTTTCCACAAAAACCATTTATTTCTCCTTTTGCCTGTATATCCGTTGACAGAAAAGCCCAAAATATAGTAAAATGCAAGGGACAACAGCAATGAAAAGGAGAGTAGGCGGCACAAAATGCCACAGAGAGCCCCCGCAAGCTGAAAAGGGGCGCAGGAATGACGCTGAACATGGCCTTGGAGCTTCGCACCGACTGCTTTTTGCATAGGCTGCGACGGGTTGCGCCCGTTACTGCGTGAGGGTATTTTTGTACCTGCTGAGGTCTTTTTTTGTGAAAAAAAGATAAACTAAGGTGGTAACACGGTCACTTCCGTCCTTTGCAGAAAGGGCGGTTTTTTTATTGTGCGCCATCTTCCATTTTTGTAGAAAACCATTGAAAAGGAGAGATATTTGTGGCAAAAGAAAAATTTTATATCACCACACCCATTTACTACCCCAGTGATAAGCTGCATATCGGTCATTCCTACTGTACCGTTGCAACAGACACCATGGCACGTTACAAAAGACTCCGTGGTTATGATGTTATGTTCCTGACAGGTACTGACGAACACGGTCAGAAAATCGAACGTATCGCCAACGGTCAGGGCATGACACCCAAGGAATACACCGACAAAATCGTCAAAGGCATCAAGGAACTGTGGAGCACACTCTGCATCTCCTATGATAAATTTATCCGTACCACAGACGATTACCATGTAAAAACCGTTCAGAAAATCTTCAAACAGCTCTACGATCAGGGCGACATCTACAAAAGCTCCTATGAAGGCTGGTACTGCACACCTTGCGAATCCTTCTTCACAGAACATCAGCTGGTAGACGGCAAATGCCCCGACTGCGGTCGTGACGTGGAACTCTTGAAAGAAGAAAGCTATTTCTTCCGTCTTTCCAAATATCAGGACAGAATCATCAAATACATGGAAGAAAACCCTGAATTCCTGCAGCCCAACACTCGCCAGAACGAAATGATCAACAACTTCCTGAAACCCGGTCTGGAAGATCTGGCTGTTTCCCGTACCTCCTTCAAATGGGGCGTACCTGTTGAATTTGACCCCGGCCATATCGTATACGTTTGGGTAGACGCCCTGTCCAACTATATCACTGCTCTGGGTTATGGCACAGAAGACGACAGCCTGTTTAAGAAATTCTGGCCTGCTGACGTACACGTTGTAGGTAAGGAAATCGTACGTTTCCACGCTATTATCTGGCCTGCAATGCTGATGGCTCTGAACCTGCCTCTGCCCAAACAGATCTTTGGTCACGGCTGGCTGGTTATCAACGGCGGCAAAATGTCCAAATCCGTTGGTAACGTTGTAGACCCTAACGTACTGGTTGACAAATACGGCGTAGACGCCATCCGTTACTTCCTGCTGCGCGAAATCGCATTCGGTCAGGACGGCAACTTCAACAACGAAGCACTGATTCAGCGTATCAACTCCGACCTGGCAAACGACCTGGGCAACCTGGTTTCCAGAACCGTTGGTATGATCGACAAATATTTCGGCGGCACACTGCCCGCAGAACGCACCGCAACCGCTTTTGACGAAGACCTGAAAGCTGTTGCTCTGTCCACCACAGAAAAAGTGGAAAACGCTATGGAAAAAATGTTCTTCAGCGACGCTCTGGTGGAAATCTGGAATCTGGTTCGCCGTACAAACAAATATATCGATGAAACACAGCCTTGGATTCTGTGCAAGGACGAAGACAAGAAAGCGGAACTGGCAAACGCTCTGTACAACGTGGCAGAAAGCATCCGCATCATCTCCATCCTGATTCAGCCTTTCATGCCCAATACACCCGAAAAAATCTGGGCACAGTACAACATCACAGAAGGCGACGCAACTGCTTGGGACAGCACAAAAACATGGGGCGTACTGCCTGCTGAACTGAAAGTACAGAAAGGCGAAACACTGTTCCCCAGAATCGACATGAAGAAAGAACTGGCAGAACTGGAAGCAGCCATCAAAGCTTCTCAGGCAACATCTGTTGCAAACCAGCAGAAAAAAGAAGAAAAGAAAGCTGAAGCAGAAAGCGAATACCCTGCGGAAATCACCATCGACGATTTCTGCAAAGTACAGCTGAAAGTAGGCGAAGTGCTGGAAAGCAAAGAAGTGGAAGGCTCCAAAAAACTGCTGCGCAACGTGGTAAAACTTGGTGACGAAGAAAGAGTGATCTTCTCCGGCATCAAAGACGCTTATGCCCCCGGCGAACTGGTAGGCAAACGCGTTGTCGTTGCTTATAACCTGAAACCCAGAAAAATGATGGGTGAAATGTCTTACGGAATGATTCTGTGTGCCGAAGACGGAGACGGCAAACTGAGCGTTCTGACAACAGACGACAAAGACTTTGCAAGCGGGAGCAGTATTAGCTGATGTATTTCGAATCTCACGCACATTATGACGATAAACGCTTTCGTGAAGACAGGGAGAAGCTCTTAGAGCTTCTCCCCTCTTGCGGTATTGACCATGTAGTCAACATCGGCTGCGACCTGAAAAGCTCCAAAGAGAGCATCCGTCTGGCTGAAAAATATGACTACATTTACGCATCCGTCGGCGTACACCCTCACGAAGTAAGCGAAATGACCTCCCAGACCATCGAAGAACTCCGCCGTCTTGCGGCCCACGAAAAGGTGGTTGCCATCGGCGAAATCGGTCTGGATTATTATTACGATTTCAGTCCCAGAGAATTGCAGCAGTTCTGGTTCCGCCAGCAGTTACGCCTTGCGGAATCTGTTAACAAACCTGTAATAATTCACTCCAGAGACGCTTCTCAGGAGACCTTTGACATCATCAAAAGCAGCCCTGTTCGTCGGGGTGTCATCCACTGTTACTCCGGTGCATGGCAAATGGCGAAAGACTATGTAGATATGGGCTTTTTCATCGGCGTTGGGGGGGTAGTGACCTTCTCAAACGCCAAAAAACTGGTGGAAGTGGTGGATAAAATCCCCATTGAAAAAATTCTCATCGAAACAGACAGCCCTTATCTGGCACCTAACCCCAACCGCGGCAAACGTAACGACTCCAGAAATTTACAATTTGTTGTCGAAAAGATTGCGGAAATTAAGAAATTGTCACCGGAAGATGTCGCAAAAATTACGTTTGATAACGCAAAATCGCTCTTTTTTTAAAAAAGGGTTGCATAAATGTTACAAATATGTTAATATAAGCAACGTAATAAAAATGAAGGTATATCGTTATGGTATATCTTCATTTTTTGCAGTTGTGAATTAAACGAAATTTATAGATAGAAGTGACGACTTCCATCCCTTACGACTGCGATACCGAATGACCCAAAAGGGGCTTCGGGAAAGGCATAAAATCTAATGTCTATCATCGAATACGAGAGGAACGCCAGGCGGCCTTGGAGAAAAGACGCAGAATTTTTTCCGAACCGTCAACCCAAATCCTTTTCGGCTCCCACTCATTTTTACCCACAAAAAGAGTGGTACAGAAAAAAGGAACCAACGTTCAAGGAGGAAAACAATGAAAAAACATCTTAGAGTATTTGCTATCGTGGTATCTATTTTAGCAATCGGCTGCGGCACAGCGTCCGCTTATGACAAAAACACACAATCCGTATTACTGGATATGGACGGTGTACCCCGCATGGTGACAACAGATAAGACGACGGTCGGCGAACTGATGGGCGACCTTGCGGAAAACGTGGAAACAGAATACATCGTAACAAACGCAGAAGAAAGCGATGTACTGGAAGACAATATGGAACTGACTCTCACATCCGTGACTGAAAAAACCGTTTCCACAACAAAAACAGTGCCCTACGAAACCGTAGAACGCACAAACAACAATCTGAAAAGCGGTGAATCCCGCGTGGTACAGGAAGGTGTCAACGGCACCGCAACTGTTATCAACAAAGAAATCTATCACGGCACAGAACTGGTAGAAACCGTTTCGTAGAAGAAAAGGTTGTTACCGAACCCGTAGATAAAATCGTGGAAGTAGGCCCCGAAAAATGTCATCAATGGTTACACCTACTCCAAAGCAATCAATGTAAAAGCAACAGCCTACACACCTTATGACGCAGGCTGCACCGGCGTTACAGCCACCGGTATGAAAGCCGGCAGAGGCGTAGTAGCCGTTGACCCTAAAGTAATCCCTCTGGGCTCCAAAGTATACGTGCCCGGTTACGGCGTAGCCATTGCCGCAGACACTGGCGGCGCCATCAAAGGCGGCAGACTGGATGTATGTGTGGACAGCGTTTCCGAAGCATACAGCTGGGGTGTTAGAAACGTAACCGTATACGTTCTGGAATAAGACCCGTTGAAATAGAATACAAAACATCATATACCACAAAAATAGCAACAGCGTCCGAGAGATCGGGCGCTTTTCTTTTTGTCTTTCTCCTCCCCTCTAAAATCCCCTTCCCCAAGAAAAACAGCCCCTTTTTCCGCAAAAATCCCTTTCTCCACAGACTTTTGTATCTTGTATACATCTATTTTCCATTATAAGCCCCTCTCAGGCGTTTTTTATCCCCTTCCACGAAACTTTCCCCACGAAAAAGCCAAAGACCTCTGAGAACCCCCTTTTTGGCGTTTTGCGAGCAAGGTATCTTTCTCAGGCTTTTTTACATAAAAAGGAGCATGGGGTTAGGGGCTTCTTCATAAGAAAACAAAGAACGCTGGAATCAAAAGATTCCAGCGTTCTTATTTTTACTGAGATTTATCTGGCATGTTTTCTTCTGAAAACAGCCGTGCAATTCCCCTTAAGAAATCAAGAAAAAAAACAACTATGTTTTCTTAAGGGAAATCTGCTTTCCCATGTTCCTTTTCGATTTTCTTATTTTGTACTATCTACGGTGATGGTCTTTGTAGCATCATCCCAGCCTACGGTAATGTCCATCAAACTGCACAGGTCACGCAGTTTGAAATATGTGCTGCCGTTGATGGTGTAAGCAGGCATTGCGTATTCCATCCATCCTCTGTATACAGGTGAAGCGGAAGGCAGTGCCTGTTTTGCGGTGCCATCCCCTGCTGCCAGTTCGCCGCCTACTGCCACGTAAGCTGTTCCGCCCTGCAAACTGATGGCTTTGGCGTTTGCATTCCAAGTCACATTAAAGCTCTTCGCTGTGCCGTTGACAGCTGCCGCTACGTCGCGGAGTTTGAAATATGTATTGCCGCCGATGGTGTAAGCGTCAAAAGCCATTTCCTTGCCATTTACCAGCACTTTCGCCGCACTGGGCACAGCTGTGGTATACTGGGGTTTTGTCAGGCTTGCTGCTGTCTGTCCATTGCCTTCCACCACCAGATATACTTCCGCGCCGCCTGCAATGGCAGGATACATGCCAAGGGCACGATAAATGCCGGGTTCTTTGATGGTATAAGTGGTGCCAACTTTTACAACAGCCTCTCCTTCGCTTTCAAAATAGAGAGCATCCCAACTTTCCTGTGTGTAACCATCAGGAAGCATGACTCCCTGTGCTGCCAATGCGTTTCCAGCACTGAGATACTTTGTCACTTCAAAAGTCTGAAGCTCGTCCACAGCAGTCACTTTCGCAGGCGCCTGACACACATAGGCTTCCTTTCCAGCACAGTGGTCTTGCCAGTCACATTGGAAATGCTGAGCTGATCTTGAACCGCTTCTCCTTTCCTTCTGTCATAGCCGTTCACCTGCACGGTTTCTGCACCGAAAGCTGTCACAGGCAGTGCCATTGCCAATACCAAAGCCGCAGCCAGCCCCCTCATACTTCTTTTTTCATAAATACCCCCTCCTAATACATAAACATTTTTTTGTATCTCAGCAGATACAACCACATTATAACAAGGAAAGTGTTCCTCCACAAGAACATTTTCCCTCCCTATAAAAAAACATCGGCAGGCCATTAGGGGCATCTTCATAAGAAAACAAAAAAGCCGAAATCCTTATGATTATAGAGGATTCCAGCTTTTTTATTTTTATGAGATTTTATTTGATATGTTTTCTTCCAAAGACAGCCGTCGCATACCGATGTTTCTATCTTACAGTTCGATGATTTCCGCGTTTTCCACGGCTTCTTCCAGATATTTATCCAGGTCTGTCAGCTTCCGTTCAATACGTTCGATGACATTCAAACGAGGTTTGATCTGGGGGTGTTTTGCTACGAAAATGGTGCAGCAGTCTTCGTAAGGACGAATGGAAATGTCATAGGTGCCGATTTTGGTACCGATGTTGATGATTTCCTGTTTATCCATACCTGCCAGAGGACGCAGCACAGGCATGTTGCAGACCGCGTTGATGGCATAAATGCCCTGCATGGTCTGGCTGGCTACCTGACCCACGCTTTCGCCGGTAATCAGGCTCCATGCGCCGTCTTTTTCCGCGATTTTTTCCGCCGCACGCATCATCGCGCGTTTCAGGTGGATAGTCAGCTTATCATGAGGTACATTTTCCAACAAATACAGCTGCAAATCCGTGAAAGGTACCACATAAAGCTTGAATTCACCAGTAAAGTCCGCAATACGTTTTGCCAGGTCAATAACCTTCTGTTTTGCCCATTCACTTGTATACGGAGGGCTGTGGAAGTATACGCCTTCCACTTCCACACCACGTTTTGCCATCATCCATGTGGCAACGGGGCTGTCGATACCGCCGGAAAGCAGAGAAACGCCCTTGCCGGAACTGCCGTAAGGCAGACCGCCGTAAGTTTTGATGATTTTGGAATACATGTAAATGCGGTTGCGCACTTCGATGTTCAGCACAACGTCAGGTGTTTTTACGTTTACAGTCATGTTGGGCATGTGGTCGAGGATGTATTCCCCTACATCTGCCGCAATCTGCATAGATGCCACGCCAAAGCCCTTATTGGAACGACGAGCGTTTACCTTAAATGTCATGGGCTTATCGCCATAGAGCTCCTGCATGTGGCGCAGAGCTTCTTCTTTGATGGCATCCATGGACATTTCCTGCAATCTGATACCGGGGCACAGTGCCACCAAACCGAAAATAGGCTCTACTCTGGGGATGACCAGATCATAGTCCATTTCGCCGCCGCGGTCTTCTACAATCAGACGACCGGGTTCTCTTACTACATAATAATTTCCCACAGGGTCCAGATTTCTGCGAATCGCCAGAATCAGACGATTGATGAAGATATACTGGTTATCGCCACGCATGGCAATTTCCCCGAATTTTACAAGCAATACTTTATCCGCCATACTTCCTCCTTATCTCTGTCGGTTGATTTTACGCAGGAAAGGTACGGTTTCTTCCAGCGCTTTCAGACATTCTTTGGCTTCTTCCACGGTGTTGTACCGGCAGAAGCTGAAACGTACCGCCCCTTCGATTTCTTCAAAAGGCATGCCCATGGCTGTCAAAACAGGGCTGCCGATTTTCTTTCTGCTGTCGCAGGCAGAACCTGCGGATACGAAAATACCCTTGCTTTCCAGACTGTGCAGCAATACTTCACTGCGCAGGCCTTTGAAAGTCACATTCAGTACATAAGGGCTGGCTTCTTCCAGTCCATCCCCGTTGACCTGTGTGTCAGGCATTGCCAGAATGCCGTCCATAAGGGTTTTCTTTACTTCTTTCACATGTTCGATGCTTTCTTTCATGGAACGGAAGGCAACGTCTGCCGCTACCCCCAGACCAGCCACGCCAGCGCCATTTTCTGTACCTGCGCGCTGACCTTTCTGCTGACCACCCCCCAGAATGAAGGGACGTACTTTCAGACCTTTGCGCATATAGAGCATGCCTACACCTTTGGGGCCATGGATTTTATGGCCGCTCATGGTCAGCAGGTCGATTTTCATTTTCTGTACGTCAATGGGGTATTTGCCGAAAGCCTGCACCGCATCCACATGGTACAGGGTATTTGGATTTTTTTCTTTGATGAGTTTCCCAATGGCTGCCGCATCCTGAATAACACCTGTTTCGTTGTTCACCAGAATGGTGCTGACCAAAATGGTGTCCGGACGAATGGCGTTTGCCAGTTCTTCCAGAGAGATATGTCCCTTTTCGTCTACACCCAGCCATGTGACTTCATAGCCTTTTTCTTCCAGATGTTTCATGGGATTTTTTACAGCAGGATGTTCAATGGCTGTGGTGATGAGGTGTTTGCCGTTTCTCGCATAGCCTTCCGCTGTGCCGTAGATGGCCCAGTTATCCCCTTCTGTGCCGCCGCTGGTGAAGAAGATTTCTTCTTCCTTGGCACGGATACCATTAGCAAGGATTTCCGCCGCTTTGCGGATTTCCTTTTCCACTTCCAGACCCATGACGCTGACGGAAGCAGGGTTCCCAAAGTTTTCACACAGCATATAGGTCATTTTTTCCGCCACTTCGGGCAGCGCTCTTGTGGTGGCGGCATTATCGAAATAAATCATTTCTGTTTCCTCCTTAGCCCAATTCATATAACAACAAGGCAACGGTGGTCATGCCCGCCGTTTCCGTCCGTAAGATTCGTTTGCCCAGTGTCACCGGCAGAATGCCTGCTTCCTGTGCCAACTGGATTTCCTCCGGCGCAAAACCGCCTTCGGGCCCAATGAAAACCCCTACGGTCTTACCTGAAAAGCCCTGCACAAACTGGCGGATGCCTCTTTCTTCCTCTTTTTCATAAGGAATCAGTGCCCCATCCAGTTTTGCCGCTTCCGCCACAGCCTCCTTGAAGGTCAGCACGCTTTCTCCCATCTGGGGGATGATGCCACGTCCGCTCTGTTTTGCAGCTGCTTCAGCGATCTTCTGCCAGCGTTCCAGCTTTTTGCCTTCTTTTTTGTCCAGCTTCACAATGGCTCTTTCCGTGGAAACTGGCACAATTCGCTCAATACCCAGTTCCACGCATTTCTGGATGATCCATTCCATTTTGTCCGCTTTGGGCAATCCCTGATAAAGGGTGATCTTCGTTTCCGGCTCCACATCGCAAGGAGCGGAAGAAAGGACTTCTGTCACCACCCCCCGTTCCAGAGAAAGGATGCGGCACTGATAGTCCGTTCCTTCCCCGTCACATACGGTGATTTCTTCCCCTTCTCTTGCCCGGAGCACTGTTTTAATATGCTTTTCGTTTTCCCCTGTCAGGGTGATTTTCTTCCCCACAATATCCTGTGGTGTCACAAAAAATTTCGGCATGGCTTATCCCTCATAACGGGTAGCAATGGCAGCCCAGCTTGTTTTTTCTTTGATGTCCAGCACAGCAAAACCTGCGGCTTTCAGGGCTTCCAGCACATCTTCCTTCCGTTCGGTGATGATGCCGCTGCACAGGAAAATACCGCCGTCTTTGATGTAATCAGGTACCTGTTTTGTCAAAGCGATGATAACGTCTGCCACAATGTTGGCAGCTACCAGATCGTATTTCTTGCCGCTGTAAGACGCCTGCAATTCCGCATCTTCCAGAATATTGCCTGCTTTTACATGGTAACGGCTCCGGTCGATGTCGTTTCTATCGCTGTTTTCATAAGCAATCTGGATAGCATTGGGGTCAATATCCACCGCGTCGGCTTCCTTTGCGTCCAGCAGCAAAGAAGCGATGGACAGGATACCACTGCCGCAGCCAATATCCAGCACCATATCGTCTTTCTTCACATATTTTTCGATGAGTTCCATGCACAGCTGTGTGGTTTCGTGGGTGCCTGTACCGAAAATATGACCGGGGTCAATTTTCAGGATAATTTTATCTGTCTGGGCAGGCAGTTCTTCCCAAGAGGCTTGATCATGATCTTATCGCCTACGGGGAAGGGTTTGAAATATTTCTTCCAGTTGTTTGCCCAGTCTTCTTCCGCTACGTTTTTCATAGTCACTTCCAGAGAGCCCAGATCCAGTTCTTTTTCTGTTTCTTTCACGCTCTGAAGTGCGCTTTTGATCTGGGACAGCTGTTCTCTGCCGTAGAGGTTGTCACGCAGGAAAAAGGTGATGCCTGTGGTCTGTTCCTGTTTTTCTTCCACCAGTTCATCGGCAACATAGTCCCATTCTCTATTGGGATTTTCCAAAAATTCCGCAAAATCCGCTTCGTCGTGAATCATAAGCCCGTTCAGACCGCACTGGTACAGCACGCCTTCCACAGGCTCCAGCCCCATCTGGGATGTGGCTACAAATACTTCGATCCATTCCATGTTCTTCTGCCTCCTTATTGTCCGTTCCACTACGAAAAAATCCGACACGTTGTGTCGGCTTTTTCTGCCTCACCTCCGCCAGAAAAGGCGGCAGAAGCCGTTGTTTCTTATTTTTCATACATGCGGCAAACTTCCCGGTAGCTTTCCGGTGTGCCGATGTCATAACATTCTCCGGAGAATGTGTAGGCGTACACGTCTTTGCGTTTGTACAGCCATGCGGGGAAGTTCCCCGGTGCGTCGGGATTGTTGCCCCCATCCAGATATTCCCGGAACATGGGCACTGTTTCCCGTTTGTAAAGGTATGTGGCAAATACCGCTGTGTCGGACTTAGGTTCCTTGGGTTTTTCCTCAATATCCAGCACCTTGCCGTTTTCATCCAGCAGCGCCACGCCGAACTGGGACAATTCCTTTTTGTTGGGCCATTTCTTGACGCAAACGCAGTCATGGTCTTTTTCCCGGTAATAATCCACATAATCCCGCAGGGAATAAGTAAAGAAGTTATCTCCGGCAATGACCAGCAGTTCGTCGTCGATTTTCTTCTCTGCGATAACAAAGCCGATGTCACCCACAGCGCCTTTTTTGTTTTCGTCGCTGGTGGTACCATCATCCAGCACAGAAATGGGAGTTTTCCCCGGTGCTGTCTTTGCCCAGTCTGTGAAATGCTGTGCAAAACGTCTGTTTGTCACCACATAGATTTCGTCAATCTCAGAAATGGTGTTCAGTTCGTCTACAATATAATCAATGATTGGTTTTTTGTTGATTGGAAGCAATGCCTTTGGCGTATTGATGGTCAAAGGATATAATCTGGTGGCATAGCCTGCCGCCAATATAATTGCTTTCATGAAATCACTCCTCTTTCCTCATCAGAAGTGTCCTGCTTCGCCAAACAGACTGTCACATACAGCCTGCATGTTCTTGGGCAAAGGCGCTGTCATCTGTTTTCCGTACAAATAGGACAGGAAACCCTCTTTTTCCTTCCAGACGATCTTCCGGGCATGCAGACATTGATTGGAAATGGCAAATTCCGCCCGCACACGACGGTTTACTTCGGCATCGCCATACTTCCTGTCACCCAAAACGGGATGGCCCATGGCCTGCATGTGGGCACGAATTTGATGGGTCTTTCCGGTGATGAGCTGCAATTCCAGCAAAGTATAGTCCTTTGTGTGGGCAATGGGGCGGTACTTTGTCAGGGCACGGCGGTATCCCGCTTTTTCCTGATGGCTTGTCCGCACCTGATTGCGCTCCTCATCCTTGGAAAGATACAGGTCGATTTCTCCCGCTTCTTCCACTACGCCTTTTACCAATGTAACATAATATTTATCCATACGCCGGCTGCGAATGGCTTCATTGACTGCCTGCACAGCGCGGAGGGTTTTCCCCGCCACCACAATGCCGCTGGTGTTTCTGTCCAGACGGTTGCAGACTGCCGGTGTGAATGCGCTTTCCGCAGAAGGCGTGTATTGTCCTTTTTCGTAGAGGTAATACAAAATCTGGTCTGTGAGGGTGTCCCGATCCTCTGCTTTTTCCGGATGGGTCAGAAGCCCGGCGGGCTTATTCACCACCAGAATATCGTCATCTTCGTAAACAATGCCGAAGTGACGCTCTGCCACAGGAACAGTCTTTTCCTCCATAAATCCTGCCATGGTTTCTTCCGCCAGATACAGCTGGAGGGTATCCCCCTCCAGCAGCATCTCGCTGCCCTCTGCCTTGCCTTTGTTGAGCTTGATGCGTTTTTTCCGCAGCATTTTGTAGACAAAGCTTTTGGGCGCTTTGTTGAAGTATTTCAGCAGGTATTTATCCAGTCTTTGGTTTTCCTCATTTTTGGTGATCTTGATCTCTTTCAATTCTCCCAAACTCCTTTGAGAAATCCTCTCCAGCTCGCTTTTAGCTGTGAATCCAAGCCAGATATGCGCTGATGAAGTTGTCGATGTCACCGTCCATCACTGCCCCTACGTTACCGGTTTCTTCGCCGGTACGATGGTCTTTAACCATAGTATAAGGCATGAATACATAGGAACGGATCTGGCTGCCCCAGCCGATTTCTTTTACATCGCCGCGGATTTCTGCCAGTTTCTGCATCTGTTCTTCGATTTTCAGTGCCAGCAGTTTACTCTTCAGCATTTTGAAAGCACGCTCTTTGTTGGCGAACTGGCTTCTTTCATCCTGACACTGTACCACAACCCCTGTGGGGAAGTGAGTGATACGGATGGCTGAAGATGTTTTGTTGACATGCTGACCGCCGGCGCCGCTGGCACGATATGTGTCGATACGGATGTCGTCAGCCTTGACTTCGATCTCATTGTCGTTTTCGATTTCCGGCATAACATCGCAGGAAGCGAAAGACGTATGACGTCTGCCGGAGCTGTCGAAAGGAGATACACGCACCAGACGATGGATGCCTTTTTCGGACTTCAGATAGCCGTAAGCGTTTTCGCCGTTAACCTGAATGGTAACGGATTTCAGACCTGCTTCGTCGCCATCCAGCATATCCAGAATTTCCACCTCAAAGCCTGCTTTCGCAGCCCATTTGGTGTACATACGGAACAGCATGTTAGTCCAGTCGCAGGCTTCTGTGCCGCCGGTACCAGCGTGGAGGGTAACGATGGCGTTGTTGCGGTCGTATTCCCCGTCCAGCATGGTGGCTACGTGAAGCTGTTCGTATTCCTCCAGGAAGGAATCGTTCATTTCCTTGACTTCCTCGTAGATGCTTTCGTCTTCTTCTTCGATGCCCATTTCAATGAGCGTGAGGATATCCTCGTATTTGGTCACAAGACCTTCATAAGTTTCCACCTTGTTTTTCAGCCCTTTGAGCTGCTGCAAGGTTTTCTGGCTTTTCTGCATATCGTTCCAGAAATCAGGATCGGCAGAAAGTTCTTCCAGTTCGGCTATTTTCTCTTTGGCGCCAGCGACGTCAAAGTGAAGCCCCCATTTCCTGTAATTTTTCGTCGTAAGCGGAAAGGCCCAGACGGATCTGTTCTAATTCGAACATGCAAAAATCAACTCCTTTAAAAATAAGATTTTTTTGGTTGTTTTTTATTTATGATAAACGTAACGAATATCCGTAAGTGTTTTGCCGTCTATTTCGCATAGACAGGCATCTTCTATGGGCACAAAGCCCAGTTTTTCATAAAAGGCTCTTGCCCTCATATTCTCCCGCAGAACCCAAAGGTAAACCCCTTCGTAATTCTCCAGAAGTTCACCCCTGACGTTTTCCAGCAGTTCTCTGCCATATCCTTTGTCATAATATTCCGGCAAAAGATAAAGAGAAGCCACTTCGCCAAAGGCGCTGTAATCGCCGCCGCTGCTCACAAGGGTTCCTCCCACAGGCAGTTCTGTCCGGGCAGCACCATAAGCCACTGCCCCAACGGCTCTTTCTTTATCAAAAATCAGTTTGGCAGACAAGCTGCCTTCTGTCAATGCTTTTTCAAAAAAGGTTACCCAATGATCTTCGGACAATCCATCCAAAAACCCATCAGGCACATCTCCCCGAAAAGCCACTTTCCAGCTTTCGGCGTAAATACGGCTCATGACAAGGGCATCTGCCGTCGCTGCCTGCCGCAAAGTGCCGGCTTTTCGAAAACGGATATAATTGCCGGAAAAAGAAGGCTCAAATTCCTCCGCGGCCACTGCCCAATGGGGCACGTTATATTCCGCATACATGGAGGGATGGTGGAGCAGAAAAGCAACTGCCTTTCCCCCTTCTGTTTCACAGCCGTAGACAGGCACCAAATGTCCCCCTTTTCCGTAAAAACTTCCGTCCGGTTTCTGCTGACCAAAACGGAAATAAGGCGTTACAGAAACAATGCAGACAAAGCCCTTTTCCAAGTCTTTTTGGAGGTCAGCAAGGGCCTTGCCCCTCTTCGCCTCTCCAAAAACGCCATAGTTCCCAGCCATTTCTGCCAGTTTTCCATGAATCCAGCCGACACCTTCTTTATAAGCCCCTGCCGCCAGACCTTTGGAAATCATCTTTCCCTGTCCGCCGCAGGCGCAGCCAAAGCCTTCCAGCACCATCCTGAGGGAAGCGATGCCGCAGCCTCTGCCGCTCCAGCTTTCCGCCTCGGCAAGGGAGGGAAACCCCTCCGCCTGCCAGTTTTCAGCGGTCATTCTTTGGGTATAAAAAGGCAATTCTGCCAGCTGTATCCATTTTCTCATGGTTTCACCTGCTTTTTAAGCGTTTCTGCCGCAGCACTGTTTGTATTTCTTGCCGCTGCCGCAAGGGCAGGGATCGTTTCTGCCAACTTTATCTTCGGCACGTTTCTTGGGCTGTTTTACAGCGGAATCGTCCTTGTTGGTGAACATGGGTTTCTGCACTTCTTCCCGTTTTGCTTCGGTTTCGATGCGAACACGGTAGAGGATCTTCAGGGTATCTTCCTGAATGTGGTTGCTCATTTCCTCGAACATGTCATAAGCGGCAAATTTATATTCGATCAGAGGGTCTCTCTGCGCGTAAGCGTGGAGCCCGATGCCCTGACGCATCTGGTCCATATCGTCGATATGATCCATCCATTTCTGGTCAATGACACGAAGCATTACTACGCGTTCCAGTTCACGCATTCTTTCTTCGTCGCCGATTTCTTTTTCTTTCATTTCATAAAGCTGAACACCCAGTTTTTTCAGGTTTTCTTTTCAGCTTATCTTTTGTCATTTTTTCCAGAGCGTCTTCTTTGATGTTGATTCTGCCCACAGGGATGATGGCAGAGAAAGATTCGCTCAGAGCGTTCATATCCCATTCTTCGGGCATCTGTTCGTCGCTGATGTGCGCGTCAATGATGCGGTCGATGGTCTGGGAAATCATGCCCATGATGCTGTCACGGAGGTTTTCGCCGTAGAGTACACGTTTTCTTTCGCCGTAGATAACTTCACGCTGTTCGTTCATAACCTGGTCGTATTCCAGCAGATGTTTACGAACGGCAAAGTTATTGCCTTCTACTTTCTTCTGGGCGTTTTCGATGGCTTTTGTCAGCATGCCTGCTTCGATGGGTTCATCTTCACTCATGCCCATGGCGTCAACCAGTTTCATGGTCTTTTCGGAGCCGAACAGACGCATGAGGTCGTCTTCCAGAGAGATATAGAATCTGGATTCACCGGGGTCACCCTGACGGCCGGCACGACCACGGAGCTGGTTATCGATACGTCTGGATTCATGACGTTCTGTACCGATGATCTTCAGACCGCCCAGTTCCGCAACGCCTTCACCCAGCTTGATGTCGGTACCACGACCAGCCATGTTTGTTGCGATGGTAACAGCGTTCATCTGACCAGCCAGCGCAACGATTTCCGCTTCTTTTGCGTGGTATTTCGCGTTCAGCACCTGATGAGGGATGCCTTCCCATTTCAACAGTTTGCTCAGTTCTTCGGATTTATCAATGGTAACAGTACCTACCAGTACAGGCTGACCTTTTGCGTGGGCTTCTGCGATGTCACGAACAACGGCACGGAATTTGCCTGCTTCTGTGCGGTAAACAACGTCCTGCAAGTCTTTTCTGGCAACAGGTCTGTTTGTGGGGATTTCCACAACGTCCATACCGTAGATGTTACGGAATTCGTCTTCTTCTGTTTTGGCTGTACCAGTCATACCGCATTTTTTGTTGTATTTGTTGAAGTAGTTCTGGAATGTGATGGTAGCCAGTGTTTTGCTTTCCCGGCGTACCTGTACATTTTCTTTTGCTTCGATTGCCTGATGCAGACCGTCGGAGTAACGTCTGCCGGGCATCATACGACCGGTGAATTCGTCGACGATAACGATTTCCCCTTCATGAACCACATAGTCTTTGTCCAGATGCATGTTGTAATTTGCTTTCAGGGCGTTGTTGATGTGGTGCTGTAATTCCAGGTTTTCAGGGTCAGACAGGTTATCCACGTTGAAGAATTTTTCTGCCTTTGCGATACCTTCCTGTGTCAGCACAACGCTTTTTGCCTTTTCATCCAGAACAAAGTCCCCTTCTTCCTGCAATTCTTCTTTCATCAGAGGGTTCATAGCTTCTTCTTCGTTCAAGATGCGGCCTTTTTTCAGCTGTTTTACAAACAGATCGGCTACGCGGTACAGGTCTGTGGACTTAGAGCCGCTGCCGGAAATGATCAGTGGTGTTCTGGCTTCGTCGATGAGGACGGAGTCCACTTCGTCGATGATGGCAAAGTGCAGGTCACGCTGTACCATGCTTTCTTTGCGGACTACCATGTTGTCACGGAGGTAGTCGAAACCGAATTCATTGTTGGTGCCATATGTGATGTCGCAGGCATACGCTTCACGACGTTCGTTGTTGTCCATGCTGTTGAGGATACAGCCAACAGTCAGACCCAGGAAACGGAATACTTCGCCCATCCATTCGCTGTCACGCTGTGCCAGATAGTCATTGACAGTAACAACGTGTACGCCCTTGCCTTCCAGTGCGTTCAGATACGCAGGCAGGGTAGCCACCAGTGTTTTACCTTCACCAGTACGCATTTCGGCAATACGTCCCTGGTGCATAACGATACCGCCCATGAGCTGTACGGGGAAATGACGCATGTTCAGTACATGGGGACGGGAAGCCGCTTCTCTTACAACTGCGTATGCTTCCGGCAGAATATCGTCCAAAGTTTCGCCTTTTGCCAGACGGTCTTTGAATTCCTGTGTTTTGCCTCTGAGTTCTTCATCAGAGAGTTTTTCGTATTCAGGGCCCAGTGCTTCGATTTTGCTTACGATCGGTTTGATTTTCTTGATTTCTTTTTCACTGTAATTCCCGAATATTTTTTCCAATAAACCCATTTGGTTCACCTCATTTTTTCTTTTTCCTGTATGTCCCGTGGAAATCCATGCTTTCTCATAGGCATACTTTTACATTATTATAGTTTAGCAGAAAAACAGCCTTCGGCGCAAGCATAAAATGCCCGAAAACCGAAGGCTTTACAAAACTTTAAGGAAATTGTAACTTCTTTCCCATACTTTTTACAGTTTATATGAAAAATAGACCATATCTTTGAGCAGTATGCCATCCTCCACAATGGGATGGTCATAATGATGAACGAAAAAATCCGTGATTCTATGGGAGAATTGGAAGCCGCAGGCCATGTAAAACCCCATGGTTTTGGGCGTTTCTCCTGTACCTACCTGCAAAATGCCCTTCCCTTGCAGTTTTTCTTGCCAGAACCCTACCAGCTGTTTTCCATATCCTTTGCCCTGAAAAGAAGGCAGGACGGCGATGTTTTTCAGTTCCCACAGTCCTTCCTCTTCTTTTGTCACAACAGAAACAGCAATGGTATCTTCCCCATCGAAAAGGACTGCCATTTCTCCTCTTTCCAGATATTTCATGACCATATCCTCCTGCTCATCTCCCAGCAGGAGCAGATCCATGAAATCCGTTTTTCCTGTAACGATCTGCCGCAGTTCCATATCAGTAAGCCACCCGGCGGATGTCGTTGATGTGTCCCAGCACCATGATATGTTCGTCTTCATTGAATACGTAGTTAGGGCCGGGAATGGGAATCACGCCTTCGCCCTGCTTCACCGCCACGATATTCAGATTATACCGGGCACGGAAGTTTACATCCAAAACGGTTCTGCCCAGCCAGCGTTCCATGGGGCGGATTTCCGCAATGTAATAATCCTCCACAAAGGGGATGCAGTCGAAAATATTATCAGAGCTTGCAGCAATGGCAATCTGTTCTGCCACGTTTTTCTCAGGATAAATGACAACGTCAGCGCCGTTTCTTTTCAGGAATTTTGCCTGAATATCTTCGTCAGCCTTAGCATAAACCTTTTTCGCGCCCAGTTCCTTTAGGAAGCTTGCGATCTGCAAACTGTTTTTGAAGTTTGTACCCATGCAGACAAAGCAGGCGTCGAACAGGTCGATGCTGAAAGAGCGCAGCACATCAATATTGGTGCAGTCCCCTACACGTCCGCTGACGCCAAGGGGCAGAACATCTTCCACTGCTTCCGAGTCCTTATCCACTACCATGATCTCACATTCGTTTTCTGCCAGAGAGCGGCACAGATGATGGCCAAAAGAGCCCATACCAATAATCAAAAAGGATTTCATTTCCATAACTTCCTCCTGTTACATGTCTAAATTATCCAATGGTGATCTTTTCCAAGGGCATGGTCACAGGCGGCGCCGCTTTCCGTTCCATAAGGGCTACGGCAAAGGAAATGCTGCCCACCCTGCCGCAGTACATCAGGAAAATAATAATCAAACGGGAGAATACCTCCAGTTCTCTGGTGATGCCTGTGGAAATGCCTACGGTACCCATGGCGGAGAATGCTTCAAAAAGCACATCCGTCAGTTCCAGATTCTGCACACTGCAAATGGCAATGGTACCAAGGATCACAAAAATCAAATTGACAAAAAATACATAAATGGCTTTATGCAATGCGTCTTCTTCCAGCCGTCTGCCAAAAATATTGGCACTGCGGGCATGACGTACCCCAGCCAGTGTATACATAAGAATGACCATAAGTGTTGTGGTCTTGATACCGCCGGCAGTGGAGCCGGGGCTGCCGCCGATGAACATAAGGAGCATCATGAGCATTTTGCTGCCGCTGGTCATGGCGCCGGGATCGACGCTGTTAAAGCCTGCCGTTCTGGCGGTACAGGACTGAAAAAAGGCAGTCAGCAGTCTTTCGCTGTTGCTCATATCCACATTCAGATTGTTCCGCTCCAAAAGCAGCAGTAAAAAACCGCCGCCAACAGTCAGGGCAAAGGATGTACTCAGTACAATCTTTGTCTGGAGGCGCAGATGATGGAAAGACCATTTCTTCTGCCACAGATCTTCCCAGACCAAAAAGCCCAGACCGCCCATGGTGATGAGCCCCATGAGGGTGAAGTTCACCAGTGCGTCATCGGCATAAGCCACAATGGAATTATAATTGCCAAAAAGGTCAAAACCCGCGTTGCAAAAAGCGGATATGGAGTGGAACACACTGAAGTATGCCCCCTGTTTCCAGCCAAACTGCGGCACAAATCGAATGGCAAGGAACAATGCCCCCAGCCCTTCCAAGAGCAGGGTACCATACAAAATTTTTCTTGTGAGCCGCACAATGCCGCCAAGCTGCATGGAGTTGATGCTTTCCACCATCACTTCCCGGTGGCGCAGACCGATACGCTTTCGCATGAGCAGCAAAAAGCCCAGAGAGATGGTCATAAAACCAAGTCCCCCGATCTGTATCAGTCCCAGAATAACCAATTGTCCAAACACTGTCCAGTGGGTGCCTGTATCCACCACCACCAGCCCTGTTACACAGGAAGCAGATACCGCTGTAAAAAGAGCATCCAGCACCGATGTAGGCGGCTGACCCTCCTGGGTGGCAATAGGCAGCATCAAAAGCAGCGTCCCCGTGAGGATCACCAGAAAATATCCCAGGGCAACGATCTGCAAATTGGAAAGTCTCATTCGTGAACGAACCATTTCTTATTACACCTTCTCTTTTCCCCGATTGATTATTTTGATTATTTTGATTCTTTCTGCAATTTTTCTTTGGTGTCTGTCACTGCCAGATTGCGCACCGCTTCCAGGAAAGGAATGGATGCCTTGGCTTCTTCCATGCCGTAAGTCTGATTGAGTTCATATTCCAAAGGAATCCATGTGGACAAAGGGGCTTCGTTGTGCTGCAAAACTGCCTCCAGCTTGTCCAATGCCTTATACACACGGGCTTCCGGCGTTTTCATTTCTATCATTTCCGCAAACAGTTCTTTCCATTCGCTTCTGACAGGTTCCGGCAGGCTTTCCGCCAGGGCAAAGACTTCTTTGTCCTCTTTTGCCGTATCCGCTTCTGTTTTCCAGAAAGAAGGAATGTCCCCGGTGATGGCTTCTCCCAAATCGTGAATGACGCACATCCGCAGCACTTTATTCAGGTCTACGCCTTCCGCTTCTCCGGAAAGGAGCATTGCCATCAGCGCCACACGCCAGCTGTGTTCCGCCACGCTTTCGGGACGTCCCTGACTGGTGGTGGAATGACGGGTATTGTCTTTGAGCCGTTCTGCCAGATGCAGAAAATCAATGAATTCTCTCGGTGTCATGCTTCTGTCTCCTTTTCCAGCGCTTTTTTCCAGCATTTATAACACATGGGTTCATAGCTTTCGTTGCCGCCCAGCATGACCTGTTCCCCTTCGGTGATAACATGTCCTTCTCCATCCAGTCTGGCATTGACGATGGCTTTGCTGCCGCAGCTGCAAACGGTTTTCAGTTCCGTGATGGAGTCCGCGATTTCCAGCAGACGGGCGCTGCCGGGGAACAGTTTTGTGCGGAAGTCTGTCCGCAGACCATAGCAGAACACAGGTACATTATAAGTATCCACAATGTCCCGAAGCTGGTCAATCTGTTCCGGCTGGAAGAACTGAGCTTCATCTGCGATGATGACATCATAGAACTGTTTTTCCCGTTCCCCTTTCTGGAACAGTGCAAACAAATCCACATCCGCTGTCACCACATAGGCAGGGGCTTCCAGACCGATGCGGCTTTTCACCACACCTTCGCCATCTCTGGTATCTACCGCAGGCTTCATGAGCCATACCTGCATGTCCTTTTCCTCGTAATTGAACTTGGTAATCAGTGCCTGCGCAGACTTGGAACTGCCCATGGCGCCATATCGAAAATACAGTTTTGCCACGCAAAACCCTCCTTTTTCCTCTATTGTCCGATTATCATATCACAAAACCTTCCAAGTGGCGAGGTAAAAAATGGACTTTCACAAAAAATAAACAACACAAAGCTATTTCAGGGTATCGAAAAAGTCGATACCCTGTCGTCAAAGGCTCATTTCATGGGGCCTTTGACGAATAGACAGCAGTATAAAGCCGTTTTTTCCCAAGCCCTTCCGCGTTCTTGAAAAATGTATAAAATCTAGTTTTTTGACAATCTGCAACACAAAACTGTTTTCTTTCTGTAAAAAAAGTATTATATTGACTTTGATATGTTTTTCACATACTTTTTCGGGGAAATAACACCATTCCAATTCATCAGAAAGGAGTTTTTTTCATGAATACAGACCTGACTACGGGCAATACCAGCCGTCTGCTCTGGGCCTTTTCCATTCCCATGCTCATCAGCGTGGCTTTCCAGCAATTTTACAACATTGCCGACAGTGTCATTGCCGGGCGGTTCATCGGGGAACAGGCGCTGGCAGCCGTTGGGGCTTCCTACCCCATCACCATGATTTTCATGGCCGTTGCCATCGGCAGCAGCATCGGCTGTACCGTCGTTGTATCCCAGCTTTTCGGCAGCAAGCATTACGCCATGCTGAAAACAGCCGTTGGCACCATCTGCTGTGCCGGTGTTGTAGTGAGTTTAGCGCTCTCCCTCTTTGGCATCTGGCAGGATGATAACCTGCTGCTGCTTTTGCAGACACCGGAAAACATTTTTTCCGACGCTTCTTTGTATCTGCATATCTACATCTTAGGGTTTCTGTTCCTGTTTTTGTATAACGTAGGAACAGGCATCTTTACAGCTTTGGGGGACTCCCGGACGCCTTTGTATTTCCTCATTGGCTCCTCTTTGGGGAATATCGCTCTGGACTTGCTTTTCGTCATTGCCTTTGACATGGGCGTAGCAGGTGTGGCATGGGCAACCTTCCTGGCACAGGGCATTGCCTGCGTTCTTGCCCTCATCACACTGTTTTTCCGTCTGCGAAAACTCCAGACCACCGAAGCCCATCAGTTCTTTTCCTTTGCCGTACTGGGTCAGGTTACAAAAGTGGCAGTGCCCAGCATTTTGCAGCAGTGCTTTGTGTCCGTAGGGAACCTGTTCATACAGGGTCTGGTCAACAGCTACGGTTCCGCTGTCATTGCGGGCTATTCCGGCGCCATCAAGCTGAACACCTTCGGCGTTACCTGCATGACCACCCTTTCCAACGGCCTTTCTTCCTTCACTGCTCAGAATCTGGGAGCAGGCAAAAAAGACCGTGTACAGGAAGGCTTCCGCGCCGGTGCCAAAATGGGCATTCTGGTATCCCTGCCCTTTGTGCTGGTATACTTCTTCTTCAGTGAAGCTGCCATGGGGCTTTTCATGAAAAGCGAAAGCGCCGAAGCCATTGCTGCCGGCGCCATGTTCCTGAAGATCGTCACACCGTTCTACTTTGTGGTATCCACCAAAGTCATGTGTGACGGGGTGCTGCGCGGCGGCAGCGCCATGCTGTACTTCATGACCACCACATTTACAGACCTTGTGCTCCGTGTGGTATTGGCTTTCGTCTTTGCCATTGGGTTTGGTCTGGGCTCCACAGGCATCTGGCTGTCCTGGCCTTTCGGCTGGAGCATCTCCTGCGTGCTTTCCTATCTGTTCTACCAGAAAAAACCATGGGAAAAACGCTCTTACGATACTCTATAATCAAAATAAACATGGCTGGAATCCTCCAAACAAAAAGGATTCCAGCCTTTTTTACGAGAATAAATTTCTTCTGCATGCAGTGAAAAAGCCTTTTTTCCTGTACCCCGTCTGTTTCCCTTGCCCTTCTCACTACTTTTGTATACAATGAAAGAAAAGGACGTGATCGGAATATGCATTTTACGAAAGGGGGAAATCTATGATAACCGATTTGACCACAGGCAATATCCGCAAATTGCTGTGGAGTTTTTCCATTCCCATGCTTATCAGCGTGGCTTTTCAGCAGATGTATAATATTGCCGACAGCGTCATTGCGGGACGTTTCATCGGGGAGGACGCGCTGGCAGCCGTTGGGGCATCCTATCCTATTACCATGATTTTATGGCAATTGCCATCGGCAGCAGCGCCGGCTGTGCCGTTATCATTTCCAGACTCTTCGGCGGCAGGCAATACATCCATCTGAAATGTGCCGTCAGCACCATATTCATCACCTGTCTGGTCATGAGCGTGATTCTGACGGTATTCGGCGTATGGCAGGGACAGAATATGCTGCGGATGCTTCAGACACCGGAAAACATCTTCACCGACGGTGCCCTGTATCTGAATATCTACATATACGGGTTCCTGTTCCTGTTTCTGTATAACGTCTGCACAGGCATCTTCACGGCTCTTGGGGATTCCAAAACGCCTTTGTATTTCCTCATTGGCTCCTCTGTGGGCAATATCCTGCTGGACTTACTGTTTGTTATCGTCTTTGATATGGGCGTAGCAGGTGTGGCATGGGCAACCTTCGCGGCACAGGGCATTTCCTCCCTGCTGGCACTGGCAGCCCTGCTCCATCGTCTGAAACAGATTCCTACCACAAAACGGTTCCCGCTGTTTTCTTTCCACCTGCTGGGGCAAATCTCCGTCATTGCCGTACCCAGCATTTTGCAGCAGAGCTTCGTTTCCGTTGGGAACCTGTTCATCCAGAGTTTGGTTAACAGCTTCGGCTCCGCTGTCATTGCGGGATATTCTTCCGCCATCAAGCTGAATACCTTCTCTGTCACCTGTATGTCCACCCTTGCCAACGGCCTTTCTTCCTTTACAGCCCAGAACATCGGTGCCCATAAGGAAAGCCGTATCACAGAAGGCTTAAAAGAAAGCCTCCGCATGGGTGCGCTGGTATGTCTGCCCTTTGTGGTGATTTATCTGTTTCTGGGGCGTTATGCCATCGGTCTGTTTTTGGATAACGGCAGCCCCAATGCCATCCATGCAGGCATGATGTTCCTGCGGATTGTATCTCCCTTCTATTTTGTCGTCATGGTCAAAGCCATGTGCGACGGGGTACTGCGGGGAACCAGTTCCATCGCTTATTTCACCACCACCACATTCACCGACTTGGTGCTTCGTGTGGTACTGGCATATTTCTTTGTAAAGATGCTTTCCATGGACTCCACAGGCATTTGGCTGTCCTGGCCTGTTGGCTGGACATTATCCGCAGCCATGTCTTTCTGCTTCTATCGCATGCGTCCTTGGCAGCATCATGGCCCCAAACCAAAACGACGGGTTGCAGCGAAATCATAAGCAAAAAACAGTCGGAAATCTTTGATTTCCGACTGTTTTTTATTTTGCCAGATTCAATTCAAACCGCTCAAAAAATCCGATCCATTCCCCTTTCTGGTTCCGCACCCCCATCATATACATCCGCTGATTGCGGGTGTTGACGCCAATAAAAACCTCCTTGCCGTTCTTTTTGATGCCTTCATAAGCCAGTTTGATTTTTTCCTTGGCGGCATCTGTCAGATGGCAGTCAAAAATGCTCTTGCCAATCAAATCCCCATAGCCCCGTTCCTCATAGTAATGATATTTGGCAAAGCGGTTCAGAAACCGAATGACATAATCGTTATCCACAAAAACAATAGGGTAAGGGTACGCGTTGAGGATGCCCTCCATGATTTCCAGCTGTTCCATATCTATTCCTCCTTGATGCAAAAAAGGAGGCGGAACCTCCTCCAAAGGAATTTCCCGCCTCCATCATGTGCACTTACATCTCTATTTTAATATTCGGGTTCGATCAGACCATAGGAACCATTTTTCCGTTTATAAACTACATTCACTTCGTCTGTTTCCCCATTGCGGAATACGAAGAAGTTATGACCAATCAGTTCCATTTCCATAACTGCTTCTTCAGCGTCCATGGGTTTTACTTCAAAATGTTTGATACGTTCGATCTTGTACAGAGGTTCTTCGTCCAGATCTTCTTCAGGTACCATAATTGTCTGATATTCTGCCACAAAGTTTTCGCCGCCCTGACGAACTTTGGTGCGCATCCGTTTTTTGTAGCGGACAACCTGATTTTCCAGAATATCCACAGCTTTGTCCATGGCAGCTGTCATGTCTGTATCCTGTACTTCTGCACGGATCAGTCGCTTATTCAGCGGAATGGTTACTTCAACGGTAGAAACCAGTTTTTCCAGACTCAGTGTAATGGTTGCGTTGGTGTCTTCCGGGAACAGTTTTTCAATTCTGTCCAGTTTTTTCTCCACCATTTCTTTGGTCTTGTCCCAAACGTCGATATTTTTCCCAATGATGTTATACCGCATACTAACAACTCCCTTCGCAGTTTCCGTCTTTGCGGAAACCTATTGGTACACCCCTAAGGGGACTAGAAAGACAATTTTCTTTCTATGACATACATATTCGATGTCATTTCCAAAAACCCTCTTTTCTTTGAAAAATTTTTTTCGGACTTTTGCCCAAAATTCCAAAATGGGTTTGTTCACAATTTCCGTTTGGTTGACAGAATACCATCCACAACAGACGGGCATTTTTCCACAGACCCTGCAAATGGCGGAACACAGCCCTTTGGCGAGGGCTGGCGAAAAGGTGGATAAATTGGATTTTCTCCACATATTTTCGAAAATCAGGCTGTGGATAATGTGCATAACTCTGTGTATAACTCTTTTTTCAAGGCTTTTCATTGTGGATAAAACAAAAAGTTATCCCCCGCATGTCCTTTTTGCAAATTTCGTTCCCATTCCCCATATGTTGACATAATCTTTTCTATTTCCCATAAAAAAACAGATGCGGCAGCAATACCACATCTGTCTATACGCTTATTTATGCCTGCTCATAGGCTGCCAAAGCTTCCACATAAGCCGCTTTGGTATCGTCGTCGAAGCAAACCATAGTCACCTGTTCCATATCAGGATGATTTCTCAGATAATTCATGATCTCCCGCACAGCGATTTCTGCCGCCAGATGCACAGGGAAACGATACACGCCGGTACTGATGGATGGAAAGGCAATGGTCTTGATACCATTTTCTTTTGCCAGCGCCAGAGAATTGCGGTAGCAGTTTGCCAGCAGTTCTTCTTCGTCCCATTTGCCTCCGCGCCAGATGGGGCCGGGTGTATGAATGACATACTTTGCTTTCAGCTTGTAACCACGGGTAATTTTGGCTTCACCGGTTTTGCAGCCGCCAAGGGTTTCGCATTCTTCCAGCAGCTCTCTGCCTGCTGCCCGATGAATGGCGCCGTCTACGCCGCCGCCTCCCAGAAGGGATGTATTCGCCGCATTGACAATGGCATCCGTTTTGGCTTTCACAATATCTCCTTTTATAATAGAAAATCGTTCCATACCTTAACCCCCTATCCGGGAAATCAAAAATTCCCCTTTTGTCCCATTGTATCCCCTTTCCGAAAATTCGTAAAGGTTTTTTTGCAAAAAAACTGAAAAACCACAATGGGCAACGGGACTTTTGCCCCAAAAACCACAGAAAACACCTGCCCATTTTTTCCTCTGCTGGTTTTCTCTGGCAAAATTGCACAAGCGGGACGGTCTTTCCCTCACAAAACAAAAAGAGGAAATCCCTTTCGGGTCTGCTTCATCAGAAAACAAAGAAAGCCGGAATCCTTGCCATGCAAGTCCCCCAGCTCTCTCAATTTTTACCAAGATTTTACCTGAATTTTATCCGGACTGTTTTCTTCTGAAGCCATCCATGGCAGTTCCCCTTAAGAAATCAAAAAAACAGAAAACAATGTTTTCTTAAGAGGCTCCTGCTTTGGAAATTTCCTCTTTTGTTTTTTTATTTCTCCAGTTTTTCGTAGGGTCAACCCGTTCTCCGTTTACCTCCATGGCAAATACCAGATGGCTGCCAAGTGCCGCCTGATATTTAGTGGGCTGATCCAATTTGCCTACGGTCTGACCTTGTTTCACGGTATCGCCTTTCTTGGCTATGCCTTCTGCCGCCAGCGGACCGTATGTAGTCCGCGTACCGTCTGCATGTTCAATGACAAGGGTTCTGCCGCTTTCTTCATCTTCTTTGATTTCCGCCACAGTGCCGTCTGCCGCCGCTTTCACTTCTGTGCCAGCTTCCGCCGCGATACAAAGGGTATCATTTGTGCGGTACTGGTCAAGAGTGGGGTCATAGACCGCCTTGTCCACACTGTAAGACATCACCGTTTCCCCAGTGACAGGATAGGCGTAAGTCACTGCCGCTGTCTGTTGTGTTTTGGCTGTACTTTTTTCTGTTATTTTCTGTTCAGATGTTGTTTTGGTTTCTGTTGTTTTGGCTTCCTGCGCCGGCGTCGGGTCAGGTGCCTCACCGTCGTCGTTGCTCATTTGTTCTCTCTGGGCCTTTGCTGTGTCCAGTGTAGGGCTTTTTGCCACAGTTACGGGAGAAGCAGGGCTTTCCTCCGCTGTCAGGGGTTCCTTCACATTGCTCCATGTGTAGTAAGTCATACCTGCCCCCAGAGCTACCACGCATAACCCCATGGACACCAGCACTGCTGCCATTTTGCTTTCGTTTTTCTTTTTCATTCTGCCAACACCTCCAAGGCTATTTTGACCAGCCTTGCCCTGTTTTATGCAGTTTTTTCAAAAGAAATGCCTGTGTAATAATGGCTGAGGATTTCGTGGTAATCCATGCCTTCCTCCGCCAACGCCTTTGCGCCGTACTGGCTCATGCCTGCCCCATGGCCATACCCCTTGGTAGTAAACACAAAATCGTCCCCCTGTCGCCGAACAGTAAAGTCCGCACTCCGCAGTCCCAAAGCCGTCCGCACTTCCAATCCAGTCAATGTGAGATTGCCTGCCTGTATCTGCTGAATATATCCCGCCTCACTGCGCTGGATGCCGGAAAAATCCAGTTCCGCCGCCGATACGCCCAAATCTCCCAAAGTGGAAAGTTTTTCCCATACGGTCTTTGCCGAAAGGGTTTCGGTGACGGTATTGTCTGGTGCGGATAGGTCACCGCTGCTGTCCACACTTCGCAGATAGGGAATTTCCTGCACCCAGACATTTTCCGAATCCTCTGTTTTCCCTGCGCTTTGGGCATGGAACACCGCTAAGATGGGCTCTCCTTCATAGACCATAATCTCCCCTGCCGTTTCCTCCACAGCCTGTGAAACTCTGGCGGCATATTCCTGGTAATGTTCCCCCCATTTTTCTTTCTGGGCGGCTGTATCCGCATAGGCTTGTCCCACATCGTAAAGGACGGCATCACTGCCTGCTTCCTCCATTTTCCTCACCTGATAAGTCCTTGCCGCCACCGCCTGAGCCTTCAAAGCTTCCATGGGAAAAAGGGCAGGCATTTCCGCCGACACCACCCCCTGCACATATTCCTCCAGTTCTGTATTCTCAGGGCGTAAAATTTGCAGGTAGTCCGCTGGCCCAAAGAGATTTTTCGCCTCTGTCACCGCTTCTGTGCGAAATCCCCCAAAAATCGCCGTCACCAGCAAAGGAATGACGATGACTGCCAGCAGCACATAGCCCACCAGTACCCCCAAAACTTTTTTCACCATACTGCGCCACTTCCTCTCCGTAACAGCCTATGCATCCTCGTCCCCCAAAAGAACAGGGCAAATAAAAAAAGCCGAAAACATCCTGATTTTCTCAAGATATTTTCGACTTTTGATTATCGAATCCAGTATAACCAGATACTGAAAATCATCACAACTACAAATACCACCATGCCGATTTTAGCATCTCGCCGTTCCACACGTCTGGCGCGTTTCAGCCATTCCGGGTGCCCGATGTCCGTCACATAAATGCCGCCGAAGAGCCCCGTTTCCGTTTGCAGACGAAGCTTCGTTTCCTTTCGCAGCATCAGATAAGACCGGCGGGTCAGACGGAAGTGATAAGTGACACCGTTTTGGATGCCTTCCAAAAAGTATCCCTGGTTCAGTCCTTTTTCCGTACCCTGTTCATTGGCGATGAAACAGCGGCAGGACAGCAGTTTCAATTCCTGTCGTTTCCGCCGCAGACGGTCAATGGCGGTATACACCATACGGGTATAGATCACATTGAGCCAGAGCAGAGGCAGTGTGCTGAGCCCCATGCGCCAGATAGGCAGTTTCTTGCTGCCCCAGCCTTGGAGATTGAGCATATACCCCTGTATCTGTGCCTGAGCAATAGAGTAAAACAGCAGGATAAACACACCGATATACAAAATACCAAACAGTATGTTATGCTTTTTCCGCTGGCGAATGTTCCACATTTTCACATCCACCATGCCCAGCCGGCAAATGAGGAACATGACAAAGCAGATCAGTACCATGAGTCCGTTGATCTGCATACCCGTTTCATAAGTGATGGTCAGGGCCAATATGGGAATGAGCCAGCCCATGAGCAAAACCCAGCCTTTCCGCCCCGTCACCACTGCCGTAAAAATGCAGCCATATGCAGTTATGAGTGTGGCAAAACCCAGCCATTCCATTGCAAAAGACCCCTTACAACCTTACTCTTAAATGCCGCGGAAAATATCCGGGCGGAATTTGCTTCTTCTGCGGCTTTCTTCAATCTGCGCCAGAATTTTGTCCCGTTCGCCGTTGAGGGTACCGCCCAAAGCAATATAGTTGGAAGCGTGGTTTGCACGGAACATGGTGCCTTCCGCATCTACACTGCGGATGAACAGTTCTGTTTCGTCCAATACTTCGTGAGGGTCTAAGAGTTCCACTTCGCCTCTGTTGTACTGATCGTAAAGCTCTGTGCCGGGCTCTACCATCAGTGTCAAAAAGCCCACATATTCCGGTTTGATGGCAGAAATGACACGAGCACTGTTCAGCGCGTGTTCTCTCCAGCGTTTTTTGCCGCCCAGACCGGAAATGATTGTCATAGACAGAATCATGCCAGCTTCTCTGACTTTGATGCCAGCAGCGATCATTTCTTCGGAAGTCACGCCTTTTTTCACTTCTTTCAGCACTTCATCATCGCCGCTTTCCAGACCCATGTAAACCATGTCCAGACCAGCGTCTTTCAGCTGTTTCAGTTCTTCCGGTGTTTTGCCCAGAATGTCTTTGGGGGCACCGTAAACGGAAATGCGTTCCACTTCGGGGAAGTATTCATGACATTTGTCCAAGATATACAGCAGATCCTGTGTTTTTACAATGAGGGCGTCGCCGTCTGCCAAAAAGATACGGCGTACTTTGATATGGCTGTAATATTTTCTGGCCATTTCCAGATCTTCCGCCACTTCTTCCAAAGGACGGATACGGAATTTCTTATCCTTATACATATTGCAGAATGTGCAGGTGTTTCTGGCACAGCCAATGGTCAGCTGAATGATCAGGCTGCCCGCCTCACTGGGCGGTCTGTAAACGGTTCCTTCATATCGCATCAAACATCTCTCCTATTCTGTGTTTATCGTCGTTCATATCATTTTATTATACAGGCAAAACGGGGATTTTATCAATACCCATTTCTTCCATTTGACAATGCGTCGATTTTTGTCTATAATAGGGCATGAACTTTTTCGTTAATACGGTTTTTGTTTCTGAAGCAGGCGAGAGGACGGCGCCTTTGCATACGGGGAGGCAGCATCTGCGGCTGTTTTTTTGTGTGCATTTTGCAAGAATCCTGACTGATTTGGAATCCGTCATTTTGTGCGGAAGCCGCTCTTGCGGCACCCCCATTCCTTCTGCATAAAAGGGCGCGGCATCAAAAACCTTATTAAGCGATTATCCTAGGATAATCGAAAGGGGAGCAGCTTCGGCTGTTCCCTTTTCCTTTTTCCGGCGTTTCAAAAAAGCGGTACTCCTTTTTCAGGAATACCGCTTTTTCATTACTTCTTAAAGTTCTTCTACCAGACCGTCACTGTTGAATTCCAGTGTAACGTTCTTGCCTTCTTTCTTTTCAAATTCTTTTTCGTCGTCCAGACCGCAGTTCTTCAACAGTGTATTCTTGGAAACAGTGTTGAATACCCAGGATCTGGTATCGTTTTCGATGGTTACGCTGCCGTTGTCGTATTCCACAAATTCACCTTCTGCGGATTTCACTTTGGCATTGATGCGTTCCACTTTGTCCTTATCACTGATGGTAGCTTCTACATAAACTTCGATGTCTTTATCTTTCAGCATTCTTTCGAACATATCCTTGCTGCTGTAAGTGAAGCTGCTGCTGGTGATGTATGTCTTGGAATCCCAGCTGTAAGACTTACCATCAATCTTGATCTTGCTGCCATCAACGGAAGCTGTGCCTTTTACACGTTTTGTGCCGCTGTTATACTTACTATCGGTTACGATGATCTTAGAGATTTCACCATCATTGTTGAATTCCAGTTTCACAGAAGAACCACGGTAACCTGTTGTTTCCAGATCTTCCGCATCATAATCGTCGCTGTCTGTTTTAGGATTGCTTACGGTTTTCAGCTTGAACTGAGAGCCGTCAGGTGTTTCCAATGTGAATTCTTTTTTGCCTTTGTCGTATTCAACCAGTTTACCTTCTGCCGCTGTCAGTCTGGCATCAATTCTGGTCAGCTCGTTATTGGAATTAGCTCTTACTTCTGCGTACAGCGTTACATCATCACAGTTTGCCATACGAGTCAGTACAGTCAGAGAGCTGGTCTGGGCGCCACCAATGGTCAAAGGATATTTGAAATGATTTGCGTACATATTTTCATTATCCGGATCATACTTATCCTTTGGATCAATGTTATACTCATTAAGCAGTTTATATTCTGTGGAAGAAGTCTTGAATTTCAGCTTACCATCTTTGATGGATTCCACAGTACCTTTCTTTTCACTTGCTTCAGATTCCCCGAAAGCAGCTTCTCTTTCATTATCTTTTACCATGTAAATGGCAGTGATCTTGCCGGACTTATCGAAGTTCATGCGGGCATACATAGTGTTGTAATCATCTTTATCGTCATCACCGTCATAGAAGGATTCCGCACCACGGAAAGAAACTTCACTCCACTTTGTAGCGCCTTTTTCCCAGATATAGTAAGTGATATCGCTGGTGGAACCAAATTCATAAGTAGTGGATGTGCCGCCTCTGGAAACAATGATACGGTCTTTGTTGAAGCCCTTCACTGTATAAGTGGAAGATGCGGTATTGTCTGTGAATTTATCTTCTGTCATCACAACTTTTGTTGCTTTGCCCTTGCTGTTTACGGTCACTTTTACATATACAGTGCCGCTTTCAGCCATTTCTTCCAGATTCTTTGCGGAAGATTTTTTGTCACCGATGTAGAATTCACAATCAGAAGCAAAGTCCACACTCTTTCTTGCATTGCTGCCGGAAGCCTTGTAGGAAACGGTGGTGCTGGAGAAGTCTGTTACTTCCCCTGTCTGGGTGTATTCATCTTTCACTGTTACATAAACAGCCTTTGCGTACAGCACATCCTGACGCTTGCCGTCTACTTTTTCATTCTTTGTTTCTGTATACAGGCCAGCATATACATACTTGTCTGAGTTATCGGAAATCACATTTTTGATGTTGCTTTCTGTGGTCTTTTTGCCGTCCAGATAGTATGTGCAGTTTATATCGATCTTATATTTTGTGGTTTCGCCTGTGTTTTCACTTTCCAGATTCAGATAACCGTCTTTCAGGGAGTAAATATAACCAACCGCGTCATATTTTTCCTGTGCGGATGCTTCTTCATCCAGCAGATAAATCTTTGTGATAACCATGCCGTCGAATACCAGGCTGACTTTATCGCCTTTTGTCAGGCTGCTGATAGGCATTTCTTTGCTGCCGTCTTTGTTGTAAATGCTGATGTTGTCATCGGAAATGGTCAGTTTATTCCGTTCACCGTTGTCCATTTTCACATCGATGTCGTAATAATTGCCGTCATGGTTGACGATTTGTGTGATTTCACCAGTATTTGCCAGATCATTGGTCAGCAGGTCATAAGTCTTGTTCATCATGACTGCCATTTCCGCACGGGTGATGTTTGCGGTAGGGTTGAAGTTGCCGTTGTCATCACCGGAAACAATGCCCAGACGAGTCAGCAGATCCACATAAGGCATCGCATCATCGGAAATGCGCCATACGTCGTTATATTTCACGCCTGTACCAGCGTAAATATCATATTTCGTAGACAGGGCACGGCCAAACATTACAGCCACATCCTGACGGGTTGCAGGATTGGCAACACCGTTTGTGGTAAACTTAGGCAGGTCAGATGCCATCAGGATCTGTGCGGACAGACCATAAGCCACAGTAGACTGGCTCCATGTAGGGATTTTGTATGTATTCAGCACAGACTGATACATGGGCAGTGTGTTTGTGGCACCTGCTTTCAGATTGCCTGTTTTGTCCATGAGGTTGTAGATCATCACCATGGCTTCGCTGTAAGTAACGTTGTTTTTCGCACGGAAAGTACCGTCTTCATAGCCGTTGATAAGGCCTTTGTCGGATACTGCCTGGATGGTGGAAGATGCCCAGGACACTTCATTGATATCGGTAAATGTGGCAGCGGATACTGTCACAGGCAGACTGCCTGCTACCAGAACAGCAGCCAATGCCATTGCCATTTTGCGTTTCATGTTGCATGTACCTCCTTTGGGATTGTATATTTTGTCAAAAAAATGATATTCCAATGGTATCTTATGGTTTAGTTTACCATATTTCCCTTGGATTGCATAGACCCGCTTCTTTAAGATTTCTTTGCAATTTCTGGAAAACCCTCTTTTATCATACGAAAAAGGGGGCGGAAAGTTCCCCCTTTCTCATGTCCCCTCTGCTGTCTTCTCCATACGGTCTACGATGGCATCGTTTGCCGTAACGGAAACCATCTGCAAATTTTCATCGGCATTTCTGGCAGCCCGTTCCGCCTCCTGTATAAGCCGCCCCAAAGATGTGCCTGTTTCCTTCGTCCGCAGACCGATGATGGCCGTATGCCCCGCCACCACCACAGCGCTGTCTGCCACCCCAGGAACCTCCATCAGGGCTTTTTGTATCTGCTGGGCTCGCTCCTTGGGACTTTCCGTCACCGCAGCCAGACTGGTGGCTGTCTGCTGCCCCGCACAGCCGCAAAGCAGGAAAAGAAGCAGAAAAACAACATATTTTTTCAAATTTCCACCCCCATTTCTCTTTTATCATACCCCGGAAAAATGCTTTCTCACCATGGAAAATCCAGTGGTTTTTTCCGCAAAAAAACTGTATACCGCCACGTTTTTGTGCTACAATAAAGAAAAAAGCCGATACATCCGCAAGGAGGGATTTTTATGGAAAGAGAACACAGAAGACATTATCGTGTAGCCATGCGCCAGCTGGAAGAAACACCGGCGGAAGGCATGTATGTAACCAGAGAAGAAGCCAGAGGATATGCCATCCTCACAGCAGCCCTTGGTGCTCTGCTGTTTCTGATGATCCTGTTCAAAGGCAGAAAAAATGAACCCAAGCCCTTTTGACTCTGTCAAAGGGCTTTTTTCCGCTGAAAGCAAGGTATTCCTTGCCATTTCCACCGCTTTTGGCTATAATGTTTAACAGTGAACACGCAAACCGTTTGGAAAGGAAGAAATAACATGAAACTGGGTATCGTAGGTCTGCCCAACGTGGGCAAAAGCACCTTATTCAACTCTATGACTCTGGGGAAAGCAGAAGCGGCAAACTATCCCTTCTGTACCATTGACCCCAACGTGGGCATCGTAACTGTGCCTGACGAAAGACTGACAAAACTGACAGAAATGTATAATTCCGCAAAAACCACACCTGCGGTCATCGAATTCGTTGACATTGCCGGTCTGGTGCGTGGTGCCAGCAAAGGCGAAGGTCTGGGCAACAAATTCCTGTCTCACATCCGTGAAGTAGACGCCATCGTACATGTGGTACGCTGCTTTGAAGACGGCAATGTGGTACATGTGGACGGCTCCATCGACCCCATCCGTGACATCGAAACCATCAATCTGGAACTGGTATTCTCCGATCTGGAAATCCTGGAACGCCGTATTGCAAAAACAGGCAAAATGGCAAAAGCGGACAAGTCCCTCCAGAAAGAAGTAGACGTGCTCCAGAAACTGAAAGAAGCGCTGGAACAGGGCATTTCCGCTCGTGCTGTGGAATTTGACACACCGGAAGAAAAAGCCTTCGTAGACAGCCTGACACTGCTGACTGCAAAACCTGTCCTTTACGCTGCAAACGTAGCCGAAGACGATCTGGCTGACGACGGCGCAAGCAATGAATTCGTAGGCCGTGTAAGAGAATACGCAGCCAAAGAAGGCAGTGAAGTATTCGTATTATGCGCAAAAATCGAAGAAGAAATCTCCGATCTGGACGAAGCAGACAAAAAAGAATTCCTGGCAGATCTGGGCGTAGACGGCAGCGGTCTGGATCGTCTGATTGCAGCCAGCTATAAACTGCTGGGTCTCATCAGCTACCTGACAGCAGGCCCTCAGGAAAGCCGTGCATGGACCATCACAAAAGGTACCAAAGCACCTCAGGCTGCTGGTAAAATCCATAGTGACTTTGAACGTGGCTTCATCCGTGCGGAAGTTGTTGCTTATGACGACCTGATGCGTCTGGGCTCTTACAATGCCGCAAAAGAACAGGGTCTGGTTCGTTCCGAAGGCAAAGAATATGTTGTCAAAGACGGCGACGTGGTTCTGTTCCGCTTCAATGTGTGATTTGATTTTTCAGAAAATTCAGAATATAAAAAAGGTGTGTTTCTAAAAGCAGATTACCTTTAAGAAAAAACATATCTGATAAAATCCTGTAAAAACAAAAAAGCTGAAATCCTTGTAGTGCAAAGATTTCAGCTTTTTATTTGGTTTATTTTCTTGTGGATTATAGCATTTTTGCTAAAGTACCCCCTATGGATTGTCGCAGGGGCTGCTTCCTCGGAAAACATAAGATTTTGCAACCGGAAAGCCGAAGGGCTTTCTTTTATATTTGGCTTGTTTTCTTGCGAATGATGACATATTTGCTAAACTAGACATGAGGATTGTCGTTTGGCGGTTTGTCACTCTCTGCTTTAAGGGGGTGATGCTATGTATTTACATATTCCGACTTGATTCAAATCGGATTGATCATTGTAGCCATTGTCGCCCTATTTCGGGACCGATAAAAACTGACCGCCTAACCTGCAAGTTAGACGGTCACAAACCTATTTTCAGGACTGACCGCCTCGGGAAAAGCGGCAATCCTTTTTCTTATGGTTATTTTATCACGATTCTATTCTTCCCGCAAGATTTCTTTTCCTTACAACCCCGGTACCCGCAGCTGGTAATCTGTCACATAAATTCCTTCCACATCTTCATTTTCCAGCAGTTTTCTCATTTCTGCCGGTGTACCGTAATACAAAAATCCATAGGTTTTCACACCGTTTTCCGTTACATATTCCTGCACCATCTGACAGGTGCTGCCATGGTTGTTAGACTGATTCAGTCTTGCGTAAAAATCCTGATGGTCAATGCTGTATTGAAGCAAAGCAAGGAAATGCTTCTCCCATGCTTCCGCCAACGGCACATCCTCATGCATGGATAATTCGTAAAAAGGATAGGCTTCATCCACGTTATTGAAAACATACCCACTGTCACTGGCATCAAACCCCATCAAAGGAAAAAGCTGCTGATCCTCAGGAGAAATCCGCACACCGACCCAGCCCAGATATCCATCCTGCTGTGCCGCAAAGTTCTCCAGTTCTTCCATGGTCCAATCTTTCCCCAAAGAAACATAGGCTTCCATTTGCATATATTCCGGCAAGTCTGCCAATGCCGCTTTTGCCTCCGCAGATGGCGTAATGACACTGTGTTCTCCATCCACATCCACAAAAGGCTTGGTTCCTCTGGAAAAAACATTCATACTGCTATACTTGTATGCATTGTGATTGAGTTCGATTTTTCCTCTGGTGACCGTACCGTTCAGCCATGTATATTCCCCCGTAGACCAGTCCCGCTGCTGTATCTGTAAATCATATTTGCCCCATCCCTGCTCCGTTGGGAGAACAGATTCCATCTGCACTTCCGGCATAGTCAATTCTGTCAAAACCGCCATATGGCAATCAATATCATAAGCAAATTCCTGCATACTCCGCTCCGTTGGGTCATACCAAATAACCTTACTGATGGCAGGCTGGAACGCCGTCAGCGCCCCCATGACCACGCAGGCAATGACCACCGCAATGGCAATGATCCGCCGTCCCCGTTTTTTCATGGAGCGGTCGATTTTTTGCAGTTCCTCCTGCTGCCCAGCCAAATCTTCCCCTTCCATGTCTACATCCTGTTCCAGCAGATATTCCGTCAGGGCATTGTATTTTTCCAGTTCCGCCTCCACCTGTTTTCTCTCTTCCGGTGTTGCGGTGTGGTTTTTGTATTTCTCCAAAAGTTCCCGAAATGTCATGGCTTTTCACCTCCTAATTTCTGTTTCAGTCTGGCTCTGGCGCGGAACAGTGCCGTTTTCACTGCCGTTTCCGAAATGCCTCTGAGTCCTGCCATCTGCCTGATGGACAGTTCCCCGAAATAATGCCAGATCAAAAGTTCCCGGTCTGCCGGAGAAAGGCGGTTCATAGCCGTATAAAGCCGCCGGTTTTCCTCTTTTTGCAGCACACCGGAAAGGGCGTCCTCGGGCACAGGGATTTCCGCGGGCATTTCTCCCCCCTGTCGCTTCTGTTTCCGCAGAGTATCCTGCCAGAGATTCCTGCACACCCTTAAGAGCCACCAGAAAAACCCCTCCGGGCAGCCTTCCACCGTCAGGAAGGCTTTCTCAAATCCCTCGCTGACAATGTCCTCCGCCGTTTCCTTATCCCGGCACAAAGAGAGGACATACAGATATGCTTTCTGGTGATATTTTTCATACAATTCCCGCAATACGTCAGATTCCATAGCCCCCTCCTTTCCTGCCCTTTTACTTAGAAAACGATTTTGCCGCCAAAAGGTTACATCTTTTTTCAGTATACCAAAACAGGCGGATTTTGTACGATTTTTTCTGGGAAAAACCATGGCCACGGATTTTCTTTTTTGTCCGTCTGTGGTATACTTTTGTCATATCTGAAAGGAGGCAATCACTTATGAAATTTCAATATTATATCCCTTCCCGGGTGCTGTTTGGCAGCGGTCAGCTGGACAGACTTCATAAACAGAAACTGCCCGGCAAAAAAGCCCTCATCGTCATTTCCTGCGGTACTTCCGTACGGAAATATGGCTATCTGGCACGACTGGAAGAACAGCTTGACAAAGCAGGCGTAGCTCATGTGATCTTTGACAAGATCCAGCCCAACCCCACAGAACACCATGTTATGGAAGGGGCGGCCCTGGCAAAAGTAGAAGGCTGTGACTTCGTTATCGGTCTGGGCGGCGGCTCCATCATCGACTCCGCAAAAGCCATTGCCGTTATGGCAACAAACGAAGGCCAGTTCTGGGACTACGTTTCCGGCGGTACCGGCGGCGGCAAAGCTGTTCCTGTAACTCCTCTGCCCATCGTTGCCATCACCACCACAGCTGGTACCGGCACAGAAGCAGACCCTTGGGCTGTTGTGACAAATGACAAAGGCGAAAAAATCGGTTTTGGTTATGACGGCACATTCCCCGTACTGTCCATCGTAGACCCTGACCTAATGATGAGCGTACCGGAAAAACTGACAGCTTATCAGGGATTTGACGCCCTGTTCCACAGCACCGAAGGCTACATCAACCGCTACACCAACCCCATCAACGACCTTTACGCCCTCAAAGCCATTGAACTGATCGGCAAGAGCCTTGCCAAAGCAGTGAACAACGGCAGCGATAAGGAAGCAAGAGAAGATGTGGCACTGGCAAATACCCTTTCCGGCATGAGCGAAAGCATCGGCGGATGTACTTCCGAACACGCCATGGAACATCCTCTCAGCGGCAAAAACCCCAAACTGGAACATGGCGCTGGTCTGATTATGCTCTGCGAAGCATACTACACCTACTGGGCGGAACGCGGTGTGGTTGACGACCGCATGATTGCCATGGCAAAAGCACTGGGCAAAACAGACGCAACAAAAGCTATGGATTTCGTAGACGCCCTCCGCGATCTGAAAGTTGCCTGCCATGTAGACGACCTGAAAATGTCCGATTACGGCATCAAAGAAGAAGATCTGGAAATGTACACCAAAATGGCTTACGACACCATGGGAGGTCTGTTCCAGGTAGACCCTGCGGACATGCCTTTTGAAGACTGTCTGGCTATTTACAAAAAAGCATACCGCTAAAAAATAACTGCTCGGGGAACCACGCTGTCATTAGAAAAAACAGCTCTGCCCCCGGGCAGTTTTTGCATTCAGGAGGGATTCCATGAGAAAAAGAACCATCTTCTTGCTGATACTGGCCGTGGTTTTGGCTTGTGTCCTGTTCTTCTGCCGTTTTTACTTCCTCGGCACCAGCAGTGACCCCGTCAACGCCAAAACAAATGCAGATTTTCAGATTCCCGATTTTCACAGCCAAACGGACAAAGACGCAGACGGCATAGACGACCAGACAGACCTTTTGCAGGGCGCCCGCACCTATATTGCCACCCAGCCCCGCTACAAAAGCAAGTATTACGAAACAGGCTATCCTAACGATGGCTATGGTGTCTGTACCGACGTCATTGCCAATGCCATGTTATCCGCAGGCTATGACCTGAAAGAGCTAGTGGCGGAGGACATTGCCGCCCATCCGGAGGAATATGACATTGACGAACCCAATCCCAACATCGACTTCCGCCGTGTCCGCAATCTGAAAGTATACTTTGCCCATACTGCCATCCCCCTGACCACAGACATTTCCCAAATCGACCAATGGCAGGGCGGCGACATTGTCATATTTTCTAATCACATCGGCATGGTGTCTGACCAGCGCAACGACAGGGGGATTCCCTATGTCATCCACCACAATGACCCCTTCCAGTCCGCTTATGAACAGGATATTCTGGAAAAACGCCATGACATTGTGGGGCATTACCGGATTAGCCCATAAAAACTACATAGCTATAAAAAAAGCCGAAACCCCTTTTTCTAAGGATTTCGGCTTTCTTTTTTTCTTTTATTTCAATAGTTTCTGCAATGCCTTCACATCCAGCAGATTCACCGTCTCAAATTTGCCTTTGTAAAACACTGCCCAGTTCTGGAACACACAAGGCAGATGTTTTGCCTTCTCCAAGGTATCCACTTCCACAAAGTCTGCTTGAATCTGGTTTTCGTCGCAGTATTCCCGCAGTTTCTCCACAGTCTGACAGACAAAAGGACACTGCATATCATAATAGATAGTCAAATCCTGACTTTCCACTCTCTCCGCCTTTGCCTGCGCCCCAAAACGGGGATAGGTACCGTCAAAGGAAAGCGCCAGCAGTTCATAGCCGCTTTCCGTGGTATCCACAGACTCAAAGCCATATTTCTTAGCAAAATCTTGGTCGGAAAGCCACGCTTTCTGCTTCTTTGCCCCCAACATGCAAATACCGGATTTTCCTTTTGCCTTAGCGTCGTTAATGGCATATTCCAGCAATTCCTTGGCATAGCCTTTGCCACGATATTCTCCCAGCACCCACAGGCAGTAGAGATACAGATAATTCTCCCCTTCCACAGGCACCCATGCCTTCTCCAAAGGGGCATATTCTATAAAGACCGTTCCTTTCACATCCAGTTTTCGAAACATATGCCCCTCTTCCAGCCGTTCCGCCAGCCATTTCCGTTTCGCTTCCACGCCGGGATGCTTCGTTTTGGTGCGAATGATGCAGCAAAGATGCTCCGTTTCCAGATTTTCCGCTGTGAGATTCACAAAATCAGCCATCGTTTCCCCTCCTGCAAAAAAACAGGCTCTAAAAGAGCCTGTTTTCGTTTTTTGAATTAAACTGCCGCTACTTTTGCGTCAATATCTGCTTCCAGGGCGTCGATCTTCGCCTGTGCGTCTGCCAGGGAATCGCCTTTCACGCCGATATAGAATTTCAGTTTGGGTTCTGTGCCGGAAGGACGTACACAGATCCAGGAACCGTCTGCCAGTGTGTAGTAAACCACGTCGGAAACAGGCAGAGGGCTTGCCATTTCTTCCCCTGTTGTCAGATTTTTGAATACCTGTGTCTTATAATCCTTTGCCCATTCCACAGCTACGCCTGCAAATACCGCGGGAGTTTCCGCACGGAAGGAAGCCATGATCTTCTGGATTTTTTCTACGCCGTCCAGACCTTTCATGGTCAGGGATTTTACGCCTTCACGGTAGTAACCGTATTTTTCATACAGTGCCATGAGACCGTCATACAGTGTCATACCCTGTTTCTTGTAGTAAGCTGCCATTTCACAGATGAGCAGTGTTGCCACAACAGCGTCTTTATCTCTGGCATATGTGCCTGCCAGACAGCCGTAGCTTTCTTCAAAACCGAAGATATAGGAATGGCTGCCGGTTTCTTCAAAGCCTTTGATTTTTTCACCGATGAATTTGAAGCCTGTCAGCACGTCCATCAGTTCCACGCCGTAAGCTTCACACATGGGGCGGATCATTTCTGTACTTACGATGGTTTTGATCACTGCGCCGTTTTCGGGCAGTGTGCCTTTTGCTTTCTTCTGAGACAGGATGTATTCTGTCAGCAGTGCGCCGGTCATGTTGCCTGTAAGCACCACATATTCGCCTTTATCATTGCGAACCATTGCGCCTACACGGTCACAGTCAGGGTCTGTGCCAACGATGATGTCTGCGCCTTTTTCTTCTGCCAGTTTCTGTGCCAGCACGAATACCTTAGGGTCTTCGGGGTTGGGATAACCAACAGTTGTGAAATCGGAGTCAGGCATTTCCTGTTCTTTTACCACATATACCTGATGGAAACCTGCTTTTTCCAGTGCTCTGCGGACGGGCAGGTTACCGGAGCCGTGAATAGGTGTGTAAACGATTTTCAGCTGATCTGCCATTTCTTCGATGATTTCGGGTGCCTGACGCTGTGCCAGCACGTTGGCGTCAAAAGCGTTGTCCACATCTTCAGAAATATACTGGAACAGACCTTTTGCCTGTGCTTCGTCCATTGCCATTTCTTTGATTTCACCGAAGCTTGCCACTGCGTTTACTTCCGCGATGATGTCTTTATCTCTGGGTGCAACAACCTGTGCGCCGTCTGCCCAGTAAACTTTATAACCGTTGTATTCGGGGGGGTTATGGCTGGCTGTGATAACGATACCAGCTGTGCAGCCCAGTTCCCGTACAGCAAAGCTCAGCATGGGTGTGGGACGCAGAGAAGGGTATACATAAGCACGGATGCCGTTGCCTGCCAGTACCAAACCAGCGATCTGAGCAAATTCGGGGGACATATGGCGGGAGTCATAAGCGATGGCTACGCCTTTGTCCTGTGTGCCTTCTTTCAGGATGTAGTTTGCCAAGCCCTGTGTGGCACGGCCTACGGTGTAACGGTTCAAACGGTTGCTGCCTGCCCCAATGATCCCACGCAGACCGCCTGTACCAAATTCCAGGTCTTTGTAAAAACGTTCTTTGATTTCCTTTTCGTCTGCGGCAATCTTGCGCAAATCTTCTTTTGTTGCTTCGTCAATGGCAGGATCTGCCAGCCACTGATGGTATCTTTCCATGTGATCCAATTTGATTCCTCCCTTTGTTCTTTGCCGTTGTTTGTCTATGCTGTATCCTCTCCTGCCGCGGCAGTTTTCGGCATGCTCTGCCGCAAAAAAGAGGGTTTAACCTAATGTTGCGGAAATGTGTACCACACTGCTCTCAATCTGCACAGTCTGGTGATAAGAAGTGAAGCCGTCTTTGAACACTTCCACTTCATAAGTGCCATAAGGCAGTGTCACCTGCAAAGGCGCAGTGCCTTTTTCCTCGCCGTTGATGAACACATTGGCGTCAGCTTCATTACAGTTGACGATCACCGTTGCCAATTGTTCTTCAGCCTCCAGCTGGGCGGTAACGCTGACGGCATCCTGATTCAGTGTTACAGTCTGGCTCCATTCTTTATAGCCGTTTTTCAGGATCACCACATCGTATTCCCCAAAGGGCAGTACGGAAGGCTTGGCGCTGTCCACCAATGCGCCGTTGATGTAGAGCTTATAATCGGAAACATTGGCATTGACTGCCAGCACACCCATTTTCTGCTGAGCTTTGGACAAGTCGTAAACCGTCGTTTCTCCTGCCTGTACCAGCACACTGTCTGTGCGGCTTTCGATGTTGTCCCCTTTGATGGTGATGGAATGAGCGCCTTCTTTCACAGCGATTTTTTCCACATCGCTGAGGGGCACAGGTTCTTCCTCATCCAATGTAAAGGTGCCGTTTTTGATGTTCTGGGTATTTTCCACAGTAATATAACCGTGATATTCCAATACTTTCACAGACCATACCACATCACCGATGCCGCTGATTTCCAGCACATCACAGCTTTCGATATCCTCGGGGCGGATTTCCTCCCCATCGTAGTAGAAAATGGTCTTTTTGTCATAGGCAAAAGAGCGGTCTTCCCCCTGTAATTCCTTAACGGAAGTATCGGCTTTCAGCCCGGTGATTTCCTCTTTTTTGATGCTTTCGTCATAAGAAATGGTCACGGCAAATTCGCGTCCTGATCCATCTGTATCATGAGCAGATCGCCCATCTGTATGACGTCCGGCTGTATCTGTACCTCATCTTCGTTATAGACCACCGTTTCCGGCGTCAGGTTTACCGTTTTCTGCTTGGCCTCGTTGATGTCATAAACCAGCAGTTCTTCCCCATCCAGCACATCCGTCACCAGCATGGGTGCCGCTTCTGCCGCCTTGTCCAAAGGATTGGAGAAAAACACCATTTTCACGATGCCAAAGCAGATGCCCAGCACCACAAGGGCAGCAATGGTGATAAGCCCAATGGTCTTTTTGTTCCAGAAAGGCTCGTCCTCCTTGAGTTCCTCGTCTTTTGGCCCTCTGGGCGGTTCTCCCCCGTCATAGACAGGCTGTTTTCTGGGTTCTCTTGTGACGAATGTCACAGGCTCCTCCGCCGGCTGCACCGGCAGTGGATCTTCAAATTTTTCTGATTCAAAGGCCTTGAGGAACTCGTCCTTGTCCCCCAAGTCGTCCTCGTCTGTCTGATTTTGTTCCAGTTCTTTTTACTTTTTCATTTATATGATCCAACCGTATGGTGGTGTCAAATTCTTTATCGTCATTTTCAAAATGATAGTCCTTCATACCGTTTCTCCTCCTTCGGGGAATGATTTGCAGACTGTCTTAGTCTCATTTTATACGTTTCTTCCCGAAGTTGCAAGAGAAATTCATGGCGCAAAGCTAGGGGTTTCTTCATAAGAAAACAAAGAACACCGAAATTTTTATGGTTTTCTCATTTTTACAGTATTTTCAGATGCATTTTCTTGAAAACCCCCTTGCCTTACACCCCTTTTTCCAACAATTTTCAAAAAAGCCTTTCCAAGGCTTGTGAAAGATCGCCCATTTGACTTTCTTCCGCCGCCGCATCCGCCAGACGCTCCTCCATGGCAGGGGAAACGCAGACTCTCCGGCGGTTGTAGGATTCATGCACCAACCGCAGAAATTTTTCCGGAAAGGCTGTCAATGGTACCAAAAGCTTCCGTTCTGCCTCTGTCATGGGACGTTCCCCTTCGTAAGCTGCCAGCACTTCTTCCAGCTTTTCCCGCTCATCGGGCACTTTCCGCCAGAACCGTCTCAAATACGCCGCCAAATCCACAGCGAAAATATCTCCGGTGCATTGTTCAAAGCCCCCTACCCAAAGACTGCCGTCCTCTTTCCGGCATAGATTGCTGCCTTTGAACTGGTTGTGGCAAAAAGTCCCTGCCTGCTTCTGCCCATGGGCAATGTCACCATAGCCGCCATCGTCCAAGGCTTTCAGGGCTTCCTGTGCCCGAGGCGCAAAAGTGCCATAATGGCGCATGACCAGCAAATCCAAGGGGGAATACTTCCCCTGCCGCTCCATGTGTCTGCGGATCTTCACAAACTCCCGATACCGCCGCTGCCACAAAGCTGGACGTTCCTCCTGCCCTTCCTGTGCCGGAAAGCCTGCCGCCGCCCCATGCATCTGCCCCATGAGAGCCGCACCAGCTACAAAATCCTCCGCCTTATCTTCCTCCAGACCTTTGGTGGGCATGGGGTTTTCCAGCAGATAAAGATTGCCGTCCCAAGCAAAAAAAGGCTGTCCGTCCTGTGCTGTATAAAAAAGAGAAAGGGCAGAAAAGCCGTTGCGGTAGAGGCAGGTTTTCACCTCATGGGCAAAAAGCAGGTCTTCCCGGCGGCTCCGAGCCTTCTTCAGTTCTCTCAATCCCACATCTGTTTTGCAAATCAGCCCCGTGCGGGTACGGGTACCGCCGTAATACTTCAGCCCGTAGCCCTCCCACAAGATTTTCCCGTATGTATCCTCCATAAAATCCTTCCCCCAATCCTTCTTCCCGAAAAATTTCTCTGTATCAGTTTATGGCGGGGAGGGGGAAAATATGAAAGAAATGGGAAAAGGCTGTAAGCCTTGCGCAACCTCGGCTCTTTGCCAGTACTTCTCTATGCGGCTGACGCCCTCTTTCTATCTCGGCTTTTACCTGGAAGCCATGCACAACCTCGGCACTCTTCAAGGGCTTCGGTTGTGGGCTGACGCACTCCTTCTCTCACGCATTTTACCTGTAAGCCATGCACAACCTCGGCACTCTTCAAGGGCTTCGGTTGTGGGCTGTCGCACTCCTTCTCTTACGTCTCTTACCTGTAAGCCTTGCACAACCTCGGCATTAAAAATGCCTCGGTTGTGGGCTGTCGCACTCCTTCTCTTACGTCTCTTACCTGTAAGCCTTGCGCAACCTCGGCACTCTTCAAGGGCTTCGGTTGTGGGCTGTCGCACTCCTTCTCTCACGCATTTTACCTGTAAGCCATGCACAACCTCGGCATTGAAAATGCCTCGGTTGTGGGCTGTCGCCCTATGCATCTCATGAAAAAAAGCCGCGGGACCATATAAATATGCTCCCGCGGCTTTCTCCCTGATCTGCGCATGGCTTACAGGTAAGCAAAAAAACAGCGCCCCCCGACTCGAAGTCGAAAAACGCTGCCTTTTATAAATGATGCGCCCTCAGGGACTCGAACCCTGGACCCACTGATTAAGAGTCAGTTGCTCTACCAACTGAGCTAAGGGCGCATATGTTATTTGATTGCGTAAAATATAATATCACGCTCCCGAAGGCATGTCAACTCTTTTTCCGTAAAAGCCGAAAAAAAATTTTCATTTTTCCCGGAATATGGTATACTGTAACGGCAAAACAGAAATTTACAACCGGAATGAGGTTTTTACATGACAAAACACATCACACTGCCGGAAGACGTGAACGCCCTTCTGCAAACCCTCAACAACGGCGGTTACGAAGCCTACATTGTAGGCGGCTGTGTGCGGGATTCCATCCTTGGGCGTATTCCCCAGGACTGGGACATCACCACATCCGCTCTGCCGGAGCAGACAAAGGCGTTATTTCCCCACACCTTTGACACAGGCATCCAGCACGGCACCATCACCGTTGTTCTGAACAAAACCAACTACGAAATCACCACATACCGCATTGACGGAGATTATGCCGACGGCAGACATCCCGACGAGGTTTCTTTCACATCCAATCTGGAGGAAGACCTTTTGCGTCGGGATTTCACTATGAACGCCATTGCCTACCACCCTGCCGAAGGATTCCGTGACCCCTTTGGCGGACAGGAGGACATTTCCCGTTCTCTCATCCGTGGTGTTGGCGAGCCTGCCAAGCGGTTCCAGGAAGACGCTCTGCGGATGCTGCGTTGTGTCCGTTTTGCGGCACAGCTTGGCTTTCAGGTGGATGATGCCACCTACACCGCATTGCAGGAAAACGCCGCACTCATTGAAAAAATCAGTGTAGAGCGTATCCACGAGGAGCTGGACAAACTTTGGAAATCTCCATTTCCCGAAAAGCTGTCCCTGCTGCTCTCAAGCGGTCTTTTGCCCCACATTGACAATCTGCTGGACAAACGTCTAACGGCTCTTGGCGAAACACTGGTGCCTCAGCTGAAAGCCGCTCCCATTTCCGCCCCGCTGCGGTGGACGTTGGTGCTGCAATCTTTCACAGAAGCCGAGGCAAAGACTTTCTGCAAAAAACTGAAATTCGACAACGCCACAGCCAAGCAGATTCAGACCTATCTGCGGCACTTATCCCAGCCCATCCCCCAAACGCCTTATGAAGTGCGGAAACTGGCAGGGATTTTAGGGGTAGAACTGACGGAAAACCTGTTCATTTTACAGGAAATCTTACAGGACAAAGCCGCTGTGCAGGCAGCAAGAGAAATCCTTGAAAAAGTCCTTGCTGACGGGGATTGTCTGAATCTGAAAATGCTGGAAATGGACGGCAAAGCCCTCATGGACGCAGGCATTCCTGCCGGAAAAGCCGTCGGCGAAACCCTTGGGTTGCTGCTGGAGGACGTCCTGCATCAGCCGGAACACAACAAAAGAGAATATTTGCTGGAAAAAGCACTGGCATTCCAGCAGAAATAAGGAGGAAATGAATCATGGAATACTTTACATTATATAACGGTGTGAAAATCCCCAAAGTGGGCTTCGGCACCTATAAAGTCATCGACCAATCTGCCCAGGGCATTGTGGAAACAGCCCTTTCCGTAGGCTATCGCCATCTGGACACCGCACGGATGTACATGAATGAAAAAGAAGTGGGCGCAGGCATGGCGGCTTCCGGCATCGCCAGAAAAGACATTTTCCTGACCACAAAGGTATGGCGTGATGATCTGTCCTATGACGCCACCATGGCAAGCGTGGAAAGCTCCCTGAAGGACTTGGGAACAGACTATCTGGATCTTTGCCTGCTCCACTGGCCCATGCCCGAAACAGACCGTGAAAAATGGCAGGAAAAAGACCTGTCCGCATGGCGGGCCCTGGAAAAGCTTTACAAAGAAAAGGTTATCCGTTCCATTGGTGTCAGCAACTTCCTGCCTCACCATCTCATGCCCCTCATGAAAGAAGCGGAAATCACTCCCATGGTAAACCAGCTGGAATACCATCCCGGATATTGTCAGGCACACGCTGTCCACTACTCCCAGCAGCAGGGACTTCTGGTAGAAGCGTGGAGCCCTCTGGGCCGTACCCGTGTGCTGGAAGATCCTCTGGTACTGGAAATGGCGGAAAAATACGGCAAAACACCTGCACAAATCTGTCTGCGTTTTGCTCTGGATAATCAGGTATTGCCTTTGCCTAAATCCGGTTCCGCGGAACGCATGAAAGCAAATCTGGATGTTTTCGATTTCACCATCTCTTCTGAGGACATGTCCCGTTTGATGTGCATGCCCCAGACAGGATGGGGCGGACACCATCCCGACACATTCTAAAAAAACAAAAAACAGCCGGAATCCTTACAGATAAAGGATTCCGGCTGTTTTGTTTTTTGCAGAATTTTATTCTTGTTCCATTTCAGAGGCGAATTTTGCCTGTTTTCTTGCCTGATACCCCCGATGGCAAAGGATAATCAGCATAAAAAATATCGTTGAAAAATCAGGATGCACCCAAAAGCCAAAAAAGGCACTGATCGGATTTGAGAAAAGCAGTACCACCATCAATACCACCAGATTGATGGCTGCCATCTTCCAGTGGCAGATCTGTGTGAAGATATACAGCGCCAGAGCATACAATGCCATGAACCCAAAGGCAATCCAAGTCCACTTCATATCAAAGGTATATTCGCGCATCTGATTACTAATATGAATCAGGTGTGAAAAAAGCATCACATACATCATGCAAAAGGAATCTGCCACTTTCTTCCGATAAATATAAATGGTCATCATACCACGCAGCCCCTTTCTTCTATGAATGGTCTTTTGGTATTTCTTCTGGAAAGGCTTTCCGCACATAGGACAGCATCTGTTCACAGCAAGCCCCAAACTGCCGGAAGTTCTCCTTCGCCTCTGCCAAGGTCATGCCGTGGTTCTCGTCGCTTGGCTCTGCTGCCGACTGTATGAACACATCATTTTCCCAAAAACAGACGGGACAGATATAAGATACCGCTTCTTTCTGCGGTACAGGCAGTGTCAGATATCCACAGCAGGGGCAGGCATAGCCTTTTTCCTGTTGTATATTCGGTTCCTTTTGGACCTCCTCCTTGGGGTTCACTTCTGGGTAAAACCACTTTTTATTTCTGTTCATAAATGTCAAAAGAGAATTTCACACCATTTTCTTCCTGTACTTCCCCTTTTTCTGTCAGTGTCCATTCCGGTTTTTCATCCAGATTTGGGAAATAAGTATCCGCAGGAAATTTATCATAGATTTTGGTAATATAAGCTTTTTTGCACTGAGGCAGAAGCTGCTCGTAAATACTGCCGCCGCCGATGACAAAAATATCGTCATCCTCGTAATCCGCCAGCACAGCAGGCAATTCTTCCAGACTATGGCAAAGGATTACCCCTTCCGCTTCATAAGCCTTATTTGCTGTCAGCACAATATGGGTACGTTTGGGCAGTGGCTTTTTGCCGGGAAAAGATTCCAGTGTCTTTCTGCCCAGCACCAGCACATGCCCCATAGTCACCGCGCGGAAATTTTTCATGTCCGCGGAAATGCGGCACAGCAGTTCATTGTCCTTGCCGATGCCCCAGTTTTCGTCTACTGCTACAATGAGATTCATGGATTTTCCTCCTTAAATGGCAATGGGCACTTTGCCGATGGGTTTGCCGTGTTCGTAGTCTTCCACGATGAAGTCGTCTACGGTGAAATCATAGAAGTTCTTGATTTCTGGATTCAAACGCACCTTAGGCGCGGGGAATGTTTCCCGTTCAATAAGTTCTTTGATGATGGGCACATGACGGTCATAAATGTGCATGTCACTGATGACATGTACCAGTTCGCCGGGCTCCAGTCCGCTGACCTGTGCGAACATCATCAGCAGTGCGGAATACTGCACCACATTCCAGTTGTTTGCAGCCAATGTATCCTGAGAACGCTGGTTCAGGATAGCGTTCAGCTTATTGCCTGTCACATTGAAAGTCATGCTGTAAGCGCAGGGTTCCAGTCCCATTTCTGTCAGGTCTGCAAAGTTGTAGATGTTTGTCATGATGCGGCGGGACGCGGGAGCGTTTTTCAGCTGCCACAGCACGTTGTCCACCTGATCCATTTCGCCGTGTTTGAATTTGTATTTCACGCCCAGCTGATAGCCATAAGCCTTGCCGATGGAACCTGTTTCGTCTGCCCAGGAATCCCAGATCTTGCTGTTCAGATCATGGATGTTATTGGATTTTTTCTGCCAGATCCACAGGATTTCGTCAATGGCCGCTTTCCAGTTGGTGGCGCGCAGTGTCAGCAGGGGAAATTCCTTGCTCAGGTCGTAGCGGTTTACCACACCAAAAGTCTTGATGGTGTAGGCAGGTGTGCCGTCTTCCCAGTGGGGGCGTACCTTTTCGTTTTCTGTGGAAAAACCATTTTCCAAAATCTGCTTACAATTCTGTATGAAAATATCGTCTGCTCTGCTCAATGTTGATTCCTCCTAATTTTTTCTAAAGTATATTCCCTTTTATGATACCTTATTGGGAGACATGCTTCAATGGATTTAGGAAAAATTAAAAAATTCCTTCGGGCATTATCAGCGCAAAAAAATGGACAAAGCTCTAGCCTTCGTCCATTTTCTCTGTTTCTGTTTTTACTTTTCGTCTTCTTCCACCTGACGGTGTTTCACAGGCAGACCGTTCTGCAAGTGATGCAGATCGTTTTCTTCGCTGTACATTTCATTGATCTTGTAAAGCAGTGTCATCAGACTATCTGTCAAATGCACGTTTTCCACCAGAACATCATCGGGAACCTGCAAGTCCACATGGCTGAAGTTCCACATACCTTTCACGCCCCATTTTGCCAGATCATGGGCAACCTTAACGGCCTGTGAACGAGGCAGTGTCAAAATGGCAACGTCTACGTGATTGTTTTTCACATATTCTTCCATTTTGTCCACGTCGTAAACTTCCACGCCGCGGATGGTCATGCCAACCAAACGAGGATTGATGTCAAAAACTGCTTTGATGACGAAACCGCGTTTTTCAAAATTTGTATAATTGACCAATGCCTGACCGATGTTGCCGCCGCCAATCACAATCATATTATACATGCGATCCAGTCCCAGTATCTTTTTGATTTCATTGTAAAGATATTCTACATTATAGCCGTATCCCTGCTGACCGAAGCCGCCGAAATTGTTCAAATCCTGGCGAATCTGAGAGGCTGTAATATTCATCTTTGCACTGAGCTCTTTAGAAGAAATTCTGGTGATGTCGCTTTCCAGCAAATCGCCCAAATACCGATAATATCTGGGTAATCTGTTTATTACCGCCGGTGAAATCTTTTTTTCACTATCCATATTATCCAAATCCTCTCCTACTCAATTTGATTTCAGTATAGCACGCCTGTTATTTTATTGTCAACAATAACTCTTTTATTCCGCCCTTTTTTCTGGTATCATAATTGTGGACAACCTAAGGGTTACGGAGGAAGAAAACATGATACTTGCAGTCAATCACATAGAAAAATCCTATGGTATCGACACCATACTGGAAAATATCACATTTCATATAGAAGAAAGAGAAAAAACCGCAATCGTAGGCGTTAACGGTGCCGGAAAGACCACTTTGTTCCGCATTCTGACGGGAGAAATCTCCTCTGACGGCGGCGATGTGTTCCTGAAAAAAGAAACCACCATGGGTTATATGGCCCAGAACCAACAAATAGAAAGCAGCCGTACAATTTATGAAGAAATGCTATCAGTCTTTGAAAAAATTTTAACGGCCGAAGTCCGTCTTCGTGAAATGGAAAACGAAATGACACACCTGTCAGGAAAAGCATTGTCTGACATGATGGAGGATTATGCCGCTTTACAGCACGAATTTGAGCAAAACGACGGTTACAGCTACAAAAGCCGCCTGAAAGGTGTACTGAAAGGCCTTGGTTTTGGGGAGGATGAATTTGACCGTCCCCTGTCCCAGCTTTCCGGCGGACAGAAAACCCGTGTGTATCTGGGCAAATTGCTGTTATCCAAGCCTGATTTGCTGCTGCTGGACGAACCTACCAACCATCTGGACATTGCTTCCATTGAATGGCTGGAAGATTTCCTGAAAACATATGACGGCTCTGTGCTCATCATTTCCCATGACCGTTATTTCCTGGATAAAATCGTCACCAAAGTCGTGGAAATCGAAAACCGGAAATCCACAGTATACAACGGCAATTATACAGCATATATGAACCAGAAAGCCATCAACCGGGACATCCAGCAGAAGGCTTACGAAAATCAGCAGCGGGAATTGAAACGTCAGGAAGAAGTCATCCGTACACTGAAGGCATTCAATCGGGAAAAATCCATCAAACGCGCCGAAAGCCGGGAAAAAATGCTGGAAAAAGTAGAGCGCATCGACCGCCCCGACAGCCTGCCCTCCCAGATGCGCCTGACACTGACACCCCGCATCATCAGCGGCAGTGACGTGCTCCATGCGGAAGAACTGTCTAAATCTTACGGCGGACAGCGGATTTTCCGCCATGTAAATCTGGACATCAAGCGCGGAGAAAATGTTGCCATCATCGGCCCCAACGGTGTGGGCAAATCCACATTGTTCAAAATGCTTCTGGGCGAAGTGCCTTCCGACAGCGGGCTTATGCGGTTTGGCACCAATGTTCATGTGGGCTATTATGACCAGGAACAGCAGAAATTAGACAGCAACAAGACCATTTTCGACGAAATTTCCGATACTTACCCCACTTTGACCGCAGGGGAAATCCGCAATATGCTGGCAGCCTTTGTTTTTACGGAAGATGACGTGTTTAAACAGGTTTCTTCCCTCAGCGGCGGCGAAAAAGGCCGTGTTTCTCTGGCAAAGATCATGCTTTCCAAAGCAAATCTGCTGATGCTGGACGAACCTACCAACCATCTGGATATGTTCTCCAAGGAAGTGCTGGAGGACGCTTTGAACCGCTATGAAGGCACCGTGGTATACATTTCCCACGACCGTTATTTCATCAATAAAACTGCCCAGATCATACTGGAGCTTTCTCCCGAAGGCATCACACGCTATGAGGGCAATTATGACTATTATCTGGAGAAAAAAGCGGAACGGGCAAGAAAAGAAGCCCTCCTTGCTGCGGAACAGCCCGTAAAAGGCGCAGCCCCTGCGCCCGTTCAGACCATGACCGACACTAAGAGCGATTGGCTGAAACAGAAAGAACAGCAGGCGGCAGAACGGAAACTGGCGGCAAAGATTGCCAAAGTGGAAAAAGCCATTGAGGAAACAGAAGCAGCCATTGCCAAAGCCGATGAGGATATGGCGGCAGCAAGTTCTGACTACGCCAAAGCCCAGGAAATCTTCGAGGAAAAGACAAAACTGGAAGAAAAACTGGAAGGACTTTATGAAGAATGGGAAGGACTCCACGCATAAAAAAAGAGCCTTTCCGAAAAGACTCAAAAAATCAAGACATAAAAAAGAACCCGTAGGGTTCTTATGGAATCCTTGTCGGAATTTACTTCCGACGAGGAAAAAGAGCAAGTTTCAAGGCTTCTGCCGCTGGATACTCTGTCCCCCGAAGATTACGGGATCGCCGTAGGCGGCTTTGCACAGCAAAGTGCTTGACTCCAGACTTCATCACATCAAAACATAAAAAAAAAGAACCCACAGGGTTCTTATGGAATCCGCAGTCGGAATTTACTTCGACGAGGGAAAAGCCGAAGTTTCAAGGCGATTGAGCCGATGGAACTTCGGCTTTTTACTTCTGTCCTTTCGTCAAAGGCTTGCATGCAATGAGCCTTTGACGATGCGTAAGCAAATTATTTGCTTGCCAGATAAGCGTTGATGTCGCTCAGCAGTTTGTCAATATCCATGCCGTGTACCATGCTTGCTTCTTCCAGTGTTTCACCAGCAGCGGAAGGGCAGCCTACACAATGCATGCCGTTCTGCATCAGGATTGCGCCTGCGCTTCTGTCCATCATCAGCAGTTCGCCGATTGTCATATCTTTTGTTACCTGCATAAAAAATGCCTCCTTTGAGATTCTCACTTGTTTTGTTGTGGAATTCTTTCTGTATATTCCCTTGTATTATACCCCAAAAGCCTCATAAAAAAAAGAGGCGTTGGACATATTTTCATTTTTCCAACTCCTCATCCAGCAGTTTTCGCACTGTATCTATCTTTTTCTCCGCACTCCATCCATCCTCGTTCAATATTTTCCGCAATGCTTCCACACTGCCTGCGTATTTTGCCTGCCGCAGCCGCTCCCCATCCACATGCAGCACACCATCTCTTTCATTTTCCAGCAAAACCCGCAGACTTTCCACCAATTTATCCATATTCCCACCGCCTTTTGTCTTATTTTAGGTCAGATACACCCTAATGTCAATAGGTCAATTTGCCATAATAAAATTGGTGATGTTTATGAACAGATTACGAGAATTACGGAAAGAACGAGGATTCACCCAGATCAAAATGCAGATGCTCACAGGCATCGACCAGAGCGACTATTCCAAGCTGGAAACAGGCAAGCGTTACTATACCTTCGAACAGCTGAAAAAACTGGCATTGGCGCTGGACACCAGCATGGATTATCTGGCAGGGCTTACGGACGAAAAAAAGCCCTATCCCCGCCGCAACGGATGAAAATATGATACAATAAAAGGAGGCGGCATATGATCTATGACATTTCCTTCCCCCTTTCCCCTGAGACCATGGTCTACCCCGGCGACCCGCCTTTTTGCGGGAAGTACTGCTGGATGGGGCAAAGGGAGATGACTGCACCCTGTCTTTGCTGCATTTGGGGAGTCATCTGGGAACCCATATAGACTTTCCCAGACATTTCTTCCCTCATGGTATGGATGCGGCATCATTTCCACTGGAACAGCTTTGCGGTGCATGCAAAGTCTTTTACTTGCCTGACGCAGCAGAAATTACCAAGGATATGCTGGAACCACTGGACATCCAGCCTGGTGACCGGGTGCTTTTCCGCACAGACAATGAAGCCTTTGACGGCATCCATCCCCTGCCCCATCCCGTCTATCTGACAGCAGAAGCAGGTGAATATCTGGCGGAACAGAAGATTTCCCTTTTGGGCGTGGATTACGAAAGCCCGAAGGGGACGGGAATTTTCCCATTCACAAAGCACTGTTGGGGCGGAACATCCCCATATTGGAAAACTTGAAACTCAAAGACGTACCTGCCGGCACATACCGCCTGTACTGCCTGCCCCTGAAGATTACAGAGGGCGACGGCTGCTGGGTGCGTCCCATATTGGAAAGGTGATACAGATGAAAAATACGTTGAAAGAAAAACTTCAGAACCATCAGCAGCCCATCGGTACATTTTTTGAACTGGGCAGCGCAAATGTAGCGGAAGCCCTGGGCAAAACCGGCCTGGACTTCATCATCATTGACAACGAACACGGCCCCTTTGAGGCGGAAAGCACACTGGACTATGTCCGCGGCGCCCTCCTTGGCGGCGTTTCTCCTCTGGCAAGAGTACGGGAAATCAGTCGTCCCGCTGTACTGAAACTGCTGGACATCGGTGTTCATGGCCTCATTGTTCCAGACGTACATACCGTAGAACAGGTGCAGGAACTGGTGAACTACGCCAAATACGCACCCATTGGCAAACGTGGTTTCTGCCCTACCAGAAAAGACTGCTGGGGCTTCGCTTATCCCGGCACTGAAAGCGTACCTGTGAACATGGCAGTGAACATGGCAGTGAACAATGCCGAAACACTGCTGATTCCCCAGTGTGAAACGGTAGGATGTCTGGAAAACATCGAAACCATTACCGCCATGGAAGGGGTAGACGGCATTTTCATCGGGCCTTTTGACCTGTCCATTTCCATGGGGATTCCCGGACAGTTCGACCATCCCGATTTCCAGGCTGCCCTGAAACGAGTACGGGAAGCATGCCACAAAAACGGCAAATTCTGCATTTATTTCACTGTAAATTCCGACGCCATCGCCGATGGATTCCAGCAGGGCTTTAACGCCATGGCCTATGGTCTGGACGCGGCAGTACTGGTGCAGGCATATCGGAATATTCTGGCAAAAGTAAGAGGGTAAAGAGAAAAACAACACAGGAGGTATTGGATATGTCACTATTTCGCAAGAATACTGACAGCGTAAAAGCTTCTGAAATCATTAAGTATAAAATCAAGAAAAACGGCGGCAGAATTCTGGTTTCCTCCGTCAGAGGAAACACTTATGAAATCCGCGCCAATCGGGATGGCAAATCCTTTTCCTGCGATGCTCTGCCCATCAATCCTCCCTATAAATATACTGTATTCGACATTATGGTAGAAACCATGCTGGAACAGGGCGGCAAAGCTCTGAAAGGGCAGGGACGGAACCACCGTCTGGGTGAACCTCACTGTGAAGTCACTACTCTTGTGGGTGCCATTGGCAAACACTATTCAGGCAAAAATGAGGGTGAATGGGTCTTTGACCCTATATTCGTATTAGCCGCTGTGCTAGAATGGGCTGATATCGCTCATAACGGCAGAGGATATTTGGAATTAACTCCCTCCTATTTGATGAAACGCAAAAATCAAAATGTATAATCTTTTATTTGCACTCAACTGCAACACTATAATAAAAACAGCAGACTTCTGTAAACACAAAGAAATCTGCTGCTTTCTTACAAATTTCTGTCACATCCAGCACTTTCGTTGACAGCCCCCTTTGCCATGCTATACTGGAAAAACGGCACTTTTCCCCCTATAAGGAGGTTATATTTATGTGGATTTTCTTCAGTATTGCAAGCGTTGTTTTCACGGGGCTTCATGCCTTCGCCGCTTTTTCCGGCAAGTCCATGGCAAAAGCTATGGCATTTGCGGCTTTTGGCTTCACTGCCCTGACACTTCTTTCCGAGTACGCCATGGTGGTATCCTGGGTACAGGCAGAGGACTGGTCAGCACTGCTGGATGTGGTGCCTTTTATGTTCCCCATGCTGATTGCTTATACCGTGATTTTGGTTGCGGCAAATGGTCTGCTGCTTTTTGCGGGGAAAAAAGGCCATTAACTTTTGGGGGCATCTTCATAAGAACGCAAAGAAAGCCGAAACCTTTATTATGCAAAGGATTTCGACTTTCTGATTTTATTTGACATGCTTTCTTCTGAAGACAGCCGTCGCAATTTCCTTTAAGAAATCAAGAAGCGAAAAGCCAATGTTTTCTTAAGGGGAAGTTACTTTGGAGGTATTTCTTATGAAACAACTGAAATTCTGCGCGACCCTTCTGCTTTTCATCAGCGGCATCCTGGCCCTACGGGGCATCAAACCGGCGCTGTTTCTGATGCTGGCATTTGCGGGACTGCGGGAAATCATCAGCGCAAAAGAATATCAGGACGCGAGCGAGAAAAAATACGCCATTGCTTCTCTGTGTGCAGGCATATTTCTGTTCGTGTTCCTGATGGTTGTATTATTTATGTAAAATATAAAAAACACCCTGTCAAATGACAGGGTATTTTCTTTTTTCTCTTTATCTTCTGGGTGGTTCGTCCACCAGAGGGATGTCCAGAATTACTTTCCGGCAGCTGGGGCACAGATAGCCTTCCATTTTGGCATCGCCCATAAAACTTTTTGCCACCAGATATTCCTGACCTTTTCTGCCATTCTCCATTTCCTGGAACTGCACATACCGTCCGGCTTTCAGATAGCCTTCCATCATTTCCAGATTACAAAAAGGACATTTCATGTCGCTTCATCTCCTTTTAGATGTTCTCTGCTTCCAGTGTATCATATTCCAGCTTTTTCAACAAGCAAAAACGGACGTGTCCCTTTATGGGAACCGTCCGTTTTTTGTTTAATCTATGATTTTGAATCCTTTGTAATACCGCAGGACAACTTTGCCCAAGATGGCGTCTTTTTCCACGTAGGTGTTTTCCCAGAACCTTGCGTCCAGAGATTTATTCCGGTTGTCCCCCATCATGAAGTAACAGCCTTCCGGCACATGATAAGGACCGAAATCGCCTTCTGTGATTTCTTTGATATAAGGTTCGTCCTGCACCTGGCCATTGACCAGCACTTCACCGTCCTGTACTTCTACGGTGTCGCCGCCAACGCCGATGACACGCTTAACATACAGTGTATCCGGATCATCCGGGGCTTCAAAAACCACCACATCGCCCCGCTGGGGATCAGAAAACCAGTAGCTGGTACGTAAGGCAAGGTTTCTGTCCCCTGCCATAATCGTATTTTCCATAGAGCCTGTTGGCACATATACATTCACCAGCAAAAAGTGATTTATCAAAAATGCCAGCAAAACCGCCACGGCAATTGTTTCTATCCAGCCAAGTATTTCTTTTCTCATTTCGATTTCTATCCTCTTCCAAATCAATCAATGATTTTGAATCCTTTGTAATACCGCAGGACAACTTTACCCAAAATGGCGTCTTTTTCCACATAGGTATTCTGCCAGAACCTTGCGTCCAGAGATTTATTCCGGTTATCCCCCATCATGAAATAACAGCCTTCCGGCACATGATAAGGCCCGAAATCACCCTCTGTAATTTCTTTGATATAAGGTTCATCCTGCACCTGGCCATTGACCAGCACTTCACCGTCCTGTACTTCTACGGTATCGCCGCCAACGCCGATGATGCGTTTGACATAAAGGGTCTTGCCTGTGGGATCGTCGGGATCTTCAAAAACCACCACATCTCCCCGCTCCGGATCAGAGAACCAGTAACTGGTGCGCAGGGCAAGGATTCTGTCCCCTGCCATGATGGTATTTTCCATGGAGCCTGTGGGCACTGTGGCATTGACGATAAACACCGTATCCACCACAAACGCCAGCAGCACTGCCAGGATGATGGTCTTAACCCAACTGAGAATTTCTTTTTTCAATCTGTTTCAGCTCCTTATTTCAGGAAGCCGTTGATGATCTGTGCTTCCGCTTCTTTTTCTGTCAGCCCCAATGTCATCAGCTTCATAAGCTGATCCCCTGCGATTTTGCCGATGGCTGCTTCGTGGATCAGTGTTGCATCCACGTCGTTTGCCACGATTTCGGGTTCTGCCGCTACCACACCATCGTCCATGATGATGGCGTCACATTCGGAATGACCGTAGCAGTCCGCGTTGCCCACGATTTTAGAACGGAACAGCTGACGGGATTTATCCCTTGCAACGGAACGGGAAATGAGTTTTGCGGAACTGCCTTCCCCTTCCAGAATCACGTCAAAGGATGTTTCCGCATACTGATCGCCGTGTGTCATAATCTTTTCTTTGATCACCACCGTTGCGCCGGCTGCCAGTTTCGCGCTGGAAATACGTTTTGTGGAGTCTACACCTTTCAGCTGTACGGTATCCATTTCCAGATAGCTGTTTTCACCCCCTTCGATATGAGTCTGGGGGTTGATAATGCGTTTGCCGTTGCCGTCGCCTTCACCGATGTGTTTTTCGATATATTTTACTTTTGCGTTTTTGCCTACGAAGAAACGGTGGATGCCTTCGTGGAGAGATTCTTCACTGCCGCAGTTATGGATACCGCAGCCAGCCACGATGGTGACATCTGCGCCTTCACCGATATGGAAATCGTTATATACCAGATCGTGTACGCCTGCCTCTGTAATCAGAGCGGGAATGTGGACATTTTCGTCCTTTGTGCCGGGTTTGATGTAAATATCGATACCGGAGTTGTTTTCCTTGGGTACGATCTGAATGTTTTCTGTGGAGTTTCTGCCTTCGCTGTGACCATTGTTACGGATATTGAAGGCACCGTTCAAAGGTACTTCTGTCAGGTCTGCCACTTCAGACAGCAGTTTTTTGATTACGTCGTCAAACATTATTCGTTCCCTCCCTGAAAATATCTGCATCCGGGGTCAATGCCAAAAAGACCGGGCAGAACTTCTTCTTTTGTGCCGATCTGGGCGATTTCACCGTTGGAGATGACAACCACCTGGTCAGCGATGTTCAAAATACGTTCCTGATGGGAAATGATCATGATGGAAGCCTGGATTTCATCGTGCATTTTTTCAAATACGTCGATGAGGTTTTTGAAGCTCCACAGGTCAATGCCCGCTTCGGGTTCGTCGAAAAGTGTCAGTTTTGTTTTTCTTGCCATAACGGTAGCGATTTCGATACGTTTCAGTTCACCGCCGGACAGGCTTGCATTGACTTCACGGTCAATGTAGTCTTTTGCGCACAGACCTACCTGCGCCAGATAATCACAAGCCGCTGCTGTGGAAATATCCTTGCCGCTTGCCAGTGTAATCAGGTCTTTTACAGTTACACCTTTGAAGCGCACAGGCTGCTGAAAAGCGAAGCTAACGCCTGCTCTTGCGCGGTCTGTGATAGACCAGTCTGTGATGTCCTGACCGTCCAGCAAAATCTGTCCGCTGTCAGGTGTGATGATGCCGGCGATGACCTTTGCCAATGTGGACTTGCCGCCGCCGTTGGGGCCGGTGATGACAACGAATTTTGCGTCGTCAATAACCAGATTGGTATTTTTCAGAATCTGTTTTCCATCTGCGGAAAAAGAGATGTTCTTTAATTCCAGCATATTCCTATCCTCCTGTATTTATCAATGATTCGGCAACACCCTTTTTGCCGAATTTTACCTGCAAAGCCAAAGTAAATTATACCAACTGAAACGTTGTCATGTCAACGATTTTCCCCGAAAACCGACAGAGGCTATTCATTTGGTATGGATTGCGCAGGGTGTCGACTTTTCGACACCCTGTCGTCAAAGGCTCATTACATTCAAGCCTTTGACGAGTAAGCAGAAGTATAAAGCCGAATTTCCATCGGCTAAAAGCCTTGAAATTTCGGATTTTCCCCTTGGGATTCCAGTTGGGGAACCCCACACCGCAAGACATGCGGGCAGCCTTTTATGGCTGACATTTGCGGAGCAAATGTGTTGACCCTTCGTTCCCCAAGCCCTTCCGCTACATTCCAAGCTTCCCCTTTTGCATGAATCGCACTGGAAAATCCTTTCTTTTTCCTCATACTGTATTAAAATGAAGAAAATCAACTGAAATATACACCACCGAAGGAGGTTTTTTCCCATGCTGGGTTTCCATTCTGACGGCATCCGCCTGTTTGGCGCATCCGATACTTTAAAAGCAAATCTGAAAAAAAGAAAACTGCCCCTGACAGGCAGCACCACAGGCAATACACTGGTATTTGCCATTGATGACGAAACGGTCATCCACAAACGCCCTTACAACATTTCTTTCGCAGCCGCTTCCACACCCTGGTTCGTCTGCGGACTGACAGGGGTTCCTGATTATCCTCAGGTTCTTCCCTTTGACAGCGAACATGACCTGACAGAATTTATCACGGCCATGTATTACGCTTCTCAGGAATTTCTGCATCTGGACATCGAACTGTCCTTCATCAAACAGACCTTAGGCGCAGACCCCACAAAGGTCATTCGGGCATATGCAGAAGCCGATTTTGACAAAATCCCCAAAGGCACTCCCGTCATTTGCTTCTACTTCGGCAACGGCGGTTTTCTGGAAACAGACCGCATCTTCCATGTGCTGACAGGGGATCATGGTCTGGATATGGGGCAGGTGACACTAGCAGGCTCCTTTGCTTCCAAACAAAATCTGCTGGCAGCCTTTGCCTTGGCGGAAAAAAGCGAATAATGCTTTACTTCTGACAAAAGCCATGCTACAATGAAGCCGCAGGAGTATTCCTTCTGCGGCAAATACAGAGTAGGACTTTGTGCGTTAAGTGTCCTGTGAACGGGGAGTTGTCACGGGAACGAAAAGAGTTTTCTTGCGATACAAAATCCGCATCCCGCTGTTTCATAATGAAGACATGAGCACTCTTTGTTATCACAGCCTACCCCGCTTAAAACGGGGGTATTTGCATAGAGGCGTCCCATCTGGCACACAAACACGAAATTTCCCCGGTTTTGTTGGAGATTTCGTGTTTTTTGTATCACCTGGGAACGGTTTTCGCGGTTTTCTTCTGGAAAACTGCTGTTTTGCATGTTGTTTGATTTGGAGATAACAAGGAGGTTTTATTATGTCCGAAAACAGAAAATTCACCACCAAACAGCTGGTCATCATTGCCATGCTGGTGGCACTGAACGTCATTTTATCCCGTTTCTTATCCATTGCCGCATGGAACATCAAAATCTGCTTTGCCTTTGTTCCCGTGGTATTCGCGGCACTGTATCTGGGCCCCTGGCAGGCAGCTCTGGTAGGCGCATTGGGTGACTTCATCGGTGCGACACTGTTCCCCATTGCGGCGTACTTCCCCGGCTTCACCATCACCGCTGCCATTGTTGGTCTCATTTACGGTCTGTTCCTGTCCAAAAAACAGACCATGCCCCGTATTCTGGGTGCCGTTCTGGTGACAGAAATCGTTGGCTCCCTGCTGCTGAACACCTTCTGGATCAGTGTATTGTTCGGCTCTCCTTTCCTGCCGCTGATGGCGACCCGTGTATTCCAGTGCCTGATTCTGGGCATCGTGGAAATCGTAGTCATCCGTGTCATGGCTGGACTGGTGCCCCGTCTGGTTCATACCGCATCCTAATAAAACAAAACCCCCTGCCGCTGCTCACGGCAAGGGTATCGGGGTGTCGAAAATTCGACACCCTGTCGTCAAAGCCTCATTTCATTCAAGACTTTGACGAATAGACAGAAGTATAAAGCCCAAGTTCCATCAGCTAAAAGCCTTGAAACTTGGGCTTTTCCTCGTCAGAAGTAAATTCCGACTGCGGATTCCAGTTGGGGAACTCCACACCGCAAGAGGTGCGGCCAGCCTTAAAGCTGGCGTTTGCGAAGCAAACGTGTTGACCCATTGTTCCCCAAACCCTTCCGCATTCTTGAAAAATGTAAACCTTAGTTTTGCTACAATTTATTCCCGAATTTTCAATTGTTCTCCCTGCTCAATGGTCAGCAGGGCTTTTTTGATTTCAACGCCTGCGGCATAGCCTGTGAGGCGTCCGTCCGCCCCTACCACACGATGGCAGGGAATGAGGATGGCAATGGGATTTTCATGGTTGGCACGACCGATGGCTCTTGCCCCTTTGGGGATGCCCACAGCGGCAGCAATTTCCCCATAGGTAGCTGTCTGCCCATAAGGGATTTTTCTGAGTTCCTGCCATACCTGTTTCTGGAAAGGGGTTCCTTCCGGTGCCAGAGGCAAATCGAAGGTTTTCTGTTTCCCATCCAGATATTCCTGAATTTCCACCGCTGCCAATTTCAGCAGAGGGGTTTCTGTCATGTCAAATTCTTCCGGCAGACCGCCCATGTCTCTGCCGAATGTGACCCGAACAATGGCGCCAAATTTCTCCCCAATGCCGATTTCACCGACTTTTGTCTGGTAAAACCAGATGCGCTCCATTTCCTCGTTCCATTCCACTTCCATATCCATTTCTTCTATGTGCATATTATTCTCCCTCTCTTAATTCCCTGAGCCAGGCGATCTCTCTGGCATAGCCGTCCAATTCATTGGGGGTTTCCAGCAAAAAGGGCAGATGTTTCAGCTTTGGATGATTGATGATACGGCTCAGTGCCGCCATACCGATTTCCCCTTCATCCAGACAAGCGTGTCTGTCCTTATGGCTGCCCATGGGGTTTTTGCTGTCGTTGAGGTGGATGGCTTTCAGCCGTTCCAGCCCGATGATGCGGTCGAATTCCGCCAGCACATCATCCAGATGTTCCACAATGTCATATCCTCCGTCGAAAACATGGCAGGTGTCCATGCAGACCCCTAATTTTTCTCCCAGTTCCACTTTATCTATGATAGCGCGGAGTTCCTCAAAATTTCTGCCTACTTCTGTGCCTTTGCCTGCCATGGTTTCCAGCAGCACTTCCGTCTGTGTTTCCGGTTTCAGCACACGGTTCAGCAGGTCGGCGATTTTTTCAATGCCCACATCTGCACCCTGTTTCACATGGCTGCCAGGATGGAAGTTATACATGGCTTCCGGCAGATGGGACAATCTATCCAAGTCCTCCGCCATGACGTTTGCGGCAAATTCCCGCAGACCTTCATCAGCGGCACAGGCATTCATGGTATAAGGCGCATGTGCCAGAATTTTTCCAAAGCCTTTCTCCGCCGCAAAAGCGCGGTAAGCGGCAATATCTTCTAAATCCAATGCTTTCACACTGCCCCCTCTGGGGTTTCTGGTGAAAAACTGAAAGGTATTGGCGCCGATTTTCTCCGCCATTTTGCCCATGGCAAGATACCCCTTTGACGCCGATAAATGACATCCGACCCAAAACATATCTTTTTCCTCCCTTATCCTTCGTAATAAACAATATTGGTAAATACGGTCATGACCTCTCCCCGATTGATGTACGTATGGGGGCGGGAGGAATCGAACTGTATAAAATCCCCTTCTGCCATGACATATTCCACTGTCTCCAACACCAGCACCAGCTCCCCCGCCGTCACCAGAACAGATTCCCGGGTATGGGTGCCGTGTCCTTCTGAAGTAAAAGAAGCGCCTGTGTCCAGTTCACTGTTGAAGAACTCAAAATCCCGACTGCCTTCCGCGCGATTGTAATGATACACACGGTATCCCTTGCCGTCGTCCACCAATGCGCTCTCAGCTTTGGCACAAAAAAGGCTTGGTAGCCTGGATGTCGATGAGCTGGGTATAGGGTACCTGTAAACCGGTGGCAATCTTCCACAGAGTGTTGATGGTAGGGCTGGATTCGCCTTTTTCCACCTGGGAAAGCATCACCTTGCTGACGCCGGACAATTCCGCCAGTCTGCCTAGAGAAAGCCCTCGTTCCGTCCGCAGACGTTTCAGGTTTTCCGCGATGATTTCGTTCAGTTCCATGGCGCTTCTCCTTTCCGCAAAATCTTTTTCGTTCTTATTGTACGCAAAAACCTCTCCGCATGCAACCAAAAAAAGGCTTCTCGCCGGAAAAATCAGGGTTTTTGCTTGCTTTTTGGCCTTTCTTGGGGGTATAATGTGTAACCGTTGAACAATAAATCACTACATAGAAAGGAACCGATTATGGGCGCAAAACTCATTGCTTTTTTCAAAAAAGAAACCATTCTCTGTGTGGCAGGGCTTTTGGCAGTCATTTCCATGATATGGATCCCGCCGGATGGAGAATATGTGGGCTATATCAACTGGCAGGTCTTGGTACTGCTGTTCTGCCTCATGTCCGTCATGGGGGGCTTGCAGGCGCTGGGCATATTCAAAGCCATTGCCAATACCCTCCTCCACTGGGCAAACGGCCTGCGGCAGCTGACGCTGCTGCTGGTGCTGCTGTGCTTTTTCTTCGCCATGGTGGTCACCAATGACGTTGCCCTCATCACATTCGTTCCTTTTACCATACTGCTGCTGCAAATGGCAGACCTGAAAGGGGAAATGATCCCCATACTGGTATTGCAGACCATTGCCGCCAACCTGGGCAGTATGCTGACACCCATCGGCAACCCCCAGAACCTGTATCTATATACGGTTTCCGGCATGTCCCCCGCGGATTTCGTACTGACCATGCTGCCTTTGACACTGCTTTCCCTGTTCCTTTTGGTGCTGTGCTGTATGCTGACAAAGGATGTCCCTCTTTCTGGCCAAATGCTGCCGCCTGTGCAGGGCGAATCCTTTTCCATGCGGGAAAAAGTGACTCTTTCCGCATTGCTGATGCTCTTTGCCGCCTGCCTCATGACCGTATTCCATGTGATGCCTTACTGGACAGTGCTGGGTATCTCTCTGATCTGGTTCGTATTTTTTGAACGGGATGTGCTGGGCAAGGTAGATTACAGCCTGCTCATCACTTTTATCTTCTTTTTCGTGTTCATCGGGAACATGGGGCGCATTCCAGCCATGCGGGACGCCATTGCTTCCATACTGGCAGGACGGGAAATGATCGTTTCCTTCCTCTGCTCCCAGATCATCAGCAACGTGCCTGCGGCGGTGCTCCTCTCCGGCTTCACAGACCACTGGAAAGAATTGCTTTTCGGCGTGAATATCGGCGGTCTGGGCACCCTCATCGCCTCCATGGCAAGTTTGATCTCCTACAAATTCTTTGTGCAGGCAGACGAAAAAGCCAAAGGCAAATATCTGAAACACTTTACCATTATGAATATTTTGTTTGCCATTCCGCTGTTGGTGGTGGCGTTTTTCCTGTAAGAAACTGCCCTTTTTCCTTTGGAAAAAGGGCTTTCTTTCGTTTTTCTTACGAAAAAGCCATTCTATTGACCCTCCCCATTTTCCCATGATAGGATGACAATAAGATGACATAATGCGGAATCATACAGGGGCGTATGTATGGGAAAGGAGGGCTTTTATATGAAAACGAAATACAGACTGGAATCCATTGCTTTTTATGACACAGAAGCCCTGTCTGCCCATTTGGGAGAAATGGCGGCATTGGGCTGGGAACTGGAATCCGTAGGGCTGCTCCTATGGAAATACAGAAAAATCCAACGGGAAAAACGCACCTACGGCATCACATTTTTTCCCGACGCCTCAGAAGTGAAGGACAGTCCCACCCAAGTCCAAAGTGATTTTATTGAAGAGCAGGCAGAAAAAGGCTGGCAGTATGTGACCCAATGGAATCAGATGCAGTTTTTCCAGACCACAGCGGAACATCCCGCACCTTTATTCGTAAATGAAAATCAACGGCTGGATGCCATCAAAAAATCCATGGCAATCACATTTCTGCTGCCCCATATCCTGCTGCTGTTTGGCTTCCTATTGCAGGTCGCTTATAATGCCAAACAGATTTATCTGCATCCCTTGCATTATATCACCGACTCTGTGGCATGGTGGTTCCTACTGATACAGACACTGACGGCAGCCTATGCCCTTGTTTCCTGCCTAGCCTATTTTCGGTGGTACAAAAAATCCCTTGCCGCTGTGAAAACCGGCGGAAATTGTCTGCCTGTGAAAAAGGGACAGCGGATTTTTGCCAAAATCCCATACCTTCCACTGGGCTTTTTGTTCCTATGGTGCTTTCTGTTGCCGCCCAACTTACGGACATTAGTCGGCAACGCTTCTTCCGGTATTGTTCTGACTATGGCAGTTCTTGGTATTCTGCTGTTGGGAAAAACCCTTTTGGGAAACGGAAAAGCCGCGTCGGCAGTCTTGTCCTGTATGGCTGTTGTACTGGCGGTCTCCGTTGTTTTCATCAACCACCATTTGACCATCGCAAGAGATCCCATCCTTGCAAAACCGCTGGTTCTGGCAGAAAATCCACCACTGACCATGGAACAGCTGAAAGAAGTAGAAACAGACACTTATGTGACTTTTACAGAAAACTCGACCATCTTTGCCGCAGCACAGTCCTATACCCAGTGGGATGGGGCAAAAAACCCCATCATGGGCTACACCATTTTAGATTTATCCTGTGAAGCACTGGTGGACACCTGCGTGGATGCCAGTCTGCATCGCAGGGATGACTGGGGCACCTCCCATCCCTACGATTCCCAGAAATCCCTGACCTTGGACAGTGCCGATACCGCTTGGCAGTTATACGAAGACGGTCAGACATGGCAGACCTATCTGCTGCAAAAAGATAACCGACTGGTATCGCTTTCTTTTTTCGAACATGTGACACCGGAAGAACTGGAGGAGGCTGCCAGCGTACTTCTGGCTGAAAGCTGACAAAACTTTGCCCTCAGAAAATCTGAGGGCTTTTTTTCATTTTTCTTACAAAAATCAAATGCCGTTGACATTATCGATATTCGATGATACCATCAAATTAAGAATTATCGATAATCGAGTATAGGAGGTGGTGGACATGGCAAGAGAAAAATTCCAGACCCTGACGGAGCAGATGTTTTACATCCTTCTGTGTTTGCAGGAAGAATGTTACGGCATGGACATTATGGAAAAAGTGGCTGCCATGACAGAGGGACGCGTCACCATCGGCCCCGGCACCCTTTACAATTTGCTGGAACAGTTCCAGAAAGCCGGCATCATTGCCGAAACCCGGGTGGAGGGGAGGAAACGCTGCTACCAGATCACCCAAACGGGATTGGATATGCTGGAGAAGGAATATCAACGTCTGATGCTGCTGACAGCGGATTACCACCGCTATAAAGGAGGGCTTTGACATGAAACGCAAACAAAGATTGGAAAACTTCGTTTTTTATGATACAGAAAGCGTCACCGCCCATTTGGAAGACATGGCACAAAAAGGCTGAGCTCTGAAGGATGTAACCAATCCCCTTTGGACATACGAGGAAATCGCACCGGAAAAACGTACTTACCGCACAGCCTTTTACCCTGCCAATCAGGTTTACGCCCTCAATGCCGCGGATAAACAGGAAGAATACATCGCTTACTGTGAACAGGCGGGCTGGCATTATGTGACCAGCTGGGACAACATGCTGATTTTCTATACCACCGCAGAAAATCCCATTCCTTTGGAAACAGATGAAGCCCTGCGGCTGGAAGCTACCCATAAAGCCATGAAACGCTCCTGGCTGTCTGTTCATATAGTGCTGGGCGTCCTGTTCCTGCTGAACATCATTTTCTATATTGCCGATCTTGTGAAACAGCCTTTGACAGTCATTGCGGACGGGAATGCATTATTCCGCAACGCCCTTTTTGCTGTGGTGCTGGTCTATGCCTGCGTGGCAGTTTGTTCCTACCTGCAATGGCGGAAAGAATCTCTTTCCGCTGTGGAAAACGGCGGTTTCTGCATGCCTGTGAGCCCCAATACACGCCGTTTTCAGAAAATATTCTTTCCCATTGAGATATTCGCCGGGCTGTGGTTCTGTCTGGACAGATTCCTGCCTGATGATATGCTGACACCAAAAGTCTTTCTGGCATTTGTCGCCTTTGTATTCCTACTGTGGCTCCTGTTCCAGAAACTCCATCTGCCTGTGAAAGCCTGTGGCGCCATCCTGTTTTTTGTGGTAGCAATGGTGCCCATGTTCTACTCCATGGTTTCTCTCAGTCTGGAAGTGGAAAAAGCCAGAGAAAATCATACGAGCCATGGGGCGACCCCTATGTGGTAACCCTGCCCAATGGGGAAAGGGAAACCATCCTATTACAAAAGGATGAAATCCCCCTGACAGCGGCAGACCTGACAGAAGTACCGGAAGATGCTGTCTATACCACTGCCCGCAAGGAGCAATCCTCTCTCTTGGCAACAAAACAGGAATGTTTGCAGGAAATCCCTGACGGCGCACCACAAGCGCCTTAAATGACCTACGAAATCATGGATGTTTCTCTGGATGCCCTCAAATCTCATTGTCTGGCAGCTTATATGGAGCGGGATACCCGTCCCACCCCCGACCTGACTTACGAATCCTTTGCCCTGTCCGGCACCGACGGCGCATGGCAGTTATACACAAACGGCACACCCCTGCCACAATATCTTTTTTACAAGGATAACCGCATTGTGGTGCTGCGTCCTGACTGGGGCATCAGCCAAAGTGAACTGGAACAGGCGGCATCTATTCTGCTGCCGGAATCCCTCTGAAACCCACCGCCCAAAAGGAGGTCTTTCCTATGAAACGAAAAACGTCGACTGGAAATCTTTGCTTTTTACGACAGCGAAGGCATCGCTGCCCATTTGAATCATATGGCACAAAAGGGATGGGCTTTGCAGTCCATTGGCACTACCTTCTGGACATACGAAGCCATTGAACCGGAAAATCGTACCTATGGCATCACCTTTTTCCCAGATGTTTCTGCCTTTGACACCAAGCCCACAGAAGCTTTGCAGGATTTCATCGCCTATTGTGAAGAAGCCGGCTGGCATTATGTGGCCCAATTGTCCCAAATGCAGATTTTTTACACCACCAATGAAAATCCCATTCCTTTGGAAACAGATGAATCCCTGCGGCTGGAGATTACCCATAAAGCCATGAAGAAAAATTTCCTGCCCGGCATTCTGGCACAGCTGGCACTGTGTTTGTGGGAGATCTATCTCACCGCCGGCCCCATCTTTCGGGATCTGAGCCGCTACATCGCAGACACTTCCCAGTTCCTTTTAGTTGCTTTGTATACATTTCTTGGCCTTTATGCCCTCTTGACCTTTCTTTTCTACTTCCGCTGGCGAAAAAATCTCTGGCGGCAGTGGAAGCCGGCGGTACCTGCTTACCCACAGGCAAAGGAATGCAGCTTTCTGCCAAAGCCATGCATGCTGTGACCTTGCTGTTTTTCGTGGCACTATTTTACAGTATGCGCCAGCAAGGTTACGGCACAGTGTTTCTGGTGGTCATACTGGCTTACGCCTGCATATTCGGCCTAATTTTCATGAGCATCAACATACTGCGGAAAAAACAGGTATCCAGAAATGTCAATAAAGGCGTCATCATTGCCCTTTGCGTCCTTCTGCCTCTGATTTTTATGGTTGGTTCCTTCCATTATATCTTCAACCGCGAAGAACCCATGGAAGGCAAGGAAACCTACACCACCACTCTCTCTGACGGCACTACCTACACCACTGTTCTGGAGGCAGACCCACTGCCTCTCACAACAGCAGACCTGACGGAAGTGCCTGCCGATGCCATCTATTCCATGTCCTGTGAGGAAGAATCTTCTTTTCTGGCAAAACGGATGGAATGCAGTCAATATACCCCTGGGGGCTCACCGGAGGCACCGGAACTGTCCTATGAGATATTGGAAGTATCCTATGATTTTCTCATAGAGCCATGCATCCGTTCCTATCAGAAGCCTTTCCTGCCCCAGTTTGCCCATTCGGAAAGCTGGGAACCCATTTCCATTTCTGGCACCGACAGCGCATGGCAGTTCCACGGCGGCGATGGTGCTCGCCCCTATTATCTGGCACAAAAAGGCAATCGTCTGGTGTATATCCACTTCTACTGGCAGGTACAGGAAGACCAGCTGGAAAAAGCCATGGAAATCCTCTTTGTCCAAACCTTATGACAACAAACAGATAGCCGAAATCCTTTCCGAGGATTCCGGCTATTTTTATTTTCTGCATTTCTATCATAACAGTTTTTCAAAGGCAATTTTTTCGCTGTTGTCAAAGCAAACAGTACCGCAGTAGGTAAATCCCTGTTTTTCCAGCACACGCTGCATCATGCGGTTATCGGCGTCCGTATCCACCCGGATGCTGCGGATGTCCCGTTCTCTGCACAATTCCTCAGCAAAGCGGAAAAAGGCAGGGGCTGCGCCTTTTCCTTTGCAGACATCGTCGATTGCCATGCGGTGAACAACACCATAAGGCAGGTCACTGAGCCATTTCCCTGCCAGTTCGTTGTAGCAAGGTTCTCCGGCGAAGGAAATGCAGGCATATCCCCGTACCTGTCCATCCACTTCCATGACATAGCCTTCCCCACGCTGCAAATCTCCCGCAATGGCTTCTTCATTGGGGTAGCCAGTCTGCCACTGGTCTACGCCATTTTCCCGCAGAAATACTTTCGCCTGTTCGATGAGGGCTGTGGCTGTTTTCAAGTCTTTTTCTGTTGCTTTGCGAAATGCAAATGATTTCATGATGCTTCTTCCTTTCTTTTCGTGTATATACACGCTTTTGGCAAAAAGGCATTACGCCTTCTGCAATTCCTGTATCTTGTAGAGGGCGCTGCGCAGTGTCTGCATATTGTCTTCCCCCAGCATATCATTGAGGTTTTCCTGCAATTGTTCCCAGATCACATCAGCTTCTTCTATTTTCTGCTGTCCCGCTTCCGTCACAGCATAGCGGTGGTTCCGCTTGCCCGGTTCTGCCTTATCGTAGACCCAGCCCTGTTCCACCAATATTTTCAGATTCCGGGTAACGGTGCTCCGTTCCAGATTCACATAGTCCGCCAATTCCCCTGTACTGGCTTCTTCCAGTCTGGACAGGTGCAGCAGCAGTGAAAACTGCTTGGTGGTCATGCCTGTGGACTGCAAACCTTCGTCATAATAAGCCGTAATGGCATTGGCTGCCCGGCATAATGTGATGCAGTAACATTTGCTTTTATTGATCTGCTGATATTTCATGATCTCCCTCTTTTCATGTATATACACATAATATAAGCCCCATTTGTTTTTGTCAATAGGTTTCCCAAAAACAAAACCGCTTTCTGTTTCCAGAAAGCCGGTTTTTGACAAACATTCTATCTAAAATTAAAGTTCTTTCGGTTTGTAAATTTTTCTTACGATGAAGATTACCAGAATCATGGATACGATTGCGATAGGCAGGTTGATGATCCAGTTCTGGATGATGGCTGTCAGCACATAGTTCACTGCGGAAACAGTCGCTACCATCATGGAATAAGGCAGCTGTGTGGAAACGTGGTTGATGTGGTCACACTGTGCACCTGTGGATGCCATGATTGTGGTATCGGAAATAGGAGAGCAGTGGTCACCGGCAACCGCACCAGCCAGTGTAGCCGCTACGGTGATAACCATCAGTTCACTGCTGGGGTCCAGGATAGGAACTACGATAGGCAGCAGGATACCGAATGTACCCCAGGATGTACCTGTGGAGAATGCCAGGAATACGGCAATGACGAATACGATTACAGGCAGCATGACATTCAGAATGCCAGTGCTGCTCTGCAGGATACCTGCAACGAATACGTCAGCACCCAGCAGACCTGTGATACCGGACAGTGTCCAAGCGAATGTCAGAATCAGGATCGCAGGTACCATTGCACGGAAACCTTCCGGCAGACATTCCATAAATTCGTGGAATTTCAGCACACGACGAGGAATGTACATGATAAATGTCAGGATCAGTGCAGCAACGGAGCCCAGTGCCAGAGCGATGGAAGCGTTGCAGCCTGCGAAAGCGTCTACAAAAGGTACGCCGTCGAAGAAGCCACCGGTATAGATCATACCGATGACACAGCAGATGATCAGCATGATAACGGGCAGTACCAGGTCGATTACGCCGCCTTTGCCAGTTACCTGTACATCAGATGAGTTTTCAAAAGGTCTTGCATCTGTTGTGAACAGGTCGTTTTTCACCTGTGCATTATGTTCATGCAGATACATAGGGCCGAAGTCGAAGTTCATCAGTGTCAGTGTGATCATCGTAACGATTGTCAGCAGTGCGTAGAAGTTGTAAGGGATGGAACGGATGAACAGTTCCAGACCGTTGTAGCCTTCTACAACACCGGATACAGCTGCTGCCCAGGAAGAAATGGGAGCGATGATGCAGACGGGCGCCGCTGTGGCGTCGATGATATAAGCCAGTTTCGCACGGGAAACATTGTGTGTGTCTGTTACAGGACGCATAACGCTACCTACTGTCAGGCAGTTGAAGTAGTCGTCTACGAATACCAGAACGCCCAGCAGGAATGTGGACAGCAGAGCGCCTTTTCTTGTCTTGATAACGGAAGAAGCCCATTTGCCGTATGCGGCAGAACCGCCAGCTTTGTTCATCAGTGCAACCAGAACACCCAGTACAACCAGGAAGATCAGGATGCCGGCATTGCCGCTGTCAGATACGTTTGCCAGCAGGCCGCCTTCTGTCTGGTCAGTTACGATAACCAGAAAAGCTTCTTTAATATTAAAGTTTGTGTAGAACAGCGCACCGGTTACGATACCGACAAACAATGAGGAAAAAACTTCCTTCGTAATCAGTGCCAGAATGATTGCAACCAGTGGAGGTACCAGAGACCAGAAGGTTGCATACATGTTGCTTGTGATTTCTGCTGTTTCCCCTTCCGTACCGAATGCGGTGACGGTAAAGAGCAGCAGAACAGCTGAGCAAACCAGGAAGGTTCTCAGCCAATTGGATCTTTTTTGAAACATACCCCTTTTACTCCTCTCAAAAACATTACAATTTATAATTGCGCCCCTTGTGTCTTCACACTGGTGTGTTCACAAAGGTAAAACAGCTTGCGGAGGCAATAAAAAAAAGCCCGTGGCACACGCGCACAGGCTCCGCTTTTTTTCGCAGGAACAGTAAACCCCAAACAGGCTCTACTTTTTTGATAGCGCTCCACAAAAGTGACAGTCCGCCGCATATTCTGCTGCGTCCCAGCCCCGGAGCCATCGGACCTGCTCCAGAACTTCGGCGAATTCCCCTTTCACCCCTTCTGCCGTCCAGCATTTCTTCCAAAGGGTTACTGATGGTTTCCGCACCTCTATCTGTTTTATTTTTCTGTCCGCCAGCTTGGCAGACATCATCTACATCATTCATACCATATCCCACATACAAAGTCAAGCCTTTCTCCCAAAAAAGGATGTTTTCTCCTGTTTTTTCCTTTTTTCTGTTCTTTTTCGGCGGACATGTTTTTTTCATACCATTTTGCTTTTCATCTGTGCCAAAAACTGTTATGATAAATAGGCAGAAAAAAATAATCATGAAAAACAGAAAGGACGGCGATACCTATGGCAACTGCTCATATTGCAGCCGAAAAAGGCGCATTCGCAAAAACCGTGCTGATGCCCGGCGATCCCCTGCGCTCTAAATTCATTGCGGAAACATTCCTGGAAAACCCTGTACTTGTAAACGATGTACGTGGTGTTCAGGGCTACACCGGCACATACAAAGGCGTACCTGTATCCGTAATGGCAAGCGGCATGGGCATTCCCTCCATCGGCATTTACAGCTATGAACTTTACAGCTTCTTTGGCGTGGAAAATATCATCCGCATCGGCTCTGCCGGCGCCATCAGCGACAAACTGCAGCTGCGCGACATTGTGGCAGGCATGTCCTCCCACACCAATTCCAACTTTGCCGCACAGTACAACCTGCCCGGCACATTCGCACCTACCGCAGACTACACACTGCTTTCCACAGCAGTAGAATCCGCAAAGGATCTGGGTCTGGATCTGAAAGTAGGCCCCCTGCTCTCTTCCGACACATTCTATGATGATGACGAAGAAGCTCTGCACAAATGGGCAAAAATGGGCGCTCTGGCAGTAGAAATGGAATCCGCAGGTCTGTATATGAACGCGGCTCGTCTGGGCAAACGCGCTCTGGCAATGGTAACCATTTCCGATATGCCTTTTACCGGCGAAGCTACTACACCGGAAGAACGCCAGAACACATTCACACAGATGATGGAAATCGCGCTGGAAACAGCTATCCGCATGGACAAACTGTAATACCGCAAGATCGACATTTGACAACACAAAAGCCTGTATGCCGGCTCAGCTTGTCAAAAAATGAGATTTTACACTTTTGCAAGGACGCGGAAGGGCTTGGGAAACGAAGGGGTCAACACATTTGCTCCGCAAATGCCAGCCATAAATGGCTGTCCGCATCTCTTGCGGTGTGGGGCGTCCCAAATTCAATCCGCAGTCGGCATTCACTTCCGACGAGGAAAAGGCGAAGTTTCAAGGCTATTTGCCGATGGAACTTCGCCTTTATACTTCTGTCTATTCGTCAAAGGATTGAATGAAATGAGCCTTTGACGACAGGGTGTCGACTTTTTCGACACCCTGAAAGTACAGGCTTTTTTTCAAAACCAATGCCTTTTTCGGGGACAGGCATCAGAAAGAAAGGGGCTTTTTGTATGCTCAGACAGATTCACACTGGCGGCATTTATAACCTGTATCCGCTGGAGGGCAGCAGTCAGTGGTATTGGGGCATGGACTGCACCGGCGGCGACCTTTACGAGGCAGAGGAACTGTTTACGGATGGTCATAAAGTTGACCGTACACGGCTTATCTTTATCCATCACCCTGATGGAAAAGTGGTGGAGCCAATCCCTGCCAAAAAGGGACAATACTTCGGCCGCCCTTTGTTCTGCGAAAACAAACTCATCCTTCTTGTGGCAGATTTTCCGGAAAAACAGCTTCACATTCTTTTCTATGACCCGGAAACGGAAGCCGTATCCACCCTTGCCACTCTTCCCCGCTCCATCACAAAGGATTGTTACAATCTGCAATTAAAACACGCTCCTTTGATGCTGGTACGTCAGGGGCAGGAAAACGCCTTGGAAATCCTGTGGCCTGTGCAGAAAACATATGCCATGGCCTTACAGGAATCCTTCCAATGCCGCCATGGGGACGAGCTGTATTTTTCCACTTGGTATGAAGACCCAGATTATCGGGACGAAATCGTGGTTCGGGATTTTCACACAGGTAATATCCTGCGACGCCTTCCCGGCGTCCTCATGCTCATGCCGGATGGGCAGATATGGATATTAGACGAATAAAGAAAGAACCTGTATTCTTCGGAATACAGGTTCTTTCTTTTTAGGAATCATAATCAGTTTTCATAAGCTAGTATATGGAAAGCGCGGGATACTGCCACGCCTGCCTCCGCTGTTTTGTTTCGCCGCAGCAGACAGAAGGAAGTCTGCCGTTCTGCCGCCAGAAACATCCAGTAGCCAATGAGGGCGCCCAGTGTATTCATGAGCAGGTCATCCACATCGGATGTTCTGCCGCAGAACATCTGGAGAACTTCAATGGCAAACGATGTGCCAAAGCCAAAGAGCAGTACATATTTTTCCGCCCGATACTGTTTCCACAGCAGGGGCACCAGAAAGCCCATGGGCACAAAGAGGAAAAAGTTCAGCAGATACTGCAAAGGACATGCGAAAATATCAATGAACAATTCAAAATTGAAATACGGCGCAAACACCGGTTTTGTAAACAGCAGCCGGAACACGCCTGTCACTGCCACAAGGCCTGCCACATAAAAGGCAAACAGCCATAAACCAATTCGATGGGTCTTGGGAGTATATTTTCCCGCGAATACCGTCTGCCACATCCACAGCACCGGTACCATAAACGAAAAAATCCAGATACTTTCCCAAACCATACGATACATCCAACTGATCACGGGTACTCCCCCTTTCTCTTTTTTCAATCTGCATCTAGGATACACCATAAATTTTAAGTTTTTTTGTAGAAAACCTTCCAAATTCTTAACAAAACGTATAAAAACATCTTAAATGCTATACAAAAACCATGGTTTCTCCCATTTTTCCGCCATTGCCGTATTGACAAAAGTTCGTTCTTCTTGGTAAAATAACTTGTCGGTGATTGAAAAAATCAAGATTCACCCACCTTATGCATCAAATTTGTCATTCAATCCCGTCAAAGGGATTGCTGTAATCAAAATTTGATGTTTTTTTATTGCCAAATTACAGGTTTACCTGTTTTTGATCCCAAATGATTTTAATATGAAAGCAAGTAGGAGGTATTTCATTATGGCAGGTACTATTTCCAGAGGTATTAAAGCACCTATCATCAGACAGGGCGATGATATCGTAAAAATCGTTGCAGATTCCGTTCTGACAGCTGCACAGGAAGACGGCTTCCAGCTGCATGAAAAAGACGTTATCTGTGTAACAGAAGCAGTTGTTGCAAGAGCTGACGGCAACTACGCTTCCACAACAGACATCGCTGAAGACGTAAAAGCAAAACTGGGCGGCGAAACCATCGGTGTGGTATTCCCCATCCTGAGCAGAAACCGTTTCGCAATCTGCCTGCGCGGTATCGCAAAAGGCGCGAAAAAAGTTGTTCTGATGCTGAGCTATCCTTCCGACGAAGTTGGCAACCACCTGTTCGACATGGATCTGCTGGATGACAGCGGCGTAAATCCTTACACAGACGTGCTGACACTGGAAGACTACCGCCGTATTTTCGGTTATATCAAACACCCCTTCACAGGCGTAGACTATGTTGAATACTATGCTGACCTGATCAAAGAAGAAGGCGCAGAAGCTGAAATCGTATTCGCAAACCATCCCGAAGCAATCGTGAAATTCACAAAGAACGTACTGTGCTGCGACATCCACACAAGAGCGCGTTCCAAACGTCGTATCCTGGCAGCAGGCGGCGAAAAAGTCCTGACACTGGATGAAATCCTGAACGCTCCCGTAAACGGCAGCGGCTTCAACCCTCAGTATGGTCTGCTGGGCTCCAACAAAGCAACAGAAGATACAGTAAAACTGTTCCCCAAAAACGCACAGGAAGTTGCTGAAAACATCCAGAAAGAAATCATCGCACGTACTGGCGTAAAAGTAGAAGCTATGATCTACGGCGACGGCGCATTCAAAGATCCCGTTGGCAAGATCTGGGAACTGGCTGACCCCGTTGTTGGCGCTGGCTTCACAGAAGGCCTGAACGGTCTGCCCAACGAAGTAAAACTGAAATATCTGGCAGACAACGATTTTGCTGATCTGTCCGGCGAAGAACTGGCAGACGCGATCCGTCAGCGCATCAAAGAAAAAGACGCTGACCTGAAAGGCAACATGGTTTCCGAAGGTACAACACCTCGTCGTCTGACAGACCTGATCGGTTCCCTGTGCGACCTGACCAGCGGCAGCGGTGACAAGGGTACACCTATCGTTCTGGTTCAGAACTACTTCAACAACTACGCAAACTAATCAACTGAGCAGATACAAAAAGCCTGATTTTGCGAAAAATCAGGCTTTTTTCTACATTGAGAAAGGAGTTTTTCCATGTCTTATCCCTCCATTACACTGAAAAAAGGCGAAGGCCGTACCCTCAAGTCCGGCGGACTGTGGGTATTTGACAACGAAATCGCCGCTGTTTCTCCCGACGTAGTCAACGGGGAAATGGTTTCTGTGCTGGACTTTGACGGCTACCCCATGGGCGTTGGTTTTTACAACCACCATTCCAAAATCACTGTCCGCATGATGAGCCGTCATGCTGATACTGTCATTGACGAAGCTTTCCTCCGCCGCCGGGTAGAGGACGCATGGTATTACCGCAAAAAACCGTTGACACTTCTTCCTGCCGTGTGATCTTCGGGGAAGCGGACTACCTGCCGGGTCTGGTAGTAGATAAATTCTCTGACGTACTGGTGGTACAGTCTTTAGCACTGGGCATCGACCGTCTGAAAGAAACCATCGTGCGCCTGCTGCTGGAAACACTGGCAAAAGACGGCATCAACATCCGCGGCGTCTATGAACGCAGTGACGCAAAAGTTCGTTTGCAGGAAGGCATGGAACGGGAAAAAGGCTTCCTGTCCGCACCTTTTGACACCAAAGTGGAAATCGTGGAAAACGGCGTACATTACATGGTAGACGTGGAAGACGGTCAGAAAACAGGCTTCTTCTTAGACCAAAAATACAACCGCCTTGCCATTCAGAAACTGTGCAAAGGCGCAAAGGTGCTGGACTGCTTCACCCACACAGGCTCCTTTGCTCTGAACGCTGGTATCGCCGGAGCCGAAAGCGTACTGGGTGTAGACGCTTCCCAGCTGGCAGTGGATCAGGCAACAGAAAACGCCAAACTGAACGGACTGGAAAACACTGTACGCTTCCAGTGCTGTGACGTATTCTCCCTTCTGCCGGAACTGGAAGAAAAAGGCGAGAAATTCGATGTCATCATTCTGGACCCTCCCGCTTTCACAAAGTCCAGAAGCTCCGTAAAAAATGCCACCAAAGGCTATCGGGAAATCAACCTGCGTGCCATGAAACTGCTGAAAGACGGCGGTTTTCTGGCAACATGCTCCTGCTCTCACTTCATGACATATGAGCTGTTCACCCAGACCATTGGGCAGGCAGCGAAGAATGTTCATAAACGTCTGCGTCAGGTGGAATACCGTACTCAGTCCCCTGACCACCCCATTTTATGGGCAGCGGATGAGTCTTATTATCTGAAATTCTATATTTTCCAAGTAACTAATCAGTTCTAATAACAAACCCCCTGTTGTTTCCACGACAGGGGGTTTCAGATTTTTTACTTTTTTCAAGAATGCGGAAGGGTTTGGGGAACAAAGAGTTCCCCAACTAGAATCCGTAGTCGGAATTCATTTCCGACGAGGAAAAGCCGAAGTTTCAAGGCTTTTTAGCCGATGGAACTTTGACTTTATACATCTGTCAACTCGTCAAAGGCTTGAATGAAATGAGCCTTTGACGACAGGGGGTTTCTTTATCTGCCCAACATATTTTCTGTTGTATCTTCTCCCCGAAGGGACTTGGAAAACTTATAATGGAAGTTCTGCATGCCTTCCCGCAGATAAAACCGATGGGTATTTTTCCGCAGCTGGTTGCAGGCAACTTCTATCTGCACACAGCCTGCTTCTTTTGCCAGTTCACTAGCGTATGTGAGCATTTCACCACCGTTGCCGTTGCTTCTGGCGTTTTTATCTACGGCAAATTCCATGATTTCCGCCACAAGGGCGGCGTGGTGGAGCTGTCTTTCCATGCGAAGATGGAGTACGCCTTTCATCCGCTTTTCTTCTTCCCATACTAAAAAACATGGCGGCTGTCTGCCAGCATTTCCCCATACATCTGGAAAAAAACGTCCCAGGGCAGTTCCTTTTCCTCCATATCACAAATCAGTTCATAAATGCCACGGCAGTCCTCTGCCTTTCCTTTTCTGACCATGCAATCCCTCCTGTTTTGCCAAAACTCATGGAAAACCCCACCAAATCATGATAGAATAAAGTGAGGGTTACCGTTTGGCGGTTCAGTCACTTTCCCACGAGGGAGGTGATACGATGGTTACACATAATGAATTGTTTCAGTTCTGCTTAGTGATCATTGGCGTTATCACCTTATGTCATTTACATAAGAGATAATAAAAAGCGACCGCCTAACCTGCGAAGTTAGACGGTCTTATCCACATATTCAGGACTGACCGCCTCGCGAAAAACGGCAACCCTCTTTCTAAGACTATATTACAGCCTTTGCAAATAAATTGCAAGGGCTTTTTCATTGCCTATCCCCACCTTCGTCTATCTTTTCCCGCTCTTTCTCCTCTTTGAGCAATCTGGAAAATTTCCGGGAGCGAATCACTTCAAATATGATGGTCGGCACAAACAATAACAGAAGAAGCCCTATCCGTTTTCCCAAAGAAACGATACACTGCCCGGACGAAAAATAAAACGAATACACCAGCAAAGGCAGCGCTGTCAAAATCCATGACACCGCCTGCCAGCGGTTATAAGCCTTTGTCCATGGTCTATGACGATGGGCTTCCGGAATTTTCTGAAAACCAAAAAGACCCACAACGCCATAAAGCAAATAGCCAAATGCAAGCAGCCGCAGAAAATCCATAAATTCTCCCCCTTTTCCTGCAAAAAAAACGCACGAAATCTCGGATTACCTGATGTTTTCGTGCGTCTGTTTTCAAAGAACCGCATCAGCGGCATTTTCATAAGAAAACAAAGAAATCTGTTAGGTATGTTTTCTGATGAAGGCAGCCGCCGCAATTTCCCTTAAGAAATCAAGGAAAAGAAAAACCGATGCTTTCTCAAGGGGAATTTGCTTTATTTATCTTCTTTCTTTTCTTCTGTTGTTTCTTCTTCCTCATCGTCTTCCCATTCGGAAGGGTCCAGATCACCGAAGGCGGATTTCAGGAAATCTTCGCATTCATCAATCTGTTCCATCTGGAACTGTACGGAATCCAGAACGGTTTCCACGTTCTTTGCGTATTTTTCCATAACGGGATCCACTTCTTCTTCGGTCATATCTTCTTCGGAAGTCACTTCTTCCGCAGCTGCCGCTGTCACATCTGCTGCCGCTTCTGCCACGGGTGCTTCTTCTGCGGGAGCTTCCTCTGCAACTGCTGCTTTTTCTACTGCTGCTTCGTCTGCATCCAGTTCGTCCAGATCCAGATCGTCCCAGTCTTCTTCTTCATTGCGGCGTTTTGCCTGCAATTTTTCTTTATATGTTCTCGCGTCTTCTTTCAGTTCCTGTGCTTTTTCTGTCATACGGAATGCGGCGCTTCTTACTTTGGGCTGCATTTCATCAGCTTTATCTGCAACCTTTGTTGCCACTTCACGGACACGGGGCTGAAGCTGTTCCGCTTTTTCCCCAACAGTCCTTGCTACACTGCCCAATACAGCGCCGGCTTTTTCCAGTGCGCTGCCCACAGCTTTGCCCAGACCGTCTTTTTCCAGACCTGCGCCATTTTGCAGCACGGTCAGCAGTCTTTCCGCTTCATCCACATTGATGAGCCCTTTTTCCAACATGCTCAAAATTGCCATACGTTCTTCTTTCATAGGTTTTTCCTCCTTGCCGCTGCTTTTTGCCTCGGTTGTGATGGTATAATCTTCGGGGCGCGCATCCTGTTTGCCGAAAGCATAAAGGATGGCTGCTGCAATACGCTTGGAAGCGTTGCCGTCCCCAAAGGGATTTTTTGCCTGTGCCATGGATTCATAAACTTCTGTATCTGTCAGCAGTTCTTTTGCCATAGCGTAAATGGTTTCTTCGTCAGTGCCTGCCAGTTTCAGTGTGCCGGCTTCCACCCTTCGGGGCGTTCTGTCACGTTACGCAGCACCAGCACGGGTTTGCCCATGGAAGGCACTTCTTCCTGAAGTCCGCCGCTGTCTGTCATAACGAAGAAAGAACGGCACATCAGGTTATGCATATCTTTCAGATCCAGAGGGTCTGTCAGGTGGATACGAGGGTTATTCCCAAGGATACGGTGTACGGGTTCCACAACGGCAGGATTTTTATGGACAGCGTAAACCACTTCCACATCAGGGAAGTCTTCTACAATGCGTTTTACCGCATGGCAGATATTTTCCAAGGGCTGTCCCAGATTTTCCCGGCGGTGAGCAGTCATGGCAATGACACGTTTGCCTTTGAAGTCGATGGTGTTCAGTTCTTCTTCATGGAAGGTATAATTTTCTTCAATGGTATGTGCCAATGCGTCGATAACGGTATTGCCGGTGATGAAAATGCCGTCAGCGTCAATGTTTTCTTTCAGCAAATGTTCCTTCGCTAGTTTGGTAGGCGCAAAGTGCAGGTCTGTCAGCGCACCTGTCAGACGGCGGTTCATTTCTTCGGGGAAAGGCTGATACTTATCATACGTACGCAGACCAGCTTCCACATGACCCACTTTCACCTGATTATAATATGCAGCCAATGCACCTGCGAATGTGGTGGATGTATCCCCATGCACCAGTACGATGTCGGGTTTTTCTTCCGCCATAACTTCTTCCAGCCCTGTGAGGGCGCGGGTAGTGATGCCTGCCAATGTCTGACGGCTCTGCATGATATTCAGATCGTATTTGGGATGCAGATCGAAGATCTCCAGCACCTGATCCAGCATTTCTCTATGCTGAGCGGTGACACAGACGATGCTTTCGATGCCTTCCGTCTGTTCCAGCACTTTCACCAGAGGCGCCATTTTGATGGCTTCGGGACGGGTGCCGAATACACTCATTACCTTAATCATATCTTTTTGCATAATATTCTCCTTTTATGTTACCAATGATTACCAACGAAACAGACAGAGGCGTATCACCGGAAGTATCAGAAATTTCCATTTCGCCTTACAGACGCCTTCGGTGCGGAAAATAGAAACCAGCCTGCCCTGCAGAAAACAAGAACGCCGCAGCTTCTTATTTCACTTCGTTGGTCAGTTTGCCGATGCCTTCGATTTCACAGGTGACCACATCGCCGGCTTTCAGGAATTTCGGGGGCTCAAAACCCATACCTACCCCAGCGGGCGTACCCATGGCAATGATGGTGCCTGCCTGTAAAGTCATGCCCTGAGAAAGCTGGCTGATGACTTTTGCCACGCCGTTAATCATCAGGGATGTATTACTATCCTGACGCAGCTCTCCATTCACATAGGAACGGATAGGCAGTGCGGGAGGATTTTCAAACTCATTTTTTGTCACGATCCAAGGTCCAATAGGGGTAAAATCGTCCAGACTCTTACCGAAATACCACTGTTTGTGAGATGTCTGCAAGTTTCTGGCACTGACGTCGTTCAGTACGGAATAACCGAATACATAGTCAAAAGCGTCCGCTTCTGCCACATTTTTGGCGTCCTTACCAATGATAACAGCCAGTTCCGCTTCATAGTCCAGACTGTCTACAATATCAAAATGTCCATCCACAGGTTCTCCATCGCCAACGGCACGGTTTACCCGTTTGGAGAAATAAATGGGCTGGGGGCGTTCGCCGCCGAAAGCCTCATCGTGGAATCTTGCCGCTTCTTCCGCATGGGCATAGTAATTGATACCCAGACAGATTACGTCCTGTTTGGGGTGTACAATGGGAGAAAGCAGACGTACTTCTTCCATGGGAATACCGTCCATAAGCTCCGCGTTTTTCTCCAGTTTGCGCATTTTTTCTTCAGTCATGGAAGCGATGAATTCCGTCATATTCACCAGACCGCAGCCCAGATAGTTCACGGGAACCACTTCCTGTCCGTTTTTCTTCAAAATGCCAACTGCTTTGTGACCACCCTGCATATATGTCAATACCTTCATTGTATATGCCTCCTTCTTCTTTCACTCTTTTTTCTTTTGTAAAAACAATGGTTTCTATTCCCTAATCATATCACAAAAGGGGCTTTTCGCAAAGTAAAATGTGTCTGTCTGCCCAAAGACTGTACGAAAAACCGTCCATACATAATATACATTCACCATACATATTCAACTATGCACCGCAAATTGCATATTATGTGTATACACTCCTTGAAATATCCATAAGACAAAACGATATTTGCATAATTATTTAATAAATACTACCAAAATACATATATTTTTTCATTTTACTCTTGCAATTCCAGAAAATTCTATGTATAATAAGCTCATAAATATTCAAGAGCATACACGATGACACATCGTTCGATTACAAGGAGGAAAAATATTATGAGCAAAGAAAAAATCGTATTGGCATATTCCGGCGGCTTAGACACATCTGTTATCATTCCCTGGCTGAAAGAAAATTATGACGCAGAAGTTATTGCAGTCTGCGGCGACGTTGGTCAGGGCAAAGAAACAGAAGGTCTGGAAGAAAAAGCACTGAAAACAGGCGCAAGCAAACTTTACATCGCTGACCTGACAGAAGAATTCATCACAGATGCTATTTATCCTTGCATCAAAGCAAACGCAGTTTACGAAGGCAAATACCTCTTAGGTACTTCCATGGCTCGTCCCATCATCGCAAAGAAACTGGTTGAAATCGCCAAAAAAGAAGGCGCAACAGCAATCTGCCACGGCGCAACAGGCAAAGGCAATGACCAGGTACGTTTTGAACTGACCATCAAAGCACTGGCACCTGAACTGAAAATCATCGCTCCCTGGCGTCTGGATACATGGGGCATGCAGAGCCGTGAAGACGAAATGGCTTACCTGGAAGCACATGGCATTCCCTTTGAAGCAAGCCACGACAACTCTTACAGCCGTGACCGCAACATCTGGCATCTGAGCCACGAAGGTCTGGAACTGGAAGACCCCGCAAACGAACCTAACTACAAACATCTCCTGCAGCTGGGTGTATCCCCCGAAGATGCTCCCGATGTACCCGAATACATCACACTGGACTTTGAAGCAGGCGTTCCCGTTGCAGTAAACGGCGAAAAACTGGGCCCTGTGGAAATGCTGAAAAAACTCAACGAAATCGGCGGCAAAAACGGTATCGGTATCGCTGACATCTGCGAAAACCGTGTGGTAGGTATGAAATCCCGTGGCGTATATGAAACACCCGGCGGTACTATCCTCTACTACGCACACCGCGAACTGGAATACCTGTGCACAGACAAGAAAACACAGGCTTTCAACGAAATCGCAAGCAACAAATTCACAGAACTGGTTTACAGCGGCGAATGGTACACACCTCTGCGTGAAGCACTGAGCGCTTACTTCGACAAAGTAAACGAAACTGTAACAGGCACAGTCAAACTGAAACTGTACAAAGGCAACATCATCCCTGCTGGCAGCACTTCTCCTTACAGCCTGTACAACGAATCCATGGCAAGCTTCACAACAGGCGAACTGTACAACCACAAAGACGCTGACGGTTTCATCAACCTGTTCGGTCTGCCTCTGAAAGTACGCGCGATGATGATGGCAAACAACGAAAACAAATAATTCACGGTAACAATGTGGGGGGGCACCTCACCTTGCCCCCATTTGTTCATACATACAAAAGATAAAAACATGGAAACTGCCCTGAGCGGTTTCCATGAATCAAAAACCAAACGGAAACATGGACGCACTGGTTCATTCACAGTCAAACAAAACTACCTTCACTGCCTATACATGACCCATGAACCAGCAGGCTTCCAGAAAACCATGGTCAACAAAAACCGGCATGGAGACTCTATGCCACAGGTTTTTCGGGGCTGTCCCAAGGGAACAGTCCATTTTTTCTTTATCACTAGAAATTGCGGGCTTTCGCCCCATGACATAGAAAGGAAGATTTTTATGCAGAAACTTTGGGGCGGACGCTTCACCAAATCCACAGACAGCTTTACAGACCATTTCCATTCCTCCATCGGCTTTGACAGCCGCATGTACCATGAGGACATCACCGGCAGTATGGCACACGCAGCCATGCTGGGCAAACAGGGCATCATCCCCCAGGAGGACGCAGACCTCATTGTGAAAACACTGGGTGAAATCCTGGACGACATCGAAGCAGGCAAAGTGACTTTCGACGAAAAGGCTGAGGACATCCATATGAACATGGAGACCATCCTCATCAGCCGCATCGGCGACGTGGGCAAAAAACTTCATACAGGCAGAAGCCGGAACGACCAGGTAGCACTGGACACCCGTATGTACACCAAAAAGGAAATCACCGAAATCAAATCTCTGGTGAAAAACCTGCTGGCGGAACTGAACACACTGGCAGAAGCCCACACAGAAACCATCCTGCCCGGCTATACCCATCTCCAGCGTGCACAGCCTGTGACACTGGCACACCATCTGCTGGCTTATGTGGAAATGTTCAAACGGGACTATGACCGCCTCTGCGACGCTTACAAACGGACAGACGTACTGCCTCTGGGCAGCGGCGCACTGGCTACTACCACATATCCTTTAGACCGTTATTTCGTGGCAGAACAGCTGGGCTTTGCGGCAATCTCTGCCAACAGCATGGACGGCGTTTCCGACCGTGATTTCTGCGTGGAACTGGTTTCCGACCTTTCCATGCTCATGATGCACCTGAGCCGTTTCTGTGAAGAAATCATTCTCTGGAGCAGCCATGAATTCCGCTTCATCGAACTGGATGACGCTTACGCCACCGGTTCCAGCATCATGCCCCAGAAAAAGAACCCCGACATGGCAGAACTCATCCGCGGTAAGACCGGACGTGTCTACGGTCATCTCATGGGACTCTTGACCACACTGAAAGGTCTGCCTCTGGCTTACAACAAAGACATGCAGGAAGACAAAGAAGCCCTCTTTGACGCCATCGACACCGTAAAAATGTGTCTGCCCGTTTTCACAAACATGATCGCAACCATGACAGTGAAGAAAGATAACATGCTTCAGGCAGCAAAAGGCGGCTTCACCAACGCCACCGACGCGGCGGACTGGCTGGTAAAACAGGGCGTGCCTTTCCGTGACGCTCACAGCATCATCGGTCATCTGGTGCTTTACTGCATCGAACACAACACCAATCTGGACGACCTTTCTCTGGAAGAATATCAGGCAATTTCCCCTGTATTCAACGAAAGCGTGTACGATGCCATCAGCGTGAAACAGTGCGTGGAAGCAAGAAACGTCATCGGCGGCCCTTCCAAAGCCATGACCACAAAGGCCATTGCAGATAACAAAGCATATCTGGAAAAATTGTAATAGTAGGATTGATAGAAACAGCGTGGTAATTCCACGCTGTTTTTTCGTAAAAAAGCCTTGCAAATCATTTTAACTGGGGTTATGCTCTCCCTAACAAAAAGGAGGGAACGCCATGGCATTTTGGCTGGAAACGAAAACAGAATACTGGGACGCTCTGCCTGTCCAGTATTTGCGCCGCACAGGGGCTTACGGCAGAGAAAACGCCGCTCTTATGGCAAAAATGAAAAACCGCATCACCGAAAAAGGGCTCTGGCAGGAAAATACCACCATATGGGCAGTACCTTGGGATAATCCCCAGACAACGCCGCCCCATCTGTGCCGCTACGATGTATGCACCCAAGGGCTGTTGAATTTGCCTGTCCAAACACTTCCCGGAGGAAAATATCTTATTTTCACCCTGCCCCACACCACAGAAGCCCTTGCGCAGGCATGGGCAGGCTGTTTCGATGCTGCGGCGGCACAGGGCTATACCATAGACTTTCGCAGACCCATCATGGAACGCTATATCAAAAAAGAAGTGGACAGACACTGCTGTGACCTTTGTCTGCCCATTGCTCCATAAAAATAAGAAAGCTGGAATCCCTAGGATTCCAGCTTTTTTGTTTTCTCAAAAAACAGTTTACGGCTCTGTTTCCTCTTTGGTCAAAACCCCCTGTGTCACCACAATTTCCTCACTGTTTTCCAGCTTTTCTCTGCTTTCATCGTCCATTTCCTCCAAAGCGTCAGAAAGATGAGGATCTTGTGTCAGTTCTTCATAGGATACCTTTTTCTGGGTTTCTTCCGCTGGTTTTTTGTTGCCGCAGCCTGCCGCGGAGAAAGAAAGAAGCAATAGAATGGGTATGATTTTCGTAATGGGTCTCATAGGCAACCTCCTTTGATTAGCATCAACTAACTTTATGATGAGCATACCATGTTTTGCGGACATTGGCAATGTTTCCCGTAAAAATCAAAAGCCCCTCGCACGCAAAATGCGAAGGGCTTTTTTCATGTTTCCCGCTCAAACCGCACCATATAGGCGCCCAAAATCTGTTCACAGGGAATGGCTGCTGCCGTTTCCGCTGTAAAAGGCTGTTTTGGATACGTGATTTTTGCCTCTGTGGGAATGGTTGGCAGTGTTTTTCCATTGACACTGATGCCTTTGGCATCTGTTTCCGTAAAATGCCAGGAAAAGGCACAGTCGCAAAATTCCTTTTTCTGGTCAATGATTTCTGCCGGGCGAAAGGCTTCCTCCAAAAAGAAACAGCCGTCATTATCTTTTTCCGCCGGGCATCCCCCTACGGCTCCCGTTCCTGTATAAGTAATCTGGAGAAAAGGCGTTTGAAATGTCACTGCCTTCCCCTCTCTTTTGCAAGTCAGGTCTGTATGTTCGCTGTCCCAGTGGGCAACATTCAGCCAGCCCCGTTTGCCGCGGGCTTCCACTGGCGTATTCAGTTCCAGATAGTATGTTTCCATTCCATTTGTCCGAATTTCTCCATTGATCCGCAGCACCGGACGCAGGGAAACAAAGCCCTCCGGCAAAAAAGCACGCAGACGATCCTGTTCCACGCCGTATGCCATGACAAATTGTTCCACTTTCATATGATCACCTCTGTTTTTTCCCAAATGGCGCCCAAAGAAGCACTCCCGTCAACAAAATATACACCAGATAAACGCCATAAGTGACGCTGTTGCTCCATGGAAAACTGCCTGTGGGATGCCCCAAGGCATATATCACAAAATACACTGCCAGCACCAGCAGTAAAAGCCCCAATTTTCGGCTTGTCTTTTTCGTCATAGAAATCCCTCCTATGCTTCGTTCCGCAGCTGCCGCCAGGAAACCACTGTGGAATGCCGTCAACCTTCTCATAATTTCCATTCAGATTTTTATAGATGGCAACACAGTCCCAATTCCGTCCGGGATGTTTTTCATAAACAGAAATCTCTTTTGACAGATAGCCCTCATCAAAGGTATAGGCTGTTTCTCTGTGCTCCGCATCTCGGAAAACCACAGAAACCCCATCGGAAACAGAAAATTCTGCCAGTTCCCTGCCTTCCATAAGATATTCCTCCAAAAGAGCTGCCCCTTCTTCTTTGGTGAATATGGTTTCTTTCTCCGCCGCCAAAGCCGCCTGCACCTCCGGCAGTGCCATCACATCTGCATGAAGTGTGCGGTCTTTCTCAGAAAAAGCGATTTCTGGAAATTCCTCTTTGATTTCCGCCGCCGTCATATCAGAGGGCTGGAACTGCACCACGCTGTAACGGCTGTTCATACGAAAATCATAGACAGTATTTCCTACCAAAATAAAAGACAATACCACCATCAGACAAATACCAATCTTCTTCATACAGCATCCTCCTTTCAGCGGAACAGACCGCCTACCCAGGAAAACCATGCGTGTTTCCCTGTTCGCTTCACATAGGAATCCCCCAGGCCTCATAAGCGGCTGTATTCTGCCATCCGTCCCACCGCTGTTCATACACCCAGATGATCTTCCGCATAGGCTGAGTTCCTGCGCCGTCAAAGGTATAGGAAAGCTGCTTTTCCTCTCCCTGTTTGATGTCCAGATATACATCATGATCCACTACGCCAAATCCCGTCAGCAAATCGCCTTCTGCCAAAAAATCCGAAAGGAGGGTTTCCTCTTTTTCATTGGGGATACTTCCCCCGTCAGGCTGTGCCAACAGTTCCTGCACCTCCGGCAGTCCCATCACATAATCCTCCAACTTTTCATCCTGCTCCGTAACGGCAATTTCCGGCATTTCCGCCAGAATTTCTTCTTTTGTCATATCCTCTTTGACAAATATGGTCAGGCTTTCCGTTTTCTCCATATAAAACCAGCCTGCCACCAATGCCAAAACGACAATGATTTCAATCCATGTGATTTTTTTCATGAGATTCCCCCTTAATCCATGCCTTTTATCTATGCCCTTTTCCCCCAATCTCTTATTTTCAGCATAGCACGACAGTTGTATCTTTGACAAGCACATTTGTCCTTTTTGAAGGCATAAAAAAAGAAGGGAAAATCCCTTCTTCTTTACCGAAACAGTTCCACCAGTTCCGCCGGTGTTTCCACCACAGCGTCTGCGCCGCAGGCGGCAAATTCTTCCCGGCTGCCATAGCCATAAAGCACACCAATGGCTTCCACGCCCAAAGCGTGTGCTCCTTCGATGTCATATTTCCGGTCGCCTACCATGGCAACGTCGCTTTTTTCTGCGTTCATTCGTTCCAGCACATAAGCCACTACTTTGGTCTTATTATCCCGATTGGATGCGGGGTCGTCACCGCCGATAACCTCGAAATAATCCGCCAGACCGAAATGTGTCAGGATGCGGACTGCGGTGCTTTCATGCTTGGATGTAGCAACGGCAAGGCGTTTGCCCATTTTCTTCAGTTCTTCCAGCATTTCTTTGACGCCGTCATAGACTGCGTTTTCGAAAAGCCCCACGGAGAAATATCTCTCACGGAACACAGATACGGCGTTGTCGATTTCTTCTTCTGTTTTCATGCCGAAAGCGTCCCGGAAGCTGTCCCTGAGGGGAGGCCCTACGATGAAGCCCAGTTTTTCCGCTTCCCAAACTTCTCTGCCTGTTTTTCCTGCATATGCTGTACGGAGCGGATGATGCCCTCCGCGGAATCTGTCAATGTGCCGTCCAGATCGAACAGGACGATGTTCTGCTGCCATTTTTTCATGGTTCCCAATCCTTTCTCTTTTGCTTTCGTACTATTTTACACCCTGCCTTCCCCCCTGTAAAGCTTCCCTTTTTCCTCATTTTTGGCTACACTGAAAAAAAGAAAAAATTTTTTCAAAAAACTTTCGCAACTTTTTGGCATCTCGTGCATCTAACAATCAGAAACACACAAACACTTCATATTTTTTCGGAGGAGATCCTATGAAAACCAAACGGGAAAAACAGACAGAAGACCTTCTCCTCAGTCAGTACAGCAGGTACTACCGATTGGCTTACAGCTACGTCCACAACGAACAGGACGCCCTGGACATCGTTCAGGAAAGCGCCTACAAAGCCATGCGGGACTGCCGCAGCGTCCAGAACGACGCTTACCTCGGCACCTGGCTGTATCGCATCGTCATCAACACCGCTTTGGAATTTCTGCGGAAACACAAGCGGGAAGATACGGTAGAGGAGGTGACAGAACCGCTGACAGCAGCCGTGGGGGATTACACCAATGAGCTTGCCCAGCTCCACAGCAAATGGGAACTGGAAGAAATGCTGGAACACCTCAATGACAGAGAGAAAAGCGTCATCATACTAAGATTTTTTGAGGACTGTAAACTGGAGGACATCGCCCAAATCACAGGCGAAAACCTGAACACCGTCAAGGCACGGCTGTACCGGGCACTGCGAAAACTGCGGCCCGAAGCGGAGCAGAACAGAATTTAGAAAGGAGCGTCGGGGGTTATGAAAACACAGGACGATCATAGAAGGGAGTCCATGGAAATGTGGAAAGAAGAGTATGACCAGATTCCCGTACCCCAGGAAACAAGAGATAGAATAGAAGCAGGCATCATGAGAGCGAGATTAGAAAAGAAGAGGAGCGATCGTATGAAAAACATGAAACGTACCGGCGTTACCGCCGCAGCACTTGTACTCACATTTGGCATTGCCGTAAACGCCAGCCCCGTTGTGGCACAGGCTATGGACGGCATCCCCGTTATCGGCAGCATTGCAAGAGTGGTGACCATCCGCAACTACAACGAAAGTACAAACAACGGCATGATGGCTGACATCAGCGTGCCTCAGATCGACGGCAACGTGGCAGCCAACGCGGACATGGACGCTTACGCAAAAGAACTGATTTCCCGTTATGAAAAAGAAGTCGTTGCCCAGCTGGGTCAGGAAGAAGGCCACTACGCACTGGAATCCAGTTATGAAGTGGTTTCCGACAACGACAAATATGTGAGCATCCGCATCAACACTGTGGAAACCATGGCAAGCGGCGCTGAATTCGTCAAAATCTTTACTGTGGACAAAGCCACAGGTCAAACCGTATCTTTGAAAGATTTCCTGAACAGCCCTGAAAAACTGGAAGCTGTGAGCCAGAACATCAAAGACCAGATGGCAGCACAGATGGCTGAAGATGAAGGCAAAGTTTACTTCACAGAAGGAGAGCCCGGCGGCTTCACAGGTCTGACAGGGGATGAAAACTTCTATCTGAACGAAGCCGGTGAACTGGTCATCGTATTCGGTGAATACGAAGTGGCACCCGGTTACATGGGTACCGTATCCTTCACCATTCCCAAAGATGTAACAAAATAACCACTTTCGAGGATATCCTCATAACAAAAGGCACGGCATTTCTTTTCTGGAAATGTCGTGCCTTTTAGACTGTCAAAAAACGATATTTTACACTTTTGCAAAAACGCGGAAGGGCTTGGGGAACAAAAGGGTTCCCCAAATTCAACCCGCAGTCGGAATTCACTTCCGACGAGGAAAACAGCACGTTTCAAGGCATTTTTTATGCCGATGGAACGTACTGTTTATACATACAGTAACCTCGTCAAAAATCCTGATTTTGACGAAGGGTGGTCGACTTTTTCGACACCCTCAGGCACGGCATTTCCTTTTTGGAAATGTCGTGCCTTTTTCTTTATTCCGCACCCAGCAATACCGCCGCCAGAATTTCCGCCAGAGGTTCCATGGCGTTATGTATTTCTTCTTTGGTATTGGTCTGGGCACCCACTTCAATGAGGGTAGACCGTGGCAGCATATGCAGGCTGAAGCGATAGGCATTGAGATAGATTTTCCGATTGAATTCGGGAAATCTTGCCGCTGACTGGGTCTGCATCTGCAAACTGAATGCCAGATTATCGGACACATAAGGGTTATCCAGCCCCGGTGTGGGCACTGCCTGCCCATTCTGGTTCAAACGGCACAGCCCATTGAAAAACATGATTTTCGCCGTAGGTTTGCCATTGACTTCTGTCACCAGATGGGTTCCCTCGAGGACACCATCTCGATGCATGTCGATGCAGACCTGTATGGAGGGATTTTCCTCCAGAATCTGTCGAATATCCGGCTCCATGCGTTCATAAGCCCCTGTGACCTGTCCTTTGCCATTGACCCGGTCATACACCCCGTCATGGTGGAGGACTTCGATGCCGTACTTTTTTTCCAGTAACTCCTTCAGATATTCCCCCGCGCCCCAGATGCCTTCTTCCTTACCCTTGCTCATATCACTGTCCGCAAAGCCTTCGGAAATATGGGTATGGAATATGAGCACTTTGGGACCTTCCACCTCTGTATCTATGGTGAAATCCTTCGCCAGTGCGTCATTGACGTTGATATCCGTGGGCAGCAGCATGGTACGGGAATCGGTGGTGTAATACTTCTTCTGGAGATAGGAAAAATCCTGCATTCGCTCCACTTCCTCCCGAGGCAGATAGGCAGCTGCCACCTGTTCTCCCTCTTTGAATTTCAGGTCATCAATGCCGAAAAGCCCCGTTTCTTTTGCGGGTTCTTCCTCCACTGTTTCCGTTTCTCCTGTGGTGTCTGCGCCTTCCTCCCCTGTGGGCTCCGCCGCCGATACTTGTCCCGGCAAAATCTCCCGCATGGCAAAAGCCGCGCCGCCCATGGGCCAGAGCACAGGCAGCGCCAGCAAAAACACACAAACGCCCAGCAGATTCCGGCGCAGGAGCCGTTGATCCTTTTCTTTCTTCCCCATGGGCGTAACCTCCTTTCGGTCTGCAAATAGTTTATGCAGACAAAAAGAGGATAGAACGAAAAAAGGAAATGCCGAAAGGCATTTCCTTTTTCGTTCAGAAACTAATTTCTTTTTTATTGACGATGCTGAGATATTCCCCCATACAGCAGCCCATGACCACCACATTACAGGTGAAATATTCCCAGTTTCCATCTTTGTATTCCACAACCGCTCCGGAGAGGAAGGTATTCACTTTCCGCTTACTGTCCTCGGCGTTTGTCTTGGGAAAGAGGGAAACAAATTCTTCCAGCGTACCGGAAAAAGCGATTTCCTTGGGCAGCTGTGCGCCGCCGGTCATGAGCCAGCTTTCCACCTGACGATGAGAGAGCATATGTCCCGCTTCCCCGCCGGCTGCCAGCCATGCTCTCTGGGCTTCTTTGCTGCCGGAAAGGCAGACCAGAATCTCTTTTCCTTCTTTACGCAGGATGTCCAAAGCATTCTGTAACATCCATTTCCCTCCTTATCTTTTCGTCATTACTTAGTCGCTTTTACTTTGATCCACAGTTCAGCCAGTTCTTTTTTCAGCACCTGGTTGTCTACGAAAACTTCGTCTTTTTCATAGCCGGAACGAGGCAGGTATGCTTCGTTTTCTGCGAACAGGCCGCCTTCACCGCTCAGTTCATCCAGAACTTCCTGGTTGGAAGAAGCGTAGCCAACGTATTCGCTGTTGCCCAGAGATGCTTCATATGTCAGCACATAGTTGATGAATTCGTGTGCCAGTTTGGGGTTTGCAGCGTTTGCGGGGATAACCATAGCGTCGCTCCACAGGTTTGTGCCTTCGTTGGGCATCCAGAAGCTCATGTCAGGGTTTTCGGACAGAACGGTTGTTGCGTCACCGCTGTAAACAACTGCGATATCTTTTGTGCCATTGATCATGCCGTCGATGACTTCGTCTGTTACATAAACGGGTTCCATGGTGTTGTTCATATCCAGCAGCCACTGATAAGCTTCCTGGATTTCATCCTGATTGTCTGTGTTCATGGAGTAGCCCAGTGCTTTGAAGGCCATCATGAAGGAGTCACGTTCGGAGTCATACACATAGATTTTACCTTTGTAATCTGTGTTGTGCAGGATGTTGTAGCCCTGTTCTTCCACAACGGCAGGATCTACGTTGTTGTGGTTGTAAACGATACCTACACTGCCCCAGAAGTAAGGTACGGAATATGTGTTTTCGGGATCATAAGGCAGACCTTTGACACCTTCTGCCAGGTTGGAAATATTGGGGATCAGAGACAGATCCAGTTCCTGGAGCATGCCTTCTTTGATCAGTCTTTCGATCATGTAGTCGGAGGGAACCAGAACGTCATAGGAATCCCCAGCCTGCAGTTTGGTGTACATGGTTTCGTTGGAGTCGAAGTATTCCACAATAACCTTTACGCCAAATTCTTTTTCAAAATTGGAAATCAGGTCTTCGCCCATGTATTCGCCCCAGTTGTAGAGCTTCAGGGTATCGGAACCATATTTTTCCACTGCATCTGCAGAAGATGCACCTTCGCTGCTGCCGCCGCCGCAGCCTGCCAGCAGCATTACGCTTGCAAGAGCCATAGCAATCAATTTTTTCATACCTTTTTTCTCCTTTTCTCTTTGATGATGGGTACTACGTTGACAACGATCAACACAACCGTGATGATGGCAATGACCAAGGTGGACAATGCGTTGATGGAAGGGTTGACACGTTTGCTCATGGTATACACCAAAATAGAAATATTGTTCACACCATTGCCGGTGACGAAATAAGAAATGATGAAATCGTCAAAGCTCATGGTGAAAGCAATCAGCGCGCCGGAAACGATACCGGGCATGATCTGGGGCACGATGACCTTTGTCAATGCCTGCATAGGTGTGGCACCCAGATCCAGTGCCGCATCCGCCAGGTTGGGGTCCAAAGACCGCAGTTTAGGGGAAACGGACAGGATAACATAAGGCGTACAGAACATAATGTGCGCCAGCAGCAGTGTGGTAAAGCCTTTATTGATGCCCAGAGCACTGAAGAACATCAGAAGGCCGATGGCTGTTACGATTTCCGGGTTCATGATGGGCAGGTTATTGACCTGTTCCACCACGTTGCGGAGGGCTTTCCGGGAACGGGAAAGACCGATGGCAGCCAGTGTGCCTGCCACTGTGGAAATGATGGTTGCCAGAATGGCAATGACGATGGTATAAACCACCGACTGCATCATGGCACTGTCAGAAAACATCTTTTCATACCACCGCAGTGAAAAACCGCTGAACTTTGTCAGGGAGCGGGAGTCATTAAAGGAAAAGACGATGATATACAGTATGGGCAGATAGAAGAATAACGCCGTGATGCCCAAAATGATTTTGGCGCCGATTCTGTGTCTTTTTTCTTCCACGGCTTATTCCCCCCTTCCGTTTGCTGCCGGGTCTGTGTCTACTTTTCTGGTCAGATACATGGAAATCATGATGATGACTGCCATGATCAGAGAGATGGCACTGCCGAAGTTCCAGTCACCGCTGGTGAGGAACTGGGTTTCGATGACGTTACCGATGAGGACATACTGTCCGCCGCCCAGCAGTTTGGGAATGAAGAAGCTGGATACCGCAGGCAGGAATACCAGTGTGATGCCGCTGAGAACGCCGGGCAGGCTCAGAGGCAGTGTCACACGCAGGAAAGACTGCACACGGTTTGCGCCCAGGTCGCTGGCTGCTTCCAGCAGGCTCTTGTCCATTTTCGCCAGAGAGGTATGGATCTGCAAAATCATAAAAGGAATGAAGTTATAAACCATACCCAGTACCACGGCGAATGTGGTATACATCATTTTGAAAGGCCCGATGCCGAACAGCCCCAAAAAGCTGTTCAAAAAGACCATCGTCCTGCAAAATGCCCACCCATGCGTAAGTACGCACCAGCATATTGATCCATGTGGGCAGTGTAATCATGAGAATCCAGAACATCTTGCTTTTTTCCGGGCCTGTTGCGATGGCATAGGCAATGGGATAGCCCAGAAGGACGCAGATGATGGTGGTAAATATTGCAATAATCAGGGAGCGCTTCAATACATCCAGGAATACGGCGTCACTGAAGAATCTGCCGAAGTTTTCCAGTGTGAAGCGGAAGGTGGTCACATCGTTGCCCTCTTTGGTGAACGCATACAGCAAAATCATCAGCATGGGCACAACGATCATAATGGCAATCCAGACCACGTAAGGATATACCATACTGCGAAACTGTCGCATTTTTCCGCCTCCTTTCCTTACTGCTCTCTGGACATGATATGAATGTCTTCGGGTTCAAAGATGAGGCCAACTTCTTCCCCTACTTCATGTTTGTCCGTGGTATCTACCTTATATTCATACCCCTTGGTGGCAAAGGTTACATCGTAAACGCCGGGGGTGATGTTTTCGGGATCGAAGTCATATTTGACGTCGGTGATTTCAACAGGCATATCGTCTTCCAAGGAAAATGCCACAGCGTTCGCCCATGTTTTCAGGTCTGTATCCAAAGCAATGGATTCCTGAATTTCGTCTGCCTTTTTGAAGAAGTTCACAGCGAAGATATATTCTTCGTTTTCTTCACTGGTGACACGATTTTCATCCTTCACGATCATGTTCACAGTTACGGATGTACCTGCCGCTGTGGAGAAAGTTACAGGATAAATGCCGTTTTCCTTTTTGATGTTGTACTTCACTTCTTTGATGGAAATGAGTTCATCCTCATCGGGGTTCCACGCCTGAGCGTCAGCACGGGCGATGATGGTAGCTTCATCCAGTTCTTCTACGTCGTCCACATCCAGATAGAAGTCGTTGGCAGACATTTTTTCGTTTGCCGCTTCGTTGAATACAGGCTGGTCATTGGACACCTGCATTTTTACGGTGATTTCTGTACCCACTTTGGTTTCCACCATGGTTTCATAGTGTACGCCTTTGAACAGTACGGATTTGACAACGCCTTTCAGCTTGCCCTGTTCTCTGGGTACGATGTCCAGGTCTTCGGGACGGATGACAACGTCAACCACTTCGTTTTTATCAAAGCCGTCATCCACGCAGTCAAATTTTCTGCCTTCAAACATAACTTTGTAATCATCCAGCATGACGCCTTCGATGATGTTACTTTCGCCGATGAAGTTTGCAACGAATTCATTGACAGGTTCGTTGTAAATATCTGTGGGGCTGCCGATCTGCTGGATTTCCCCATCTTTCATAACAACGATCTTGTCGGACATTGTCAGGGCTTCTTCCTGATCGTGGGTAACAAAAATGAATGTGATGCCCACTTCCTGCTGGATTTTTTTCAGTTCATGCTGCATTTCCTGACGGAGTTTCAAGTCCAGTGCGCCCAGAGGTTCGTCCAGAAGCAGTACGCTGGGTTCATTTACCAACGCTCTTGCGATGGCAACACGCTGCTGCTGACCACCGGACATTTCTGTCACGTTCTTATCAGCGAAATCTTCCAGATTCACCAGCTTCAGCATACGTTTTACTTTCTGTTCGATGATGTCCTTGGGTTCTTTTTTGATTTTCAGACCAAAGGCGATGTTGTTGTATACGTTCATGTGGGGGAACAGAGCGTATTTCTGGAATACGGTGTTGATCTCCCGCTTATAAGGAGGGATTTTGCTGATATCCTCTCCGTCAAAGAGAACTGTGCCTTCGTTTGGTGTCAGGAAACCACCCAGAATACGCAGCAGTGTGGTTTTCCCGCAGCCGCTGGGGCCCAGCAGTGTCACAAACTCATTTTCATAGATGTCCAGATTGACACCTTTCAGTACCAGTTTGCCGTCAAATTCCTTGACGATATTTTTAAACTGAATCAGTTTCTTTTTCATCGGCGGCTACTCCTTTTTCTTGTCACTTTTTCAGAACAGCGGCGGTGTGGAAACCCAGATGACCTTTGCCGTTGTTTTTTTCTCATTTTTCAAGTAATGGCGGTTTTTTCCGGAGAGATAGAATGTTTCCCCCTTGTGGATCACATGGCTCTCCTCGCCGCAGACCAGTGTCACGCAGCCCTCCGCCACATAGCCGAATTCCTCACCGCTGTGGGGGTCCATCACAAAGGATTCCCCGCCCTGAGGCAATTCCACCATGATCGGTTCCATTTCGTTTTTCTGTGTATTGGGCACGATCCAGTGCACCGTATAATTTTCCCGCTCATCCACAAAAAATCCTTTTTGTGGAAAACGATCTGCTCCTCCTTGTCCTCCCGGAAAAATTCCGAAAGACTGCTGCCCAATGCCTCTACGATGTCGTTGAGGGTGGCAATGGAAGGAGAGGTCAGATTTCGCTCCATCTGGGAGAGAAATCCCTTTGTCAGCTCACTGCGGCTGGCCAGTTCTTCCAGCGTCAGACCCTTCTGGATCCTGAGCTGTTTGATCTTGTGGCCGATATCCATAAATAACACCTCGTTGTGTAGAAATACTAAACTTTCTGATTATTTTTACGAAACCTAAATCATTATACATCTTTTGCCATGAAAAGCAATAGAAAATAAACAAAAAAATTTCATTTATTAAACTTTTTGACATTTTTGCGGCAAAAAGCCCTTCCAAAAGAAACCAAAATTGTACGGTTCTACGGCAGCCGGAAAACCCAGACTTTACGCAGATTTTACAGAAACCAAAAGGAGCCGGAAGTTTTCCAATACCAAACGAAAATATCAGAATTTCTAAACCCCATTTTCCCCAAAAAACAGTCTTTTTGGTCTTTCTGGGAGAAAGGAAAACAAAGAGAAGAAAAATACTCATGAAAAAAATGAGCAAATCCACTGTTTTTTTCTGTATTGATGAAAATACAATCTATTTTTATATGCAAATTCACATGTTTTTTTATACATACAATTTGTTTTGCGTGAATTTCGCACAAAAAAACTACGATTTTTCATGTACAAAAACCCATACAATCCATGTCCGCCACCCATTGACAAACAAGCGTCTGATGTGGTTTCATAAGTATCAAATCTATTCCACAGATTGATACAAAAGAGAATGTTTATGATGAATGTAAGACACAAAGGAGGAAACAAGTATGGTGCGTTATGCGAAAAGAATGGAACAACTGACGAATTCCGATATCGGCGATCTGCTGAAACTCATTGCCAGACCCGATATTATTTCCTTCGCAGGCGGTCTGCCCGCAGCAGAACTGTTTCCCGTAGACCAGCTCCGTCAGGCGTGTGACGCTGTCATGAAGGAAATGGGGAAAGTAGCCTGTCAGTATTCTTCTACGGAAGGCTTCCCTGCACTGCGGGAAAAAATCGCTGAGCGAATGAAAGCCAAAAATAACATTGAAACGGATGCGGACCATATTCTGGTGACCAGCGGTTCTCAGCAGGGTCTGGATTTCTCCGCCCGTGTATTTGTAGATAAAGGTGACGTGATCCTCATGGAAAGCCCTTCCTATCTGGGTGCCATCAATGCTTTCAAAGCATGTGAACCCACCTTTATGGAAGTGCCCACAGACGAAGACGGTATGGTTATGGAAGAACTGGAAAAAATCCTGGCAACCACACCAAACGTAAAGATGATCTATGTCATCCCCGATTTCCAGAACCCCACCGGCAGAACATGGACACTGGAACGCCGTCACAAATTTATGGAAATCATCAATAAATATGAAATCCCCGTTATCGAGGACAACCCTTACGGCGAACTGCGTTTTGAAAACGAAAACATGCCCGCTCTGAAATCTCTGGATACCAAAGGGCTGGTTGTATTCCTGGGTACCTTCTCCAAGATTCTGGTACCTGGCTATCGTCTGGGCTGGGTTTGCGCTTCCGACGAAATCCTGTCTATGTTTAACTTCATCAAACAGGGTGCGGACTTGCAGACACCTACCGTTACCCAGCTGGAAGCCAACAAATATATGGAAATGTTCGACCTGGACAAACATGTTGACACCATCCGTGAGCTGTACAAACACAGACGCGACCTGATGATGAAGACCATGGAAGAAACATTCCCCAAAGAAGCGAAATTTACACATCCCGACGGCGGTCTGTTCACATGGGTAGAACTGCCCGAATATATCGACACTCGTAAAATGGCGCTGCAATGTCTGGAAAAGAAAGTTGCCTACGTTCCCGGCGGCTCCTTCTTCCCCAACGGCGGCCATGAAAACTGCTTCCGCATGAACTATTCCTGCATGCCTGACGAAAAAATCGTAGAAGGCGTCAAAGCCATTGCGGAAGTCATCAAGGCAAACTTGAAATAATTCCATCCGGATACACTAAGTCCTCCGCTGTGCCGCATACAGCGAAGGACTTTTCGTGTATAGCCTCGGCTGCCATCCCCTTCCCCTTTGGATGACAGCCATTTTTTATGGTGCAGATTGTCTGACGAAAACATACCAAATAAAGTCTCCGTAGAATAAGAAAGTTGGCATCCTTTTTTCTCAGGATTCCAGCTTTCTTTTTTCATATAAAAGCATCCCTGAGGCTGTTATTTTTTCCCAATCTTTTCTCCTCCTTTTTGGTCTGAATAGGTCAAATACACCCTTTTTATCAAAACTGTATAAAAAACCATACAATTTGACAAAAAGATTCCGGCTCAAATCACACCACACAGGCGAAAACGTGAAGAAATCCATTGATTCCCCCTGTCTTTTAAGCAAAAATTAATAGCTTTCATTTAAAACTGCCCATTGACTTTGTGTATTATTTGTGTTTTAATAAAGAAAAGGGGTTATTTTTTAGTAATTTGTCTGATATGTCCTCCCTTTTCGGCAGCATGTCAGACACCGACTTGAAACTATTATTTATCAATTTCTATTACATAAGGAGGAATTTTACATGGTACAGTATGCAAACAGAATGAGTCTTTTAAAAGGTTCCGAAATTAGAGAATTGCTGGCGCTGACATCCAAACCCGACATCATCTCCTTTGCCGGTGGTATGCCCGCTCCTGAACTGTTCCCTTGTGAAGGCGTTAAACAGGCTTGTATCAAAGTTATGGACGAAGTTGGTCAGGTTGCTCTGCAGTATACATCCACAGAAGGTCTGCCTTCTCTGCGTGAAAAAATCGTTGCTAGAATGAAAGCGAAAAACGGTATCGACACAGACATCGATCACGTTCTGATCACAAGCGGTTCTCAGCAGGGTCTGGATTTCTCCGCTCGTATCTTCCTGAACCCCGGCGACGTTGTTCTGCTGGAAAGCCCTTCCTACCTGGGTGCTGTAAACGCATTCAAAGCTTGTGAACCCAGATTCATCGAAGTTCCTACTGATGATGACGGTATGATCACAGAAGAACTGGAAAAAATCCTGGCTACAACAGAAAACGTAAAAATGATCTACGTTATCCCCGACTTCCAGAACCCCACAGGTAAAACATGGTCTCTGGAAAGACGTCATAAATTCATGGATATCATCAACAAATATGAAATCCCTGTAATCGAAGACAACCCTTACGGCGAACTGCGTTTCGAAGGTACAAACATGCCTTCCCTGAAATCCCTGGATACAAAAGATCTGGTTGTGTTCCTGGGCACATGCTCCAAGATCCTGGCTCCTGGTCTGCGTATCGGCTGGATCTGCGCATCCAAAGAAAACCTGGTTAAATACAACTTCATCAAACAGGGTGCTGACCTGCAGTCCTCCACAATCGACCAGCTGATCGCTGACAGATTCCTGGATATGTACGATCTGGACGAACACGTTGAAAAAATCAAAGACGTATATCGTAAGAGACGTGACGTTATGCTGAAAACTATGGAAGAAACATTCCCTAAGGAAGTGAAATTCACACATCCCGAAGGCGGTCTGTTCACATGGTGCGTACTGCCCGAATACATGGATGCAAAAGTACTGGCTAAACAGTGCCTTGAAAAGAAAGTTGCTTACGTTCCCGGCGGCAGCTTCTTCCCTAACGGCGGTAAAGAAAACCACTTCCGTCTGAACTACTCCTGCATGCCTGAAGACAAGATCAAAGAAGGTATCACAAGAATTGCAGAAGTTCTGAAAGCTAACCTGAAATAAGTCTTCTCGGATCGAAGATTCATTCTAAACAAACAAGACAAAAGAGCGGATATCGCGAAAGCGGTATCCGCTTTTTTTGTTTTCAGCAGAAATTAGGGGCATCTTCATAAGAAAACAAAGAAAAGGAAAACCAAATGTTTTTTAAGAGGAAGTTTCTTTCTTAATCCTACTTTTTTTGTATTGTTTTTTTCAAAAATGTGCTATAATAACGGACAAATATCTTTGTGCCAAAAACCAATTCCTTTTTTGGCGCTGATCTGAAAGGAGTGTATTTCCATGAAAGTGGCTTTGATACAAATGCGGGTAGCATCTTCCCCTGCGGAAAATTTACAGACAGCCCGCACCCATCTGAAAGACGCGGCGGCTGGCGGCGCGGACATTGCCGTACTGCCGGAAATGTTCTGCTGCCCTTACGAAACCCCCAATTTCCCACGCTTTGCCCAGAAGGAAGGCGGCGAAATCTGGCAGGCATTATCAGATATGGCAAAGGAAAACGGTCTGTATCTGGTAGCTGGCTCTGTGCCCGAGGACGATGGCGGCAAAACTTACAACACATCATATGTATTTGACCCGGAAGGCAAGTGCATTGTCAAACACCGGAAAGTCCATCTTTTTGACATCGACGTAAAAGGCGGACAGCGTTTCATGGAATCGGAAACACTCACCGCCGGTGACAGCCTCACCACATTCGACACCCCCTGGGGAAAAATGGGGCTGTGCATCTGCTACGACATTCGTTTTCCCGAATGGATGCGGCTCATGGCACTGGAAGGAGCGAAAGCTGTTTTCATCCCTGCCGCTTTCAATATGACCACGGGCCCTGCCCACTGGGAACTGTCTTTCCGGGCACGGGCGCTGGATAACCAGATTTATCTCTTTGGCTGCGCCCCCGCAAGGGACATGGAGGCATCCTATCATTCCTGGGGACACTCTATCGCTACAAACCCTTGGGGCGAAGTCATGGCACAATTAGACGAAACAGAAGGCATCCTCTTTGCCCACGCGGATTTTGAACGGGAAGATGCCATTCGCGACCAATTGCCCCTGCTCCGCCACCGCCGTGTGGACTTGTACGAGCTGCGGGAAATCAAGAAATGAGGTGTAATATGAAGAAAGAAACCATTTACCTAGCAGGCGGCTGCTTCTGGGGAACAGAAAAATATATGGAAACCGTGCCCGGCGTTCTCTCCACCCGTGTAGGCTACGCTTTGGGCAAAAAAGAAGGCGTGGAACAGAAAGTATGGGACACTGTCACTTACGAGGAAGTCTGCAACCACAGCGGTCATGCCGAAACAGTGGAAATTGTCTTTGACGCTGACGAAACCACACTGACCAACATTTTACAGGACTTTTTCTATACCATCGACCCCACTTCTCTGGGCAGACAAGGGGCGGATATTGGCATTCAGTACCGCACCGGCATTTACAGCCTGACAGAAGAACAGCAGAAGGTGGTGGCAGAAGCTCTGGCGGAACTCCAGACCAAATACGAACGCCCTGTGGTGGTGGAAAACCTGCCTTTGCTGCAATTTATTCCCGCAGAGGAATACCACCAGAAATATCTCACCAAAAACCCCGGCGGTTACTGCCATATCAATTTTGCCAAAATCGCCAAGGAAAAAGCCCGCTGTATCAATCCCGAGGACTACAAAGTCATGACAAAGGAAGAAATGCGGGAAAACCTGACAGAAATGCAGTACAACGTGACCCAGCAGAATGCCACAGAGCCGCCCTTCCAGAACGAATTCTGGGATAAGGAAACACCGGGGCTGTATGTGGACATCACTTCCGGTGAGCCCATGTTCTCCTCCAAGGATAAATTCATTTCCGCCTGCGGCTGGCCTGCTTTCGCAAAACCCATTGACCCCAATGCCATCAATGAATATGATGACCTTTCCTTGAACCGTATTCGTACGGAAGTCCGCAGCCGAGTAGGCAATGCTCATCTGGGACATGTCTTTGATGACGGCCCGCAGGAACTGGGCGGCATGCGTTACTGCATCAACAGTGCAGCCCTCCGCTTCATCCCCAAAGAGGACATGGAAAAGGAAGGCTACGGCGCTTTCCTGCCTTATGTGGAGGAAGATACATAAAAATCCCTCTTTTCCCTTTTCCTACGGAAAAGACGGAAACAAGGTTGTGTTTTTCCCAAAAACAGGCTACAATAAAGGACAGGTGAAATAACGCAATTTTGCATAAAGGAGAGATTCTAGTGGATTTGAACACCGTAAAATCAATTTACCGCAGCACAGCGGACTATGCCAATAAAGAAGTGACACTGGGCGGCTGGATCCGTACCATGCGTGTATCCAAAAATTTCGGCTTCATCGAACTGAACGACGGTTCTTTCTTCAAGAACATCCAGATCGTATTTGAAGCAGACAACCTGTCCAACTACGCAGAAATCACAAAACTGGGGGTTGGCGCTGCCATCATCGTCAAAGGTCTGCTGGTGGAAACACCCGAAGCAAAACAGCCCTTTGAAGTAAAGGCACAGGAAATTGCCATTGAAGGCACTTCCACTCCCGACTACCCTCTGCAGAAAAAACGTCACAGCGTAGAATTCCTGCGCCAGATCGCTTATCTGCGTCCCAGAACAAACATGTTCTCCGCAACATTCCGTGTGAGAAGCTTGATTGCTTACGCAATCCATCAGTTCTTCCAGGAAAAAGGTTTTGTATACGCACATACTCCCATCATCACCGGCAGCGACTGCGAAGGCGCTGGGGAAATGTTCCGTGTTACCACACTGGATTTGAACAACCTGCCTAAGAACGAAGACGGCACCGTTGACTTCTCCAAGGACTTCTTCGGCAAAGAAACAAACCTGACTGTAAGCGGTCAGCTTTCCGCAGAAACATTCGCAATGGCATTCCGCAATGTTTACACATTCGGCCCCACATTCCGTGCGGAAAACTCTAACACAGCACGTCATGCTGCTGAATTCTGGATGATCGAACCCGAAATGGCTTTCGCTGATCTGGAAGACAACATGGAAGTGGCAGAAGAAATGCTGAAATATATCATCCAGTATGTACTGGACAACGCACCCGAAGAAATGGAATTCTTCAACAGCTTCGTAGACAAAGGCCTGCTGGACAGACTGCATAACATTCTGAACAACGACTTTGGCCGTGTGACATACACAGAAGCCGTTGATCTGCTCATCAAATCCGGCAAGAAATTCGAATACCCCGTAGAATGGGGCATCGACCTTCAGACAGAACACGAACGCTATCTGACAGAAGAAATCTTCAAAAAACCTGTATTCGTAACAGACTATCCCAAGGACATCAAAGCGTTCTACATGCGCATGAACGATGACAACAAGACCGTTGCCGCTATGGACCTGCTGGTTCCCGGCGTTGGCGAAATCATCGGCGGCAGCCAGAGAGAAGAACGTCTGGAACTCTTAGAAAAACGTATGGATGAACTGGGTCTGAAGAAAGAAGACTACTGGTGGTATCTGGATCTGCGCAAATACGGCGGCACCAGACACTCCGGCTATGGTCTGGGCTTCGAACGTGCGGTAATGTACCTGACAGGTATGAGCAACATCCGTGACGTACTGCCTTATCCCAGAACTGTTAAGAACGCAGAATTCTAATTCAAAAAAACAGCAGCCCTTAGGGGCATCTTCATAAGAAAACAAACAGCTGGAATCCTTACCATAAAGGGTTCCAGCTGTTTTCTTTTATCACAGCTGTTTTCTTTCAGAACAACTGTGCCGGCTGTTTCCCACACCATCATGCAAACCCATTTTTTCTCAAAAATCCCCCTCCACGCCCCTTTTTTCAGCATAAATCCCCATTTCAAGCACTCATATACACCGCATATTAATGTATATATTCTATTTTCATGCATAATTCAGCAATTTTATATGCTGCATATAGATGCAGACCATCTCTTTCTTGCATTTTTCACAAAACAATTTCTTTCTAAACCCACTGTATCCCTTGTACTTATTGGGATATTACTCAAAATTTGCCACCTATTTTCGTTCTGTACCACCAATTCCCTGAACTTGTATAAATATGCGTATTTTTATTGACTTTTACGTATAAACATTTATAATAATACCATAACATTCAGCAAATCAAAGGAAATGAGGTATGTTTATGCCATACAAAGTATACATCGACGGGCAGGCAGGCACCACAGGCTTACAGCTTCAGGAAAAGCTGTCCCACCACGACGGCGTGGAACTGCTGCTCATCGCAGAAGAAAAAAGAAAAGACGAAGCCGAACGGAAACGGCTCATGAATCTGGCGGATGTTGTTTTCCTTTGCCTGCCTGACGCGGCGGCAAAAGAAGCCGTACATCTGGTGGAAAACCCCAATACCTGCATCATTGATGCCAGCACCGCTCACAGAACGGCAGAAGGTTGGACTTACGGCTTCCCGGAACTTTCTCCGGCACACAGAGAAGCCATCATCAAGTCCAAACGCATTGCCAACCCCGGCTGTCACGCCACAGGGTTCATTGCGGCGGCATATCCACTGGTGCATCTGGGCATCGTTGCTCCCGATTATCCCTTCACCGCTCACAGCCTGACAGGATACAGCGGCGGCGGCAAATCCATGATTGCCGAATACGAAGCAGAGGAACGCTCCTACCAGTTCGACAGCCCCAGACAGTACGGTCTTTCTCAGATGCATAAACATCTGCCGGAAATGCAGCATGTCACCGGCATCACACAGCCCCCTGTGTTTATGCCCATTGTCTGCGACTTTTACAGCGGCATGGCAACCTGCATCCCCCTTCACACCAACCTGTTCCAGAAGAAAGTCACCAAGGCGGAACTTGTGGCAATGCTGAAGGACTACTACAAGGGACACCCCCTCATTTCCGTGGAAGATACGGACGTTGGTTTCTTAGCAGCCAACGAAATCAGAAACACCAACAAACTGAAACTTTACATTGAGGGCAATGACGAGAGAATGACCCTCATCAGCGTATTTGACAACTTAGGCAAAGGCGCTTCCGGCGCAGCAGTACAGAACATGAATCTGGTGCTGGGTCTGCCGGAAACCACCGGTTTGATTTGATACAGCCTTACAAAAGAAAGGATGAAATACTTATGAAGAAGATCACAGGCGGCGTTACAGCCCCCAAAGGTTTTACGGCCGCAGGCATCCATTGCGGCATCCGCAACAATCAAAGTAAAAAAGATCTGGCGCTGCTTTACAGCGAAGTTCCCTGCAACGCAGCAGCCGTTTATACACAGAATAAAGTTTATGGCGCACCCATCACCGTCACAAAAGCAAACATTGCCGACGGTATGGCACAGGCTATGATCTGCAACAGCGGCAACGCCAACACCTGCAACGCCGACGGCGTGGAAAAAGCAGAAATGATGTGCGAAATGACCGCAAAGGCTTTGGGCATTTCCCCCAAAGACATCATCGTTGCTTCCACAGGTGTCATCGGTATGACACTGAACATTGAACCCATTGCATCCGGCATCCCCAAACTGGCGCCCATCCTGTCCAAAGATGGTCATCTGGATGCTGTGCATGCCATCATGACCACAGACACCAAACCCAAGGAAGAAGCCTACGAAATCGAAATCGGCGGCAAAACCGTTTCCATCGGCGCCATGGCAAAAGGCAGCGGCATGATTCACCCCAACATGGCAACCATGCTGGGCTTCCTGACAACAGACTGCGCCATCACCACACCCATGCTGCAGAAAGCACTGAAACTGGCTGTTGACGATACATTCAACATGGTCAGCGTAGACGGCGACACTTCCACCAACGACATGGTTTCCATCATGGCAAACGGTCTGGCGGAAAACCCCGTTATCGACAGCGAAGGCGCTGACTTCGACGCTTTCCTTTCCGTTGTGAAAGAAATCTGCACTTCCATGGCGAAGAAAATCGCCGGTGACGGCGAAGGTGCCACAAAACTGGTAGAATGCAGTGTTCACCATGCACCCGATACCAAACTGGCAAAAGCCATTTCTAAATCCATCATCACTTCCAGCCTTACAAAGGCTGCTATGTTCGGCGCAGACGCCAACTGGGGACGTATCCTTTGTGCCATCGGCTACACCGAAGGGGATTTTGCCGTAGACACCATTTCCGTTTCCATTTCCTCCTGCAAAGGGGACATTCTGGTATGTGAAAAAGGCGCAGGCGTTCCTTTCGATGAGGACAAAGCAAAAGAAATCCTCCTGCAGGAAGAAATCCACATTGACGTGGATATGCAGCAGGGAGACGGCGAAGCCACCGCTTGGGGCTGCGACCTGACATACGACTACGTGAAAATCAACGGCGACTACCGCACATGATGGGAGGGCAGACAACATGAAAGACATCAATACCATGAAGGCAACAGTCCTGACGGCTGCCCTGCCTTACATTCAGAAATATTACGGCAAAACCGTTGTGATCAAATACGGCGGCAACGCATGATTCATCCCGATTTGAAAAAAGCCGTTATGAGCGACATCATCCTTCTTTCTCTGGTTGGTATCCATGTGGTGCTCATCCACGGCGGCGGCCCGGAAATCAGCGGCATGCTGAAAAAACTGGACATCGAATCCCGCTTCGTCAACGGTCTGCGCTACACCGACAAAGAAACTGCGGAAGTGGTACAGATGGTACTGGCTGGAAAAACAAACAAAGATCTGGTTGGCCTCATTGGTCAGCTGGGGGGCAAAGCCGTTGGCCTCTGCGGCATTGACGGCTGTATGATTCAGGCGAAAAAACTGGAAGGTGATTACGGCTATGTAGGCGACATCACCAAAATCGACACTACCCCCATTGTAAACGCCATCAACAGCGGTTACATCCCCGTCGTTGCCACCGTTGGCACCGACTGCAAAGGCAATATTTACAACATCAACGCCGATACAGCAGCAGCTGAGATCGCCGGCGCACTCCACGCAGAAAACATCATCACTCTGACAGATATTCGCGGTCTTATGGAAGACGTCAACGACGAAGACTCCCTCATCCCTGTGGTGCATGTGGATGAAGTGGCAGATCTGGTGGAAAAAGGCATCATCAGCGGCGGCATGATCCCCAAAGTACAGAGCTGTGAAAACGCAGTGCGTGCAGGGGTGAAAAAAGCCGTCATGATCGACGGCAGAATCGAACATTCCATACTGGTGGAAATGTTCTCCGACGAAGGTATTGGCACCATGTTTTTACCATAAACAAAAGAAGGAGGGAAACACATGGATTTTCAGACAGCAAAACAATATGACGATGAATATATCATCCATTCCTATGGCAGATTCCCCGTGCTCCTGACAAAAGGCAAAGGCGCCACTGTACAGGACGACACAGGCAAAACATATATCGACTTTACCAGCGGCATCGGCGTAAACGCTTTGGGCTTTTGCGACGACAACTGGGTACAGGCAGTAAGCGCACAGCTGCAAACCTTGCAGCACACTTCCAACCTGTACTACACAGAACCCTGCATTCAGGCAGCAAAACTCCTCTGTGAAAAAAGCGGCATGAAAAAAGTATTCTTCGGCAACAGCGGCGCAGAAGCCAACGAAGGCGTTATCAAAGCCGCAAGAAAATACAGCTTTTTGAAATATGGCGCAAGCAGAAACAAAATCATTGCCCTGCAGAACTCTTTCCATGGCAGAACCATGGCAGCCCTTTCCGCCACAGGACAGGACGCTTACCACAATTTCTTCTTCCCCTTCGTAGACGGCTTCGTATTTGCCAAAGCAAATGACTTTGCCGACATCCTTTCCAAAATGACTGACGATGTTTGCGCAGTCATGCTGGAAACGGTACAGGGCGAAGGCGGCGTGGTTCCTCTGGACAAAGAATATGTTCAGGCCGTAGCAAAAGCCTGCAAGAAAAAAGACATCCTGCTCATTGTGGACGAAGTACAGACAGGCATGGGCAGAACAGGCTCCCTGTTCAGCTATCAGCAGTTCGGCATCCAGCCTGACCTGGTATCCTGTGCAAAGGGTCTGGGCGGCGGCCTTCCCATCGGCGCGGTGCTGTTCGGAGAAAAAACAGAAACCGTATTCGTTCCCGGCGACCACGGCTCCACATTTGGCGGCAATCCCGTTGTTTGTGCTGGTGCGGTACATATCTTGAACACCATGGATGACGCTTTTTACAGGACGTACAGAAAAAAAGGCACATATCTGAAAGAAAAAATCGAAAAAAATGCCTCACGTTGAAAAACGTGGCAGGCTTGGGCATGATGCTGGGCATCCAGTTGGATGTGGAAGCAAAACCCGTTATCAACGCTTTGCTGGAAGCAGGCCTTCTGGTACTTTCCGCAAAGACCAAGATCCGTCTGCTGCCTCCTCTGACCATCACACAGGAGGAACTGGACAAAGGACTTACTATTTTGGAACAGACACTGGCTTCACTTTGATTGAGAAAGGAAGATAATATATGAAACATTTTCTGAAACTTTTAGACCTGACAACAGAAGAAATCCTGGAACTGCTGGACTTGGCAGACCAGCTGAAATTACAGAAAAAACAGGGTATTGAACACCATATCCTCAAAGGCAAAACACTGGGTATGATCTTTGAAAAATCCTCCACCAGAACCCGTGTATCCTTTGAAACAGGCATGTATCAGCTGGGCGGCCATGCGCTGTTCATCAGCTCCAAAGACGCACAGATCGGCCGTGGCGAACCCACAGAAGACACCGCAAGAGTTCTGTCCCGGTATCTGGACGGCATCATGATCCGTACTTTTGAACAGGAAGAAGTGGAAACACTGGCAAAATACGGCTCCATCCCCATCATCAACGGTCTCACAGACTTCTGCCATCCCTGCCAGGTCATGGCTGACTTGCAGACCATCCGGGAACACAAAGGCAAACTGGAAGGTCTGAAGATGTGCTACATCGGCGACGGCAACAACATGGCAAACTCCCTCATCGTTGGCGGTTTAAAAGTTGGCATGTCCGTAAGCATTGCCTGCCCTAAGGATTACCAGCCTCATAAAGACGTTCTGGACTTTGCGGCACAGTATGGCGATAAATTCCAGATGACAGAAAGCCCTCTGGAAGCTGCGAAAAACGCTGACGTGGTACTGACAGACGTTTGGGCATCCATGGGTCAGGAAAGCGAACAGAAGATCAGAGAAGCCGCTTTCGCTGGCTTCCAGGTCAACGACGAACTGATGGCAGTGACAAACGAAGGCTGCATGGTACAGCATTGCCTGCCCGCTCACAGAGGCGAAGAAATCACAGCGGAAGTATTCGAAGCACACGCTGATGAAATTTTCGATGAAGCAGAAAACCGTCTGCACGCCCAGAAAGCAATTCTGGTAAAACTGATGGCAGACTAATATCCTCCAAATACAAAACCACCGGGAACAACATGTTTTCGGTGGTTTTTCATTGTACAAAAACAATTCTGATCTTTCTTTCGGAAAGGCTTGCAGAACAAAATCACCCCCATCAGCGCATCTAAACTTTGCATAAAATGGGACTTTTGCAGCAGCGTTTTTTGTGTGTTGTATGCCTGAAATACAGGCATTTGCGCCTATTTCCCCACATTTTGCAGGGTTTTTTATTTTTTTAGAAAAAATTAGAAAAATCCGTTGACAAACGCCAAAGTTCTGTTATAATGATATCAAATATTAAATGATAATAATTATCAATTAAGAAATATTTTAGTGTGTAAGGAGGAAAATATTATGATAAATCTGAAAGGTACAAAAACTGAAGCCAACCTGATGGCAGCATTTGCTGGTGAATCCCAGGCAAGAAACAAATACACATATTACGCAAGCAAAGCAAAAAAGAAGGCTATGAACAGATCGCAGCTCTGTTCCTGGAAACAGCAAACAACGAAAAAGAACACGCAAAAATCTGGTTCAAACTGCTCCATGACGGCGCTGTTCCTTCCACAGCTGAAAACCTGCTGGACGCTGCACAGGGTGAAAACTACGAATGGACAGACATGTACGCTACATTCGCGAAAGAAGCAAGAGAAGAAGGCTTCGACCGCATCGCTTACCTGTTTGAAGCAGTAGGTCAGATCGAAAAACATCACGAAGAACGTTACCGCAAACTGCTGGAAAACGTTGAAGGCGGTCTGGTATTCTCCAGAGATGGCGACATGATTTGGCAGTGCGCAAACTGCGGCCACATCCACGTTGGCAAACAGGCACCTCAGGTTTGCCCCGTTTGCGAACATCCTCAGGCTTACTTCCAGATCGAAGCAAAGAACTACTAATACAAAAAACATCCTTGATTTTTGATACTCTCTTATCCCAATTTTTCATAGAACACCAAACAAAAAAACGACGGTTTCATACCGTCGTTTTTTTCTGTACTTTATTATGGAGCATCCAGGCGCAGGCCAAGGCGCAGAGAGCAAGAACGCCGCCGCCCAGCCCCAGCAGGCGCATATCCAGTTTTTCAACGATGGCGCTGCCGCAGACAGAGCCAAAAGCAATGCCGAAGTTAAAGGAAAAAGAATTGGTGGATGCCGCCAGGGTAATGGCGCCGGGATATTCCGCCGTGGCAATGTTCAGCACATTGACCTGTATTGGAGAATTTTGCAGATACATGAGCAGACCAATGGCAAAGATCACCGCCATACCTGCCACAGCATTCCCCAATACCACAGGCAGGAAAAACATGCACGCCGCCAAGGCAACGTAAGTGAACCGCAGTTTATAAATGCCGTTTTTCAGCGCCATCCGACCGGAAATGAGGTTGCTGAAAAGCACCATGACCCCGAACAGCAGCAACACAAAGCTGATATACTGGGCAGGAATCCCCACATAGTCCTCAAATACGGGGGTCAGGTACGTATATAACACATAAGAGGCAGAAGCGCCAAAGAATACCGTCAGGATACTCAGAAGGATGCGGCTGTCTTTCAGCAGGACAAACTGCTGCATGATGCCAGAGGGCACTTTCTCATGTTTTCTGGGCAGAGAAACAAACATGAGAGCCAATACCAAAATGCTGCATAGAGTAATACCCACAAAAGCCGCCCGCCAGCTGAGTACATGGCTGATGGTAGTACCAATGGGCACACCGAAAATGGACGCCAGAGAAAATCCCGCGAATACCCAGGAAACCACCGTTGCCCGATGCTCCAGAGAGGAAATATCCGGCACAAATGTCATGGAAACGGAAATGAGGGTGCCGGAAACGATGGACAGGAGGATTCTTGCCGCCGCCAGCAAAGGATAATTGGGGGCAATGGCGCAGAGGAAATTCCCTACTACAAATACCACCGTCAGGGAAATGATGAGGGCGAACCGATGGAACCGCCCCGCCATAGCCGCCGTGAAAGGCGTTCCCACTGCATAAACAAAGGCAAACATGGAAACCAGAGAACCGGCAGTGGTGAGGGATACGGACAACCCTTCGGAAATATCCGGCAATATCCCCACAATGATGAATTCGCTGGTGCCCAATGCGAAACTCAGTAAAATCAAGGCAATGACAGGCATGGTGAATACCTTTTCTTTTTTTGGCATGATGCTTCTTCCTTTCTTCTTTCCAAATCCTGTATGATTATAGTCATCTCCCACCCTGCCGTCAAGCATGAAAATTCCGCCTTTTTTCAGGGAAAACCCCGTTGTTTTTATGGAATCTGCCTTTCCCTTGGCAAAAATATGGCTTTTCCCTTGCAAAAGGCCCGGGCTTTTCGTACAATCTACCCGTACACATTTTTTTATGGAAAGGACTGTTTTTATGCAGCAAATCATATTGGCATCCAATTCTCCCCGGAGAAAAGAACTGCTGTCCATGCTTTCTGTGCCCTTCACCGTACAGGAAAGCCATGTGGACGAACGGGCATTGGAGGAAGCAGACAGAAAAGCTGGCATCCGCCGCACACCTGCAAAGCAAGCGGCATTCATGGCAGAAGCCAAAGGCACAGACGTAAGCCGTACCGCTCCCGCAAATTCCATCATCATTGCCGCCGACACCATGGTGGCGGACGAAGACACCATCCTCCACAAACCCAAGGACAAAGCCGACGCCAAAGCCATCCTCACCCATCTTTCCGGCAAAAGCCACATGGTCTACACCGGCTTATGCGTCATTTACAAAGACGCGGATGGCAGAGAAACGGTACACGCCCAGACCATCGGCACAAAAGTGGTATTCCGCTCTTTGACGGAAGAAGAAATGGATGCGTACATTGCCACAGGAGAGCCAATGGACAAAGCCGGCGCCTACGGCATACAGGGGAAAGGTTCCCTGCTGGTGGAACGGATGGAAGGCGATTACTTCAACGTGGTAGGGCTGCCTTTGACCACCCTTTACGAAGAACTGCGGGCGCAAGGCGTTTCTCTTATGGAAAACTGGAAATAACCACAAAACAGCCAAAGACTTGATATGACAGGTCTATGGCTGTTTTTTCATTTGCCCAAAAAACCTCTGTTTTGACACCAATTTTGGAAAAATCTCATCAAATTATTTATATTGCATGCAAATAGTTGACAGCGCAACTAATTTAGAAGTATACTGTATTTGTTGCAGACGCAACTAATTTCGACTTATCCACAGAAATCACTGAGGCGGTAGCCATTTCTGTTTGATGTTATCCACATTTCCACCGCCCCTACCCACAGGAGGTCATTATGGAGAAAAAAACCTGCGTTATTCCATCAACGCGTCAGCCATCAGCCGGTATGCCAACCGGAATTTCGATCTTTGTCTGCGGCATCTTCCCATCAGCAGCGGACAGCAGTTTTTCCTGCTGCGGATCTATGAAAACGAAGGTATCCCTTTGAACAAACTGGCGCAGCTGGGCTTTTTTGACAAAGGCACCGTCAGCCGCGGTGTACAGAAGCTGGAGGAAGCCGGATATATCCGGGTCATCACCGACGAAAACGACAGACGCTGCCGGAAACTGTTCGTCACCCCCGCCGCTATGCCCATCATCGAAACATTGCTAAATGCCAGAGAGGAATGGAACTCTGCCCTCACAGAAGGCATGACAGACGAAGAATGTCTGCTCATAGAAAAACTCATGAAACAAATGGTACAAAATGCCCAAACCTACATCGCCAAAAAGGAGGAGGAAATCACATGCAACAGCAACGAACACTGACAATGGACGGAGAAAACCCCTTGGGTGTACGCCCCATAAAGGGACTGTTATTCTCTTTTTCCATCCCTGCCATCATTTCCTGTCTGGTAAACTCCGTGTATAACATCGTCGACCAGATCTTCATTGGTCAGGGTGTAGGCTATCTGGGGAACGCCGCTACCACCATTGCTTTCCCCCTGATGACCATCATCATGGCTTTTGCCACCCTCATCGGCTCCGGCGGCAGCGCTTACGCCGCTTTACGACTGGGGGAAGGCAGAAAACGGGAAGCCCTTCTGACACTGAATAACCTGCTGGTCATCGCCATCGGTCTGGGTATCCTGCTGGCAGTGGCAGGCTTGATTTTCCTGAAACCCATCCTGACACTCTTCGGCGCGACAGAAACCACCATGCCCTACGCCATCGACTATACTTCCATCGTCCTCATTGGCGTACCTTTCAGCATGGTCAGCATTGCCCTTTCCAGTATGGCCCGTACGGACGGACACCCGCGTATGTCCATGTACGGCATCCTCATCGGTGCCGCACTGAACACTGTTCTTGACCCTATTTATATTTTCGTGCTGGACTGGGGTGTAAAAGGCGCCGCCATCGCCACAGTCACCGCTCAGTTCGTTTCCACAGTGGTGCTGTGCTACTACTTCCTGAAAAAAGGCCGTATGTGTTTTACCCGCAGATATATGAAACCCGTTGGTCGTGTCTGGTATAAAATTTTCTCTCTGGGCATTTCCTCCGGTATCACCGCTCTGGTTGCCTGCATCATGCAGGTGGTTATGAACAACTCTCTGGTTTACTACGGCAACCAGACAGAAATCACCGGCGATGTTGCCCTCAGTGCCATGGGTATCGTCATGAAAATCGCCATGATTCTGGCTTCTGTATGTATCGGCTTCGGTATCGGCGCGCAGCCCATTCTGGGCTTCAACCTGGGTGCGAAAAAATATGCCCGTGTGCGCCACACTTATCTCCTTGCCGTATCCATTGCCACAGCCTCCATCCTCATCGGCTGGGCTGTATGCCAGCTGGCGCCTCATCTGGTACTGAGCCTGTTCGGGAAAGAAAATCAGACATTTACAGACTTTGCCGTGCGCTGTCTGCGGATCTATCTGGGCGGTATTTTCTGTGCTGGTTTCCAGATCGTTTCCACCAACTACTTCCAGGCAACGGGGCAGCCTTTGAAAGCTTCTCTGCTTTCCATGCTGCGTCAGCTGATTTTGCTGATTCCCCTGCTGCTGATCCTGCCTATATTCTTCGGTCTGAGCGGTCTGCTTTACGCAGGCCCCTGCGCGGACATCGGCTCCGCTGTCATCGTGGCCCTGTTCATCCTGCCGGAAATGCGGAAACTGAACCGGAAAATTGCCGAAAGCCAAGGCCATGCGTTGGCTGCTTAAAACCAAACAAAAAAGAGAATGGAATACTAGGGGCATCTTCATAAGAAAACAAAGAAAGCTGAAATCCTTGTCATATCAAGGTTTTCAGCTTTCTTATTTTTACGATGATTTTATCTGATATGTTTTCTTCTGAAGATTGCCATTCCCCTTAGAAAAAAGAAAAAGGAAAAGCAATGTTTTCCTAAGGGGAACTTGCTTTTCCTTTCTCTTTTTTTGCTTTCTCACGAAAGCTTGTGTAAGGGTATTTTATCAGAAAATTTCGTGGAATGCTTTTTTCTGCTGTACGGCTTCTGTCACGCTTGCCATCTTGCTTGTGTCGCCGATGAGGATGACGCCGCACAGGGCATTGTTACGGAAATAGTATTTTTCCAGTGTGAGTCTCTTATCGTCACGGATTTCCAGTGTTTTGTATGTGACGTCTTCTTTTGTGCCAACGTCACCCATGGAATATACGGAAGTGTTCAGCGCATTCAGAGACATACCCTGTGTCTGAGGTACATAAGGCAGGTTGTCGCCTGCTGCGTTGGCACCAGCGATGCGGCCCATTTCCATTGCCACAGGCCAGATTGCGATATTTGCGCCATCGAATTCCGCACAGTCACCACCGGCAAATACATTGCTGTCGCTGGTCTGCATTTTGTCGCTGACTACAACAGCACGGTTTGTCAGGATGCCTGCTTCTTCTGCCAGCTGTTTGTTTGCACGAACGCCTGTGGACATGATAACGATTTCCGCAGGGATCTTTGTGCCGTCATCCAGCATAACGCCTTCTACTTTGCCGTCGCCAACGATTTCCGCGATTTTCGCGCCAACAACGATGTTCACGCCGTTTTTCGCTGCGATCTTCTTCAGCATTTCTGCGCCTACTGCGTCCATTTTGCCCAGCAGCAGTTCGGGAGCGCCTTCCAGTACAGTTACTTCCAGTTTTTCTTTACGCAGTTCCCAAGCAGCTTCCAGACCCAGCACACCACCGCCGATAACGACCGCATGTTTTGCCTTGAGTGCCAGATGGTTGATCTTTTCTACGTCAGCAATGGTACGAACAGGTGTTACGCCTTCCAGATCCGCGCCCTTGATAGGAGGCACGAAGCTGTAAGAGCCCAGTGCATATACGCACTTGTTGTAAGGCAGTACTGTGCCGTCGGACAGGCGGATTTCTTTTCTGCCCAGATCCATGGATTCTGCTTTCACGCCCAGACGCAGGTCGATGCAGTTATCTTCATACCATGCAGCTTCCTTGCTTGCGATTGCGCCGCCGCTGATGGCACCAAACATATTCTTTGTGAGCATAGGTCTGTCATAAGGCAGTTCGTTTTCTTCGGAAACCATGATGATGCTTGCAGACTGGTTTCTTTCCCGGATGGCTTTTGCCGCGTTGAGCGCCGCTGTGCCGCCGCCCAGTACAACGAATTTTTCCATGGTATCCATACGATGTGTTACTTCATCCATGTCAACAGGCACGAAGTTTTCTTTGCCTACGCCGCAAACAGGGCAGGTTTCCATGGATTCGTCGAAGATTTCGCCGCAAACCAGACATTTCACCAGACCGCTTCTTGCGCTGGCTTTCTTAACATCTTTTTGCAGCAGGGTATCTGCGAAGCGATAACCATATTCATAAGCGTCCACCAGTTCATTTTCAGAGGGTTTCAGACGTACTTTGAAGCCGTCTACCACTTTCAGGCGGATCTGTTTCAGCCTTTCGATGATGTGAGGCACACCTTCACCACTCCAGCCGTAGCTGCCGAAGGCACTTGCCAGTTTGCCGCCGTGGATAGGAGGGAACATGAGTGTTGTCAGATCCCAAATAGGTTTCAGAGCTTCACCCAGAATAGTAGGTGTACCGAAGAGGATACCATCAGCCGTGCCGATTTCGCCCAGCACTTCTGCCTGATCCGCTGTTACCATATCGTACAGTTTTACGTCGATGATTTCGTCGTTATCCTGAATACCTTTTGCGATCTGTTCTGCCAGCTGGCCTGTATAGCCGTAAGCGCTTACATAAGGAATGACAACTTTTTTCCATTCGCTTACAGGCACTTTGCACCATTCTTCGTAAATATCCATCAGTTCAGACAGGTGGCTGTCCAGAACGGGGCCGTGGCCGGGGCAGATCATGTCGATATCCATCTGACGTACTGCTGCCAGTGCGTTTGTCATATAGGGCTGTTTGAAGGGGCCCAGAATGTTGTCGAAATAGTATTTTGTAGCGCGCATATAGCCTTCTGTATCGGTTACAGTGCTGCGCAGGATGCCTTCATGTGCATAGTGAGAACCGAAGGAGTCACATGTCACCAGTGTTTTGTCCTCTACGATGTAGGTATACATGGTATCGGGCCAATGCAGGTTGGGGAACACATGGAACTGCAGTGTTTTGTCACCGATCTTCAGTTCGTCGCCGTCTTTGATTGCAATGCTGTAAAAGTCACCGTTGATGATGTGTTTCAAGAAGCCGATGGCAACAGGTGTTGCAACCACTTTGGCTCTGGGGCAGATGTCCAGAATGCGTTTGATGCTGCCCACATGGTCGGGTTCTGTATGGTTTACCACAATATAGTCAATGGTGGAAACGTCTGTGATCTGAGAAAGTGTTTCCAGATAATCGTCGAAGAATTTTTCTTTTGCTGTTTCAAACAGTACAGTCTTATCGCCGCATTTGAGCAGGTAAGAGTTATAAGTGGTGCCAAATTCTGTCATCATAATGATGTCGAATACACGCAGGTCCTTGTCCAGAACGCCGGTCCAGTAAAAATCAGGTTTCAATTGCATTGCTTTCATTGGTGTTTCCGCCTCCTTGATGATTTATGTCTTTTTTTCACAAATATTCTGAAAAGAAAACCGGGTGGGCACACGCCCGTACCCAGTTTTCCCCGTTACATTTTCTTCTATTTATTTTTGTACGCTTAGATTTCTGCTTTCCACAGACCGTGCAGATTACAGTATTCGTAAGCAGCTACTGCCTGTTCGCCTTCTGCCAGTGCAAAGACTGCTTCGGGAGCGCCTGTGTGATCCAGATATTTGATCTGGCCGCCCTGGCTGGTTTCCAGATAGATCCATGCAATGTGGTGTTCTTCCAGCATGGGATGTGTTACTTCGCCAACTTTTACAGTTACTTTGCTGCCTTCTACCTGAACCACAGGAACGTGTTTTTCGCCTGCGCCGTCAGATGTGTTGGCTTTCAGTTCTGTCATTTTTTCGCCGCAGCATACTACGGGTACGCCTTTGTCTTCTACCATTGTGATGATGTTTTTACAGTGTTTGCAGATAAAAAATCTAGGTGCCTTCATGTTGCATACCTCCTTGTGTTATAAAATACCCTTTACATATCTAAATTATCCTCATTTCTGAGGTTCTTTCCTTTGACTTTTCTATGGCCTTATGATACCATAAAAATCATCAAAATTTATGTTGCAAATGCAACAGAAAAGAGGTTTTTTTATGAATTTATTGGAAAATCCTCTCTTTACCGGCATCCTTCCGGAAGAACTGGATCAAATGAAAACCTGTTTTGAAATGGAAAACCGCACATTTCGGGAAAAAGAGGAGATTCCCATGGAAGGAAAAGTGGGCATCCTCCTTTCGGGCAGCGTTTCCCTGAACCGCCTTGGGGCTGACGGCAATCTGGACATGCTGGAATACCTCACAGACGGAGGTATCTTCGGCTCTTTCTTCTCCCTTTTTGACGGTGGCGAGATCATTGCCATCTGCGAAAAAGCCTGCTCCATTGTATTCATCGACACCTGCCACATCACCAAACGATGCAGCCGCGCCTGTCATCATCACAGTCTGGTGGTAGAAAACCTCCTTTCTCTTATGACGGAAAAAGTGCAGCAGCTCAGCGAAAAAGTGGAGATTCTTTCCCACCGTTCCATCCGGGAAAAACTCCTGTGTTACTTCCGCCTGCAAAGCATGAAAACGGGAAAAGACGAAATCCTCATTCCCTTTTCTTTCAGCGCCCTTGCCAATTATCTCTGCATTGACCGCAGCGCCATGACAAGAGAACTGCGGAAAATGAAAGCGGATGGTCTGGTGGACGTGAACGGCAGACAAGTCCATCTCTATCCCATGTAAATGAAACAACAAAATAGCTTCTTCATAAGAAAACAAAGAAAGCCAAAATCCTTATCATGACAAAGGATTTTGGCTTTCTTATTTTATTAAGATTTTATTTGTTATGTTTTCTTCTGAAGACAGCCGTCGCAATTCCCCTTAAGAAATCAAGGAAAAGGAAAATCCATGTTTTCTTAAGGGGAAGTTGCTTTCAGATACCAGCTATTTTATTTGTATAGGAATGATTTTCTGCAAAAGACAGCCAAAGCAGCTCCTCTCAAAAAACAGCAGTAGAAGCCTGCGCCGGCGTAGTCCTCTTTTTGTGTTTCCAACATCCTTTGTTTCTCCCATCAGATAAAAACATCTCCCCTTCGGGAGATTGGTCACTGCATCCGATGAAGGTATTTTTCTTTGGTTGCCATACCGCCCCGAATATGGCGTTCTGCCTTATTGACCTCCAGCACCCGCCGTACGGACTTCGCCAGTTCCGGGTCGATCTTCTCCACCCGGTCTGTGATGTCTTTATGTACGGTGGATTTGCTGATGCCAAATTTCTTCGCCGTTTCCCGCACCGTGGCGTTGGTGTGGATCATAAACTGTGCTACTGCCACCGCGCGTTCTTCAATATAGCTTTTCAAACAAAAGCACTCCCCTGAGATATTCTTGATTATCTATATGCAGACAGGGCGCAGGATATGAATCGTGGGCTGCTTCCACAGAAAAACCATGGGTTTATCACATTTTCCTATATGTTTTTCCCTGATAAAATGGTCTTTTCCCTGATTTTTTCGAAAAAACCGCACTTTTCCCACCAAAAAACAATGATTTTTGACAGGCAGATTTTTTCTGTTTTGGTATTTTTTCATAATAACTCCTTGTTTTTTCCTATGGAAAGTGATGTATTTATTCGTATAAAACCGTTTTTCATGAGAATTTCATGAGAATTTCATGAGAAATCATAAATTTTATGATAGTTATTTTACTAATTTATTTCGTTTTATCTATATAAAATGAACAAAAGCAGTTACCACTGCCGTGGGGGACTTTTCCAAGCGGCATGGAAATATGAGAAAGGGGTAGATACTATGAAAAAACAATGGAAAATCATTGGGGCTCTGGGACTCTCCCTCTCCCTTTTGATGAGCAGCACCGCTTTGGCTGCCCACCCGAAAGGATACTGGCCCTACCTGTCTGCGTTCAACAACGCAAAGACAGCCAACAATCAGGCACAGATGATCACAACAGGCAATAAACTGCTGCAGTATTATCAGAACTTGCCATTGGACAGCGACGTCGCTTCCATCCGTTACAATGTCAACTACGCAAATTACCCGATTTATGAAAAACAGGGCAATTACGTAAAAGCAAAAGAAGCCTTGCAGCAGGTAGCCACCAACGGCAATTATCTGGACTTTAAAGACGCGGTAACCATGGCAAACGAACGCATGCGGAAAATTTCTCCCAACGCCCAGGTTTACGCGCTGACAAACACTTCCGCACCTTACTATGGTGCGAAACACGAACCCAAAAACGGTACATTATACGGCCGTGTATGGACAGAACAGAATGACAGCGCCGCTCAGAACGAAGCCATCGTTTCTTTCTATATTGAAATGGGACAGAATGCAGCGGACTACGAACGTTTCATCGAGCCTTATGAAGGCGGCGACCATGTGATTCACATCGCATGGAACTTCCCCGGCGAAGGCAGCACCGTAAGTGCCATCAACAGCGGCTCTTATGACAGCAACATCCAGCAGACACTCCAGTATTTGGCAACCATCGACGCACCCGTTCTGCTGCGTATCGGCGGTGAAATGAACATCTGGACAAACGCTACCACAGGGGATGCTTTCAAAGCAGCTTATACCCGCATCGCAAAACAGGCAAGATCTATCTGTCCCAATGTAGCGCTGATATTCTCCACCAACTACACCTCTCCTTTCGGCGGCAGCATGGAACCTTACTTCCCTGACGCTTCTCTGGTAGACTGGGTAGGCACTTCCCTGTACAACAACAAATATCAGTTTGCTTCCAGCCCCACCAAAGGCGTGGACAACAACGAAATGTACTTCGGTATCGGTGATTACGCAGATCCTGTGAAAAACCTGAGCCACACAGCGGATCTGGCGAAGAAATACAACAAACCCATCATCATCACCGAAGGGGGCAGCGGTTATCTCTCCGGCAATGCTGATACAACCACATTTGCCGCAGACCGTATCCGCGAAGCATATACCACACTGAACATGGTTTACCCTCAGTTAAAAGCCATCATCCACTTTGACCGCAGCGGCAATGGCTATGATTATACCCTGCAAAACAATGCTACCGTACAGGCAGCTTACAACAGCGCACTGAAATCCAATCCCACACTGATGTCCAGCCCCCAGCCAGACAGTGACACAGTCCTTCAAGCCTCTGTCTCAGGTAACAGGCGCAAACGGTGTTGTGACACTGCGTGCATACTGTGATGTCATCGGTCAGACTGTCACCGTAACCTATTCCGTAGACGGCAAATGGATCGGCACACAGAAAACCGTGCCTTACAACTGCCAGCTGGATACTTCCACACTGACAGCAGGCAACCATATTTTGAAAGTGGTATTCAACGCACCGAACGGTTACAGCCAGACACTGAATTATCAGCTGACAAAGGCAGCCAACGGCAGCGTATCTTTCAAACAGGCATAAACATTCCGTCTGACTCACACAAAACCGGATACCCTTAGGGGCATCTTCATAAGAAAACAAAGAAAGCTGAAATCCTCATCATACAGAGGATTCCAGCTTTCTTATTTTTACTGAGATTTTATTTGGTATGTTTTCGTTGCTTGCCTTGGGAACGCTTCCGGCTTTTTTATTTACAGCGGCTGCATCATTTCCAGTATGATGCCATCGGGATCTCTAAAATAAAAGGCTTTGCTTTTGCCGAAGCCCTGGGCTGTAAAATCGAAATACTGGGTTTCCGATAAGCACACCACTTGATGTGCCAACAAGTTTTCATAAACCGCATCAATATCATCGGTATAGAAGCATACTTCCGAAATGGAAGTGGCAAATAAGTCAGGCTGCGCATGATGGGTTTCATTTTCTACAAACTGGATCAGTTCCACCGGAGGGGTTTCCACGTTTTGGGAGCCATTGAGATAAGCCACTCTGGCCTGACAATCTTTTTCCAAACATCCGATCTGTTTCTTCGCCTGACATGAAAATTTCCCCTTGAAATTCCAGTCCCAGAACATCTCTGTAAAAAGCGATGGATCTGTCCATATCCGAAACGGTTAAGCCAACGTGGTATATTCTGCCAATCATGATGTTACCTTCCTTTTCAAATAATTTTCAGATAAAAAACAGGCGCGGTACCTAAGTGCCGCGTCTGTTGTTGCTCTCTTATTTTTTATCAGCCTTCAATGGCGATTCTGCCGTCATGTTCTACCTGAGGCGCTTCTTTTCTGGGCAGTGTCAGTGTCAGAACGCCGTCTTCATATTTTGCCTGTACATCGTTAGGTGTCATATGGTCACCTACATAGAAGGTACGGCGCATAGAGCCTGCGTAACGTTCCTGACGCAGATAAATGCCTGCTTCTTCTTCTTTCTTTTCTTCTTTTTTCACAGCGGAAATGGTCAGGTAACCTTTATTCAGATTGATCTGAACATCTTCTTTCTTGAAGCCGGGCAGATCCATTACCACTTCATATTTGTCATCTGTTCTCTTGACATCTGTCAGCATGACATCTTTTGCGTGTTTGCCATACAAAGGATTCATTTTTGCGAAAAATTCTCTGTCGAAAGAGGTATCGGGCCAGTTTTCGTTGTCAAACAGGTTATCTCCAAAAAAGTTATGCATCATCATCATAAGTCATATCTCCCTTCATAAAAGACAGTTCATGTTTTGAATCAGCACGGTCGGAGAACTCCGAGGGTGTTGCTATTCTCTTTTCGGACGCGGGCACAGGTGCCTTTTTCTTTTAGTACCTTTCCTTTGTTCGACTGTATCTTAGCACCATTTGTTAGCACTGTCAATAGGTGAGTGCTAATTTTTTTAAAAATTTTTCGCGAGAGAAAAAGCCTGAAAAATCAAGCTTTTCCTCCATTTCCCAGCGCCATGAGAGTATGGAGCAATCTGCCATTGACGGAATCATCCTGCAAAATCACCTTGTCATCGGCGGCATGAAAGAGGGCGTCGGCACACTCGCCGCAGATGTCCGCCCCCGACACCCGACAGTGATGGAACAATTCCAGAATCACATTCCGCAGCTGGGAAAGGGTCAGTGTGCCCTGCTGCCAATTGGTATGTACCTGAGAGGGAGAAAGGATATCCTTATCAATGGACAGATAGACGGGCAAATCTTTGGGAAAACAGTTCTCCCAACGGTCATCCCGGGCAATCTGGCTTTCATCATAGGCCACCATGCGGCTGCGGTAAGGCTCCGGCACAGCTGCCACCAGTTCCGCATCCGCACCCAGCAGTACCACCTTTTCCACATAAGGGTTTTCTTCCAACACCCGATTCACCCAGCAGCCACAGGACAGCAATTCCTGAAACAAAGGCGGCTGCATGTCCGGGTGATGGTCTGCCACAGCCAGCACAAAGGGCTCCTGGAGTTTTTCCGTCCACAGCTTCGTCATATAATGGTAATTACCGGAATCTATGAAATGGATGGCTTCCGCGGAAAAAGGGGCAATCTTCCGGCGCAAAGCCTGTTCTCCTTCTTCGTCACAGTAGCAATTGGTGCCCTGTATATCCCGGCAGTCAATCCAATGCACATGGACACCCCGGTAAAAACGCTCCTTCTCATAAATGCCTGTAAAATCCATAATGGTCACATCAGATTTCATCAAATCCCTTCTTTCTTTTCCAAAAGGAAAGGGGAACCGTACCCCTATACAGTTCCCCTTTGCCTGCCCTGAGCATACCACCAATGAAGACAAAATACAAGATACCTCATACAAAAAACAATATCCATCAAAAAAGAAGGTACTTTTTTCACAAAAAAAAGTTGCAAAATAAAATTTCATAGTATAATTTTCCATTTTTCGCCAAGTTTCCGTTAAGAAAGCATTTATCGTATTGTTTTTTATGCACCAACTTCATATAATGACAAACGTAGTTTTTCCAATCTATTCCAGAAAAGGAAGAAACTACACACAAGTTCGGAGAGGAGGTATTATTTTTATGACAACATTTATAATCGGACTTGTACTTTTAATTGTTGGGGGTGCCGTATACGGAAAATTTGTAGAACACATTTTCCACCCCGACGACCGGCAGACACCTGCCATTCGGAAACAGGACGGTGTTGACTTTGTTCCTATGAGCAAATTCAAAAACGCCCTCATCAACCTGCTGAACATCGCAGGTACCGGCCCTATCTTCGGCCCCATCCAGGGCATTTTGTTCGGGCCCATCGCATTCATCACCATTCCCATCGGCTGCGTCATCAGTGGTGCAACCCATGACTACCTGAGTGGTATGATATCTCTGCGTCAGGACGGCGCACAGATGCCCGGCATCGTTCGCAAATTCCTGGGCAACAAAACATTCCAGGTATACAACATCTTCCTGTGCATCCTGATGCTGCTGGTAGGTGCGGTATTTACCTACACACCCGGCGACTTGTTCGCAAACCAGATTGTTGGTATCGAAGGGGTCAACATCTGGACATGGGTTATCTACGCTGTGATCCTGGCTTACTACCTGATTGCAACACTGTTCCCCATCGATAAAATCATCGGCAGAATCTACCCTATCTTTGGTGCCATCCTGCTGCTGTCCGCAGTTGGCGTATTCTTCGGCATCTTCTTCAAGGGCTATGAACTGATGAACATTGACTTCTCCCATGGTCTGAGCGGTATCTTCAATGTATATCCTCTGTGGGATGCAGCCGGCAACACTGGCGCAGGCACACCTTTCATCCCTGTATTCTTCGTAACCGTTGCCTGCGGTATCACATCCGGTTTCCACTCCACACAGTGTACACTGATCGGCCGCAGCGTAACTTCCGAAAAAGAAGGCCGTTTCACATTCTACTGGATGATGATTCTGGAAGGCCTCATCGCTATGATCTGGGCTGCAGCTGCTATGGGTATCTACAACAAAGGCTCTCTGAGCGGCGCAACAGGCGTTGTTGGTGAAGTTGCAAAAGACCTGCTGGGCCCTGTTGGTGGTCTGATCGCAATCCTGGGCGTTATCGTACTGCCTATCACTTCCGGTGATACCGCACTGCGTTCCTGCCGTCTGATGGTTGCTGACTACCTGCACATCGACCAGAAAGAAAAAAGAAATCGTATCATGGTAACACTGGGTATCTTCATCCCCGTTATCGCTATTCTGGTATTCGCAAAACTGAATGCAGAAGGCTTCAACATCCTGTGGAGATACTTCGCATGGGCAAACCAGACCATTGCTGTATTCGCGTTCGCGGCAATCACAGTTTACCTGTGTGCAAAGAAAGGCGCGCCTAAATACGCATTCCTGATCTCTCTGCTGCCTGGTACATTTTACATCTTCATCATTTCTTCCTTCCTGCTGAGCCAGTCCATTGGTTTTGGTCTGCCTCTGAACGTATCCTACGTCATCGCAGGTGTTATCTCACTGGTATACCTGATCCTGGTACCTCGTGCAGGGAAGAAATTCAGCAAATCTCATACAGAAGAATAATTGCATAAATATACATAAAATATCAACAAAATTCATCCTGTTTTTTGACCGGGTCGGTTCCAAATCGACTCGGTCATTTTTTGTCCAACAGATATCGTTATAAAATTTTCAAAAATATTGTTTTTGTTGTATATGTTGCTGTATACTTTCTGTAATTTTATTGTAAACAAGCTATTTTTCCATAGAATTGCACAATATAATATACTTTTTCTCTTTATGCAAGTGTCTGAAATCTCTCCCGTAATCCCCCAAAACGAGTACGCTTTTGTATGGTTCATACAAAAAACAATAATTGGAAATAACTGTAAATTAATACAAATGCTTCCTGCAATTTTTATGGTTTTTTATATATTTTTTCATCTTTTTTGCATTTTATACTTGTAAATAAAGTTGTATCTCATTATAATTGGATGTGGTTTTTGGGAGATGAAACTTCATTTCCCAGAAAAAACATTTTTTTCACAAGTTCGGAGAGGAGGTATTATTCATTATGACAACATTTATAATCGGACTTGTAATCTTACTTGTCGGCGGTGCGCTGTACGGGAAATTTGTAGAAAACATTTTCAGACCCGATGACAGACAGACACCCGCCATCAAAAATCAGGACGGCGTGGACTTCGTTCCTATGAGCAAATTCAAAAAACGCCCTGATCAACCTGCTGAACATCGCAGGTACCGGCCCTATCTTTGGCCCCATCCAGGGTATTCTGTTCGGGCCCATCGCATTCATCACTATCCCTATCGGCTGTGTAATCAGCGGTGCTGTTCACGACTACCTGAGCGGTATGATGTCTCTGCGTCAGGACGGCGCACAGATGCCTGGTATCGTTCGTAAATTCCTGGGCGGCAAAACATTCCAGGTTTACAACATCTTCCTGTGCATCCTGATGCTGCTGGTTGGTGCTGTATTTACTTACACACCTGGTGACCTGTTTGCGAACCAGATCGTTGGTATCGAAGGCGTTTCCGTAGGTACATGGGTAATCTACGGCGTAATCCTGGCATACTACCTGATCGCAACACTGTTCCCTATCGACAAAATCATCGGTAGAATCTACCCTATCTTCGGTGCTATCCTGCTGCTGTCCGCAGTTGGTGTATTCTTCGGTATCTTCTTCAAAGGTTATGAACTGATGAACATCGACTTCTCCAACGGCTGGAATGGCGTATTCGGTCTGTACCCTCTGTGGGATGCAGCTGGTAATACAGGCGCTGGTACATCCTTCTTCCCTGTATTCTTCGTAACTGTTGCATGTGGTATCACATCCGGTTTCCACTCCACACAGTGCACACTGATCGGTCGCAGCATTACTTCCGAAAAAGAAGGCTGTTTCACATTCTACTGGATGATGATTCTGGAAGGTCTGATCGCTATGATCTGGGCTGCAGCTGCTATGGGTATCTACAACAAAGGCTCTCTGAGCGGCGCAACAGGCGTTGTTGGTGAAGTTGCAAAAGACCTGCTGGGCCCCGTTGGTGGTCTGATCGCAATCCTGGGCGTTATCGTACTGCCTATCACTTCCGGTGATACTGCACTGCGTTCCTGCCGTCTGATGGTTGCTGACTACCTGCACATCAGCCAGAAAGAAAAGAAAAACCGTATCATGGTAACAATCGGTCTGTTCATCCCCGTTATCGCAATCCTGGTATTCGCGAAACTGAACGCAGAGGGCTTCAACATCCTGTGGAGATACTTCGCATGGGCTAACCAGACAATCGCAGTATTCGCTTTCGCAGCAATCACAGTTTACCTGTGTGCAAAGAAAGGTACGCCTAAATACGCATTCCTGATCTCTCTGCTGCCTGGTACATTCTACATCTTCATCATTTCTTCTTTCCTGCTGAACGCTTCTATCGGCTTTAACCTGCCTCTGAACGTTTCCTATGTAATCGGCGGTGTTATCGCTCTGCTGTACCTGATCCTGGTACCTCGCGCAGGTAAGAAATACGCAGCAAGCCATACAGAAGAATAAGATTCTGTTTCCACTTATTTAAGAAATTGTCAACATGAAAAAAGGAGTATCCTTTCGGATGCTCCTTTTTTGATTGTCAAAACTGTTATGAAAAGGTGAAATCATCTTCCTCCATAACCGCGCCGGGCACTAAGTCCCCCAGATGATTCAGAATATAAAGCTGGACTTTCGGCGTATAAAGCACCGCTTCGTATGCGCCCCGATAACCATGGCGTTCTTCCATATAAATACCTAAGGCTTCCCCTTCTTTGGTAGGAACTTTTTGTTTTCTGCCATCCTCCTTGGTTCGCGTCAGCAAAAATCCCCTTTCCTCCAGCCCTTTTGTCACAGCTGTGGGAGAAAGTCTGCCGCAGTCCCTGCCCATCTGTTCCTCTACCGCTGATACAAAGGCTGTGATGCCTGCCGCTTCCGGCAAGGGCAAAATCCCGGAAAGCTGGTAAGAAGTGATGCAGAATTTTCCTCTTCTCTCCCGTTTGGCTCTGCGGGCAGGCGCAGGCGTTTCCTGTTCCAATAAATCCCGCAGACAGTGAGAAGCCTGTGTCAAAGTCCGCAAAACCGCGGCATCTGCAAAAGCACCTGTGAGGGGCAGTTCTTCCCCGGTCAAAGGATGTCGTCCCTCTGCCAACATACGCAGCTGCTGACAAATCTGTTCTTGTTTTTCCCGTTCCATATTTGGGGCATCTTCATAAGAAAACAAAGAAAGCTGAAATCCTTATCATATAGAGGATTTCAGCTTTCTTATTTCTAATGAGATTTTATCGGATATGTTTTCTTATGAAGACAGCCGTCGCAATTCCCCTTAAGAAATCAAGGAAGAGGAAAACCAATGTTTTCTTAAGGGGAAGTTGCTTCATCGCTCCCCTTTTTCAGCCGTTCCAAATCTCCTCATCGGCAGGGCAGAAATCAAACTTCTCGATTTCCGCCGAGGTGATCCACTGCAAGTCCACATGCTCCAGTTTCTTTGGAACGCCTGCGGCGATTCTGGCATGGAACAGTGTCAGATGCACCGTCAGGTCAGGATATTCGTGGGTCACTTCCATGAACACATCCCCTACGGAAAGGGTAATGTCCAGTTCTTCCCGACATTCCCGGATGAGGGCATCTTCCTTTGTTTCTCCCGGCTCCACTTTGCCGCCTACAAATTCCCACAGCAGTCCCCTTGCCTTATGGGCAGGACGCTGGCAAATCAAAAAACGGTCACCATCCCAAATGAGGGCCGCTACCACTTCTGTCATAACTTTTTCCTCCGTTCTCTGTAAATCTGCTTCCATTGTACGGCAAAATCCGCCGCAAATCCAGAAAAAGCACGAAATCCTTTCGACTCCGTGCTTTTTTCTCATTTATGATGGGGCGTGAAATAATATGTTTTTTCTTCCGCCGCCCAGTGGCCCTCTACGCCGAAAAACGTCGTTGAGAAGTCCACTTTTGAACAATTCTTCCGGCTGCTGCACCGCCAAAAGACATCCTTTTTCCATAACCGCAATGCGGTGGCTATAAGTGAGAGCATGGGCAAGGTCATGAAGCACCATGACGATGGTTTTGCCCTCGCGGTTCAGTCTGCGGATGAGCTCTAAAATCTCAAACTGCTTGCCGATGTCCAGATAGGTGGTCGGCTCATCCAAGAAAATCAAATCTGTATCCTGTGCAACGACCATAGCCAGGTAGGCTTTCTGCCGCTCGCCGCCGGAAAGGGAACGCAAATCCCGATGGCGCATATCTGCCACCCCTGCCAATTCCATGGCTTCCGCTACCTTTTCTTTATCCTCTCTGCCAGGACGTCTGGAAAGTCCCAGATAAGGAAATCTGCCGTGAAGCACCAGCTGTTCCACGGGAATCCCCGGAATGCCGCGGCTCTGGGGCAGGAGCGCCGCCTGTTTTGCCAATTCTTTCTGGGAAAAATCATCCAGTTTTCTGCCAAAGAGCATGATTTCTCCCGCCATCAAAGGCAGCTGTCTGGCGGCAGCCTTCAGCAATGTGGATTTACCGCAGCCATTTGGCCCTGCCAGTGTGAGGATTTCCCCCTTTTTCACGTCCAAGGAAATGTCCTCCAGTATTTTTTGCTGCCATAGCCTGTGGCAACACGAGAAAATGTCAGTACCCATTCAGTCATAGATTTTCCCCCTTCCGCCTTTCAAAAGCAGGAACAGGAAGAACGGGCCGCCCAAGAGTGCCAATATGATACCCACAGGCAGTTCAAAGGGCGCAAATACCCATTGCCCAAAGCGTCGCAGACCAACGCAAAGACCGCTCCCAACAGTGCCGCGCAGGGAATGACCAGACGGTTATCTCCTCCCGCAAATCTGCGGCAGATATGAGGCACAATGAGCCCAATGAAGCCCAGAAGCCCCGCGAAACTAACGGCAGAACCTGCCAACAGGGACGCAATGACGATAAACAAAAATCGCACCACTGCTACGCGCATGCCAAGGCTGGCGGCGATTTCTTCCCCCAAAGAAAGGACATTCAGGTCATAGCTGAACACCAGCGCCAACACCAGACCAATAACAATAAGCACTGCCGCAGGTTTCAGCGCCGTCATGGTCACGCCGGCAAAACTGCCCACCATGAAGCCCGTTGCCCCAACCACATCATCAGGAAACAGTATGGTAAGAACGTCAATACCTGCGGATAATATACTGCTGACAGCCACACCAGCCAATACCAAAGTGATACGGGATGCCCCTGTTTTTGCCGCCAAAGCGTAAATGAACAGACTGGTGGCAAGAGCCCCCACAAAAGCCGCCAAGGGTACTGCCGCCCACGCCGTCGGTGCCAAAGACGCCGCCAAAAGGGCGCAGAAACCCGCGCCGGAGTTGACACCGATGATGTTCGGGCTGGCAAGGGAGTTATTCAGCACCGCCTGAATGATGGCGCCGCTGACAGCAAGGGCAGCTCCCGCAAAAATAGCCGCCAATGTTCGTGGCAGACGCACATACAGGAAGATGCGGTATGTGGTATCTGTTTTATCCCCCGCTTGCAGGGCGTGATACAGTTCCCCCAGGGACAGACTGCTGGAACCTGTAAAAAGGCTGAGGCAAACTGCCCCAGCCAGACAACACAGCAATAATATCAGGAGAAAAGCTCCCTTATGCCATGATCGCATCAATATCCTCTGCTAATTCTGGATAGAGCAGTTTTGCCATATAGGCATAACTTTCTGCCCAGCGTGCGTTTGGTTTATAGTGGAACAGGTCTTTGGGCAGTACATAGCATCTGTCCTGCTGTACCGCTGTGAGGCCTTCCCATGCAGGGTTGGACATGATGCCGCTTTCCAGTGCCGCAAGGGCAGCATCTTCCGCACCCATGGTGGTGATGAATATAAAATCAGGGTCTTCTGTGATAATTTCCTCAATGCTCAGATCTTCCAGCAGGGATTCATGGCGGGCAACGATGTTATCCACGCCCAGGTCTTCCATGATATAGCCTGTCTGGTTATCAGCGCCTTTGGCTTTTGCCCCTGTGGAGAAGGCACGGATCAAAAGACCTGTGGGGCCTTCTTCCCCTGCGGTCAGTTCTTTGATTTTTGTGATTTTCTGTTCCACCAGAGCGCCGTTCTGTTCATACAGGTCACTGCGGCCTGTCATCTGGCAGAACAGTTCCAGCATGGACAGATAATCCTCAAAAGTATCCACACGGAAATAAGCGTGGGGGATGCCTGCTTCTGTCAAAGCCTGCTGCATGTCCACCTGTGTGGCAATGTCCGCAGACAGAATTACAAAATCAGGGTTTACCGCCAGAATGGATTCCAGAGAAGGACTTTTCACGCTGCCAATCATGGCAACATCCTCACCCAGTTCCATATTCCTCTCCTCAATGGCATCTTCTGTGACACCAGCCAGTTTGCCGCCAGCCAGTGTCCATGTTTCCGCAAAGGAGCCATAGAGGGAAACCACCGTATCCCAGCTTTCAATCTGTACTTCCGTACCCAGCGCGTCTGTGAATGTAACACCCTGCACAGCTGTTTCCGCCGCTTCGGATTCCTTGGTGGTATCTTCTTTGCCGCAGCCTGCCAATGTGCCACCCAACAGTGTCAGGGAAAGGGCTGCTGCCAATATTCTGCGAAGTGTGAATTTCATGTTATGCTCTCTCCTTTACAGGCGCTGCCAGAATTTCTTCCTTACGGTTCAGCAGGTCATCGCCGAACAGTGCTTCTTCCATTTTATCCACGCCAATACGGTCAATGGCTGCGCCCAGACGTTCTTTCTGATAAGCGTTTTTCTTTGAACCACAGCATGGTTTTTTCCAGCAGAGGGAAGATTTCTTCTTTTTCCACAAAACGGCTCAATGCAGTGCCCATACGGGTCTTTTTGCCCCATGTGCCGCCTACGAAGATTTTGTAAACTTCTTTGTCATGTTTTGCTACTGCGCCGAAAGGACATTTCCCTGTGCTGCATACGCCGCAGGCAGAGCACAGATTGGGGTCGATGTGCATTTTGCCGTCAACGACTTTTGCCGCTTTCATGGGACAGTTTACTTCTACCATACATTTTTTGCAGCCTCTGCATTTTTCCACGTCGTACTGAGGAACCCGGTGACCTTCCACGCCGAAGTCGTTGAGGCTGGGTTTCATACAGCTGTTGGGACAGCCGCCTACGGCGATTTTGAATTTATGAGGCAGTTTCACTTCTCTCCAGCCAATATAATATTTGTCATGGATTTCCTGTGCTAAGCCCTGTGTGTCGAAGTTGCCGTATACGCAAGTGGTGCCTTTGCATGCTGCCACAGGACGGATTTTCGCCCCTGTACCGCCGAACAGCAGACCTTCTTCCGCCAGAAAAGCCTTGGCGGGTTCGATGTCATCAAAATGAATGCCGGGCAGTTCCACTGCCAGACGGCTGGTCATGGTGATTTTGCCGTTGCCGAATTTTTCCGCACATTCCGCAATCTTCATCATTTCTTTTGCGGTGAATACGCCGTTGCCGGGCAGTACACGGCCAGAAAACATCTCTGTGCCTCTGTTAATCAAAAAGCCCTGTCCTTTTACGTTCTTGATATCATCCTGACTTAATTTTGCCATAAACATTCTCCTTCTTTCTTCTACACATAATCCCTCTTTTTGCAGACACCTGCATAGTTATCCCTATTGTACCATCGGGCCTATGTGTTGTATACTAGGAAAATAAAAAGAAACCCATAGGGAAAAACCTATCATCACGTAAAAAATGAAAAGAGGAATCCACATGACACTGCGACATCTGGAAATTTTTCTTGCCGTAGCCGAAACAGGCAGCATGCGCAAAGCCGCCGAACAGCTTTACATCTCCCAGCCCACCGTCAGCGGTGCCATACGGGAAATGGAAGAGGAATATGACGTACTGCTTTTTGAACGGCTGAACCAGCGGCTTTTCATCACCCCCGAAGGCAGACAGCTGACCATCTACGCCAGAGAACTCCTTTCCCTGTTTCACGAAATGGAATACACCCTTCGTCACAGCAGTGACCACGCCATTCTCCGCATTGGCGCCACCCTCACTGTGGGCACCTGTGTCCTGCCGGAGATTCTGCGGCAATTGGAGGAGCAAAAACACATCCCCACTTCCGTACAGGTGGAAAACACCCGCACCATCGTACAAAGACTGGCGGAAGGAGCATTGGACATCGGTTTTGTGGAAGGGGAAGTCCACCATCCTGATTTGGTGGTGCTGCCCGTCATGGCGGACAGTTTGACTGCTGTTTGCGCCCATGCTGCGCCGCCCATGACCCTTGCCGACCTCTGCCAGACCTATCCCCTCCTCATGCGGGAAAAAGGCAGCGGTACAAGGGAAATGACTGACCGCATTTTGGCGGAAAAAGGCATTTCCTGCGACATCCGCTGGGAATGCAGCAACACCCAAACACTGCTCCAAGCGGCGGAATCCGGTCTGGGCGTCACCATCATCAGCCGCCTTTTGGCCGCCGATGCCATTGCCGCAGGCAGGCTTTTTGAAATCCCACTGACAGACTGCAAACTGGATCGCACCCTGCGTCTGGTATGGCATAAGAACAAATTCCAAGGGGACAGCTTTCTCACATTCTGCTATCTGTGCCGGGAATACGCTGCCGCCTGCCATCAGGAAATCGTAAAACAGTAGACAGAAAGGAGATTTGCCATGAAACAATATGAATACGTATCTGTCCACATTGGAAAACTATTCGGTGCGGCTTCTGAGGAGCATCGGGAAATCATCAACGATTACGCCGCAAAAGGCTGGCGTTATGTGGGCTTTATCCCCACCAACATGAATGATTACGGCAAACTGAAAGACATCGACTTGATTTTTGAAAAAGACGAAAAAGCATAAAAAAAACCCTTCTGTTTTCATACAGGAGGGGTTTTTTCTTTTATTTTCCCATTTTTTCCCGCAGGTCACTGGGCAGGCTTTCCAGCACTTTCGCGAAATCCCCATCTTCCAGCTGACCGCCTTCCTTTGCCACCACTGCCGCGGAAACATAATTTGCCGCTGTAATGGCTTCCTGCCAGGACAAGCCAAACCGACGGGTGGAAATCACCGCGCCCGCGTGGGAATCCCCTGCGCCGATGGTATCCACCACGGAGGTTTTCACAGGAGGGGCAAAGAAAATCTCCTTGCCGTCATAAGCCAGAGAGCCTTTTTCTCCCAATGTGATGACCACAGGACTTCCTGTTCTGCGGAAGATTTCTTTTGCCGCTTCTTCCACCGTATCTTTTCCCGTAAATGCCATGCTTTCCCCTTCATTCAGGTGCAAAATCACCCCAAGGGACAGGAGTTTTTCCACACGGTCTGTGGGAATCCGCATGATACGGGGGCCGGGAGCGAAATATACCGTATATTCCGGATGTTTTTCCAGATAGTGGATGATTTCCCAGCCGGTGTATTCCTCGATTTCCAGACCACAGATATAAACGCTGTCGATGGAATCTGTGTCAATGTTTTCCAGATAGCTTTCATAGAAGGTATATTCAATGCCATGATCCACGATGAAGCTCCGTTCACCATCCCCTTCATCCTCTACCAGACAATAACAGCAGCCATTTTCTTCCTCCGGTTTCCGCACATAAATGGGCACGCCCCGTTTTTTCAGCTGTTCATAGACGAAATCCCCGTACATGCCGCCGCCCACTGCCGTACAAAGGCTGTAAGGGGCACCGAAATGCCGCAGAATATCGCTGACCAGATAAGCGCAGCCCCCCAGAGAACGGCTCTGTCTGCTGACGTGGACATCCTCGCCACATTTAGGCAGATGTTCCACCCGGACAATGACGTCCACCACGGCGGAGCCGATGACTAATGTTTGATTCATGGATAAACCCTCCTCATATCGCAAAAACAATCGTTTTCTTTTTTTCATTTCTCTATGATACCACAAAATTTTCCAGGAAACAGCATTTTTCCCTCTGTTTTCCGCTCCCGCTTTATGCTACACTGGAAGCAGGAAAAAACGGGAAACAATGAAGGAGGAATGGTTTTATGGAAGAAACAAAAGAACTGACACTGCCGGAACAGGCCCGGGATCAGGCGAAAAACTATTTCCGTCAGGGAATGAACTGCACAGAATGTGTCATGCAGTCTTTCCTGGACATCCACGGCTCTGACCTGCCGCCGGAAGTCATCGCCCTTGCCACCGTTTTTGGCGGCGGTATGGGACACACCAAAAACACCTGCGGCGCCATCACTGGCGGGGTCATGGCGCTTTCCGCCGTGGTAGGCAGAAAGCATCCTCTGGCAAAAGAATCCATGGCGGAACGCATTGCCGAGCTGAACGAAATTTATGATATTTCCGGCAGAATGGTATACGAAATGGAAGAAAAATTCGGTACACTCATCTGCAAAGAGCTGTCCGATCCTCACGGGGATTTCGAAGGGAAATCACGGAAGAAAAACTGTATGCAGATGATCGGGGACTGCGCGGAAATCGCCATGAAATACATCATGGAAGCAGAAGGAAAAACGGTATAAAACATCGGGGAAATGTTCTTGGGGCATTTCCCTTTTTTCATTTGCAGGGCGGAAATTTTGGAATCCCACGGGATTTTATGGTATAATGGTTCCGTGTCGTTTTATGGGGATTTTTCCCGGACACATTTTACACAAGAAAACGAATCGGAGGAAAAACGCACATGAAAAAAATCATTTTGGGCAGTCTCCTTGCCCTTTGTATAGCTGTGCCAGCACTGGCACATCCACCCATCACCGTATATGTAGACCAGCAGAAAGTGGCCTTTGCCGATCAGGCACCTGTTATCGTGGACGACCGGACACTGGTGCCCATGCGAAAAATCTTTGAAGCCATGGACGCCGATGTCACATGGGACGAACCTTCCCAGACCATCACTTCCACCAGAGGCAGTGACGTTGTCACCATGACCATCGGGCAAAAACAGGTCTACAAAAACGGCAAAGTGGTCTATACCATGGACGTGCCTGCCCAGATCATGCAGGATCGCACCATGGTGCCCATCCGCGCCGTAGCCGTTGCTTTTGATGCCAATGTGGCATGGGACGGCATCAATTACTTCATCGACATCACCACCGATGGTTCTGCCGCAGCCAGCGGCAATTACTCCAAGCAGATTCATGCCGACGACGGCACCCTGCTGGCAACAGTGAGCCTGACTTATTCTCCCCTCACCTCCAACAGCACCGCCGCCAACAAAATCAACAAGAACGTTTATGACCAGATTTCCCAGAAGGCTTCTGTCATGACCGTACAGATGGAAACAGCCGCAAAAGCCGCTTACACAAAGAATCCCGCTTCCTTCCAGCCCTATTACTACATGGGCACTTATCAGGCAAAAGGCGAAGGCAGTGACTTTGCTTCCGTGGTACTGGAAGAACGCACATTCATGGGCGGCACAGAAACAAAGACCCTTTCCGCTGACACTTACAACATGAAAAACGGCAATGACGCTGTTCTGACAGACATCGTCACCGACAGCAAAAAAGAACTGGAAACCCTCATGGAAAAAGGCTTTTCCGCTCTCATTGACCAGAATCCTGACGCTTTTTACAGCGACGCCAAAGACCGCCTTGACAAAAATCTGGATGAAGTAGGCTTCTATCTGGACAAAAACGCCGTGGTATTTTATCTGAACAGCGGCATCATCGCGCCGGAAAGCGCTGGTGTCATCGCTTTTTCTGTTCCCCGATAACAGACTTGCAAAAGAAAGATGCAGTTAGGGGCATCTTCATAAGAAAACAAAAAAAGCCGAAATCCTTATCATGACAAAGGATTTCGGCTTTCTTATGATATTGAATCTGTTTTCTTCTGAAGAAAGCCGTCGCAATTCCCCTTAAGAAGTCAAGGAAGCGAAAATCAATGTTTTCTTAGGAGGAAGTTGCTTTTTTCTGCCTTTTTCTGAAACGACGCATAAAATAGAGAGATAAAATCCCTTTTTATTTGTAAAAAATCCCATTCTGCGCCGAAAACATTGACAGCAAAATAGTTTTATACTAAAATTATTTCAGGTTTTTTGAACAGGAAAACAGAAAGGGGTCAGGCAATGTCTACCACACACAAAAGGGAAATCGCCAAAGAACTCATTGCGCTGAATACGAACATTTTTTGTGGAACCGGGAGCATATTGAAAAATCTTTCAACATCAACGGGAAAACAAAAGAAGGAGAACTGACGGTACGGCAGTTTCGCGTACTGACATTTATCAAAAACGGGGGTATGCACACCGTATCGGAAATCTCCAATTGGTTCAACATCAGCAAAAGCAGTATGTCCATCATGATCTCCAAACTGGAGAAAAACGGATATCTGCGCAAGGAGCAGGCACCTGACACAGATGACGGCAGAAAGATGTATTTCTATCTGACTCAAAAGGGCATGACAGCTGTGGCAGAAGCAGAAGAGAGGGTGCTGGAAACCGTTGCCGGCTGTTTCTTCTTTGGATGAAGAAAAACAGGAAAATTTTTATGCACATTTGCAGGAATTAAACCGAATCTTAAAAGCAGGAGGACTTGGGGAATGAAGAAAACAGCGAGTCTTTTGGCGCTGGCCTGCGTCATTGCTATGACGGGCTGCACGCCGAAGGAAGAAGTAACCGAAGAAACAACTGCCCGCACCGTGCAGACGGCGGCAGTAACCACCGGGGATATCTCCAGTGACTTTTCCTTTTCCGGGAAAGTTGCCGCATCCAGAGAAGTATCCGTGGTACCCACCATCGCCGGCAAAGTCACCGGTTTTGGCTACGAAGTAGGCAATTCCGTAGGAGCTGGCGCTGTGCTTTTCACCGTGGACAGCACAGACTTACAGAACAATCTGCGCAGTGTGGAAGCCAATTATGACGCTACCAAACTGCAGGTGGACAACGCAAAGACCACATTGGAAAGCAATCAGATCCTTTATGACGAAGGCATCATTTCCAAAAGCGATTATGACAAACTGAAACTGGCTTATGATACAGCTCAGGCTAATCTGACTTCCATCCAGATTCAGAAGGAAAATCTGGAAAAAAACATTGCGGACTGCTCCGTTACCGCGCCCATCAGCGGCGTGATCTCCGCCCGCAACGTGGAAATCGGCAGTTTTGCCAGCCAGAGCCAGCCTGCATACACCATTCTGGATGTTTCTTCCGTGAAAGTGGAAGTAGGCGTTTCTGAACAGATGGTCAATGAAATTGCCATCGGGGACACCGTCAATGTACTGCTGACAGCTGTTTCTCCCGATCCTTTGCAGGGCAAGGTATCCACCATCAGCCCTTCCGCCAGCCAGGCAGGTACATATACCGTGAAAATCACACTGGACAACAGCCGCGGTCTTTTGAAGCCCGGCATGCTGGCTGAAGTAAGCTTCATCACCGATTCTTCCAGCAACACCATGATCCTGCCCAGAGATGCAGTCATCACAAAAGACGGTGAAGTTTATGTTTATGTAGTGGAAAACAACATCGTCAAGAAAGTTCCTGTGGAAACAGGCATCGAAAGCGGTGAAAATATCGAAATCATCAGCGGCCTGACACCCGATATGCAGGTAGTTGTCAAAGGCCAGACCTATATTACCGACGGGGAAGAAGTCAATGTTTCCAACCCTGAGGAAGACGTCCTGCGGGTGCCCGTGGAAGGGGCACAGGTGCAGAGTGAGGGGGAATAAGTCATGCTTTCCAGACTTGCTATCCGTCGGCGCGTCACCACAATGATGATCACCATGATGGTTTTTCTGGCTGGTATCGTATCCTACATGAATCTGGATATGAACCTGATGCCTGAAATGGACATTCCCATCGTGGTTGTCAGCACCACCTATGTGGGCGCAGGGCCGGAAGAAATCGAAAATCTGGTAACGAAGCCTTTGGAGGAATCCCTCAGCACCGTTTCCAATGTAGAAAACATCACCTCCGTTTCGTCGGCGAACATGTCCATGGTCATGGTACAGTTTGTAGACGGCACGGACATCGACATCGCTTCCATGGACTTACGTGACATCATCGACCGCACAAAGTCCACACTGCCTGACGATGCCAATGAACCCATCATCATCAAAATGGATATGAACGCCGTTCCCATTTACATGGGCGCAACGGCAGAAAATATGGATCTGACAGCACTGAACGAAATGCTTGAAGACAACGTGGTGAACCGTCTGGAACGTATCGAAGGCGTTGCATCCGTTGACCTGACCGGCGGTGTGGAACGTGAAGTCCGCATCACCGTTGACCCGGATAAACTGGCTGGCTACGGCCTGACCACATCCCAGCTTTCTCAGGTGCTTTCCGCAGAAAACATGAACCTGCCCTCCGGTTCCCTTTCTCAGGGCTCCACCAACGTACAGGTGCGTACCATGGGGGAATTTGAGGACATCGAGGACATCAAAAATCTGCCTGTGACCACGCCCGGCGGCGCGCTCATTCACCTCAGCGACGTTGCCAGTGTGGAAGAAAAAGAGGTAGACCGTGATTCCTTCAGTATCATCGACGGCAACTACGGCATCATGATCTCCGTCAACAAACAGTCCACTGCCAATCTGGTAGAAGTCAGTGACAAGCTGAACGCGGAAATGGCGAAAATCAACAACGATTATCCCGAAATGAAACTGGTTATGCTGACAGATACAGCAGAATATATCCAGCTTTCCATTTCCAACGTAACACAGACAGCGCTCCTCAGTGCCATCATCGCCTTCTTCGTACTGCTGGTATTCCTGAAGAGTCCTGTCACATCCGGTATCATTGCCATGTCCATTCCTACATCCATCATGGCGTCCTTTGCCCTCATGTACCTGTCGGGCATGAGTTTGAACGTTATTTCCATGGGTGGTCTGGCCATCGGTATCGGGATGCTGGTAGATAACTCCGTCGTTGTACTGGACAGCATCTACCAATATTACGAACGGGGATATGACCCCAAAGAAGCGGCGGAAACCGGCGCGAAAGAAGTTACCATGGCGGTAACGGCATCTACCCTGACAACCGTTGCGGTATTTTTGCCCATCGCCTTCGTTTCCGGCTCCGTAGGCCAGCTCATGAAGAGCTTGTCCTTCACCATTTGTTACTCCCTGATCTCCTCTCTGGTGGTTTCCATCACCTTTGTGCCTATGGCATGCGCCCTTTTCCTGCGCAAGGAGCATCACAAGAAAGAAAAGAAATCCAAATTCCGTCTGTCCTATGCATGGGATGCTTTCTTTGACCGCCTTACCAACGGTTATGAAAAACTCATTCGGGCAGCCCTGCACCACCCCGTCCGCACCATTGCTGTGGTGCTCATCACATTCATTGCCAGCCTGTTCACCATTCCCATTACAGGCATGGACTTCATGGATGAAACCGACGAAGGTGTGGCAAACATCACCGTGGAACTGCCCAACGGCACAGACCTTGACAATACAGAAGAAGTGGTATGGGAAGTGCTGTATCGCTTGCAGGAAGTCCCTGAAGCGGATCTGGTTTATGCTTCCGTAGGGGGCGGCATGCTCTCCTCCGGCACATCTTCCGCTTCCGTTACCATGAACCTGGTAGACAAAGCGGAACGTACCCGCTCCACCTCTGAAGTCTGCAAAGACGTACAGGATATGTTGGCAGACATTCCCGGCGCGGAAATCACTGCCACCGCTTCCAGCTCTGCCATGGGCAGCTTTGGCGGCGCGGATATTTCCTTCAATGTATACGGTTATGATTCCCAGACATTGATGGCAGTGGAAGACGATCTGGTACAGCTTTTGAGCAGCACACCTGGTTTCACCGATGTGGAAGGCTCCACCGGTGATACTGTGCCTGAAGCCAAAGTGGTCATCGACCGCAGCAAAGCTTCCCTTTACGGCATCACCACCGCTTCCATCGCGTCCTCTCTGAACACAGCCATTTCCGGCTCCACCGCTACCCAGTACAAAGTAGACGGTACAGAGATCGACGTTGTCATCCGTTATGACACAGATAAACTGAATTTCCTGACAGATCTGAATAATCTGACTGTCACATCCGCTTATGGCGGCGAAATCCCTCTTTCCAGCATCGCAACCGTGGAAATGGGCGAAAGCGCAACTGCCATCAACCGTGAAAATCAGAAAAACTATATCACCATCAGTGCTTCTGCTGACGGCATGAGCGGCGGCGAAGCCCAGAAGCTGGTAGATCAGATTTTGGCAGGCTATACCTTCCCGGACGGCTGCACTTACGGCTATTCCGGCACACTGGAAATGATGAACGATGCCTTCAGTTCCCTGTTGACAGCCCTTGTGGTTGCGGTACTGCTGGTTTATATGATTATGGCATCCCAGTTCGAAAGCATCCGTTACCCGATGATTATCATGGTTTCTATGCCTTTGGCATTTACCGGTGCGATTTTGGGTCTGTTCCTGACAGGCAACACCATCACCATGACATCCATGATGGGCTTTATCATGCTGGCAGGTATGGTTGTAAACAATGGTATCGTCCTCATCGACTATACCAATCAGCTCATGGACAGAGGCATGCGGTGCTATGACGCCCTCACCACAGCAGGGCCCCGTCGTCTGCGCCCCATCCTCATGACCACACTGACTACCATCCTGGGTATGCTGCCTCTGGTATTCTCCCAGCAGGAAGGCAGTGAAATGATGCGCACCATGGCCATCAGCGTTATTTTCGGTCTGACACTGTCCTCTCTGGTGACACTGGTATTCATTCCTGTCCTCTACGCATGGATGAACAGCCGCAAAGAACGCCGTCTGGAGAAAAAGGCGGCAAAACGGGCAGCAAAAGAAGCGAAAAATACAGAAAGTATACAAGGGTAATATTAAAGTAATATTAAGAATTTGTGACAACCGCCGCTCAGGTCTTGCCTGACGGCGGTTTTTGTGGTTATATTGTTTGGTGAAAAGGAGGTTTCCAATTATGGAAAAGATTGGACTGGTTTTGGAAGGCGGCGCTTCCCGTGGGGTATTTACCGCAGGGGTGCTGGATTACTGGATGGAACAGGGCATCACCTTTCCTTATGTGGTAGGGGTTTCCGCAGGCGCGTGCAACGCGGCGGATCTGGTATCGAAACAGATTGGGCGTACCCGAAACACCATGATTCACAAAGACAAAAAATATGAATATATGGGGCTGCGGACATTTTTCAAAACCCGTCAGCTCATGGATATGGATCTGATCTTCCGTACATTTCCGGAAGAATATTTCCCCTTTGACTACGACACATATTTCGCGTCGGAAACAGAGGTGGAATACGGCTGCACAGACTGTCATACAGGCAGACCTGTTTTCCTGTCCGAAAAACAGGATAAAGACCGGCTCATGGACATCCTGCGGGCATCCTGCGCCATGCCAGGAGCAGTGCATCCCGTTCTGGTGGACGGCAAGCCTTATGTAGACGGGGGACTTTCTGACTCCATCCCCGTCAAACGGGCTTTTGAAATGGGATGTGATAAAGTGGTGGTCATTCAGACCAGAGGAAGAAACTTCCGCATGAAGCCTTCCCGTTCCACAAAACTCATTGCAAGGGCGTATGGCAGATATCCTGCCATCGGCGAAGATTTGCGCCGCCGTCCTGTCCGCTACAACAAAAATCTGGCATATATCCGCCGGATGGAACAGGCAGGCAAAGTGCTGGCCATCCGTCCCTGCATGCCGGAAGTGGGCCGTATGGAAAAAGATTATAAGAAACTAATGACGTTCTATCGTCATGGTTATATACTTGCACAGGAGCAATTTGCTCAATTACAAGGTTTTATGGGAGGAAAGAGATGAAATTACACCAATTGACAAACCGTATCTGGTATACGGAACATGACAGCGCCACAGACAGGCCCACATTGGGCTATATCATGGGGGACAGACGTTCTGTGATGCTGGATGCCGGAAACAGCGGCGCACACGCAGAACTGTTTCTGGAGGCTGTCCGCAGAGCCGGACTGCCCAGACCGGAATTGGTCTGCATTTCCCATTCTCATTGGGATCACACCTTTGGTATGGCATCTTTGGGGCTGCCTGCCATCGCTTCAGAAAAAACCAATGCCCTGCTGCTGCAAATGGCATGCTGGGGATGGTCAGAAAGAGAAATGGCAAAACGGCTGGAAACAGGAGAGGAATCCGCCTTTTGCGATACTCACATCCGACTGGAATATCCTGATCTGAGCCGCATTCAGGTGCGAGGCGCAGACATCATGTTCCAGAACAGACTGACACTGGAATTAGGAAACTGTCCCCTGGAGTTATGGGAAGGAGTTTCCCCTCATGCCGATGACTGCACACTGATGCTGGCAGACGGCGTATTATTCCTGGGGGATGCTTATTGTTCCGTACCGTTGGGGATGAATGGGTCTATGATAAAGACCTGCTGGAAAAACATATCCGTATGCTGGAGGAAACAGACTTCCGTTTTTGCCTGAAAGGTCACCATGCACCACAGACAAAAGAAGAATTGCTGGCAGAATTGAAAGCGGAATTGGAAAAACTGAAATGAAAAGAAAACAAAACCCCCTTCGTAAAAACGAAGGGGGTTTTAAATTTTTGAAAGCTCATATATGCAGTTGTACCAGATCAAAGGCGGCATAATTTTTCTTTGAACAAAGCAACGAAACATTTTCAGTTTGCTGGTTTTCCTGGGAAAAAGAATCCATCGACGAAAGACGCAGGAAACCACTTAACGCAAAGAATCTATCAATTCCTGTACTTCATTGAAAAATCTTGATAAGTGGAAGCCGTCTGCAACTGCATGGTGAATATTCATGGTAAGCGGCATAATCAGTTTCCCGTCCTTTTGCTCATATTTGCCCCAAGTGACCACAGGCGCAAGAAATTTTCCCCCATCAAACACATGCACATCAAAATGGGCATATTTTACCCACGGCAGGCAGGATACATCAAAGAAGTTTGGCGGCTGATGATCTAAAATCGCTCGTTCATTTTTGTATCGCTCTCTGTCGGCTACAATTCTGTCGTAAAATTCCAAGAGGTCATCTGCATACTCTGTGACCATTTTGGTGAAATTTTCGTCATCCGTATGAAAATCCGTGTAAGAAGGGGATACAAAATCCCATTTGATGATATTGCCGTCGGCATCCCAACTATATTTGAATTCATCATGGGCGTTAACAATTTTCGATACAACCCACACCATTAAAGGGTAAAAATCCAGATGGTGCTTCTTGGAATATGCTTTTAAATTGGTCACATCCACATCCACCGTCAGACTCATGACAATTCGCATTTTATCAATATAAAACTGAAACAGATCACCTCTGCTCCATTCCTTTAAGTTAATCCGTGTATAATTCATAATCATTCTCCAAATCGCAGTTGATTTCTTACTTTATTCAAGCGAATTATACCATAAACTTATGAACAATTCCACCAAAGAACCGCCCACGGCAACGGTCGCACTCAAAGCCCCGGAAACCCCTCGGTCGCAGTCCCTGAACAAAAAAAACACCATGCTTTCGCATGATGTTCTTTGAATTGCGGAGACAGGATTTGAACCTGCGACCTCCGGGTTATGAGCCCGACGAGCTACCGGACTGCTCTACTCCGCGGCAGTATAAAAAATGGGCGGAGAAGGATTCGAACCTTCGAAGCTATCGCAACAGATTTACAGTCTGCCCCCTTTGGCCGCTCGGGAATCCACCCATATAATGGAATCATTTTCCGTTTATGAATTTCCGACCTGACATTGCTTGCAATGTCACGAGGAAATGAATGGAAAATGATGAAATGGTTTTTCCTTTCCTTCGAAAAGGAAAAAATAAACCTTATTTTTGTGTAGTTATTTTTCTACAATCACTTATTCCCGTTTCCAGAAATAAGAAAAAAGCCGATGATCGGACTCGAACCGATAACCTGCTGATTACAAGTCAGCTGCTCTGCCAATTGAGCCACATCGGCATGTATTTTGCACTTGAACCGAGTACAGGAATAATATTATCACAACTCTTTTCATTCGTCAAGCACTTTTTGAAAAAACCCGGCAGAAATTTTTTCCTGCCGGCAAAGTTCTGTATCAACCGTATTTTACTGTCAGATTTACATAGGAAATATGTTCCCGCATAGCGGAATATGCTGTCTGATAATCGCCGTTTTTGATGGCTTCCAGAATTTTCCCATGCAGTTCGATGGTCACGTCGATTACTCTGGGATTCTGTGTCAAAGACTCCCGCATGGCAAGGCGGATGCCTTTTTCAAAAGATTCCTTCGCCGCGATCATGGTACTGATCAGCAGTTTATTATGTGTTGCCGCAGAAACCTGCATATGAAACATAGAGTCATAGTCTACAAACAGGTTCACATCATTGCGGTAAGCGATCATTTTTTCATAGCAATGGGTCATCTGTGCAATATCCTCTGCTGTGGCACGTTTTGCCGCATAGCTTGCTGTTTCTCCTTCCAGCATATACCGGAATTCCAACAGGTCATTCAGGTCGGAATTTTCCACCGTGATGCTGAAAGGCGCAATGTTGACGATATTATCGATCTCATTGACAAATGTGCCTGCCTTTGAGCGGCGGATAAAGCCGAAAACTGCCAGTGCTGTATAGGCTTCCCGCAACGTGCTTCTGCCCACTCCCAGCATTTCGCTGACAATGTTTTCATTGGGCATCATATATCCCGCAGGGAGCTTTCCTTCTATAATCAATTCTTTTAATCTTTGGAACAGTGTCTGTGAAATATTATGTTTTCCCAGGTCCTTTTTCAGGTATTCCGCCTGTTCCATCAAATAATCGCGCCCCATGCCGCTTCCTCCTTACATTTTCTGTATTTTTATTCATTTTCTCTTTTGTACTTTCCATATTATTTTAGCACCGCTGTCAACTTCCCGCAAGCCTTTCCACCGACTTTCCCGAAACTTTATACCATTTTCACAAGGGAAACTGCATTTTTAATTAATCTATTTCCTTGGGAAACACATATTCGTCCTGGATCTGTTCCAGAGGAATATTTTTGTCCAAAAGGAAGCAGGCTGTTTCCTCATGAATTTCTTTCAAACGCCCATAATCCTTAGGGCGCACCACCTGATACCGTTCACTTTCCGGCAGAGTAAGCATCTCATAGACGCTTCGCACAACGAAATGATTCTGGTCATTGGCATTGCGGAACTGTGTCCAAATGGGCACGAAGGAAACCTCTTTCACTTCCGCCGGATTGTCCGCCACCTGTTCCACCGTCAGATGGAGAACAATGGAAGCGTTTCTGGGAGGTGTTGTCTGGGAAGAAATGAAATTCCCCAGAGAATAAATGATGAAGCCGTCATGGACGCCGTCGCCGTGGTCTACCTGACGGTATTCCATCCGCTGAAGCACATGGGGATGACTTGCCAGCACAATATCCGCGCCGGCTGCAAACATGCTGTCTGCCCATTCCACAAAAATATCATTGGGCACCGTTTCATACTCATTGCCCATGTGTGGCAGCACCACAACAACGTCTGCCAATTCCTGAGCTCTTGTAATATCCGCCATGAGGGTATCGTCAATATGGTTCACCAGATAATCTTCCGGTACAGGAATGCCGTTGGTGCCATAGGTGGCCGATACAAAGGCAAAGTTGATGCCATTGACTTCTTTTGTATAAATGGTGTCCCTTGCCTCCTGCGAAGCGTAGGTACCCACATGGTCGATGTCATAGGCATCCAGCTGGGAAATGGTACGTTTCAGCCCTGTTTCTCCCGTATCCATGCTGTGGTTATTGGCAGTGGTCAGCAGATTGAATCCCGCGTCCTTCACTGCGTCCAGAAAGCTGTCCGGCGTATTGAAGCAAGGGAAAGAAGCGTATTCCCTGTCCGGCCCGCCGAAAGTCAGTTCCAGATTGCCGATAACGAAGTCATAGCCCTCGAAATACCGCTTCACATCCTGAAAATTATGCATGAAGTCATATGTTCCCGTTGCTGGATCATAGGCCTCCTCGTATTGGTAATCATGAACCATGATGTCCCCCACCACAGCCATGGTGACTTCCTTCACCACAGGCTCCGTAGTGCCTGCCTCTGCTGTATATTCCGCCTTTGCCCCGCCGCAGCCGCAGAGCAGGAACGCCGCCGCCAGCAGCATCCACCGTTTTTCATGACAAAACCCCCCTTTGCTTCGACAATTTGATTACAGCCAGTATATCATGTTTTTGGCTCCGTCACAGTAGGTTTCCCCACAAAAAAAGGAGCCTTTTCGCTCCTTTTTTTCCCGCTCAATCTTCCATCTGTTCCTTGATGGTAGGCGCAGCCATGCCTTTTTTCACCTGACGTCTGGAAAAGAAATAGGTCCCCAGACACAAGACCACAGGAATGAGCAAAAACAGGAACGCGCCCAAATCGTGCATATATGCCCCCACAAAAACAGAAATGATCAGCAGCACCACAGGCAGAATGAGCCCTGTCCATTTTGCGTTTTTTCTGGTGGCAATGACCCCTTCCATAAACACCACCAGCACAAAAAGAGAAAGTGTGCAGCCCAGATCATACAAAAAACCTAACATGTTTCTTCTCCTCCTGTTTCATTGGGTTTATGGGTATCATACCACCGTTTCTGATGATTTTCAACAAAAAATCAAATTTTCTTTCCATTTCTTTGTTTTATTTTTTTACTTTTTCTTCCAGTTGTCAGGCAAACAAAAAAAACTGCCGCTTTTCTTGAAAAAAGCAGCAGTTTTGTAAATTATTTTCACAATCTGTGATATTTAGAATTTTCCGCCGCCACCGCCAAAGGTATGGCCGCCGCTGGAGAATGTAGAGGAGCCGCCGCCCCAAGAATTATTATTATTGTTCTCATTTTTGACGATGCGTTTTCTGGTGGTGTGGGTTCTGACAAAGGCGTCTTGGTTCACACGGAAATTCACGCCGTTTTCCTTCAGATATGCTCTGCCATCGGTGAAGGGCTTCACATTATTATGGCCTTTGCGCATGAACACCACGGAAACCCCTGCCACAATGAAGGCAAAAATCAGGGAAATGCCGATATAAAGAACCACATTCCGACTTTCCTGTTCTTTTTGGTATTCGGACTCATAAGCTTCGGGGTTTGCCAGATATTTCTGGTATTCCCCGCAGTAATATTCCACATCTGTCAGGAATGTGGACATGGCGTCGTAATATGCCCCCTCAGAGAGGATAGGCCGTACTTCATTCCAGATTTTGTCGATGTAATAATCCGTGAAAATGCGGATGCCTTCGCCGGAAGTGACCATCTGGGCATCCCGACTGCCCATGTCGATGATGAACACAATGCCGTCTTTTTCCTCACCATAGCCAAAATCCCCGTCCAAAAAGAACTGTGCCGCATACTCTCTGGCTTCCAATCCCTGGGTATCTTTGGTGGTCAGAAACAGCACATCCATCCCATAGGTTTCCCCGATGGCTTCCGCTCTGGAAGTCAAATCTGCCGCTTCCTCCTGGGTATAGAGCCCCGCCTCATCGAACACATGGCCTTCTGTACGACCAAAAGCTGTCAGACTGCCTGTAAAACAAAGGACGAGGGTCAACAAAAATACCAAACCTGTTTTTCTCATGCCATGACACCTCCAATCAGCCATACCAGCAGAAAGGCAACCACAAATACAATAACGAAGATCAGCAGGAACCAAGTGACACTGCGACCTGTATCACAGGGCAGTTCCCCTACGATTTTCCCTGTCTGTCCGTTCATGGCAAAGAGATATTTCTTGCCCTTAAAATTGCTTACCAGCATCCACACAGGCAGCAGCAAATAGGCCTGATGGTCGGATTTATAGTTTGTGTTGCACTGTACGCTATGTACCACATCATACCGTCTGCCTTCTTCCGAAGCGCGATTTTCGATGCCTCTGGAAACACGGTCTTTCATACGTTCAAAGAGGTCTTTTGGCTCATAAGTGTATTTTTCCGCCAGATAACCGCTGAGATAGCGCATATCAAAGGGTTCCACTTTTGTAAAGTCAAAAGGTTCCAGCGCGTCCATGAGGGCATCCTCCATATTTTCCGAAGCATCCAGAGGGATATTCTCAAAATCCATAGTCCCTGCCCGATGGATATGGAACAGGTCTGTTTGGGTATAATCATAATCCCCATCGCTCCAGATGAGGTGATTTTCGCCGGTAGCATGGTAATCGAAGTCCGCTTTGCAGTCAAAGAGCCAATAAGGCACATAAACCCCTGTGATCTTCTCCAAACGCTGCTGAGAAGTAAAACCCTTAGGCAGGAGTTTTTTGCCCTTACACAGCTTTAGAAAGGCTTCCTGTGCCTGTTTTTTATCTGTCGCAAAGGGGATCATGGCGGAGGGATGATATTTTCCGCTGAACTGCTGAGGGTTTACAGTGGGATTGCCGCAGAACACGCAGAAGGTAGCCGCCGTCACATCATCGGTGACGATTTCCGCGCCGCAGTTGGGGCAGCTGTATGCCCGAAGATGTTCCTGATCCTTGCCTTCTGCCACGTTTTCTTCACAGGCAAAGTCCACGTTTTCGGTTTTGCCGCTGTCACCGGAGCTGACGGTATAGCCGCTGTTTTCGATCTTTGCGCCCCGCTGTTCCAATTCTTCTTTGGTATATGATGAATCACAATAATCACAAACCCATTTCCCCTGTCCGCCGTCATAGCGCAGATACGCGCCGCAGCTGGGGCAAAGATAGGTGATGCCTTCTGCCATGATGATGCCCTCCTTTTTTTCATTTGGGTATAAGAGATTTTTTCAACTTTTCTGCCGTTTTTCCTTTTTAGGAAACAAAACAGGGCGGAAATCTGTCTTTCCGCCCCGTATCTATTTTTTGATTCTGTTTTATGCTTCTGTATCTTCAGAAACGGTGATTTCTTCGTTTTCTGCGTTTTCCGCAGCCGCTTTTTCTTCCATTTCTGCCAGTTCTTCTTCCTCGGATTCGATGTCGTCCTCGGTGATCTTGGCAATGCCTACCACGCTGACGCCTTCATCCAGATTCATGAGTTTGACACCCTGAGAAACTCTGCCGATGGTAGAAATATCCGCTCCCCGCAGTCGGATGATAACACCTTCGGAAGTGATAAGCATGATTTCCTCATTTTCTTCCAGCATTAGCACGCCGGTCAGCAGTCCTGTTTTTTCTGTAAGCTGATGGATCTTCACACCCATACCGCCACGATACTGGACTTTGAATTCTTCGGGCAATGTCTGTTTGCCGAAGCCTTTTTCCGTTACGTTGAGGACTTTTGCTGTGGGGCTCATTTTGATGGCGGAAACCAGATAATCCCCTTCTCTCAGGGAAATGGCTTTCACGCCGGTAGCTGTTCTGCCCATGGGACGGACATCTTTTTCACTGAAACGGATGCCCATACCATTTCTGGTTGCTGCCAGAATTTCGTCTTCCCCTTCGGTAGTCATAACGGAGATCAAGCTATCATCTTCACGCAGGTTAATGGCAATCAAACCACCTTTGCGGATATTGCTGTAACTTGCCATATCTGTTTTCTTAATGAGACCCTGTTTTGTCAGCATCACCAGATAACGGTCTTCTCTGAATTCCTTCACGGGAATCACCGCTGTGACAGATTCATCAGGGGCGATTTCCAGCAGGTTGACAATGGCCATACCCCTTGCGGTTCTGCCTGCTTCGGGTACTTCGTAGCCCTTCAGACGGTACACTCTGCCATGGTCTGTGAAGAACAGGATGGTGTCGTGGGTGGAGCACAGGAACAGGTCTTTCACGAAGTCCTCATCCCTTGTCTGCATCCCAACGATACCACGTCCGCCACGGTTCTGGCTCTTATAAGTCATCAGAGGTGTACGTTTTACATAGTTCAGGTTAGACAGAGTGAATACGCATGTTTCCTCGTCAATAAGGTCTTCCACGTCGATTTCGCCGGGGTTTGCCACCAGCTGGGTACGACGGGGGTCTGCGTATTTATTTTTGATATCCTGCATTTCATCACGGATAACACCCAACAGTTTGGCTTCGTCCGCCAGCAGAGATTTATAATAAGCGATTTTTTCCTGCAAATCTTTATATTCCGCGTCGATTTTTTCGTGTTCCAGTCCTTGCAGTCTGCGCAGCTGCATTTCCAGAATGGCCTGTGCCTGGATTTCAGACAGACCAAAGCGTTCCATCAAGCGTTCCTTTGCGTTATCGTAGCTGGTACGGATGATGCGGATGACTTCGTCGATATTGGAAATGGCAATACGCAGCCCTTCCAGAATATGGGCACGTTTTTCCGCCTTATCCAGATTGAATTTTGTACGGCGGGTCACCACATCTTCCTGATGTTTCAGGTATTCAGACAGCATCTGCTGGAGATTCAGCACAGCAGGTTTGCCGTTTACCAGGGCAATCATGATAGCGCCGAAGCTTTCCTGAAGCTGTGTATATTTATAAAGCTGATTCAAGATGACGTTAGCGTTGGCATCTTTTTTTCAGCTCAATGATGATCTGAATATCATCGCCGGCGGAAGCGTCGTACAAATCGCTGATGCCATCCACACGTTTTTCTTTTACCAGTTCGGCGATCTTTTCGATGAGGCGGAGTTTATTGACCATGTAAGGAATTTCCGTTACAACGATCTTTTCTCTGCCGTTGCCCATGGGCTGGATTTCCGCTGTGGAACGCACCAGAATCTTACCGCGTCCGGTACGATATGCGGCGCGGATGCCGCTTTTGCCCAGAATGGTTGCACCGGTGGGGAAGTCAGGGCCTTTGATATATTCCATCAGTTCTTCCACATCGGTTTCCTTGCCATTGATTTTATTATCAATCATGACGGTCAGGCCGTCGATGACTTCTCCCAGGTTATGGGGAGGGATATTGGTTGCCATACCAACGGCGATACCGGAGGAACCATTGATAAGCAAGTTTGGAATTCTTGCGGGCAGTACCACAGGTTCTTTTTCTGTTTCGTCGTAGTTGGGCACAAAATCTACGGTATCTTTTTCGATGTCCGCCAGCATAGCCGCAGACACCTTGGACATACGTGCTTCGGTGTAACGGGCTGCCGCTGCGCCATAGCCGTCAATGGAGCCAAAGTTCCCATGACCGTCTACCAGCATATAACGCATGGAGAAATTCTGCGCCATACGCACCATTGCCGCATAGATGGAGCTGTCACCGTGGGGGTGGTATTTACCCATGGTATCACCGGTGATACGGGCGGACTTTTTATAGGGTTTATTGGGCTCCAGATTCATTTCGCTCATGGAGTAGAGAATTCTTCTCTGTACAGGCTTCAGACCGTCCCGGACATCGGGCAGGGCTCTGGCTACGATAACGCTCATGGCGTAGTCGATATAGCACTGCTTCATTTCCTCGTTGATGTCCACGGAAACGATCTTATCCATCTCGTTGTTTACTTCACTCATGGTTTCACCTCAATCCCTTTCATCAGAAGTCCATTTCCGCATACTGCGCGTTTTCCTCGATAAATTCCCGTCTGGGTTCTACACTGTCCCCCATGAGCATGCTGAAGATTTCATCTGCCAAAAGGGCGTCTCTGATGTCAACTTTTTTCAAAATACGGTGTTCCACGGCCATGGTGGTGTCACGGAGCTGATCGTAGTCCATTTCACCCAGACCTTTGTACCGCTGTACGTCTTTGATGTTATCTCTGCCGATTTCCTTGTAAAGTTCTTCCAGCTGGGCGTCGTCATAAACGTAATAATGCTTTTTGTTCTTCTCTACCCGATAGAGAGGGGGCTGGGCGATATACACCTTTCCGCCCTCGATGAGCTGGGGCATATAGCGATAGAAGAATGTCAAAAGCAGTGTACGGATATGCGCGCCGTCCACGTCCGCATCGGTCATGATAACGATTTTATGATAACGGAGTTTTTCCATGTCAAAATCATCGGAAATACCTGTGCCGAATGCGGTGATCATATTCCGGATTTCCTCACTGTTGAGGATTCTATCTAGTCTTGCTTTTTCCACGTTCAAAATTTTACCACGCAAAGGCAGGATCGCCTGTGTTTTGGGGTCACGGGCTTTGATAGCGGAACCGCCGGCGGAATCCCCTTCGACGATATAGATTTCGCATTCGTAAGGGTTGCGGCTGGTGCAATCTGTCAGTTTCCCGGGCATACGGGTATTTTCCAGACCTGTTTTGCGGCGGACAAGTTCTCTTGCCTTTCTGGCGGCGTCACGGGCTCTGGAAGCCATGAGACCTTTTTCGATGATGATTTTACCTACTGCCGGGTTTTCTTCCAGGAAATAGGTCAAATATTCGCTCAAAACGGCTTCTACGGCGCCTTTTGCCTCACTGGTGCCCAGTTTTGCCTTTGTCTGGCCTTCAAACTGAGGGTCGCCCACTTTGATGCTGACAACGGCTGTCATGCCTTCCCGCACGTCATCACCGGAAAGTTTCTTGTCGGAATCCTTGATGATGCCGATTTTTTGCCGTAGTCGTTGATGGTCTTGGTCAGACCGGATTTAAAGCCCACCAGATGGGTACCGCCATCGGGGGTGTTGATGTTGTTAACAAACGTAAAGATATTTTCTGTGTAGCCGTCGTTATGCTGGAAAGCCACTTCCACCAGCACGCCGTCCTTTTCGCCGCTGGCATAGAAAATATTGTCATAAAGAGGCTGACGGTTTTTGTTGATATAAGCAACAAATTCCTTGATGCCCCCTTCGTAGTGGAAGGAACGTTCCTGTTCCTTGCCTTCTCTCAGGTCGATGAGGTTGATTTTCAGGCCTTTTGTCAAGAAAGCTGTTTCTCTGAGGCGCTGTTTCAGAACATCATAGGTAAACACCGTTTCTTCAAAAATTTCCGGATCGGGCAGGAAATGAACGAAGGTACCGTGTTTGTCTGTGGTGCCGATTTCATGGACAGGGCAAAGGACATTGCCTCTTTCGTAGCGCTGTTCATAGATTTTGCCGTCGGAATAGACGTTGACATAGAGCCATGTGGACAGGGCGTTTACAACGGACGCACCTACACCGTGCAGACCGCCGGATACTTTATATCCGCCGCCGCCGAATTTACCACCTGCATGCAGTATGGTGAATACAACCTCCAAAGCGGAAATGCCTTTCTGATGGTGGATACCCACAGGGATACCACGACCGTTATCCAATACAGAAATGGAGTTGTCGGGGTGGATGGTAACGGTGATCTCCGTACAGAAGCCTGCCAGGGCTTCGTCCACGGCATTATCCACGATTTCGTATACCAGATGGTGGAGCCCCTTTTCACTGGTGGAGCCGATATACATGCCCGGGCGTTTGCGCACCGCTTCCAGACCTTCCAAGACCTGGATTTGGCTTTCATTATATTCTGCTGACATATTTTCCTCTCCTCACATAATCTTAGCAATTTCCCAGATTTTCAGGAAAAATTGCCCCAAAAAATCGGATGTTCCTGCATCCGGTAAATCATAGTGGTATTATATCATAAAAACATTGATTTTTCAAGGAAAACAGGCATTTTTATGTATTATTTCCAATGGCTTCTAACCTTAATTATGGATTTTGGGTAAAAAAACAGAAATTCTTTCTGGCGTGGACAAACTGCCATCCACAACAAAAGAAGATTTGCGGAAAATTTCCCCAAATGTTTTATCACGAATCGAAACATTAAAAAATCTCCCTGTCACCAGACAGAGAGATTATTTCTTTTCCGATTTTTCCGTTTTTCACATAAAACAGGTTTTCCCTGCTCAAATAACTGCGGACAGCATCCTCAATGCCGGTACAAGTGAGAAATGCCTGCAAGCCCTCAATGCTTTCCATGAGGTATTTCTGCCGCTTGCCGTCCAGTTCCGACAAGACATCATCCAACAGCAGTACAGGACTTTCTCCCGTTTCCTCCCGAATCAGCTCAATTTCTGCCAATCTTGCGGAAAGGGCCGTTGTCCGCTGCTGTCCCTGGGAGCCGAACTGCTTCACATCCTTGCCATTGACCAGAAAAAGGATGTCGTCTTTGTGGGGGCCTGCGTTGGTGGAACCGGTGTAAATATCCCGGTCTAAACTCCGCTCCAGCTTTTCCCGGAGACTGCCCCCCTCGCAATTTGGCTTATATTCCGTTTTAAGGCAGTCTTTGCCTCCCGTCAATATTTCATGCCTCTGGGTCGCAATCTCGTCCAGACGGGCTAAAAATTTGGCTCTCACAGCCATGATTCGCTCGCCTCGCTCAATGAGCTGTTCATCCCAGACGAAAAGGGTATCTGCCAAAGCAGGCTTCACCTTAATTTCTTTCAGCAGATTGTTCCGCTGTTTCAGCACGCGATAATACTGCTGAAGGTCATAAAAATACACATTGCTGATCTGGCTCAATTCCATATCCAAAAACCGCCTGCGTTCCGCCGGGCCGTCTTTGATGAGGGACAAATCCTCCGGCGAGAATATGACAGCGTAAAGGGTGCCGAACAATTCCCCCATTTTTTTCACAGGAATGCCGTTGACGGCAATGCCTTTTTTCTCGTCCCGTTTCAGGTGGACGTCAATGCGGTCACCCCTGTTTTTCCGCATCACTTCCAGACGGATATGGCTTTCTTCCTCCCCAAAGGCAATGAGCTGCTGCTCGCTTCTGCCCCGGAGAGAGCGTCCCAGGGCACAAAAATAAAGGGATTCCAGAAAATTGGTTTTCCCCTGCGCGTTATCGCCGTAAAACAGATTCATGCCTGCCGTAGGCGCAATATGGAGGGGCTCCAGATTGCGGAACCCCTGTAAAGATACTTCTTTAATATACATAAATATGCACCTTTTATTATAATTATAAATTATGCATAATACCCATGCATAAGGATTTTGGTTTTATGCAGTACGGTTGCCTGCCCCATCTTCTGCTATAAAGCTTCCGATATCATCATAAGGCAAAAAGGGAATCAGAAAAGGATGGTCTGTAATCTCATAGACCTCGCCTGTTTTCTCTTTTCGCAGGACTGCCACATTCTCGTCCATGACATACACAAACTGACACCGTCCTTCCGGCCCCGGCACATCAAAGACATAATACTTATCCTGGATGCCATAGGCAAAGCGTTCCCATGAACGAGAAAGCCAGTAACGGTCGCCATTGGACTGGATCTTCACGAAATCCCCGTTTCGCCGCTGCTGGAATACTACCAGATAGGGAAAATCCCATTCTTCCTCCCAGTCACGGTCTTCTTTCTTGTCTCTGCGCATGTAAACAGCAAAGCGGTAAGTTTCGCCCTGTTCCTCCGCGTCCTGCACCAGTTCCAGCCGGATTTCTTCCGGCTCTACTTCGTGAAAAGCGGCAATGCTTTCCTGTATCTGCTCCCGGTCATTGCCCAGCAGTTTGGGCTTTCCCAGAAAATATACCAGCACTGCCGCCAAAAGGAGCACTGCCAAAATCACATATTTTCTCATAGCAATCCCCCTTTACCACAAAGGATTGCCTTGTGCATCCAGATATTCCGTATCCAGATTGTCCCAGTAAGGAAGGAAAGCCAGCAGCGCTGGACGTATTCCTCCCACAGCATAGGAATTCCCTGCCCCGTCCGCAAGATAGGCAACATCTTCCCCAGTCACATAAAAGAAATGATAGTCCGTTCCTTCTATGGGAAAGACATATTCATAAACCTGAGTATCAGGCGGGCTTGGCATACGATAGATGGAATGACCGGAAGAAATATCTCCCTCATACCATATAAAATTCCCGTCTGCATCCTGCCGAAACATGGCTAACGTTGGATGGTTGGTATCATCTTCTGTCACATAAAGAGCGCAGCGGTAAGTATGCCCATCTATTTCCCCATCCTTCACCTGTTTCAGATCAATTGTCGCTTTTTTTACTTTCTCTGTACGGGCAATGGTTTCGCAGATTTCCTCATCTGTATTGCCCAAAAGAGGACGATTCTGCCAATTCGTCCAGAAAGTACAACCAATGACAACGATGACCAGAAATAGCACACATAATATCAAAGGTTTGTAATTGTTTTTTCCATAGGAACTGCCCCTTTCCCAGAAAAATCAGTCTTCCGCCAAAACCTCTACTTTGCCCATGCCTTTGACTTCCACCACATCACCGGGGTGGATTTTTTTGCCGCGTTCCGTTGCCATAACCCCATTGACATAGACAACGCCGTCTGCCAAAAATACTTTCACGTCAGAGCCCTGATCGATGAGCCCTGCCAGCTTCAGCACCTGCTGGAGCTTGATATATTCTGTATGAATATAGACTTTATCCATGATTTCCACTCCTTTCCCTAAAAATCAGTCTTTCATGAAAAACTGCACGGCAGTCAATGCTGCTGCCGCCAGAAGGATTACTACTACAAGGATCCAGGAACGGCGATTTCCAGCGTCATCTGTTCTTGTGTTACCTCATGATTTTTCAGATATTCTTTTCTTGACAGATAGGACGCGATGATCATCACCGCAAAACTTCCCCCAAACCAGGAAAGGCCCACCTGCCCCCATCAGATGTTCCGCATTGTTATTGGATTTGCCCCACAAAAACACCACCAATGCAACAATCTGCAATATCCGCAGTACAATATACATAAACGAAGCCCCTTTCCGTTTATCTGCAATCTTTTCTGCAAATTACAAAATCCCCATAAGGATTACGGCGATGACAATCACAGCCATCAGTATGATGGAGCGTTTATTTTCCGCCATGGTCTGTTCTTTTGTCACCGCGCCGCTTTTCTGCCGTTCTTTTGCGCCCAGATATGCCGCGATAATCATTACCGCAAAACTTCCCCAAACCAGAATGGGCGCACCATTCCCAACAAGATTCTGTGCGTTATCATTGGCGCTGCCCCACAAAAATACCACCAGTGCCAAGATCTGCACAGCACGCATGATCATATACATCTATGAACTCCTTTCAGTCTATGGTCATTGCTTCTCTTTCTTTTATTTTCTCATCAACATATGCTCATCACATACGCAGAGGCAGGATCAAATACTGATAAGCCTTGCCTTCCAGAGGCACGATGGTACAAGGGCTGAGAGATCCGGTAAAGCGGATTGCCACTTTTTCATCGTCGATGGCACGCAGTGCTTCAATGAGATAACGAGGATTGAAAGCGATCTGCATTTCGTCGCCGTCTGTTTCGTTAGGCACTTCTTCATAAGCGGTGCCCATATCACTTCTTGCTGTGATGACCAATACATTGGGTTTCAGTTCCAGACGCACGGGTGTTTTGCGATTATCTCTGGAAACCAAAGACGCACGTTCCAAAGCCTGAATCAATTCATTTGTATCAATGATGATCTTTGTTTTGAAATCTTCAGTGAAGTTATTTTCATAGCTTACATATTCCCCTTCCAGCAGACGGGAAACCATAGTTGCCATGCCCAGATCGAACAGCACGTGCTTATCTGTGAAATACAGGTGCACCTTATCTTCTTCTTCCTGAGAAAGGATTTTTGTCAGTTCTGTCAAAGTTTTGCCGGGAACCACAACGCTCTTTTCTGTAAAGTCATGTTCCAGAGGGCTTTTGCGGAAGGAAATGCGGTAGCCGTCGATGGAAACCACCTGCAACGCATTTTCTTTCATTTCGAACAGTTCCCCAGTGAGGATCTGTTTGGTAGATTCCTGAGAAATGGAGAAAATGGTCTGACGGATCAAATTACGCAGTTCATTCTGTCCCAGAGTATAAGCTTCTTCCTGTGCCACATCAGGCAGTGCGGGAAAATCATCGCCGCTCTGACCCATAATGGTAAAACGGGAAGTACCGCCAGTGATGGTGATGCTGTTTTTCTCATCGGTTTCCAGTGTCACTGTATCGCCGTTCAAACGACGGATGATTTCATGGAAGATTTTTGCTTCAATGGCGATTTCACCTTTTTCCAGCACATCTGCATCAATGGGTGCAGTCTGGATACCCAGTTCCAGATTATTGGCTGTCATGGTGAAGCCTCTTTGGTCTGCTGTCAGCAGAATACATTCCAAAATGGGAAGTGTCGTTCTGGAGGAGACAGCTTTGTTCACGATATTGATGAAGTTCAGCAAGGTTTCTTTGCCGCACATGAGTTTCATTTATACACATCTCCTTTTTGTTCACAGTGCATAGATAGAATAATAGAATTTGGTTCGTAGCAGTAGCAGTAGAGGGTGTGGAAACTGTGGAAAACGTCATTTTTCCTTGAAATCATGGGAAAAACCACCGAGGGACAACCATGTGGAAAAGCCAAGGACAACTACCCGCCTTATAAACACTTTCCACAGGGGCCTATTTTCCCCTCCATTTATCCACAGCCTGTCCCAAGGAATTTCACAGCCCCATGGGGACAGACTTATCCACAGGCTTTTGCCGCTCTTTTTACCGTTCTTTGATTTCTTTTTCCAGTTCCATGATGGTATTTTTCAATGCTTCGTCATTTTCCATCTGCTTTTCGATCTTGGAAATGCCATGGATGACGGTGGTATGGTCTCTGCCGCCGAAGCTTTCGCCGATTTTGGGCAGGGAAATGTCTAATAATTTCCGGCACAGGTACATGGATACCTGTCTGGGAAAGGCGATGTTTTTGGGCTTTTTGTTGCCCTGAATGTCCTCTACGCTGATGTTGTAGCGTCTTGCCACAATCTCCTGAATGAGCTGTGGTGTCAGAGGCGCCTGCGCGTTTTCGCTGTAAACATCCCGGAGGGTTTTTTCTGTCAGCGCCAGTGTGATTTCCTGATTTGTCAGGGTTGCGTAAGCCACGATACGGGTCAGCGCCCCTTCCAGTTCACGGATGTTGGATACGATATTTTTCGCGATGTATGCCATGACTTCGTCGGGCACATGGAGGTTGTCACGATCCGCTTTTTTCCGCAGAATGGCAATTCTTGTTTCGTAGTCAGGGGGCTGAATATCTGCGATAAGGCCCCATTCGAAACGGCTGCGCAGACGGTCTTCCAGTGTCTTGATTTCCTTGGGCGGACGATCGGAAGAAATAATGATCTGTTTGTTGGATTCATACAGCGCATTAAATGTATGGAAAAATTCTTCCTGTGTCCCTTCTTTTTTGGAAATGAACTGAATATCGTCGATGAGGAGCACGTCAATGTTCCGGTATTTGTTGCGGAATTCCTCGTTTTTGTTGTTCTGGATGGACAGGATCAGCTCGTTGGTGAAGGTTTCGCTAGTAACGTAAAGCACCTTCGCCGCCGGATTCTTATCCAATATAAAGTGGGCAATGGAATGCATCAGGTGGGTTTTGCCCAGCCCGGAGTTTCCGTACAAAAATAAAGGGTTGTAGGCTTTTGCCGGAGATTCGGCAACGGCAAGGGATGCCGCGTGAGCCATACGGTTGCTGTTGCCCACCACGAAAGAGCTGAATACATACTTGGGATTCAGATTCCGCGCCACATCGCCGCTTTCTTCCTTTTTCACTTCTGCTGTGGTATGAACGGGAGTTTTTTCCCCTTCTGTCAGGATGACGATGTCGTAATTGATGCCCGTCACGTTCTTCAGAGCGCTGCGAATGAGGGTCAGATGACGTTTTTCCAGAATTTCCTTACAGACGTTGTCACTGACTTGCAGCAGAAAACGGCTGCCGTCGATGCCCACAGGCACAATGGGCAGAATCCAGGTTTCAAAACCGATGGATGAGGAAATTTCCTGTTCGATGAGCTTCAAAGCCGCGTTCCAAGATTGGTTGATGTCCATAAACAATCCTCCTATTACATTTCTTTTTCAAAAATCCGATGTTCCGATGCTGTGGATAACTTTTTCATTTGCCCACAGTCCCCTGTTTTTCCCTGTGTATGGACAACACATTTCATTTTTTATACACAGCGGTGTGGAAAAACAGTCCCGTTGTTTTACACAATCCCGAAAAAATGGAAATTTCGGTCTTTTGATGCAAACCATATTTTTTTCATCCGCAGAAAATCCACAGCTCACAAAAGTTATACACAGGGTTATCAACAGCTTGTGGATAACTTTCTGGAAAGAGACGTGGAAATTGTGGAATAGCTGAAAAAAAGGACAAAAATCCTGCCGCTGTCGTCAAAGGGAGCCCCTTTTTTGCAAGTTCCGCCAATGCAGGACGGTTTTTTCGGCAAATTTTCAGACAAAAAAACAGCTCTCTGTTTCCCTTTTGGTATTCGGTACGTCAAGACAGCTGCCTGCCGCGGAGGCACATCTCATTTTGATTCTGTCTTTCAGTATAACAAAAGTTATCCACAACCGCAATGAAAAAATGGACTGAATTGTGGAAAAGTCTGATTTTAGCCAAAAAAGCAAATGGCACAACTTGTGATTTTTTTGTCAAAAAACGGAAATCACACAAAAACAGCAGTCCGTTTTTTGATAGTCCATATTTTTTCTGTATTTTTTATTGAAAAAGAACACAGAGAAAAAATAAGGTTAATTACAATATATAGAACAAAAAGTCCCAAAGAGTTCCAAATGTACTTTTTTCTGTATGGAATTTCGTTACAAATTTTTGCGAAAAATGGAAAAAAAAGCCGTAAATTCCCCTTGTAGCGGATATTTTTTTCTTGACGGGGACTTGCTTTTTCACTATAATAGTAGCAGTGCTCGTAAAAAGGGCGTTAAAACCCTGCAAGGACAAAGGAGGTGCATGTACAATGAAAATGACATTTCAGCCCAAGAAAAGACAGAGAAGCAGAGAACACGGCTTCAGAAAAAGAATGAGAACTGCAAACGGCAGAAAAGTGCTGGCTGCAAGAAGAAGAAAAGGCAGAAAAGTACTGTCCGCATAATTTTCGATGATACCAAGAGTAAATTAAGGCCGCAGAATGTGGCCTTTTGTTCGTCATTGGAAAAAATTTTTTAGGCAAATCGGGAAGGGAGCTGGATGACCATGCTTTTTACACAATCCCTGAAAAAGAATTTTCAGTTTCGCTATGTATATCATAAGGGCAGATCTTTTGCCAATCGCCGTCTGGTGATGTATATCATCAAAAACGGCACGGCGGAAAACCGTCTGGGCATTTCCGTCAGCAAAAAAGTCGGCAAGAGTGTTGTCCGCTCCCATGTGACCCGCCTGATCCGGGAAAGCTACCGCAGTATGGAAGCAGAGCTCAAAAGAGGCTATGACATCGTGGTCATTGCCCGGGTATCCTGCAACGAGGCTTCCTATTGGGAAGTGCAGGACTCTCTGCGTCATTTGATGAAAAACATAATTTCTTCTGCCCGGAGGAAGCGGAAAAAAGTGAGATGATATGTTCGTATGGTAAAAAAAGTATTTTTGTTTCTCATTCGTCTGTATCAGCTGGGGATCTCCCCTTATATCGGGCCCCATTGCCGTTTTACCCCCACCTGTTCCAGATACGCCTATGAAGCCATCTTGAAGTATGGTGCCTTAAAGGGCGGCTATCTTGCGGTGCGGCGGTTATTGAAGTGCCATCTTTTCATGAAGGCGGCTATGATCCGGTGCCTTGATTTTTTTTGTTTGATTGCACTGATTTTAAGTGCAGAAAAAATTCTCATGTTTGGTGTTGTAAGGAGGCAAAAAAGTGAATGAATTGATGTTGTTGTCCACCATGCGTATGGTGCGAGAACCGGGTATTTTCGAACCCATTGCCATCGTTCTTGGCAAAATCTATAACATGCTCTTTAACGGCATTTACGGCAGTGTCAGTGCAGGTGCGCTGGGTATTGCCATCATCATTTTTACCTTAATCGTGAAACTTATCTTGTTCCCTCTGATGATGAAGCAGCAGAAATCTTCCTTTAAGATGCAGCAGCTTCAGCCTGAGATGAACAAAATCAGAGATAAATACAAAGGCAAGACTGACACCATGTCTCAGCAGAGAATGGCGCTGGAATTGCAGGACTTCCAGAAGAAAAACGGCGTACACCTTATGGGCGGCTGCCTGCCTATGCTGATCCAGCTTCCTATCCTGTACGCACTGTACTATATTTTCCAGAATGCGTATGTTTACGTTGATGTCATCGGCAACAACTACACAGATATTGCCAATGCCATCATCCAGATTCCCGCGGCGCTGCGTATGGAAGCGTTCACACCTTACGCCCAGGATCTGGTAGATACTTATAAAAACCTGGGTACATTGGATCTGAGCAACGTCAATGACGTTGTTATGCTGGTAGCCAACATCAAAGCAGACGACTGGAGCAACATCCTGAGTGTTCTGGGCGACAGCGGCAATGCACTGCTGCCTCTGCTGGATACAAAGAACAATATCGAAACTTTCCTGACCATTCCACTGGTAAGTAAGTGTGGTCTGAGTTTCCCCAGCGTCATCGTGCCCATCGTGGCAGGTGTGACCACATTCCTGCAGTCTAAAGTCATGACATCCCTGATGAACACCACCGCAAACGCGGAAAACGATCAGGCAGCAGCCATGACACAGAGCATGAACAAAATGATGCTGTATTTCATGCCCATCATGATGGCATTCTTCTGTTTGCAGGTTCCTGCAGGTCTGGGTGTTTACTGGACAATCAGTAACATCTTCGGTATTCTGCAGCAGATCTTCCTGCAGAAATTCTACAAAAAGAAACTGGCTGAGGGGGCGTTGTAAGAAATGGACGAAATCAGAAAATCCGGTAAGACCATCGACGAAGCCGTTGCAGCTGCGCTGGCAGAATTGCAGGCGGAAAAAGACGAGGTCACCATTACCGTTATTGAAGAAGGCTCCAAAGGCTTTCTGGGTATGTTCGGCGGCAAAGACGCCGTTGTACTGGTAAAGAAAAACTTTAATCCCGAAAAAGCGGCAGAAAACTTCCTGCGTGAAGTATTCCTGTCCATGGGACTGATTATCAAAATCGAAACAAAAATGCAGGATAAACACCTGCTGGTTGACCTGACCGGTGACGATATGGGGATTCTCATCGGCAAAAGAGGTCAGACACTGGACGCTTTGCAGTACCTGGTAAACCTGGTAGTCAACAAAAACAGCGCGTCTTACATCAGCGTCATGCTGGATACAGAAAACTACCGCCAGAGAAGAAAAGAAACACTGGAAACACTGGCGTTCAACCTGGCGAAAAAGGTAAAACACACCAGAAAAAATGTGGTGCTGGAACCTATGAACCCTTATGAAAGAAGAATCATCCACTCTGCACTGCAGAATGACCGCTATGTGACAACATTCAGTGAAGGGGAAGAACCTTTCCGTAATGTAGTCATTGCACTGAAAGGCAAAAACGGTCAGCCCAGAGATTCCAGAAAAATGGAACGCGGCGAAAGACACGAAAGAGCGGAAAGAATGGAAAAAGCAGAAGCATAAATTTTACAAAAGAAGGCGGCCGACGGGGAGATACCCTGCGGACGCCTTTTTCTACAAACGGAAAAGAAAGGGGATTTATCTATGCTGCAGCAGGCAAATTTTCTGGACGACATCATTGCTGCCATCTCCACACCACTGGGCAGCGGCGGCATCGGCATCGTCCGCATGAGCGGAAATGGCTGCATCGCTTTGGCGGACACCATTTTCCAGGGCAAAAAGAAACTGACGGAAAAACCCAGCCATACCCTTTCCTATGGGAAGATCACCGATGGCCCCGACGGGGAAGTCATTGACGAAGTGCTGGTTTCTGTCATGAAGGCCCCCCATACCTACACAAAAGAAGACATTGTGGAAGTGAACTGCCATGGCGGTTTTCTGGTGACCCAGCGTGTCCTTCAGGCACTGTTGAACGCCGGCGCCAGACTGGCAGAACCCGGTGAATTTACAAAACGTGGCTTCCTCAATGGTCGTATCGACCTGACCCAGGCAGAAGCCATCATTGACCTGATCCAGTCCAAAACAGAACTGTCCCGTCAGGCAGCTGTGAACCAGCTGGAAGGCAGGCTGAAAACAGAAGTCCGTCAGATGCGTCAGGAAATCATCGACATGATCGCTTCCATCGAAGCTGTCATTGACTATCCAGACTACGACATCGAAGAAGAAACATACGATTCCATGGAGAAGGGCGCAAAGAAACTCCTTGCCCGTATGGAAAGACTCCTTGCAGGGGCAGACAGAGGGAAAATCCTGCGGGAAGGTTTGCAGACCGTTATTGTTGGGAAACCCAATGTAGGCAAATCCTCTCTCTTGAACTGGTTCTTGGAAGAAGACCGCGCCATCGTCACAGACATTCCCGGTACCACCCGTGACACCGTAGAGGAATATATCAATATCGACGGCATCCCCGTCAAAATCGTAGATACCGCAGGTATCCGTGAAACAGGGGATGTAGTGGAAAAAATGGGCGTGGAAAAATCCAAAGCCTATGCGGAACAGGCAGACCTGATCCTCATGATGCTGGATGCCTCCCGTCCGCTGGAAGCAGAGGATAGAGAAATTTTGTCCTTCATTGATGGAAAACACAGCATTGTCATGCTGAATAAATCCGATTTGGAACAGAAACTTTCTCTGGAAGAATTGGAACAGTTCGTACCAAAGGAACAGATTCTGTTCGTTTCCGTCAAGGAAAATACTGGTTTCGATGCCCTTATAGATGCCATCAAGACATTGTTCTTCAGCGGTCAGGCAGCCACGGCAGACGACGCCCTTTTGGGCAATACCCGTCATAAAAACGCGCTCTATCAGGCCAAAGAAGCCATGGAACGCTGCCTTGTAACCATCGGCACCCGTATGCCCGAGGATTTCATTTCCATGGACTTGCAGGACGCCAGTCGGGCATTAGGGGAAATCACCGGCGATGTAGCCGATGAGGAAATCATCGACCGCATCTTCACCAAATTCTGTTTGGGAAAATAAAGGAAAGAAGGTAGAAACATATGAACCCATCTGGACAGGATAACGTACTGGGTACGGCAAATGTCAAGACATTATTAAGACAATTGGCCATCCCTGCCATTACAGCGCAGGTGGTCAACGTCCTTTATAATGTGGTTGACCGTATGTATATCGGGCACATTCCTGACATTGGGGCATTGGCATTAACAGGGGTAGGGGTCTGCATGCCTATCATCATGCTCATTACAGCTTTTGCGGCGCTGGTGAGTATGGGCAGCGCTCCACGTGCTTCCGTTCTCATGGGGAGAAGCGATAACGAAGAAGCACATTATACATTGGGTAACAGCTTTATCATGCTCATCATCATCGCATTGGTGCTGACGGTATTTTTCCGCAGATTTGCGGAGCCCATCCTTATGGCATTCGGCGCCAGTGAAAACACCATCGGCTATGCCATGGACTATATGCGCATTTATACCTTGGGTACCATTTTTGTACAGTTCGCTCTGGGTCTGAATGCTTTTATCACCGCCCAGGGCTTTGCTAAAATCAGTATGGCTACCGTTGTCATTGGTGCGGTCATCAATATCGTTCTTGACCCCATTTTCATTTTCGGTTTCCATATGGGTGTCAAAGGTGCGGCTCTTGCCACCATCCTTTCTCAGGCAGTTTCCGCTATCTGGGTACTGCGCTTTTTGACAGGAAAGAAAACCATACTGAAATTGCAGAAAAAGTATTTCCGCCTCCGTGGCTCCGTAGTAGGGCCTTGTCTGCTGCTGGGGATGTCCCCCTTTATCATGCAGGCAACGGAAAGTGCCATCAGCGTTTGCTTCAATTCCTCTCTGTATCGTTACGGCGGGGATATTGCCGTAGGCGCCATGAGTATTCTCACCAGCATCATGCAGTTTTCCATGCTGCCTTTGCAGGGCTTTACCCAGGGGGCACAGCCCATTACAGGGTATAATTTCGGTGCTGGCAACGCGGATCGTGTGCGTCAGACCTTCCGTTTGCTGCTGCGGTATTGCTTGACTTATTCGCTGATACTGTGGGCAATCTGTATGGTGGTTCCTCGATTGATTCCGTCTATGTTTACGGGGGATGAACAGCTCCTGACTTATACAGCCTGGGCACTGCGGCATTATATGGCACTCTCTGGTATTTTCGGTATCCAGATTGCCTGCCAGCAGACATTCATTGCCATTGGCAACGCCAAAACATCCCTGTTCTTGGCGGTTTATAGAAAAATCATATTGCTCATTCCTTTGATTTATATCCTGCCTGCCATTCTGGAGCAGAAAGACAGAGCCGTTTTTCTTGCGGAACCAGTGGCAGACCTGATTGCTGTGGCCACCACAGCCATCATGTTCGCTTACCAGTTCAACAACGCCATGAAAAAACTGGAGGCAGGCAAAAAGCCCGCAGAGGCGTAAAATATGTTTTTTTGGAGAAACCCTCGAAAATCCTTGCATTCCGGGGGTTTTTCTCATAAAATGGTACAATGGAAATCCATGTGGAAGAAAGAAATCTTCAAATAGAGGTGAAAATAGATCATGTACGAAGCAGAAACCATAGATATTGCCGTTGTGGGCGGCGGTCATGCAGGTTGTGAAGCAGCATTGGCAGCAGCCAGACTGGGTATGGAAACAGTGCTGTTTGCCATCAGTCTGGACAGCATCGCTATGATGCCCTGTAACCCCTCCATCGGCGGCAGCTCCAAAGGCCACCTTGTCCGTGAAATCGACGCATTGGGCGGCGAAATGGGCAAGAATATCGATAAGACCTATATTCAGACCAAAATGCTGAATACAGGCAAAGGCCCCGCTGTGTACTCTCTGCGGGCACAGGCGGACAAAACAAGATACCACGAGGAAATGAAACACACCTTGGAGATGACTCCCCATCTGCGCATCAAGCAGGCGGAAATCTCCGAAATCCTTATGGAAGATAACAAAGTGGTGGGCGTTGTTACCACCGGCGGTGCCATTTACCGCTGTAAAGCGGCTGTGCTTTGCATGGGCACTTACATGAAAAGCCGCTGTTTAACAGGGGACTGCATCACCGAAAGCGGCCCCAATAACCTGATGCCTGCCACAAAACTGAGCCAGAATTTGCTGGATATGGGTATCCGTCTGTTCCGTTTCAAAACAGGCACACCTGCCCGTATGAACCGGAATTCTCTGGACTTTAGCAAAATGCAGCCCCAGTACGGCGACCCGGACATTGTGCCTTTCTCCTTTGAAAACACACCGGAAGGCATTGCCAGAGAACAGGATCTGTGCTGGCTCACTTACACCAACGAAAAGACCCATCAGGTCATTCGGGATAATCTCCATCGTTCTCCCTTGTATGGCGGCTTGATTGAAGGCACAGGCCCTCGTTACTGCCCGTCCATCGAGGATAAAGTGGTGCGTTTTGCCGATAAGGAACGCCACCAGCTGTTCGTAGAGCCCGAAGGGGAAAAGACCGAAGAAATGTATATTCAGGGTATGTCCTCCTCTTTGCCGGAGGATGTGCAGATCGCCATGTACCGTACCATTCCCGGTCTGGAAAACTGCGAAATCACCCGTTTTGCATATGCCATCGAGTATGACTGTATCGACGCGACCCAGCTGAAACTTTCTTTGGAATTTAAGGACTATCACGGCCTCTTTTCCGCTGGTCAGTTCAATGGCTCCTCCGGCTACGAAGAAGCGGCTGCACAGGGGCTCATGGGCGGTATCAACGCCGTTCGTTATATCCAGCAGAAAGACCCCATCATCCTTCAGCGTTCCGACGGTTATATCGGCGTTCTCATTGACGACCTCATCAGCAAAGGCAGCAAAGAGCCTTACCGTATGATGACATCCCGTGCGGAATTCCGTCTGCTTCTCCGTCAGGATAACGCAGACCAGCGTCTGACCCCCATCGGTCATGAAATCGGTCTGATTTCCGACGAACGCTATGAAGCGTTGCTGGAAAAAGAACGCCAGACAGAAGCAGAAATCGAAAGGGTGAAAGCCCTGACCATCACTCCTGCCAAAGAAACACTGGAACTGTTGGAACAGTACGGCAGTACCCCCATCAAGTCCGGCGTGAAACTGGCAGACCTCATCAAACGTCCCGAACTGGATTATGAAAAACTGGCGCCCTTGGATAAGGAACGCCCCGAATTGCCTGCCCCTGTACGGGAACAGGTGAATATCCAGATCAAATACGAAGGCTATATCAGCCAGCAGCTGAAACAGGTGGAACAGTTCAAGAAGCTGGAAAACCGCCTGCTGCCGGAAGATTTGGACTACGAAACCATTCAGGGTCTCCGTTTGGAAGCCCGTCAAAAACTCAATGCCATTCGTCCCCGTTCCATGGGTCACGCTTCTCGTATCACAGGCGTTTCCCCGGCGGACATCTCCGTTCTGCTCATTTATATGGAACAGCACAAACGCAATGGCTGAGAAATGAAGGAGGGGAAGAAATATGTTCTTTCTTTCATGGAACGGCAAACCTATGCCGAAACCACAGGGCAGGAAACTGTTTCTGCCCGTCAATCATAAAGCCTTTCGGCTGGAGGATGCGGTGCTTTCCGCCCGGAAATCCCCGTTTTTCTCTCTGGTCAGCCCAAAAGGCACACTCCTTGCCTTTCTCCACGCTCTGAAACAGGAGGGCACAGAGGAAGCGAGAGGGTATCTGTCCAGCGCCATCAGCGGTGCGGACTTGGAAGAGATCAAAGGGGTTTTTGCCCATGCGGAAAAATACCGCTTTTTCGTGAAGGAAACAGGGGAGCGCATGCGTACCCTGTCCCTTGCGGCGGCGGGAGAAAAGGAAGTCATTTCCGTTGGCATGGTGGCAGAGCCTGACGACTTTGGCAAATGGAAAATCTATTGTATCGAAAAGGAGTAGCTTATGGAACATAAGGCATTGTTACAGGAAAGCTGTGAAAAAATGGGCGTAAGCCTCACAGAAGAAATGGCATCACAGTTTATGACCTATCTGTCCCTGCTGCTGGAATGGAATGAGAAAATGAACCTCACCGCCATTACAGACAAAAAAGACGTGGTGCAGAAACACTTTGTGGATTGCCTGAGCATCCTGCCCTATTTGTCATTGACCGGACAGGAAAAAATCATCGACGTGGGCACCGGGGCAGGTTTCCCCGGTATTCCCGTGAAAATCGCCTGTCCTGAGGTGGAAATGACCCTGCTGGACTCTTTGCAGAAACGCATCGGTTTTCTGGAGGAAGTGGGTAATCAGCTAGGACTTTCCGGCGTGAATTATGTCCATAGTCGGGCAGAGGACGGCGGACAGAACCCCGATTATCGGGAACAGTTCGATTTGTGCGTGTCCAGAGCCGTGGCAAATCTGGCAGTCCTTGCGGAATTCTGCCTGCCTTTCGTGAAAGTAGGCGGCAGACTGGCGGCACTGAAAGGCCCCGATGCCCTCAGAGAAATCGACGAAGCCCAAGGCGCCTGAAAAAACTGGGGGGCAAAGTGGCAGAAGTCATTGATGTGGAAATCCCTTTCACAGACCTTCAGCATAAACTGGTCATCATCGAAAAGACCGCGCCTACACCCAAGGCATATCCCAGAAAAGCAGGGAAAATCAATAAAAATCCACTGAAATAAGAAAATGCAATCAAAAAGCAGGCTTTCTGTCGAGAGTCTGCTTTTTTTGTTGTACGGTTTTTGGGGATGGGAAATCCTTCTGTGCTAAAATGTGGAAAAAGGGAGTTTGCCGCTGTCTGGAACAGAAAAAAACCCCTTTTTACAGACTTTGGCAGAACAGAAGGAGTGTTTGTATGGAAGTATTGAAATTTCCCGAAATGCGGTTGAAAAAAGATGCGGTGGTATACCAGATTCCCATAGAAAAAATTCGTTCCAATCCCTATCAGCCCCGACGCTATTTCCAGCGGGCAGCCCTGGAGGAGCTTTCCGCCTCCATTCGGGAGTATGGCATTTTGCAGCCTTTGACGGTGCGGAAAATGAGCGGCGGTTCTTATGAACTGGTAGCGGGGGAGCGCAGGCTTCGGGCAGCAGAATTGGCTGGGCTGGAAACGGTGCCTTGCCTGCTGGTGCAGGTCAATGAGTATGACAGCGCTATGCTGGCTCTGCTGGAGAATATCCAGCGGCAGAACTTGTCTTTTCTGGAGGAAGCGGAAGGCTATCGGAATCTCATGGAGGACTATGGTCTGACGCAGGAAGAATTGGCGGCAAAGCTATCCAAAAGTCAGTCTTTCATCGCCAATAAACTGCGGATACTGAAGCTGGAAGACCCTCTGAAGCGGCTTTTGGTGGAGAATAACTTCACGGAACGTCATGCCCGGGCATTGCTGAAACTGCCTGATGAAGAAACCAGAACGGTGGTGCTGGAACAAATGATCCGGGAGGAATTGAATGTCCGCAAGACAGAAGAACTGGTGGCAGATACCTTGGAGAAAATGCGTGCCAAAGCGGCGGCGGAGAAACAGGAACAGAAGGAAAAGCGTTGTGTCACGGATTTTCGCCTGTTTACCAATACCATCAAACAGTCTGTGGAGGTCATCCGCCGGGCTGGGGTGGATGTGGTTTATGAGGATGAGGAACAGGAAGATGGGTGCCAGATCACCATTCGGATTCGGAAGAAAGAGTAATAGGGAAAAGCTCTAAGCCGCTGTTTTTGGCACAGCGCATGGTGTAAGCGGTACCCCCTGTTTCTTTTTCCAGATAGTAAATGATTCCATGGCTTTGGCTGACCATATAGCGGTTGCGGGCATAAAAACAGCCGGGGTAGTAGGTTTCAGATAGATAAGTCAGGCTGTTTGCCTTTGCCGCTATTTCTTTCCACATGGATGGCAGGTAGTGATAGGGAAAAACAAGTTCCAATTGAATTTCGGGACAGGTATTTTGATGTGCCAAGAGGGTTTTTGCCGCCAAAAAGTCAAATCCTTTTGCCCCTCCACAGAGAAAACGGCGATACCCTTTTTCTATACAGTCAGAAATGATTTTGTGCAGTTCTTTTTCCAGAAGGGGGATTTTTTCGGGATATAGTTCTCTGTGCCCGGAAAAACAGCATGTTTTTGTTTTCAATGAAATCACCTCGTTTTCTATTATAATGATTGATATGGCAATCGTGAATGGCTATAATGGTATCATACAGATTTTGAATAGCAGTCCAAGAGGTGAAGCATATGGAAGAAAAGTCCATTTTGATACAGCGGAAATACGGTGCCGTCCGTCTGCGTCTGGCAGAAATTATGGATAGCCGCGGCATGACCCGCAACCAACTGAGTCGTTTGACAGGTACCCGCTATGAAGTCATCCACAAGTGGTATGGCGGCAAGGTGGAAAAACTGGATCTGGATGTTTTGGCACGTATTTGTTATGTGCTGGATTGTGAAGTTTCTGACCTGTTGGTTTATGAAGAAGCGGAAGAATAGAAAATATAAGCCGGTATATTTTCATGGGAAAATACCGGCTTTTTTATTTGCTTTCTTCAGGAAGTATGAAGTTTTTTGTTTACATAATACATAGAATGCAATTTGGATTACAGAAGGGTGTGTCTTTGGAGTGCGAACACACTCTGAAAAATGATTATAAAAGAAAGCCCTTCCAAAAGCAACTTCCCCTTAAGAAAACATTGATTTTCCTTTTCCTTGATTTCTTAAGGGGAATTGCGACGGCTGTATTCATGAGAAAATATAACAAATAAAATCTTAATAAAATAAGAAAGCCAAAATCCTTTGTCATAATAAGGATTTTGGCTTTCTTTGTTTTCTTATGAAGATGCCCCTAAGGAAAGGGCTTTCTCATCAGATGGGACTATCGAAAGTCTGATGAAGTTTCATATAAGAAGCGGAAGCCGTAGCTGCCAGAATGTTGTCACGTTCCAGCCATGCTTCTGCTGTCATGCTGTGGATGGTTCTGCCCAGATGGGACATCTGCACTTTGTAATAGATGACGTCATTGGGCATAACGGGCTTCAAAAATGTGGTTTGGATGGTAATGGTGGAAACCATATGCTGTTTCGCGAAATAATGGGACAGCAAGCCAAAGGACACATCAAAGTTTGTTGCCATAATGCCGCCGTGAAGCCCTTTTTCCGGGTTCAGCTGCCAATCTTCTACGGTAAAGGCAAACTCTGCGGATTTTTCTTCAAAATTGCATGTGACCAGTCTGGGCTTCAGCAGTTTTAAAACGCTGTCTTTCACCAGAGGAAATTCCGGGTCAGAAAGCTGACTGAACCATGCTTCCATATTCTCCTGAGAGGAGGTTTCTTCACTTAAGTAGATCATAGGTCGATTCCTTTCTTTTGTTTAGATTTCTTTTCTGACTTTATGATGCAGGATCTTGAACGTAGCTGTTGCGGTGGCAGCCAGTCTCCTGTGCTTTTCAGATATACTTTCCCTTCCAGTGTCACAAGACTGCGGCCGAAGGACTTGATTTTGCTGTGGAACACCATGGTATCGCCCATACGGATGGGGCGAACGAACGTGGAGGACAGGCTGACGGTGGTCAGTACATTGGGGTATGCGTAGTAATGACAGAGCATCCCCAAAGAGGTGTCAAATCCAGTGATGATGATGCCGCCGTGAACCATACTCTGAGGGTTCAGTTCCCATTCCAGCACTTCATATTCCATCACCGCTTCTCCTGCCTGAAAATCGCAGGATACGAATTTGGGTTCCAGTTTGGCAATGGCGCCTTCCCGCAGACGGGAGGAATTGGGCGCCACTGCCTGATGGTACCATTCTTCCATTTGGGTCTGTGACAGACCGGGCAGTTCATTGAAGTTCAAATCAAAAACATCCTTTCCATTCCTTTTTTCCTTTGTTGGTCTGGGGGCTCACATGGCTTTGCGCTCCAGATCTTCTTCACTCAAAAAATCTTTCAGGATCTGACTGAATGCCTTGCTGTTTTCCATGTGAGGCAGGGCAGCAGTATCCTCAAAGAGCATAAATTCCCCTTTTTCCTGTAAATTTTCGGCTTCTTCCAGATAAACGGCACTGTTGCGTACATTACGTTCTCCCCAAATCAGCAGGAAGGGCAGAGAAAGAGACGCAAAAGCCTGTTTTGTATCGGCGGCGGCAAAGCGGGTCACATAACCGGCATAGCTGGCCTGTGCGCCTTTGCCGTAGCGCGCGTTCTGTTTCAGATTTTTCACGAAGTCCACAGGCATTCTCTCTTTCTGGTAAAAGAGTTCTTCTGCCAGAAGCCGCAGGGCTTTTTTGGATGTGCCGTCCAGAAATGCCTGGGTTCCAATGACAGGCGACAGCAGTTTTTTCAGCTGCTGGGTATCATTGGGGGTGGCAAATCCTCTGCCGATGCCTTCGGGAGAGATGAGCACCAGTTTTTTCAGATCTTCCGGGTAAAGCATGGACAGCACCAGAGCAATGTCCGCGCCGCCGTTGGCAGCCGCCAGTGCCACAGGTTTTTCGATGACATCAGAAAGGAAGCTGTGGAGGGCTTTGGCGTACTGATAAGCCGTCCAAGGCTTTGTGGGTTTATCAGACTGACCGAAGCCCGGCAGATCTACGGTGTATACCCGAAAATCTTTTGCCAATTTTTCGATCTGGGGATGCCATTCCCGTCTGGATGCCCCGGGATGGAGGCTGTGGAGCAATACCACAGGACGACCATAACCAAAACGTTCATATGCCATAGAAACCCCGTCGGGGGTGGTGTAGCTTTCAAAAGGTGTTTTATCTCCCTTGCGGGATGCCCGATGCAGACTGATGCGCTGATAAAGGATAAGTCCGGCGGCAGTGATGCCGGCAGAGGCAAAGAGAGGGAGAGAAAGTTTCCGAATGGCTTTTTGAATCATCGTGTTACCTCCTTTTTTCTTTTCAGCAATATAAAAAAATCCCATTACTATTATTATGAACCGAAATTGGGCATTTGAAAAGAGGCAGTTTCATAAGAAAGATGGAAGATTCATAAGATAGTATGAAGATTTTCGCGTTTGGAGGGGAAGGGCAGATGGAAGGGTTTCTGGTGCTGGCGGGACAGCTGTTTCTCATTGTGTGTATCCAGTCGGTGCTGGAAGTGGCGGCGGCAGACCGTTTCCAGAACCATCTGCAAAAAGTCATTTCTCTGGCTGCATACTTAGCGGCGCTGGTGTTGGTGCTGCGGTTTATGGATGGGTATTTGCTGGATACGCTCCAAAGACTGACAAGAGGGCTATAAAAAAGACGCGCTCCTTTTCTAAGGAACAGCGTCTTTTTCATTAATGAAAAATCAGGTATCCAGCACCAGATAATACAATGTGCGGTTGTCAGCGTCGTATACTGCCAGATCGAAGTTGAAGGAACCGCGAGTCATGATGTTCGGCTGTTCTGCGGCTTTTGCGTTCCGGTCTTTCAGCAGGTAATACCCGTTTTCGATGGGCGGCACAAAGGTTCCTGTGTTTCCGCATCAGCAAGATAACTGCCGTAAAGAAGCTGATTGACTGCATCATCTGGCGGAAAAGCCTGCCATGTGCCTGCTTTTTCGATTTCCTCCAGCAAAGCATCATCGGAAAACTGGATGATAGTGCAGGTGGTGCCGTCGCCGTGGAATCCGCCGTGGTCGTCATAGGTGGAAACCATCTCTCCTGCGGAAAGGTCTATGCCGGTGCTGAAAGCGGCGGCGGCAGACCGTTTCCAGAACCATCTGCAAAAAGTCATTTCTTTGGCGGCATACTTAGCGGCGCTGGTGTTGGTGTTGCGGTTTATGGATGGGTATTTGCTGGATACGCTCCAAAGACTGACAAGAGGGCTATAAAAAAACGTTGTTCCAAAAGCAACTTCCCCTTAAGAAAACATTGGTTTTTCTTTCCTTTGATTTCTTAAGGGGAATTGCGACGGCTGTATTCAGAAGAAAACATACAAAATAAAATCTCAGTAAGAAGCAGAAAGCAGAAATCCTATATAATTAAGATTTCTGCTTTTTTTGTTTTCTTATGAAGATGCCCCAAAGAATCAGCGTCTTTCTGTATGGTCTGTGAAAGGTGGCAGTGTGAGCTAAAAGAAAGACAGCCGGGAGGTCTCTGGAAAGATGCTGGCTGTCTTTTGCTTTTGGGAATGGTTCATTGGGTTTCGTTTTTTTCAGAAGAGAGGGCTTCTTTGATCTCTTTAAGGGTCTCGTTCATCTCTGACAGTGTTTTTTCCAGAGCTTCCATGCGTTTTTTTCGCTGTATCCCAGCTGTGAACATATACCCCAGCACAGGAGGCAGCAGCAGTACGACACCGCCTGCGGACAGTGCCAGAACAAGCAGAAGAAAGGCAGTTACAGTGCTTAGAAGAAACAGAAAAACAGAGCGGGAATCCATAAACAAACACCTCCATGTGATTTTACAGTCTTTTTTTCATCATAGCACAGAAGGCAGGGGATGTCTTTGCATTGGGCAAAAACATTTCTTACAATTCTCTTACTTGGGGCATCAGCTGCATTCTATTCCCATAAATCAATGTTGATTTCATACTTGTCATCAATCCATATGGTATTTGCGTGATACTTTTGGGCAAGTGCCAAAAACTTTGCGTTTTCTTCCAGAACATGTTCCATGGTACACCAATCATCATTCATACGTTTTTCCACCATATTCGCATATGTTTTGATGTCCTGAAAATGATTTCGGATATAGTTTTCGCTCATCATAAGACAGTAATATCTGATGTGGGGAAGATATTCCTCTGTAAAATCCTTTTTCCAGTCGAAAGGGATGCAGTTGCCTTCTATGATGAGGTTTTGATTGTTTTCAATGGCGGTTTTCGCCATTTCACGTATGATAGGCCACAGATAATCTGTCAGTTTCCCATCGTCTTCCGGTGTCAGATGGGTATAGCCACTGCGGATGAGTCCCATTTTCAAATGATCTATGGAAAAATAGGGGTATTGATATTGTGCAAGGAGCTTTTGTGCAAGAGCGGTTTTCCCTGTGTGAGAAGCGCCTGTGATGAATATAATCATTTGTGCCTTTCCCTTTCTGCAAATTTTTTATTTCACATTATCATATATTTCTGCTTGGTTCAAATCCGTGGCAAAATGGCGCTTTTCTTGATTTTCTGCGGTTTTTGTGGTATATTATAAAATAACATGCCTATGGGCAGAAATAGCCCGTTTGTGCGTAAATAGTCATTAAAACACCCATCGGAGGAATGTAATATGGATATGAAACTGGAAATCGCAAAAAGCCTGTCCGCAGCCTGCGGCGTGGCAGCGGAAGAAATCGCGGCAGCCATCGAAGTGCCTGCCAATACAGACATGGGGGATTTTGCTTATCCCTGTTTTAAACTGGCAAAGGTACTGCGTAAAGCGCCTCCCCTCATCGCACAGGAAATCGGCGAAAAACTGGAAAAACCCGATTTCATTGCTGATGTAAAAATCGTTGGCGCATATATCAACTTCTTTATGGACAAGCATTTCTACACCAAAAAGGTACTGGAAACTGTCCTGACAGAAAAAGAAAACTACGGCAAAAGCGACATGGGCGCAGGTAAGACCATCGTTATCGACTACTCCTCTCCCAATATCGCAAAGCCTTTCCATGTAGGCCACCTGCGTTCTACCGTTATTGGTAACGCACTGTATCAGATTCACAGCCAGCTGGGCTACAAATGCGTAGGTGTCAACCATCTGGGCGACTGGGGTACACAGTTCGGTAAACTCATTGTTGCTTACAAAAAATGGGGCAGCAAAGAAGCCGTTGAAGAAAAAGGCATTCAGGAACTGATGCGTATTTATGTAAAATTCCATGATGAAGCGGAAAAAGCACCTGAATTGGATGACGAAGCACGTCTGTGGTTCGTAAAAATGCAGGATGGCGATGAAGAAGCCCTGACACTGTGGAAATGGTTCTACGACATCAGTATCAAAGAATTTGAACGTGTTTATGATATGCTGGGCGTAAAATTCGACGCATATACCGGCGAAAGCTTCTATAACGACAAAATGGCAGCCGTTGTGGACGAACTGAAAGAAAAAGGCCTGCTGGAAGAAAGCGAAGGGGCAATGATCGTTAATCTGGAAGATAAGAACATGCCTCCTTGCCTGATTATTCGTAAAGACGGCGGCACACTGTACGCAACCCGTGACATCACAGCTGCTCTGTACCGCAAGAAAACATACGATTTCGATAAATGCATTTACCTGACAGCTCTGGATCAGAACCTGCACTTTGCACAGTGGTTCGAAGTAATCCATAAAATGGGCTATGACTGGTACAAAGACCTGATTCATGTACCTTTCGGTCTGGTAAGTCTGGACAGCGGCAAACTTTCCACTCGTCACGGCAACGTAGTATTGATGGAAGACCTGCTCCATCAGGCAATTGCGGAAACAAAGAAAATCATCGAAGAAAAGAATCCTTCTCTGCCTGATAAAGAAGAAGTTGCGAAAAAAGTTGGTATCGGTGCGGTTATTTTCAACGACCTGTATAACACCCGTATCAAAGACGTTGTGTTCTCTTGGGAACGTATGCTGAACTTCGACGGTGAAACAGGCCCTTATGTACAGTATACACATGCTCGCGCATGCAGCATCCTGAAAAAAGTGCCTGATTTCACAGCAGAAAACATCGATTTCAGCAAACTGGATGACGAAGCATCTCTGAATGTCTGCAAACTGCTGGAAGCATTCCCTTCCAAGATCGTGGACGCAGCGGCAAAACTGGAACCCTATGTACTGACAAGACATCTGGTTGCTATTTCTCAGGCATTCAATAAGTTCTACCATGATAACCCTATCCTCAACAGCGAAGCAGAAGTGCGTCAGGCACGTCTGGCTGTGGTTGTGGCAGTGAAAACCGTTCTGGCAGCAGGTCTTGCGCTGCTGGGCATTGACGCTCCGGAACAGATGTAAGAAAAAAGGGGGCTGGGCGTTCTATGAAAAAGGTGAAACTGTTTTATAACCCGTTTTCCGGCAATAAAACTTTCAAATTTGACTTAGATGTCTGCATTGGCATTTTCCAGTCCGCAGGCTATGAGGTGCATCCCTTCCGCACCATGCAGCCCGGGGACATTGAAACCCATGTGGCACAGATGGATAAAGATTATGATATTGTGGTTGCTTCCGGCGGTGACGGCACTGTGAATATCGTCCTCAACGCCCTGATGCACAACAATCTGAAGATTCCTCTGGGCATCATTCCTTCTGGCACAGCCAATGACTTTGCCACTTATCTGGGACTGAAAACAGGGGACTCCGAAGGGGCATGCCGTGTCATGACAGAAACTTCTCCCCGTTATGTGGATATTGGATTGGTCAACGGGGAAACGTATTTCATCAATGTCTGCGCAGGGGGACTTTTGACCAATGTTTCCCAGACCGTAGACAAAGACGTGAAAAACGCTTTGGGGAACCTTTCCTATTATCTGAAAGGTATGGAACAGATTCCAAATTTCCACAAAATTCCCTTCCGTATCACCACATCTGATGAGGTGCTGGAAGAAGACCTGTATCTGTATATGATTATGAATAGCGCCGGTACTGGTAGCTTTACAAAGCTGTCACCGGAGGCGTCCATTACAGATGGGAAATTTGAGTTCATCGGTGTACGGGCGAAATCCATATTGGAAATCCCTTCCGTATTTCTGAAGATGCTCACAGGGGATCACATCAGGGATGAAAAAGCTATCCTGTATCGTCGGGATCATTATTTCAAGATCGAATGTCTTGATCCGGATTTTCAGATCATGGAATCCACAGTGGATGGAGAAATGGGGCCCAAGATGCCCTTCACATTGGAGGTATTGCCCAAGGCTTACCCCATTTATGGCAATTTTGAGAAAAAGAAACATGTTTCACGTGAAACACCATTGGCAAAGCTCAATGCTGTGGTGAAAAACGGCAAATAATAGCATGTCGTCAAAACCTCATTTCATTCAAGGTTTTGACGAGTATACAAGAAGTGCAAGCCAGAAATTCTTTCGGGAGTTTCTGGCTTTTTCATGTTTCACGTGAAACACCCATAGGACTTGTTTGACACCTATGTTTCACGTGAAACAGGGAATTCACCGTCAAAATTGCCGAAGATTGCCCATTTTTCAAAAGAAATGTTTTTTGGAACCCGCCATTTTTCTTTTCACCATAAAAAAATTGTGCTATAATACCCCATAGAAGATCGACAGAAAGGCGGGAAAACCACAATGGGAAAAGTCAGAGTTATTGCAATTACCAACCAGAAAGGCGGTGTGGGAAAGACCACCACTGCCATCAATCTGTCTGCCTGCCTTGCTGCTGCGGGCAAAAAAGTGCTGACCATCGACGCGGATCAGCAGGGCAACACCACCAGCGGTTTGGGGCTGGACAAAAATGGTGTGCCCTTGACCATTTATGATGTGTTTCTGGAACAGGCCACCATTGCCGAAGTGAAACAGCCCACATGCGTAGAGGGCTTGGAAGTGCTTCCGGCAAACATCAGCCTCACCGGAGCGGAAATCGAACTTATCGGCAAAGACGACAGAGAGTATATTTTAAAGGAAGCTTTGGACAAAGTGAAAGACGATTATGATTTCGTCATCATCGATTGTCCGCCTTCTTTGAACCTCATCACCATCAACGCACTGACAGCGGCGGATACGGTGCTGGTTCCTATCCAGTGTGAATATTTTGCCCTGGAAGGTCTGGAACAGCTCCTTCATGCGGTAAATCTGGTGCGGAAACGTCTGAACCGGCATTTGGAAATCGAAGGCATTGTGTTTACCATGTATGATGCCCGCACAAATCTTTCTTTGCAGGTGGTGGAAGAAGTCAAACGGAGTCTGGGCGAAAATGTGTATCGCAGCATCATTCCTCGTAATGTCCGTTTGGGTGAAGCCCCCAGCCATGGTCTGCCCATTCATCTCTACGACCCCAAATCCAAAGGGGCAGAAAGCTATGGTCTGCTGGCAGAAGAAGTCATGGAAAAGGAGTGGGACTAAATGGCGACGAAAAAGGGACTGGGTGCCAAGGGACTTGGCATTGAAGCCTTGATCCATAATAAAATGGAAGATTTTGAAAGCGACGGCGGCGGAGTGATGGAACTGGATTTGAATAAAATCGAGCCTAATCGCAAACAGCCCCGGAAGTATTTCGATGAAACAGCTTTGGAAGAACTGGCAACTTCTTTGAAAAACTACGGCATGATTCAGCCTGTGGTGGTAAAGAAAAATAAAGAGGGATATTATGAACTCATTGCCGGTGAACGTCGTTGGCGTGCGGCAAAAATCGCAGGTCTTACCAAAATCCCTGCCATCATCAAAAAATGGGAAGAAGGGGAAGCCTTTGAGGCGGCTTTAGTGGAAAACCTCCAGCGTGAAGACCTGAATCCCATGGAAGAAGCCCAGAGCTATCAGCGTTTGCAGGAAGAATTTGGTTTGAGTCAGGAACAGATTGCTGATAAAGTAGGCAAGAGCCGTCCTGCCGTTGCCAATGCCCTGCGTCTGCTGCAATTGGACGAACGTGTCCGTAATTTTGTGGTGGAAAATAAACTGACCGCCGGACATGCCCGTGGGCTGCTGCCTCTCACCGATGGGGAAGCCCAGTTTGAACTGGCGGAACATATCATCGAGGAAGGTTTGAGCGTTCGTGCTGTGGAAGCCATGGTAAAAAGTATGCTGGAAACAGCGGAAACACCTGCGGCGGAAGAAGAAGCGCCCAAAAAGACACAAAGCCCTGTCCTGCGTCAGATCGAGGACGAATTGAAGGGAATTTTTGCCACAAAGGTAAAAGTCACCCAGAAGAAAAATAAGGGCAAAATAGAAATTGAGTATTATTCCGACGAAGACTTGGATCGTCTGTTGGTACTGATGAAGAAACTGGAAACAGAAAGGTAATGAGGCAAGATGACAGCACTGACAGCATTGGCGCAGAAATACGCGCTGCTTTTGTTTGGACTGCTGGGGTTTGCGGTGGTGATTCTTTTCATTCTGTGTATCATCCTGTTTGTGAAAATCAATCGGGAGAAAAAACGGTATGACATTTTTATGGGAACCAGCCGCCGACCACCCCATAACTTGGAAATGAAAATCCAGGAATACTTCGACACTGCAAAAGGCATCGAAGAAAAATATGATAAACTGCTGGATATGGTAACGGACATGGATAAAACTGATAAATCCAAAATCCAGAAAGTAGGGCTCATCCGTTATAACCCCTTCGAGGAAATGGGCGGCAACCTCTGCTTCGCTCTGGCACTGCTGGATGGGGAAGATAATGGCGTTGTCCTCAACGGTATCCATAGCCGTACCGGTTCCTTTACCTATGCCAAACCCATCGAAATGGGCGTCAGCATTTATATGCTTTCCGATGAGGAAAAACAGGCGGTCAAAATGGCACAGGAACAGGCATATAAACCGGAACATGAAAAAGTGGTAAAAGTAAAATTCAAACCCTTCTTCAAACGCCGCTATGCACCTATGGATGACCAGCTCACATTGGAACAGGTGGATACACCCAAGGAAAAAATCCAGTCCATTGGTGATGTAACTACAGCAGAACAGGAACAGATTCAGGAAGAAGAAACATTGGCAGGACAGATTGCCGCTGCTGAGGATTTCTCTCCTGAGGACGCCGAAAAAATGCTGGCAGAAATCCAGCAGGAAACATTGGATTTCTTTGAGGACGAATCGGAAGAAATGAACGACTTCGAAGAATCCGAAGAAAAAGAAAAACATCAGGCAGAATGAGATTTGCCGTGGGAAACCACGGCATTTTTTATCAGACCTGTGCACAACTCTGTGGAAATGTGTATAAAATCGGCAAAAATCTGTGGATAAACCTGTGTATACAAAAAGTTATCCACAGGTTGTGTGACAAATGAAAAAATAACAAAAGATTATGTCAACATATGAACAGAAAGAAAGAGAGGTGTTTCCCATGGCTTATCGCATGGTTTTCTCCGATATGGACGGCACACTTTTGAAAAGCGCGTCAGAACTTTCGGAAAAAAATATAGAAATGGTTGGAAAAGCAGTGGATCAGGGTGTGGAATTTGTCATTTGCACCGGTCGTGGTGTCTATGGCGTGGAACGGTTTCTGGAAAAACTGCATCTCTTGGGTCGTCCAGGTTATGTCATCTGCCAGAACGGCGCCGCTGTGTATAACTTGGAGAATATGGAAATGGTGCTGAAACATTCCTTTTCTTCTGACGACCTGCGCCCTGTGGTGGAAATCGCCAGAGAAGAAGGGGTAGAAGTCTATCTCTATGATGACCGTACGTTTGTTGCGGAAAAAGTAACCCCTCAGGTGGAGGCCTATTGCCGTGTCATGCATGCGGATATGCGGATATTGCCGGATGGATTGGAATATGAAGGCTATTTTACCAAATGCCTCCTCAGCGGTTCCTATGAACAGCTGGATGCGGTGCGGAAAAAAGTGGAACCTCTCATTGCGGGAAAACTGAACCATTTCTTCTCCGGCCCGCAGTATCTGGAATTTGTGAAAACCGGTGTCAGCAAGGGCAGAGCCTTGCAGGAAACAGCAGAAAAAGCCGGTGTGCCTCTGGCGGAAGTCATTGCCATTGGGGACAGTGAAAACGATTTGTCCATGATCCAGGCGGCAGGCCTTGGTGTTGCCGTGGCAAATGCCCAGGAACATGTGAAGGCGGCAGCGGATTATGTGACAGAAACCACCTGTGAACAGGATGCTGTGGCAGATGTGCTTCAGCGGTTTGTATTGGATGAAAAATAAGAGCATTTCATAAGAAAATGAAGATAGCTGGAAACCTTGTGAAAGGATTTCCAGCTGTTTTTTTGGTCAGGATTTTAGAAAATTATTTTCTGTTTCATAAATCTAATTGGTTGACATAAGAATAAGAAAGAGCTCATGAGCAATGGCTCAGATGCTGCGTATAATCAAGGAAAAAGAGGGGATGCTATGAACAACATCAATATGCGAAAAAATTGGAATCCCCCTTGTTTTTCAGCATAAAAAAACCCGGCGATCGGGGAATCGTCGGGCGTCGGACGTGATAACGTCCGGGGGCATAGTTTATGTACAGGAAAAGGGGCCTCCTTGTACGGTACTATCATACCGCAATCGGCCAAAAGAATCTATAAGAAAAGCATTAGAATTTCATTAAAAAAACAAATGTATTTTTTTCGTGGTTCCCGAAAAAATACTTGCCTTTTGTCTTTGTGTGCTATAATATTTTTCAACAAGGCGTGAAACAGCCATTTTTCGGCTGTTCGGAAGAAAGCTAAGCTGTGGAAATTCCCTCAGAGAGCCGATGGTTGGTGTGAATCGGCGGAAGAAAAACAGCCCTCCACTTTCGGAGCTGTCGGTGAAAGCCGAAAGGGTAAGCCCTTTATCGCTGTTCAAGTGGTTCGGAAATATTTTTTTCGAGCAATGCGGGTGGCAACGCGGGAGTAACTCTCGTCCCTCTTTTTGGGATCGGGGGTTTTTTTTATTTGCCAAAAAAACCCCGTATCCTCGACATTCGTATATATTTGAAAAACCGAAAGGAGAAAAGAAATGTTAGACATCAAATTTGTAAGAGAAAACCCTGAAATCGTTAAGGAAAATATCCGTAAGAAATTCCAGGACAGCAAACTGCCTCTGGTAGACGAAGTCATCGAACTGGATCAGGAAAACAGAACCATCAAACAGGAAGTAGAAGCGCTGCGCGCACAGAGAAATAAACTGTCCAAACAGATCGGCGGCCTCATGGCAAAAGGCGAAAAAGAAGAAGCTGAAAAAGTAAAAGCACAGATCGCTGCTGACGCAGAACGCGTTGACGAACTGACAGTAAAAGAAAAAGACGTAGAAGAACGCATCAAAAAGATCATGATGACCATTCCTAACATCATCGATCCTTCCGTTCCCATCGGTAAAGACGACAGCGAAAACGTGGAAGTAGAAAAATTCGGCGAACCCGTTGTTCCCGATTTTGAAATCCCTTATCACACAGACATTATGGAAAGCTTCGGCGGCATCGACCTGGACAGCGCTAGAAAAGTAGCTGGTAACGGTTTCTACTACCTGATGGGCGATATCGCAAGACTGCACTCCGCAGTTCTGGCTTACGCTAGAGACTTCATGATCGGCAGAGGCTTCAAATACTGCATCCCTCCTTTCATGATCCGCAGCAACGTTGTAACAGGCGTTATGAGCTTTGCAGAAATGGACGCTATGATGTATAAGATCGAAGGCGAAGACCTGTACCTGATCGGTACCAGCGAACACTCCATGATCGGTAAATTCATCGACACCATGAACAAAGAAGAAGACCTGCCTCAGACACTGACCAGCTATTCTCCTTGCTTCCGTAAAGAAAAAGGCGCACACGGTATCGAAGAAAGAGGCGTTTACCGTATCCACCAGTTCGAAAAGCAGGAAATGATCGTTGTATGTAAACCCGAAGAAAGCCCTATGTGGTTCGATAAACTGTGGCAGAACACCGTTGACCTGTTCCGTTCCATGGATATCCCTGTAAGAACTCTGGAATGCTGCTCCGGCGACCTGGCAGACCTGAAAGTAAAATCCGTTGACGTAGAAGCTTGGTCTCCTAGACAGAAAAAATACTTCGAAGTTGGCAGCTGCTCCAACCTGAGCGACGCACAGGCAAGAAGACTGGGTATCCGTGTTGTTGGCAAAGACGGCAGAAAATACTTCGCTCATACACTGAACAACACTGTTGCAGCGCCTCCTAGAATGCTGATCGCGTTCCTGGAAAACAACTTGCAGGCAGATGGCAGCGTAAGAATCCCCGAAGTACTGCGTCCTTACATGGGCGGTCAGGAAAAACTGGAAAAAGTAAAATAATCTGACGATGCTTTTGGAGCCGGTTCCCTATAAGGAGCCGGCTTTGTTTTTCCAGAACTAGGAAGAAAAAAATTTGAGATTCTGTGAAAAAAAGGTTTGACAGATGGGTAGAATGATGGTATACTGTTTCTTGCAGTAGGCTATTTGGAGAAGTACTCAAGAGGCTGAAGAGGTGCCCCTGCTAAGGGTATAGGTCGTTAACGCGGCGCGAGGGTTCAAATCCCTCCTTCTCCGGTGAAGACATCAACGAAAGTTGATGTCTTTTTTGTTTTTAAAAGAAAAAAGGATGGATGCATGTATTTTCATTTCTATTTTTTAAATAAAAATATCAACCTTTGTAATTTCTAAGGGAGTTGGCAAGACTCCTTTTTTTATTAAAATAAAACATAGAATTCAGATGCTCTTAGAAAGAGAGAAAGAGCCAGTTGGTTATGCAAAAGAGCGAGAATGCGGGAAAAGGACTTTTTTCTGTGGGAAAGTGAATAGAACTTCTTTGATCTTTATGAGGTGAGGAAGGGATTTATATAATTGGATGATAGATCCAATCTAAGGAGGCTGCGGTATGCAGAAAGAAAGGAAAAGGCGGAAAGAGAGGAAAAGACGGAAAGAACAGAAGAAACAGCAAAAGAAAAAAGGTACGGTTTTTTGAATATTTACTACGGTGGTTATCTCTGGTTATTTCAATAGCAGTGTCGTTTTTTTCTATCTTGAGTACGATAGTTGAATGGCAGCAAAATAAACAAAATACAATTTTTGGCCAGACGAATTTGGAAGTATCACGAGATGAGCAATCGTTTAATTATCAAATTTCAGATGTGGATGATACCTATGAACTTCCAGCATACGAGACAAATTTTACGAATACCACTGGGGCATTCCAAGAATTTGCACAGATTTATTATGATGGGACAAACCTGAAAATAGCAAATACTAGCTTGGATATACTGGAAAGTGGTAATTATGTGATCGATTCAGAAGGACAGATACCAAAGCAAAATTATGTTTCTGATGAATTGATCTATGATTATTATTTTATCTATACTGTCAGTGCTTCTGGACAAAAAGAACTTTGGCTTGTTTATTATGAATTGGATCTGGGAGAAAAAACGGTGAAAGGCCCCGTTAAAACAGATGATGTCATATTGTTAGCATTGGAGGACGAGCCAGAATCACCCAAAAGGGAAATGCTGGAAAACTATCAGAAGCTTTATGAAATTGTAAATACACTTCCAAGTATTTAAGAAAAATTTTTTAATTGACGAAAAACGCTTTCTCCAACGTTATTTTTCCAACCCGTTGAGTATCTAAAAATGAAAGGGAAATAAGCCATTCATTAGGTATGGGATTTTTTGTTGCTTGCTGTGCGATCAATTTATCATAAGAAAAGACCGCAGAATCAAATATCATTCTGCGGTCTTTTTTTATCATTTCTCTATCTCATACACCATTTCCCCGCTGTAACAAACCTCCACCATACATTCCACCATTTCTTCTCCCTTTGTCAGAAGTCCTTTCCATTTCGCCTGCCAGTAGCCGTATGTTTCGTCTATGACCTCCAGCCGTTCCAAATAAGGCAGAAAGGCCTTTAGATCCCATTTTTTGCCGGAAAAAGCACCTGTGTTTTTCAGTCCGTCAAAGACATATAGAAAAGAAGAATCCCAATCCACGCCCGTAAATATGACCTTTGTGCCTGCTGTCTGTTCATAGGGGGCGGTGGTGGAAAAAATGCCGTCAGGAAAATGGCAGATCAGTGTTTCTTCGTCTGCTTCCAGCTTTTTCAGATACCCATCATGGAGGCTGTATGGCAGGGAATATAGAGGTTGTGTCAGGGTTGTTTTCATAGGCAGCAAATCTCTCCTTCTGTTTTTGCTCAGCATAACGGAAAGGAAGGGGACTGTCAAGAAATCAGGCGTCTCTTTCAAAAATATTAAGAAAATAGAAAAGCTGGAATCCTTATGATACAAAGAATTCCAGCTTTCTTATTTTTCAGATTGTATTTGACATGTCTTCTTCTGAAGACAGCCGTCGCAATTCCCCTTCAGAAATCAAGGGAAAGAAAAATCAATGTTTTCTTAAGGGAAAGTTGCTTTTGAAAGGACTTCAGCTTTTTCCGAACATGTTAGAATCCGTAAACTGCTGTGATGCTTGCGCTTACTTCGATGTCTTCATAAGAAATGTTGGTGTTTCTGTCGGCGCTGCCTGTTGCCATGGCATCCATGACCATAGCTTCTTCTGCACCGTAATTCATTTCTTTATAGCTGGTGGAGGTGTTGCGGCTGTTTTCCACAACGGATACCACCTGTCCCAGCGGTTTGCCGTAAGACTGTGCAATGGCTGTGGCAGAGGACTGAGCCACTTTTACGGCTTCTGTCAATGCCTGATTGTAGTAGGTTTCCGGTTTTTCCAGAGAGAATGTGACGCCGTTGGTGCCTGTTGCCCCTGCGTTCAGGGCAGCGTCTACATATTTTCCGGCGTTGTCCACGTCATTGGTGGTTACATTCACAGAGGTGTAAGCCTGATAATTTTCCAGAACCTGTTTGTCGGTTTTTTCGTCATAGCGGTAAGAAGGATATACAGAAATGTGAGATGTCACAATATCCTCGTCTGTGATGCCCAGTGCCTTCATGGCAGCAATGACGTCTGTCAGTTCTTCGTTCACTGCTTTCTGTGCCTGAGCCGCTGTTTTTGCGGTCTTTTCCACGGTCACATGAATGGTGGCTACATCGGGTGCTACCTTCACAATCCCCTGTCCGTTGACGGTGATGGTGTTTGCCGCAGGTTCCGCTGCCAGCGCCATGGTGCTCATGCCCAAAGCCAGTACTGCCGCTGTCATACATGCCATCATGTTTCTTTTCCATTTTTTCATACCAACAACCCCTTTCCAGTTTAGGACTCTTTCCTACATACGGATTCCTTTTTTCTTTTGGACGAGGAAAAATACAGAAAAGTTGCGGGATTTTCTGATTTTTTTCAAAACATTTCCAAAATAAAATCAATGATATGCAAAAGTAAGTCCAGAAGGATTTCCAACAGACTTTTGCGTTTTTTCTTTTCTTTCTTTTTTCTCATGATGATTCCCGCTTTCAGAAAATAGCGTCCAGTATGGCAAGGACGCCTTCCACCAGAAATTCAAAGATATCTAAAAAAATATTGCGTCGTTTTTCTTTTTTGGATTTTTCCTTCTTTTTCATGGCGTCCTCCTTTCGGAGATGGTCAGCCGTTCAGGGGTTTTTCCCGTTTGATGCCCACATAGGCTCCGTCGATGCATTCGCCCACGGCAGGGTAGCCCAGAGCCTCATAATAGCGGCTCAAATCGTCGTTGACCTTCTGGGAATCCAGCCGCAGCACTTCTTTTCCGGCGTTGCGGGCATAGGTTTCTGCAAAGGTCAGCATTTCCCGTCCCAATCCCGGATAAGCCGGGTCTGTGGCAAAGTGATGGACGTAATAAGCGTCTTTGTCATTGTCCCATCTGGGGTCTACGTCAAAAAGAGCAATGACGCCGATGACCTTGTCCCCGTCAACGGCAAGAAACACGCTGTTTTCCCTTATGCGCTCCGCAAAATAAGGGGCGGGGTATACGGTCAGATAAGCGGTCTTATTCCACTGATACAAGCCTTTTTCGTCCATCCAGTCGATGCGTTTTTGCAGCAGGGCAAGGATGGTGGGGACATCCCCCAGAACAGCCCGCCGCATTTCTCTGCTGCCCATCATTTCAGTCTTTCCCATTCCGCTTCTTTGAAGCCTACCAGCACAAAATCATCGCCGATGATGAGGGGACGTTTCACCAGCATGCCGTTGGTAGCCAAAAGGGCAAACTGTTCGTCATCGCTCATGTCCGCCAGCTTGTCTTTGAGCTGCATTTCTTTGTAAAGCATACCGCTGGTGTTGAAGAATTTCTTCAAAGGCAGCCCGCTTTTGGCATGCCACTGTTTCAGTTCCTCAGCGGTAGGGTTGTTTTCCACAATATGACGGTCCATAAAGTCTACACCTGCTGCTTCCAGCCATGCTTTTGCTTTTTTGCAGGTGCTGCATTTGGGGTATTCCAGAAATAATACGGACATGTGAGTCCCTCCTTTTTGTTTCCTTACTATTTTTTTCAGTATAGCATGGGGCAGGACAAAAGACAAAAGGTTTTTACAGACGGTCAGATTTCGCTTTTTTTCCGCTCGTGAACATGCTACAATAGGAACAAGAGAGAAAAGGAGGAGGAGTCTATGAAATTTGGATTCATCGGCGCCGGCAATATGGTCAGCGCCATTGTCAAAGGCATGACCGCTAACGGTTATGACGGAAAAAATATTTTTATTACCAGCAAGACCGTTACTTCCGCGGCAAAATTGGCGGAAGCCTGCGGCGCAAACAGCTGCCAGACAGCCGGAGAAGTCATTGCCCAGAGCGATGTGGTTGTGCTGGGGGTAAAACCCCATATCCTGGCGGAAATTCTGCCGGGCTTACATGGAGATTTCACGGCAAAGAAACCTCTGGTGGTGTCCATTGCCGCGGGGAAAACACTGGAGTATCTGGCACAGCATCTGCCCGAACATACACCTATTGTTCGTGTGATGCCCAATATCAACGCCAAAATCGGCGCGTCCACCACAGGTATCTGCCATAACGACGCTGTGACAGCAGAGCAGCTGGCAGCGGTGAAGGCAGTTTTTGCTACCATCGGCAGTGTGGCGGAAATCCCCGAAAATCATTTCGGTATCTTTAGCGTTATTGGCGGCGCAGCTGTGGCTTTCCATTATATGTATATGGATGCCCTGGCAAGAGCGGCTCTGAAAGCCGGTATGCCTAAGAAACAGGCACTGGAAATCGTGGCGGAAACAGTCAAAGGCAGTGCGGAAATGGTGCTCAAAAGCGGAGAAGCCCCTTGGCTTCTGGTGGATCAGGTATGTTCTCCCGGCGGCACCACCATCGAAGGCGTTACAACCCTTCAGGCGAAAGGCTTTGAAGCGGCAGCGGTAGCGGCTTTTGACGCGGTGCTGGAAAAAGATAAAAAGATCGGCCGCGGGGAAGTGTAAAAAACAGCCCTGGATGTTCTTTGTGAAAAACGCTTAAAAGGGAAATATTTCATTTTTTTACATTTACACGAAAATTGACAAAATTTCATTGAATTACAGCGTGGAATTCGTTATAATGGTTACGCGGGTAATTTTAATACTGAAACAACAAAAAAATTATGGTGAGTTGAGGAGGAAAACAGTATGAAAAACAGAAAATACGGTCGTATGGTAGCTATGGCTCTGGCTGCTATGATGGCTATGCCCACAGTAGCATTCGCAGCAACTACATGGGATGAAGACACAGCTTATTATGGCGCACTGGAACAGGGCAAAGTTCCCGAAGAAGTTATGAAACAGGACGAAATGGGTCAGTATGTAATTTCTGACGGTACAGCAACAACACCTGAAGGCGGCGAAACAACAACACCTGTTGAACCTGTTGCTCTGCCCTTTACAGACGTAAAAGAAGGCGATGCTTGCTACGCAGCAGTACAGTATGTTTACACAAACAAACTGATGGCTGGTACAACAGACACAACATTCGAACCTGAAGCACCTCTGCAGAGAGCAATGCTGGCACAGATCCTGTACAATAAAGAAGGCGCAAAAGACGTTGCAACAGAATCCAAATACACAGACGTTGAAATCGGCAGATGGTATGCAACAGCTTCCCTGTGGGCAGCTGACAAAGGCCTGATGACAGGCGTAAGCGAAACAGAATTCGCTCCTAAAGAAAACCTGACAGTTGAACAGCTGGTACAGATCCTGTACAACTACGCTAAATTCAAAGGCGTTGACGTAACAGTTGCAACAGCAACAGACGTTGCAACAGCTTCCGACTGGGCAAAAGACGCTATGAGCTGGGCAGTAAGCCTGAAACTGGTAGCAGCTGATGTAGACGCAAAAGCTGACGCTACAAGAGCACAGGTTGCTGAAATGCTGATGCTGACAGCTGACCTGAAAGGCACAGAAGCTCCCGCAACAGAAACAACAGTTCCCGCAGAAGAAGTAAAACCTGCTGAAGAAGTTAAAGCAGAAGAAACAAAGACAGAAGAAACCAAAACAGAAACAACAACAGAAGCTAAAACAGAAGCTCCTGCTGCTGATGCAACAGCAGAAACACCCGCTAAATAATTTTTCTGTTTGATCGAAGAAAACCGCTTTCCAAAAGGAAGGCGGTTTTTTGTGCCGCCCCCAAAATATTTGTGCAGGTTCTTTCAGACAATAAAAAAAAGAGGCTGGAGCCCTTATCATCTAAGGATTCCAGCCTTTTTCTTCATGAGATTTTTGTTTTTTATGGATTAGTAGAACAGATGGAAGTTATCAAATTTCCACTGTCCGTCTTCCTGTACCAGATTGAATGTGTAGTCTGTTGTTTCGTACATGGAAGTGTCCGCAGGGGCTTCTGTGAATGTTTCCCCTTCGTAAGGTTTGCCGTCTTTGGTGTAGTATGCCGTAGCGGTTACAGACATGCCTGTTTCTGTTTTCACAGGTTCACCCATGGTATAGCCTGCGTAGAAGATGTTTGTGCCTCTTGCGCCGTCTAGAACGTACAGACCGCCGCCTTTGCCTTCTGTGAAACGGATGTTGTTTTCAGCAAAGATGTCGGTATCCATCATATTCTGTGTGAAGTACTGTCCCAGATAAGTGCGGAATGCTTCCATATCGGGGAAACGTTCGTCGGTCACACGGTTGTAAGTGTAACCGTCCACGTCAATGATGTCTGTGGTGCTCATGTCAAAGCCGTCCAGCACGATCTGTTTGTAAATGGCAAATGCACCGTCATACAGTGTCTGGAACTGTTCCGCAGTCAGCTCACCGTCAGCGGCAGTTGTTTCTGTGGTTGTTTCCTGCTGCTGTGTTTCTCCTTCTGTGGTTGTAGGTTCTTTGGATGTACAGCCAAACAGCAGTGTCGCAGCCAGCGCGCAGCTGAGTACAATGGCCAGTTTCTTTTTCATTTTATAAGACTCCTTTCGTTTTTTTCGTCTTGATGTTTTCGTCCCTATTATACCATGGTTTGCAAAGAAAAACGGGATTTTCAGGGAAGTTTAAGAATTTTGAAATATTGCTGTAATCATTCATTTTGTGAAGAGCCGGAAGTGGTTTTTGTGGTAATCCAGCAGCCCGTCTTTTTTCATGCGGCTCAGTTCCGCCGACATGGCGCTGCGCTCCACTGCCAGATAATCCGCCAATTGCTGTCGGTCAAAGGGGATGGAAAAAACAGCGCTTCCGGAATCCTGTGCGCAGGAGGAAAGGAAGGACAGGAGCTTTTCCCTTGTGCTGCGGCAGGTGACGTGGGCAATCTTTCGAGTAAGCGTTAGATTCCGTCCGGCGAATATTTGCAGCAGACGGCGGGAGAGGAGGGCAAAAAGGGGATTTTGCTGCCCTGTGGGCGCCAGTATCCGGTTCAGGGATAAGTATAGCACAGAAGTGTCTGACGCCGCCTGTACGCTTACTTCCGCTGCGGTGTCCAGCAGAGCATAGGTTTCCCCGAAAAAGGCTCCTGGCGGGATTTGTGCCACCAAAGCGCGACTGCCCCCAGAAATCCTCCCGCAGAATATGCACTTCCCCGGAAAGAATCAGTCCGGCAGCGGGGATTTTGTCCCCGGCATGTACCAGAAAACTGCCTTTTTCATAAAATACTTCTCGCGCGTCCAGTTCTCCCAGCAGCTTTGTCACGTCTTCGGGAGAAATGCCCTGAAAAAAGGGTAGAGATGCCAATTTTGATGGTTCCATAAAGAGAACCCCTCCTTTTTGTTGGAAAAACAACATACTATTTTCCCGCAGTATAGCATACTGTTATCAGAAAAACAAGGACGGACTAACAAGGAGGAAACGACATGATTCGTAGAATTATAGAAATTGACAAAGAAAAATGTAACGGCTGTGGTCTGTGTGCCAACGCTTGCCACGAAGGCGCCATCGGTATGGTAGACGGCAAAGCTACACTGCTTCGGGATGACTATTGTGACGGTCTGGGGGATTGCCTGCCCGTATGTCCCACAGGTGCCATCACATTTGTGGAACGGGAAGCGGCGGCTTATGACGAAGCGGCTGTACAGGCAAATATGGCGAAAAAAGGCAAAACACCCTGCGCTTGCCCCGGCAGCCAGAGCAAACTGCTGGAAGTGCAGGAAAAAATGGCAGCAAAAGCAGAAGCGGAAGCAGCTCCTGTATCTGCGGTGCCTTCCAGACTGCGTCAGTGGCCTGTGCAGATCAAACTGGCACCCATCAAAGCCCCTTACTTTGACGGCGCGAAACTCCTCATTGCGGCAGACTGTACTGCATATGCTTATGGCAATTTCCATGAGGAATTCATGAAAGGCAAAATCACACTGGTGGGCTGCCCTAAACTGGATATGGTGGATTACAGCGAAAAATTGACAGAAATCATCAAGCAGAACGACGTCCAGAGCGTGACCATCGTTCGTATGGAAGTGCCTTGCTGCGGCGGTATGGAGCTGGCGGCGAAAAAAGCATTGCAGGCCAGCGGTAAATTCATCCCTTGGCAGGTAGTGACCATTTCCACAGACGGCAAAATTTTAGATAAATAAGATGATATAAAAAAGACCGAATTTCCTGTTGATAAGGAAGTTCGGTCTTTTTGCGTTGGGTAATCAAAAAAATCGGAAACCTCCTAAAGCAACTTCCCCTTAAGAAAACATTGTTTTTCATTTTATTGATTTCTTAAGGGAAATTGCGACGGCTGTCTTTATAAGAAAACATACGGAATAAAATCCCAATCAAAATAAGAAAGCTGAAATCCTCTGTATAACAAGGATTTCAGCTTTCTTTGTTTTCTTATAAAGATGCCCCTAAGAGATTTCCGATTTTGATGTTTTATGCGTTTTTGCTTGCAGCCAGTTTGGCATTGCGTTTGTCGTCCAGTTTGGAAACGATGGTAGCGCAGGCAGCGTCACCGGTGATGTTAACGGTGGTACGACCCATGTCGAAGATACGGTCGAAGCCAACAACCAGACCGATACCAGCCACAGGCAGGCCAACGCTTTCTAGTACCATTGCCAGCATAACCAGACCAGCGCCGGGAACACCTGCTGTACCGATGGAAGCCAGTGTAGCTGTCAGTACGATGGTGATCATCTGACCCAGTGTCAGGTCAACGCCGTAACAAGCGGCGATGAATACGGCACAGACACCCTGATAGATGGCGGTACCGTCCATGTTGATGGTGCTGCCCAGAGGCAGTACGAAACCGGCTACTTCTCTGCGGGCACCCAGTCTTTCCGCAGCTTCCATGGTGAAGGGCAGTGTGCCCACGGAGGAAGCGGAGGAGAATGCCATCATCATAGCAGGCATCATTTCCTTAAAGAATTTCATAGGAGAAACGCCGCCCAGTGTCTTGATAGTCAGGGAATATACCACAACCATGTGTACGATATAGCCTACATATGCCACAGCCAGTACCATGATGAGGTTTGTCAGCAGCATAGGGCCGTTTTCCGCAATAACGGGACAGATCAGGCAGGCAACGCCGATGGGGGACAGCTTGATGATGAAGTCCATGACTTTCAGGAACACTTCATTGAAGCTTTCTACCACCTGACCGGCAAGGATGCCTTTTTCCCCAGCCAGCAGGATGCCGAAGCCCACAAACAGGGAAATGACAATAACCTGAAGCATGGAAGCCTCAGCCATGGGCTTCACAAAGTTGGAGGGGAAGATATTCACGATGGTATCCATGACGCTCTGGGCTTCTGCGGGGGTATAAGAAGCGCCGGAGGGGTCCAACACAACGAACAGGCCTTTGGACAGGGTTGCCAGAATCAGTGCCAGTGTTACGGCAAAAGCGGTGGTGCACATGTAATAAATCAGTGTTTTGCCACCGATGGCGCCTACACGGCGAATGTCCTTCATGGAGATGACGCCGGCCGCAATGGAGAACATAACAATGGGCACGACGATGAATTTCAACAGGTTCAGGAAAATGGTACCCCAGGGCTGGATATAAGCCTTCGCAAAGTCAACGCCGGTCATGCCGAACAGATTTGCGTTCATCAGCAGCAAACCTGCTGCGATACCGATGATCAGACCAATGAAGATCCAGAAAGCCAGAGGCATTTTTTTCTTTTGGCTCGTCAATGTAAACACTCCTTTTCTATTTGTATCTTTTTCTCATTGAATTTTTATCCGTTCCTTATTATAAAGATACAAGAAAACCTTGACAAGGATTTTTGACAAAAGAATGTGTATTTTTTTGTACTTTTTTTACAATTGAAGAAAATGATGTATGGATATTCATACAATGGAAAAATATGGAATTTCTACATAATAGAAAAAGAGGCATGTCCAGCAGGCTTCCCTTAAGAAAACATTGGTTTTTCATTTCCTTGATTTCTTAAGGGAAACTGTGGCGGCTGTCATCAAAAGAAAATTTTCTTCTGATGAAGCCCCCAAAGGACATGACCTCTTTTTCCCAGAGTCTATCACAAATATTCATGGAGCCTTGCTGAGAGCCCCTCTGTCTGCAAGGGGGAGAGGCTCAGCCGGCAAAGCCGGCTGACTCGCCAGGTTTCTCATTGCCTGCAAACAGTGTTACGGGGTTATTGTTCTGCAAGCTTCTTGTATGCTTCGTATTTTTCTTTCGCCTTGTCAGCAGCTTCAGCCAGCAGCACTTTTGCTGTTTCGGGGAAGGTGCGAACCAGGGAAGCGTAACGAACTTCGCCCATGATGAAGTCGTTGTAATCCATGGAAGGTTCTTTGGAATCCAGGATGAAAGGATTCTTGCCTTCTTTCTTCAGATCGGGGTTGTAACGGTACAGGAACCAGTAGCCAGCATCCACTGCCAGTTTTGCTTCCAGCTGTGCGTTTGCCATGCCTTTGGAGATACCGTGGTTGATACAAGGCGCATAAGCGATGATCAGGGAAGGACCTTTGTAAGCTTCTGCTTCTTTCAGGGCTTTGATCAGCTGTGCAGGGTTAGCGCCCAGAGCAACCTGTGCAACGTAGATGTAGCCGTAGCTCATTGCCAGCATACCCAGGTCTTTCTTCACAGTTGCTTTACCGCCTGCTGCGAACTGTGCCACAGCGCCGATAGGTGTTGCTTTAGAGGACTGACCGCCTGTGTTGGAGTAAACTTCTGTGTCAACAACCAGTACGTTTACGTCTGCGCCGGAAGCCAGTACGTGATCCAGACCGCCGTAACCGATGTCGTATGCCCAGCCGTCGCCGCCGTACATCCACATGGATTTCTTGGTCAGGTGTTCTTTGTTGTCCATGATGAAGGCTTTCAGATCTGCTGCTTCGCCGCTTACGGAAACTTTTTCCAGAGCTGCCAGCAGAACTTTGGTGTCTTCTTTGCTTCTGTGACCGTCGTCGTAGTTAGCCAGCCATACGTCAGCCGCTGCTTTCAGATCTGCGTCGTCTACCAGAGCCAGCAGTTCTTTCAGCTTCATAGTTACGCGTTCTCTCTGCTGTTCTACTGCCAGAACCATACCCAGGGAGAATTCTGCGTTATTTTCAAACAGGGAGTTGCTCCATGCGGGGCCCCAGCCTTCTTTGTTTGTTGTGTAAGGTACGCAAGGTGCAGCAGCGCCCCAAGCCTGTGTACAGCCTGTTGCGTTTGCCAGATACATGCGGTCGCCGTAAAGCTGTGTCATCAGTTTTGCGTAAGCTGTTTCGCCGCAGCCTGCACATGCGCCGGAGAATTCCAGCAGAGGCTGTTCGAACTGAGAACCTTTTACGCTGTATTTGTCCATAGGGTTCTTCTTATCGGACAGAGCCAGAGAGAAGTCCCAGTTAGGCTGTTCGTGCATCTGTGTATCCAGAGGTTTCATTACCAGTGCTTTTTCTTTTGCGGGACATGCTGTTACGCAGACACCACAGCCCTGGCAGTCCAGAGGATCCACCTGGATGCGGAAACGATACTGAGCGATTTCGCCAGCGCCTTTTGCGGGTTCTGTTACATAGCCTTCGGGTGCGTTCTTCGCTTCTTCTTCTGTCAGCAGGAAAGGACGGATACATGCGTGAGGACATACGTAAGAACACTGGTTACACTGGATACATTTTGTTGCATCCCATTCGGGAACGTCGATGGCAACACCACGTTTTTCGTAAGCGGAAGTACCCAGAGGTACAGTACCGTCTTCTCTGCCAACGAATACGGATACGGGCAGGGAGTCGCCTTTCAGTGCGTTCATGGGAACCAGCAGTTTTTCAACGTATTCAGGCAGAACGCGTTTGATTTCTTCTTTGTCCACGTCTTTTGCGTCTTTCCAGCTTTCGGGAACGTCGATCTTCACCAGACCTGTCAGACCTGCGTCTACGGCCGCATAGTTCATGTTAACGACTTTTTCGCCTTTTTTGCCGTAAGATTTTTCGATGGCTGCTTTCATGTAGCCAACTGCGTCATCAACGGGGATGATGTTTGCCAGTTTGAAGAATGCGGACTGCAGAACGGAGTTTGTTCTGTTGCCCAGACCGATTTCACGGCAGATTTCAACAGCGTCGATGGTATAGAAATTGATGTTGTTGTTTGCGATGTAACGTTTTACTTCAGCAGGCAGGTGTTTTTCCAGTTCTTCGCCTTTCCAGCCGCAGTTCAGCAGGAAAGTACCGCCGGGTTTGATTTCGGAAACGATATCATATTTGGAGATGTAGGACTGGTTGTGGCATGCCACAAAGTCTGCTTTGAATACCAGATAGCTGGAGCGGATAGGCACATCACCGAAACGCAGGTGAGATTTTGTGATACCGCCGGATTTTTTGGTGTCATATTCAAAGTATGCCTGTGCGTATTTATCTGTATGGTCACCGATGATCTTGATGGAGTTTTTGTTTGCGCCAACAGTACCGTCGGAGCCCAGACCCCAGAATTTGCATGCGATTGTGCTTGCGTCTGTTACTTCGGGTTCTGCGCCAACTTCGATGGATGTCATGGAAACGTCGTCAATGATACCAACGGTGAAGTGGTTTTTCTTTTCGCCTTTCATGTTGTCAAAAACAGCAACAACCTGTGCGGGTGTTACGTCTTTGGAGGACAGACCATATCTGCCTGCCAGTACCAGAGGAGTTCTGCCTGCTTCTGTCAGTGCGGAACATACATCCTGGTACAGAGGTTCGCCCAGAGAGCCGGGTTCTTTTGTTCTGTCCAGAACGGTAACAACTTTTGCTGTTTCAGGCAGTGCGCCCAGGAAATGTTTCAGGGAGAAAGGACGGTACAGGTGAACCTGCAGGAAACCAACCTTTTCGCCTTTTGCTGTCAGGTGTTCTACAACTTCCTGTGCAGCGCCTGTGATGGAGCCCATAGCGATCAGAACGTGTTCTGCGTCGGGTGCGCCGAAGTAGTTGAACAGCTGATAGTTTCTGCCTGTGATTTTGTTGATTTCGTGCATGTAGTTTTCCACGATTTCAGGCAGACGTGTATAGAAAGGTGTCTGTGCTTCTCTGTTCTGGAAGAATACGTCGGGGTTCTGTACGGTAGAACGCTGTACGGGATGTTCAGGGTTCAGCGCGTTTTTGCGGAATTTGCGCAGTGCGTCTTCATCCAGCAGTTTTGCGATGTCTTCGTAGTCCATAACTTCGATTTTCTGCAGTTCGTGAGAAGTACGGAAACCGTCGAAGAAATGCATGAAAGGTACGCTGCCTTTGATGGCTGCCAGATGTGCTACGCCGCCCAGGTCCATAACTTCCTGTACGGAAGCGGAGGAAAGCATTGCCACACCAATCTGACGACAAGCCATAACGTCGGAATGATCGCCGAAGATGGAGAAAGCATGTGTACCAACAGTTCTGGAGCTTACATGGAATACGCCGGGTTTGAGCTGACCGGCAATACGGTAAATGCCGGGGATCATCAGCAGCAGACCCTGAGAAGCTGTGTATGTAGTTGTCAGAGTACCAGCTTCCAGTGCGCCGTGCATAGCACCTGCGGCACCTGCTTCGGATTCCATTTCTACCAGACGTACTGTCTGACCAAAGATGTTCTTCTTGCCGTTTGCAGACCAGCTGTCAACGTGTTCTGCCATGGGAGAAGAGGGGGTAATGGGGTAAATGGTAGCTACTTCTGTAAATGCGTAAGAGATATAAGCAGCTGCTTCATTCCCGTCCATGGTTTTCATAATTTTTGTGTTCATGGAAAAACTCCTTTCATATAAATAAAAATGTCCCCGTAATAACTGTAATTTTATGATAATGTATTCTGCATACACTGTCAAGAAATTACCAAGAAGAAAAATAAAAAAAGTCAATTTGTTTGACATTCGACGGGAATTTTATGCAATTTGCCCATAAAAAAATTCGGGAAAAAGGAGAAAACAGGAAAAATAGAGCAAAAATGAGATGGAATATCTGTGTACGGAAAAAAGAAAAAACAATAATTTATTGTATTTTCGTTGATACATCGCCAAAATAACAGGCGGTGACATTTCCGCGGAAATGGAAACAACAGGAAAATCAAGCAAAAACAAAAGGCCTAAAATCTCGAAAAAACAAAGGATTGTATGACAAAAAATGCAAAAAGATTGTTTATGAATTAACAAAATGGGAGGTGTTTCCATGGAAATCATCAACATCACATGTCTGCGGCAGAAATCCCAGCGGCACCGTCCCAAATGGGTGGGGAAACTGCCGGAAAGATTGGCGGAGAAATGGCAGCTGAAGTATTGCCCCTGGGTGGAAACAGCAGAGGGCTGCTGGTGTTTGCAAACAGACCGGGATGGCTGTTTTTTGCCTCCATGGCGGGAAAAAGCCAGAGAGCTGCTGGAACAGGCAGCAAAGCAGGGGGCAAAAATCGCCCTTTCTCCCATGGCGGCAGACCTGCCCCAAGATATTTTGCCCTTTGCCACAGGACGAAAACTCTATGCCATATTCGGAGCGGAAGGGGCAGCCACAGGACTGGAAGCCATGGGCAAACGGCCGGAAGGAGCATCTTTTGTGGTGGCGGACGGCGGCGGATGGGAAACGGAAGCGGTGCTGGCGGCTTTACCCGGCTGGGTGAACCGTCTGGGCATCCTCACAGACCGCCAGCCTTTTTTCGTGTCCTGGCAGGAACGGTTTCTGGAGGAAAGAGGGCTGGTGGTGGAAGTGTTCAGCTCCGTAGGCTATGGGGTTTTTCGAGAGGCGGATGTGGTGCTTTCCTGTGCCAAGAGCAATGGCGCCATGGCTTATGCGCTGGCGGAAGGGGCTGTGTTTCTGGATTTGGTGGGCAATGGTACCGTTACGGAGAGTATTGCTCTTCGCCGCCCGGATGTGCTGGCGGCAGACGGCTTTTTCTTCGGCACCCAAAAAGAGATGGAAGCAGGCGCCCTGACAGAAGCCCGTGCATATTGTGAAAACCAGATGTTTCGGGTATATTTTAACGCGCTGGGAGCGGAAAAAGCGGCGGAGGCAAAAGCCCAGCTGGGACAGCTTTGTCCCGTTGGTTTTCTTCTGGGTGGAAAAAGACGAAAAAATTCCGAAAAAACAGGGATAAAATCGCATTTTCCCGGGAGAAAACATTGACAAAATTACTTACCTTAGTATATAATTTATCAATGAATTTTCGGAGGGCATTTCGGTAAGCCCTCCCTTTTCCTTGTAATATCAAGGAAAATCACTATTTTTGAAAAATTGGATAAAACCCGCAAGGAGATGAAATAAGAAATGGCAGAAGCAAAAAAAGTAGTCATGACCTATGACGGTCTGAAAAAAATGGAACAGGAACTGGAAAACCTGAAAACCGTACGCAGAAAAGAAGTAGCAGAAAAGATCAAAGAAGCAAGAGGACAGGGCGACTTGTCTGAAAACGCCGAATATGACGCTGCGAAAGAAGAACAGGGCGAAATCGAAAGCCGTATCGTACAGCTGGAAAACCTGCTGCGCAACGCGGAAGTCATCGACGAAGACGTACTGAAAATGGACGTAGTCAACCTGGGCTCCAAAGTAACAGTACTGGACGTGGAATTTGACGAAGAAATGGAATATACCATCGTAGGTTCCACAGAAGCAGACCCTATGAACGGCAGAATCTCTAACGAATCCCCTCTGGGCATGGCGCTGCTGGGTCAGAAGGTTGGCGCAACCGTTATGGCAGACACACCCGACGGCGAAGTGGCATTTAAGATTCTGAACATCCAGAAATAATTTTATTTTTGCATAAGAGAACACGGAAACGGAGGAAAACAAAGTGGCAGAACAGAACAACCAGCCTGCACAGGAAATGACACAGCAGGAACTGAGCGAACAGATTAAAATCAGACGGGAAAAACTGGCACAGCTTCAGGCTGAAGGCAAAGACCCCTTTGAAATTACAAAATGCGAAGTAACACATCACAGCGATGAAATCAAAGATAACTTCGAAGAACTGGAAGAAAAAGACGTTGCTATCGCCGGCAGACTTATGAGCAAACGTATCATGGGTAAAGCGTCTTTCTGCAACATCCAGGACAGAAACGGCAACATCCAGTCTTATGTAAGCCGTAACGACATCGGCGACGAAGCTTATGCCGCATTCAAAAAATTCGACATCGGCGACCTGATCAGCATCAAAGGCTTCGTATTCAAAACAAAAACAGGGGAAGTTTCCGTACACGCAAAAGAAGTAACACTGCTGTCTAAGAGCTTGCAGGTACTGCCCGAAAAATTCCACGGCCTGAAAGACCAGGAACTGCGTTACCGTCAGAGATATCTGGATCTGATCGTAAACCCCGAAGTGCGTGACACATTCATCAAACGTTCCCGCATCATCACAGAAATCCGTAAATTCCTGGACGGCAAGGGCTTCCTGGAAGTGGAAACACCTGTATTGCAGACCATTCCCGGCGGCGCTTCCGCAAGACCTTTCATCACACACCATAATACACTGGATATCGACATGTACTGCCGTATCGCTCTGGAACTGCCTCTGAAACGTCTGATCGTTGGCGGTTTTGAACGTGTGTATGAAATCGGCCGTGTATTCCGTAACGAAGGTATCTCCGTTCGTCATAACCCCGAATTCACCCTGATGGAACTGTATCAGGCTTACACAGACTATAACGGCATGATGGATATCACAGAAGAAATGTTCCGTACCGTTGCCCAGAACGTACTGGGTACCACAAAAGTGGTTTACGGCGGTCACGAACTGGATCTGGGCAAACCTTTCGCAAGAAAGACTATGGTTGACGCCGTTAAAGAATTCTCCGGCGTAGACTTCGACCAGGTAGCTGATACGGAAGAAGCTAAGAGAATCGCTGACGAACATCATGTAGAATATGAAGAACGTCATGTAAAAGGCGATATCCTGAACCTGTTCTTCGAAGAATTCGTAGAAAAGAACCTGATTCAGCCTACATTCATCATTGACTATCCCGTAGAAATCTCTCCTCTGACAAAGAGAAAACCCGATAAACCGGAATTCACAGAACGTTTCGAACTGTTTATCGTTGGTAGAGAATACGGCAACGCATACTCCGAACTGAATGACCCCATCGACCAGCGTCATCGTTTCGAATATCAGGAATACCTGAGAGAAGCAGGCGACGACGAAGCAAACATGATCGATGAAGACTTCCTGACAGCTCTGGAATATGGTATGCCTCCCACAGGCGGTCTGGGCGTAGGTATCGACAGATTCGTTATGCTGCTGACAGAATCCGTTTCCATCAGAGACGTTATTCTGTTCCCGACAATGAAACCCCTGGACATGCCTAAGAAAGCAGAAACAAAAGCTCCTGTGGCTGCTCCCGTTGCGGAAAAAATCGACTTCTCCAACGTAAAGGTAGAACCTTTGTTTGAAGAATTCGTGGACTTCGATACATTTGCGAAATCCGATTACAGAGCCGTAAAAGTAAAAGCATGTGAAGCAGTGCCTAAGAGCAAAAAACTGCTGAAATTCGTGCTGGATGACGGCAGCGGCACAGATCGTGTGATCCTGAGCGGTATCCACGATTACTATGAACCTGAAGAACTGGTAGGCAAGACATGCATCGCTATCACAAACCTGCCTCCTCGTAACATGATGGGCATTGACTCTTGTGGTATGCTGATCTCCGCTGTACATGAAGTGGATGGTCACGAAGGTCTGAACCTGCTGATGGTGGATGATAGAATCCCCGCAGGTGCAAAACTGTACTAAGATTTTAAATAGAAATTCAAAAGGCGTTTTCTCGAAGGAGAAAACGCCTTTTTTTGTACCAGATAAAATCTGTTTTTATCAGAAAGATAAATCGAAATGGAAATAAAACAAGTCCTGTGTCAAAAATCAATGGATCTGTTTTGAAACAGGACTTGTTCTTTTTTTGAAAATTCGTCACTCATCTGAGGGAGTTTTGATGTTCGTAATATCCCCTCACATACTTTCACAGGATCGCAGTTATGTCTCCTTTAAAGGTTTCTGTTATTTGTTTAAAAATAAAGAAAACGCATTTTTTGCCAGTTTCAAAAATGAATAAGCAACTGTATAATTTTGTTTTTTTGTATATCAATGGCTCTTTGTGGCATCTTAGTCTAAGAAGTATCCTAAGCCATTAAAGATGTTAATGAGCTCTTCCTCATTTAACACAATAATTTTTTGTATTCCAGTTTTACAATGTTTTCCTGAGCAAGAGAGTTCAAAATGCGGTTAACAGAAATTCGATTTGCGCCGGTAATGGCAGCGATTTGCTCATTTGTCAAAGAGATGGTGCGACCGTGAATATTTGCGTAGGAATGAAGGAAATAGGAAACTCTCTGTTTGGCATTTGTGAAATGAGAGCAGCAGATATAGTCTGACAACAGGGAAATACGCTTTAGATAATGTGCAAGCAATTCCTGAATGGGGAAATTATGTTTATGCCAGATTTCCAGGAATTGTTTTGCTGGAAGCATATATAATTCGCAAGGAGTAATGGTTTCTACGTTTACAACGACTACTGGATTTGGAACCAGAGAGTCAGAACCAAAGATATTTCCCTTTCCCATATAGAATAGAGTTGTTTCGTCGCCAGCGGGATTTGTAACGACTGCGCGTACTTGCCCGGATTTAATAAATGCAATTTTATCGGCAACATCCCCTTTCACAAAAATAGTTTTGTTGGCGGGGTAGTTTTTTAATGTGCCATATTGCAAAAAGATGCTTTCTATAACGCGAGGAGGAGGGAGTGGCATTTAAATCTCTCCTTTCTTTTTTAGGTAGATATAATAGTACTACATTTCAGTGTTTTTTTCTATAAAAATAATTGGAAATTCCACCTGATTTTTGAAAAATTTTTTTTATTTTGTATAAAATAAATACAAAAAATGGAAAAATTGTATAAAAAAGAAAAACAATAAAAGGTTTTTTTAAATATAATAACTATAACAGCTTTGAAAAAAGCAAGTGTTGTTAGAAACATTTTTTTCAAAACGAAGGAGGGCTATGTATGAAGAAAAAATGGTTAGCAGGTATTTTGAGTGCAGTGATGGTATTCTCAGTTACAGGCTGCGGCGGCGGTGGTGGTGACACAGCAGCAAGCAGCGATGGCGCTGGTGGTTCCGGCGAACTGAAAATGAGTTATACAACATCTGAAACATCTGTATGGCGTGTTGCCTGTGAAGAAATGGCAAAAGCCGTAGAAGAAGGTACAGATGGCAGATACACAGTATCCATTTACGCAAATGAACAGCTGGCAGGCGGCGCCATGGACCAGGGCACACAGATGATTCTGGACGGCACAGTTGACCTGGATTTGCGTTCCGTTACAAACTACACTCTGTATGATCCCGCACTGTTTGCGGTAGTAATGCCTTTCATGTTCTCCAGCAATGAAGATGTTGATGCAAGACTGTTGAATGGTCCTGCTGGTGATCTGGTAAAAGAAAGAGTAGAAGCTTTGGGCGTTAAAGTTCTGGGTCTGGCTGAAAACGGCTTCCGTTCCGTAACAAACAGCAAGAGAGAAATCAGAACACCCGCAGACCTGTCCGGTATGAAATTCCGTGTACCTGCAACAGCTTGCTGGGTAGATACATTCAAACTCTTTGGCGCAGATCCTACCGTTATGACATTCTCTGAAGTATTTACAGCATTGCAGCAGGGCGCAATCGATGGTCAGGAAAACCCCACAGACCCTATCGTATCTGCAAAACTGTATGAAGTACAGAGCTACCTGACAAAATGGAACTATGCTTATGACTGCCTGATCCTGACATGCAGCCAGAAACTGTGGGATAGCTTAAGTGAAGAAGATAAAGCCGTATTTGAAGCAGCCGGTGAAGCAGCATGTAAAGCAGAAATCACAGCATCCAGAGAAGCTGACGAAGGCAACTTCAAGCTGATGGAAGAAAACGGCATGACAATCACAGAACTGACAGATGAAGAAATGCAGGCTTTCAAAGATGCAGCTGCACCTATCTACGAATCTTACAGAGAACAGATTGGTGACGATGTATTTGAAGTATTCGGTTACACATTTGAATAATCAATAAGTGCAAGTGTATTTACAGGGTGAATTTTGAGTAAGTAATGAACGGGTGGAGGGTGTAAATTCTCCACCTGTTTTAAAACAAGGACTTTATCAGAAAAAAAGAACATTATTTGGAATAATGAAAATGATGTACATAGGAAAAAAGGAAACTGTCCTTACTGATTAGGTCTGTTACGAAAACTTATGATTTGAAATGAGGTGCAAATATGAAATTTATTTCTACATTTTGGGAAAGATTGGAAGAATTTATTCTTGTTGCGCTGTTTGCTTTTATGGCGGTTATGAACTTCCTGAACGTAGTATTTAGATACTGTTTTGCCAATTCTTTCTCTTTCACTGAAGAAGTAACCATTACCGCGTTTGTATGGGTATCCATGATCGGTATCGCAGTTGGTTACAAAAGAGCGGCACACTTAGGCATGAGCTTCTTTGTAGATAATATGCCTAAGAAGCTTCAGGCGTTCATGGTGCTGGTTTCCATGGTGTGTTCCGTGGTGTTATTGGTATTGCTGATGAATTACGGTATCGAAATGGTTTCTAACCAGATTAGACTGGGTTCTAAAACTCCCGCGTTGGGTATGCCTATGTGGATTCAGGGTCTGTCTATTCCTGTTGGCGCAGCTTTTTGTATCATTCGTGCCATTGAATCCGGTATCAAAGAATTCTTGAGAATGAGAAAAGTTACGGAAGGAGTTGAGGAAGCATGATCTTGATTTTATTTGGTGTATTCTTCCTGATGGTATTTCTGAATATTCCCATTGCGGTTTCTCTGGGGCTGACCGCAATGATTGGTTTGTCTGCTGGGGGATTCCCATTCTCCATGTTCCCCAACGTCATGTATGCTTCCATTGGTAAGTTTGCACTGCTGGCAATCCCTTTCTTCGTATTGGCTGGTTCCATCATGGAATACGCTGGTATTTCACAAAGACTGGTAAACTTTGCCCGTACTTGTGTAGGTCATAGAAAGAGCGGTATGTTGGCCGTTACAGTTATTGTATGCTGCTTCTTTGCAGCGATTTCCGGTTCCGGTCCTGCCACTGTTGCAGCGCTGGGTACTATCCTGATCCCCGCTATGGTGCATCAGGGTTATGACAGAGGTACATCCACCGCACTGCTGAGCGCATCCGGTGCCATCGGTATCATTATTCCTCCCTCTATCGCATTCGTTGTATACGCATCCTGTACAGACACATCCGTAGGGGCTCTGTTCAGCGCTGGTATCATTCCTGGTATTCTGGTAGGCGTTTCTTATCTGATCGCAGCTATGTTTGCTTCCAAAAACGTAGATGTTCAGATGCTGCCAAAAGCAACTGCGGCGGAAAGATGGAAAGCATTTAAAGAAGCATTCTGGGCGCTGCTGATGCCCGTTATCATCTTGGGTGGTATTTACGGCGGTATCTTCACACCGACAGAAGCGGCAGGCGTATCTGTAATCTATGGTCTGTTCGTTGGTGTATTCATTTATCGGGAAATCCACGCAAAAGAACTGGTTAAAATTTTTGTAGATGCTGCGGTTTCTTCCGCAACAATCATGTTTATCATTGCCTGTGCAGCAGTATATGCATGGATTATGACAACAAGCGGCGTTGCTGCTGATCTGTCCTCCGCAATTCTGTCTGTCAGCGAAAACAAGATCATCATCCTGATCATTATCAATGTTATCTTCCTGATTGCAGGCTGTTTCCTGGATGCAAACTCCGCATTCTATATTCTGCTGCCCATCATCACACCTGTATTGGCGAGCTGGGCGTAGATATGGTTCATGCCGGTGTATTCCTGACAGTCAATATGGCAATTGGTCTGATTACACCTCCCGTAGGTATCAACCTGTATGTGGGCTGTAAAGCCGGTGAGGTATCTGTGGCAGAAATCTGCAGAAAGATTGTTCCTTTCCTGATTGCGGGTATCGTTTCTCTGCTGCTGATTACTTATGTAGAACCTATCTCCATGTTCCTGCCCAGACTGTTTGGACAGGCTTAATGCAGAAGTCAAATTTGCATATCTGCCCGGGGGATGATTGTGCAGATATGGTACAAAAGATAAATCCATGTTTCTGCCTGGCGTGACCAGGCAGACATGCTGCGAAAGATAAATCCATATTCCTGTCTGAGTTATCAGACAGATATGATGCAAAAGACAAATATGCATTCTGTTTTCATACAAAAGGAGGCGCAAATATGGAAATGATGAAATGTGTTGTAAAGGAACAGAAGGGGGACGGTTATGTCGTTCTGACTGAAAAACCCATCCCTGAAGTTGGTGATAATGACGTACTGATCCGTGTAAAAGCAGTTGCCATTTGTGGTACGGACGTACATATCAAACATTGGGATGATTATGCACAGAAAAGAATGAATCCACCTACGATCATTGGTCACGAATATTCCGGCGTTGTTGTAAAGGTCGGAAAAATGTGAAATCCGTACAGATTGGTGATGTTGTGAACTCTGACTCCCATCTGGTATGCGGTACCTGTGATCTGTGCCGGAATGGTCATTCTGATGTTTGCTACAATACAGTGGTCATCGGGGTACACCGTGATGGTGCAATGGCAGAATATATCATCATTCCTGAAAGCGATGTCAATAAATGTGATCTGGATTTGCCTTTTGAACAGCTGGCATTGATGGACCTTTTGGTGTTGCGGTACATGCGGCCATGGAATTTCCCATTGCCACGAAGAAAGTTGCTGTGATCGGCTGCGGCCCAATTGGCTGTATGGGCGTTGCGGTAGCAAAAACATTAGGCGCGGCGCAGGTAATCGGTATTGAATTGAATGAACAGCGCGGACAGATGGCTCTGGATATGGGAGCAGATGCAGTTGTAAATCCGCTGAAAGAAGACACAGCGGCCAGAATCAAAGAACTCTCCGGCGGACTGGGCGTAGATTTTGTTCTGGATTTCTCCGGCAATGCAGGTGCGGTTATGGGCAGTTTCGATTATCTGAAACCCGATGGCACAGCTGTCATTGCAGGTCTGGGGCCGAAACCTTTGGAATTGCCCTGTGAAAAGTTTGTTACAAGCGGTTTCTGCATCAAAGGTGTTTCCGGCAGAGAAATCCCCAGAACATGGGAACGCATGAAAGGTCTGTTTGCGGCAGGTCTGGATATCAGCAAAGTCATTACACATGTGCTTCCTCTGGAAGAGTTTGATAAAGGGTTGGAGCTGATGGAAAAAGGCCAATGCGGTAAAGTTGTTTTGAAACCTTGAGAAAAGGATAAATAAAGTTTACTCATATCAAGAATTTAGGAGAAAAGGGTGATTTCAGTGAGTGAAAAAAAATATTCAAAAGAAATGCTTCTGGGCATGTATGAAATGATGCTGAAGATCAAAGGCTTCGAGTCCAAAGCGGCTGAGTGCTTCACAAAAGGTATGATGCACGGCAATATCCATCTGTGCCTTGGACAGGAAGCGGTTCCCACAGGCGCATGTTATGCCCTGGAACCTGACGATTATATGGCATCTACACACAGAGGCCATGGTCACTGCATCGCAAAAGGCGGCGACCTGAACTTGATGATGGCAGAACTGTTTGGTAAGAAAACAGGTTACTGCAAAGGTAAGGGCGGTTCTATGCACATTGCTGATATAGACGGACTGTGCTCTCTGGGGGCAAATGGTATCGTAGGCGCTGGCATTCCTATTGCAACAGGTTCTGCCTTTGCTTCTAAAATTTGGGGTGACAAACATGTAACACTTTGTTTCTTCGGGGACTCTGCATCCAATCAGGGAACATTCCATGAATCCATCAATATGGCGGCAGCGTGGAAACTTCCTGTTGTATTTCTTTGCGAAAATAACCGTTATGGTGTTTCCACAGAAATCCATGGCGTAACAAATACAGATACTATCGCAGTGCGTGCAAAAGCATATGATATTCCCGGCAAAACAGTGGATGGAAATGATCCGGTTACTGTTTACGAAGCGGTGAAGGAAGCGGTTGATTACGCAAGAGCAGGTAATGGCCCTTCTATTGTAGAATGCACCACATTCCGTCATCAGGGTCATTATTGCGGTGATCCTGCTGTATATCGTCCCGCATCCTATATGGAAGAAGCTCATGAAAAAGAAGCAATTCCCAACTTCCGCAATAAACTGATCAAAGAAAATGTGGCAACAGAAGAAGAACTGGTCGCAATTGAAGCAGCAGTTGATGAAGCAATTGAAGCTGCATATAAATTTGCAACAGAATCTGAATACCCTGATCCTTCTGAAGCAACAACAGACGTTTATTCTTCAGACAATGAAAGGAGTGTAGTAAGATGAGCAAAAAAATCAGCGTGAGCAAGGCGATTGGTGAAGCAATTCATGAAGAAATGGAAAGAGACGAGAATGTAATCGTTCTCGGCGAAGATATGGGTAAAATGGGTAACGTATTTGGTATCACTGTTGGGTTCCAGGAAGAATTTGGCGCTCATCGTGTATGGGATACACCCATTTCCGAATCCGGTTTCTGCGGCATGGCAGTTGGTGCAGCCATGAGAGGCATGCGCCCTGTTGTAGAACTGATGTATAACGACTTTATCACAGTAGCAGCTGACCCCATTCTGAACCAGGCTGCGAAGATGAGATATATGACAGGCGGTCAGGCTTCTGTACCTATGGTACTGAGATGCCCCATGGGCGCCGGCAGAAGAAACGCAGGTCAGCATTCTCAGAGTTTGGAAGCAATTTTCTGCCATACTCCTGGTTTGAAAGTTATCGCGCCTTCTTCCGCAGAAGATGCGAAAGGTCTGCTCAAATCCGCAATTCGTGACAATGACCCTGTTATCTCTATGGAACATAAATTGCTGTATGCAAAGAAAGAACAAATTCCTGAAGGAGAATACACCATTCCCCTGGGCAAAGCAGCAGTCAAACGCGAAGGTACAGATCTGACAATCATCACATGGAGCCGTCAGGTGAACTTCTCTCTGGAAGCAGCGGAAGAACTGGCAAAAGAGGGCATCCAGGTAGAAGTTCTGGATCTGCGCACACTGGTTCCTCTGGATTGGGATGCCATTGTAGAATCCGTATCAAAAACACATAATGTACTGATTGTATCTGAAGAAGTAAAACGCGGCAGCTATGCAGGTGAAATTTCTGCACAGATCGCAGAAGAACTGTTTGACGAACTGGATGCACCAGTAGCACGTGCTTGTGGTCTGAATATCGTTTCTCCTTTCAGCCCTACACTGGAAGATGAAAACTTCCCTCATACCGCAGATATCGTGAAAGCAGTCAAAAAAGTACTGAATAAGTAAGGGGGAAGAAGCATGGCTTTTGAAGTAAGAATGCCTCAGCTTGGACTGACCATGGAAGAAGGTACAGTCACAAGATGGGTGAAACAAGAAGGCGACGCTGTAAAAGCAGGCGAAGTCATTCTGGAAATCACAACAGATAAACTGACCAGTGAAGTGGAAAGTGAACATGATGGTGTATTACTGAAGATTGTAGCACAGGAAGGCGAAGACATTCCTGTAAAAGGTCTTCTGGCATATATTGGTGAAGCGGGTGAACAGGTTGGGGATACCCCTGCGGCAGCTCCGGCACCGGCAGCAGCGCCTGCGCCTGCACCCACAGCGGCTCCTGCTCCTGCGGCAGCAGTTCCGGCAGGCACAAGAGTGAGAATTTCTCCTCTGGCAAAGAAAACAGCGGCAAAACTGGGTGTAGATTATACCACAGTCAAAGGAACAGGCCCTATGGGACGTATCGTACAGAAAGATATTCTGGCAGCAGCAGAAGCAGCTCCTGCGGTTGAAGCGGCTCCCGTTGCAGAAAAAGCAGCCGCGGCTCCTGCCGCAGCACCTGTTACAGGTCTGGAACTGATGGAAGGCGACGAAGTTGTAAAACTGGCAGGCATGAGAAAAGTCATCGCAGAAAGAATGACAAAATCTGCTCAGGAAATTCCTACTGTTACACAGAATGTGAAGATTGATGTGACAGAACTGATGAAATTCCGTAAGAAAGTCAACGAAGATCTGGCTGTGAAATATTCTTTGAACGATTATGTTCTGAAAGCAACTGCAAAAGCGTTGAAAAATAACAAACACATCTTGGCAAGTATCGACGGTGACAAGATTATCAAACGCGCACATGTGAATATTGGTATGGCTGTTGCGCTGGATGATGGTCTGATCGTACCTGTCATCAAAGATGCGGACAAAATGAGTCTGAGCGAAATTTCTGCCGCAGCGAAAGATCTGGCAGAACGTGCGAAAACAAACAAACTGGAAATGGACGAATACACAGGTTCCACATTCTCTATCTCTAACCTGGGTATGTTTGGTGTAGAAACCTTCGATCCCATCATCAACCAGCCCGATTCCGGCATTTTGGGCGTCTGCGCCGTGCAGGATGAACTGGTTATGGATGATGAAGGCAATATCACAAAGAGACAGTTTATGCGCATTTCCTTCACATTCGATCATAGATTGATCGATGGCGCAACTGCGGCAAAATTTGAACTGGCAATCAAAGAACTGCTGGAAAATCCTATGCAGATTTTACTGTAATCTGAATTTTTCAGTACACCCATTTAAAGTATTACATATCTAATATCCTGTACGATTGGATAGAGAGCAGCTTTATTTCTGATGAAAATCTGTGCAGCAATGAAGCTGCTCTGGTATCCTTTTTCGATTTCCAATTTTATCATTCCCAATCTTATACCGAAAATGGATACCCCTAAATCACGAAAGTAACCTGAACAGACAGGAGGAATATAACATGGCAGTAGAGGTAAGAATGCCTCAGCTTGGTCTTACAATGGAAGAAGGTACAGTTTCCAAATGGATCAAACAGGAAGGCGACAGTGTAAAAGCAGGAGATGTTCTTCTGGAAATTACAACAGATAAATTAACTAGCGAAGTAACCGCGGAAACAGAAGGTACGCTGATTAAGATCGTAGCACAGGAAGGCGACGATGTGCCTGTAAAAGGCGTATTGGCTTATATTGGCGCACCCGGCGAACAGGTTGGCGGGCAGGCGGCAGCACCTACACCTGCGGCAGCGCCTACACCCGCGGCAGCACCTGCACCCGCGCCTGCGGCAAAGAAACCTGCTGGTGAAACAACTGTGGCAGTGATCGGCGGCGGCCCCGGCGGTTATGTGGCAGCAATCCGTGCGGCACAGCTGGGCGGCAAAGTAACATTGATTGAAAAGAATAAACTGGGCGGTACATGTCTGAATGTTGGCTGTATCCCTACAAAGGCACTGCTGCATGCGGCGGAAGCCATTTCCGAAGCGAAAGAAGCGGCAGCATATGGCATCAACGTGGAAGTTAAGAGTGTTGACTGGGATAAAGTGCAGGCAAAGAAATCCGCAATCACAAATCAGTTGGTAAGTGGTGTCACAGGCTTGATGAAAGCAAATAAAATCAAGGTTGTGGAAGGAACAGCATCTTTTGCTTCCAAAGATACACTGACCGTTGTGAAAAAAGACGGTACAAAAGAAAATATGACATTTGACAAGATCATCATTGCTGCGGGCTCTATTCCTGCCGTTCCGCCTATTCCCGGTGTGAAAGAAAACGCCAACTGTGTGGATTCCACAGGCGCGTTGTCCTTTGAAGCAATTCCCAAAAGCCTTCTGGTTATCGGCGGCGGTGTGATCGGTATCGAACTGGCAACTGCTTATTCCAAGTTTGGTACAGAAGTGACAGTTGTAGAAGCTGCGCCGAAACTGCTGCCCATGATGGATGGGGAACTGACAGCCCAGATGCGTAAGATCATGGAAAGCAGAGGCGTCAAAATCATGACAGAAGCAAAGGTTCAGTCCGTAGAAGCAGCTGCTGTTGGTGCAAAGGTTCAGGTAGAAGTTGGCGGCAAGGTTCAGGCTTTTGAAGCAGAAAAGGTACTGGTAGCTGTCGGCAGAAGAACAGATACAGAAGGACTGAATCTGGATGCGGTTGGCATTGCAAATGATAGAGGCCGCATCACAGTAAATGACAAAATGGAAACAAATGTACCCAATGTATATGCCATCGGTGACTGTCTGGGCAAAGTTATGCTGGCTCATGTGGCATCTGCGCAAGGTGAAGTAGCAGCGGAAAACGCGTTGGGTGAAGATGCGGTTTATAATGGCGCTACAAATCCTTCCTGTGTATACACAGATCCTGAATTCGCAGGTGTAGGTCTTACAGAAGAAAAAGCCAAAGAACTGGGTATTGCATATACAGTAGGTAAATTCCCTCTCATGGCCAATGGGAAATCTCTGATTATGAATGGCGGCGTAGGCAGCATTAAATTCATTCTTGGCAAAGAGTATAAAGAGGTTCTCGGTGTCCATATCCTGGGGCCCAGAGCGACAGATCTGATTGGCGAATGCGCACTGGCAATTGGTATGGAAGCAACAGTAGAAGATATTATTGCTACAATCCATGCCCATCCCACAGTGACAGAAGCAGTCAGAGAAGCAGCTTTGGCAGCGGAAAAGAGGGCAATTCATATCCCTAATAAATAAGGAGGGAGTCAGATGAAGAAAATTGGTTTTATGGGTATGGGAATCATGGGTTTACCTATGGCAACCAATTTGATGAACAAAAGTGGCTGTGATGTTATGGGTTTTGATGTGGTGGAAGCCGCAAGAGAACGTTTTGAAGCACAGGGCGGTAAGGCAACAGGAAACGCGGATGAAATCTATGCGGATTGCGAAGTGATCTTTCTTTGTCTGCCCAAAAACGAACTGGTAGACAGCACGGTTAGAGAGATTATGAAAAAGCGAAGCCGGGAACGATTATCGTAGATTTCAGTTCCACTGCTCCTGGGGTTATCAGAACTCTGTTCCCCTTGGCAAAAGAAGCGGGAATGGAACTGCTGGATTCTCCTGTCAGCGGCGGTGAAACAGGCGCCATTGCCGGCACACTGGTCGTCATGAGCGGCGGCGAAAAGGAAACATTTGATAAAGTTAGAGACCTGCTGCATTGTGTAGGCGCTACCGTTACATATATGGGCGGCACAGGCTGCGGCAGTGTAGCCAAACTGGCAAATAATATGATTGTTGGCTGTAATTTGGTTTCCGTAGGGGAAGCATATGCCTTTGCGGCAAAAGCGGGGTTGGATCCGAAAGTGCTGTATCACGCAATTAAGGATGGTTTTGCCCAAAGTGCGGTTATGGACATCAAGGTTCCAAAGATTCTCTCCAGAGATTTTACAGCAAGCGCGAGAATTGCTGTACATCAAAAGGATATGAAAAATGCCATGCAGCTGGCCAATGAAATGGGCGTAGAAATTCCCATGTCCGCCATTGTATTGGATCACATGAACCAGATGGAAGAAATGGGCCTGATTAACGAAGACCAGTGTGCCCTCATCAAAGTATTTGAGAAACAAATGGATATTCAAGTTAAATAGTTGATTATATAACTCAGGCGGGGTAATGTCACGTTGCTCCGCCACCCTCCCTTTTTGGCAGGAGAGATGGTGATATTTTCATTTGAAAGGAGCCAATCATATGATTTATACAGCAAAAGGCGGTTTGAAAAGAGTTGTTGCCGTCAGAATGAGCCCTGGCGAAAATGTCATGCAGGGACTGGAAAATGCATGTGCGGAATATGGCATCAATAACGCCATTATTCTTTCCGGTATGGGCAGTCTGGACGGCTGTGAATATTTGGTACCCATTCCGCTGCCGGATAAAAAAGCGGGATATGGCTATGGCGATCCCATCAAGGTGACAGATTCTGTATCTGTAACAGGTGTTTCCGGTATGATTTGTCATGATGATGACGGAAATCCTCTGTTTCATGTCCATGTCAATGTGTCTGATAACAGCGGTACGGTCAGAGGCGGCCATTTGACAGATAATAACACAGTTCTGTTAACTTTTGACGTTGTGATCGGAGAACTGGGGGATGGCCTTGAAATGGGCAGAGCCTATGATGAAGATCTGGAAGTGTTTATTTTCAGACCGAAACAGAAGTAAAAGGGGCGTAATGAAATGGAAAAACGCGGCTGGATAGTCTATATTTCAAATGCTGCAATACTCCTCCAGTATCGTGGAGTGAAAGTATTGATAGATGGATTATATCGAGATACCAGCGGTTATTTCAGTCAATTACCGGATGCCGTATGGGAATCGATGCAGCAGGGAATGGGAGAAATCTCCAATGTGGATTATCTGATGTTTACACATTCCCATGCGGATCATTTTTATGAACCTTATGTTTCGAAGTATTTACAGAAAAATGCAGTGAAAGGATACGCGGCTCCTTTTTCTTCAGAGAGTCTGAAAGGATGTACTGCCATTGTTTTTGACAGTGAGAAGAAAGCGGTATTGGAAGTGGATATTGTTTGCGGTTATCTGGATATACGTCATTTAGACCCTCGTTTTTACCATGTGACAAACAGATGTTATCTGATAGAAATGGGAGAAAAGCGGATTCTTTTTTTGGGGGATGCAGATTATCAGGCAGAAACTTATGGGGCATTACATGGGTTGGAGATCGACATCGCTTTTGTGACACCGGTGTTTTTCAACCATGAGACCGGCAGAAAAATTTTGCAGGAGATGCTGCATATAAGAAAAATCATATTGTATCATCTGCCATCTTGTCAGGAGGATACAATGCAGATGGAAAAGATGGCAAGAAGAGATATTGCGCGTTATGCAAAAGAAGATCAGCCCATTGTGATCTGGAATAAAACGGGACAATCGCTGGTGTTTTAACAGAATGAGAAAGAAGTGAATGGGGTGGAAAATTTATTATTTGCTTGTAATGCAGTGCTGCCCACTTTCGCAATCGTTCTTTTGGGAAGCAGTCTGAAAAAGATTGGTGTGCTGCAAGATACGTTGATACAGCAGGGGAATACACTATGTTTTCAGGTCTTATTTCCCATTTTGGTTTTTTTCAACATTTACGCAGCGGAGAAAATAAATATTTCCTATCTGAAGCTGGTGGTGATTGCACTGACTGTCATCGCCGTCAGCCTGCTGATTTTGCTTTTTGTTGTGCCGCGGGTCACAACAGACAGACGGCGTATGTCCGTATTGATTCAATCCATTTATCGGGGGAATTTTATGCTTTACGGACTGCCTTTTTCGCAAGTATTAGGTGGTGCTGACAGTGCGGCAATGGCAACCTCCATTATGGCGGCAACACTGCCTGTGCTGAATATCATTGGTGTTTTTGTGTATTCTTTTTTTCCGAAGTGAAAGGAAAGCCGGATTTGAAAGGGGCAGCAGTGCAGTCTGTGAAAAATCATATCTTGTGGGGGGTCATCATTGGATTTGTTTTTCGCATGCTGAACATTCCGCTGCCACAGTTTCTCGATACAGCCGGTATGGATCTGGCGGGAATCGCAACCCCTCTGGCATTTTTGTTGTTGGGCGGACAGTTTTGCATCAGTTCCGCAAAGAAAAACTGGAAAGCGCTTATGGTAGGCCTTGGTGTAAAACTGGTGATTTTGCCTGTGGTGGTGCTCTTTGTGGTGATCTATGGCATGGGCATCACGGGAGCGGAATTGGTGCCGATCTTTATTTTTTGTGCTGCGCCTACGGCCATCACAAATTATCAGATGGCCATTCAATTCGATGCAGACGCAGAACTGGCAGGGGATTTTCTGATTTATTCCATGCTGTTTTCTGTACTGACGATGTTTGTATTGATATATGCTCTCCGCAGCGGCGGTTGGCTATAAATGATTATGATTCCTATTATGTAAAAAAAGAAATACCTTTATCTGTTGAAGCAGGCAAAGGTATTTCTTTATATGGAGGGAGAGTAAAAAATATCTATCATTCACTTTCCAGCAGGTAGGAAAGGAAGATATCCTGATTCATATTGTGGAAGAAATCAGAAATCTGAACGTTCTTTAGGATTTTTGTAAGCGCCTGTTGTTCCAGAGGAGCGCCAATGAGCATCTTTGCCAGAATTTCCGGGCTTTTGAGGCTGAAGAAATCGCCGAAGAACACCAGATCCTGTATCAAGCCATCGCTGCAATTCATGTGGATTTCCACCATGCCGCATTGGTCAAAATATCTTTTTTGACAATGTCGCAGGAAGGGGAATATCCATAATTCCACGCATAGGTATCGTATCGTTCCTCTTTTATTTTCTGGATCATTGCCAGATCTTGGGCGGAGAACACATATGGTTCTGCCTGGTCTGTTTTCATGATGTGTTTGATAATCAATGCTTTGAACTGTTCCAGAGATAAAGGAGATGTTAAATAAGGCGCGATATTTGTGACACGGCTTTTCACAGATTTTGTGGCTTTGGAGTGAAACTTATCGCTGGAGACATTCAAGACATCCGCAACCACGGAAAGATCAGACGCAAACATCAGTGTGCCGTGATGCATGATTCGTCCCTGTTTCAGATATTGGGAGTTGCCCGAAAATTTTTTCCCTTCGATGGTAATGTCATTTCTGCCGTTCATTTCTGCGGGAACGCCAAGGCTTTGCAGCAATTCCACAATAGGCTGGCAAAAAAGATGCAGATCTAATTGCGTGGCGTTTTTGGCATCCAGAATAAAAGTGAAATTTATGTTTCCGAGATCATGATAGACCGCGCCGCCGCCGGATAATCTGCGTACAACAGTGATTCCTTTTTCGCGGGCGATTTTATGATGCACTTCGGCAAAGGCATTTTGGTTTTTGCCAATGACAATGGTGTTTTTATTTTGCCAAAGCATGAAGTATTCCTGACTTCTGTCCATATGGTCAAAAACATACTGCTCCAAAGCAAGATTGAAAGCAGGATCTGTACTGGGAGAGAGAATCAATTTCATGGCAAGCCTCCTTTGATATACTTTGATTAAATTAAGTATATCAGCAGAAATCTGATAAGAATTTAGGGATTTATACACTTTGGAAAAAAATAATTGGATACAATAAAATTGGGAAAAGGAGGTAGATGCGCTATATTCGGACAGTTTTTTGTATTATTTGTTATGGTTGGAGTGGGCTATTTTGCGAACCATAAAAAGATGGTTACATCTGCGGTCAATACAGGACTTGGATCATTGGTCATGAAGCTGACGTGTCCCGCATTGCTGTTTGTAACGATTTCCCAGAATGAAATTGACAGCAGCAGCCTGACAGCATTTTTTCTGATTGTGTTGGCACAATATGTTGCTTCTGTCATCGGCGGAAAAATCCTCTGCGTCTATTGCAGAAAAAGAGGCTGGGAAGAAAAGTATATGGCAATGCTGGAAGTGACCTCTGCCACATCCAATAATGGTTTCATCGGCTTGCCGGTGGCTCTGATGTTTTTAGGAGAATTTGGCGGGCTTTGCATGTCCGCGGGTTTTTTCGGCATTCACTTGTATTTGTGGACTTACGCGGTGCGTGTGCTGCAAGGCAATACCGGTGAGAAAATGACTGTAAAAGAGATCATGCAGAAGCTGATGAATCCCAATTGTGTCATGGTTTTTGCGGGCTTGGTATTTTCCTTGATGGGCTGGACGCCATTGCTGCCTGCCTTTGTCATGGATGCCATGTCCATGCTGGGGAATATGTCTACGCCGCTGTCACTGATATATATTGGTGCCATGGCAGGGAATGAAGGCATTTTGCAGCTGATCCATAAGAGAAAAGCAGTTGAGACGGCATTGGTAAGAATGATTTTCTTCCCGTTGGTTACCATAGGCCTGGTATATTTTCTGCCCATAGATGCTGTTGTGAAAACAGTTTGTGTGGTTTCTATGGCATGTCCCTGTGCGGCGATTATGCCTATGGTGGTTGAGCAGTATGGAAAACTGGGCGCAGAAGAATCTTCGGATATTACATTGCTGACAACTGTGTTTGCTATGGGGGCGCTGCCTTTGTCCCTTTGGTTATGCGCGTTTTTGTTTTGAAAAATACATATATGTTTGTAATAATGACATGATTTGGAATACTGTGAGCCAATTCCAAAGTAAAAATCCCCTCCGGCATCTGATGGATGCATGTAGAGGGGATTTTTATTTCAGTTTCATCTGGCCAATTCATTCAGAAATAATGAAACGGCGCAGTAAGCCAGAAGGAGTGCCATGATGGCATTCAGTACGTTCTTGTACTTTTCGAAAAATTTCTGGAACATGGAACCAAATAAAACCCAGCAGGAATTGGCAAACAGTTCCATACAAAAATTGGCAGTCAGCGCAATCAGGAACATTTTTAAAGAGCGATCATAAGGAAACACAAAGTTTGTAATCAAAGTCAGACCATACAGCAACCCTTTTGGATTTACAAACTGTAATATGATTGCGGTATGAAAGGCTGTGGTATCCATATGTGTCTTTTTTTTCGCTTTTTTTGGTTTGTCCTGCCAGATTATCCATGCCAGCCATAGGATATACAGGGCACCCAACGGCGTCATGACTTTGACAATGGCGGGGATGTATTCATAAATGAAGTAATTACAGGCAATGGCCAGCAAAAGAATCAGCGTAAAGCCGGTGGTTACACCAAGGCAGAAACGGAAACTCTTTTTAAAGCCATATTTTGTGCCATTTGCCATACACATCAGGTTGTTTGGCCCGGGGGTGATACAGGAAACAAACATGTAGGAAAAAAGGCAAACCAGTTAAACATTTGTATGCTCCTTTCCGTTGATCGGTTTTTTCTTATGTGTGTATCTGTCTGAAAAATCCTTGGGTTCTGTATTTCATCAGGAAAATGTGTGAACGATTCCTTTTGACCCAGAGTATATTCAGACTGTCTTTTGTGTGTACGAGTATATATTATTTGTAAAAATAGAAGCCAAAAAATGAAGGTTCTGATCAATGAAGTTTTTTCACACGCATTGTTGAAACGATTTTTTATAAGAGAAAAAATGTTTTTCTTTCAAGATCTAACGTTTTTCGCTTTTAATGGAAATTTTCCAGTGTATTCCATGCGCTGTCAATTTTTTCTACCGTTTGAGATGCGGTCAGTTCAGCCATGCGTTCTTCCGCGCGCACTGCCTGCATGTTGGAACGATAGGTTTCTCCGGCCAGTTTTTTGACTTCCGCTTCATCCGGCGCCTTTTCCGCGATGATTTTCAGGACAAAGTAAGTGCTGCCCATGTGGAAGGGGCCTTCTATATCACCTACGGAAGCATCGGGGGAAAGTCCGAATTGAGATTCCAAGGAATAACGATATACGGTCATTTCACCGTTTTCGCCTCCGCCTTCCACGTTTTCTACCACATCATAAGTATCAAACAATGTAGCAAAATCTTCTCCGGCTTTTGCTTTTTCCAGCACAGTTTCCGCTGTTTCCAAATCATCCACAACAATGCTGTTGACTTGCAGCAGTTGGAATTCTTCCATCAAACCAGCTTTGTTTTTTTCAAAAAATTGATCCACCTCATCATCTGTGACGGTGCATTCATTGTAAATGGTTTCATAAACTTTGGAATATAAAGAAGAATCTTCCATGATGGTGATTAATTGTTCTTCATCAATGCCCATTTTTTGCAGATCTTTTTTATCTGTATCGGCAAGAAATTGTTCCGCTGTGGTTTTTGTCGTTTCTTTTTCTTCGTCAGTGAGGGTGATGCCGTTTTCATCTGCGTATTTTTTGGCGGCAATGAGATTTTGCAGGGTGTTGATGGTATGAGATTCCAGCAATTCATCTGCGGATTGTCCATCAAAATCCATGTTCCATGCCTCTTCGCCGGCGGTAGATACAAGCTCTGTGCTGGCGGTGTATAAATGAACCATGTATTCCGATTTCATGATTTCCTGTCCGTCAATTTTTAGAACAGCTTCGTCTACAAAATTGGATGTGCTGCTGCTGCATGCGGTGAAAGACATGACTGCAATCAACAGTGGAACAAAGAATTTTTTCATTTTATCAGGCCTTCTTTCGTTTGATTTATATAGTTTTATTATACCGGGAAATTCCAGTGTTTTCAACGTTTTCGGGGGATTTTGCCGCGGTGAGAACCATAGAAATTCGCAAAAAATTTGGGCTTTTCCATTGCTCTTGCGTATGGCGGAAAAGAGGTCTTGCGGCATGCCGATTTTGCTCTTTTTGAAGTGAATGGTCATGGGAATATGGCAGCTCGCAGAACCCTTGCAGGCACGGACGTTACCAATGAAAATGGGGAAAAAACCATGGAAATATACGGAATCTGACCATAATCATAGGTGAAAATTTAACGGGAGAAGGCTTTCCGTTTTTTATACATATTTTATACAAAAAACTTATGTATATCGGGAAAGTACAAAATATCCAAAGGAAGTTCCGCAAAGATTTGTTTTTGCTCTGTTTTTTGATAAAATTGCCCATTTTCTGCCTTTTGTATCCAGCAGAAAGCGGAGAAAATACCAAAAAATCGTTAATTTCTGTCATTACATAGTGTGCTATTAAATGAATCAAAGTATACTTTCGGAATAAATTTTCTGTTAGTCAATCTTCGGAGAACATATTTATGATAAGAGCAAACCATCTTCAAGATTGAGGGATGGTTTTTATTTTACTAAAGTTGACAATGTGTCTTCATTTTGGAGTGAACTTGCATGGGAACTAGAGTTGATGCGCTTATCAAATGGATTCTTGGCGCGAAAATATCATATGAAGATTTTGTTGAAAAATCTGTATGGAGCAACCAGATTGCTCTCCGGATCGGAACGGCATTTGGTGTCCTTTTTGAGCTTTGCAATATATGCAGAGTGCTGTTTTTCTGCAATATAGGGACAATGGCCAATCACCGCAGTTACCTCAGATTTTATCTGGTCTATCTTGTCTGCTGTGTTGCATTTTTAATCATTGATTTCTGCTGCAATATGTCGGTTATGGCAAGATATCGGTTTTATATGATCAGCGTTGGCATGATTTTGTTCTGGCATCTGCTGTTTAATATGCATGATGTGTATCTGTCCGGCGCTATGGCGTATTTTACCATTGTGACGGCTATTTTTTTCTTTTCCGGTTTTTGATGTTCAAACCCCTTTATACCATCATCAGTTTGGGCATATGCTACATTACATACTTCCTGTTTATTCACCCCATATTCAGTGTGGGGGAAATGGTCAATTTTACCGTCACCATCTGTTTGTGTGTCCTGATGTATCTCATCAGATATAAGCACCTGCGCATTGTGATCAGTCAGGTAAACCGGATGCGGGAAGTACAGCAGGAGCTGACAGACGCGCGGCGGGATTTTCGTCTGACCATTGAGCAGTATGAGCTGATTCGTGAACAGGAAAGCTCCATTACCTTCGAATGGGATATTCGGGAAGACTGGATTCGCTTTTCCAAGGAATGGAAACATTATTTCGATCATCCGGAGAACATTTCGCAATTCTATGATTTTATCGAAAATCTGGAATTGCTGTCGTCATCACACAAAGAAATTTTGCTCACCTGTATGAAAAATATCAAAAAAGGTGTCGCTTATCAAAAGTATGAGTTTATGCTGCCTGTCAAATCCGGGGAAAACAGATGGTTTGAGATCCGTGTGATTACCCAGACAAACAAGCATAGTGAGCCGGTTCTGGGCATTGGCATCCTTTCGGATATCACGGAACGTAAGGTTCGCATCAATCAGCTGGAAAAAGAAATCCAGATGGATCTTTTCACAGGCCTGCTGAACAAAACCTCCATTGAGCGTTATGGCAGACGTAAACTGTCAGAACTGCGGGAGGGAGAAAAACTGGCCGCTTTGATCGTGGATATGGACGACTTCAAAGACATCAACGATCATTATGGACATCCCATGGGAGATTATGTGCTCAAAGAAGCCGCTGACATCATGCGTCACTATGCACTGGCAGGAGCCAGAATCGGCAGAATCGGCGGCGACGAGTTTATGGTGCTGCTGGTCAGCCATGACATATCCGGACTGAAAACGTTTGCAGAAACGGTTATCCGAAAAATTCACAACATTCAGTGGAACGGCATAACGGTTTCTCCCAGTTGCAGCATGGGGCTGGCGGTGGCATCCGCGCCCAATGTGAGCTATGATGACCTTTACCGCAAAGCCGACGACGCTTTGTATCACGCGAAACAGCTGGGCAAAAACCGACTTTACAGTGTATTTTCCGAGCAGACGGAAAACAATTGAATCCTTTGGCAAAATCGTTGAAAAACGATGACGCAAAGCTATGAGTCTACGGCAGGGAACTGCTACGATCGCCAAGCTGCAAAAATGACTGGCATCCCTGTGCCTGATTTTTGCGGCTTTTTCTTTTGGGAGGAATGTGATTTGAACGAGGTATATCGTCAGGAAAAGAAATATTTTATGACCCTTTTTGATATGAAAAAACTTTCCGGTCAGCTGGATCAGGTCATGATACAGGATGCCCATAACGGCGCAAACGGCTACAATATCCGTTCCCTGTACTTTGATACCATCCATGAGCGGGATTATGAGGCGAAGATTGATGGTCTGGAACTGCGGCGGAAAATCCGTCTCAGGACTTATGGCCCTGCCGCTGATTTTGCCATGCTGGAAATGAAGCAGAAGGAAGGCAGCTATCAGAAAAAGCGTTCCCTGCGGGTGTCCCGAGAGGATGCCATAGAACTGACCAAAGGCAGGTATCACAGCCTGTTGAAATATCCAGATCCTTTTGCGGCGGAGTGCTATGGGCTGATGCACATGCAGTGTTATCGCCCCAAAACCATTGTGGAATATAAGCGGAAAGCCTATATTGCTAAGGAAAATAAAATCCGCATCACCTTTGACCACCAGATTGAGGCAACAGAAACCCATATGGATCTGTTTGCGCCGGATCTGAATATGTATCCGGTGCTGGATAAATTCAACGGTGTGCTGGAAGTGAAATATAACGGCTTTCTGCTCAGTTATATCAAAGAGCTGGTCAACGAAGCCAATCGTTCAGAATTGTCAGTGAGCAAATATTGTCTGGCGCGGAGCGCCACCATGAAGTTTGCGTTATAGGAGGAATGTCTTATGAGAAAAGTATTACTGGAGTTTTTGTAGAGCACGGGGCAATTGGATTTGCAGACCATTATCCTGCGTATGGCAGTGGCAACATTGGTGGGTTTTTTGATCTACCTGTCCTATATGATCTCCCACGAAGGCAGCATTTACAGCAGAAAATTCAATGTTTCCCTCATGGCCCTGACGGTTATCACAACGGCAGTTATGATCGTCATTGGCAATAACATCGCTTTGTCCCTTGGTATGGTGGGTGCGCTGTCCATCGTCCGTTTCCGTACTGCCATCAAGGATTCCCGTGACACTGTTTATATTTTCTGGACCATTGTCACAGGTATTTGCTGTGGTTCCGGCGATTTCCTCATTGCCGGTATCGGCGGGGCATTCACATTTTTGATTCTGCTCATTTTCGGACGCATCAAAAACGACAACCGCGTGCTGTTCATCATCCGTACCGCAAGGGTCAATGAGCCACGGATTGAAGCTCTGATGTTCCAGTATTTTGCCCGGAAAGCAAACCTGCGGGTAAAGAACACCACAGAAAACAGTGTGGAATTTATTTATGAAATCAGTAAGCGGATTCTGGATAAAGCCGGAAATACTGCAAAAGGAAATATGAAAGGAAAAAGCATCACCGATGCCATCTATGAGATCGGCAATATCGAATACTGCAATATGGTGATGCAGAACGACGAAATCAGCAGTTGATGGGAGGCGAGGAAAATGAAATATCGTATTGCAGGGATTGCTGCAATGGTGCTGGTACTGCTTGCGGTATTTCTTGCCGACAACGTGGATACCGAAAACCCGGAAAAACGGGTGCATCAGCATCTTACTGCCCGTCAGCCTGACGCAGGATGCGACTGCGATGCACCCATCTGCCTTTGCTGGTCATTGATACCGGCGGCGTGGCAATCCCCGGCAATCCCATCACCGATGAACATCATCAGGAAATCGGCTTCACAACCGCATCCGATGGAAGCACCATGATTTCCGGCAAACTGTCTGTCATGAGTGATGAAAAGCAGAACCATCATCCCACAGATGCGCCGGACATGGAAAGCAACATCATGATTCGTGTCAGAGGCAACTCCTCCCGCTATTTCAATAAAAAGAGCTATCGTGTGAAGCTGGTGGAGGATGCGGAGGGACTTGTCAATCGAGATTTGCCCCTTTTGGGTATGAGCAAAGAAAGCGACTGGGCACTCCATGGCCCATTTCTGGATAAAACCCTCATCCGTAACTATATGTGGATGAATATTTCCGCGGAAATCATGGGCTATGCGCCGGAAGTGCGTTTCTGTGAAGTCATCCTTAACGGAGAATATCAGGGGGTTTATCTCCTCATAGAAACCATCAAGGAAGGGGATTATCGGGTGAACCTCAGTGATTATGAGGAAGGCAATGACCAGACCAGTTATATCGTCCGCATGGATGCACTGGAAGACGGCAACGCCATCAACAACTATACCCAGTATACATACGAAATGGAATTTTCCACCATGGAGGATGACCCGGAGCATGTGGTGTCTTCCACAGGCATACAGGTGCTGTATCCCCAGGAAGAATACCAGAGCCCCGGCGTTTGAATTATATCCAGCGGGACATCAGCCGTATCGAGCGGGAACTTTTTTTCCTCGGATATGGTTTCCGGTCAGTATGACTATGAGAAAGAACTGAATGTGGATTTCTTTGTGGACTATTATGTGCTTCAGGAATTTTTGCTGAACAATGACGTGTTCTCCCGTTCTACCTATTTCTATCGGGATGTGCGGGGACATTTGACGGTAGGCCCTGTCTGGGACTATAACAATATGCTGGATAACTACATCCGCCCCTTTTCCTATGACCGTTTGTATCTCCAGAACAGAGGTTGGTACGGCGCCTTGATGAAAGATGAGGATTTTTTGGAGCGGGTGCTGGACCGGTATAAAGAACTGCGGCAGACTTATCTTTCTGATGAATATTTGACCAATTATATAGAAGAGACCCTTGCGTACCTTGGGCCTGCCATTGCCCGCAATGATGAGGTGTGGGGCTTCAGTTATGACACCACAGACCTGACCACCATGCAGCGGCGCAGACCGGCGGCGGGGCAGACATTGGAGGATGTGAACCCTTCCAGTCATGCCGAAGCGGTGGAATGGATGGTGGATTTCATGCTGAAACGAGCAGCGTGGCTGGATGAAAACATCGAAAGCCTGCGGCAGTATTGTCACCAGTCCAAGACAGCAACCCAATGGGTGGAATAGGAGGTATGTGAAATGATGAAACGGTTCATTCTCGCTTCTCTGGCAGTTGTCCTCCTTCTGGCAGGGATGGGATACCTTGTGTACTATCGTGGAATCTATGTGGATTTCAAACCGGAGGTATCTGTCACAGCCAATTTCCGCACTCAGGGAAAAGAGATACAGTATTTAGATGGGGACACATGGAAAACCATGGAGATACGGGGTGTGGATTTGTCCTCCAACATCCCCGGCGAAGCCATGCTGGACTTTGTGCCCACCTATGAAGATTATACCCGCTGGCTGGAACAGATCGGTGAAATAGGCGCCAATACCATTCGGGTCTATACGGTCATGGCCGCGGATTTTTATGAGGCACTTTATGACTATAACACCACAAAAGAAAAGCCCTTGTACCTGTTGCAGGGGCTGTCGGTGCCTGACCGTGCCAATTATGGGGCAGAGGACATTTATCAGGAGGAATTTGTGGATCTCCTGCTGGAAAACGGCATCAAAGCCGTGGACGTCATCCATGGCAACAGAGCCATCGAATTGGGGGATTTTACAGGCACTGGATGGTATCAGTGGGATGTTTCCCCTCTATTTGCTGGGTCACGAATGGGACAGCGGCATCATCGCCTATACCAATAACAGCACTTTGGGAGAGACTTCTTACCAAGGCACTTATTTCTACACCAAACCGGAAGCCACCCGTTTTGAAACAGCCATGGCAAAACTCATGGATCAGGTGACCGCTTACGAAAGCAATAAATATAAAGAGCAGCGGCTCATTTCCTTTGTCAATTCCCCTTGGGATGATCCTTTTGCTTATGACACACTGTATAACGCCCGTTTTGATACATACAATCAGGTGGATATGGAGCATATCGGCGCTTCCGCGGAACTATTGTCCGGGTATTTCGCTTCTTATCGTCTGGAAACCCTTTGCCCGGACTATCAGAAGTATTTCACGCAGGCACAGCGGGCAGAGCTGGGGGAACTGCTCACAGGACTGGAAACAGGGGACTTATACAGCGGCTATCTGACTTTGCTCAATCGGTATCATACAGTGCCGGTGGCGGCAGTTGGTTTTGGTTTCTCCACTGCCAGAATGCCTGTGGTGTAAAACCATCCTCCTTTGAATGAACAGCGGCAGGGGGAAGCCCTTGTGGAACTGTGGCAGAAAATGCGAGGTGCCGGCTGGATCGGGGGCTATGTGTCCACCTGGCAGGATGTGTGGGACAGAAACACTTGGAATACGGTCTATGCCAATTACAGTTTGGGCGTAGATAACTGGCAGGACGTACAGACAGACGGACAGAATTACGGTTTGATGCAGTTCTGGCTGGGAAGCGGCGAAGGAGTCTGCACGGTGGACGGCAATGCCGCCGAATGGCAGGGCAAAGAGCCTGTCTGGTCATCTGACGGCATGGATTTGTATATGGATTATGACGAAAAGTATCTGTATTTCTATGTGGATGGATTTTCGCCGGAAAAAGACGTTCTGTATCTTTCCATTGATACCACGCCTAAAACGGGCAGTACCTACTGGGAAGAAAAGAAGATTTCCTTTGAAAGAGGCTGTGACTTTGTGGTGACCATTGACGGCAAGGATAACAGCCGTGTGCTGGTGCAGGAGCGTTATGAGAGCCTTTGGATTATGTATGCCTACGAAACGGCTTATGAAAATCCTTATGAACAGGACAACTGGCGGGAAAAGGATTCTCCTGTGTTCCGTCCCATCCGTTCCATTCTGGAATGGTCGGAACCAAAGGCCGTGGGCCATTGGGTTGCCATGCCCACTTACGAAACGGGAAAACTGCGCTATGGCAATGCAGACCCGGATTCTCCTGCCTTTGATTCTCTGGCGGACTTCTGTTTTACGGCAGATGGCGTGGAAATGCGGATTCCCTGGGGGCTTCTGAATTTCTCCAATCCCGCCGAAAAAATGATACACGATGATTACTATGAACATTATGGTGTGGAATATATGCAGATTGACGAAATGTTCGTGGGTGCAGCTGTGGCGGGCCATACCCAGGGGCGTATCTCCATGGCGTCTTTCCCTCTGGAAGGCTGGGAAAAACATACGGAATACCACGAACGTCTGAAAAAATCTTATGATGTTTTGCAGGCGGCTTGGAGCGGCCGCTGACATATCACGAAAAGAAAGGAGCGGATATATGAAAGTTGAATTTATGATCTATATCTACGGCGCCGTTTGTGCCAGCATGATCGTCTTTAACATCGTTTATAATTTGCTCCTGAAAGGCAGCGAATCCCGTATGCAGAAACGATGCCTGAAGATCAAGCGCAAAATAGATGCCCAGATTTCCCGTCTGGCGGCAGGGAAAAAAGTGGAGGAATCCCATCTGGAGGAGCTGCGGCATAAACTTTCCCATATCAATCATTTGATGGCATTCCATCAGGTTTTGCAGGAGGATATGGAGCAGAACCCCGCCCTGTATCGGGAATATCGTCATCAGATCCGGCCTGTGGTCATTTATATGGCGGCGATCTATCGGGATAAGGAAAATATGCAGGCAGGATATTTTGCCTATTTCCTTTCCTGCTATACGGCGGATAAACAGATGGCAATGGACTCTTTGCAGGATATTTTGCTGGATTATGTAAAGAAAAATAATCTCTACTGCCGTTTCAATGCTTTACAGGCCCTGTACCATTTGGGAACGCCGGAAATTGTGGCGGAAGCCTCCGCATTGCCGATGACGGCAGTGTGTTTCTCCATGAAAAACTCATTACCGAAGGGCTCCTTTCCTATACGGGAGATTATCACGCCCTCATTGAGCAGCTGTGGAAGAAAATGACTCGTTATTCTCCACATACCCAGCTTGCCATATTGAATTATATCCGGTTTCGTTCCGGTGATTATCAGCGGGAGATGTACGAAATTATGATGGACAAAAAAGCCGATAAAGAGCTGCGTCTGGCGGCGATTCGGTACTGCGGCAAATATCCCTATGAACCAGCATATGGGCCTTTGCTGGCATTTGTGGAGGATAAGGACGCGACCAAATGGGAGTTTGCCACAGTGGCGGCATCTTCTCTGGCGTCTTATGAAGGAAAAGCAGTGGTTGGAGCGTTGAAAGAAGCCTCCACAGCAGCAACTGGTATGTGCGCTATGCCGCAGCCCAAAGTCTGGAGCATCTCCATGTGAACTATGGCGATGTGGTGGACATTACCGCAGGCAGTGACCGCTATGCCAGAGAAATGCTCATGTATCGGCTGGAATCCCGCAAACTGCAAAGTCTGGAGGTGTAAAGGGGCATGGATGCGTTTAAACAATTTTTTGATGGCGTCGGTATCTTTTTCGTCCTCTATATGATCGGTTATGCCAGTTTTCTGTTTCTGGCGGTGACTGTCGGCACTTCCGAGCTGTATAAAATGAAGCGGCGGAACCAGCTGAAAAACGAACTGCTGGGGGAATATTATGTGCCCGTTACCATTGTGGTGCCTGCCTATAACGAGGAAGTGACCATTGAGGCAAGCATCGGTTCTTTGCTTGCTTTGGACTATAAATTGTATGAGATTGTCGTTGTGGACGACGGTTCCAGCGACGACACATCCAAAGTGGTGCGGGATGCTTTTCACATGCAGCAGATCAGCCGCCCCATACAGCGGAAGATCCCCTGCCAACCTGAGGAAGTTATTTATGAAAGCTACGAATGGAAGGTGCCCATTACTCTCATCCGCAAGAAAAACGGCGGCAAGGCAGACGCTTTGAATATGGGCATCAATGCGGCGAAATATCCCTATTTCATCTGTATGGACGCCGATTCGGTGCTTCAGTATGATTCACTGGAAAAGATTGTCCGTCCTGTGTTGGAGGACGGCAGTGTGGTGGCAGTAGGCGGCGTTGTCCGTCCCTGCAACGGAACGGAAATCCACGACGGACATGTGGTGTCTTATCGTATGCCCGACCAGATCATCCCCTGTATGCAGGTGTTGGAGTATGACCGTTCTTTTCTGGCAGCAAGGATACTTTTTGACCGATTCAACGGCAGTATTATCATTTCCGGCGCTTTTGGGTTGTTTCATAAAAACACCGTTGTGGAAGCAGGGGGATATGATCCCGGCACCATCGGTGAAGATATGGAATTGGTGGTAAAGCTTCATGTATATTGCAGGGAAAATAGCATCCCTTATCGTATCCGCTATGCCACAGATGCCGTCTGCTGGACACAGGCGCCGGAGAAACTGGGGGATTTGTGCAAACAGCGCAGACGGTGGCATATCGGGCTGTTCCAGAGCATGATGCGCCACAGACGTATTTTCCTGAATCCGAAATATGGCCTTGTGGGATTGATTTCCTATCTGTATTTTCTGGTCTATGAGCTGCTTTCACCTTATATTGAGGTCTTTGGGATTCTCACCATTGCTCTGGCATTTGCCGTAGACCTGATTAATGTGCCATTTATGATACTGTTTTTCGTCATTTATGTGGTGTACTCCGCTATTTTGTCGCTGACGGCGTTTTTTTGCCCGCATTTATACGGTGGACTTGAAGCTGTCCTTTTCCGATGTGCTCAAAGCCATCGGGCTTTGTATGGTGGAGGTTTCCTGTCTGCGTCTGGTGCTGGCGTGGGTGCGGGCAACGGCTCTGGTGGGATACCGCCATCGGAAACACGCTTGGGGCAGGATCGAACGGAAAAAGATACGGTTCAAATAAAAGGGAGGTTTTCATATGAAATTAGATCAACTGAAAAAAAGGTTTTTGGGGCTACAAAAAAGCCAGTGTTTATGAATATATCACCATGATGGAAGAAGAATTTTCCGAAAAACTGGCGGAAAAAGTGACGGAACAGAAAACCCAGGAGGAGCAGTACCGCACACAGATTGCCGCTCTGGAAAAAGAACTGAGCCGTGTGAGAAAAGAACTGGAGGAGCAGAAGAAAGAACAGATGAATGTTGCTTCAGCTCTCATGGAGGCTGTTCGGTATAAGGATGAGCTTCAGCAGGAACCCGGGCAAAAATGCAGGAAGAGCGCGCGGAATGGGAGAAAAAACTGGAAGAAGGGGCAAAAGAACTGAATCAGTATCATAAACAGATTGCGAAAGTGCGTGAAATGGTCTGCGGCATGCTTCAGTCCATGGATGCCCAGTCTGAGGAAGTGGAAATGCAGATTCGGACGGTGAAATCCGCCTGTCCTCGTCATAACATGACTTTGTTTGAAAGGAACCCTACGGAAGAAGCGTAAAGACAGAGGTGCTGACTGTGGAAGAAAAGACTTTGATTTATGTTGCGGGAAATCCCGACGCCTATCCTTTGGAGTATTTTGATAAAGATACCCAGACCTATGCGGGGGTCATCCCAGAGCTGCTGGCGGAATTTTCTGACCAAAGTACATATGAAATCGTATATTATGAGGCAGATGGCACAGACCACCGGGAGGAGCTAGCCCAGCAGAAGCAGGTAGACCTGTTTTCTGGCTATGAAGCAGAGGAGGAACAGCTGGAAAATACCGGCGTCGTTACGCTTTTTCCCGGAGAAAATGCTTATACCCTCTACTTTACGGAAGCCGCTCCCGACGCCTTTCAGTCGAACTTGCGGGCTTATCTGGAACAGGTGTCTCCTGCGGAAGTGACGGGGCTTTTGATGGCTTCTGTGGAAACGCAGCCCAATACCCAGGGGATGTACTGGACAATGGGCGCCATGGGGGCTGCCCTTTTGGTCATGGCGGCGGTGCTGCTGCTGACGGTGCGCCGATACCGCAGGAGACTGAAAGAAAGCCAGCAGAATGCGGAAACAGACGAAACCACAGGACTGGGGAATATGGAATATCTGGAACGGTATTATAAACAATATATCAATGATAAAAATCGTAACCTGTATCAGGCGGTGTATTTCTATGTGGATACAGACCGCCTGCGCAGACTCAGCAGCGGACAGGAAACCGATGAATTCCTCCGTTACTGCGCTATTGTTCTGGGGGAATATACCCAGGACAGCGATATTCTGGCAAGGGTATCGGAACACGGCTTTATCATGCTGAAACTTACGGGCGGCACAGACAAAACAGATGCATGGCTCACGGCTATTTTGGACAGAATCCATGATTATGCAAAGCTCTATGGCAAGCCTTACGAGACCAATATTTATGCGGGTATTTATGCCCTTAGAGCAGAGGACAGAGACCTTAACGAAATCATTTTCCAGGCTTCTCAGGGAGCTTATGGAGCGGAAAAAGAGGATTGCAGGTATCTGCGCTGCTCCAAAGGCATGATGGATCAGTTCATGCAGGAGCGTCACCTGCGAGCCAGCATCGAACAGGCCTTTGCCCAAAAAGAATTCCAATTATATATCCAGTTCTATGTGGATGCGGCAAATTTTGCCGTGGTGGGCGGGGAAGCTCTTTCCCGCTGGAAGCACCCCCAAAAGGGCGTATTGCTGCCCAGTATGTTTATTCCCCTTATGGAACGGGAAAAAATGATCAGCCGATTTGACTATTACTGCCTGAAAGAGGTATGCTTCTTCTTAAAGGGTCTTTTGAAAGAAGGTGTAGATACCTTTTTCGTTTCCTGTAATTTCTCCCGTGATACCTTTGCGGCAGCGGATTTTGTCCAGAAGGTACAGGAGATTATGAATGGATTTACATTTCCAAGAGAACTGCTGATTCTGGAGATCACGGAAAGCGTTTCTGTCAGAAATGCCGCCCAGATTCGGCAGAATATCATTGCGCTGAAAAAATATGGCGTCAGAGTTGCCCTGGATGACTTTGGCGAAGGTTTTACATCTTTTTATGATCTGCAAAAATACCCCATCGACGGGATCAAGCTGGATAAAGGTCTGGTGGATCATGTGACGACACCCATTGGCACAGCCATATTGAAGGCCATGATCCAGGTGGGGCATGAGCTGAATATGACCATTCTTGCCGAAGGGGTGGAAACAGATGAACAGGTGCGCGCCCTGCAGGAAATCCATTGTGATGTAATCCAGGGATTCTGTTTCAGTCATCCCATGCCTCAGTGGGAGGCCGATGCGCAGATCATTCAGAACAGACGAACATAAGAAAAAAACAAGCTGTGCCTAATTGCCTTGCTGGGAAAAGACAAAGACACAACAGGAGGTTTGCGGTGTAGGAGGCTAGTATGGACGAGAAGAAATTGGCAAAACAATTGCGCCGCATTACGATCATTACCATCATCGGCAGCTTGTTGCTCAGTGCCATTGGTTTTGGTATTTTTGGCTATATCATGAAATCTGCCCATGAAGTGGAACATGCGCAGCTCCAGGCGGAAACAGCGGAATATAAAGAACGGCTGCTCAGACAGATGGATAAAAACCTGCAAATACTGACCACACTGTCTAAGGCATACGAAGTCAGTACCATTACCGATGACCCCAGGCAACTGGGACAAAGCCAATGCCGCCAATGACTTTGTCAGCATGGTTGATATGCGTAAAGACGGCACAGGCCTCATGCATACAACAGAATCCGGCGAGGTAGAGGCCATCACCATGGATGACCTGCATCCCTACGCCGTAGAGGTCATGGAGTCCGCCCTCCAAGGAAAAAATACCATTTCCAAGATTTTCAGAAGTCAGGCACTGGATGAGAAGATATTTGTATATGCTGTTCCCGTGTTTGAAAACGGGGAGGTCGTTGGGGCACTGGCAGCCGGAGATACCATCAATATTTTCACAGATGCCACCGACGGCAAAACGGTCATGGGCGGGGCAGGCTATCTGCACCTCATTGCCGATAACGGTATGTTTCTGGTTCGGTCGGAAAATACATTGGTGGACGAGGAAATGAAAAACCTTTATGAGGGGGATGTTTTCTCTGAACAGACCAAAGAGGAAATGCGGGCTGCTTTGGAAAAAGGAGAGTCCGTCTGCGGAGAATATACCTACGAAGGCAATCGCATGCATTTTTATCTGGTGTCGCTGGATGTCAATGGATGGTATCTGTTCTGCGCCAATAAGGTGTGGGGGTCTTCCGCTTCCTTGGGAGATGCTTTGACCATCTTTGGCGTGCTTATGACATTGATGCTGATCCTCATGAATGTGCTGCTTTACAGCGGACGCCGTGTCTTTAGCCAAAATATCAAAACACTGATCCGTCTGGCCTATGAAGATCCTATCACCGGGGCAAAAAATACAGCCCACTTTGGCGAGAGCTTCCAGCAGATATTGGAAACAAAACAGCCTTTCAGCACCGCAGCCTTGAATGTCCATAACTTCAAAGGCATCAATGACCTGTTTGGCAGAATGCGCGGGGATCGGGTGCTGTGTTATATGGAAAATGTGCTGAATCATAATCTGAAAGAAGGGGAGTTCTTCTGCCGTGACACAGCGGATCTGTTTTACCTGCTGCTGTTGGATACAGACGGGGAATCCATCAAAAAACGTCTGGCTGTCATCATTGAGCAGATCAGAGCATCTTCTCTGGAATATGGCGAATTCAGTTATGATCTTTCTCTTTATGCCGGTGTTGCTATCGGAGAAGAACGGGAAAAAGCTCTGCTGGCTATGCAGAGCATCGAACATACCCACCATACGGATATTGCCTTTTACAATCATGACATGCATAATGCCGTACGGAAGAAAAACAGCATCGAAAGCCAGATGTATCTGGCTTTGCAGAATAAAGAGTTCAAATTATTCTTACAGACTAAGTTCGGCATGAAGAACGAAGGCTTGGTGGGAGCGGAAGCTTTGGTGCGCTGGCAGAATCCAGACGGCTCTTACCGCTATCCAAATGAGTTTATCCCGCTGTTTGGGGAAAACGGCTTTTGTCTAAAGCTGGATCTTTATATGGTGGAACGGGCCTGTGAGCAGATCAAGGCATGGAAGGATGCAGGCCTGACGCCTGTGCCTATTTCCGTAAACCAGTCCAAGATGCTGTTTTCTGACCTGAATTATCCCGATAACCTTATGCAGATACTGAATCGGTACCATGTATCTCCATCTTTAATTACGCTGGAGATACTGGAAGGGGTTGCCACGGATAATCTGGAACTGCTGAACCATCAGATTGAAGCCCTCCATGCCCTGGGATTCCGTATTTCCATGGATGACTTTGGCAATGGATATTCCTCTTTGAATATGCTGTATCAACTCAATATTGACGAATTGAAGCTGGATCGGGGCTTCTTGCGTCAGGTTTCCAAAGAGGACGAAGAACGCCGCTATATCATATTGGAACAGATCGTCAGCTTCGCTCGGAAACTGGGCATTGCCACCGTTGCGGAAGGCATTGAAACTCAGGAGGATGAAGCTCTGATACAGGCACTCAAATGTAATTTCGGACAGGGATATTTCTATGATAAACCCATGAGCGCCAAGGAATTCAGCCAGCGTTATATGAAAAAAGACGAGAAATAACCCTTTGCTGTCAGCAATGAAAATAAGAAATCACACCCCGTTTGTTGGACTGGATGTCCTGCGGGGTGTTTTCATGTTCAAAGGACAGGCAGATGGAAGGGCATCTTTCCCTTCCTGTTTTTTCTGACAAAAAAATATCATAATTTTTTGAAATTTTCAAGAGAATCACACTTTTGTTCTACTTTATGATATACTGATACTGTATCGGCTTTTTGGAACCAATTTTTTATTAGAATCAGAAGAATCGGGTGTGATACAATGGATTTTTTGAACAGCTTTTTCAGCGGTCTGGGCATCACAGAATTTGTACGTCCGTCCATTGGCATAACGGATGTGCTGGATATCCTGATTGTGGCATATATCATCTATAAAGTCATTTTCTGGATCAAAGAAACCCGTGCCTGGGTCCTTTTCAAAGGGATACTGGTGATCTTTGCCTTTGCGGCAGTGGCAGCCCTTTTGAAATTACATACCATCATTTTCGTTCTTTCCAACACCATCAATATGGGTATCATTGCACTGCTCATCGTTTTCCAGCCGGAAATGCGAAAGGCTTTGGAACAGCTGGGCAAAGGAAAGATCTTTTCTTACTTCACCCGCGGCGAAGATGCCGGGGATGAAAAAGCCGCAGCCCGCACCGTGAACGAAATCGTCAAGGCGGCGGACAAAATGGGCGCGGCAAAAACAGGCGCTCTGATCCTTATGGAGCAGGAAGTGCCTCTGGGCGATCTGGAAAGAACAGGCATCCCCATCGACGCCATCGTGTCCAGTCAGCTTCTCATCAATATTTTTGAACACAACACCCCCCTCCATGACGGTGCGGTGATCATCCGGCGGAACCGTGTGGCAGCGGCCACCTGTTTCCTGCCATTGACAGACAGCAACGAAGTCAGCATGGAACTGGGTACCAGACACCGGGCGGCCATTGGTGCCAGCGAGGTTTCTGACGCCCATGTTATCGTCGTTTCCGAAGAAACGGGGAAGATTTCCGTGGCAAGAGGCGGCGTTCTTTATCGGGATTTGACGCCGGAACAATTGAAAAACATGATCTCCGAACAGGATCATCAATCCGCCAAAAAGAAACTGGCGATTTGGAAAGGAAGGCAGGATAAATGAAACGATTTCAGGAATTGCTCATGAAAGACCTGGGCTGGAAACTGCTTTCCGTGGCCATTGCAACTACCATGTGGTTTATGGTCATCAGCATCAATCAGCCCATTGACACAAGATCATACAGCACCACCCTGCAATTGGTGGGAGAAGAAACATTGACCGCCCGTGGGCTCACCGTAGCCAATCGGGAAGATTTGACCAATACGAAAATCAGCATCAAAGTCAAAGCCCAGCGAACGGCCCTGGATCGGCTCAGTCAGCGGCAGGCGGACTTGATTTCTGCCAGTGTGGATCTGTCAGATTTGACTTATGCTCAGGATGGCGATACCATCACATTGCCTGTTGAAACCTCCGTTGGCGGCGGTGCCACAGGCTATACCGTAGAGAGCAAAGTCCCCGGCAGCGTGGAGATTCAAGTGGAAACCCTGGCAGCCAAGGAGTTCCCTCTGGAAGTTTCCCTGAACGGGGAAGTCACAGAAGGTACCCACCTGTCAACACCGAAACTGATCCCGGAAACCATTATGGTCAAAGGGGCAAAATCCGCAGTGGACAGCGTTGTGGCAGTACGCCTGCCTGTCAATGCGGCAGATGCGGTGCAGCAGATGGATTTGCAGGTGAAACCCGTAGCATATGACAAAGATGGCAATACCGTAAGCGGCGTTACATTCTCCGTGGATACGGTCACCGTTTCTTATAGCCTAAATGAGGCAAAACAGGTGCCTGTTCAGGTTTCCGTAACAGGCAGCCCGGCAGATGGCTATCATTTAGGGGAAATCACATGTACCCCGAAAACCATTTCTGTCATTGGCGCCAAAGAAGATCTGGCGAAATTGAATGTGATTTCTCTGGATCAGATTGACGTCAGCGGAGCAACCAGCTCCATCAGCCGTACGTTCCAGCTTTCCGACTATCTGCCGGAAGGGGTGAAACTGGAAGAAGGCAGCAGTGCTGTGGTACAGGTTCTTGTTCATGTGGACAGAGGGGAAGAAAAGACCGTAACGGTTTCTTCTGACCAGATTCACTTGACCAATCCCCAGGATGGGTACCAGTATCATATGCCTGACAGCATTTCCGTTTCCATCAACGGTGAGGCAAGCCAGCTGGCGGCTGTGGAAGGCAGTGACCTGTCAGGCCAGATCGACGTTTCTGTACTGACAGAAGGTGAACATACCGTTTCCATTGATTGGAACCTGCCAAGCGGCATTACGGCAGACAACAGCACCGTTACCATGGAAGTGACGGCTGTTGGCGGCGATGAATCAGATACAGAATCATAAAATATAGGAGAAAATAAGTAAGGAGTTTGAATAAAAAATGGGTAGATTATTTGGTACGGACGGTGTCCGCGGTGTAGCGAATACAGAACTGACAGGGGAAATGGCTTTCCAGCTGGGACGTGCGGGCGCATATGTGCTGACAAAAGAAACAAAACACGCACCCCGCATTTTGGTGGGTATGGATACCCGCATCAGCGGTGATATGCTGGAAGCGGCATTGGTAGCAGGCATCTGCTCCGTAGGCGCTCACGCAGTGCTGGCGGGCATTGTGCCTACACCCGCAGTGGCTTATCTGGTACGGAAATATCGTCTGGATGCAGGCGTTGTGATTTCTGCATCCCATAACCCCGTGGAATACAACGGCATCAAGTTTTTCAACAGCCAGGGCTATAAACTCAGCGACGATCTGGAAGATGAAATCGAAAACATCATCCTGAGCCATCCCGAAATCCTGCCTTCTCCCACAGGGGCATCCATCGGTACCCACACCGTAGCGGAAGACGCCCTGGATGATTACATCGCCTTCCTTGGCAGCACCACAAAAGAAAAATTCGATGGCATCAAAGTGGCTCTGGACTGTGCCAATGGTGCATCCTATAAAGCGGCTCCCATCACACTGCTGAATCTGGGTGCCAAACTGTGTATCATCCATAACGAACCTGACGGCACAAACATCAACGAACGCTGCGGTTCCACTCACATGGAAGATCTGAAAGCATTTGTAAAAGAAAATAAAGCAGACATCGGTTTCGCTTTCGACGGCGACGCAGACCGTTGTCTGGCCGTAGACGAAAACGGCGAACTCATCGACGGCGATAAAATCCTGGCTATCTGCGGTCTGGATATGAAAGAAAAAGGCACACTGAAAAATGATACCATCGTTGGTACTGTCATGTCTAACCTGGGTCTGACCATGATGGGCAGAGAAAAAGGCATTTCTATTGAACAGGCAGGCGTTGGCGACCGTTACGTTCTGGAACGTATGATCGAAGCGGAACGCAATCTGGGCGGTGAACAGTCCGGTCATATCATTTTCCTGGATCACAACACCACCGGTGACGGTATCCTCACAGCCATCCAGCTGCTGTCCGTTATGAAACGCACAGGCAAAAAGGCTTCTGAACTGGCAAAAGCCATGGAAGTAATGCCTCAGGTGCTGGTAAATGCCCGCGTCAATAACGCAAAGAAAAATACTTATATGGAAGTACCTGCCATCCGCCATGCCATTGCCAAACTGGAAGAAGAATTTTCCGCAGACGGCCGTGTGCTGATCCGTACTTCCGGTACAGAACCCCTGATCCGTGTCATGATCGAAGGCAAAGACATGGAACGTATGGAAAAAGCGGCAAAAGAACTGGCAGCATTCATTGAAAAGACATTGCAGTAATAAAGGAGAAACGAAATGAAAAAAGGAATTGCGGTTTTATTGGCATTGTTGTGTATGATGGCATTTGCCGGATGCAGCGGCGACCCGGAAACCCAGTTTGCCACAGTCAACGAAATGGAAGGCGTAACACTGGAACTGAAAGAAGATACCCTGAAAGCCACCAGCGGTACATTCCTGCTGACCAACGGCACAGACGCGGAAATCAGCTATCGTGACGCGTATCACATGGAAAAGAAAGACGCGGACGGCAATTGGAAAGAATTTGTAGGCACTGCCAATGCGACATGGGGCGAAGAAACCGTTGCGGTACCTGCCGGAGAAACGGTAGAACTGCCTATCAACTGGAAAAATCTCTGCGGCGGCATTGGCGCAGGAGAATTCCGTCTGATCATTGAAGTAGACGGCAATGCCATTGCGGCAGAGTTTACAAGAGAATAAAATATGGAAAATAAAAATAGCTGGAATCCTGATATTAGGATTCCAGCTATTATTTTTTAATAAATGATGGTTTTTTATTCCTTAAAACAGCAGATCCACCATGGTCTTTGCTTTTTCGATATCTTCCAGAATGGATTTCTGCTTTTCTTCAAAGAGCAGCTCTTTGTTGTAGCTGTAATATTTTTTCACAGCCGTTTTCGCTGATGAATTTCACGCTGTAATAGTTGGCAGTCAGTTCTGTGATGAAAATGACCATTTCCTGTCCAGCACCGAAGGCTTCTTCCAGGAAAGCAAAAGCGTTGTCCAGTGCTGCGGAAGCGTAGGAGATAGCGTTTTCTCTATCTTCCACCACATGGGCGAATTTCTCTTTCATCATGCCGAATACATCGTCTTTTTCCCTAAGACCTGCGGCTTTGGCTGCCTGCACATAGCCTTCCATGGTCTGCAATGTGGCAAGGTATGCCTGTGCGCTGTGCTTGTCCAGAAGTCCCGCTTTCTTTTCTCTGTCGTACTTGCTCTGGATTTCTTCCATGTAGGATTCTGTGAGGGTTTCCCAAGGGGTTTCAGCGCAGTAAGGGCTTGCGAAACGTTCCTTGATTTCTTTCAGCACGCCGTGGAGCTGAACGGTCTGCAAGTCTTTGTCATAAGCAGCAGTAAAGTCCTCTGTCAGGCGGCTCAGCAGCAGACCCATAACGCTGAGGCGTTCGTCGAAAGGCGCTTCCTGGAGTTTTTCCACGGCGCCTTTGGTGTAGTTCCCAGCCAGAATGTCCCCTACACGGTAGTCTGTGCGGTATTTTTCGTAAAGGTCTAAGTAGTTGGCGAAATCCTTAGCGATTTTCTTGTGCTGCAAGTACTGAACGATGAGGGTTTCGTCAGCGGCAATGCCCAGTTCCTCATAGACCTGCAACATATTGGACAGGTCTTCCCAGCCTCTGGCGGTGGCAAAACGCTTGCCGTCCACAGTGGTTTCCATGGCGTAGAAATGGTTTTTCTTAATTTCCAGATAGGACAGCACAGCCCCGTGAAGTCCCTGTTTCCAAGCGTATTCCTTCCATGCGGTAAAATCAGGTTCTACGTCGATTTTCTTCACACGGTCTAAGGTTACTACGTCAAATTCCCGTACACTCTTGTTGTATTCGGGCGGGTTGCCTGCTGCCACGATGATCCAGCCTTCGGGTACCTTATGGGAGCCGAATGTTTTCGCCTGCAAAAATTGCAGCATGGCAGGAGCCAGTGTTTCGGATACGCAGTTGATTTCGTCGATGAACAGGATGCCTTCTTTCAGTCCTGTTTCTTCCATTTTGTCATAAACCGCACCGATGATTTCACTCATAGTGTATTCTGTGACGGCGTATTCCTTGCCGTCGTAGTTTTTGTGGCTGATGAAGGGCAGCCCCATGGCACTCTGACGGGTGTGGTGGGTGATGCTGTATGCCACCAGTCCGACGCCGCATTCCCTTGCCACCTGTTCCATGATGGCGGTTTTGCCGATGCCCGGCGCCCCCATGAGCAGCAGGGGACGCTGCCGCACCACAGGGATTTTATATTCTCCGTAAGCGTCCTTTGCCAGATAAGCGGCAATGGCATGCTTGATTTCTTCCTTTGCCTGTTTGATATTCATAGCATTACTCCTTGTTATACGAAATTTCCAAATCTTCTTTGCCCAAAATGACTTTCATTGCCCAAGGGGGCACTTCCCGTTCGTTGTACATGCCCTCGTCAAAAAAGACGAATGCTGTTTCGTAGGGCGGGCGGCGTTTGGGGAACTGTCCCCAGCCGTCGGTGAAGTAAATGAGCCCTTTCAGATTGCGAAAGACTTTTTCTTCAATGAGTTTGGATACATAGGTGAATACGGGACGGAAGTCCGTGCCGCCGCTTCCCCTGAGGTCAAATTCCTCCATGTATGCTGCCATCTCTTCGGCGGAGGTGATGACTTTATCCTGCTGGATGACGGTATCACACTGTATGATGTGGATGTGGAAGGTATGGAAAAAGCTCTCGTTCTGCCGCAGGATGGCGTAGGTTTCTTCTAAGAATTTGTGCACCACTTCCCCCTCGCAGGATTCGGAGGTGTCAATGGCAATGACGATTTCCTCTACCTTTTTCACTTCCTTGTATTCCAAAGCCTCGATGAGGGGCAGATTGCCGTAAAGCTGTAAACCATAGGTATAGAAAATATAGTCGTAGCTGTCGTCGTCCACCTGCATGTCCTCTTTGAGGGTCACAAATTTCTCCAGAAAACGGCGGTAGTCGTACCGTTCCCGATTTTCCACTTTCAGGTATTGCAGCAGGTCGCCGGCTTCTTCCCCGGCTTCCTTGGAGAAGGTTTCCAGATTGGTCTGCATCTTTTCGCTGATGTCACGCCACTTTTCCTCCAGTTCCTGTCTGCGCTGCTGTTCTTGCTCGTCGTTCTGGTCGTTTTGGTTCTGGTTGTTGTTGTCGTCTTGGTTTTCGTCCTGATTCTGGTCGTCGTCCTTTTTCTTTTCCCAGAAAACATGGTCGTCCACCCAGAATTCCAGCTGCAACTTTCCGAAGTCCTGTATGGACAGTTTTTCCCTTTGCAGCACTTCGTAAATGCCCTCGGCGGAAAGGACTTTCAGCTCTCGCCGCAGTTTGTCATACCATTCATTCCGCCGGTCGGATACCACCAGATGCACCGATTTAAAAGGCAGGGCATCCACCATGGATTCCACGGCAATGTCGCATGCCAAATTCCAGTATTCCTCGTCCCGGTCGCCCTGATGGAAGGGGTGGCGGAACAGGCAGTGGAGCAGCATGTGCAGATACGCCCGATTCACCAGCACCCGGTCGGACAGATACCGCTGGATGAGGTAACGGGGGTTGAACAGTATTTTTTCCCCGTCCGTCCCCACATAGAGGGAGGACAGGTTCATTTCATAACGCAGAGAGCTGAGGGCAACGTCCAGAAACCGCATGGATAAATAAAGCTCATTGCGGGAGGCGCTTAATATGCGGCTGCCGATCTGTATGAGCTGCTGATGGGTTTCGTTCATGGTTTTCCCCCTTTACAGATCAAATGATTTTTTCTTTTTTGCAAAATGGGCATGCTGGTATTCCAGCAAAAAGCCCGTGATTTCCGTTTTTTGGCTTCTCCTGCCATTTCCAGCAGAGAATCGATGTTTTCCGCTGTAATCAGCCCCCACTGGGCAAAGAGGCGGATTTTGTTCAGACTGCCTTGCTGGGTATAGTACCCAAAGGCAGTGGAAAAATGCTCTTTCAGATATTGCAGATAGTCCTGTCTGCGGTTTTCCTGTAAGCGGTAGGGATATTCCAGACGGTACATGGTCAGAAGCAGTACCATGAGTGCCCCGTCCTCTCGCTTGGTCAGGTAAAACAGCTCGTCAAAGCGGCGGAAATCAATGTCCGAATTGCCGATGCACTGACGGAACAGATGCCCTGTGCCATAGTTCACCTGATGGAACTGACGGGCAGGGGTGTCCTCGATATATTCGTACTGGAAATCGGGAATGAGCAGTTTCGCCCGGTTTCCGTCGTCAAAATCCATGGTCAGATGCAGTTCGTGGTTCAGCACTGCCACCAAGTCCGCAATGTGGCGGCATCTGCCAAAGGAAATGGATGTAAGCTTGTCGCAGTTCAGAAACAGCCCCGTGCCAAGGTCAGTGGTTTCTCTTGGGATGTTGATTTCCTCCATTTCCCGGCAGTTGTAGCAGGCGTATGCCCCGATTTTCTGCACTGTTTCGGGAATCCGCAGTTTTTCCAAACTGCGGCAGTCATAAAAGGCATAGCCTCAATGACGGAAAGATGGGGCGGTAGGGCAATCTGTTTCAGAGAGATGCATCCCGCAAACAAATGGTCAGGCAGTACCGCCAGATTTTCCGGTAGGTGGATGACCTCCAAAGCGGAACATCCCCCAAAGGCATAAGCACCCATTTCCCGGATGGTGTCCGGCAGATACAGCCGCTTCAAGGCTTCCCCTGTGACTTCTTTCAGAGGGGCTTTTCTTGGCATGTCCTCCCCTTCCACAAAGGAAAGCTGGGCGGGCGTTTCTGTTTCATTTACCTCTGCCTCCGTCTGCACCGCAAAGGCATAGGGGGCAATGGCAATGACAGGCAAGCCATCTATGTGGTCGGGAATGCGGATTTCCGCCGCCCGTCCTGTGACGCCGATGATTTTCACACCTTCGGCGTAGGGGGTGTATGTTATGGTAATGGGAATCATATTTTTTCCTCGTTTTCTATGTTAAAATCGTACTCTAATCATATATTATACCGCCTGAGGATAAAGGCTGTCAAAGGAAATCCCCATTGGAATAGTAGAAAATACAAGGGAAAAGCACTCTTGACGAAACGGGCGAACGTGATAAAATAGAAAAGTAATGTGTCCCTATAGCTCAGTTGGATAGAGCGACCGCCTCCTAAGCGGTAGGCCGGAGGTTCAAATCCTCTTAGGGACGGCGCCGGAACCTTTGGGTTTCGGCTTTTTTCTTATTTTTCGGAGGTGGAAACATTGCGGACAGAACAGGAAATGATGGATTTGATTCTGGAAACGGCAAGACAAGACAGTCGGGTGCTGGCGGCATATCTGAAAGGCTCCCGTGCCAATGGAAATGTGCCAAAAGATGTCTATCAGGACTTTGACATCATGTATGTGGTGAAGGAAGTGGCACCTTTTCGGAAAAAAACCTGCATGGCTGGACGTGTTCGGCGAAGTCATACTGAAGCAGGAGCAGGACGACGATTTCGGTTATGGAGAACGGTTCGGCATTCGTGGGGATTACGACAAAAGCTATTCTTGGTTGCTGCTGTTTGCCGATGGCAACCGCATCGACATTGGCGTGGAAACCCTGGAAACCATGGAGCAGAGGAAGAACCGCAACCGCCTGTTTGTGCCTTTGTTGGATAAAATCGGCTGTCTGCCTCAATTTCCCCCGACAGACGAGGAATTTTGGGTGCAAAAGCCCACGGAAAAAGGATTTTTGGGCTGCCGCAACGCCTATACTGGAATTTGTGCGATGTGGTGAAAGGTTTGGCACGGCAGGAGATGCCCTTTGCCATGACAACCTATCATACACTGGTGCGGCCTATGCTGGAACAAATGCTCCAGTGGCAAGTGGGAACACAGACGGATTTTAGCGTATCCTGCGGCAAGCTGGGAAAATATTTGAAAAATTATCTGCCTAAGGAACAGTATGACCTTTATTTGGAAACATTGCCTGATGGGGACGTTTCTCATTTCTGGACAGCCCTCGAACAGGCGTGCATCCTTTTCCGGCAGACCGGGGAAAAAGTGGCGGAAGCGCTCGGTTTTGTCTTTCCTGAAAAAGAGGAAAAAGGTTTTAGGCAGTATGTGAATATCGTAAAAGAAGAAAATGAAAAAATAAAACCACCCTAAAAAAGCAACTTCCCCTTAAGAAAACATTGATTTTCCTTTTTCTTGATTTCTTAAGGGGAATTGCGACGGCTGCCTTCATAAGAAAACATAACAAAAAATCTTAATAAAAATAAGAAAGCCAAAATCCTTTGTAATCATAAGGGTTTTGGCTTTCTTTGTTTTCTTATGAAGATGCCCCTAAGGGTGGTTTTTGTATTTAAGATTCTTTGCGGGCATTGCCCCTGCTTCTCTGGGAAGCCAGTTTCTGGAACAGGAAGGTAAATACCAAGGCGAAAAGCACGCCCAGAATGGTGTCTGTGATACGCAGCACAACAGCATTGCCCAGACCATAGATACCGGTTGCCAGCATCAGTGCGCCAAAGCAGTTGAAAGCGGTTTTATAACGATAGTCCCGGCAGAAGCCAAGGCACAGACCGCCCAAAGGCCCCAGCAGGAAATGGAGGGAATCGGGTGTGATGAGGTAAATGACCAGATAAGCGCCGGAGCCTGCGAAAACCCCGATGATACGCTGCCAGAAACGAGTGGTGACGCTGTCGGAATAGGGATATTCACACAGCAGGGAGGCGCAGGCAAAGCCCATCCACATAAACCGCTCCACGCCGAAGAATCGTCCCGCAGTCAGCACCAGACTAACGCCCAAAGCCATACGGAACTGCCACAGATGGACAATGTTGTGCAGGTCAAACCGCTGAATTACATGGTGGAAACGAACTTCCCCATGGGCGTGGCGATGTTTCCGATACAGGATGATGGCGCAGAGGAGATAGCCCACCACTGCCATCATGGTTCTTTTTGCCAGGGTTTCGCCGAATACGGGATTGCCTGTCAGGTATACATAAGCAAAGCTGTACAGACCGCCGTTGCCCAGTTCGGGTTTTTGTGTGGTCATATAGAGCAGCAGGAAAAAGCTCACAAAATGCAGGGGAATGGCAAGATAAGGCGGTGCCACTGCCACAGCGGTGGGGGTGAACAGCAGGATTGCCAGAGCAGCTGCCAATGTCACCAGGGAATCCCCCATACAGTATTCAAAATTTACGAAACGGATACCCAGCAGGATACAGAACAGCGCCACTGCCAAAGGGGTGTTGTCCTGACCGAATACTTTCGCAAGGCCGCTGATGAACACCACCGCAAAGCCTACAATGAGCAGGGAACGCAGTGCCATAGCGAACCAGTAAAACCGTTTTTTCGCGGGGGTATCACACTGGGCGATTTTCGCTTTCAATATCGCCGGGTCCATTTGTAAAGCATTATAAAAAGTCATGGGCATCACTCCTGTTCTTCCTTTTTCATATGAGAAACGATCTTGTCTGTATACTGTAAAAACGCCTCAAAATCTTCTCCTGTGCTTCGCCACAGGTCGTAAAAGGGCTGCAAAATGATTTTGTAGCCTTTTTGCAGTTCTTCCACGCCGGTATCTGTCAAAAAGATTTTGTAGCTCCGCTCATCCTGGGGCTGTTTTTCCTTGCGGATGCAGTTTTTTTCCAGGAGGCTTTTCAGACAACGGCTGACAGCTTCTTTTTTCATGCCGCTGCGCTGGCTCAGCAGAACGGGGGTGTTCTGTTCCGGCTCCTGATACAGCCATGCCAGCAGTTCACATTCGCTGACGGTGAGGTTGGTTTGTTTTGCGGGCAGGAGCAGGCGTGTCAGTTTTTGTACCTGCTGCTGGTAATATACCATATCCATCCAATCGATCTCCATTTCTGAACCTCCATACACTTAACGAAGTTAATTAACAATGTTAATGATATAGCGGAAAGGCTGAAATGTCAAGCATAAAAAAAGGAACAGACAGGGATCTGCGCGAAATTCTGATAAAAACAGAACAGCCGAAACCTTTTGTATTAAAAGGATTCCGGCTATTAAAATAAGAAAGCTGGAATCCTCTGTTATGATAAGGATTTCAGCTTTTTTTGTTTTCTTGCACGTGTTCACTTGATGGGGATTTCTCCATGCTCCTTTTCAAATTTCTGGATGCAGTCCCGAATGAGGATGTTAACCTGACTGTTGGCGGAACGGCCTTCGTAGTCGGCAACGAAATGGAGTTTGTGCAGCATGGCTTCGTCAATACGGATAGAAACGCTTTTAATTCCCATATTCTCACCTCAAAATAAATTTATAATGCATTTATTTTATATCTAAAATGTGTTATTATGTTCAAAATAGATATTGTTCGTAGCTATGGTATATCTAAATCATATCTGAAAGAGGTGATAATGATGCGTGGGAAAATCTGTTGTTTCTTTGGTCATCGGGATGCCCCCGACACCCTTGCCGATGATCTTTACACTGCCGCCGAGGAGATGGTGCTGCTGGAAGGTGTCACAACCTTTCTGGTAGGGGGACATGGCAATTTTGATTTTCTGGCAGCCCAAATCATACGGCAGTTGCGGATGGCCTATCCCCATATCCGTTTGGTGTTGGTGGCGGCCTACGCCTCTGCTCTCCGCAGTCCCAGGGTGAAAGAAGGGGGATTTGATGATGCTTTTGTGCCGGATACGCTGGCAAAGGTGCCTTATAAAGCCGCCATTGTCTGCCGCAACCGCTGGATGGCCCAGCAGACGGATTTTGTCATTGCGTATGTCATCCGAGCAGAAGGCGGCGCCTATACCGCCGTGGAATATGCCCGGAAAAAAGGAAAGAAAAGTCTGTTTGTTATAGCAAAACAAAAAGGCATGGAACTTAGGGGCATCTTCATAAGAAAACAAAGAAAGCCAAAACCCTTATGATTACAAAGGATTTTGGCTTTCTTATTTTTATTAAGATTTTTTGTTATGTTTTCTTATGAAGGCAGCCGTCGCAATTCCCCTTAAGAAATCAAGAAAAAGGAAAATCAATGTTTTCTTAAGGGGAAGTTGCTTTTGGTTCCATACCTTTTTATAAAAACGCTTTTATCGAACATTTTTTTCGCTTTATTTTGCGAAGAATTTAGAATAGTATCCCATCACGAAGATGAACAGGATAATCAGGGGCAGTACCCACTGGATGTAAATTTTCAGTCCTCTGGGGAATTTCAGCCCTTTGCCCGCATTGGCTTCTGCCAGGAAGTTGTCCCAGCCCCAGCCCATTTTCCAGCTGCAGAACAGGACGAAGATCAAACTGCCAAGAGGCAGGATGTTCTGGCTTACAAGGAAGTCTTCCAGATCCAGCACTGCGGAGTCAGGGCCGAAGGGCTGGAAGCCGCTCCACAGGTTATAGCCCAGTACACAAGGCATGGACAGCAGAATGATGGCAATGACATTGATGATGATAACTTTCTTTCTGCTGGCGTTTGTCAGGTCTGTGGCAAAGGAAATGATGTTCTGGAACACGGCAATGACAGTAGAGAAAGACGCAAAGCACATGAACAGGAAGAACAAAGAGCCCCAGAGTCTGCCGCCGGGCATGTTATTGAACACGTTAGGCAGTGTGACGAAGATCAGGGAAGGCCCCTGACCAGGGTTTACGCCATAAGCGAAGCATGCAGGGAAGATGATCATACCAGCCATGAACGCTACGAAGGTGTCCAGAATGGTGATGAGGATGGCTTCCCCTGTCAGAGAACGGGATTTGTCGATGTAACTGCCGAAGATGGCAATGGCACCGATACCGATACTCAGTGTGAAGAACGCCTGACCCAGTGCAGCGAAAAGCACTTCCAGCAGGCCGTATTCTTTCAGTGCGCCAAAGTTGGGTTTCAGGTAGAATTCCAGACCAGCTTCGCCGCCTTCCAGCAATGCGGAACGCACTGCCAGCACGATCATCAGAAGCAGAAGCATCAGCATCATGACTTTGGTGATCTTTTCTACACCGGCCTGCAAGCCCTGCGCGCAGATGGCAAAGCAAAGAAGGACAACCACTACCATAAATCCAGTCATCAGACCGGGTCTGCCCAGCATGGTGTTAAAGGCTGTGCCGATGCCTTCCGCATCCAGCCCTTCAAAACCGCCGGCAGCTGTTTTAAAGAAATAGTAAAGCATCCAGCCGGCTACTGTGGTGTAGAACATCATCAGGATGTAGTTACCGGCCATGCCGAGATATTTATACCAATGCCATTTGGTGCCTTTCGGCTCCAATACGTCCATGGCCCGAGCGATACTGCGCTGGCTGCCGCGGCCCACAGAAAGTTCCGCCACCAGAATAGGAATCCCCATGAGGATCAAAAAGGCGATGTAGATCAGCACAAAGGCAGCGCCGCCATACTGTCCGGTGATGTAGGGAAATTTCCACACGTTCCCCAGCCCGATTGCGCAGCCTGCGGAAATGAGGATGAAGCCCAGTCGGGAGGAGAACCTTTCTCTTTTTTGTTCCATAAATGATACCCCCCTACTTGTGAAACAATAATAATAAATAAAAACGTGTGCACACATTTGGCAATAATACCAGATGCGGTGAGGTCTATTATAGTAGGATGTATAGAAAAAACAATGGAGTGGGGCAAAATGCACGATATATTATCAGACATCATGGCAGAATCGCTGAAAAATAAGGCAAAACCGGAAAATAAAAAAAATCTGGAGTTTTTGCAAAAGGAAGGGGGTTCTCTCTGGCATTTTACGGAAAATCGTGTTATCTTGTTTAAAGAGAAATACAAGGGAGGAATATGCTATGAGAGAATTGACAGCGTTATTGAAAAAAGAGATCAGCCCCGCTTTGGGCGTAACAGAAGTAGGTGCCATTGCACTGGCTTCCGCAAGAGCGGCAGCGGCGGCTGAAGGGAATATCAAGAAAATCCATGTGGAAATGAACGGCGGCATGTACAAAAAACGCCTTTTCCTGCGCTATCCCCGGCACAAAGGAACTGGGCTGCGAAATGGCTGCTCTGCTGGGTGCTGTCTGCGGTGACTGGACACTGGGACTGGAATGTCTGAAACCTGTCACAGAAGCCGATGCAGACCGTGTGAAAGCCATGGGCATTGACGTGACCACTGCCGTGGACAAATCCAAAGAAGAAATTTACATTCTGGCAGAAGTGGAAACAGACAAAGGCACAGGCAAAGCCCTTATCGAAGTGAAACACAGCAACATCACAAAGGTTTGGAAAGATGGCGAAGTGATTTTTGAAGCGGAAACAAAGGCAGCGGAAGCGGAAAAGCCTTTTCCCTTCGATACAGTGACCGTAGCGGATTTCGTGGACTATGTAAAAACAGTCCCTTCTGAAGAAATTGCCTTTGTGCAGGATATGATCGACATGAACTGCGCCCTTTCCGCAGAAGGTGCAAAAGGCGTAGGGCTTTCCATCGGTGCCACACTGGATGCTTTCCGGGCAAAAGGCGTTCTGGGGGATGATATGATTTCCCGTGCCCAGCATTTGACCACAGCGGCTATGGATGCCCGTCTGGCTGGTCTGCCTTTTCCTGCCATGAGCATTGTGGGCAGCGGTTCTCATGGTATTCTGTGCTCCATGCCTGTGGTTTCTTATGGCAGAAGCATTGGCGCAGACGAAGACACCATCCGTAGAGCCGTGGCTCTCAGCGGTCTGATTACTATTTACAGCAAACATTACACCGGCAGACTTTCTGCTCTTTGCGGCTGTGTACTGGGCGGCGGCAGCGGTGCGGCGGCTGGTATCGTCCTGCTCATGGGCGGCGGTGCGGCAGAAGTGGCAGCGGCTATGGATCATATGGCAGCAAACCTGACAGGTATGATTTGTGACGGCGGCAGCACTGGATGCGCACTGAAAGCTTATGCAGGGGTACATGCGGCATTCCTTTCCGCTATGCTTGCCATGAACAATACCGCTATTCCCCATAATTTCGGCGTCATCGGTTCCACCGCAGAACAGACAGCCAAAAATCTGGGTCGTATCAGCATGGAAGGTATGGCGCCCATGGACAGCACCATCATTTCCGTCATGCAGGAAAAACGATAAGATGGTAATACGGGGAGAAAAGGGGAGGGTTTCACATGAAAGAAATATTCGATGCCGTCAATCAGGTTTTTGACTTTGTGGTACCCATTGCGGATTTTCTGTGGGGGTTCCCAACCAATTTTGACTGGTATGCATCCATTCCCATTTTGGGGAATTTGTCCTTTGCCATTGTCATCCTCATTGGCTCTGGTATCTTTTTCAGCATTAAGACAGGTTTCATCCAAGTGACCCATTTCCGCAAAGGTTTGCGGATTCTCGTTGACCGAAAGACAGCAGCCGTAGGCATTACACCGCTGGCGGCATTCTTCCTCAGTTCTGCCATGCGTGTAGGGCCGGGGAATATCATGGGCGTCACAGGCGCTATTGCCGTTGGCGGTCCCGGTGCCTTGTTCTGGATGTGGGTCAGCGCCTTTTTCGGCATGGCAACGGCATTTATGGAAGCCACACTGGCACAGATTTTCAAAGAAAGAAAAGGCGATGAACTGGTAGGCGGTCTGCCGTTCTATGGCAAAAGATCATGGGCAACCGGGCATGGGTAGGCGTTTTGCTTTCCTGCATCTTCATTTTGTATGCCATGTTCTGTCTGCCTGCGCAGGCGTTCAATGTATTTTCTTCCGTTGGCTCTGTGGCGGAAATCATCACAGGGGAAACATTCTCACGGACATCTATGCTTTACTGCATCACAGGCATTCTGCTTATTGGCGGCACTACATTTTTTGCCTTTGGCGGTATCCATAAAATCACAGCGGTGACAGACAAGATGGTACCCGTCATGGCGGTGATTTACTGCGGTACGGTACTGCTTATCGCTCTCTTGAATATCGGCACCATCCCTTATTTCTTTGGTGCGGTATTTGGCGGCGCATTCACACCGGAGGCGGTATTCGGTGGTTTCTTCGGTACAGCTCTTGCCCAAGGGGTAAAACGTGGACTCATGTCCAATGAAGCAGGTCAGGGGACAATCACCATGTCCGCAGCTGCTTCTGACGCGGAACATCCCTGTGAACAGGGCGTGGTGCAGGCTCTGGGTGTTTTTCTGGATACCATGGTGGTCTGCACACTGTCTGGTTTTATCGTTGTTATGGCGCACCTGTGGAGCGCAGACCCGGCGGCTTGGGAAGGCCTGAAAACCCAGCAGCTGCCTTTATATCTGGCATCCATTACCTCTTTGACACCGGGCAGCGGTGCCGATAGTCTGGTGACATTGCTCATCAGTGTCTGCTATGGACTTTTTGCCTATACTTGTATTGTGGGCTTCATCATTTTCGCGGAGATTGCCGCAAACCGCATCAGCCGTAAACGTCCCTTCATTTATTTTGTGCGGATTCTGGGGGCGCTGGTGTTCATTCCCTTTGGTGTTCTGTCCGTTATGGCGGGGCTGGAACTGGGGAATTTGTGGTATATCTCAGACCTGGGCAATATCATCATCGTGTACTGTAACTTGCCTGTGCTTTTCGTGGGGGCAAAATATGCCTTCCGTGCCACACGGCATTTCAAGAAAAAAGACGGCACACCCTTTACCTCCGATGTTGTGGGCATTTCCTGCGATTATTGGGATGAAAAGGCGAAAGAAAAAGGCTGATTTGAAAAACAGAGAAACCCTAGGCGTTTTTTCATAAGAAAATAAAGATAGCCGGAATCATTGTGAACGGAAGATTCCGGCTATTCTTATGAGGATTGGTTTCTGAAGGGGAATTTGCTTTGTTTCCCCCTTTTGTTCTTCTCAGAAAGAAAAAAATGAAATTTTGTATTTTTTTTGAAATTTGGTGTTGACAGAACTGCAAATCTGCGTTACAATGTACAAGCATCAAAGATGCAATGTGCCCAGATAGCTCAGTTGGTAGAGCAGAGGACTGAAAATCCTCGTGTCACTGGTTCGATTCCGGTTCTGGGCATTTTTTTATGTACTACAATAATAAATCCTACTACTACTGGAAAAAGGAAGCACGCGCTTCCTTTTTTTCCTATATAAGATTTTTTTAGAAATAAAATAGAAAGTGGTGGAGAGATGAAACGCCTGGATTTGATTTTGATTGCAGGGGTACTGGTTTTAGCGGGGATTATCTATCTGGTGTTTTTGGGCAGCGCCGAAGACGGCGGCAAAGCGGTCATCACCGTGGACGGACAGGTGGTGCAGGAACTGCCTTTGGACGAAGATACCACCTATCGGGTGGAAACACCGGAAGGATATAATATAGTAGAAATCAAAGATGGCTGGGCGGATGTCATCGAAGCGGACTGCCGGGACGGTCTTTGTGCCGACCAGAAACGCGTCCATAAAACAGGAGAAACCATTGTCTGCCTGCCTCATAAAATGGTAGTCACCATTGAAGCAAGTACGGAAAATACAGTAGATGCGGTGGTGGGATGATATGAGAAGCAGTAAAGTAGCGCAATACGGACTTTTTGCGGCATTGGCTATCCTCATGGGCTATGTGGAAATGCTTATTCCGCTGCCTTTGTTGGTGCCTGGCATGAAGCTGGGTCTGGCAAACGTCATCATCGTCATTGCCCTGTATCATATGGATATCAAGTCAGCATTTTTCATTTCCTTGGTGCGTGTCCTCATGTCAGGACTGCTGTTCCAGGGCTTTGCGGGACTGCTGTACTCTCTGGCAGGTGCCCTCCTTTCTCTGGGGGTCATGGCCCTTTTGAAGAAAACAGGAAAAGTCAGCATCACCGGTGTCAGTGTCATGGGTGGTGTGTTCCATAACGTGGGGCAGATCATTGTGGCTGCGGCTGTGGTGGAAAACATCAAAATGGCGTACTATCTGCCGTTTTTGCTGGTGACCGGCGTGGTGACAGGTTTTGTCATCGGTGCCGTAGCCCGTTTGGCATTGGGCTATCTGCAAAGAAGAACCTAAGAAAGGAGCCTTTTTGCAGGCAAAAACGACGAATTTCACAAAACAAAAAAAATGTCTCTGCCCCCTTGAACAGGGGGCTTTTTAGTGCTAAAATCGTATGCAATACAAGGACAACGGCATGTTGTATACACAAAAGAGAAATCAGAAACGGAAAAAAGAAATTTCGGTAAAATTGTAAGGTAGGAAAAGAACAGAAAGAAGCGCTTTTCCTCTTTTTTTATCCAAGAAACCCAAAAGCCTCCGGGCTTTTATGATAGCTAACCATCACCCAGTATTTGAAAAGGAGAGAAGAAAATGGCAACTTACTTTACAGAACCTTCCAGAACTTTCAGCGAATACCTGCTGGTACCCGGGTATTCTTCCAAAGAATGTATGGTAGATAACGTGAGTCTGAAAACACCCGTGGTAAAATTCAAAAAAGGTGAAGAACCCGCTTTGACCATGAACATTCCGCTGGTTTCCGCTGTTATGCAGGCAGTATCTGACGACAAAATGGCAGTGGCTCTGGCAAAAGAAGGCGGCATTTCCTTCATTTTCGGCTCTCAGTCCATCGAAAGCCAGGCTGCTATGGTCGCAAGAGCTAAGGCTTACAAAGCTGGTTTTGTTATCAGTGATTCCAACATCAGCCCCGAAAGCACACTGCAGGATATCCTGAACCTGAAAGAAAGAACAGGCCACTCCACAGTAGCCGTTACCACAGACGGTACCGCACAGGGCAAACTGGTAGGTATGGTAACAAGCAGAGACTACCGTGTGAGCCGTCTGGACAAAGACGTGAAAGTAAAAGAATTCATGACTCCTCTGGATCAGCTGATCTATGCGCCTGCTGGCACAACACTGAAAGAAGCAAACGACATCATCTGGGACAACAAGATCAACCAGTTGCCCATCGTAGACGATGAAGGCAGACTGCAGTATCTGGTATTCCGTAAAGACTATGACAGCCATAAAGAAAACAAAAACGAACTGCTGGACGCACAGAAACGTTATGTGGTAGGTGCTGGTATCAACACTCGTGACTATAAAGAACGTGTGCCCGCACTGGTAGAAGCAGGCGTTGACATCCTGTGCATCGACTCCTCCGAAGGTTATTCCGAATGGCAGAAAATGACTCTGGACTGGGTAAGAGAAACATACGGCGACACAGTCAAAATCGGCGCTGGTAACGTTGTAGACGCAGAAGGCTTCCGTTTCCTGGCTGAATGCGGCGCAGACTTCGTAAAAGTTGGTATCGGCGGCGGCTCCATCTGTATCACAAGAGAACAGAAAGGTATCGGCCGTGGTCAGGCTTCCGCAGTTATCGAAGTAGCACAGGCAAGAGATGAATACTTCAAAGAAACAGGTATTTATATCCCCATCTGCTCCGACGGCGGTATCGTTTATGACTACCACATGACACTGGCACTGGCTATGGGTGCGGACTTCATCATGCTGGGCAGATACTTCGCTCGTTTTGACGAAAGCCCTACAAACAAAGTAAACATCAACGGCAGCTACATGAAAGAATACTGGGGCGAAGGTTCCTCCAGAGCAAGAAACTGGCAGCGTTACGACATGGGCGGCGACGCGAAACTGTCCTTTGAAGAAGGCGTTGACTCCTACGTTCCTTACGCAGGCAGCCTCCACGACAACGTAGGTTTGTCTCTGAAGAAAGTAAAATCCACCATGTGCAACTGCGGCGTTCTGTCCATCCCCGAACTGCAGGAAAAAGCAAAAATCACTGTTATTTCTACAACCAGCTTGGTAGAAGGCGGCGCGCACGACGTACTGCTGAAAGATTCCAGCAAAAACTACAAATAAGATATTTTTGGGCAGAGAAATTTAGGGGCTTCTTCATAAGAAAACAAAGAAAGACTTTATCAGGTCTGTTTTCTTATGAAGATAGCTGTCGCAGCTACCCTTAAGAAATCGAAGAAGCAAAAACAATGTTTTCTTAAGGGCAGCTGCTGGCTCTGCCTTTTTTCTTCTATATAATAAGAAGAAAGGCAAAAGAAAAAGACATTTTCCAAAGGAAAATGTCTTTTTTTTATGCTGTTTTTATGGAATTTGAATTTGAGAATGGCATTACCATGTTTTCCCCATCATCATGGCAATATCCATCAGTTCTGTCACCATGGCGTATGTTTCGTCCGGGTCTTTCAAACGTTCCATGGTTTCTTCGTCGCTGTCAAAGCTGGCAACCAGTTCTCCGTAGATGTTGCAGAAATCTGCCCGCCATTCCTCTTTGACGTTTTTGTATTTGCTGAGGTGATAACATACCTCGCTTAAATCCTGAAAGGTATAAGTATCGTGAATCATGGCTTTCGCTCCTTTCGTTTCTCTGGCATTAGTATACCAAAAAAAGCGGGAAGGGAAAAGAGAATTTCAAGTAATATGATACATTTTTCAGAACGCGGAAGGGTTTGGGAAACAAAGAGTTTCCCAAATGGAATCCGCAGTCGGAATTTATTTCCGATGAGAAAAAGCAGGAGTTTCAAGGCTTTTGAGCCGATGGATATTCTGCACCCCGAAGAAAACGGGGGCAGCGAAGCTGACTTTGCGGAGCAAAGTGCTTGACCCAACTGCTTTATACTTCTGTCTAATCGTCAAAGGCTTGAGTGAAATGAGCCTTTGACGAAAGGTGTTCGACTTCGTCGACACCTTTTTATTACATGTTTCTTGCCAGATCCACCATTTCGATGGCAGCGCATGCTACGTCATAGCCTTTGTTGCCTGCTTTTGTGCCGGCACGTTCGATGGCCTGTTCAATGGTGTCTGTGGTCAGTACGCCGAACATAACAGGTACGCCTGTTTCCAAGGCGATGTGTGCAGTGCCTTTGGAAACTTCGTTGCAAACATAGTCATAATGGCTGGTTGCACCGCGGATGACTGCGCCCAGACACAGGATGGCGTCGTATTTGCCGCTTTTTGCCATTTTCTGTGCGATGGTGGGGATTTCAAAAGCCCCGGGAACCCATGCCAGAGAAATGTCGTCGCCGTCTACGCCGTGACGCACCAGAGCGTCTTCTGCGCCGCTGACCAGTTTGCTGACGATAAATTCGTTAAATCTTGCGGCAACAATGCCGATTTTCATACCCTTGCCGTTCAAATATCCTTCTAAAACTTTCATTGCTGTATCCTCCTGACGTTGTTTTTATAAAATGTGAGAGAAAATGTGACCCATTTTCTGCTGTTTTGTCTGCAAATAGAATTCATCATCTTCCTGGGGTGCGATTTCGATGGGCACACGTTCCACAATGGAAACGCCGAAGCCGTCCAGACCATAAACCTTTGTGGGGTTGTTTGTGAGGAGCCGCAGTTCTTTTGCGCCCAAGTCCTGCAAAATCTGCGCCCCGATCCAGTATTCCCGCAGATCAGGTGCAAAGCCCAGTTCCAGATTGGCTTCTACGGTATCTCTGCCTCTTTCCTGCAGTTCGTAGGCTTTCAGTTTGTTGATGAGCCCGATGCCTCTGCCTTCCTGACGCATATACAGCAGGATGCCTCTGCCTTCTTTTTCGATCTGTGCCATGGCTGCGGAAAGCTGCTGTCCGCAGTCGCAGCGGCGGGAACCGAATACGTCACCAGTCAGGCATTCGGAGTGTACACGGCACAGTAAGTTTTTGCCGTCGCCAATGTCGCCTTTCACCAGTGCAACATGGTGTTCGCCAGTCAGGTCGTTGACATAACCGAAAATGCGGAATTCCCCGTATTTTGTGGGCATTTTTGCTTCTGCTTCCCGAATGACGTGTTTTTCGTTGCGGCGGCAGTAGTTCTGCAAATCGTGGATGGTGATGAATTTCAGGTTGTATTTGTCAGCCAGTTCCCACAGGGAAGGGGTACGCATCATGGTGCCGTCGTCTGCCATGATTTCGCAGCACAGACCGCACTGTTTCAGCCCAGCCAGACGCATGAGGTCAACGGTAGCTTCTGTGTGTCCTTCTCTGGTGAGCACGCCGCCTCTGCGTGCAATCAGAGGGAACATGTGACCGGGACGACGGAAATCCTGGGGTTTTGCGTCGTCTTCCACGCATTTTCTTGCGGTGTAGCCACGTTCTTCGGCGGAAATGCCTGTGGTGGTGTCCACATGGTCAATGGAAACGGTGAAAGCGGTGCAGTGGTTGTCTGTGTTGTCAGAAACCATCTGGGGCAGCATGAGCTTTTTGCCCAGTTCTTCACTCATGGGCATGCAGATAAGCCCTTTGCCGTGGGTTGCCATAAAGTTCACGTTTTCTGTGGTGGCAAATTCTGCCGCACAAATCAAATCCCCTTCGTTTTCTCTGTCCGGGTCGTCGGTCACCAGAATCATCCGACCCTGACGCAGTTCTTCCAATGCTTCTTCAATGGTGTTATATGCACGCATAACGTAATCCTCCTATGTTTAAAATCCGTTTTCCCGAAGGAAATCCATGGTCAGTGTGGATTTCTTGGGAGTGGATTCTGTATTCTTTGCTAAAAATTTCTGAATGTATTTGCCGATGACGTCTGTTTCCAGATTGCAGGCGTAGCCTTTGGGACGGTCTAAAAGGGCAGTGTGTCCACCGGTGTGGGGGATGATGCCCACACGGAAGCTGTCTTTGCCTACATCCATGACTGTCAGGCTGGTGCCGTCAATGGCGATGGAGCCTTTTTCCACAATGCCCGAAAGGATTTCCGGGTCTGCAACGATGGTGAGGACAACGGCTTGTCCCTCCGGCTTCTGGGAAAGGAAAGTGCCTTGCCCGTCAATGTGCCCCGTAACCATATGCCCGCCAAAACGCCCGTCTGCCGCCATAGCTCTTTCCAGATGTACCACGCTGCCCCGTTTCAGGTTTCCCAGATTGGTGCGGCGCAGGCTTTCCGCCATGACAAAGGCTGTAAAGCCGTCTTTTTCCAGTTTCGTCACCGTCAGACAGGTACCGTTGACGGCAATGCTGTCTCCCAGCTTTGTGCCGCCAAGTACGGTGGTTGCGGCAATTTGCAGCTCGCCGCCGTCTTTGGTGAGGGAAACACCCCGAATGGTGCCCAGTTCCTCAATGATGCCTGTGAACATTTACTTCGCCTCCTGTTTCGGGAAATCATAAACGCAGAGTACATCGTTTCCGAAGGTCTGTACTTCTGCCAGATGCAGGTCAGCGGCTTCTGATGGAAGCAGAACGCCACCTCCTGCAATGGGTGATTTTGCTGCTGCGCCCCCAAATACTTTTGCCCCCATGTATACATACGCCCGTTGTATCAGGTTTTCTGCCAGAAAAGCTGTGTTCAGTGTGGCGCCGCCTTCCAGCAGGATACCGCTGATCTGTTTTTCCCCCAGTTTGTCCATGAGGGCAGGGAGGGGCACTTTTTCTCCGTCAAAGACCAGCACTTCCGCCCCTTTTGCTGTCAGTGCCGCCTGTTTTTCCTCGTCCTTGGAACAGGTAGCCACAAGAAGGGGAATGTCCTTTGCCGTCTGCACCAGTTTGTTGTCCAGCGGAATTTGCAGTTTGCTGTCGCAGATGATGCGGATGGGATTCCGTCCATCATCTCCCAGCCGACAGTTCAGCATGGGGTCGTCTGCCAGAACGGTGCCGATGCCTGCCAGAATGGCTGGATACCGCCGCCGCAGTTGGTGTACATGATGGCGGCTGTCCTCGTTGGTGATCCACTGAGAAGCTCCGGTGACGGTGGCGATTTTCCCGTCGGCAGTCATGGCGTATTTCATTGCCACATAAGGGCGCTTCGTGGTGATGTAGTGAAAGAAAGGACCGTTAAGGGCATCACATTCTGCCCGAAGAAAATCTTCCTCCACCTCAACGCCCGCTGCTCTCAGGATAGCTGCCCCTTTGCCAGCTACTTTGGGATTGGGGTCACGGGAACCGATGACCACTTTGGCAATGCCTGCTTCCAGAAGGGCTTCTGTGCAGGGAGGTGTCTTGCCGTAGTGACAGCAGGGTTCCAGTGTGACATAGATGGTAGCACCTTCAGGGCAGGTGCGGCAGTTTGCCAGAGCGTTCCGCTCTGCGTGGAGTCCGCCAAAACGTGCGTGCCAGCCTTCGCCGATGATTTCGCCGTCCTTGACAATGACCGCGCCCACCAGTGGGTTGGGGTCAACGGCGCCGATGCCGTTTTTGGCAAGGGCCATGGCTCGCCGCATAAAATCCTGTTTTTCCATTTCCTCCACTTCCTTTTTCGCAAAAAATAACCCTGAACAGACGGGAAACCGTCCACTCAGGGCTCATAAATCCATAGAAAATAAGCATATGCAAAAAACAAAGGGCATCACAAATACACCCGTTTTCGGCATACACAAAAGAACAGAACAAAAACAGATGCTTCTGCCTTGTGCTGTCATGATCTTCTTCCATCCAGACTATACTGTCGGTTTTGGAATCTCACCAAATCCTGACTTGAACCTATGCCAAGTCCTGCGCATCGCTGCGCTCGCGGACTATACCGCCGATCGGGAATTTCACCCTGCCCTGAAGATACTGCCGTATGTAGTTGACGCATTTATCATAGACCCAAGTTAAGAAAAAAACAAGCCCCTTTTTTGAAAAAAATTGCATGGATTTGCATACAAAAATTTTCGTTATATTTGCATAATGACAGGAAAATGCAAATGCAGACTGCCAAAAAACAGAAAGGGCGTTTTCGGGAAAAAAGAGGGAGAAATCAGGGACTTTGGGGCAAAAATAACAGGGGGAAAAAAAGAAAAATTGCAATTTGTATGATTTTCTCTTGCCTTTTGTGCAAAAGTATGGTAGAGTCATTGTAATAAAAGGGAGTAGCTTGTGCGGCAAGCCGCATCGTCAGCGTTCGTCATCTCGGTGCTATCACCCGGGCGCGGCTAAAAGAAAATTTTCTTGAAAAGCAAGACTTTTATTGCATAACGAGAGGATTCGGTGCAATAAAAGTCTTTTTTATTTGCACGGGACACAGAGAAAGGGGAATTTCTATGGACAAACAATGGAAATTATCGCAGGAAGAACTCCTGCAGCAGATGAACAGCTCCATGAACGGGCTGACAGCGGAAGAAGCCAAAAAACGGCTGGAACAGTACGGCTACAACAAATTGCAGGAAGGAAAGCGCAAAGGCGTTTTGCAGGTATTTGCAGAACAGTTTGCTGACCTGTTGGTTGTGATTTTGATTATCGCAGCCATCATTTCCGCTCTGACAGGCGGTGTGGAAGGCACCATTGTTATTCTGGCAGTGTTGATTCTCAATGCCATTTTGGGTACAGTGCAGCATTTCAAAGCCCAGAAATCTCTGGACAGCTTGAAAGCCATGGCAGCACCCAATGCTCGCGTCATTCGTGACGGTCAGAAAATGGAAGTGCCTGCGGCAGAACTGGTGCCCGGCGACATCCTGCTGCTGGAAGCAGGGGACGTGACCGCAGCAGACGGCCGTGTATTGCAGAACTTCTCCTTGCAGGTCAGCGAAAGCGCACTGACAGGGGAATCTGAAAACGTAAATAAAATCGACACACCCATCGATCAGGATGAACTGCCTTTGGGTGATAGACTGAATATGGTATACAGCAGCTCTCTGGTGTCCTACGGCCGCGCGGTGGTACTGGTGACAGGCACAGGGATGCAGACAGAAATCGGTAAGATCGCTGATTTGATGGAATCCGCTCAGGAAAAGGCAACACCCCTTCAGCGCAGTCTGGACGATTTCTCCAAGAAACTGTCCATCATCATCATGGTGATCTGTGCCATCGTCTTTGGTTTGGGTGTATGGCGGAACATGGGCCTGGCAGAATCCCTGATGTTTGCCGTGGCTCTGGCAGTTGCGGCCATTCCTGAAGCTCTCAGCTCCATCGTGACCATTGGTCTGGCCATCGGTACGCAGAAAATGGCAAAAGAAAACGCCATCATCAAAAATCTCCGTGCCGTGGAAGGTCTGGGCTGTGTATCCGTTATCTGTTCCGATAAAACAGGTACTTTGACACAGAACCGCATGACTGTAAAGAAAGCTTATGCCAACGGCAAAGTTTGGGAGCCCGAAGAAGCCAAAGGCAATGAAAAAGCTGTGAACGGTCTGGTGGCAGAAAGTGTATTGTGTAATGACGGCGCCATCAACGGCGAAACAGCAGTGGGCGACCCTACGGAAACCGCTCTGCTGTCCTTCTGCCGTACCATTGGCGGCGATGAAAATAAAGTCAGAGAAGAATTCCCTCGTTTGCAGGAAATTCCCTTTGACTCCGACAGAAAACTCATGTCTACTCTGCATTTCAGAAACGAACGCTATGAAATGCTCATCAAAGGCGCCCCTGACGTGCTGCTGGCAAGATGTACTTCCGTGGAACAGAACGGCGAAGTCCTGCCTTTGACAGACGAAATCCGCAGTGCCATTGTAGACCAGAACAGAGACTTCTCCTCTCAGGGCCTGCGTGTACTGGCATTTGCCAAAAAGGTTCTTTCTGAAAACCGCCCTCTGACACTGGAGGACGAAAACGACCTGATCTTCACTGGTTTGATTGCTATGATGGACCCTCCTCGTGTGGAATCCGCGCCTGCTGTTGCGGACTGCCGCAGAGCTGGTATCCGTCCTGTTATGATTACCGGTGACCATAAGATCACCGCTTCTGCCATCGCAAGAGAAATCGGTATCCTCCAGGATGGGGACAGAGCCGTAGAAGGCAGCGAGCTGGAAAAAATGACAGACGAAGAACTTCGCAACGAAGTAGAACATATTTCCGTTTATGCCCGTGTATCTCCCGAGCATAAAATCCGTATCGTAAGAGCATGGCAGGATAGAGGTCATGTGGCAGCTATGACAGGTGACGGCGTCAACGACGCGCCTGCACTGAAACAGGCTGATATCGGTATTGCCATGGGTATCACCGGTACAGAAGTATCCAAGGACGCAGCGTCCATGATTCTGACAGACGATAACTTCGCAACCATCGTTAAAGCCGTAGCCAACGGCAGAAACGTATACACCAACATCAAGAACTCCATCCAGTTCCTGCTTTCCGGTAACCTGGCTGGTATTCTGGTGGTTATGATCACATCTCTGTTTGGCCTGCCTCTGCCTTTCACGGCAGTACAGCTGCTGTTCATCAACCTGCTGACAGACAGCTTGCCTGCACTGGCAGTAAACATGGAAAAACCCACTGGCGACCTGCTGAACCAGAAACCCAGAAGCCCCAAAGAAGGCATTCTGACAAAAGACTTTTTGCAGACACTGGGTATCCAGGGTGCTCTCATTGCAGTGGCAACCATGGTTGCTTTCTATCTGGGTATGCAGATCAACAACGGCATGGCTTGTACCATGGCTTTCGCAACACTTTGTATGGCACGTCTGTTCCACGGATTCAACTGCCGCGGTTCCCGTTCCATCTTCCGTCTGCCTTCCAATCCTTACAGCGTAGGTGCTTTCTTCATAGGCACACTGCTGCTGATGCTGGTACTGTTTGTGCCTGCACTCCATGGATTGTTTGACATCGACAACGCTCTGACACTGACAAACATCGGTCAGATCGTAGGTCTGGCATTTGCGCCTACTCTGCTGATCCAGCTGTCCAGAATCGTCAGAGGCAAATAAGCTTACGTCATCCTGTGGGGTTATGTGCAGTATAACCCCATAGCGATTTTTGATTCCCCCGTATTTCCCTCCCAAAAAATACGGGTATTTTTTGTAACCCTGTAAAAATGACCTGAAAGGAGAAATATATGTGCAGATTTCCCCTGCTTTGTAAGATCATCCATACCACCCATGTGGAACACTTTACCCTCGGTTATGTGGCAGTTTTGCTGCTGGTTGCTTTTGGCGCGTCTGGCAGGTAGAGCCGGACATTACCACCTTTTCCGATGGCTTATGGTATTGCTTTGCCGCATCTACCACCATCGGTTTTGGGGATATTGTGGCGGTAACGGCTGTGGGGCGTATCCTGACGGTGATACTGGTGCTTTACGGTATTTTTGTCATTGCCCTCATTCCCGGTGTTGTAGTCAATTACTTTGTGGAGTTCAACAAGATTCGCTATAACGAAAGTCTGCTGATGTTCATGGATCGTCTGGAACATCTGGATACCTTGTCCAAAGAAGAACTACGGGAGATTTCCCAAGATATCCGCAATTTCCGGGGAAAATAAAAAAACAGAGCATTTCTTTTTGGAGAAATGCTCTGTTTTTATTTGCGGGCAAGTTCTTTTGTTTTGAATATCAGAGTGTTGCTTGCCACCTGACTGTATAAGGACCGCAGGTGTCCGCTGTTGCGCATGTACTGGGTCAGTACATAAGTCAGGTCTTTGTCCCTAAAATCCCGGTGAAGGGCAACGGAAGGCGTTGTGGGCTGGGGCGGGAAGATTTCTTTTTGCAGCTGCATGGTCAAATCCATGAGGACTGGATATTCGTCCTGTTCCGCCAAGCCTGTCTGCATGAGGTATGCTGTCTGTTCCAGTTCGGAGAATGTTTTCCAGAGGGTCACCAGCAGCTCATGATACACTGTGCCCGTTTCTCCCGGCAGTTCTTTCTGTATGTATTCTCTGCATTGGGCGTAGATCATATGGAACTCTGTCAGCAGTTCATTGTACTCATGTAAATCCACGTTTTGTGACAAACTCCGTCTGGCAATTTCCCAGTAGGAGCGTGGAGCTGGAAGAGCCTGCACAGGTTCAGGGCAAACTGCTTTTCTTTTGTGGTAGGGAAGAAAAACAGGTTGATGACGGAAACCAGCAGTACCGCCGTGATAACATAGGCAATACGCAGCCAGATCAATGTATTGTCCTGCATGGACATGGACGCCAGAATCAAGGCAAAACTGGTGGAGAAAATGGGCTGCACCCATGTGCCGGGGGTGGAGCAGTACATGAAGAACATCATGAGAAAGGCAAAGGCAAACTGCATGGGTACCGTCGGCAGAAAAGGCTCTGCCAGCGCCACCAGAAGGCAGCCCAAAGCCGTACCGATGGGACGAGTCAGACGATGCTCGCTGTCCTCAAAACTGGGCTGGAGCAGCAAAAATGCGTTCAGAGGGAACCAGTATACATGGTTTGCGTGGGAGATTGCCTTGGCGCCGCAGCTGATGGTCAGCACCACGGAAAGCCGCAGGGCAAACCGGGTTTCGATGGAATGGCGGGAAATACGCCGCCGGAATTTCAGCCATGTTTCCTGCCAGTCTACGCCGAACCACTGGAGATTCTGTTTCTTTGTGGCAGGGTAGGTGTGACAAATTAGTATGAGCATGTGCAGACAGCTTCGGTAAAAGATGAGCACCCGTCCTTCGGCATTTCTCTTTGCTGCAAAAGATCGCGGGCTTTTGCAATGAGTTCCGTATTGTCTGTTTCGTTGAGAGTCTGAGAGGCTTCTTCTGCCAGTTCCGCCACCTCTGTTAGACGAGGCAGAGCATTTTGCTGGACTTCATCCTGCTGCCAGGCTTTGTCCCGTACCAGATAAAAACTCCGCTGGAACATGACCGCCAGCATATCGAAGCATTTTTTGCCGTGGTCGCCTTTCTGGAGCAACGTCTGCATCTGATATGCCATGCGGTGGTAAGTGTCTTCTAATTTGTAAAGTTCTTTGGAAAAATCGTCGTCTGTTTCCCCGTCAGCAATGCGGATAAGCATTTGAGAAAGCTGTTTCAGGCCGGTGTGCAGTGTCTGAACCGTAGGTTTTGCCTGCTTTTTGCCTCGCTGCAAATAGGGATATAGCTTCAGTACGATGGCCAGGAATACCCAGCAAACCAGTACCACTTCCAGCTGTACGGCGAAATCTTTTGGTTCCGGCGGCATGAATTGCAGGAATACGAATATCATGGCACTGGCAAAGTAGCCTTTTGGCACAAATTGTGAAGATTGCAGGAAAACCAACGCAAAGGGAATGGTGAAATTCAAGAGCAGAGAAAGGGGCGTATCCAACGTGGCGATTATGGCAAAAAGAGCAAGGGCTTCGCAGATGACCAGCTGACGGAAAAGATACCCCAGGAGTTGTATCGGGCATGGCGGATCTGGAACAGCACCGTCATGATGGAAGCGGTCATAACAAATTGCAGGTCAAAAAACACTGCCACCAACAGGAAAGATGCGCCGAAAAAAAGCACCACCGGCAGTGCGCCTCGCCAGTTGGGCCGAAATTTGGGCAGATATTTTTTGATTTTTTCCATGGATACACCTCCTTTTTTCTTTCGTGTTAAGATTTTGTATATTTTTTATCATAGCACAGTTTGGCGGTGTTGAAAATACGGTGGGAAATTTTTCGGTTTTTTGTGTGGGATGACAGCGGAAAAATCCTTATGTTACGGATATTACGATTTGTTTAAGGCTTTCTTACGAATGGCGGAAAGCAGTTGTTTCTTAAGGAAAAACAGAGTACAGTAGCATTAGAAGAGGATAAAAATTCCATGAAAAGTTTTTCATATGGGGGTGTAATTATGAAGAAGAAACATGCGATTACCATTACAGCTGTGCTGGCGGCTTCCATGGCTATGAGCGTCACCGCTTTCGGTGCGCCCACAGACATTCAGGGACACTGGGCACAGAATACCATCAATAAGTGGGTGGATAAAGGAGACATCAGCGGCTATCCTGACGGTACTTTCCGCCCCAACAACATGATTACCAGAGCGGAGTTTGTAGTGCTGGTCAATAACGCCATGGGATACAGCAAGAGCGGCTATGCTTATTTCTCTGACGTACCCAACCATTACTGGGGCAAAAACGCCATCCAGACAGGTGTGGCGGCAGGCTATATTTCCGGCGACGGCGACGGTACTTTCCGTCCCAATGACCCTGTCACCAGACAGGAAGCGGCGGCGATGATCTCTCGTATTCTGGGTTTGAAACAGAATGACAGCCGGGCATATCGTTATACCGATTCCTACGCCATTTCCAATTGGGCAAAAGGCGTAGTAGGCGCTGTCAGCGAAGCAGGCATTATGGCAGGCTATCCCGATGGCTCTTTCGGGCCCAACAAAGTGCTCACAAGAGCGGAAGCCGTTCTGGCACTGGATAAGACCATGAACTATAAGCCTGGCGACAAGGAAGAAGATAAAGAAGAAACCAAAAAAGAAGATATGCTCCTGACCCAGTCCAAACTGGAAGATACAACTGTTACAGGTGATCTGACCATTTCCGACCGCCTGGGCACAAAGACCATCACACTGGAAGATGTGACTGTCAAAGGCAAACTCATTGTGGATGGCGGCGGCGAAATCATCCTGAAAGACTGTAACATCAAAGAAATGGTTATGGATCAGAAGGATACCGCAGTGAAAGCCAGCGGCAAGACCACTGTGGAAAAAACCACATTTAAGAAAATCGGTAAACTTACCGGCGGCGATTATACAGATGTTGTAGTGGATAAAGAACTGTCCGGCTCCATTACCATCGACGCAAAAGTACGCAACCTGACACTGGATGCGGAAACCGATCTGAAACTGGGTTCTGACGCCAGAATCAAAAATATGGAAATCACCAAAAATGCCGATAAGGCTACCATCGACTTCTCCAAGGCAAAAGTAGAAGATATGGTGGTAAAAGATAAGATCAGCATCCGCGGCAGCGGTGACATCGATACCATGACTGTTTATGTCAGCGATGTAAATACCAGCATCCGCCCTGATACAGTGAAAACAAAGGACGGCGCAAGCAAGCCCAATTATACCGATGATAATGACGATTGGTATAAACCCAGCCGTTACCGCAATGTGACTGTGGACAGAAATTACAGCGGCGGCACTTACCGCAGCGCCACTGTGACAAAATCCGGTATTACAGCGAAAAACATGACCGTACGGGAAAATCTCTATATTGACAGCGATGTGAAAGACGGCAGTGTCACATTGGAAGGCATGACCGTTTATGGCAATGTTTATGTAAAAGGCGGCGGTGAAAACTCCGTATACTTCAAAGACTGCAAGATCAGCGGACATATTTATGCTGAAAAAACATATGACAAATATCCTGTTGGTCTGAAGCTGGACAACAAAACCGCACAGGCGTTGAAAGGGAATCTGTATATCCGCAGCAACGGTGCGGATGTGATGGGTTTGGAAAGCGGCAACGGCACATATCTGAAACGGATCGTTGTGGAAACAAGCAATCCTGTGGAATTGACCGATTTGCAGGCAGAACGTGTGGATATTACCGCGGCTAATGCGGATGTGAAGATTCCGGCACCAACTGTCGTGAAAGAACTCTATGTGACCGATAAAGGAAACGGTAAAATTGAGCTGAGCGGCACCATTGGCAAATTGCAGGCGGATAATGCCATTACTGTCAAGGGCAGTGGCCGTATTGATGAAAAATCCGGCAAAGTTGAAGTGACAGAAGATGTGAAGATTGGTGTAACCAGTGTGACACTGGATAAAACCGATCTGACACTGGATGTGAACGGTACAGCAAAACTGAATGCAACCGTAAAACCTGATGACGCTACTACCAAGACTGTAACTTGGAAGAGCGATAATGAAGGTGTAGCAATTGTTGATAATAACGGCAATGTGACTGCAAAAGCGGCAGGCACAGCTACCATCACTGCAACGGTTGATGGCAAGAGCGCAAGCTGTAAAGTGACTGTGAATGGACAGACAACAACTGTACCTGTACAGAGTGTAGGACTGAACACCAATAAAGTGGAACTTTCCGTAGGGGAAGAAAATAAACTGGTGGCAACTGTGACACCGGAAGCAGCCACAAATAAAGAAGTGACATGGAGCAGCAATAATCCGGAAGTAGCAACGGTAGATCAGAATGGTAAAGTAGTTGCACAGAAACCTGGCAATGCAACGATCACAGTAACCACAAAAGACGGCAATAAAACAGCCACATGTGAAGTTACCGTAAAAGAAACACCCGTAGCGGTGACAGGCGTAGGACTGAACACCAATAAAGTGGAACTTTCCGTAGGGGAAGAAAATAAACTGGTGGCAACAGTGACGCCAGAAGCAGCTGCTAATAGAGACGTGGCATGGAATAGCAGCAAACCAGCAGTGGCAACAGTAGACAGCACCGGTAAAGTGGTTGCACAGGCACCTGGTACCACAACGATTACAGTGACCACAGTAGATGGCAATAAAACAGCCACATGTGAAGTTACCGTCAAAGAAACACCCGTAGCAGTGACAGGCGTAGGACTGAACACCAATGATCTAAAACTTTCCGCAGGGGAAGCGAATACACTGGTGGCAACAGTGACACCGAAAACCGCAACAAATCCCAAAGTAAAATGGAGCAGTAATAATCTGGCAGTAGCAACAGTAGATAACAATGGTAAAGTGGTTGCACAGGCACCTGGCACTGCGACGATTACAGTCACCACAGAAGATGGCAACAAAACAGCAACTTGCAAAGTAACTGTATTGTCTGTGAATAAAGAAAAACTGGCTGCCCTGATGCAGGAGGGCAATAACCTGCTGGCAATACCGACTTCTACTGACGGCAGCAATATCTCTCCTAATCAGAAATGGGTGACAGAAGTGCAGAAAAATGCTTTGAAGGCAGCAGTGGATACCGCGAAAGCAGTTTATGACAAACAGGATGCGGATCAGAACACGATTGATGCTGAATATCTCAAATTACAAAAAGCCATCACCACATTCAAAGCAGCCATGAAACCCGGCACCATGCCCAATACACCAATGCCACTGTCCTTCTGGGATCTTTGGTAATATTTGACATCACATGATACTTTATTTCGGCGGCAGGCAACTGCCGCCGTTTTTCTGTCCCAACAAAAAAACATCCCCTCTGAAAGCAACTTCCCCTTAAGAAAACATTGATTTTTCTTTTCCTTGATTTCTTAAGGGGAATTGCGATGGCTGTCTTCATAAGAAAACATAACAAAAATCTTAATAAAAAATAAGAAAGCTAAATCCTTTGTCATGATAAGGATTTTAGCTTTCTTTGTTTTCTTACGAAGATGCCCCTGAGAGAGGGGATGTTTTGATTTTCAGAAAGGATTATTTTCTCAAATCTTCCATGAGCTGTGTTTTGCCTTCTGTCTTTTCATCTTTCATTTTGATGACTTTGGCAGGGGAACCAGCTACTACCGCGCCTTCGGGTACGTCTTCTGTTACTACTGCGCCTGCTGCAACAACAGCGTTTGCGCCGATGCGTACGCCTTCCAGTACCACTGCGTTTGCGCCGATCATTACGCCGTCTTCCACGATAACAGGTGTTGCGCTGGGGGGTTCCAGAACGCCTGCCAGCACTGCGCCTGCGCCAACGTGTACATTTTTGCCTACGGTTGCTCTTGCGCCCAGAACAGCGTTCATGTCAACCATGGAGCCTTCGCCGATTTCCGCACCGATGTTGATGACAGCGCCCATCATTACAACAGCGTTTTTGCCGATGCTTACCCGGTCACGGATGAATGCGCCGGGCTCGATGCGTGCTTCCACGCCAGTGATGTCCAGCATGGGAACAGCAGAGTTTCTTCTGTCATATTCCATAGCGCAGTCTACAATAGCGTCTTTTTTGCTGTCCAGCAGAGCCTGTACGGCAGCGTGGTCGCCCATGAGGATCCAGAAATCCCCCTGGCCGAATACTTTTACGCCTTCTGCGGATGCGCCGCTCAGATCGCCTTTTACATATACTTTGACAGGGGTTGCCTTTTTGGCTTCCTTGATGTATTTCGCAATTTCATAGGGATTGGTCATATCATAATCCATGGGTAAATCTCTCCTTTATCTTTTGATTTTTGTATTTACCTTTTATTATATACGAAAATGGGGAGATTTTCCACAGAATTTGTATCCTTTCCAAAGAAAGATGTCTGTGATACAATGAGAACAATCAGAACAAAGGAGGAAAGCCAATGGAAGCGTATTTTCAAAACATGGTAGAAGAACTGCGGCAGATGCGCCGCAATTTGCATAAAATCCCCGAACTGGGCCTGAAGGAATACAAAACCTCCGCCTATATTCGGGAAAAACTTACGAGCTTCGGTATCACAGAGCTGGAAACATGGCTGGAAACAGGCGTCGTGGCAGTGATTCGCGGCAAAGGCAAGGGACAAGCGGTGGCGTTCCGTGCGGATATGGATGCCCTGCCTGTCACAGAACAGACAGGCTGCGACTTCACTTCGGAGCATGTGGGCTGTATGCATGCCTGCGGTCATGACGGCCATGTGACAGTGCTGCTGGGCTTTGCCAAATACTTGCAGGAACATAAAGATGAACTGAAAAACGATGTTGTCCTCATCTTCCAGCCGGCGGAAGAAGGCCCCGGTGGCGCACAGCTTTTGGTAGATGCGGGACTTTTTGAAAAACATCCCGTTCGCTGCATCATCGGCTGTCATATCTTCCCTCAGGTACCTCAGGGAAAAGTGGCTTGCCGCAAAGGCGCCATGATGGCAAGAAACGGGGAAGTGGATGTGCATATTTACGGAGAAAGTGCTCACGGCGCACAGCCTCAGCTGGGACATGATGCCGTATTGGCGGCAGGGGCAGTCATCACAGGGCTCCACACCATCCTGTCCAGAAATGTATCCCCTTTGGACAGCGGCGTATTGACCTTCGGTGCCATCCATGGCGGCGAAGCCTGCAACATCATTGCTAAGGAAGTGAAGCTGGAAGGCACCATGCGTGCATTCAGCGACGAAGCCTACGAAACCATGACAAAGCGTGTGCAGGAAGTGGCTTCTGGTATTGCGGCAGGTTATGGCTGCAAAGGAGAAGCGGTGTTCCGTCATATGTATCGTGTGGTGGATAACGACCCAAAACTGGTAGAACTTTTGCAGGAAGTGGCAGGGGATAATTACGAAGAAACACCTCCTTATATGCTGGCAGAGGATTTCTCTTTGTATCTTCAGAAGGTACCCGGTATGTTCTTTTTCTTAGGCAGCGGCAATGCGGAAAAAGGCTATACCCATTCTCTCCACAGCGCACAGTTCCAGTTTGATGAGGAAATCTTGGCATTGGGCGTGGAAACCTATGCCAAACTGCTGAAAAAACTGGCAGAATAAAAACTTCATAAGCAAATAAAAAGCTGGAGCCTTTTGGAAGGTTCCAGCTTTTTTATTTGGAAATAGCTGTTTTGATTTTCTTTTAAGCAGCCATAGCTGTCAGGGAGTCTGTCAGTGTTTCCAGAGATTCGATTTCATGGGAAACCTGCTGTTTCAGACTTTCTGTTTCTGTGGAAACGGCTGTGTTCAGTGTTTCCAGTTCTTCTGTGTAGTCTGTGTCACCGCTTTCTGCTTTTTCCTGGAGGCTGTTGATGACATCGTACAGGTCTACATGACCCTGTACACGGCCTGCGCCCCACATGAGGCGGTCAGCAGGCTGATCCAGTACATAGTCTGTGAAGTGGTCGAAAGTTTCTCTGCTCCAGTCGTAAGCGTACCAGTTGTTGTCGATGAGGTACAGGCTTTCGTCCAGTGCCTGCTGTGCGTTGCCTGCTTCCAGAGCTGCAATGCTGCTTTCCAGTGCAGACAGGTTGTTCTGGCTGTGTTCGTGAGGGAAAATGGAAACGTCTTCCCATGTCAGGCGTACAAACTGGTCTTCCGCATAACGGAAAGCTTCCAGTACCTGACTGTGGAGGGTGCGTGTTTCTGCCAGAATCTTGTCAGCTGTTTCTGTGTCGCCTGCTTCCAGGGCAGCGGCATATTCGCTGTTGGCAGTGTTTACTTTTTCCCAAGCTTCTGCAGCGGCAGCTTCTGCTGTATCCAGAGCGGTGTTCAGTGCGTCAGCGGTGTTGGAGCCGTCTTCCAGTGTCAGAGCGGACAGGCGTTCTGTGTCCATGGTATCCCGCATGGTCTGGATTCTGGTGGAGAAGTCCAGAGGGGATACGGCGCAGTGGTCATAAGCCAGCATCAGCAGACCGTACATGTTGTGGTGGAACAGGAATGCTTCGGGGCTGTATGTATCTGCGTTGTCGAACTGAGAATGGTAATGGGTTTCTGCGAAACCGCCGCGCAGGGCAGTTACGTTGGAAGGTACGCCAGCGATGGACAGGGAGAAGTCGTCAGACCATGTCTGTGTGGGCACGATAACTTCGATGCCGTCCTCGAAAATGCCTTCTACGGCAGGTACCAGTGTTTTGAAATCTTCTGTGAATGTTTTCAGTTCGTAAGAAGTACGAATCTGGTCGGTGGTGCCTTCGGCCATGGCAGGCAGTTCAAAGTTGATGTCTGCCACCACTTTGCCAACCCATTCGGGATGTACCCGGAAAATTTGGTTGTAAGCCCCTGTGGACCAGTCGTAACGTGTATCAGAAACGCCCCATTCTTCCGCAGCCATGGCGCAGAATACCAGTGTTTTTTCCGGTTCATAACCGCTGTCGATGATGCCTTTGGCAATGCCCATCATCAGAGCGATAGCAGCGTTATCATCCTGGAAGCCGGTGAAGTAAGAGTCGTAATGAGCGCTCATGAGCACCATGGCATCAGGGTCTTTGCCGGGGATCATACCCACAATGTTGTAGGAGGTGCCGTCACGTTCCACTTTGCTGTCAGCGTTGAATGTAACAGTCAGTTCGTTGACCCCTTCTGCTTCCATGATGGCGCGGAGTTCATCGGCGTGGGTGCGGCTGATGGAGAAAGCGGGCGCGTCTTCGGGGCCGCAAACATCCTGAGCGTTGAGGGCATCAGGGCTTACTTCGCCATAACCGCCGTCCTGTGCTGCCAAAATAGCAGCGGCGCCGTTGAGATGTGCTTCATAAGCAGGGTAGTTGATCCACCAGTTTTCTCTCTGGTTGATGTCTACCAGTACCAGTTTGTCTGTTACGTCCAGCTCTGCCAGATCGTCTTCGGTGCCTTCGCCCCCGTCAATGAGGGTGAAGGTCTGGGGACCTTCTGTCTGGAATGTGGTCTGGTAGCCGCCCAGTTCCACAGTCTTTTCTGTGCCGTCCGCAGCTGTGTAAGTGAGCTGTGCGGTACGGAAGGTCCATGTATCTAAAGTAAAGGCATCTTTTGTCACATTGGTCAGGCCAATGGCTTCCATTTCGGCTTTCAGCAGATCGCCGGTAGCGATCTCGGCGTCGGAGCCTGCGGTGCGGTAGCCAAGGGCGTCATTGGAGCGGATCTCCTCCAGCTTTCGTGCCAGATTGTAGGAGTATTCCGTGTCTACATGTTCCAGATAAGCTGTCTGGGCAGCAGTCAATGCGGCAGTTTCACTCTGAGGCGTTGCTGTCGTGCAGGCAGAAAGCATCAGAACCAGTGCCAGTACCAGGGAAATCCCTTTTGCGATTTTTTTCATTTATCAACATCCTTTCTTTGGGCGTCTTTTTCGCCCCGTTTTGTTTTTCTGCATGAACACATGCGAGCATAAGCATACCAATAAATTTATAAAAATGCAATGCTTTTTGTTTAGTAATTTTATACAAAATTTTTAGTGATGGTTTTATACTACTGAAAAACATAGCATAGTAAAAGAATATGCTTTTGTAAAAAAGAAAATCGGGAAGTCTTTACAGACGCCCGATTTTGCGATAAAATAACATATTTATGCAGTTATTTCTCCAGCAATCCTTTCAGTGTCATCAAATCTTCCTGATAAGTTTCGGACAATGCCCGATTGTAAATGATGGCTGCGGGATGGTAGAGGGGGAAGAGGATTTTTCCGTCTTCCAGTGTGAAAGGCTTGCCGTGCCAGTCCCCAATGACCGCTTTGGCATCCCCTGTGACTGCTTTTAATGGTACATTGCCCAAAGTCACAATCCACTGAGGATTCACCACTTTGATTTCCTCCTGCAAAAAAGGCAGGAAAAAAGCGATCTCATCCTTGGAAGGGGGACGGTTTACGGCTTTCCCTGTTTTGGGGCTTTCCTTGGTGGGGCGCAGTTTTACCACATTGGAGATGTAGATTTCTTCCCGATTCAAGCCGATGGTTTCCAGAAAAGCAGACAGGTTTTTCCCTGCCTTGCCAACAAAAGGGCGTCCCTGCTTTTCTTCATCGCCGCCGGGGGCTTCGCCGATCATCATCAGTCTGGGATTCTGGCAGCCGTCACCGAACACCAGTTTTTTTCTGCGTAGGGGGAAGCGGATGCGGCTTCCTGCAATCTGGCACATAATTGTGTCAAATGGTCCATTTTTCTATCCATCCTTTCTGGTTATCCACATGGTTTTTGGGTTATCCACAGAAAAAGTGTGGATAACAGTGGTTCCCTGTGGACTATATCTTGTTTTTTCAAATTTATTTGGTGGAATATATTGAAAATTTGGTGTGGTTTTTGTTACATTTTCACCTTTTCCCACTTATTGTATCCTATTCTGTGTATAAATGGCAAGTTATCCCCAAAAAAAGAAGAGGAAAACCTGTGGGGAAAAGTGGTCGGTTTTGTACAAAAAAAGACGGTCGCTCCCAGCTTGTCAAGAGGGAACAACCGTCCGCAAACCTCATTCTTTGGCACGGAACATGAGGAAGAACACCAGAGCGCCGGAGAGGAATCCTCCCAGATGGGCCCAGTTGTCCACACCCACATCCAGAAAGCCCATGGCAAGGGCTGTGAATGCCAGCAATATCATGGTGGCGTAGTTCATGCCGGTATAACGGGAACCTTTCTCCCGTGTGAGGATGAGCATGGCGCCCAAAAGTCCGAAGATGGCGCCGGATGCGCCGATGGAGGCATAATGCCCCAGAAAAACACTGCACAGTCCGCCGCAGATGCCGGAAATGAGATACAGAATCACATAACGGACTTTGCCCAGCAGCAGTTCTGCCCGACTGCCGAAGTAAAACAGATAAATGCTGTTGGCAGCAAGGTGCATGATGCTGCCGTGGAAGAACATGGCGGTGATGAGGCGGTAGTATTGCCCCAATCCCAGCACTGTTTCTTTGCTGACGCTGAAACGCTCCCAGAGAAATTCGTTCTGTCCTGTCACCATGCCGTAGAGAAGCAGGGCAGCACAGATGGCAAAAATGGTGAAAGTCACCACGGGGCGTTTTCCTGTGGTATCTTCCCGGAGGGTGTCTTTGGGCAGTTCTTCTCCGGTGGCAGCCATCCGCAGCAGTTTTTCAATGCCCATAAGCTTGTCCGGACTGCCGTCGGCTACCTGCAAAGTTTGTGTGTCCGTGGCGTAATGCCATGCAATATGATGCAAATTGCCCATGCGGTCTGTGTCTGCCAGAGGACGTACTTCCGCCAAAGGCTCCGGGCCAATGGTCAGATACAGACAGATGAGCTGCGTACATTGGATCTGAGGAAGCTGTTTTTGCAGGCTTTCCGCAAAGGCAGCCACATCTTCTCGATGCTCGTCACTGTCATGGGGCTGCACTGCCAGCACACAGCAGACAGGATTTTCAATGCGTATGTAAAGATCAAACACAGGGGTGTCCTCCGGCTGCTGTACGGTGCGGAAATCTTTCTGCAAAAGCAGGCTTTTCAGATCTGTTGCCAGTTGTTCAGGTGTCATAGAAAGACTCCTTTCTGAAAAAAATGGGGAAAATGAAAAAAAGCCACCGGGATTGGGGGACCCGATGGTTTTTTTCGGCAAGTGATAAGAAAAATGGGGGTATTCTTATCATAAAAGAAGACTTTGTTTCCGATAAAACCAGCGTTTCCGATACTGATTTTATCTGTGGTTATCATATCACAAATCATGGCGTGCTGTCAATTTGCCCCTTTGATTTTTCCGTCATTTCTTCTCGACAGGAGTTTACAAAAAGCTACATTTTCTCAAAGAAAATGGCTCAGTACCAAAAGGCCTGCAACCCCCGGCACGCCCAAAAGTCCGCTCACCACAAAGGTGACGGCATTGACGCCTACGGCAAAGCCCAGCCTGCCCAAAAGAAACAGCAGGGCAGAGCCAAAAATCCCCGAAAGCAGAAAGCGAAAAAGTCCTTGCAGCGGCTTTGCCAGCGCCACCAGTACCACAATCACCAGACAGGTGATGACCATGGCGGATAAAATGGTGGTAGAACTCACATTTCTTCCCCCTTTTGTATCAGCTGATTTTCGCACATCCTGCGGCAGCCAGCCCCAATTCCTTTGCCCGCCGCAGGTAATATTCGTATTTTTTATGCAGAGAGATGATCTCGTAAATGTAGCTGTCAATGAGGGCTTCATCCGTTTCGTCCTGAAAGCCTGCCTGTGCCCGCCGCAGCTCTAACTGTATGGCATAAATGGCAGAGAGTATGGCTTCGCCCTCGGTGGCTTTTTTTCTTTTGTGCATTCAAAAATCCCTCCTTTCGCCGGATGTACGACCTTTGTAGATAATATAGGCGAAAAAACTGGGTTTTATTCCTGTTTTGTCCAAAAGGACAGGGCAGGGGAAGGAAAAATGGGCAGAAAAAACTGAGCTATCTTCATAAGAAAACATACATCATCCATTCAGTCAAAATAAAAAAGCTGAAATCCTGTTAAGGATTTCAGCTTTCTTGTTTTCTTGTAAAAAATCGAGCGGTATCTTAGTCCTGTGTGTAGGGCATCAGGGATACGTGTCTTGCTCTCTTGATTGCTGTTGTCAGCGCTCTCTGATGTTTTGCGCAGTTGCCTGTGATTCTTCTGGGAAGGATTTTACCTCTTTCGGAAACGTATCTTCTCAGTTTGCTTACATCTTTGTAATCGATTGTTGTCACTTTATCTGCACAGCACTGGCATACGCG